>JANQPT010000041.1 GCA_028285345.1 Planctomycetales bacterium
GAGATAGTGCAGGCGATCATCCTTGATCTAATCGTTCATCCGATAATTTCGACGGTCGTTGTACCGGTCTCGGTTCGGGAATCTTCCCCGAAACCGACCCACCCGGAAACCCGCGATTTACAACAGTTGTGAAGAATCTGCGCCGATTTCCGTGTTGCATCATGGCGCCCGTCGCTATCGGGGTAAATCCCCGGTTTCCAATGATTGGAAACAAAATCGGCCGGTTCCCATATTTCACGTGAAATATCGCGCCTGCGAAAAACGCGCGATGTCTGTCGAAACAGCGACGCTTCGCGAGTCGACATCGCGATTTCGAGTGACCGGCATCACCAGAAGACAGCGCACAATTCAGGCAAGCAACGCAGGGCATCTCAACACTGTGACTGCGACAATCTGGTTGATGCGCGAACGTGTGGTCGACTATCCTATCGTAATAGGAATCTCTATTCGTCGCGTCTTTAAGGTTGCAACCCGCTATGAATCTTCGACTCTATCGAGGTGACGATGAGTCCGACACCGACAATGCGGCAGATCAAGACGCAGCCCCTCGCGAAGTGGGCGACACGCGTATGGCAATTTTCGGGCCGCATTCATATTACGTCTTTCCATCTTATGGTGCCGAATTCCGAGACATGTCAGGGTGGGAGAAGTGGTGGCGGAAAAAAATCAGAGGAGGTTATCGTTTCTGGCCTAGCTCGTTAGGCGGCGGAATACTGGCTACTCCTCCCAAAATAAATGGCAAACACAGCTCGGCTTATGTGTTTGATGCATCGCCCGGGTGTGGTCTCAAAGAGGTCTATGGAATGGTTCTTGGTAATCAGCCTGGGGCCGATCTCGCGGAGCGGGTCAACTGTGCGATTCCTGACCGCCAGCCAGCACTCGCTGTCTGGTTTGGAGCTCCGCGTGTGCCCGATCCAACCGTCAAAGTCACGGCGGAACATGCGGACTACCTCGATGACGAACGATACTTGCTCGTCGTCCCAAAAGCGAAGCGAAAATTGCCAATCAAAATGATGGATCAGCTTCCGGAATGGTTTGCTCCTTTCGGAGTTCGGGTGAACTGGCCCCCAACTGAGCCTCCGGATGTGCTGCGTGACGAGATGCAGGGGTGGTTCGATAACCCAGGAAGACGGATGTGGACCGTTCGGATCAAAGGTGGAATTCCGAACGCGGCGTGGCAAATTGCGGTCGTCTACTACGTTGCTGAGCATTGGGACACACAAGTGCGCGGACTCGACTCAGTGCACTTCGTCGCAAATATTGAAGGAAAGCCACATTTCCGCCGGAACTGGACGTCGAACAGATAGCTCTTACTGCATGGGAAATTCAGGCGCTTTCCGCCGAGCGGAACAGTTCAGAATTGGACGTGCGAATTGAAGATTGCGCGATGTTTATCTGTTACCGACGACCCGCAGCGACGGCGTCGGCTTCTCCGTGGCAAATCGTGATGGTGGGAGTGGTGGACCGGCTATGGTCGTTTGAGGATTTGTTCGACAATGCAGGATCATGACCAAATACAAGTCGAAATCGTGACAGAATTGGGTTGTGTATTTCGTCTGCCTGTCGGCGATTCTGGGGCTGTATGTGGCTCAACAACCTACAGGACTGTCATCCTGCTCGAAAGAACTCAATACGGTTGCATTTCATTGGCATCGACATCCAAAGAAATGGGTTTGCTCGCAAAACTGTGGCACCAACAAGGGCGATCCGACGATGCACGAGAATTGCTGATCGATTGTCTCAAAGGGCTCGTCATCGAAGCCAAACAAGCGCGCGGCTCAGACCGCGAACTCTTCGAGGAGTGGTTTCAGAATCATCGGGCAGCATATTTTGAGCTGTTTCCCGACGACGCCGACTCACTGGCAGGGCGGGCCCTGCCTGATTCGACGCTGGGATAAGATCAGTCCTTCGCCCCTTGCGACAATCCGCTTTTCGATTCGGTAGGACTTCAACCAGAGTGGCTCCGTGCTCCATGCCTTCCAGCATTCGCTCACCTTGGCCCCACGGAATGCTGCTAACCCTATTCCTGCTGCTGCTCGTCGCAGTCGCGTGGGTTGAGTCGCTGCAGATCGGGGCCTGGGCGAAGTACGTCTCACATGCGATGATGATCGTTGCGGCGCTTGGTGGGATGCTCATCTGGCGTCGGGCACCGGCGAATTATGGTTTGACGACACACGAACTGGGATTTGCGACGGCGGTCGGATTCAGCGGCGCGGTGCCGCTCATCGCAGTTCCACTGCTTGCAGAAGCTCAATTTGGCGAATTGACGCTCAATCAGCGAGTCGTCGAGCACTGGGCAAGCGCGGTCCTTTATCAAGTCGTATTTGTCGCTGCCGGCGAAGAATTGTTATTTCGCGGGCTGTTTCAATCGGAATTGAACGAGATCTGGGGCCGGCGGTATCGCATCGGGCAAATCTCATTCGGCCCTGCACTGATCGCAGCCTCGCTACTGTTCGGAACGGCGCATTGGCTCGATGCATTTAATCAGTTCTTGGGGCAGCTTTCCCTAAATTGGCCGATGTTGTTGTTCACATCCATCAGCGGCCTCATCTTAGGACTGGCTCGCGAACTGACCGGAAGCCTCGTCGCCCCGGTCATCCTGCACATCGCCGCAAACGTCTATTTCACGAACTTCGCCAATTTCACCGCCGGTCGAATCGGCGCGGGCATCGGCTGGGGAGTCTGCGCGGTGGTCTCGTTTTGGTGGGGGAGCTATTGGTCGTCCTCCGACGCCGATTCCCCGGACTCAGCGGAATCTTGATCGGGTGCGGTGCGTTCTAATTCCACGAGCGCTAGCAGCACGACCAGCCCCACGACATCGAATCCCAGACAAATCGCCAGCGCTAGCGTGATCGCCTTGGCCGCCTCTGCACCGGCACTGTCCCCCAGACTGCTCAGCGCCAGCCAAACAAACAGCACGACCAGAAACAGCACCAGCAGACCCGCTCCGGTCCAGAGTGCACGCACGAGATAGGGACGGTATTTCACGAAGTTGATGTCTTTCCAATCGGCGGCCGTATGACCCAGCAGAATTTGCCGCGCACGTATTTAGGCACGGATTAACACGGCATGGCTGGATTATGGCCGCAACCAATGTCAAAAAAACGGATTTGCCACGAATCGCACGAATCCTCACGAAGGAAAACGGCAGCGGGCGATTCGTGCAGATTTGTGCGATTCGTGGCTAAATCTCATCAGCAATATCAAACTCTCCTCTAATCCGCAAACTTTGCACACTTTCACATTCACGATTAGCGCTGTCAACCATCGCGCGCGGCTGAATCGGGAGCGCTGAATCGCGACGAACTCTCGCAAATCTGCCGCCAGATTGGAAGAGAGGTGAGAATTTCCGTAGGATGAGAGGCGCCCTGCTGATCCGGTTCACGACACTTGAATTGCAGAAAGCTGCGTCATGCCCGCCATCAAAGGCCCCGCTGTGTTTCTGGCCCAATTTCTGCGGGACGAGCCGCCGTTTAACGAACTGCTGAGCATCGGCCGCTGGTTCGCTGAATTGGGTTTTATCGGCGCCCAAATCCCCGCTTGGGATCCCCGTACGATCGACCTCGCCCAAGCAGCCGAGTCGCAGGCATATTGTGACGACTACGTCGGCAAACTGGCGGAGATTGGGCTGCAGCCGACCGATTTGGCGGGCTACTTGCAGGGGCAGGTGCTCGCCGTCCATCCGGCGTACGAGGTCATGTTCGAAGCATTCCATCCGCCCGGATTGCGGGGACAGGAGCGAACCGATTGGGCGACCGAACAACTCAAGCAATGCGTGTTAGCCTCTGAAAGAATGGGCCTGACGACTGTGCCGGTGCTGTCGGGCGGATTTGCCTGGCACATGGTCTATCCCTGGCCGCAGCGGCCGGCGGGGATTATCGAAGAAGCCTTTAAGGAACTCGCCGCGCGCTGGCGGCCGCTGCTCGATTTCGCTCAGGATCATGGCTGTGTCTTCACCTATGAACTGCACCCCGGTTCCGATTTGTATGACGGGGCGACGTTTGAGATGTTTCTGGATGAGACGAACGATCACCCGGCTGCTTGTTTGAACTATGACCCCAGCCACTTTCTGTTGCAGCAGCTCGACTACATCGATTTCATCCGGCTGTATGGCGAGCGGATCAAGGGGTTTCACGTCAAGGACGCGGAGTTCCGCCCCAGCGGCCGCGTGGGGGTGTACGGCGGATATCAGCCGTGGTCGGGGCGGGCGTCGCGGTTCCGCTCGTTGGGGGATGGGCAGGTCGACTTCACGCAGGTGTTTACGCTGCTGACCGAAGCGGGCTACGACGGCTGGGCGGTGATGGAGTGGGAATGCGCTGTCAAAAGCCCCGAACAGGGTGCCCGTGAGGGAGCACCGTTTATCACGCGGCACATTATCGAAACAACAGACGTCGCCTTCGACGATTTCGCCGGCGGGCATGCCGACGTGGCGGCGAATCGGCGAATATTGGGGTTGGAGTAAATGGCAGTACGGTATGGTGCGTCATGACGCACCTTTCGTTGGCGGCGAGCCGATTTTGGTGCGTGTATGTGGGCTGTAACGAACACCCAGAAAGACATTTTCGGTGCAGTAAGCGCCATAATTTGGATTTCCCTTTTGCAAAGGTCTGCGCCAATCCGTTTTCCTGTGGAGAAGCGACTTTCAGAAATCTTGGATGGCACGCGAGAGGAGTTAAACTCCGTGCCCAAGGCTGTCGTGGATCTTTTGTCAGTGCGAGACGAACCTGACTATGTTGTCAAACTTGACGAGTGTTTTGATGTGATTAGTGGAAACCGGGACGAAGACAACGCCGAGAGTTTCGACCTCTGCCTCTCGGCGTATTCCGGGCGCCTTGCCCCAGGCAAATGCAATCATTTCGACTACGGTAATCGGGAATTCTTCATCACTCAGACATCAGAAGTGCTCGATCAGGTTCTTGGCAGATTGGTCATCGGCGTGCTGGCTGAACGAGTTCGACTACACGAGGGCGGGCGAACACCAAGAGTCACCTTAGCTGAAGGGTTTGATAATCTATTTGTCAATATCGGTAATGTCACGGTAACTCCCTCTCGCAATGTTGCCCCGCGCCGAAAGCTCAAATGCTATTTGGAAAAATCACATTCGCAGTTGAAAAATTCCAGCTATTCTTCCTCAGGCTTGAGTCGTGTACTTGACGAAGTGGAGTCGGTATTAGAGTCGCTGTAGTCGATTGAGGTGCGTCGCGACGCACCCTACGATTTGGAGAGAAACAATATGCAATCCTGGAAACGCAAACTACGCATGGGGATGGTCGGCGGCGGGCAAGGCGCGTTTATCGGCGGAGTGCATCGGACGGCGGCGGCGCTCGACGGGCAGATTGAAATGGTTGCCGGCTGTTTCTCGCGCGATCCGGAGAACACGCGACAGACTGGGGCAGAACTGTATCTCGACCCGTCCCGCTGTTACGACAGCTACGAACAAATGGCGGCCGCCGAAGCGGAATTGCCGGCGGATGAGCGGATCGATTTCGTGAGCATCGTCACGCCGAACGTTTCGCACTTTGCGATCGCCAAGACGTTTCTCGACGCCGGGTTTCACGTCGTCTGCGATAAGCCGATGACGTACAACCTCGAAGAGGCGGAGCAACTCTGCGCACTGGTTGAGGAGTCGGGACTGATCTTTGCGCTGACGCACAACTACACTGGACATCCGCTGGTGCGGCACGCGCGGAGTCTGTTTCAGCAAGGCGAGATGGGCGACGTGCGGAAGGTGATCGTCGAGTACCTGCAGGATTTTCTGATGGTTCCACACGAGAAGCTGGGCCAGAAACAGGCCGAGTGGCGCGTCGATCCCGCCCAATCGGGCATCGGCGGCACGCTAGGGGACGTCGGCACGCATTGCGTGAACCTGCTGGAGTACGTCACCGGCGATCCGATCACCGAACTGTGCGCCGACAAGAGCACGTTTCTGCCCGACCGAAAATTGGATGAGGACGTCAACGTGCTGCTGCGATTCGCTAGCGGCGGCAAGGGTGTGCTCACGATCAGCCAAGTCGCCACCGGTGAGGAAAACGGGCTCAAGCTGCGGGTCTATGCCTCCGAGGGAGCGGTTTTGTGGGAACAGGAGGACCCCAACCGGCTGGAATTGTTCCGCTACGGCCAACCGCGGCAGACGCTGACCCGCGGCCACAGTGAGTATCTCTCCGACTCCGCGAATGCCTGCACGCGGATACCGACGGGGCATCCAGAGGGTTATCTGGAGGCGTTCGCCACGATCTATTGCGGCGTGGCGGAGGCGATCCGTGCGCACATCGACGGTAAACCGCTGAAGACTGAGCAATACAATTTCCCCACGGTTTACGACGGCCGTCGTGGTTTAAAATTCATCACCAAAGCGGTTGATTCGTCTGAGCGTGGGTCGGTATGGGTCGCGTTGGATTGATCGAGGAATCGTGTTATTCAATGAGGCGAGCCATGGCGCTCAGTTCGCAGTTCAAACGAATTCTGTTCTTCTTGATCTTGGGGGTGATTCTCGTCAGTTCTGCTCCGACAGGATTCGCGCTGGGCGTTTATTTCGTTTATCTGGATATTTACGGAGGGCGGAGTGCCGAACAGGCACGCACCCTCAAGGAAATGATCGCAGACCACCCCAAATACGCCGAACTCAAGGTCGTGCGTTACACGAACGGCTGTGCTTATGTGTCTGGTGATGTTGCCTCAAGGAAGATTCTGGGCGAACTGCGCCGAGACTTAAGACAGCTTTTGGGATCCACATATGCAGACACATGTATCAAGCGGGTGGAATGTCCCGAAGCAAATTGATGTTAGATGATGTCGATGAAGTTTGACATTAAACGCCAACACGTGATCATCGCTCTTGTGCTGCTCGTATCTTTGTGTCTGGGGGCGGCTGCGTTTCCACTGGGAGTAGTCATTGGAGGCACTCATTTCTACTATCAACTGGCAACTGAGCAACAAAGAGTTGTGTCCGCGATGCTAGCCGAGGATGATGCTTACGCCAACGTCGATGCCTCCCGAGATTCCAGGGGATACGCAGTCTTGAACGGCAACGTCGATTCACCCGAAATCCTCCAACGACTTAAGCACGATCTGATCGATTTGTACGGCGAAAAATTTGCAGACGAGAATATCTCTCGGATTGAAATCGCCGAACATTGACGCAATCGAACGCTTGTGGCAACAAGAACTACTTCACCTGAGAGACATATATGAGTATCGAGTCACGCATCGCCCTCGTCACCGGCGCCAGCAAAGGGGTCGGGCGGGGAATCGCGCTCGGCCTGGCTGAAAATGGCTGGGACGTGGCGATCAACTACAACAGCGACCGCGCCGGCGCCGAAGAGACGGCCGCCGCGATTCGCGATTTCGATCGACAATGTTGGCTCTTGCCGGGCGATGTCGGCGACTCAGCTGCGGTGCGGGCGATGTTCCAGGAACTGGACGAACAAGCCGGTGGCCTGAATCTGCTCGTCAATAACGCCGGCGTGCAGACCTGGGTGCCGTTTTTGGAACTGGCCGAAGTGGACTTCGATCGCACGATCCGCACGAATCTCAAAGGGACGTTCCTCTGTTCGCAGGCGGCAGCGCTGCGGATGAAGGAGACCGGCGGCGGGGGTATCGTCAACATAGGCTCAGGGGCGAATCGGATTCCGTTTCCGAATCTCGCGGACTACTCGGCGTCGAAGGGGGGCATTGAGACGTTGACGCGGGTCTGTGCCGTCGAATTGGGTCCGCACAGAATCCGTGTGAACTGCGTCGCACCCGGGGCGATTGAGATTGAACGGACCAAACAAGAGAGCGGCGACTACGCCGGCACCTGGAGCCCGTTGACCCCGCTGCGCCGCGTGGGCCAACCGGTCGACGTCGCCAAGGCGGTCGTCTACTTGGCGAGCGACGAGTCCGATTTTATCACCGGCCAAACGCTGTATGTCGACGGCGGCTTATGGTCGCAAGGCCCCTGGCCATATTAACACATTAACAACCGTCAACCCCCGGCTCCGCCGGCGGTCCACATGATCAACAGTCACCGCATCCCAGAGCGAACGAATGCCCGACGATTCAAAGTATCAATTGATGAACACGACGGCCGTCGTCACCGGATCCGCACAAGGACTCGGTCTGGGGACCGCCGCTGAATTGGCCCGTTTGGGAGCGCACGTGATCCTGGCCGATTTGCAGGACGAGAAAGCTCAATCCGCCGCTGAAGAATTGCGTGGGCAGAAACTCTCCGTCGACGCCGTTGCGGTCGACATCACCGACAGCGGCGCCGTGGATGCGTTCTTCAATCGCATCGCCGCTGAGCGCGGCACGTTGGACATTCTTGTCAATAACGCCGGTTTGGGTCAGGACGTCTGTCCGATTGTGGAACTGAGCGACGAGCATTGGAATCAGGTGCTGAACGTAACGCTGACCGGCACATTTCATTGCTGCCGTGCCGCGGGACGGATTATGGAGCGGCAGGAGTCGGGCACGATCGTCAACGTGGCGTCGATCAACGGTCAAAACCCGGCGGCGCTGGTCGCCGCGTATAACGTCGCCAAAGCGGGCGTGATCAGCTTAACGCGAACGCTGGCGATGGAACTGGCCGCCTACGGGGTGCGCGTCAACGCCGTCAGCCCCGGGCCGGTGTACACCGATTTCAACAAACGGGTGATGGCCCAACGCTGCGAGTCGCTAGGGATCGGCGAATCGGAGATGATCGACCGCGTGCGGCAAGCGGTTCCGCTGGGCCGTTGGGGCGAACCGGAAGACATCGCACAAGGCATTGCGTTTCTCTGCAGCCCGGCAGCGGGCTGGATCACCGGCGAAGTGCTGACCGTCAGCGGCGGGCTGAGCGGCGTGTCGGCCGCGCCGCCGAAGCGCGCGAAGAAATAGGCCAATCGTCCGTCGTTCAATGTCAACTAATGGAGTTGACGAGTGCACCGAGCATTGACAGCCGACGAACAGGTGCGGATGACGTCAATCTTAGACCGCTATGCGGAGGCCGTCGCTGCGATTCCGAACATGCAAATCGACGCTGTCGAAGGTTGCATTAGCGGCGATCGGACCAGCTTGGAAACCGCGTGCTACTTGCTTTACGAAGGAATTGACGAAGCTATCGGCGAAGGTCTGTTGAGCGAAGCGTTGCCGTTGTTGGTGTTGAAATGCCTTGCGAGCGAATTCGGCACCTCTGTGCAATCCGCTCAGGTTGGCAATCGCTGGGAATACGCAGTCTTTGTCGCTGATCTCGGTGCTGCGGTCACGACCTCAGCACTCTCCTCAGGTCACTACGTTCGAGAGTGGGACTACGACGAAACGCCGACGGCGTATGAATTGGCACTTGATTCCTTTGAAGTAATCCTCGAACAGGCAATGCGGAAGAGGATCTTCGGCGGGAATGATCGACGCCAATCGTAATCAATTGAGCTGCGCTGCAACGACAATCTTGAATTGTGTGCCTAAAGGACATCAAGCTGTTCGTCGACCGGCTTACGATTCATCACCCGAAAGAGATGAACGATGAACAGCGCACAAAACGTCAGCCCTGAGACCACCGACAGAACCAAAATCACGGCATTGGGCCAGAGCTTAGCAGGAGGCCAGTACGCCAACGCTGTCACCGTTAACACTATCCCACTGAAGAAGTTGAAGTAGTAATTCACACATTCGTACGCTCGTCCGCATCTTGGCAAGCCTGTGAGCATCGAGACCAGATAGCCCAGCACACTCAACACAAAGAACGTTGGAAACAGTCGCGAGACCGCAAAGTAGGCCACGCTTCTCGGCTCTAGAAACTGCAAGACCGCCGGAAGATCTTTGCCCAGCATTATGTAAACCGGACAACTAATTGCCGTGAAGGCAAAAATATGCCAAGCAATTCGCGACCATTCAAACCACCAAATCGGACGGGCTATTCCGAGGACCAAATACCGTGAAAGATTTCGCAGAGACCTGAGTATCACGTTTGACGACGCAGTCCCACAGACGATGAACCAGCTGATCCAGGATGTAATGGCAAACCATTTCGGAAAGACCCCGGCCGCACATATGCCGACCGCGACATTCGAAAAGAATATTACTGCAAACGCGCGAAACAGGAATATTGGGACCTTCCAACTCGCAACTTGGTTGATGTTGCTCGCATACCTCCACCAAAACTGAATCGTCAAAGTCGAGGCGAGGACCCGCAAGATGTCCACAAGCCTTGTCGACCACCTATGTTCCGAACCGCGTTCTGATGGAGACAGATGATCGTGCATTGATGATTCCAAGTGTCGACTCAAGCACCTTTCGACATATTCAATAGCATATACGCGAATGGGTACCATCGTCGACAAGAGATCCGTCGACTACCAATCGCGGCATGTCGATCGGATGTCCGACCACCTCAGAACAGATTCCGTCAGTGGGTTTGACGCAACGTCGCTCGATCTACGATGATTCTGTTGTCGTTCGACGCGCGGAGCGACAAAGGCACATATGTCAGCCTCAGCCGCAACGCGACGATATCCCCAAACCCACAACATGATCGAAATCCGCGACATCCAGAAAAACTATCGCGCCGGCGAGACCGTCGTGCATGCCTTACGGGGGATTACGTGTGAGATTCCCGCAGGGGCGTTCACGTTCATCGTGGGGCCGTCGGGAAGCGGGAAGAGTACGTTGCTGTACCTGTTGGGCGCGCTGGATGAACCGGCGGCGGGCGATATTCGCGTCAATGACCGCTCACTGGGGCAGCTCAGCCCGCGCGAGCGGAACGCCTACCGGCGGGACGACGTCGGGTTCATCTTTCAGAATTTCAATCTGCTCAACAATCTGGACGCCGTCGAAAACGTACTCGTCCCGTACCTGCCAGGCGGAGTCACTCCGCAGCGTCGGGCCGAAGCGGTGTCACTACTAAAACGTGTCGGATTGGGACACCGGCTGCAGCACCGCCCATCACAGCTCTCCGGTGGTGAACAACAGCGTGTCGCCATCGCCCGCGCGCTGTTGAAAGCGCCGCTGCTGGTATTGGCCGATGAGCCGACGGGAGAACTGGACAGCGATAGTGGAGCGGAAGTCTATCGCTACCTGCGCGAACTTTGTCGAGAACGCAAGTCAACCATCGTAGTCGTCACGCACGACCGCAGCTTCATCGGACCGGAGGACGTGGTGCTCACCATCCGAGACGGCCAACTCGACGCGGCCGACTGAAATCTTCCCGCCCGCTTGCGCTACGGCACCCCTCAGCCCCCGGCTCCGCCGGGGTTTCCATCGTGGGCAATTTCAATCCCGCAAAACTCATGTCTTGCGGATTCAAATGACAGCCAACGCTTAATAAACCGAGCGATAGTACCCGCGCGGGTATCCGTAGTAGTTAAAGTTCCACCGCTGCCACAGGTAATCGGGCCGGTTGAAACTCGGATACTTTGACGCCCGCGACGATTGGCTGCGAATGATGGTCGTCGGCCGCAGTTCGTTGAACAGCAATTCCATGGCCGAATCATGCCGGTAGGAAGGATTGGCATCGTACTCGGTGCGGTTGAAAGGAATCGCATTGTACGCCTGCTCGTAAGTCAGCCCGTTCTTTTCAAAGACCGGCCCCTTGTCGGGCGTGTGATTGCGGATCGTCATTTCCCAATTGGCGTCATCCTGTGCTTGCAGGCCTGCCGGAAGCACCAACAAAACCGCCAAGCCGGCCAGGAGTAGATGTAACTGTTTTTGTCTCATGATGTTGCAACCTCTGCCGCAGCTGAATTCGCTCAAGACTTGAGCCCTGATGACTGGCCCCCAACGGCCCGCAGGAAAACGCGCACGATTTGCATCTTCCGCACAATACCCATATTAACAAGAGCGAGCGACCGATGGCAATGGGGAAATCGGTGGGTCGCGCGATTCCCCCGTCCCCGCTTGCACCCGTGCAATCGGCGGAAAATAATCAGCAACCTAGCTTCATTTCGTTGCACGATTCACACACGAAGGCCAACCACCATGTCGCAAGTCGGAGTCGCCCTGATTGGGTCGCAGTTTATTACCAGTATTCACCACGAGTCGCTGCTGCGCGTCGCTGATGCCGACGTCCGGGCGGTCGCCTCTAAGACCGAAGCGCACGTTCGCAAATTCGCCGAAGAGCACGGCATCCCCAACTGGTCGACCGACTACCGCGAGGTTTTGAAGCGGGACGATATCGACATGATTGTGGTGGGCGTTCCCAACAATCTGCACTGTGAACTGACCTGCGCCGCGGCGGAAGCGGGCAAGCATGTGGTCCTTGAAAAACCGATGGCGACTAACCTTGCGGAATGCGACCAGATGATTGCCGCCTGCGAAAAAGCGGGCGTGAAATTGATGTACGCCGAAGAACTTTGCTTCACCCCCAAATATGTGCGGCTCAAGCAATTGGTCGACGAGGGCGCGCTGGGCGACGTGTTTCTGATTAAGCAATCGGAAAAGCACGACGGCCCGCACGCTCCTTGGTTCTGGGACGTCGAACAGAGCGGCGGGGGCGTGATGCTCGACATGGGCTGCCACGGCATCGAATTCGCCCGTTGGATCCTCGGCCGCCCGGCGATCAAGAGCGTCTACTGCGACTTGAAGTTGAACATGCACGCCGACAAAACTCGCGGCGACGACACCAGCATTCTAATCATCGATTTCGAAGGGGGCGCGACCGCCTATATTGAAGAATCTTGGGCCAAGTTGGGGGGCATGGACGACACCGCCGAAGTCCACGGCACCGGCGGCGTGGCCTATGCCGATCTGCTCAAGGGCAACTCGATCCACACTTACTCCCGTGACGGCTACGGCTACGCGGTCGAGAAAGCGGGCGATACGAAGGGGTGGAGTTTCACGATCTACGAAGAGGCGTGGAACTACGGCTTCCCGCAAGAGTTGGAGCACTTCGTAAAGTGCGTCAAGGAAGACCTCCAGCCGGAAGTCACCGGCCACGACGGCCGGGCGGTGCTGGAAGCGATCTTCGCCGCCTACCAAAGCGCTGGCGAGGGCCGGCGGATCGACCTGCCGTTTGCAACGGACGCGAAGACGCCGTTTGAATTGTGGGGCGGAACAGAACCGTAGGTCCGGCTCCCGCCGGACGTGTACCATGTGCGACGTTTCAGTTTGTCGGCGGCAGGCGGGAGCCTGCCCTACTCGCTACAAGAGTTTAGTACAACATCCGATTTTTCATGCCATCGATCCTACCGTACGACATCGGATGCGAGCCATCACCTTCAGTTCCCGCAGAAACGTTGGTTGCTGACGGCTGGAAGACGTTTCTCATATTCTTCGCCGTGTCTAAAACCGTCAATGTGGCGGGCAAACTCGATGATTTGGGAGTAGCGATCCTCCGCTGTGATGCATGGACGTCACGCTTCGGTTACCCAAACGATGAAGGTCTCCCGGAACATCCTCTCTACAATCTCGGGTTGAATGAAATGGATTCCTCTGTCCTGGAAATCGTTGACTCAACTTGGGTGGAGGAAGTCCGTGTACAAACCAGGGCTTCAGCGAAGCGTATCTGGCGTGATTGCTATGATGATTCGGAATCGAACTCACCCAACCTTCGACACTTTATGATCCTACTCAAGGAAGCGACTTTTGAGTGCGTTGCCGAATCCATGACAGTTGAGCGATATGCTGGAACTTTCGACGAAGCATTCAGATACGTTTCTCGGAGGGTATCGGAAGATTAGGGCTGCAGTAACGTAGTTTAGGCTCCCGCCGGACGTCTATAATTAGGGACGTTCAATTTGGTTCAAGAGTGAAGACGAGGAAGTTCGCCGATGAGGAGGACTCAATGGCAGCCAAAATGTCGCTTCCTAGATTCCGCAGGATTCTTGCGGAATTCCTGTACATGATGGAGACATACGAATTTCCTCCAACGATTTATACGGCGGATGACCATCGCATCATTACCAATGAATTGAAAAAGTATCGACGCTGGTGTGGCATCATAGATGCCATGACGGATGTTGAGCGGGAGAATCCAACGATGCTATCCTGCAATTCTAGAAACAAGCGGATTGCACGTGGTTCGGGTTGCTCAAACGGGGAGGTGCAGACATTCTTGGCGATGTTCGAATCTGAATCGGCCAAGCTTATGATTTACCCCGTTGCGTCGAGTACCGGCATCGAGTTTGATCGGTCACTTTGTCAGAGGACTCACAACAAGATGGTGGCGGGTGTTTGTCCGTGGTGCGGTCAGGAAATCCTCACTAAGAAACAATTCCGCTGAGCGGTCAATACCGAGAAGCATCCTTGAGGAAGCCCCTCGACGAATGGGCACGCTCGCTGCGAGCCGGCAATCGGCATCGTCACCCGCCTGCAGGAGTGAGACCATGGCACGCTGTGTAAACACTTGAATCGGGGAATTCCCAAAGCAACTTCAAAATGTCCATCGAAAAAACCATCATCGGAGTTGACCTCGACGGCGTCTGTGCCGATTTTTACAGGCGGTTGCGGGAGATTGCCGCTGAGTGGCTGGAGCGGGAGATTGACGAGTTGCCGACCGATTTCTCCTACGGGCTGCAGGAGTGGGGCATCGCTGACTCCGAGCAGTACAACAGCCTGCACCGCTTCGCCGTGACGCAGCGAGGGCTGTTTGAGACCTGCCCGATGATTTCCGGGGCGCGAAAGTACCTCCGCCGGCTCTCCGACGAAGGGGCCCGGATTCGCATCATCACGCACCGGCTGTTCATCCACTACTTCCACCATGCCTCCGTCAGCCAGACAATCGACTGGCTCGACCAAAACGGGATCCCCTATTGGGATCTCTGCTTCATGAAAGACAAGGAGCAGGTCGGCGCGGACATTTACATCGAAGACAGCCCGCACAACATCGAAAAACTCCGCAGCGAGGGCCTGCACACCATTTGCTTCGCCAACAGCACCAACACCCACATCGCGCCGCCGCGGGCAACGACGTGGGAGGAGGTCTACCGGCTGGTGCACGAGACGCTTGGCGGGTGATCTCGACATCAGGCGATTCGACAGTGAAATATCTCGTTGAAGGAGGAAGCATGGCTGAAGGCAGGAGCCACCCGCTGATTGCTAGCCAGGAAAGTAGCGACAACGAGGGAGAATCATTCGATGCAAATTCTCTGAGTGGAGTGTCCCAAACGGAGGCCGTTAGACATGCTCCCCAAATGCCCATACTTTGGGCCGACATCGGACGACAGCGAGTCGATTGAGGCATTTGAACTTCCAGCGGACTACGACACAGATCCGTTCCGTTATGTGCCTGAGGCAATCACGCTTTCGGATGCTGAACTAAAACTTGCAGACCAGTATGAAAATGAGGACTTTTCGGGCGGGTATCTGGCGTCGCAGATTGCGCACTTTCGCCGTCCAAGGCCGAAGCAAAAGCACGAAAGCCGCCGCGCTAAATTCAGGGACCTTCGCAAAAACGTCGAAAGGGAAGGGCTCGTGTTTCCTTCAGCGTTCGTCGAATTAGTCGAGTCCGACGATTACCACGATCGATTGCGGCACAATACCATCTGGCTGACGCTTCCTGATGAGATCGTTCCATTACCTGCCGATCCTTCGCGAAAGCTGTTTCTGATTGCGTACGAATGCCAAGGCTGTGACTACTGGCATCTGCTCCTGGCACCGGACGGCACGCACGCCATTGCATATTGTGCTGAGCCGCTTGGTCGAAGAAACATGTATCCGGGTGGCTTCAAACTCGATCCAGCCACTGTTGATGTGTATCAGTGCGCTGACTCATTTTGTGAGTGGATTGTGGCGTACTTTGTGGATTGCGAGCGCGGCGACCGCCACTATGAAGAAATGCTCGAAAGGTACCCCGGCATGTAGAGACGACCGGTATCATGTCGGCAGCGCGACACCGGTCAAACGCTGCCCCGCCGCCAGACCGATCTTCACAGCTGCGGGCACTCTGCCCCGAAATTCTACCGCGACGACTTCTCCGTGCTCACCAACGGACCGTCGATCGGCACGGTGTAGGAGAGAGCGCCGATCGCTTTGCCTTTCGGAACGTCCTCGTAATTGGCGTGGCACATCACGCATTTTGCGAACACCACCGGAATCGGCGTCGCCACCCGCAGATGTTTCGTTCCGCGGCGGACTTCCACCTCTTCAACCCAAGTTTCGCCGCCGGCCAGTTTTTTGATGGCCATTTTTTCAAATTTGTCCTCGGCGACGTTTTCGTCGTTGTACGGTTCGCCGGTGGCATCCAGCAGGCGGACCTTGTGCCAGCCGTTTTTCTCCACCGCTTCGAAGAGTTTCTTAAACGCGGTGCCGGCAGGAATGGTGTCTTTGTCGTTCACGTAATGCTCAGTGATCGTGACGATGCCCCCTTTGTAGAGGTCGTCCAACATCCGCACTTCGCGGCGCGTATGGTCCAGCAGGCTGTCGTTTTTCGACCTTGTTTTTCCCGAATCCGCCGCGAACGAGACCAATCCAATCCCAGCGACCACAGCCACTACCGCAACGAGGGTTGTTTTGTGCATTACGAGTGTTCCTGCTTAGAAATACGAGTGTTGGGGGGATTCCTGGCAACCGGTGCGACCTGCAATACCGCCAAATCGGATACCAGAGTCGATTATCGAAATCTAGCCCGTAGAACCCGGTCTGTCAATCTTCGATTTACGCCCTTCGCAAAGATATCGTAGACTGGCAGTGAACCACGATCCTCAACTCCATTCGAAAAGCCGATGTTCTCGCAAACCCAAGAGTATGCTCTCCGCGCAGTGATTTGGCTTGCCGGACATCGCGACGAAGGCCCGGTCGGCAACGGCCGCATCGCGGAGGACACGGCCGTCCCGCCCAGCTACTTGTCCAAAGTGCTCCAGGAATTGGCACGGCGTGACATTTTGACCTCCCGCCGCGGCGCGGGAGGCGGATTTGTACTCGCCCGCGATCCTGACAAGTTGACGGTGCTGGAGGTGATCAACGCCGTCGATCCCCTTAAGCGGATCGTCACCTGCCCCTTGGGACTGAAGACCCACGGGACCCACCTCTGCCCCATGCACGCACGGCTCGACGCGGCCATGTCGATGGTGGAAGATGCGCTCGGCAAATCGACAATCCGCGAGGTGATGTCCGAACCGGGACGCCCGCTGCCGCTGGTGGAAATGACGGGTGATGATGTCCCCTGAGGTCGCTCTTCGCGACTGAGCAGCACGCTGGCGTTCGGTCGTCACACGTGCGACCGTCTGGCTGCAGACTGTCGTGCAATTCAGAAGTGACGTTGCCGCGGCATTGATCTCCGGTCGATGTCGAGTCGTTTGGCTTGCCGCAATCGTGCTCGAACAACTGCGTGGATGCCTCGTCTGCTGGCGTTCATCTGCCAACCAACCGCTTGGCGCCCGCCGCTCGGATTGCTCCAGTATCACCATATAGGGCTAATACTATGAATCTCGCAGATTCGCCTTCGCAGAGTCGGACTGTTGAAGAATAGTTTGGGAGTTCTACTCAAACATTGATGAATATGCGGTTTTTGCCTTGAACATCTCCTCTCCTGCCTAAAACATGGGCGACTCGAACGCGAACGTGCCGACCGGCATTGGTGGAGTTCGGAGAGTGAGTTGAACCGGTCGGTTCGGGTCAGAAACCTGTTCTGTGCATATCGGAGGGACTATGAACTACGCGCGCCGACTCAATCACCTCGTATTCGCAACCATTGTTCTCACACTGACATGGTCTGCCGCCGAAGTGCAAGCGGGATATCTCTTTAACGGAGCGCCCGGATACCAGACTGATGCGTTTGGCTACTACTACGCCATCACCGGCGGCCAATTCCCCACGGGAACCACTCCCAACGGCGACAATGCGTCCGGAGGCACGTTCCGCCGGATCTACGATGATCCTGCGTGGGGTGCAAGCATCAACACCTGGCTGAAGGACGACTGGTTCCCCGAGAATGCCGGTCTCGCGCTGACGTTATACGATGGCGGTACAAACATATATGACAATAACGGCATCGATGACGGGACACAGGGCGATTTCTACAATGCGCAGGCGCAGGGAACAGCCAACGCAGACACGCCGGGGTTGTATCGCGCCTATAGCATGTCGAACAATTTCGACCACGTCTACGCCACCTATTTCAAGCTGGAGTCGGAGACCACGATTGATACGATTGTGGGATTCTTCGACTCCACAGCGGGCTTGGATCCGTTCTCTCCCTACCTCAAGTACAATATGAACATTTGGTCCAGCACGCTCGTCAACGGCGACTTGTTGCCGACCAATACGGGAAGCTTCGCGGGCGACGTCTTCTCGACGCACTTTACCGGCGGGACGTTTTCCGTCACCGACTCAGGCATCGACCGTGTATTCGAAGACGGCACGACGGATGACATCTTCCGTCTGGAATTCCAGCTCGACAGCCCCGTCACGTTGGCAGCGGGAGAATACTTCTTCAGCCACGATGCGGCAATCGTGCCTGAGCCGTCGTCATTTGTTTTGCTCGGCATCGGTTCTGTGGCGATCGTGGCTTTCGGCCTGCGGAAGCGCCGTGCGTTACAGAAACCCAGTGACGCATGATTGTGTGTGCCGACGGCGTCTGCCGCCCGGCCGGAGTGAGAAATGATCGCGGCAATCTGCGAAACGTTCATCTACGGGGGATCGTATCCCCCCGGGTGAAACGGATGGCAGCGCATGATGCGCCGCAGGCCTTTCCACGTGCCGCTCAACACTCCGTACTTTTCCACCGCCCCGATCATGTACTCGCTGCAGGACGGGTGGAAACGGCACGTGTTGCCCAACAGCCGGCTGAGCGTCAGTTGATAGACCCGCACCAGAGCGATGACGGCAAATTGTGGAAGTGACCGGAGTCGTTGCCAGAACGTGATCATGCTTGGTTGATGTTCAGCCGCTTTGCGAGCCGTTGTGCAAGCCGCCTCAGGGAATTGCTGTAATCATCCAGACAGCTTCCACTGTTTTGCCGCGGGATCAAGATCAGGTCAAGTCCACTTGGTAGCTGGTGCCGGTTGAGGCGAAACGCTTCGCGCAACAGGCGTTTGATTCGCGAACGTCTCACCGCATTGCCATGTTTCTTGGAGACGCTCAGACCGATTCGCGTGAAGTCCTCTCCGTTCGCCGCGGCAAAGAGCAGCAAATGGCCGTCGCCGGCGCGGTTCCCGGCATCATAGACGCGGGCGAACTGTTGCGGAGTCCGGAGATGCAAGTGTTTTGGAAAACAGAATTTTCCGGCATGACTCATCAGAGGATCGGCGCCTCAACTTGAGAACGGCACTGCTGCCCGCGGAGCGATTCACTCTTCTGTGTCGTCATCGAACTCGTTCTGCGGTGGCGGTTGTACGACAATCTCATTGTCGGTGCGGTTCGACGTTTGGTTTTCTTTTTTGAGGTAGAACAACTCGTCTCCGCGAGACGCTTCCGGAAGCGGCTTCCGGGAGATTCGCCGGACGCGATGACCCCAGAGAATGACAATCAACAGTCCGCCCAGCCCCGCCAACGTGATGCAGAATAGGACCATAAGTCCCAGTGTGAGTGTCTTTCGTTTTCGCTCTTCGTCCTTACCATCCGCAGGCTGTTGCTCCGCGCGATCTGACGCTGCGCCGTTTGGCGGTGGATCGACGGCTTTGGTGTCGTCCCCGACAACTCGTCCTGCAAGGGCGACGAAACAGACGAGCACCGCCAAAATCCGCACGCGCAACAGACTGGCGATATTCATCCGCAGCACCCGATTCGATCTGTCCAACGCGCCCTGGAGAGCGGGCCGAATGCTCATGGCTCACCACAGTTTCTCACGGGGATTCGGCTGCTCATAGTCGGCAAATTGACGCATCAACTGGTCCGCCTTGGAATTGAGTTGTTGCGGCACATCGATCTTCAGGACGACGAACTGGTCGCCGCGAATCTTCGTCTTGCGGTCGGGAACGCCCTTGCCGCGAAGCCGCAACTTTTTTCCGCTCGATGACCCGGGAGGAACGGTGAGCACGACGTTCCCTTCAGTCAGCGTCGGCACCTCGACTTTCGCTCCCAGAACCGCCTCCGACACGGTCACCGGCACTTCGACCACCAAGTCGTTGCCGTCCCGTTTGAAGTAGGGGTGCGGCGCGACTCGAATTGTGACCAGCAGATCACCCTGAGGACCGCCGTTGATCCCGGGGCTGCCTTCGCCGGCAAGTCGAATCACGCTGCCGGTCTCGACACCGGCGGGGATCTTCACGGTCAGTCGTTCCGGCTTGCCGTCACGCTGTAGCTCCAGCCGATGCTCGCCCCCTTCCGCGGCAACATGAAAGGGAATGTCGATCTCCAGCCGGTGGTCCTGACCTTTGGCCGCGCGCTGCTGGCGCTGCGTCCTCGCCGAACCCCGCCCGAACGGGCTGCCCCCGCCGCCTCCGAAGATTCCCTCTAGATCGAGTTGACCTCCGAAGAGGTCGCCCAGATCCAAGTCGCCGTAACCTCCCGGTCCGCCGCTGACGTCCTTCCAGGTGTATGTCTGCCCCGGCTGAGGACCGGTGCCGCTTTTGAAGGCCGTGCCGTAACGGTCGTACTGCTCGCGGCGCTCCGAGTCACCGAGCACATCGAACGCCTCTTGAACTTCTTTGAACTTTTCGGCGGCTTGGGCATCATCCGGATTCATGTCAGGATGATACTTGCGGGCCATCTTCTTATAGGCCTTACGGACCTCGTCCGCGGAGGCCTCTCGGCTGACGCCCAACGTCTTGTAGTAATCTTCCGCCATGAAACGGGGGACTTAAATCTCGGAGAGAGTATCTGTGTGGAGTGACTTGGTGACGGTTCGCAGGACCGTTTTCACCGTGTCCTCACGTATCAATATTCGCCGCTCAGCACAAGCGGATTCTGGATTATTCTAGGAACGGTCGTTCGATCATTTCAACCCGTTGTCAACCGGACCGCGGAGTCAGAGGGAATTGAGATAGTCCAGCGATTCCTCCAGCGACACGACATCGGCAAAGCGGGCTTGAATGTCGAATAGCGTGAAGATGTGGGCCGCCTCGGCGCGGTCCCCCACACATTCCCGCACGATGATTGGGCGGAATCGAAAGGCTTTGGCGTCGGTCGCCGTGGCCCGCACGCAGGCGCTGGTGCTGCATCCGGTGATCAATAGCGTGTCGACGCGATTCTCGATCAAGTGGGCCGCCAGATGGGTGCCGAAGAATGCGCTGGCATTTTCTTTCTGAATGACCAGATCGTCACGGGCCGGCGCCACTCGCTCGTCGATCTCGACCGCATGTGAATCGACCTCGCGAAACCCCTTGGTGGGGTCGTCCAATTTGTCCTGCGGCTGCGGCCCGCCGGCGGAACGGTCGGGACTGGTGGTGTAGATGACCGGAATTGATTTCTCGCGTCCCGCAGCGAGCAATCGCGCGGTTTTCTCCACCGGCTGATCCAACCGGCGGCTGCCGATGGAGTAACTGTCATCAGTCCAGCGATAGGCGAAATCGATCACCACAATTGCCGGGGATTCGCCGAATCCAAAACGTCCCTGAAAGATCCCGCGTTCCTGGTACAACTGCTCTACCGCCCGCATCGCGGACTCCAATTCGGGGTAACTCGACACGCGATGACCTCCGTTAATTGACTTGGACACGGACTCGATTCCGACAGCCGCATCTTACAATGATGACGTGAAGGCGGTTGCGTGTAAATCGCGCGGGATTTTCTTGCAGATGCGTGGCAACCCCGATAGCTTGGTGACGGTGGGGCAGCACGCGTCCCCGCGCGCGTTTTCGCAGCGCGGGCGCTGCCTGCCAAGGATTACACGATCGGGAATGCGCCATGTCGATCACCACCCAATGCCCTGACTGTGCAGCGAAGCTGAATGTTGCCGACAAGTTGGCAGGCAAACGGGGGAAGTGTCCGAAGTGCGGCGCGATGATCACGATCCCGAAAAATCCGACGGGTCAAGGCGGCGACGAACAAGCGGCACCTTCCGCGAACCCGCCCGCCGATGCGAAAAAGCCGAGTTCAAGACACCGGAACGCCGCGCGGACAACTCAATCTCGAAAACGGCAAAGCGACTCTGTCGACAAGACGCTGCTCGACGCGTTTGAAGGAAACATCGCACCGGTCCGCAGGAAGCCGACTTATACGTTGGCCACGCTCCTCGTGACGTGTGTCATGATTGTGCTGCCGCTGCTGTATGTCGCGCTGATCATGCTGACAGGGTTCGCCGTCTACTACCACACCGTTAACCACGCGAGCATGTTGGAGTATGGTCGCGGCCGCGCAAAAATCATGGTCTTTTTGGCATACGTCGCTCCGTTGGCGATCGGCGCAATTCTCGTGTTGTTTATGATCAAGCCGCTGTTCGCCCGCCCGGCGCGGCAGATTCAGCGGCGATCGCTCACACGAGGTGGAGAACCGCTGCTGTTCGCATTCGTGGACCGCATTTGCGCAATCGTCCGTGCCCCGACGCCGAAGCGAATCGACGTTGACTACGAACTCAATGCCTCGGCCAGTTTTCGCCGCGGGCTGTTGAGCATTCTGGGTTCCGACTTGGTGCTGACCATTGGAATGCCGATGGCGGCCGGATTGACGTTACGGCAATTCGCCGGCGTGTTGGCACACGAGTTCGGCCATTTTAGCCAGGGAATCGGCATGCGGCTGACTTATGTCGTCCGCAACGTTAATACCTGGTTCGCCCGCGTCGTCTACGAACGGGACGAATGGGACGAGTGGCTGGAGGAGACCGCTGCGGAGATTGACATCCGCATCGGCTGGATTCTTTACCTCAGCCAACTGTGCGTCTGGTTCACCCGCCGCATCTTGTGGCTGCTGATGTGGATCGGACACGGTGTCAGCGGATTCATGTTGCGGCAGATGGAATTCGATGCCGACCGCTACGAAACCCGCCTCGTCGGGTCGGAGACGTTCGCCGATACGTCGCTGCGGATTCGCGAATTGGGAGCCGCTTACAACCTCACACAGCAGACGGTGATGGGTTTTCTGTCCCAGCACAAATTTCCCGATGATATCACGCGCGTGATGACGAAGATCGTCGCCGAATTTCCTCCCGACGTCCGCCAGCAGATTCAGAAATCGATCGAATCCGAGAAGAACGGCCTGTTCGACACTCACCCCTGCGACAACGCCCGCATCGCGAGTGCACGCCGCGAAAATGCCGCCGGCATTTTTCACGCCCCAGGACCTGCCAGCAATCTGTTTCGCAATCTCGACAACCTCGCTCAGGGCGTCACCTGGGACTTGTACCGGGCGATGGGAGCGCAAATCAACCCGCAAGAAATGGACCGAGTCGACCGGCTATGGGACGAATTCGACCTCGCGTCCAACGAATCGGTCACTGCCTGAAGCAAACATTCCCGTGCGCCGATTGTCCTTCCCGTGATGCCCGCCTGCTCCAGCCTCTTTTTCCCGCGAGGACTGGCAGCGCGCAATTGGCCGTGATATATCAGTCCCGTAGGCTTCTCAATGCTCCACATCAGCGAATCCATTAGTCACAGTCCACCGAAAGCAACGGCATGTCGTTTCCACCCGTCTCAGAACAACTCGCTCTCATTCGCCGCGGTGTCGAGAAGATCGTCCCGGAAGAGGAACTGGCTCCCAAACTCGAACAGAGCAGAAAGTCCGGGACGCCGCTGCGAGTGAAGTACGGCATCGATCCCACAGGGATCGACGTCCATTTGGGGCACACGGTTCCTTTGCGGAAGATGCGGCAATTTCAGGAACTCGGCCACCAAGCGGTGATCATCATTGGGAACTACACGGCCTTGGTAGGCGATCCCAGCGGCCGCGACCAGACCCGCGCGCGGCTCACGCAGGAGCAGGTCGAGGCCAACGCGAAAGACTACCTCGAACAGGTCGGCAAGGTGGTCAACCTGTCTACCGCGGAGGTCGTTCGTAACGGCGACTGGTTTTCGACGATGAACTTCGCCGACATTTTGGATCTGTGCGGCAAGGTGACCGTCGCGCAATTGCTCACGCGCGATGACTTCAGCAAACGGTACAAGGCAGAGCAGCCGATTTTCCTGCATGAATGTCTCTACCCCGTCATGCAAGCCTGGGACTCAGTCAAAATCCGCGCCGACATTGAGTTGGGCGGTACGGAACAGCTTTACAGTTTCATGTTGGCGCGCGATCTGCAAAAGGATGTGGATCAACCGCCGCAGCTGAGCATCATGTCGCCGATTCTGGTCGGAACCGACGGCGAGCGGCGGATGGGGAAGAGCTTGGGGAACTACATCGGCATTTCCGAATCAGCCTACGACATGATGCTCAAATTCATGCAGGTTCCCGATAGCTGCATGGCGATGTACTACGAGCTGCTCACCGAGATCCCCATAGAGGAGATTCAGAGTATACTGGGCGGACACCCCAAAGAGGCGAAGTTAACCCTGGGCAAAAACGTGATCGGCCAGTATCACGGCGACGAGGCCGCACAACAGGCGGCGGAGCGGTGGGAACGCGAAGTGAGCGGCGGCGGCCCGCGTGCGGAGATTCCAACGGCTGCGATATCCGCCGGAGACCTGCAGGACGGCGGTCTGCCGGCGGCGCGATTGTTGGTGACTGCCGGGCTGTGCCAAACCACCAGCGAAGCGCGACGGGCGATTCAACAGGGTGGCGCCTACATCGGCGAGGATAAACAGAAACTCAACGATCCCAATCAAATCATCAACGTAACATCCGGAATTCAGCTCCAGGTCGGCAAGAAACGCGTCTGCCGGCTCGAACTGAGTGATTGATTTCTGGCGATTTCGGCAAAAATCCACAACGGCGAGTGGTGACTTTCGCGGGTCAAATCCGTTATCCTGAGAACTGTCCATCAACCCGACCAACCGTTCGGGAGAATTCCGTTTTCCCAATAATTTGAGGGCTTCCATGAATTTTCGGCCACGAATCTTAACCGTCTGTTGCACGCTATCGCTCTTCTGTCTGACATCTCTGGCTGCGTACGGAGCGGATGCAAAACCCGCACCGCACCGCACCGCACTCGACGAATACGTCCATAAACAGGACGGTGCGTTTGAGTGGAAAGTGGTGCACACCATCACCGACGCCGAAGCCGGTGTCAAAGTCCACCTGGTCGACCTCAAGTCGCAGCGCTGGCGGACGAAAGACGAGGTCAATCGCACCGTCTGGCAGCACTGGCTGACGGTCGTGGTGCCTGATGAGGTCGTGACCAACAAGGGATTCTTGATGATCGGCGGCGGACGGAACGGCCGCAAGGAATTGCCGAAACCGAACGATATGACGGTCAAAATCGCGCTGGCATCCAAGTCGGTCGTGGCGGAGTTGGGCCAAGTTCCCAATCAGTCGCTGATCTTTCATGGAGACGGCAAAGAGCGGGTCGAGGACGACCTGATCGGCTACACATGGGACCAGTTCCTGAAGACGGGCGACAAAAACTGGCCTGCCCGCAACCCGATGGTGAAAAGTGCCGTCCGCGCCATGGACGCCATTACCGAACTCATGGCATCTCCCAAAGGGGGGCAAATCGAGGTCAACGAATTCGTGGTCGCTGGCGGTTCCAAACGGGGTTGGACGACTTGGATCACCGGTGCCGTCGACAAACGGGTCGTGGCCATTGTGCCGATTGTGATCGACGTGCTCAACGTCAACACTTCGATGAAGCACCACTTCGCCGCCTATGGATTCTGGGCGCCGGCAGTGGGTGATTATTTCCGGCACAAGATTATGCAGCGGATGGACGATCCCAAGCTCGATGCGCTGTACAGCCTGGTCGATCCTTTCTCGTACCGCGACCGGCTGACGATGCCCAAATTCATCGTCAATGCCAGCGGCGACCAGTTCTTCCTGCCCGATTCGTCACAGTTTTACTTCGATGAATTGAAGGGAGAGAAGCACCTCCGCTACGTCCCGAATGCCGACCACTCCCTCCGGGACACCGATGCCCTCCAGTCGATTATCGCGTTTTATATGATGATTATTCACAACAAGCCGCGGCCGGAATTTGACTGGACCTTCGAGGACGACGGTTCGATCGTGGTGAAGCCGACTGAGCAGACTCCCGCCGTCGTCAAGTTGTGGCATGCCCACAACCCCCAGGCGCGTGATTTTCGCGTCGAGTCCTTGGGACGTAAGTATCAGGAGAAAGAGTTGACCGCCAACAGCAAGGGCGAATACGTCGCACGCATCGCTCAGCCGAAATCAGGTTGGTCCGCTTTCTTCGTCGAACTGACCTACGACACTGGATTCGACATCCCGCTGAAGTTCACCACGGCGGTCCGCGTGTTGCCGGACGTGCTGCCCTACTCCGACCGTGATCCGCTGACCGGTAAACTGGGCAAAAAACCTCGGCGCGACTAAAATCAGACGAGTGTTGATCCCCCGTCAACCCCCGGCTTCGCCGGGGGTTCTTTATTCGTACAGGACCAAAACATGCCCCCTACCGACGACGACCGCATCTATCTGCACAAACACACCCGCCGTGAATTTCGCGAGCGCATGCAGGCGGGCGAACTGAAAGTCTGCATCATCCCCGTCGCCGCAACAGAGCAACACCTGGAACATTTGGCGATGGAGCACGACTGGCGGAGCGTGATGCACGTCGCGTCGGAGGTCGCGCGCCGCACGCAGCCGTATTGCCTGGTCGCCCCGTCGATGAGCATCGGCATCAGCGAGCATCACATGCGGCACATCGGCACACTGACGGCGATGCCGGGCAGCTGGCTGGGGGTCCTGTTCGACACGATTCGCAGCATACACCACGCCGGCTTTGAGAATATCCTGGTGCTCAACGGCCACGGCGGGAATGTCGATCCCTGTAACGGCGTCTGGCGGCAATTCCAACAACGGCTGGAAATCAACCTGCAGTTTTACCCCTATTGGGATTTCCTACCCGAAGAAATCGTCGCCGAGCAGATGAAAACCGGCCGCTGGCCCGGACACGCGCAGGAATTCGAAACCGCCTTCGCGCTACACGCCTTCCCGGAGAACGTCCGCCACGACGCGATGCAGGACCAGGAGGACAAAGAACCGCTCTCCGCGACCGCCGAAGCGGGCGCGATCATGATCGAAGCGATTGTCGAGCGAATCACCGACCACGTCCGCGGCATGGCGGACGGCACCAACGTGTGGGAGGTGCCAGAGTTTCATTGACGGTTTTTGTTCACCACGGAGTCACGGAGGACACGGAGTTTTTCACGATCCTTCGTAGTCCTCCACTGGCAATACCAGTTGGTCACCCTGATGACTTCAGAATGTAAATCAAAATGTTTTGGAAATCAGGCGATTGCAGCGGATAGGACACCTCATCAACATAGTCGAGAGGCTTTCCGGCATAAATTTTTACGATTGACCTATCGCTGTCCAGACTGATCGTCGACGCGTCATTGCTATTGAGGAAAACTTCACGGTCTTTTTCGGGCATGCAGTTATAGAGCTCCGAATCGATAGACGCGTCGCGAGTGAAATAATCACGAAACTGCTGATCGACTTCGTCGACTCCTCGTTCGAGAAACTCCGTCTCCGACATTCTGATCATCGGACCTGTCGCGCGGTTGCAAATCTCATCCCATCCGAACGTCACTATTGTGATTTCCCCGGTCGTTCGATTGCGGAAAACCTTCGTCATGGGCATGCGTCGCACCCTGAAAGCCGGAGATTGTGCTCGCGCCAAGAGGTCAATTAGAGCTCAGTTCAGTGATCGAAAACGCTGTATGCGAAGTGGAACGCCTCACGCACGAAATCCACAACATTTACCAAATCTAACATTCAAGTGATTAGATGACGCCCTCGATCCTGAGCTCCCGCTTGGGAATGCATTTTCACGGTTCTCTGCTTCAAGCACTCGGATTTTCAAACCGGCGTTTCAGAATTTGCAAAAATCGCAATCAGGCCAACTCTGCCAAGGATTTTCTCGCCGATTCGGGATCTTCAATAACCGCCAGCATCAACTGATCGAGCGACTGTGGGTCGAGACGCGCAACATGCATTAGTTTTTCAGGCAGCGCGGTGTTTGCTGGGAGTACGGACAAAAATCGCCGCCAAATTTCCGCCCCGGTTTGTAACATCCAAGTTTCGTATTCCAGTTGATCTGCTTCTGTCGTCGCCAATTCATATGTCGCTTCGTCTAACGTGTTAAGACCGTGCAGACAAATCAGTTCCGCGGTCCCTTTGACAAGTTCGTGTACGAGTAGCGGAAAAAACCAAGACTTGGCAGTGACGATAAATTTCCCGTTGCGAAGTTGGACGCCACCATAGCCAACGACTGCCGAACGTACCATTCGCCCGATGATGGTTTTCGGCCTGCGGATATTTCCAAAGGCAACATTCCTGGTTAATTCGGCATCGAGTCGCTCAGTTTCAATGCCCCAAATCATTGATGTGGCCTTCTCGGCTATTCGAGCAAGTTCTTGATTAATACCACGTTCTGCCCAGACCAGCCGAACAATCATCCAATGCAATTGTAGATAGTGGAAGACGGGCAGCCCAATGATTCCCTTTTTCCATCCGCGGGAAATTAGATCACGTTTAGAAGCACGGTAGATCTCAATTCCATGTTCGGCCAGCAATTTGTGATTGTGGAATGGATGGCTGGGACGACCGGTTCTTTTCCAGAATCGCGAAGGCAACCCAAAAAACAATGGCATGTCACCTATCATGTAATTCAGGTGTAAGCTGATGGCCGCTTTGTCATAGAGTTTCGTCAGGCCAGGACGGATGGCTTCCAAATCTTCTCGTACCAAGTGATGCGCCGAAAGAAAGGTGTGTGAGGCGGCGCCTTGAATCATCCAGTTGAGAGTCAGCCTCTTGTTGATTTGCTGTTGAAGCTCATCGCACATGGATTTTTGAACCGGTTTAGGAATACGATTCCCGACGAGTGAGACACCTGCAAATCCGCGCAAACAAATACGTCCGAAGTCTCTCGCACCCCCATTCTCCGAGACAAGCCTAGAATGCGAATTGACGCAATTATGCTTTAGGCTGCGGCTCAGGGCGACCTTCAGGCCAACTGGGATTGAAGGGATCCAGACCAGGTTTCGGTGCCGTTGGTGCTGGAACTGGGGCAGGCGAGGGATAAGTCTCAGGCTCTTGTGTCGGAGCTTGCGGAAGCGTCTCCGGAACCGTTGAAGCACTGGGGCCGAGATGGGCTAAAACGCGATCTGTCGTCATAATGTTTGGAGCTAGAGGAGCCACTTCTCGATTTTGTGAGTTAGCCTACCCCACATTGCGCAGGAAGTTCATGTAACATTACATTAACAATAAACTTGTAATGTTATACGAAATCGGCATTAGTTTGTGAAGCCGATTTCTAGCTGTCTTTTACTCTCCGTAGGCTTTGTCGTGTGAGCATGATGCTCTGGACGGCATTCTCCTCAAACACATACTCGGTAACATTTTGTTCTAACGCCATAACAGACGCGTGCTGCGCCTTTTCAATCAAGATTGCATGACAACACGAAGCGGAGCTTCAAGAATTCGCGTTCCCAATCTCCGATCTGGGAACCCGTGAGCGTTTTGAGTGCGCCTCCGTCTCCTCCGTGACTCCGTGGCAAACAAACCCACTCAAAAATCCTTCCGCTCAATATACAAACAGGTCAGCCCCAGCATCACCGCCAAGAATGCCAAGTTGCTCCAGATCGGCGTCCAGATGTCGATCGGCGCCCGCTCCGCCTGCAGGTTATCCTCCTGATCGCCGACCACCGCCGCCGATTTCTGCTCCAGCAGCAGATAAGCCACCACGTTGTCCAGTTCGCCCGGCTTGGGAAATACTGTATAGATCGGCTTGACGACGTAACGATAGACCAACTCTAACGTCTCGCTCGGGGCCTCATATTGCTCAGCGATCTCCCACGAGCCGGGTTCGTAGGCGGTCACCCGTGGGAAGCGGTCCGCCGCGAGGAGTTGGCCTGCCTCATTGAATGCGGCAGTGGAGATGTCGCCTTGGCCCAGCAAACCCGCATCGACCTCACGGTTGTTTTCGGCGTCGTACAAAGAGAGTTTGCGGTTGTGGAACAAAACGGCGATCCAACGCCCGTCGGGCGACGTGCTGATCAAGCGCGGTTCGTTCTTGCCGAATGGACGATAGCTGCCGGTTTGTTTCAGCGTGTCGGCCTCAAAGAGTAGGACTTCTCCGCTCTTTGCGGCGAGGATGACTTTCTCGCCCGTCGTTGCGATCAGGGCAGCTCCGTCTTCCGGAGTCTCAGTCTCCTGCGCGACTTCAAAACGTCCCTCGGGCAGGTGCTCCAATACGGCCAATTTTCCCCGTGAATAAACTGCAAAAGTATCGCTCTGGGCGTCGTAGCCGGCCGAGAACGGTTGCGACCATGATTGGCCCTTAGCCGGACCAATGGTGACAAACTTGCCGACTTTTTTCTTGTCCGCGAAGTCGAGGCCGAATAACAACCACGGCTTGTGTTCATAAGTTGGATCGCCTTCGAAACGAAACAATCCGGAAGTACCAGCGGTGAGGATCCGGCCATCAGAATTGATCAACACCGACTGCGTCCCGTGGGGCGATGTGACACCGGTGACCCTCCGCCAGTCTTCGTCGCGCTTGCCCACCGCCAACTTGCCCGCCCCGCCGAAGGTGGGAAAACCGGGTGTAACGGAGCTGATGGCAACGAGTTGGTCGGCCTGGGCGTCATACACCGGGCCGACCATCGGATATGCAAACCCAAACGGCACATGTCCGCCCTGCTGGCCCTGGAACACTTGTCGCCAACCGTTTGCCCGCGGCTGCCACTGAAACACGTCCCCCGACTTGTTGGCCCCTAAGAGCGTGTCGCCGGCCGGAACGATCACCGCAAACCGTTTCGAATTCAGTGCAAACGATTCAATAGCGCCCTTCGTCGTGCCGACGACAAAACAGGCCGCCCAAAACAGAATCGCCATCACGACACAGACGACAGCGTTTCTCCAGACGACTCCGGCAAAAGCCGACACTGAGTAATAAATCGAGAACAGAAACAAAAAGACCGGGATACAGAGCAGCAGCCGGTTGCTCCAGATGTCAAACCGCAGCCCTAAATACAGCCACAGGCCGACGATGAGATAGGCGGCATTGAGCAGGATGAACGCGCACCCGCCTACGAACTTCGTCAAAAACAGCAGCGAGCGCGACAGCGGCTTGCTCAGCAGCAGATCGATGGAGCCCGGCTCGAACGTTTGCGGGATGATCGACGCCGAGACGAGGATCGCCACGAACACGCCGATCGCGCCGACCAAGAACGACATGACGATCATCAGCACGTTTTTCACGCCTTGCTGCGTCTGATCGCGGTCCATCGGCAGCGGGTCCCCCAACTCGTAGCCGAAGTACACAAGTTGTCCCGCCGAATTCGGTGCCTTTACGATGTCGGTGGAGTAGGCGGCCTGCAGCGCCAGCCGGTTCAGCCGCCGCAACTCTTTCCCGGACAGATTGTCGATCCCTCGTTCCTGCAGCTGCGCCGCCTCATCGTTCAGCGAATAGCCTTTCCAGGCCTCCTCATTATAAAAATCGGCGCGATCCAGCAGCGCGTTTAACTCGCTGATTAACCGCGACATGAGCTCAAACTCGTTTATGGGCGAATCGTCTTCGTCGGACGGGGCTTGTGCCGCGTTCAGTTGTTCAATGTCCGACTGCAAATCCTCACTCAGCATGGGCCAAATTGTTCGGCCGGGCGTAAGTTTGGCCGCCGTTCCTTGCGCGGAGAGTTTCTGCGCAAACTCGACTCCTGCGCGGATGTCACGGCGATGCAATGTCGACGCCAGTTCTTCCCGGATTCCCAATGGGGCTAACGCTAACAACAGCAGCGTTGTCAGGATCAGCAAGATCCAGAGCACGCGCGACGAAAGCGCTTCGCGAAAAGAGTCCTTGATGACGGCCAGATACGCTTTCATGATTCGTCACCGAAGCTGGTAATCTCGGTTGGTTCGTCGGACTGCGCGATTTCGCCGCGTTTTGATTGTGCCCGTACCAGTTGCAGGAAGGCCTCCTCGAGTGTCAGCCGGTGCGGCGTCATCGAACAGATGCCGATCCCGGCAGCACGTATGCGATCCAGGGCTCGGTTGACTTCCGATTGTCCGTTCAGCATTAGCGCGATCTTGTAGCGATTTCCCCCGATCGGACTCCATGACGCGATCAACGCGGGATCGATCGACTTGCGGAGGAGCGACTCCTCACCCTCCAGCACGAATACTACGTCCGTACTCGAAATTGCGGTCAGTTCCTCGACATTTCCGATGTGCCGCACCGAACCTTTTTCCAGGATGACCACGCGATCGCAGACCAACTCCACTTCCTGCAGCATGTGGCTGTTGAGAAAGATTGATTTGCCTTCGTCTTTGAGCCGGCTGAGAATCTCCCGGATTTCCGCGCGGCCGACGGGATCGACGCCGTCGGTTGGTTCATCCAGGATCAGTAACTCCGGATTGTGCAACATGGCCTGCGCCAGCCCCAGACGCTGCAACATCCCCTTGGAGTACTTCTTGACAGACGTTTTGCCCCATTCGCCCAAGCCGACTAGGGACAACAGTTCGCCGCGGCGGGCCTTCGTATCAGAGACGGAAACGCCGCTCAGACTACCGTAATACTCAAGGGCGGAATTGCCGTTTAGATGGTGTGGGATCCTGTGATTCTCCGGCAGATAGCCGACGCGCCGGCGCCCGTGCCGTTTTCCCGCCGGAAGGCCCAACAATGTTGCCGACCCGCCGGATTTGCGGACGATTCCCAACAGGATCTTGATCATCGTCGTCTTGCCGGCGCCGTTGGGACCGAGCAATCCGAAGACTTCGCCCGGCTTGACTTCGAAGCTCACGCCTTTGAGGGCGTCAATTCTTCGCCGCCGAAGCATGCCGTCGCGGTACGTTTTTCGCAGGTCGTTGACGATTACTAGAGAATCATCGTTCATGGCGGTTCATTCGAGGGTCAGTGCGGCGGCTTTGTGAAATCTCCGCTCCGCGATTTACATTGCGGGCGTTCTTCAATGAGGTTGTTCGTCGGCGAAGGAGAAAAATTGGCAATGCCGGCTTGATTTGGATACGAATGCAGGCTTGCGGCGGCAGTCGTCGTCAGCATTTGATCGTCTTGCGCTTTCGTCCGACCCTCCCCATGGATTCCATTTTCTCAATGTACTCCGACGCGAGCGGAACTTTACAGGAAGTCTCTCCCATGTCGACCGAAACTTGCCCGATTTTTTTGGCGGCCGTTTTCGCGGCTTTGAGCAGCGGAGTGACATAGCCGCCCACGGAAATCACAAACCCGTTCATAGCGTACCGCACGCGGTTGGGGGCCGCGTCGATATCTTGAGGAACGGTCCGTAACAGTTCGCGAATCTCTTTCAGGTCCAATTCGTCATCTGGCTTGGAGGCCACGATGCCCGCGTAGGTCGCCCAACCGCTTGACCCGATCGACTCTTTCTTCGAGCGGATCCATTTCAGTGCCAAACTTTGCGCCGAGCGGTGTTCGACGGCGACACCCGGAACGGTGTACTCCGAGAGCAGATACCAAGTTGCGGCTTTGGCCCAAGTCTCGATGAGCCGCTTGGTCATGAGCGATCCGTCGACAATCACTCCCGCCAAGTACATCGCGTCAGAGTTTCCGGTGTCATACAGCTCATAAGCGAGCTCCTGCCGCCCTTTGAGTTTCTTGGCAATGCGCTTGATGTCGGCGATCTTGACGCCGTACATCTGATCCGCAGGAGCCCCGTGCCGAGTGTAGATCTTCCGCGTCTGTGCCGTCCCGCACTTCTTAAGTTCCTGCATCACTTGTTGCACGTTTTGCATGGGGGCTCCTCTGGTGCGATCACGGTATCCTGTATGGACCCCGGAGTTCAACCCCGCAACGCGATTCACGTTCCCGTGAAGTAAAACGAGCCAAGGCGACACGCCTTGGCTCGATGAAATCTGAATCTGGCAATTGAGGTCTCAATCAGAATGTCCCATTGCCACCCAGCTGGATCAGCCGCTGGATCCGCTGCCGTTCATCTTGGTAGCTCTTGTGGCTGGGTTGTCGGCGAATCGCCTCGTCAATGTCGGCGATCGCGCTTTTCAGCATCCCCAAGTCCTTCTTCACAGTCGCTCGCAAGGCAAGAAAATAGGCCGCATTCTTTCCCTCGAAGGCGACTTTGACGACGTCCGGGTTGTCTAAGATGTCGATCGCCTCTTTGAGTACATCCTTACTCTCACTGTAGCGCGCTAAATTGATGCTCTGCCGGGTGAAGTCCAACAGAATCGGCAGCGCGCGAATATTGAAGCTCTTGTTGTGCAGTTCGTCTGCTTTGGAAAAATAGCTCCGCGAAGCCGCGTACAGTTTCGACAAATCCTCCTTGCCCAGATTGGGCATCGACTTTATGTACCGATCGACTGTCTTGGCCCGGTCGTTGTAGACCGCCCAATACCACGGAGTTTCTTCTTCCGCCTTGGAGAGATTGTCAAACGCCGACTTGTAATCTCCGTCTTTGATATTCTGTTGAACGGTCGCCAGCAGTTGCAGGGAATTAATCATCTTCAGCGCATTGGGGTTTTGCCCCTTGGTAAAGACCGGTTCCGGCAACTGTTCGGGTGCATTGGCGATCTTGTCGGCAAACTTGATTTCTCCCAAGAGGTCCCACAGCGCGTCGACTCGCATGCCGTACGCGACTTTGGTGCCGTCTTTGAGATTCATCACCGCGTTGTTGATCACGACCACGCGGCCGTTGTCCAGAAAGATCGGCGACCCGCTGAATCCGGGATAGTTGGGACCGGCATAGACCACGCGGCGCCGGTCCACGACTTTTTGGTCGGTGTCATGCCCCTTGAGCCGCTCCAGCCGGCTGATCGTCCCTTTGACGAACGTCGCCTGCGCAAATTGCCCCGCAGCGGCACTCGTGTTGTAGCTCGGATAGCCGTACATGCCGATTTCCGCGCCCACGATTGTCTTCGCCTCCTCCGGGCCGGCCAAGATCACTTCGCTGGGCAGCTCCGGACCAATCATCTCCAGTTGCAGGACGGCCAAATCCGTCCCGGCGGGATCAACTTTTCCGTGCGTGGAATTGGTCGATTTGATCGCCGTTTGATTGTCCTGGTACATCGTCCGAATCGTATCGGGATGATACCAACGTTTCTTCACCTGGTATTCGGTCCGCGACTCGTTGAGGACGATCTTTTGCGCGATGTCCGCCACGTGCGCATTAGTGACGAGCAAGCGATGTTTGATCGAGATGATAAACGCGGTGCCGTGGGCCTTGTTGTTGGCATCTTTGACCAAACAAACCGCTTTCTTGTAACGTCCCACGATTTCGCGAAAGTCTTCGCTGGTCTTGTTGGACGGCGTAAGCTTCGGCTCAACGTTCGGCGTGACGACCTTCTTCGCCATACGTTTCTTCGGAGCGGACTTCTCTCGAAGAAACCGAATCTTCATTTCTTTGGACAGTTTGGCGGTCTCGTCTTTCGACTCGATTTTTCCGACGAAGATGCCGTCGTCGGTGCTGACCACACGTCCTTTACCCAAAATCGCCGTGCCGAGATTGTTCGGCAGTTCGACATAAATCTCGAATGCCGTCCCCTTTTCAACCGGAGTTGATTCGTCCGCTTCCAACACCAAGGTCTTGCCCTTGATCGTCAGAATCGAACCTTGCCCTAAATAGGGATTCTGCGGTTTGGACGGTTCAGATTCTTCATCGTCTGCGACAGGAATCTCTTTTTCGACCTGAGCGCCTGGGTCGGATTTGGCCTCAGGTTGGGATTCCTCATCAGCAAGCACAGGTGCGGCCAACGTCAGGCCAGCGAGGCTCATAAACAAGAATAAGAGCAACAATTGAAATCGCTGCAGCATGTTACTTCCCCCCCGATAGGATTGAACGAGCAGCTGATGGAGCCGCTACCATATTAAGATAATCACAAAAAATCGCAAATTTCGGACGCTTGCCGGTTTTTTTTGAGATTTCAGCCGCTTCCCGAGCCCGAATTTCCGGATTTTCCCCTGAGGCGAAAATTGATCGCAAAACGAATACCGACAAGACCGTAAACTCAAGACATCGCGCAACCTTTGTTTCATGCACAGGATATAGCGAGTGTGCCGGCGCGCAGTTGATGGCAGTGACCTCAAAAGTGTTATCTCAAATACAACAGATCCTGTATTCGACTTGATGACGCAGGTTCCTCCCTCACTTCGGCCCGCGTTCCATCTGCCGGTCTGTTCGGTTGCGCCGCTTTCTGCTGCAAATTGCGGCACGCCGTGGCCGGACAATGTTTCTGAAGGCCGCTCCGCGCGCAAGATCGGGTGCATAAATGTGGATTGAAATCTCGATCCGTGTAGGGTCCGCTGTGCGGACCGGGGCAGGAGATCTGCGTTTCGAATGATGATTTTAAGAACCTTCCTCGTTGCTTTTTACGGAGAGCATCCTCTCAATTGGGGCGGCCTCGCAACAAGGCGATGGTCCGCACAGCGGACCCTACGGAAATAGTTCCCGTCGCGCAAAGCTACGTCGTGTACTCTTCCACGAGCGTCCATCGAAAATGCTCGTCTTGACCTGATTCGCCGCAGCGGCCACACTCCCGCTCAATTCTGAGACATCTGCAGGGACATGGGACTCAATGCGATTGCGCAGAATCAGGCATCTGGCGGAATACTCGGTGTTCCGCCTGTTTGTCGCCATTGTTGAGACGGTGCCGCCGCGCGTCGCGGCCCGCGCTGCCGAACTGACCGCACGCCTCATCTTCGATGGACTGCCGCGCAAGCTGACGCGTTATCACGTCGCCCGCGAAAATCTCCGCACAGCGTTCGGCGACTCGCTCTCCGACAGTCGGGCCGATGAAATCATCCGCAACATGTGGGTACATCTGTTCCGCATGGTTGTGGAGATGATCCAGCTTCGCCGGAAGCTGCATTGGGAGAACTTCAAACAGGTAATCCGCTACTACCAAAAAGAAGAAGTCGTCAAGGCGCTCTATTGCGACCGCCCCGTATTGTTCCTCAGCGGACACTTCGGCAATTGGGAGACCGGCATCAGCTCGTTCGGTTTGTTGGGATTCTCGATGAGCATCGTCGCTCGCGATCTGGACAACCCGTATCTCGACGCCTGGTTCCGCCGATTTCGGAGTCAGTCGGGCCACCAGATCATTTCCAAGAAAGGCGGATTTGATCGGATGGCCGACGTGTTGGCGGAGGGTGGGACCATTGCGCTGTTGGGAGACCAGGATGCAGGTCGGCGGGGAATGTTTGTCGACTTCTTCGGCAAACCGGCATCAACGCATCGCGCTATTGCGCTGATGGCTCTGCAATACGATGCGTTGATTTGCGTCGGCTATTCCCGCCGGCTGGAAGACCGCTTTCACGACGGGCTGCCGATGCACTACGAGGTCGGTTGCGAAGAAGTGATCGACCCCCGCACCATCAAATCAGACGACGAGGTCGCGGAGATCACACGGCGCTACAGCGCCGCACTGGAACGGGCGATTCGCAAAGCGCCCGAACAATACTTCTGGGTCCACCGTCGCTGGAAGAGTGTCCCCGGCCAAAAACGGAAGCGACGTAAGCCGGCGTTGAAGAAGGCGGGTTAGTCCCGCCGCTGAAATACGAGTGGTCCTCGCTTAGGGCGGACCGGAATCGACTGCGAATCGTGTGCCACTGGCTTTGCCAGTGCGTCGCGATAGCTATAGGGTTTCACCATGCGGAGACGACAGGGCAGACTGACTTTCAACCGCACTGGCGGAGCCGGTGGCACACCATAACGACGGCGGGAAACTATCGCGGGCAAGCTCAACTTGTCCGCCGCTTTTCCGTGAAAGGACCAGTATGTTTCACCTGTGAATTTCTTGAAGACTTGCTCCTTATACTCCGCGCGAATTCACTATAATGGGTCACACTTGCCAGGAATGGTCTCTTGCTCTCGAGAAACGATCATGCCAACGGACGAATTCACGAAAGTACAGCGGTTCGACATTGCGCCGCACCGTGTGGCCTTGATAATTCTGTTGAGCGTCTGCGTGGCAGGGGAATTGCTTTTCGTTTACTTCGCCCTAACTCTTGATGAGTCATTAAATCTTCTCGGGATCGAGATGACTCCCCGACAGGGGCGCATCTATTTTGGTGCGTTCGCGCTTTTTTGTCTTTACGGAGTGTATACAGTTTTCGCAGAGGTCTGTCGGGCCTTTTCAGAGCATCGATTTCTCGACCTTACAAACAAATCAGTCCGAATACCAATACCACGATCATTGAGGTGCTCTGCGGAGAAATATGAGATTCCGTACGACGTGATTGAGTCGGTCAGCGTTCGAAAGTTTGGGTTGGCGCAGTTATTGCAGTTCACTTTTTCAAGCGGCGTCGAGGGGCTTCCCAACAATAGAAAGTATGCGCAGTGGATTTATTTGAATGGAGATCAGCTCGCGAAACTCCAAGAGTCGCTTGAGTCTGAGCAATCGCGATCCCGGTCGCCACAAGATGCCGACTCTTCATCCAGCGTGGCGGAATGATCTCCACGCAGGAACTTTCGCGCTACCGCGAGAACATCAGCCAAATTCCGCCCGCCGCTGCCAGCCCGCACAGCACGGCAAACGTAATCTTCAGCCAACTGTACGGCCGCTGGCCCTGGACCTCACCAGTGGCGGCGTTGATGGCAACCTGGTAGGTCTTGTTGTGAAAGCGGTACGCCATCAGCCAGACCGGCAGCAACAGGTGCTTGTACGTCAGCGCATTGTAGCGGGTCTTGATCCAATCGACTCGTTGCCGATCGCCTCCGATGTGACGGCAAGTTGAAACGTGAATCGCCTCGTCGATGCGGACTTTCGCCTGCTGAAAACCTTCGTCGAGCTTGACCTCATACGCCCGCGCGAAATAGCCCGCGAGCATCTGCTGGTTGAAGGGAACCATTTTCTTAATCGGCCACGGCTCGAGTTCTTCGAGGATATCTTGGGGCAGCCCGCGGGCGGCCAGTACGATCACGTCGTCGAAGAACTGCTGAAACGAACCTGAGGCGGGGTACCAGCGGGTGCGGGTCTCAGTGCGGCGGTTCTTGCCGGTACCGACCGTAACGGTGTAGTCCTCGCCCCGTTCGCCGGAATAGCGGTTGGCGGTCATTGTGTCGTACGTCCAAAACGGCATATAGATGCCGCTGAACTTGCCCTGCGCACCCTGTTTGAGAAACTTGTTCGGTGCGAACCACCGCGATTTGACCCACTCCTTCAAATTGGTATGCGCGCGTTTGCGTTCGATGAGAAACGGAATCACGCCGTCAACGGGAACGCGGTGTTCGGCGTCGTGAATCTTCTCACGCTGGATCGGAGAGGAGCAGTAGGGACAGTCCAAGCTGGTGTTTGTGTCCTGGAAAACGACCGTCGCTCCGCACGACTCGCAACGGACTTCGCTGGCGGCGACTTCGTCGTCACGCCCCTCCTCGCGCCATTCTTCAAGCTGGGCGAGCATGGCGTGATAATCTTGCTCTTCAACTTGTTCGTCCGGGTCAATCTCCAGGTCGACCACATGCGAGCAATACGGGCACTTAAGACTTTGTGCGCCGATGTTGAATGTCAGATCCGCGCCGCAGCTCGGACAGGGGAAAATGCGCCCCTGGTCTTCGTCAGTCGTTTGCCCCGCTGCCGCCGTGGAACCGACGACATGTGGTCGCTGCTGCGGGAGTGGTGGCGGTGAGTCGGGCATGGAATCTGTCAACAGACAACAAGACGTAGGGCATGCTCCCGCCGGCCGCGAAAAGCGTTCGGCGTTTCAAATTAGTGGCGGCAGGCGAGAGCCGGCCCCACCGAATTCTGAGGATCATTGCGGCGGCGGTGGTGGCGGGACCGCGGCGAATTGGCTGGCGAGTTGTGGGACTTGTCCCGCGGGTGTCCACGCCGACATGCCTGCGGACCAGACCATCGAGCCGGCAGTGACTTGTCCGGAGGCGATCCCCTGGGCCAACTGATCGGGCGTGAACGGCCCCTGCGTTTGCCCTCCGACGGCAATGTGCCAAGCGGCCGCCCCCGGCGGGGGAGGCGGCGCGGCGGCCATCCCCTGCCCTGCGGTCCCGGCACCGCGCATCATCTGATTGGCCATGGCAAATCCCATTCCCAGCCCCATCCCTTCCGACGCTCCGCCCCCTGCGGGGTTTTCCGCAGCGGCGGTCATCGCCTGTCCCATCTGATATTGCTGGAAGCGGTTCATGTCGCCGATCACGCCCATGCTGCTGCGCGTGTCGAGTGCCTTTTCGACCGCTTCGGGCAGTGAGATATTGACGATGAACAGCTGCGGAATGTCCAAGCCGTATTCGTCGTCCACCCGTTCCACAGCCGCTTTGCGGAGATCGTCTGAAAGACTGCGGTAATTCGCCGCCAGATCGAGCGCCGCGATCTTCGACTGGCCGAGCATCGACGCGAACGCTTCGGTGATAATCGAACGCATCAATTCGTTGATTTCTTCCGCCTCGAACTCGCTGTCGGTGCCGACCAGCTCTTTGAGCAGCGCACGTGCGTCGGCCGCCTTGAGAGTGTACGTCCCGAACGCCCGCAGCCGTACCGGCCCAAAGTCGGCGTCGCGGAGCATGATCGGATTCGGCGTGCCCCATTTCAAATCGGTCAGTTGTGTGGTGCGAACGAAGTAGACCTCGGACTTGAAGGGGCTGTCGAACCCGTGCTTCCAGCCTTGCAGCGTGCCCAGGATGGGCAAGTTGTCGGTCGTCAGTTCGTAATGTCCCGGCTCAAAGACATCGGCCAGTTCGCCGCGATGCACAAACACTGCCGTTTGACCGGGACGCACGATCAATTGAGCGCCGTTTTTGATCTGATTGTGATATCGTGGAAACCGCCAGACGAGCGTGTGGTTGGTGTCGTCAATCCACTCGACAATGTCGACCAGCTCGCCCCGCAACTTGTCCAACAACCCCATGACGTCTCCTTAGAAGTTTGGCGAATGAAGTGAGTACGCGGATGACCATGCAGGCCAGGACATTAAGTCATGGAGACTGCGCAGCCGACATTTAGCGCGGATCTGAAGAGGAATCGATTTTACGACCGACCCGTCTGCGGATTCAAGCCTTGCTTGAGCAGTGCCACATTGCGTTGATGAAACTGTGGCGGTCTCTCGATTGGCGACCAGGAGCGATAAATCACGTATGCGATCGCCCCGAACCAATGCGTGAGTATGAGCGCACCCAACCAGAGTAATTTGTAGCGGGTACTCGGTTCGTCGGCATCGATACCCAACAGCATCCAGATGCCGAACCCTTCCAATAACATCGCAACGGCGATGACAAATAGCGTAATAATGTTCATGGCTCCACCCCTTCGTGACCTTCGACGCAAAGCGTTAGGCCTTGATGGACGTTTCTCCTTTTCGTTAAGTCAAAGTTATGACGTTCTGTTCTCTGTCAATTTGTAGAACGCACGATCGAGGGGATGGGTTCACGAATAACTATCGCAATCCGCTCAAATTCGCGGACTGCATTCTGGAGAAATCAAGAGAAGATTAATGTCTCGGTGAGGATTAGGAGGACAAACAGCACTGAGACGGTTACGGCGGCTGTTTCCGAGACTTTTCCATTTCCGGCTCCGAGCCCGAAGTTTGGTCCCAAGCCGTGCCAGAGCCAGAAACCCGGAATAATCGTTACAATCCCGAATAGGACCAGCAGCCATCCGGGTGTGCCATGCCGCACGAGATCGCCGGCGTCGCCGACGCGGTCGAACACGCCAACCCCCAAATAACAGCCGTTGGCAATCAGGCAGAAGCCTGCGAAGAACCTCAACAGATAGGTCCATCCGGCTCTGCAGAGCAAGGCGGTCATCCAGGCGAATAATGGCAGCAAGCATCCCCAGATTGGTCCACCCCAAGCGGTCAGCAGAGGGTGTGGATTCGGGTCGACATCGGTCCGCGAGATGACCAGCGGACCAAGGACCACTTTGGCGACCGTTCCCCCACTGAGCCATGCGTGAAGCACGTGGCCGAATTCGTGGACGATCATCATCCCCAGCCAGCAACTGCCGAGCGTCGTGGCGATCAACAAGATTTGAAACAAGCGCTGCATCGCTGTCGCGTATTGCCTTTGCCAGGAGTGGCCGCTTCATCATCAAACGACATGATCCGCAATCGCCCAATAGGATGAAACCCGAATCGACGCCAGCGGGGCGAATGCACCGATGTGCTCCGTTGAGGGAGCAGACTCTGATTGTTCGCCGAATTCCGAGGTTCAATATGACGTCGCCGTGCTGTTTTGAGATCAACAGGCCCGATCGCCGTGTCGAAAAACAGGCATTAACGCCCTGAGTCTAACGTGCTACAGTTCGCCCGCGGCAGCACCCCCGAGCGACCCAATTGGGCGATGGCCGCTGCAGAATCCGTGATCCAGAGTCTACGGAGGGACCGGATGAAATTTCCCCGCAAAACGCATTCTGTGCTGATCGTCTTGGCGATGACGGCACTCGCTGCAATTGTTGTGTGGCAGATGGATGGCTCTTCGGAGTCGGATTTGAACCTGCTCTCTAAGAACTGGCAAAAGAATCAATGGCCGGAAAGCAGATCCCGCATTCAGCCCGATCGCACGCCACAGAGCGTCGAAGCCGGTGATGCTTCCCGGCCAACTCCCGAGTTGCGTGGCGATTCTCACGACAACGGCACGTCGGGGATCACACCAACGACCAAGTCCGCCACCGAACCAATCCGAACCGGCCACACTGAACCGCGGCTGCGCACGGCCGCGGCGAATCAACCTGTCGCTGACGTTCAGCCAAAGCCGAACGGCGGATCGAGCATCGATCGGAGAGAGGTCCGCGTCACGCGATCCGAACGGTCAACCCTCGATGCTCCCGACCCCGCCGAACGCATTTCCCCGGAACAATTGCAGGAAGTCAAACGGCTGATTGAACAGGGAAACGATCTCGCCGCGCACCGGCATTTGTCGCTGTGGTATTGGAAATTCCCACACGACCGGTCGCAGTTTCAGCAGCAGTTGGATGAATTGGCACAGTCGATCTATTTTTCCCCGCAACCGCACTATGCAGAGGCTTATATGATCCAGCCGGGGGATCAACTGCGGAAGATCGCGCGCAACTACCGGCTCTCCTGGCAATATCTGGCACGGCTCAACCGAGTCAATCCGCGCAAGATTCGAGCCGGCCAAAAATTGAAGGTTGTCCAAGGCCCGTTCGACGCGGTGGTCGATTTGAGCGACTACGAACTGACGGTCGTCTGCCAAAAGCAGTTTGTCCGCCGGTACGCCGTCGGAATTGGAAAAGATGGGACCTCACCGATCGGCAAGTTTACGGTCAAGGACAAGCTCGAGGATCCGGTCTACTACGGACCGGACGGCGTGATCGCCAACGATGATCCGGAGAACCCGCTCGGCGAACGATGGATCGACATCGGCGACAGCTTCGGAATCCACGGCACGATCGATCCCAATTCGATCGGAAAAAGCGAGTCGCGCGGCTGCATTCGCATGCTCAACGACGATGTAGAAGAGGTGTACGACTTCCTGACGGTCGGCTCCACGGTGTGGATTCGACGCTAATTGAAGATCGAATTCTGCGCAAGTCACGGACGCCTCAAAAAGAGACTCAGTCTACAGTCGACAGTCCTTTTAGGTTTGATTTGGGACATTCTCTCTAGAAATCCTGAATTCTAGCGACTTTGGTCGTCAGATGGGTTGACAGTTCTGAGATTGTCTCTAAATTCACCGGCCGATCGTTCGTTCTGGATCGAGGCGCGGTCAAAGTGCGTCTCGACTCCGTCCGATCTACAGCCTGCCTAGCGTCTCACCCTCTTGTTTCCCACCACTGACTTTCCTTCCACACCGACTGCCTACGCACTCGGGCAGAGTGAGACAAGCTTGGCGCTCAGTTTCTTGTCGGCAGCAATTGCGCAACTTTGCGAGCCGCTGCTCAGAGTCAGTTTCACTTCAATCAATGTTTCATGGAGGAAAGTATGCTGATCTTGTCACGGAAGAAGGCTCAGTCGATCGACATTGACGGACACATCCGCGTGACGGTCGTCGATACGGGAAACAACTGCGTTAAAATAGGTATTCAAGCTCCGCGGGATGTCACCATCTTGCGGAGTGAATTGCAGGAGTGCGACTTCGGCGAGATCGACTCCCCCAGCGAACTTGAGCTGGAGTGTGTCGTCTGAGTTTCGACCTCGTGGCGATCTTGTCGGCGGAATCTAAGTGCGGTGCGAGAGAACGTTGAGCAGTTTTCCGGTCGGATCACGGAGATAAAACCGCCGCACGCCCCAAGGTTCATCCGTCAGATCATAAGCGATTTCGTGGCCTCGTTCCTTCGCGATTGCGAACACGGCATCCACGTCATCGACTTCGATCGACAAATCCGGCACGGGTGAGCCGGAGCCGCCTTCGCTGGCGATACTGACTTGAACACCGGCCGTTTCGCCGGATGCGAGAGTTGTGATCCAGCCGAGATCCATCACAACGTGCAGGCCAAACAAGTCTGCGTAGAACTCTGCCGTTGAGGACTTCGCCTGTGTCGCCAAATTGGCGACGATGCGTTTCACGGTCACAGTCGATCCTCCTGCCGGAGCTATTTTACGGCGTTCAAATAGGCCAGCAGATCGGCCATCTGTTGATGGTTGATCTGCTTCTCCAGGCCTTCGGGCATAAACGACCGTCCGCTGCTGGTCAATTCGTCGATGTTCACCCTCAACACGGTGTCGCTCGTTCCGTCGGCTCGTTTGAGGGTGACGCTGTTGGCCGATTCGTCGGTGATCATGCCGGTCATCGTGCGTCCGCGGTCGGTGATGAGCACGTAGCCGACGAATTGCGGTTTGACTTCCCGGTTCGGATCAAGAATGTTCAACAGGATTGCGGCGTTGCCTCGATCTTTAATCGCTTTCAGATCCGCCCCGAGAGCCGTACCGACTTTCTCCAACCGGTGGCAAGAGGTGCAGTTCTTGCGAAAGAATTGGCGACCACGCTCGACGTCGCCCGTGAGTGAGAGCGCCGGCTGGTAGGCTTTGACGACTTCATCGCGACGGGCCGGAGTCACTGCGGCAAACAGCGACTTCGCCCGCTGGCGCAGTTGCGAGTCTTTGTGCGATGTTAACAATTGGATCCGCGCTTGGCCGAGATCGGTCGCCCGAATTCGCTCATCGGCAATCGCATCGAGCAGAGCGCCGATCCAAACAGTGCGTGCGCTGAGCGTCTCGGCGGCACGTGCGCGCACTTGGGGACCCCAGTTGGGCCAAGCATCAATGATCAGCGTGGCGACTTCCGGCTGATCGAATTGCACCAACGCCTGCAATACGGCCAACTGAACACGCGGCGGCTGTTGGACCTGCAGCAAAGCTCCAAACAGTTCCGAGACGTCAGCAAATTTGCTTAAGCTGAGCGTGCGGATCGCGTCGGTCCGCGCGGCAATCTTCGCCTTGGGATCTCCGGCGGTCTGACGGGCTTGTTCCAGGAGTCCGGCCAACAATTCCGAGACTTTCCCGTTGCGTGCTCCTGTCAATTTGCCGCGTGTTTGCGCATTCACCTTCCCCAGTACGCCGCCGATCAACGACTGAGCGAGCTTGTTTTCGCCGGCCGGCAGCGACTGCACGCTGCTGAGCAGCAGCGCCAACTCGCTCTCGCGATTCTGCGCGCCGACCTGCCCGGCCAATTGCGTGAGAAATCGGCGGCCCGCCTCTGTGCCACGATACGCCTCGTCGCTTAACAGTTCCGCAATCAGGGCCGCCGCCCCGTCTCCCAGCGACGTTTGCACTGCCAAGCGAAACCAGGGGTCGCTCCCGTCGGAACGTACAATCTCAGCGAGCACCGCATCCCGACGAGAGTCCGGGCAAGCACCGACGGAGAAGGCTGCCTGATACCGCACAAGCCGGTCAGAGTCGCGGGCCGCGTTGTAGATGGCTGTGCGAACGCGCGGCGATTCCTGCGCAAATTGCTCTGAGAGTCGCAGCGCCTGGATTCGGACTTGGGCGTGCGTATCCTGCAATCCCCGCAGCACGTCGTCCGGCTCGAGGGCGTCCAATCCTTGCAAGCTGTGTAGTGCATGAGCGCGAGTGAGTGGTAACTTCGAGGAAGCGGCCAACTTTCTTAGCGGCGATGCGGCGGCACGGTCCTGCCGCTGGTAGATCAGCCGGCTCGCCGTGTCGCGCCGCCAACCGTTCGGGCTTTCCAGCGCGACCACTAACTCCTGGACCGACGCATTGCCCAATTCCGACGGCGGCGGTTGTTTGAATCCCTCCGCAACGATGCGATAGATACGGCCCCGGTCCACACCGCTGGCGACGTCCAGATGTTTGAGGATCGCTGGCGGAATGAAGGCCGCCCCTTCGATCAGTTCGCGGTACATGTCCAACACATAGAGAGAGCCGTCGGGCGCGTTGGCCAACTGCACGGGGCGAAACCAGTTGTCTGAAGAACTCAGAAACTCCACCCCGGGATCAGCGCGTCGGCCGATCACGCCGACACCATCGGGCTCAACGGTTGCCCGATAGATTAGATTGTTCGACACTTCCCCCACCAGCAGATTCCCACGATAGCCATTGGGCCAAGCGTCGCCGCGATAGACGGTAATACCCGTCGCCGCGGTAAAGAATCCGCCCGGTTTGCCCCCTTCGTCGCTCCCCTTGACGATCCCCTGCGAGCGGAGCCGCGTGCGGACGTTTCGCCACGGTTCGATCGTGCTGGTGCGGAACAGCTTGGTGAACTTGCCGTCCGGCGCGATCGTCACCGCCGCGGGCGGCGGCGCCAGGTATGGATTTCGGGCGACGTACCGACCGTCATACATCAGAGTCTGCATCGGATTGCTGTTGGAGCACACAAACTTGCGGCCCCAGTCGTCGAGCGTCATTCCGTGTTGCCCGGCACCCGTGGTCAGTTCAAAGGTTCCGGAACGAGGGTCAAAAACCATGCCCCGGCCGCGGACCTCGACTGGTTTTGCATCAGGAGTCGCGGCGGCTGTGACCTGTCCGCCGGCCAGCGACAGCGAAATATGGATCCGATTGTCCATCCCCCAGCGAAACGAGTTCAGCCCCGCTTCACCCGCGTGATCCAATCCAAATCCGGTCATCACAACCTTACGCACATCGGCCCGACCGTCGCCGTTGGTATCTTTACAAAACAGCACGTCGGGAGGATCCGCGACGAACACTCCGCCGCCATATGCGAAAACGGCGGTGGGGTATTTGACGTCGTCCAAAAAGACCGTCGCCTGTTCGAGCGTCCCGTTGCGGTCCCGGTCCGAGAGCAGTTTGACGGTTCCAAAGCCCTCAAACTCGTAGCGGTTGTACTTTGGCAACTCGGCAACATATGCGTTGCCGTTTTCATCGAACGAGATTGACACCGGATCCCGCACAACCGGTTCTGCGGCGACCAGCTCGATTTTGAATCCCGGCCGCAGCCGAAACGTCTTCAACGCCTCCTGCGGCGATTTGGGAGCGATCCGCGGCAGCTCGGATCGGTAGTCTTGTTCGTCGGCCTTCGGTGCGGACTCCTCAGCGGAGAACAGAACTGATATTTGCAGCAGGCACAGCGGTGCCAGAATAAGCAGAATCGCGCGCAACATGGTCGGCCTTTGGCAGGTGAATCTGGTCGGGAGTTTGATGTAATTCTCTCACAGCCGGCAACTGTTGATCAAGCATCACAGTTGTTCATGGACTCCGGCAATTGGGCGACTGCGTTCAGAGCGGCCCGCACTCATTGAGGCTCGCTATCCAGATTTCCGGCCGCTTGTGGAGGCCTTTGTTTCCGGGACTTCAACCTGCGCGATATACGTAACATCAGCATGCCCAACAGCAGCAGCATGCTCCCCATCAAGAAGAATAACCCACCTTCCAACGGGTTGGGAATCGCAGCCAATAGACCGAGAATCAAAATCGGAGCGGCCAAAACTTGCAGGATCACACCAAACCAGTAGCACATCCTCTCATTGGCGTCGTAGGCGGTCGTTGACTTTTGGATAAGCACGTTCAACATCGCCGCCGCCTCTTCGCAGCGATTCCTGCACGCCAGACCGTTTTCCACCTCAACCACGCAATGAGCGCACAGCCCGCGATGGCAATTCTTGCAGATGCCGATCGCGTTAAAGTCGGGGTGATAGTAGCATTTCATCGTGGACTCCAGAATCGATCGTTAGAGCTTCCTCGCAAATGAGGGTTTCTGGAAGTGTCACCTTTTCAAGCTCGAAACGCTTCGTCGGAACGATTGCTTCAGAACGCGAGCACGCGCGCGGGATTCTCGATCGTAATCGTGCGGATGTCCGCCGCGGTGACGCCGGACTTTTTCAATTCCGGCACCAATTGCCGGGGCACGATCGTGAAATCGGATTCTTTGAACGTCCAGGCGTCAATTTTGTCATTGGGAGTCTTCGGGTCGAACTGTCCGCGATAAAAGTACGGAGCCCAATCGTGGCCGACTAAGACTTGGCGGGCGAAACCGGCGTCGGTGAGCCGCTTGATTTGCCGAGCGCACTTTTCGACTGTGTATTTGTCGTGGCCTACGCGGTCGAATTGCACGTAGCAGCCCAACTCCACCAACTGGCGGTGATAGGCGTACGCTTCGTCCTGTTCCCGGTCGTCTTTGTTGCCCATGTGGCCGATGATAATGCGCTCGGGCTTGGCTCCCGCCTTGAGCAGCAGATGTGCTTGCTCCAATCCGCCTCCGTCGGTGGTATGAGTGGTGATCGGGCAGCCGGTTTCGGCGCTGGCAATTGCCGCGGCGGTGTTACAGCGCCGCTCGCTGGGTGTCATATAGGCGCTGGTGCCGATCTTAATGATGCCCGCCTTAACCGCGGTGAATTTTTCGCCCCACGCTCCGGACGGGTCTTCCATCCCTTCGCGGATTTCGCGAATGTACAATCGGGCGATCTTGTCGATGCCGTTCTTCTCCAAGCCCAAACGAATCGCCCAGGGGTGCTGCGGGGCGAAGGCTTCGCACCAGAATCCGGTTGCGGCGATCAGATGGCACTTCAGGCGGCGTGCCAGCTCGACCATCAGATTTGGATAGCGTCCGACACGAATCGGCGTGCATTCCACGATGGCGCCCGGGGATTGATCACTGCCAAGCGAATTCTGAAACTGCCGCAACATCCGGGCCGAGTTCTCGAGCATCTCCTTCCGAACCGCCGGAGTCAGCGGCGCGGGTTTGAATTCGTACAGCTCCGACCAATCAACCAGTGGGGCGTGCTCGTGCATCAGTACCATGCCGAGCTCGTCGGGAGCGACCGGTCCCAGAACCGTCTGTACGCTCGCGGCGCGGTCTGCGGCAATGCCTACGGTTCCCCCTGTCGAAGCCACTGCCAGTGCCGTTGCAGATGTTTTGAGGAACGTGCGGCGATGAATGGGATGTTTCGCGGTGTACATGTCGGCAGACTCTCCTGAAGCGAGGTCGATCGTTTTCTAGCTGCGACTCATCGTTTCATTCAGGATACCTGTCCGACTCCATTGATACCAGAAAGGTTGCCATGCGATGACTGGGCGTAAAAATACCCGGCGGCGATTGGGAGTCGCCGTCGGGTATCGACGTGATAGGAAGGATGGCCCGCTTCGGTTACTTGCTCAAGCTAGCCGTGGATGGTGCTGGAGCGGGGGCGGGTGCCGGTTCGGGGCTAGTGGGTGCTGCGGGTGCCGACGGAGCACAAGCCGGAGCACACGACGAGCCGCACTGTTGAATGTGACATTGTGCGACACAACATGTCGGAGCGGGTGTGCAACAAGCAGTCGTCACACATTCTGTTTGGCAGCTAGCAGGCTGACACGCGGGCTGCGGAGCACAGGCCGTTTGCGGGCAACAAGTTGTTTGTTGGCAGCATGAAGTTTGCTGACAGCAACTGGTTTGTTGGCAACAACTGGTGTACTGGATTTGGCAGCACTGGGAACGGCGAGCCTTCTTGCACTTGACCTTACGACACCGTTTCTTCGCTTCCGCTTCGCTGGTCATGACCATCAACGCCATCGTTACCATGACCGACGCCACAATCATTTTCCGCATCATGTCAGACACCCTCCGTATGAGTCTCGGTAGTGTGAATCCTTGATCCCGGAACTGCCGTCATTGCGAATCCTGCAGGCTTATGCCGGTCTCGTTCGCCGCCACCTCGACATTCCCTCGGTGAAACCACGGCGATCACTGGGGCTGAGTATAGCGTAGGGGAATGGCCGAACAAGATTCAGGCGGTAAAATTCTCGGTTTCCGCGCATCTTATCACGACAGCCGATTCCTCCAGTTCGACTGCACTTCGTTCTTCACGTTCGCGCGTGATTGGTGCTAGAATCAAAACTGCGATGAGCTGACGTTGCCGTTCAACTCGAACAAAACGGTGATCTTCCTTGGCGAGTCGCCGTATTGAATAATGGGCAGTGTAAGACGTCACCTGCCCGGACCCTTTCAACTGCCCTCCCCTGCCGCCTATTCGCCCTGTTCAACGGAGTACCCGCATGCACCGCAATGCCCCTCGTTTAACTTGCTTGGTTGCGATCTGCCTAACGTGGTGCTGCGTGAGTTCAGCGTGGGGACAGCTTGGCAGGGCGCGCCGCGGCGCAGCTAAGCAGCAGAAGAACAACGCCCCGGAAACTCAATTGGAAATGGAGATCATCACCGGGACCGGCGGCGTGAACTTGGATGCCCAGCGCTGGGCCAGCGCACTGAAGAAGCTCGACGTCGTCGTTCGCATTCGGCGCGGGACATCGAAAGATCAGCCCGGCGTCACTGAAAAGAACTTCGGCACTGCTGTGCGCCGCGTCTCGATCATCGCAGCTTTGGATCGCAACGGCCGGATCAGTCTTCCCGGAAAGGCGTTCACGCTCAAGGACAACGAAAAGTTGGTGGAGTGGCTGCGGAACTTGCGGACATACGGGGCACAAGGCTCGCCTGACGGTCAGCCGGCGTGGGGATTGACGAAAGCACAGTTAGACCAGGTGCTGACGCAATTGCGGCGGCCGATGACAATCGATCCCGAAGGCAAGAATCTGCTGGATGCGCTGCTGTTGTTTGCACCGGATCGAGAGAAAGGGGACTTGCCGATCCACGTGACGCCGGAGGCCAAGCAGATTATGGGGCTGCCCGAAGCCAGGGAACTGTTCCCGCAATCGCTATTGGGGATCAGCCGCGGAACGGCGCTGGCCATCATCTTGAAGCATTACGGTCTCTGCTACACTCCGAGCCGGACTCCATCGGGCGACCTGGAACTGACTCTCCGCGATCCGGCGACGACAACCAATCCCTGGAAGATCGGCTGGCCGTTTCCCAAAAATGTGACACGCGACAAAATTGCGCCGAACTTGTTTAAGCAGGTCAATGTCGAACTGGTGGATCTCCCGCTCATTGAGGTCGTGGAAGCTGCGGCGGGATCGATTGAGATTCCGATTCTGCTTGACCACCGCGCGATGGAGGACTGGGAGATCGATGCGGAAAAAACGCGTGTGAACTTCCCCCGCAAGCGAACCACTTGGGGAATTGCGATCAAACGCATCGCGTTTCAATCGCGTCTTCAGCGCCAGTTGTACGTCGACGAGGCGGGTAAACCGTTCGTTTGGCTCACCCCGATCGAATTCAAGAGCCGCTCCGCAAAACCCAAAACGTCGGTCCGCAGAAAATAGCCCGGCGGAAATGCTGCGTCGAGTGCGCTTATCCGTTATGCTGGACCGCCGGGTTCCGTACTATTGCGCTGATGCTTGGTTGAGACGATGTTTTCAGGTACACAGATTGTTGACACTTTGACCCGGCTGAGGATCACACATGTTGTCTGGTTGCCTGACAGCACATTCGGCGAGTGGGAGACGGCCCTCACCGAATCGCCGGAGCTTGAGTTGATCCGAGTTTGCCGCGAGGGAGAGGCGTGGTCGATTGCCGCGGGTCTCTATCTGGGCGGCGCGCGGCCGCTGGTCATGATCCAATGCACGGGTCTGTTCGAATCGGGAGATGCGCTGCGTAACGCCATCTTCGATTACGGCCTGCCGCTGTTCGCGGTGATTGGATACCGCAGTTATCTGAATCAGGACGCAATTCCCAACGATTCCGCGCGCGTGTTTACGGAGCCGATTCTTAAGGCGTGGGGTCTACCGTATCGCCTGATCGATTCGCCGGATCAGTTGTCCGAGTTGAGCGAGCATTACAAACAGTGCGCTCAGGATCGCAAACCGGGAGTCGCGCTGATCGCCGAGGGACGCATGTGAGACCGGCGGCACGAATCTCCGCACCCTAGTGGTTTATCTCCGCGTTTCGACCCTCCCAGCTTATCGAACCTGACCGGTCCCTCTTTAGGTTGGGCGTCCCCGATCGTTCGTCGGCAGCGCCGTCGTAGAGCGACAGTTTGTCATCGGATCGACAACAGATCTGCGGTCCTCTCAGCATCGCGCTTTCGAAGGCGACATACAACTCAATCCCATAAGCCCCGTCAAAATATCACGTTACAGCGAAAGTCATTTAATTGGCCAGGGCCTGGCATGGGATTGGCTTATTGTGACTTGCGAGCAGTGCGGAAGACGCCAGCGACAACTGAAAGCAACCACACACCACGAGGAGGGGATTTTGAATCGAAACTGCTCATTGCGATTCTTCATCATGACATGATATTCGGCGGGTTCGCTGCAATCCCCGTTTCTCGACCGTACGCTGGTCAACTAGCGAGCCCGCCGTTTTGAATAAATTGAAGAAGCCGCCGGAAACGAGTCCGGCGGCTTCTTCTGTTGCGCGCGACAAATAGTAAAGCCATCGCGGTAGACCGATACCGATGTGATCCAATCCGGCACTCACATTGAAGATGTCGATGAGGTAACCTGCTTGCAGTTCTCGATTTTGAGAAACAGATGGCTTGGTGTGTGGGGCGCTTGAATCACCCTATGAGTTGTGGCATAGTTCACGCTTTCCTGAAATCGCCGAAAGCGTTATGCGCTGAGGCTTTCAGTAACCACAGGCAGTGGCCAAAGTGCCGTGTTCACGATTGGCTGTCAGGATCGACAGTGATCCCGTCGAACAGCGGCGGCGGGCGGCCGAAATCGGCCCCCCTTGGGGAGAGCGTTTGTGATTTTCGCGTTGTTTTCCTACGACAGCATATCCGACTTCGTCGACAGCATGATGGGAAGTTGGGCGGCTTGGGCGTGGGTCGTCGTGGCATTGATTCACGCGGTCATCATCATTCATTTTTTTGCGGTGGCGCCGCTGTTCTACATTTGGCTGGAACGCAAAGTTTCCGGACGAATTCAGGACCGGCTGGGGCCGACCCGGGTCGGTGGAAAGTTCGGCTGGCTGCAAACGTTGGCCGACGGGCTGAAACTCATCCAAAAAGAAGACCTCTGCCCGCAATCGGCAGACCAGTTGATGTTTCGCATTTCGCCCTACATCGTGTTTGTCGCGACGTTTGGGGCGTTCATTGTGCTCCCTTTTAGCAACGGCTGGGTGGCGCAAAACCTTGAAATCGGCATCTTCTTCATGCTGGCGGTGATGTCGCTGGAAGTGATCGGCATCATCTTGGCCGGCTATTCCAGCGGATCGAAATGGGCCCTGTTCGGCGGAATGCGCGAAGCCGCCCAAATGGTCAGCTACGAAATTCCGATGGCGATCTGTGCACTAGTCCCAATCGTGGCGGCGGGGTCTCTTAACTTCGTTGAAATCGGCCGCATGCAGTCCGGTTGGTTCTTCCCCAACTGGCTGATGTTCAACAATCCCTTCACATTCTTAGCGTTTTTCGTCTACTTCACAGTGGCCACCGCGAGCGTCAAACGGGCGCCGTTCGACCTAGCTGAAGCGGAAAGCGAGTTGGTGGCCGGCTTCCACACCGAGTACAGCGGAATTCGCTGGTCGTACTTTTTTATGGCGGAATACGCCGGCATGTTCGCCGTGAGCGGAATCGCCGTGTTTCTGTTCTTAGGTGGGTGGTACACGGGAATTGGCCCGCTCGATGCGTCGCTGGTTTCGCTACAGTCCGTCGGCCCTTACGGAATCCTAAGCTACATTGTGAATCTGATCTTTATGGTGGTCTTCATCACGAAAGGCTGCCTGCTGGTCTTCTTGCAGATTTGGATTCGCTGGACGTTTCCTCGACTGAGAATCGACCAAGTGATGATGACCTGCTTGAAGTACCTGCTGCCGATGAGTTGCGCACTATTTCTGGGCGCGGTGCTCTGGCCGCTGCTTTATTACTCCGTTTCGTCGGGCGAGTCGCCGCGGACGAAATGGTTTGGCGAGCCGCTGTACGACAAGGTCATTGCCGCTGAACCCGCCTCCGCGGAGCAGGCGGCACGTCAATCCGCACCCCAGTTGGCGAAGGGAGAGCGGTGATGGCGACGAATTTCTTCTTTTGGCTGCTGTTGGTCGTGGCGATTGCCGGGTTGGCGGGCCTGCTATTGGTTCGTGACGCCAGTCGCCGGACACCTTGGTTGGCGGCGTTTTTGGTGTCATTTGGCGTCCTTGCCGTTTGGCAATCCGCTGTGATGTTCAAGGACACAACCGCAAGCCAAGTCTTGTTTTCGCTGTTTGGAGCTGCCGTCTGCTTCGGCGCGTTGGGCGTCGTGCTCAGTCAGAACGTCGTCCGGATGGCGTTTTGGCTGATTGTCTCTCTGGGTTCGACGTCCGGTTTGTTCTTTTTGCTCAATGCCGATTTCGTCGGCGCCGTGCAGTTGTTGGTGTACGTCGGCGGAACGTTAGTGTTGTTGATCTTCGGCGTGATGCTGACTGCCAGCGGGCCTTACGTGACCATGAAGACATCTCCGACCGAATGGGTCGCGGCCGCGGTGGTCAGTTCGCTGTTATTGGGGCTGATTCTGGTTTCGGCATTCGGTGTCGATTGGCAGGCAGTGGACTATGCGGAGGCCGGCAACACGACAACTCAGGATGCATCGGCCGGTTCTTCCGTTCAGGAAGGGACAACTTTGCGTCCGCTCGGGTGGGCGCTGTTGGGGCTGCGTCCGGACAAGGATTTACAGAAGCCGGGCGAACCGTCCGGTGTCGGCTATCTGCTTCCGTTTGAAATTGTGTCCGTGCACTTGTTGGTCGTGCTGATTGGGGCCGCCTATCTGGCCCGGGCCAAACGTCGCGTGGACCAAACACCGGGAACGACCGCTCTGTAGACCTGCGGAACCAATCAGCGGTTGCTTGTAGCGAGAGTCAATGGAAACTTGGCATGCCTGAATTGAATTTTTGTATCTTGATCGGCGCCGTGCTGTTTGTGTCGGGGGTGGTCTGCATGGCCACCAAACGCAACGCGATCGGCGTGCTGATGGGGGTGGAGTTAGTGCTGAACGCCGCGAACTTGAACTTCGTGGCATTTGCACGCTATACGGCCCTGGGGCTGGATGGGCAGATTCTTTCACTGTTTGTGATCGTCCTCGCGGCCGCCGAAGCAGCGGTGGCATTGGCGATTGCGTTGAACTTTTATAACAACCACTTGACGATCGACGTCGACCGCGCAGACGACTTGCACGGTTAAACGGACTTTGTTGTGAGCGCATGCCGTGCGTCGGCCGCTGAAACCGTCGCCTGGGCGTTCTCAACTGTGACAGTCAACCGAGAACAGCATGGAACCTGATCAACTCAAGAATTGGCTCAGTTTGCTGCTGACAATCGCCTGGCTCTTGCCGCTGGGTGGGTTTGCGCTAGAAATCTTTGCCGGCTTTTGGAGCACGCGGCTGAAGAAGACCGCCGCCTATATCGCGGTGGGATGCATCGGAGCCGGCTTCGTCTGCAGTTTGACCGCTCTGTGTTCTTGGGGCATGCATACCGGTTACTGGGCCGAGCACGACTACCTCACCAAGTTCTTCCAAGAGACGCCGCTCGGAGGCGATCACGCACCTGCCGACGGTCACGCCGCCGACGGCCATCATGGTTCGGAGCATGACGCGCATCACGACGAACACTCCGCACACGGCGCAGAGCATGGTGCACACGGTCACGAGCACGACGAGTCGAAATACCCGACCGTGTTTGCCGGACGCTACTACCAGTTGGCGGAATTCGGCAGCCTGCAATTGGAGATCGGCTACTACATCGACAGCCTGACGCTGGTGATGTTTACGATGGTCACGTTGATTGCGACCTGCATTCACGTATTCGCGATCGGATATATGAGCGACGAGCTCACCGAAGATTACGTCGACCACTTTGTCCATGTCGGCGAGGGACACCTGCACCGCCCCGGCCGTTTCTACCGTTTCTTCGCGTTCTTATCCCTGTTTAGCTTTTCGATGCTGGGACTGGTGATCGCCGGAAACGTGTTTATGGTGTTCATTTTCTGGGAACTGGTCGGCATTTGCAGCTATCTGCTGATCGGCTTCTACACCGAGCGCAAATCAGCGTCGACTGCGGCCAATAAGGCGTTCATCGTCAACCGAGTCGGCGACTTCGGATTTCTGATCGGCCTGATGATCCTCTGGACATCGTTTGGGACGTTCGCATTCTCAGAACCCTCCGCAGAAAAGGCGGCCGAAAACCCCGGGCTGTTCCAAATGCTCCGGGATGACCACGGTCAGATGACGGTCGAAATTGCCGATGACGGCAGTCATCAGGTGGTGCTGACCGGTCCCGAGGGGACGCACAAGACGATCCCCTACTATCTGCTCGTGGCGGCCGGAATTGGGATATTCTGCGGGTGTGTCGGTAAGAGCGCCCAGTTTCCCCTGCAGACTTGGTTACCGGATGCGATGGAAGGCCCGACACCGGTCTCCGCATTAGTCCACTCGGCAACGATGGTCGCCGCGGGGGTTTACCTTGTGGGCCGCTTCTATCCAATGTTTACGCCCGAGGTCCTGGTCACGATCGCGTACATTGGCGCCATCACGCTGTTTATGGCGGCCACAATCGCCGTCGTCGCAACCGACATCAAGCGCGTTCTGGCTTACTCTACGATCAGCCAACTGGGATATATGATGCTCAGTCTAGGCGTAGGCGGCTGGGTTGCGGGGCTGTTGCACTTGATCACGCACGCGTTCTTTAAGTCGCTGATGTTTCTCTGTTCGGGAAGCGTGATTCACGGCTGCCACCACGAGCAGGAAATGCCGAAAATGGGCGGCCTCCGCAAAAAGATGCCGATTACGGCCTACACGATGCTGATCGGCGTGATTGCCATCACTGGATTGGCGATTCCGGGGACGTATTTCGGCTTCCAATTTGCGATGTCGGGATATCACTCCAAGGATGCGATCGTCGCGACATCGCTCGCCTATTGGGGACTGAACGACCAGCACGTGCTGCTGTTCATACTCCCGCTGGCCGGTGCGGGGATCACCGCGTTTTATATGTTCCGCTTGTGGTTCTATACGTTCGCGGGCGAGCCGCGCGATCAGCATATCCACGATCATGCCCACGAGTCGCCCGCGGTGATGTGGGTGCCGCTGGTGATTCTGTCGTTTTTCGCGATCTTCTGTGCCTACGACGGCGAGCAGGGACCGTTGTGGGGCCTGTTGGTCCACAGTGAGCCGGCGGGCATGGACCACGGGTTTGATCCCGCCGCACCGGGGCAAATCGCCGTTCCGGGGCACCATCACGTGCACGAAAAAATGAGCGGCGATGCCACCGTCCACGACGTCGCTGGCCGTTACGCACTGGCAGTGGCCATTGCGGGAGCGATTTTGGCGTATCTGTTTTACGGAGCACGGCTGCTCAACCCAGCCGACGTGCGCCGTCAAGTGGCCGGGCTGCACGAATTCCTGGTGGAAAAGTGGCGGTTCGACGAGCTCTATGACGCAATGTTCGTCAAGCCGGTCCATGTGATCTCCGGCTGGATCGCCGCACTTGACCGCGTGGTGATCGACGGCTTCCTGCACGGGACCTCCAAGGCAGCGGTGGATGTCTCGACTTGGGACCGCCGCTTCGACGAGCAAGTGATTGACGGACTGGTGAATTGGGTCGGCGATCGCACCTTTCGCGTCGGACGATCGCTGAGGTTCGTTCAGACCGGACGGCTGCGGCAATATGTGATGTTCATCGCCGGCGGACTGTTTGGCGTGTTAATGCTGGTCTACATCCTCACGTTGTAATCGCAGTTCCGCTGGTTAACTAAAATTCGAAGTGTGACACCATCCCTTGAACAATCGAGTTCATTGAAACAATGAATGACCCTATTATTCTGCTCTCCGCAATCATCTTCGCTCCGGCAGTTGGCGCTTTGATTCTGTCCGTCTTTAACAAGGAAGCCGAAGAAGGCATGCGGGTCTTCGCGCTGATCACGACAGTGGTCACGTTCGTGTTGACGCTGATGTTGTGGAATATCTTTGACTACCAAGATCCCCAGATGCAGTTGCAAGTCAGCGTGCCCTGGATCAAGGCTTGGAATATCAATTACCAACTGGGCGTCGACGGGATCAGTCTGCCGTTGGTGCTGCTCACCAGCTTAATCAGTCTGCTGGCGATGGTTGCCTCCTGGAGCATCACGAAGCAGGTCAAGGGCTACTTGATTCTATTTCTGCTGTTGGAAACGGGGATGCTGGGCGTGTTTCTGGCATTGGACTTTTTCCTGTTTTACGTTTTCTGGGAAGTGATGCTGCTGCCGATGTATTTTTTGATCGGCATTTGGGGCGGACCGCGGAAGGAATACGCGGCAATTAAGTTCTTCCTGTATACGCTCTTCGGCGGCGTGCTGATGTTCATCGCCCTGCTGATGTTCTACTTCGGCAGCGCCGGCGGTGAAGTGGGCTCAACGTTTGACATCCTGCGGTTGCAGAAAATCGGACAGGGGCTGATTCCGGGCGTGGAGTTCGACGGCATGACGCAAATGATTGCCTTCTGGCTGCTGTTCGTCGGGTTCGCCATCAAAGTCCCCACCATTCCTTTCCACACCTGGTTACCCGATGCCCACGTCGAAGCTCCCACACCCATCAGTATGATCCTGGCCGGCGTGCTTCTGAAGATGGGTGGATACGGCATCCTGCGAATCGCATTTCCCATTTGTCCGCAGGGGGCACAAGCCGCGGCCTATGTGCTGGTGTTGATCGGCGCAGCCAGCATCATCTACGGCGCTTTTGCCGCGATGGCACAGACAGACTTCAAGCGGCTGGTCGCATATAGTTCCGTCAGCCACATGGGCTACGTAATCCTGGGGATCGCTGTCTGGAAGGTCTCTGACGGTTCGACGGTCGGGTCGGATTACTGGAATATGGGGATGAACGGCGCCATGTTTCAAATGATCGGCCACGGGATTTCCTCGGCCGGCATGTTCTTTATGGTGGGCGTGATCTACGACCGCGTGCATCATCGCGACCTCAACAAGTTCGGCGGTTTGATGGGCCTGATGCCGCTTTACAGCGGCTTGGCGGTCGGCATCTTCTTCGCCGGCTTGGGACTGCCCGGCCTGTGCGGGTTCTGGGGCGAGGCGTTTACCGTGCTCAGCGCGTGGAACTATAGCCCAATTCTGGCGATTATTGCCGCGGCGGGTGTGATTTTGACCGCCGGTTATATTCTGTGGACCATCCAACGGGTTTACCTCGGACCGGAATACAAGGGTCCACACCCCGAAGCGATTACGCCGATCAACATGCGAGAGTTTTCCGTCGCATTAACTCTATTGATCTTTGCGATTGCATTCGGAATTTACCCCGAGTCGGTGTTCGGCATGATGCGGGAGTCAACGACGCTATTGGTGACCAATCTGTCAAACACTGTGAATTCCGGGCTGGAATTCGCAGGAAATATCATCCAATAAACGCCGCGTTGGCTGAAACTCTCATTCATTTGTGATTGTGTGAACCTGACGATCGAATGAACATCGAGACCTTATTTAACTACCTAAAGTCAGATCTCAGCACGTCGCTGCCGGCATTCTCTCCGGAGTTGACGATCTGCGCGACGATCCTGGCGCTGCTGTTCGCACGGCTGTTCAATGTAGACCGCAGAGGGAGCCTGATCAGCCCTGCCGGTATCACATTGACTGGCATTGGTGTCGCCTTCGTGTTGTCGGTTGTCCAATTAGGCAAGTTCACCGATAGCGGATCGGACCAGGGCTCCGGAATGTTCACCGGCTTGCTGTTGTTCGATGGGTTCACCGCATTCTTTAGAGTGTTTCTGCTGGTTTCGATCATCCTGATCGTCTGGCTGACGCAACTTAGCGGGATCCCCGACCGTGAAGACGGTCCCGACTTCTTCATTTTGCTGCTCGGTTCGACGCTGGGAATGATGCTGATGGCGTCGGCCAATCACATGTTGATGCTGTTTTTGGCCATCGAAATGACGAGCGTTCCCAGTTATGTGATGGTCGGTTTTCTGAAAGGCCGCAAGACGGCCAGCGAAGCCGCATTGAAGTACGTTGTCTACGGCGGCGGTGCTGCGGGAGTCATGCTCTACGGCATTAGCCTGCTCGCGGGCTTGCTGGGCACAGCGCATCTGCCTGAGATGGCGGCTCAACTGGCGAAGATCGCCAATGATCCCGCCCTGATGTCCGGACCGACGCTCACCACGCTGGCGATTGCCGTCGTGATGATTCTTGTCGGCATCGCATTTAAGCTGTCGCTGTTCCCGTTTCATTTTTGGTGCCCCGACGCATTTGAAGGCGCGTCGGCGGAAGTGGCCGGGTTTCTCTCAGTCGCCTCCAAAGCAGGGGCGTTTGCGCTATTGGTGAGGTTTTGTCTGGCGATGGTCGGCGAGTTCACTGAGATACATGCGACGCCTGCGGCCATGAAGCAATTTAATCTGCAGATTGGAGTCGTGCTGGGATTTGTCGCGGCGATCACGGCAACCTTTGGCAATTTGGCGGCGTACAGCCAAACGAATATGAAGCGGCTGTTGGCGTATTCCACGATCGCGCACGCCGGCTATATGCTAATGGCGGTGTCGGCGATGATGATCTTCTTGAGCTTAGGTGACTCCAACGGTGCCAAGCGAGCGATCGAAGGGTTGCTGTACTATCTGATGGTCTATCTGGTGATGAATCTGGGAGCGTTTGGAATTGTCGCCCTGATTCGCAACGAGATCTTCAGCGAACAGATCGCGGACTACGCCCAATTGGCCAAGTCCTCTCCAATGTTGGCGGTGGGCATGTTGATTTGCTTGTTCAGCTTGGTGGGGATTCCTCCCACGGGCGGGTTCGTGGGCAAGTTTATGATCTTTGCCGCGATGTTCGACGCCGCCGAGTATCAGCCGATCATGTATGCCGTGTTTGTGGTGGGTGTGTTGAACACGGTATTCAGCCTATTTTATTATCTGAACGTTCTTCGCGTGATGTGGATCGTTCCAGCCGATGAATCGGCCCGCACTGCCGAAGTCCCCTTGGCCTCCCGGTCAGGTGCATTTGTCGCCGTCTTGTCGATTGCGGTGATCGTCACCGGCACAATATTTGTTGCGCCTGTACAGCAAATCGCAGAACAAGTCACAAGACTCGTATCTTCCTAACTATCAACGGGCGCGATGTCCGCGCTTGATTTCGCAGCGCAGCGACGTACGGATTCATTCCTGCTCATGCCTGAACAGCACCAAAACATCCGACTCAACGAAATCCTGATTCGCATTTTGCGCGGGTTGCTGCAATATAGCGGCGAGTGCTGGCCTTGGAGCAGCGCCAGTCAAGACGGCGAACATGCGGCGATTCAAAACATGGTCGTTGAACAGCAGGAGGACGTGCACCAACTGTCGAGTTTGCTCGATGAGCGCGGGCATTTTATCGACTTCGGCACCTATCCCACGGAATACACGGATCTGCATTTTGTCAGCCTGGATTACCTGTTGGACGAGCTCGTTGCTGAGCAGACCGACCTCGTCGCCGACTTGGACCGAGCCGTTTCGGACTGTCGTGACGATCCACCGGCGCAAGAGTTGCTTCAGTCGATTGTCCCAAGCGCAATAGCTCACCTGGAAAGGCTTCGTGAGTTGGCGGCAGCCCGCACCGCCGGGAATTCCGCCTCGTAGAGGTCGCTGCTAGGCCTATGCCGCTCATCGACACGCATGCCCATCTTGACGAGGAGGCATTTGAGCCCGACCGCGATGAGGTCGTTCGTCGCGCCCACGACGCCGGTGTCACAGCGATCTTCACAATCGGGCTCTCCTTGTCAACCAGCCGAGCTGGGGTCGAACTCGCCGAGAAATATCCCGGTGTGTACGCCGTTGTCGGGATCCAACCCAATTACGTACATGAGGCGGGCGACGGCGATTGGGAGGCGATTCAAGCGCTCGCCGATCATCCGCGCGTGGTGGCGATCGGAGAGACCGGTTTGGACCGCTACTGGGACTACGCCCCGTTTGATTTGCAGGTGGTGCATTTTCAGCAGCACATGACGTTCGCCCGGGAAAAAGGGTTGCCGTTCATCGTGCACTGCCGCAATGCGGCCGAGGAGGTCGTGACCCAACTGAAGATCGCCGCCTCGGACGGCCCGCTAATAGGTGTGATGCACTCGTTTTGCGAGGATCAGGCAACCGCTCGAGCCTGTTTGGAGTTGGGCATGCACATATCGTTTTCCGGGATGGTCACCTTCAAAAAGGCGGCCGATTTGCGAGAATTGGCGGGCACCATTCCGCCCGATCGGATCCTTGTGGAAACCGATGCGCCGTATTTGGCACCGACGCCGCGCCGCGGCAAACGTAACGAGCCGGCCTATGTGCAATACACGGCGGGCTGTTTGGCGGAGGTGCATGGTATGTCCGTCGAGGATTTCAGTACATTGACGACAAACAACGCACGCAAGCTTTTTCGGTTGCCAGCTGACGAGTCGTAGCGAAGTGCATACAGACGTGCGCTCGTCGTGAAAAGGAACAGCCACAATGGCACTCGACCACGTACCGCTCTATTCGCCATTGTTGGAACAAGCGATGCGCGTCGCCGCGCGATACCATCGCTCGCAGACGAGAAAGTCATCCGACCTGCCATACATCACGCACCCGGCCGGCATGGCGGTCCTACTCGCCAGGGCTGGATTTACAGACGATGCGGTGCTTGCGGCGGCACTGTTACACGATACGCTGGAGGACACCGCATATACCGCTGAAGAGTTGACCGCAGAGTTTCCGCCGGACGTCGCGGAGTATGTCGATGTGCTCTCGGAAGAAAAGGTGGACCAAGCAGGCCGCAAACGACCGTGGCGTGTCCGCAAAGAAGACCACATCGCCAAAATTGCCACGGCGCCGCTACCCGCCCGAGCCATTGTGCTGGCAGACAAACTGCACAATCTGGTGACGATGCGGTATGACTTGGAGCTGGGTCAGCCGATTTGGGACCGCTTTAATGCCCCTCCGGAGGATATACTCTGGTACCACCGCGCTGTTGTTGAGGCCGCGGGAGTCGGCGACGATTCGCGGCTGCGGCGACTTGCAGAACAATGCACTGAAGTCATCGATAGCCTGTCAAGCAGGGTCACATGACGTTTGACTCGCAGACCGCGATCATCTGCTGCATTCTTGCGGCAGCGGCCGGATTCAAGAACCTGACCGGCTTTGGTTTCTCGCTGTGTGCCGCGCCGCTATTGGCACTGATCTTGCTTCCCGTGCAAATCGTTCCGCTGTTAGCGTTGCTCGAGACCGCGATCGGAATCTGGCTATGGCGACGATTGTCCATCTCGGTCCCGCTCCGGCAACTGCTGTGGCTGTGCGCCGCGTCGGTTGTGGGAATGCTGACCGGTACGGCGATATTGGTTCATCTCAACCCGCAGTGGCTGCGCCTGGCGCTGGGTGTGTGTGTGATCCTCACGGTTGCGGGACTGTGGTCCGGGCGACGCATCCCGATCGGGGCATCGAGAGCGGCGGTAGGGTCAACCGGTCTTTTGAGCGGGCTGATGGGTGGCACGACCGCCATGTCGGGGCCGCCAATCGTCTTGTTCTTCGACTCCAGCGCGACGAATCCGGAGCAGTTTCGCGCCAACTGCATCGCGTATTTTACAATTACATACGCGATCCAGACCTCGTGGCTGGCCGGTCAGCAAATGATCACGGCCGAGACTCTCTACCATGCGGCTTTCGGATTGGCGGTCGTGATGGTTGTGCTCTGGCTGAGCCGGGGATGGTCTCAGCGGATCAGTTCCGCAGCCTTTCGACGGGTCTGCTTGGCACTGCTGGCCGCCAGCGGGCTTGCTGCAGCCGGGCTGGGTGCTGCTCAGCTGATCCGAGGCTGAGCACTGCACTGGCCGACACGGCGACTGAACGATTGCACTTAGAGGAATAAGCGAAAAGTCGTTAGCGACCGTTTCCTTCGGGATTGCGGTTGCGCAAGTTGCCGGAGCGGTAGGCGGACGCAATCGCCCTGGGGACGTCGGCTTCGGCGAGCACCACTTTTGCGCGGTTTTCCTGCGTCAGCGCCTTCATTTCCTGCTCGGTGGCGATCGCCTGGGCACGGCGTTCTTCCGCCCGGGCACGGGCCACGCGGACGTCCGCCTCCGCCTGGTCGGCCTGCAGTCGGGCTCCCACATTTTCGCCCACGTCGATGTCGGCGATGTCGATGGAGACGATTTCATAGGCGGTCTGCGAATCCAGACTGCGGTCCAATACCGCTTTGGCGATCAACATGGGGTTGGCGAGCACTTCTTTGTGACTGTACGAGGAACCGATGGCAGAGACGATTCCCTCGCCCACGCGGGCAATCACGGTTTCTTCCGTGGCCCCGCCGACCAGTTGTGCGAGATTGGTCCTCACAGTCACGCGGGCACGGGCTTTGAGCTGAATTCCATCCTTCGCCACGCCGTCGAGAGTGGTCCTGCCTGATCCGCGCCGCGGATCGGGACAGTCGATTACCTTTGGGTCGACCGACGTTTGGACCGCATCGAGCACGTTTCGTCCAGCCAGGTCAATCGCGGCCGCGGTATCCCAGTTGAGGTCGATTTTCGCCCGGTGCGCAACGATCAGCGACTGTACGACGCGGCGGACATTTCCCTGAGCGAGATAGTGTGCCGAGAGAGCGCGAGTGTCGATTCGAGGCAGGCCTGCTTGTACGGCCATGATCTGGGACTCGACGATGACCCGCGCGTTGACCTTTTGCAGCGACATGCCGATTAACTGCGGCAGTGAGATACCCGTGCGGGTGACGAAGGCCCGGAGCCAGATGTTGAAGTATTTCACCAGCACAAAGATAAAGACCAGCAGGATGAGAACGCCGACGCCGATGACCACGTACCAGAGTGCATTGCCCATTGAATCCCGCTCCCGCTGTTAAGATTAGCGCCTGATCAAATCTTTGCTTGACAGATTCTCTATTCGTTGCAAGTCGCGATGGCATCCTGCACCTGGATGGTTACCAGCGGCGCAGGGATTTGTGACATCAAAGTACGTAATCGCCGCCCGATTTGCAATTCAACCCCCGCGACGGATTTGCCGCGGCAGCGTGCCCGCCGGAGCCGCCGGACATCAAAGTGCAGCGTCGCCGGAGGCCGACAACAATTCCTCGCCCCGGTCATCAAGATTGAGGTGCTTGCCGCGGCCGACCAATCGTAGAAAATCGAGGTAAATCATGTTCATCGCCGGGACGATGATCAGCGTCAAACCAGTGGCGAACATGAGGCCGAAGGTCAAAGTCACCGCCAGCGGAATCAGGAACTTGGCCTGGAAGCTCGTTTCAGACATCAGCGGCATCAGACCGCAGACGGTTGTGAGCGTCGTTAGCAATATCGCCCGCAAACGCAGCTTGGCGCCGGCGATGTTTGCCTCGAGGGGCGGCATCCCCTGACGGAGCCGCTTGTTGATGAAATCGACCAGCACCAGTGAATCGTTCACCACGATCCCCGTCAGGGCGACGGCGCCGATGAAACTGAGAATGGTGATCGGATTGTCGGTGATCCAGTGCCCGATGATAGCTCCCAGCAGTCCGAAGGGAATTGCCGCCATGACCACCAGCGGCTGCAAGTAGGCGCGAAACAGCCCGGCCAGCATCATGTAGATCAACAGCAGGGCGACCGGCGCAGCGACTTTGAGGCTTCCAAAAGCCTTGCCAAATTCTTCAGCTTTGCCCAGTTCCTCCAGTCGAACCGAGGGGTGATCTCGTTTGAGATCTGTTGTAAACCACTCCCGGAGGTCGGCCAAAATGTCGCGAGAATTGCCCTGTTCATCGTCGATACGTCCAACGACAGTGATTGACCGCGATTGCTGGCTGCGGCTGATGGAGGTAAAACTCTCCCCTTCACTGAGCCGGGCGATCTCATCAACAGGCACCCAACCGCGCTGGCCCGACGCGGCGGGAGCGGGAATCCACATCGACTCCAAATTGTAGATGTTGTAGCGAAACGGCTTGGGGTACCGAACCATAATTTTCAGCTCTTCACGGTTTCGGGTCAGCCGGCGGACTTCGCGGCCGTAGAACGCGCTGCGGACGTGCCCGCCCAACACGGTTTCGTTGATCCCCGTCGGCCGGCCTGCCGGACGCATCTCGACGCGAACTTCCCGTTTTCCACGGTCGTAATTGTCATCCAGACTGTATACGCCGGGGTAGCGGGCCAATTTCTGCTTCATCTTGTCGGCCACGACCTTCAGCTCCTCGAAATCCGTGCCGGCGACGCGGAGTTCGATATCCTTGCCGCCGGGGCCGCCGCTCATGGCTTCCCATGTGATGGAGTTAATGCCGGTCAGCTTACCGGAGTATTCCCGCAACTCCTCAAGGATTTCGTCACTGGAGCGATCACGGCGGTCGGCCGGTTCCAGTTCAATGATCAGTTGAGCCAGATGTGACTGCTGGAAATTGCCCACGGCGCCGGCGCCGGTGAAGTCGATTTGCAGCGCCACAAACGATTGAACGTTGACCACCTCAGGAAGTTTGACGGTCTGCCGTGCGAGTTCGTTGATTCGCTCCTTCGTCTTGGCCGCGGGCGTTCCGACCGGCATCTCCAGCCCGGCGACGATCGTTTCGCTGTCCATCTTTTGAACAATCACCAGTTCTACGATTCCGCCGGCGACCAAGCCGCAGGCGGACAAGAACATCGCGAACGCGACTGCCACCGTCACGTACCGCCAACGCAGCGTGAGCCGTAGAAAACGTTCGTAGATGCCGTTGATGAGCCATTTCAGCGCCCGCTCCTGAAACCGGCTGATGCGTTCCAGGCCGCCTCGAATCAGGCCCCGCTGCGAGTTCTCAGCTTCAACGTCGCTGCGTCGGGAGGGCATGTGCGAAAGGTGAGCGGGCAGAATTAACAGTGCTTCGGCGAGCGAAACGGAGAGGGCCGCCAAGACCACCATTGGCAGCACACCCATAAAATCACCGATCTGCCCCCTGATGAACAACAAGGGCGCGAACGCGCCGATCGTGGTGAGGATTGCGATGGTGACCGGCCACATGACCTCCTCGGCGCCCACAACCGCCGCCCGCATCGGCGGCATGCCTTCTTCAATATGGCGGTAGATATTCTCACCGATGACGATCGCATCGTCGACGATGATTCCCAACACGATAATCAATCCCATCATGCTGATGAGGTTTAATGTCTGGCCCAGCGCCCACATCATGATGAATGTGCCCATGAACGAGATCGGCAATCCGACCGCCGCCCAGAACGCGACACGCCAATTCAAAAACAGCACCAGACAGAGTAAGACCAAAAACAGCCCGCTCTTGCCATTGCGGGTCATCAGATCGAGCCGCCCCTCCACAAAGCGGGCCAGATCGCTGTGCAGGCCGACTTCGAACGCCGAATTGAGCGGCTGGGCGGAGCTCTCGGTGTAGACCTGCTGCAAATCAGGCCGCCCCATCGCCCTGTCGATTCCCCAATCGAGCGCTGATCCAAATAGAGCGATCGGCTTCCAATACCAGGGCTCTGCATGCGCCGCGCGGAAACCATAGGGGTCAAAATCGGGGTCCCGCTGTTTTCCCGCGACATACGCTTTGACCAGTCGCGAAATCTGAATCGCATCCTGGTCGGGCGTTTTATAGACGATGCAGCTCGCAGACGGTTTGCCGTTGAAGTACGACTCCAAATCAGACTCGATGAATTCATCGATCACGACCGCCACGTCGGAAAGCAGAATGGTCCGGCCGTCCGGATTGCTCCGCACGACGATATCGGTCAGTTCCTCGCCGCGGCGCTCTTCGCCGAGCATCCGCAACGTCATCAACGTGCGGCTGCTTTCCAGCTTGCCCCCGGAGACGTCCAGGTTTGTTTGACGGATGGCGTCGGCAACTTCATCAAACGTGATGTCGTACTGCCGCAGTCTCTCGGGCCGGATCTCGACGCTGATCTCGTCGTCTCGGGTTCCCGAGATCTCGACTTCGCTGACCCCGGGCAGCAGCAATAGGTCGTCCTTCAAGTTGCGGACTTCCTGCTTGAGCGCCTTCTCTCCGCCGTCCCCGTAGAGCGCGATGCTGATCACCGGCAACTTCGGCTCCAGTTTCTTCACGACCGGCGTCTCGGCATCGACAGGCATGTTCTGCAGGGCGTCGACTTCCACCTTCACTTCCTGCAAGACACGGTCAACGTCGTCTACCTCGTTATACAGCGAGAGGACTGTCGTCGTGCTCCCTTCCGAAACCGACGACTCGATCTTTTCGATGCCCTCGATGTCCCGAACGGCTTCCTCGATCTTGATTGTGATCGCCCGTTCGATCTCCTCGGGCTGGACTCCGGGATGTATGGTAGTAATTGCCAGTTTGTTCGGACGGGACTCGGGAAACATCTCACGAGTCAACGTCAGCGCAAACATCCCCCCCGCCGCGAGCACGACGATCATCATCATGTTGACGAGGACTGGGTTTTTGACGCTGAAACTGGGAATCGACATAGGCCGCAAACTATTCTAAAGCAATTGCGCGGGTCACAGCGGTCACTGATTCAACTCCGGAGATTGCATTATTATAGAGGACAGGACCGCGGCAGCACATTTGTGTTCGCCCGAGTCGCCGAAAATTACCGGAAATGAGAAGTGGACCAAAGCGAGAGCCTGCACTTGGTTGCGCCGTCTGGGCGATTGGGACTCTCTAATGTACGGTCTGGGAAAAACTGCTATGTCGCGGATCTTGCCGATCGTGCTAAGTCTTGTTCTGGTCACATGCGGATGGCTTGCGCTTGTTGCTTGGTGGGTGCCTCTGGACGTGCGGCAGCAGAACGCATTGCAGGCGGCGTCGGGAGATGTTTTCGCCCGTGCTGAGGCGGCCGGGTTCGCGGAAGCGCAGTGGGGGCTGGCTCGCATTGCCGCACCGCTCGTCTGCCTCGCGTCAATCGTTGCGCTCCTTCGTCTCTCGACGGTGCAGCGAAACCTCGAATTGTGCACGGCCGGACTGTGGGAGGTCTTGAAATCGACATCGGCCGCTGGAAACCGCTGGCAAGCCGGACTACTGACAGTGTTTCTGGCGATTTGGGCTGCGAGCAGTCTCTGGCTCGCTGGAATTGGCGTCACACAGCGGCTCAAAGACTGGCATGCGTATCGTCTCCACCCAGGACGCAAGACGCTGCCAAATATCAGCCAGACCAATCGGCAAGTCATCCGCTACGTTGAAAGCGTCACGCAACCTTGGGACAAGATTCTCGTTCTCAGCGACCAAAAACTGTTCTTCTTGTCCTACTACCTTTATCCGCGGCGGCTGTTCCACCCGCTGCATCCGGAGAGTGAGTTTGTCATACCGCTGGCGCACGGCGAGCGAACGTTGGCGGCGTACACCTTGGCGAACATCTCGCCGGAGTATCTTGCGCAGATCGATCCCGATTACATTTTGGAGTATTTCGAAAACGCCGAGATGATTGACCAGGACCGGTTGTCCGAGGATCAACGGTGGACGGCATTTCTCGGTGGCAATCGACCGTCCGTGCTGGTGAATCTGCGTCGCTACGAGCCGGAGGAGCTGCGGTGATCGGGTTCGTCTTGCTCGGCGGTGGATTGATTGCCCAGTGGATGCTGGGTGTTGCGCTGGCGACTGCCGTGTTAGGAAAGCGGATTTGGACTCCACGCAATCCGATTCATACTTGGGCATTGGTCAATCACGCGGAGCTGACCGGCCTGGGAATCCTGCTGGGAATCGCGGGTACCAGTTATGGCCAATTCCTCTGGTCGTGGGCGGGCGGGACGTTGGGACGAAGTTGCAGTCTTGCTTTGGCGGCTGTCGGCTTCGTCGGCTTTGGAATTGTCTGGTGGACCTGCCGCGCGAAAGCGACTGAGCAACCGGCAGACAGCGAAAACGAACGGGCTTGGATCAAATTCGCCTGTTCGATCGTGATCTTGCTGTTTTTCTCGCAACTGACGCAAGCGTTGTTGACGCCTCAGCGGCTGTGGGACGAGCGGGCCATCTTCGGGCTCAAGGCGTTGGTCCTGTATGAAGACCGCAGCGTGCGGAGTCCGGATTTATTGCACGACGACTTTGTGCAGTATCATCCCCGCTATCCGTTGCTGATTCCGCTGACCGAATTGCACATTTACGGGCTTATAGGCACGGCAGATGATCGCTGGGCGAAGCTGGTGTTTCCGCTGCTCTCGCTCGGGTTGTCGCTGACTTTTGCGGGTGTTTTGCAACGGCATATGCGGCCGGGGGCGGCGTGGCTATGGACGTTGGTGCTGGCCACGGTGCCGATGCTGGCCTTCGATGACTACGGATTCCTCTCAGGCCAAGCCGACGCGCCAGTCGCCGCTTACCATGGCCTCTGCCTGTTGTACTTGTGGGATTGGCTCCGCAGCTATCAACAAGCGGGGCAGCGAGCGACACGGACGCTATTGTTCGCCGCATTCGCCGCGGGAATGACGCTGTTCAACAAAGACGAGGGCATTGCCTTCTTTGTGGTCGATCTGGCGTTAATCATTCCGCTGTCAGTCCTCTCACTTCGAGGAACACGCGGCGGAGCTTTGGCTAGGTGGGGCCGCGCACTGCGGGCCGGAGCATTGTTCGCTGCTGCAACGGTGCTTCCGTTGATTCCCTGGTGGCTGCACCGCCGGGAATTGCCCGGGACCACCGAAATGAGCTATAGCGGCCGTCTGACCTGGCCGGTCATTGAAGCGGGCCTGCCGACGCTGTGGTGGTCGGTGCCACATCTCGCCCGGCGGATGTTTCTCCAGATGCCGGAGATGGGCTGGCAGTGGTGGGGCATGTTGTTGGCGGGCCTTTCGCACATTCGCCGCGCGTGTTCACCGGAGCAGTTGTTGCTGCTGGGCGACGTGACCGGCGCTCTCGCAGCATTGCTCGTCGCCGGGATGATTGCTCCCACGCCGGTTGAAGAGCACTTGGGAGGATCGAGCCATCGCTTCCTGATGCAATTGGCTCCCGCGGCCGTGTTGTTTATGGCTGGGCAATTTCATGGCATCCAGCGCGACAGCAGGGTCAATCCTGACAGGGTCTGACTCACAGCAGCCGGCAAGAATGCGACGGATGCATCCGCTCTCAAAACAGGCCGGAAATCTGTGGACAGTGTGACCGGGTGCAAGCTAAGATACGGTGACACGGAAAGCATCGTTTGGAACGAGTTTGCTTCGTCGCAAACGTACATTGCGCCGTTATAGGGCAACTATTTGCTTCCTGAGCGGCGGGCTCGGCCTACGCTTCAAAGTGGAATCTCATCCTTGTCGCTTAGGTGTTCACGAAAAGGAACAGTCTGATGAAACCGGCAGACCAATACGCTCCCCGGCCGCATTATGACATCAACGATCTGTTCGCGATCGACGCGGCCGCTGAAGCGCGGGCAGCCTTTCTTCGCAAAACCTACGCCCATCTCTTCTTGGCGATACTCAGCTTTTTGGGGCTGACCGCGATTTTTCTGCAGATCGATTCGCTCACTGAGTTCATGGTGACAAGGCTGCTCGGGGGCATTCAGTGGATCCTTGTGCTGGTCGTGTTCATGGTCGTCAGTTGGGTCGCCGATCGTTGGGCGCGTAGTGACACTTCAATCGGCGTTCAATATGCCGGACTTGCGCTGTACACGGTCGCCGAGGCGCTGATTTTTGTGCCGCTGCTGTTTATTGTCAGCCGATTTGCATCCTGGGATGTGGTCCCGGTCGCCGGAATCATGACCGTGCTGGTCACAACGGTGATCACCGGGATTGTGTTCATCAGCGGTAAGGACTTTTCATTCATTAGGCCGATGCTGACTGTGTTGGGCATTATACTGTTGGGCGCAATCGTGATGTCGTGGATTTGGCCGCTCAGACCGGTGGTCATATCTAGCATCGGTGTCGCGTTTGCCGGCGGGATGGTGCTATACAGCACATCCGAAGTGTTACATAACTATCGCACTGACCAGTATGTTGCTGCGTCGTTGTCACTGTTCGCGTCGATCGCCCTGTTGTTCTGGTACCTGATTCAGTTGGTATGGGCGCTTGACGACTAGCCGCTCAGGCTGGCTGCCGGACGCGCTGGGCACGTGAGATGATTGCGCGACAGGCCGCCGCGCGCCCGGCTCTCGAAATTTCGGCGGATTCCGCTGAATTTTGTTCGCTCAGGCTTTCCACAAATGGCGCGAATTGCAACAATAGCCAACGGTAGTCAAATCGGGCAAATTTGAGGGATTGGACGGCCCATTTGCGTCAGATTTCCCCTTTTATTAGCGGAAATTTCGGTTTTGCGCTGAGATTATGAATTCGAAATCCAAGCGAGATTTGGAATTCCTTTCCGGGCGGGCTGCGAGCACGGGAAACGATGGATTTACGAGAGATTCTGACGTCGACCAGAATCGGTCAGTTGGCGATCAAGTCGGTCCCAATGCTGTCTGAAGATGACAGTGTTGATGAAGCCGCTGCTCAAATGCGAAGTCATAGCCACGGCTCCGCCCTGATCTGTCGCGACGGCCGCCTCACGGGAGTCTTTACGGAACGCGATTTGCTGAAGTGTCTCGCGGAAGGCCGGTTGCTAGAGGCGCCGGTCACCGATGCCATGACGGTCAACCCGCAGACGTTGACGTCGGACGACACGCTGTTTTCAGCGATCGGTTATCTCGACCAGGGAGGGTACCGCCGGTTGCCCGTTGTGGACGCTGACGGGGTTCCCACCGGGATCATCGATGTCAAAACCATCGTTCACTTTTTCGTCGAACACTTTCCCTCGGCCATCTACAATCAAGCTCCGCAATCCAAACAAATGACGTCCGACCGCGAAGGAGCCTAGCCGCTCGCGCCCGATGTTTTCCACAGTACGTGACATATTCCATCATATTTCGTCTTTCCCAATATCGACTACTTGATGTTCGGCTGAACGCGAGAACTTGAAGTCGGAAGTCCTAGGTGAGGAGTTGAAAGAGAATGGCAGCGACAGACGCCGCCTCAACAGATACCCCGGAGCAAAAACCGCTTGAAGAAGTCGAAACCGTCGTCGTGCGTTTTTGCGGGGATAGCGGCGACGGGATGCAATTGGCGGGAACCCAACTGACAAACGTTTCGGCCGTTTTCGGCAACGATGTCGTCACGCTTCCGGACTTTCCCGCGGAGATTCGCGCACCGGCGGGAACGTTGAGCGGTGTCAGCGGGTTTCAGATCAGCTTTTCCAGTGCAGACATCTTTACGCCCGGCGATCAGGTCGACACGCTGGTGGCGATGAATCCCGCCGCACTTAAGACCAACCTGCCGGATCTGAAACGGGGCGGCACGCTGATTGTCAATGAAGATGCCTTTGAAAAGAGCAATCTTCAAAAGGCACACTACGATCACAATCCGCTCGACAACGAAGACGAACTTGCCGGCTACCGTGTTCATCGCGTGCCGATGACCCGGTTGACGCGCGATGCTGTCGACGAACTGGACCTGTCGCTGAAGATCGCCGACCGCTGCAAAAACTTCTTTGCTCTGGGCCTAGTGTTTTGGCTGTACGATCGCGACGCCAAGCCAACCGAAGAATGGATACAAACCAAGTTCGGCAAAAATCCAGCCATCGTGCAGGCCAACCTCAAGGCGCTGGCCGCCGGGTCCAACTACGGCTACTCGACCGAATCGTTCACGGTCCACTATCGCGTGCCGCCGGCGAAACTGGCCCCCGGGCGCTATCGGAAAATCACCGGCAACGAGGCGACTGCCTTCGGATTAGTCACGGCCGCCAAACTATGCGGCAAAAAGCTGTTTTACGCGGGCTACCCGATCACGCCGGCCAGTGATATCTTGCATGAACTTTCAAAACTCAAAAACTTCGGTGTGCGGACCTGCCAAGTTGAAGATGAAATTGCGGCGATGACGGCCATCGTCGGAGCGGCCTATTCCGGTGAATTGGCGGTGACCGCCAGCAGCGGCCCGGGGATTTGCCTGAAGGCGGAGGCGATGGGCTTGGGCGTGATGACCGAGTTGCCGATGGTGATCGTCGACGTCCAGCGAGGCGGCCCCAGCACGGGCCTGCCCACCAAGACCGAACAGTCCGATTTGTTGCTGGCGATGTACGGCCGCAACGGCGACTGTCCGCTGCCGATCGTAGCGGCGCGGGGTCCGGCGGATTGTTTCAAAATGGCTCAAGAGGCCTTCCGCCTGGCGACGAGCTACATGACCCCGGTCATCCTGTTGACGGACGGATACATTGCCAACGGTGCCGAGCCATGGCGGATTCCGGCGATTGCGGAACTTAATCCGATCGAGGTTAACCATCCGCACGCGAATGGCGCCAACGGCTCCGGCGAGAGCGACTTTCTGCCCTACGCCCGGGATGCGAAATTGGCCCGTCCTTGGGCGATTCCGGGGACACCGGGACTGCAGCACCGTGTCGGCGGACTGGAGAAATCGGACGGAACGGGCAACGTCGACTACAGTCCCACCAATCACGAACACATGGTGATGACCCGTCAGCAAAAGGTTGCCGGGATCGCGGATGATATTCCCGAACAAAGTGTCGAAGGGCCGGAAGAAGGCGACTTGCTGGTGCTCAGTTGGGGCGGGACCTACGGATCCAATCGGACGGCCGTACGGGAGTGCCTGCGGCAAGGTAAGTCGGTGGCGCACGCGCATCTACAGTACCTGAATCCGATGCCCCGCAATCTGGGCGAGGTCATTTCACGCTATAAGAAAGTGTTGATTCCCGAACTGAACACCGGACAACTCCGCCTGCTCATTCGCAGTTATTTTCTTGTCGATGCAGTGGGCTATAATAAGGTACAGGGCAAGCCGTTTTTGGTGAGCGAACTGGTGGCCAAATTCGACGAAATCCTGGCAAAATAATCCATCTATCCGATTCACTTGCTTTAGACGTTGCCGTAAAGAAACAGCACGTCGGAGAAGTTTTGAGCATCCATGAGTACTGATTCTTCAGCTTTGCCGGTTCTGACCGCAAAGGATTTTGCGAGTGACCAGGAGATCCGTTGGTGTCCGCGCTGCGGGGACTACTCGATTCTGGCGCAGATGAAAAAAGTGTTGCCCAAATTGGGAATCCCCAAGGAGGACTTCGTTTTCGTCTCGGGTATTGGATGTTCCAGCCGGTTTCCGTACTACATGGAGACGTACGGCTTTCACAGCATCCACGGCCGGGCACCGGCGCTGGCGACCGGCGTGAAAGTCAGCCGACCGGAATTGAGCGTGTGGGTGATCACCGGCGACGGCGACGCGCTGTCGATCGGCGGAAATCACTTGATGCATGCGATCCGTCGCAACATCGACCTCAAGATCATTCTGTTCAACAACCAAATCTATGGGCTGACCAAGGGCCAATATTCACCGACCAGCCCGCTCGGCTCACGGACCAAGAGCACTCCGATGGGCTCGGTGGATAACCCGCTGGCGCCGCTCTGCGTTGCGATCGGGTCCGAAGCGACTTTCGTCGCCCGCGCGATCGACGTGGACATCAAGGGTTTGGTCTCAACGCTTGAGCGAGCCGCCGCCCACAAAGGGACCGCCTTTGTCGAAGTCTATCAGGATTGCAACGTGTTCAATCCCGGCGCCTTCTCATACGCCACCGACAAGAAGGTCAAGGCGGACAATCTAATCTACCTTGAGCACGGCAAACCGCTGATCTTCGGCGACGGCAGCAAGGGCATCCGGCTTAACGAAATGAAACCGGAGATCGTGACACTCGGGAAAGGCATCACCGAGGACGATTTGCTGTTCCACGATGAAAAAGCGGAAGAGCCGAGCTTGGCATTTCTGCTTTCGCGGATGCGATATCCGGAGTTCCCCGAGCCGGTCGGCGTTTTCCGCGATGTCGAAAAACCGGTTTACGACGCACAAGTCAATTCACAAGTCGACTCCGCGATTCAGGAAAAGGGCGAGGGCGACCTGGAAGCGCTATTTAACAGCGGCGACACCTGGACGGTGGAGTAGCGTGTCCTTTCCGCCTGTTTCGATTTCGATATTCTTCTCGGCAGGCTTTCGCCCGCCGTATGTTTCGGATCGTTCGGCAACATTTCACAGCCAACCAATCGTTAGAACCTGTGGGACTCCCCGAGGCCGGTTCGGCTGACGGTTCTCCGAGCGGTGAACTTCACTGACAAGGCGGATGCCATGATTTGTCCCGACTGCCGATTTGATAATATCGCCGGTGCCGATATCTGTGAAAGTTGCGGGGCATCGTTGGTGGTGGATGCGGAATTCACCAACGCGCTGGAGCGCGGAATCATTGGACATCCGGTGGACGTGCTGTGCCCCAAGAAGCCGGTTCTGGTGCCCCCGGAGACGCCTGTCCGTGACGTGATGGAACTGATGCTCAAGCATCAGACCGGCTCGGTGCTGGTGCAGTCGGCGGGAGAACTTGCCGGGATTTTTTCCGAGCGCGACGTCCTCAACGATGTCAGCCGCGACGTCGCGCAGATGGATGACGCCGTGGAAGCCCACATGACGCCCTCCCCCGAAACAATCACCAAAGACGATTCGATCGCTTATGCGATGCACGCGATGGATGTCGGCGGCTATCGGCATTTGCCCGTCGTGGACAGTGACGGCACTCCCTCCGGCATTATTTCGTCGCGTGACATCATGCGGTTTCTCTGCGTACGTTATGCGCAATCTCGCGATGCCGGTTAACGACAACAAATCTCAAAAGCCACAGCGGCTCCAGACGAGCAGTTGAAATCAGGCGATCCGTCAAATTACAGCGGGGTTTCGTCACAGGCACTCAATGCCGGCGTCGCCGCCGAATTCAAACCAGGAGGCCGACATGGATCGTCCGCTGCCAAGCGTGTTACTCGTCGGGCGGGCGGATCATCGTGAAATGCGCCCGGTTGCCGAAACGCTGGCGGATCTGATTCCCCGAAATCAATTGTTTCGTGCCGAGCAATTTCCGGATGTCGAGCGATTTCACACAGAGAGTGAAAACCATCCGGAACTGGTGATCGTTTGCCAGCACTGGAGCGAGGAGTACACGCGCGTAGAGGCGGACCGCATTTTTGAGTGGTTTCCGTTGGCATGCATTCTCTGCTGTTACGGCTCTTGGTGTGATTCCGACGGACGCAGCGGCACCCCCTGGCCGCCGGCCGTCCGTGTCCCGGTCGGGTCTTGCCCGTCGCTGATCCACCAGCTCTGGGACGATCTTAAAGCAAGCCGGCCCAGGCTGCCGTCGACGGCATCGATCGAAGATGCGTTTCGCCGGCTTCACAGCGATATTCTTGATCAGCAGTTGACCGCGCCGGTGTCAGTCCAAGTGATCTCCACCGACACCGCTGTCCGCGATTGGCTGCATGACGCGCTCGCGGCGGGTGGGTTTGAAATCGCCGATCAAGCAGGCTCCGAGCCGCCCGATGTTATCCTGTGGGATGCGCCGGTCTGGAATGACCTCGCGAAAGCGGACCTGCGGGAGATTCACAACGCACAGGCCGGCATTCCCTTGCTGGCCCTCATTGGCGGGGTTCGGCCTCACCAAATCGACCAGGCACGGGACTGCGGCGCCGCCGATGTCCTGCCCAAGATCGCGCCAATTGCGACAATCCTCAGCCGACTGGCGGATTTGGCCCAGCCGCGCGAAACGCACAGCGCTTCCGCCTAAATGGTGTTTCTCCCAGCTTCTGGAGACTCGCTGGCGAGATTAATCCTGGGGGCGGACTAACGTCCGACCCCAGCCACGCAGACAAGCGGTTTCCGACAATGCCTAATCGGCGGAATCGTAGCGATGTGTCGGGACCGGTCGTCCGGGGCGAAAGCTTTGGGTTTGGCGAAACTCCGCATTGGCGCTGTGCTGCTCGCAAACCGCTTCGACCGCCTGCTCCACATGTTTTTGCAGAATGACCGGATCGCAGGCGACCCGCGCGTTGACGATCACGTCCGCCGCCTTCACTTGGCAGTTAGACGGCAGAGAAAGCTCAGGCTCGGATGTGCTGCTGATCAAGTTTGCGACGCCGAAAAATCCTTCCCACAGTCCTATCGTTTTGAGGTGCGCGGTCTCCGCTTCGGATTCCGCCAGCGAATCGCGAAGCGTGCTCACGATTTGCAGCAAGACGTCGTCCAGCGGATACTCGTTTTCAGCGGTCAGCCGCAGACTGCTGTTGAGCCAGCCCAACTCCGCTTCACCCTCGGCGTAGATATCGTAGTCGATGTCCAGCACGCGGCGGCCGAAATCGCCCTGTTGGTTGAGCAATTCGACGAGCGATTCAAATCCGTCGCCGGTCTTGGCCGACAGCCGCAACAGCGGGATGCCCGGATGATGCTCGGCAACGAGATCGGCCAACTCATCGACTTCCTCCGGCGAGAGTTCATCGATGCGGTTCACCAAGATCGCGTCCGCTTCTTCGAGTTGCTTCTTGAGGATATAAGCCGCCTTGGGCGAGAATCCGGCGCGGCGTTCATTTCGCAGAATCCGTTTGCCGTGACTCGGCTTGAGAATCACGGGGTAGGGGGCGATGCTGAACTCCGCTTCGTACATCCGCTTGAGCGGTTGAATCACCGTCGCCACCAAATCGGTACAACTGCCAACCGGTTCGGCCAGAATCAGGTCGGGCGCTTCCTCGCTGCCCAGATGCTCAATCGTCCCCATCAGTTCATCAAAGTTGCAGCAAAAGCAGGCGCCGGCAACCTCGCCGACGTCGAAGCCCTGCGAGCGCAGCGTGTTCGTATCGACCAGATCGGTTGCTTGATCGTTGGTGACGATGCCGACGCTGAGCCCTTGGTCCATGTAATGGCGGGCCAGCCGTCCGAGGGTGGTCGTTTTGCCGGCGCCCAAAAAACCGCCGACCATGATAAATCGAATTTGGTGCGTCATCAGCGGGGTCTCTCTGATTAGTGATTCGCGACTCGTAATCTCGTAGGTCCGGCTGTACCGGACGCCTGCAATAGGGCTGTAAGAATTTCTATTGGACTGTGTCATGCTACGGCCGGTAGAACCGGCCCTACCGGTCAGCTATTATCATAAGCGGTTTGCGAGCCGAGACCAATCGTCTCGCTGTGACGTTCAATTCAATCATGACTCAACAGCCACACGAACAACCTGCGATTCTCGGCGGCGCGCCGGTACGTCCGCAAGGTCCGCCCGGATGGCCGCCGCACGATCCCGACGTGGCACATGCCATCGAAGCCGCGCTCGCGGACGGCTCCTGGGGACGCTATCACGGCCCGCACGTCGCTGAGTTGACCCGCATGCTCGCCGAATATCAACAGTGCGAGCATGCGCTGCTGACCTGCAGCGGCACTGTGGCGGTCGAGTTGGCACTCCGCGGTCTGCGGGTCGGTCCCGGGGACGAGGTCATTCTCTCTGCGTACGATTTTCACGGAAACTATCAAAACGTGCTGATCGTGGGCGCGACACCTGTGCTCGTCGACGTTCATCCACAAAACGGAAACTTCGATCCCGCGCATCTTGACGCGGCGACTAGCGAGAAGACGAAGGCAATCATTGTTTCGCACCTGCACGGCGGATTGGTGCCGATGCGCGAGGTGATGGAGTTCGCCGCCCCGCGCGAAATCGGCGTGATTGAGGACGCCTGTCAGATGCCGGGCGCGCGGGTGGAGGGTCAATGGGCGGGCGATTGGGGCGATATCGGCGTGTTCAGTTTCGGCGGCAGTAAGCTGCTCACAGCGGGACGAGGCGGAGCGCTGGTGACCAAACGGCCCGAAATTGCGCAACGCATCAAGCTCTATACGCAGCGCGGCAACGATGCCTATCCGCTCTCCGAACTTCAGGCGGCGGCGCTGATTCCGCAAATAGAAAAACTGGATGCGGCCAACGCACAACGTGCGGAGAATGTCGAAATGCTCTGCCACAGGCTGCAGGAGATCCCGGGGTTGTCGCCATTTGAGAATTCTGTTCCCGATTCGCAACCGGGCTACTACAAGCTCGGCTTATGGTACGATCCCGCTGCGTTTGGCGGGCTGCCTCGTGAACGCTTCTCCGAAGCGATGCGCGCTGAGGGCATCGCTCTTGATCCGGGATTTACCGCGCTGCACAAAACTCACAGTTCGCGCCGCTTTCGCGCTGTCGGCGAACTGCAGCACGCCACGGATGCACACGAGCAAATTCTCACGCTGCACCATCCGGTGCTTTCAGGGACGGCGGACGACGTCGACGAAATCATGCAAGCGGCAACTAAACTTCAGAACCACGCGGACCAATTGTGTGAAACGGCGGCACAACCATGAAAACTTCGCCTATCATCGATGCCCCCACCATGCCTGCGTGGCAGCGCGACGGCTACGAGCACATTTGGATGCCGTACACCCAGATGCAGACCGCTCCGCTGCCGGTGCCGGTGGTAGAGACCGAAGGGGTCTATCTGATTCTGGCGGACGGGCGGCGAATCATCGACGGCTTGGCTTCCTGGTGGTCGGCCTGCCACGGTTACCGGCATCCGCACATCGTCGACGCCGTGCAGCGTCAGCTGCACACAATGCCGCATGTGATGTTCGGCGGAATCAATCACGAACCGGCGCTGCGGCTCGCATCGCGATTGGCGACGCTGATGCCGGGCGATTTGAACCGTGTCTTTTTCAGCGATTCCGGCTCGGTCTCTGTGGAAGTCGCCCTGAAAATGGCGGTGCAGTTTTGGCTCAATCAGGGCGTGCAAGGAAAGAACAAGTTCGTCAGCTTTCTGCACGCTTACCACGGCGACACGATTACGGCGATGTCGGTCTGCGATCCGGTCAACGGCATGCACAGCCACTTTCGCGGATTTCTGCCGCAGCAGTTCAATGTGGCCTTGCCGAGGGACGAGGAATCATTCACCGCATTCGATCAACTCCTCGCCGGGCACTCCGATGAGATCGCCGCCGTCATCCTTGAACCACTGGTGCAGGGGGCCGGCGGCATGCGGTTTCACCCGCCGGAAACAGTGGCGCACATCCGCGCGTTGTGCGACCGGCACCGATTGCTGTTGATTGCCGATGAGATCGCCACAGGCTTTGGGCGGACGGGATCGATGTTCGCTTGCGAACAGGCGAACGTCGTGCCGGATATTATGTGTCTCTCTAAAGCGCTCTCCGGAGGCACGATGGGCATCGCCGCCACGATCGCCACCGATCAAGTTTTTGAGGCGTTCCTTTCCGATAACCCGGCGCACGCACTGATGCACGGGCCGACTTATATGGCCAATCCGTTAGCCTGTGCCGCGGCACATGCCTCGCTCGATCTGTTTGAGCGAGAGCCGCGACTGCAGCAAGCCCTAACCATCGAGGCCGCATTGGCCGAACAGTTGGCATCCTGCCGGGGACTGCCGGGCGTCGTCGATGTGCGGGCGAAAGGGGCCGTCGGCGTGATTCAGGTCGAATCGCTCCGCGATCTCGATTGGCTGCGGGCTCGATTTGTTGAGGAGGGTGTCTGGATCCGACCGTTTGGGGATGCCATTTACATCACACCACCGCTGGTGATCACCGAGGACGAATTGCAGACACTCTGCGCTGCGATGGTTCGTGTCGTCGGAGAATGGGCCGGGCGCTAACAGGCCGTGATCATCGGGCTACTTGTCGTCCGGATTGTCGGTCGGGGGCTCGTGAGCGGCCTGCAGAATACGGTCGAGGTGTTGCCGCCTGAAACGGCGATCACCGGCGGAGTAGCGCCAGACCGCCACAACCACCACAACTCCCAGTAAGCAAACGATGCCGAAGAAATAGGGAGCGAACCCCCTCCCTGCCGCCGACGCGGGCGGCGGGGTCCAATCGAGTTGGCGACCCAGCAACAACGTCGTGGAATGCGCCCCGTGGCCGGCGGCGTAGGCATATTTCTTGAAGAAGTACCCCGTAAACCGGCAGGGCAGGTCCAAGCCGTCTCCTGTCGGGATATCCGCCGGAATCGACGTACAGTGCAGGAGTAACGGATTCTTGCCCGAATCGGGCGTCAAAATCCATGCCTCGTAGACGGATTCGATCCCGGATTCATTCTGGAGCACCTTGATGGGATACAGGCGCTTGACGCTGCCCTTAACCGTCACCAAGCGGCCGCGATAGCCGTCCGGGTCGGTGAACATTTGCGCGAAAGTCACGTTATTGTTAGTAGCGGACTGCAACTGGTCGGGGGTCAGATTGCGTGCATGCGCGAGGATTCGGTAGTACGACTCTCGTTCGGCGTTACGGATTCCCAGCGTATTGTCTCGAACATCGGCCAACAGTTGCGGATTGAGATCGGTCGCAGTCCTCGAAGAAGCCGGTTCGGATGGGGGAGTCAGGGATTTGTCAGCGGGAGGATCGACGACGCGAAACCCGCCGGGCGGCAGGTCGTCCTCGGGCGACTTCAACCGGGCATCAACTTCTTCGTGCTGCGTCACAGCTGCGTCCGAGCCGTTCTCGACGGTCGGAGGACCTGTGAGCCAGTACCACGTGCTGGGGCGGCCGGCAAGTTTGGTGGCGATCAGCACGATCGCCAACAGCCCGACGAGCATCAGCAGCCGCCGCTGATCACGGGCGTTTAAGAAAGGAGGGGGATTGTCTTGCTTACGAAGTCGCATGTCAGCCGATTGAGATCAAACTGCGAGAGGGACCGCACTTGTTCCGTCTATTGTACGCAGCAAACGCCTGCACCGAAATCCGCGAAGAGAAGTCGCCATTCAAATCCCCCCTTCTTGCCATAAGACAGGCCGGGCTATATTCTTATAAACAGACGCCAGAACTCTGATCAGAACGATTCGTTCGTGACGGATACACAACAATGAGATATTACCGGCTCCTACTGCTGGGGCTTGCGGCGACCCTGCTTCCCGCAACGCTCACTGCCGCCGAGAACCCGCTGGACGTCCTAAATGCCCTCAGGAAAAACGGTTATCACGACTACGCGCTGCTATATCTGAAGCAGCTCGAAGGGCGTTCTCAGCTCCCGGACGAGATTCGCCAGCTGTTGCCGATGGAGACCGCGTTGACTCTCTTAGAGGACCTTCAAACCACAAGCAGCCCAGAGGAACAACATCGCAAGCTGGATCTCGCCCGAGAGGAGCTGCAAAAGTTTCTAAAACAGAGCCCCGACCACGAACGGGCGGCCTTGGCGAACGACCAGCTGGGCAAAGTGCTGTTGGAAGAAGGACGGGTTGAAATCGCTCGGGCAGGTCGAACCACGAACGCTACGGAAAAACAGGCGATCCAGAAACAAGCTCGTGGAGTATTTCAGTCGGCTCGCGACGTCTTCACCAAGGCCGTCGAGAAACACAAAGCCGCCCTTGACGAGTACAAGGCGTTTATCGACGAGAAGAAGGAACCACAATTGCATGCAGAGCGCGAGAGGGTGCGTCTCAACTATCTCAATGCCCAGATTAGTATTGCGAAGGCCAATTACTTCGAAGCGTCGTCGTACGGCAACGATTCCGATGAGAAGAAGAAGTTGATGCAGCGGGCAATCGATGAATTCGAGAAACTTGTGGTTGATAACAGCCAGTCCACAGTGTTTGTCCAAGCAAGAGTCTGGCAAGGCAGGTGTTATCAGGAGTTGGGTGAGATTCGACAGGCGCTGGGACTGTTCGACGAGGTGTTACGGCACGCCGGCACGCATGAGACGCTCCAAAAAAAACAAGATGAGGCGCAATGGTATCGACTGCAATGCCTCAACCACGAGAAGCGCGAGGACTATCAGTTGGTCGTTCAAGAGGCGACCGATTGGGAAAACGAGCGCGCGCAGTCGTCGCGCGGCGGCCGCCGCGGCTCACGGGCTCACCTGGGGATCCTATGGGAAAAGGTCCGTGCACTGGAGGGGCTGGCCAACCAGGAAGAGACGAGCGATCTGGAGAAAAGACGGCTGCTGCGCGATGCCTTGGATGAGGTCCAGTTTATCAAATCCAAACCGGGTGAGTTTCAACGCCGCGCCGCCACCAAGGAGCGCGAGCTGCGGGCTCAGTTGAATCTCGACGATCAAACGCCCCAGACGTTTGATGACGCATTTGCTAAAGGCAAAGTCCACATCGACGCCCTGGCGGACTTGAACGGCGATATCCAGGCCGCCGAACGCGCAGGCGATCAACAGGCCAAACAGCAGGCCGCGAAGCGCCGCACAGAGCAGATGGATGCGGCGGTGCCGCTGTTGGAATTGGCGATCAGTCTCGCCGATCAGGAGACGGACATCAAGGAACTAAATCGCGCCCGGTACATGATGGCGTTGGCCTACTATTACTTGGATGACCACACCATCGATACTGCGGCCATCGCCGATTTCGTGGCGACGCGCTACAAAACTAGTGATCCGTCCGCTGCACTCGACGCCGCATTCTTGTCGATGTTTGCTTATTTTGATTTGTTCACCGAAGAGCTTTCCAAGCAGCCGCCGGGAGAGTCGAATCCCGACAACACGCCCATGATGCAAAACGTGATCCGAATGGCGTCCCTGATCACCACGCAATGGCCGGACGATCACAAGGCGGACGAAGCGCGGATGAAACTGGGCCGTCTCTACAGCCGCCTGCAGCAATACCTCAAAGCGGTCGAGTATTACGGCAAAATCGCGCCGGACAAGGAGCAATACCAAAACGCACAAGTACAGATCGCAATCGCATACTGGAATGCTTATCTGGGAGCGATGCGGTCAAAATCCGACGACGCGGCCGCCCAAGACTGGTTGAAGAATTCGCGACAGCACCTCAGTGACAGCATTGAAAAGCAACAAAAGGGTTTTGCTGACGACACGGTTCCGGACTTTGAGTTCGTCAATGCCAAACTGCTGCTGGCCACGGTTGAGAATGAGTTGGGCAACTACGCTGCCGCGGTCGAATTGTTATCGGGCAAATCGTTTCCTGTTCTCAAGCAGGTCGTCGCGAAAGGAGAGCGGCCGGCGACCGGCGAGAAGAGCGCGAAATTCGCATCGCGGGCCTACCAACAGGCGATGCGGGCCTACGTCGGCACTCGCAATATCGAACGCGCCCAGGCGGTGCTGAATGATCTCGAGCAGTTGGGTGGTGGCGACGGCGTCGTGAACCAACTCGTCCTGCTTGGAAAACAATTGCAGGAGGAAGTGGAGCGTCTCCGCGACCGCAACGATCCGCGGCTGCCCGGTGTGCTCGAGTCATTTGAAGAGTTTCTCGACGCGATGTATCAGCGCAAGAATCAGACGTTGTTCTCGCTGTACTGGATCGGCCTGACGTATGTCAACTTGGGTGAGGGACTGAGTAACGGCAAAGTTCCCGCGCCCGCGGCGGCAGCCGGCAAGTTTGCCCGGGCGGCCGACGTCTTTACCGATGCGATCGCCCGCTGTAAAGCGGACCCTGAGCAGACGGACGGCAATGTGGAGTCAAATCTCAAGGCGCGTCTCGTACATGCACTCCGCCGACAGGGGAAATTTGAGGATGCCAAGATTCACGTGCTTGAAATCGTGAAGCAGCGACCGCGGGCGACTGATGTCCAGCAAGAGGCGGCGATGATCTTTACCGACTGGGCACAGGTGGACACCGACCACGCCCAAGAACACCTAACTGTCGCCATTGGCGGACTGCAGCCGGAAGGGGCGTCGGAAAAACTGATTTGGGGTTGGGGACCGTTTTCGAAAAAACTGATGAACGCGATTTTGGCCAATCCAGGCGACCAGAAACTGATCGATCAGTTTGCGGAATCGCGCTATTGGCTCGCGGTGTGCCGCATGCGAATGGGATTGCTGCCGAATCCGACCGATGAGCAGATTCGATTGCTGCGGCTGGCGCTGAACGATCTCAACATTTCCGCCCGCTCCGGGGCCGACATCAGCAGTACGCCGCGCTGGGACGATCTTGTTGCGCTCAATCAACAAATCCACGAAGAATTGGGTGAAACCGAAGTGACCCCACTGGTCGTTCCACGCTCCATCGCGGCGAAGTCGAATTCCGCAACAGAAACCAGCGACAACGGCGGCAAAGAAGATAATGAGGTGCAAGCGGTCGCCACCACGGACGGACCGACATCGAGGGGACCTACAGGATCATCGAATCTCTCACTGTTAATTGCCGCCGGCATGACGCTGGCGTTTGTGGCGATCATGGGATATTTACTGATGGCCGGCGGCAAGAAGAAACGGCGCAGTTATCCCGGAATGCGATAGACCTTAAGTTCGCATACTGCGAAACCATAAAATCTTTTAGAACCCCATCACAACGCCGGCACCGTGACCGGACGCCAACTATGCATGAACAACTGACCGCCGGTGAACAACTGGCCCGTGATATCGTCGACCGCGTGGAAACCGTGATTTTGACTGCCGAAGAGGCCCAACAACCGCTGGAAGTCGATCCGTACCGCGATCAGTTGTTCGAGCTGTTTGTGATGGCGGAAGCCGCCGGGTTCGTATTTGATGACGACGAGGACGGCCCTGATCTCTCCTGCGACGGCGTCGGCCACGAATTGGCCGGCCGCTGGGATCTGGCCGATGCGGTCCGCGAAAGCATGGGACAGCAGACGCGATTGCAGGGCGAAAAACTCTCGAAAATGCGGCTGATGTGGTCCTTTATGCGGATGTGGATGGAATGGACCTACGCATGGAAGCGGTGGGATGAGTTTCACGCGACTGAAAATGGTGATCGCTGACGCGGACGTTGGTCGTCATCGCGCTCACCGATCGCCACTACAGGAGAAGCGGGGAGATCATTCACCCATCACGATCCGCGTGATCTCTGCCGCGTTTTCCGCGCCCGGCAGGCCCCACCCCGGCTCGTAGCGGAACAGTTCGTGCATCGAGCGGGCGCCGAAACTGCCGTCAAGGATTTCGAACTGCTCGCAGGTCAACAGCGCTGGATGGCAGACCCCGCACGCGCGCGAGAGGTGTGTGATCTCCTTGCGAAGGATGCAAACGTAGTTCGCCAGGCGGGCGGATTTCGACGTCGGATCCAGCCCCCGCATCAGCCAGCGGTTCTGCGTGGCGACCCCGGTCGGACAATGCCCGGTATGGCAGCGTTGCGCTTGGATACAGCCGATCGCCAGCATGGCCTCGCGTCCGACAGCGATTAGGTCACAGCCAAGCGCAAAGGCGAACAGTGCCGATTCGGGAAATCCCAACTTCCCGGATCCAATGAAGACGACGTCGTGATGCAAGCCGGCTTCGGCGAAGATGCGATACACGCGGCTCATTCCGATTTTAAACGGGAGTGCCACATGATCGGAGAACGCCAGCGGTGCCGCCCCGGTGCCACCCTCTCCGCCGTCAATGGCGATGAAATCGACACCGCGCCCGGTTGTCGCCATTGACTCCGCCAGATCCCGCCAAAAGGCCGGTTCGCCGACGGCCGATTTGATTCCCACCGGCATCCCCGTTTTCTCCGCCAGCAATTCCACGAAGTCGAGCATGCTATCCACGTCGTGGAAAGCGCGATGGCAATTGGGGCTTGCGCAGTCCCGGCCTTGCGGGATTCCACGAATCTCAGAGATCTCGCGGGAGATCTTCGCTGCCGGCAACAACCCGCCCAGTCCGGGCTTGGCGCCTTGGCTCAACTTGATTTCCAGCGCGCGCACGGGGTGGGCTTGGACTTTGTCAACAAGTTGATTGAGGTCGAAGTTGCCCTGCGGATCGCGGCAACCGAAATACCCCGTCCCAATCTGCCAGATCAGCTCGCCGCCGTGCAAGTGGTAGGAGGCGATGCCTCCCTCGCCCGTATTCTGCAGGCAACCGGCGATTTTGCACCCGCGATTGAGTGCTTCAACCGCAGGGGCACTTAGTGACCCGAAGCTCATCCCCGAGACGTTCACCACTGACTGAGGACGGAAGGCGTGACGGCGGCCGCGACAGGCGCCCAGAACTTTCGCGCATGGCAGCGGGAAGTTGGGATCGTAATCAGAATCGCCCCGGAGTATCGACGGCAACGGAAATGCCGACTGTTTGATGATCAGGTAGTTCTGGGGCGCCTCTAGGTCGTTGTCGGTGCCAAAGCCGAAGTAATTGTTGACCTGTTTCGAGGATGTGTAGATCCACCGCCGCTGATCGCGGGAAAAGGGCCGTTCTTCGTCGTTGTCGGTGACGATGTATTGTCGCAGTTCCGGACCGACAGATTCGAGCAGATAGCGGAGATGGCCGATGATCGGAAAATTACGGAGAATGGCGTGCTTGGTTTGCAGCACGTCGTACAACAGCAGCGCGCCCAACAGCACTCCCAGACCGCCGAGGAACCAAGGCCACATGGGTCGAAATCCTTTCCAAGACAAGCCGCCACAGATTACAGAGTGATGTTATTGAGCCGCGCGGGAATCGGCAAGACAGTCCGACACGCCGCGGCGGCAGTCGTTTGACCGGCATTTCGAAATCGGAGATGATCGGCAAACCCTGTCGAATTGGACCAAGAGGAAAAACGAGTTGAGGAGCCGCGCAGATGTCCGCCGAACCGTTTGCCTGCTATCTGGTGGAGAAAGACGAAGACGGCAAGATTCGCGGAGGTGTCACACACCGCCCGCGGGCCGCTTTGCCCGAGGGCGACGTCTTGATCCGCGTGCAGTGGTCGTCGTTGAACTACAAGGACGCGCTGGCCGCGACCGGACATCCGGGCGTTGCCGGGAAACTTCCGCACGTTCCGGGAATTGACGCCGCCGGCACGGTCGTTGAGAGCAGCGACCCGGCGTTTCAACCCGAGCAACCGGTGATCGTCACCGGCTATGACCTCGGTGCCGGCCAATGGGGCGGGTGGGCGGAGTACATCCGCGTTCCCGCCGAATGGGTGATCCCCCTGCCCTCCGGGCTAACGCTTGAAACCGCGATGCACTACGGCACCGCCGGATTTACCGCGGCGATGTCGGTGCAAGCGTTGGAGGACCATCACATCGCCGCCAACAGCGGTAAAGTCGTTGTCACAGGAGCGACAGGCGGCGTGGGCAGTATCGCCGTGATGCTGCTCGGCAAACTTGGGTATCACGTCGTGGCGGTCAGCGGAAAAGAGGATAAGCACGAATGGCTGAAGACTCTAGGCGCCGCGGAGGTCGTCGGTCGCGACGAAGTCCTCGATGCCAGTTCGCGGCCGCTGCTTTCAACGCGGTGGGCAGGGGCGGTCGATTGCGTCGGTGGAGATATTCTCACCTCGCTGTTGAGAGCCACGCAACTGCGAGGTTGCGTCACCGCTTGCGGTTTGGTTGCGGGTGCCGAGCTCAACATGACCGTTTTTCCTTTTATCCTCCGCGGCGTCACGCTGACCGGCATCGATTCGGGATGGTATCCGCGCGAGTTGCGACTAAAACTCTGGGAGCGTCTCGGCGGCGAGTGGCGTTTGGATGAACTGGCCGACGTCACGTCGACGATCCCCTTGTCCAATGCAAATTCAGCCGTTCAGCGAATCCTCAAGGGTGAGATCGCCGGCCGAACGTTGGTCGAGATCGGCCAGCCGTAACCGCCGCTCCAGGGTATGCGGAATGTCTGTCTGGTTGTGAAGCGATCGGAATAACCTGCATCGCTGCGCGCGTTTCGCTAACCATTGCGGCCTAGAAATTCAGCTAAAAGACGCGCAATTTGCCGCTTGAAATCGAGCAGCCGCGTTTCCCCTGCCGATAATCCTCCCTAAAAGGGGCCGAGGACGGTCCGTCCCGTGATCCACGCGAAGGATCGCTGCTGCCAGCATCAAAGCCGACGTCAGCTCATTTGAGACAGAAAACGATTGGCCTCCGCCTGGCGCATTGCACGATCTTGCAATCGCTTGCGACATTCTGTCCCGACGCGTTTGCTCACCTTTTCTGGGACTGAGGACGTAAATCATGATCTCCACTCCGACCACCGTCGACCAGCCCGCCGTTCGATCGCAACCAAGTCCGCAATCGCCAGAAGGCGACGCCCCCCTTGCGCATCGCGTCGACCCCAAACCGACCGCAGAGCTGGGACACCTGCAGCTTGCGCGAGAAATCTACGAGCACATCCTCTCCAGTCAGCCCGGTCATCTTGAATCACTCCGCGAGTTGGGGCACATGGACGTCGAGCAGGGAGAGTATGCCACCGCCGTCGAACGGCTCACCAAAGTGACCGAACTCGATCCCCGCGATGCGGAGAGCCATCATCGTTTGGGTTTGGCGTACGCCGCGACGGGCGATTTATTCAGTGCGGAGCAAGCGCATCGGCGCGCAGCCGAGTTAAGTCCTCAGATGACCGCTGCGCATTTTCATCTCGGTCTGGCGCTGAAGCAGCAGAACAAACTCGGCGAAGCGACGGGAAGTTTTCAGCAAACCCTACGTCTGGATCAAAACCACGGACGAGCGTTTAACCAGCTGGGAGACACGCTGGAACAACAAGGCAATCTCGACCATGCGCTGATCTGTTATCAAGAGGCGCGGGTCAAGGAATTGATCAACGAAGCGTTCGAAATCGGGATGTTGCAGATTCGCAGTGAGATTGAAGCATTGGCACGCACCGTACTGATCACACAGCCCAAAAACATCATGGAGATCGGCTCGCACCGCGGCGGGACGATGTACCTCTGGTGCAACTTGGTGGACAACGGCGGCAAGCGGATTGTCGTCGATTTGCCCGACGGCGAGTTTGGTGGGCTGTCCCCGGACGAAATCGACCTCCGCAACGCGAAAATGAGCAATTGGTCACAAAACTTAACGACGATCAATACCGACTCGCACGAGATCGCAACGTACGAAAAGGTCCTCGAGGCGCTCGAAGGTGAGCAATTGGACTTTTTGTTCATTGACGGCGACCATTCCTACCAGGGTGTGAAACTCGACTTCTTCATGTACCGCAGCTTGGTTCGCCAAGGTGGTTTGATCGCGTTTCATGACATCAAAGACACCCAATTGCATCGCGATCAAAACTGCAATGTCGCGAGGTTGTGGGAGGAGCTCAGCGGCGAAAAGATGGAGATTCGCGCCGAAGGCGAATGGGGCGGCATCGGCGTCATCCAGTGCTGAGTCAGACTTGGCTTTTACAGCATGCCGGCTAGAATTCCAGAGCGGGACTCAGTGAAGTGCTGGGGCGACCGCAATTGAATCTTGATTCCAGTCAGGTTGCCATGCATTTGAACGGCCTCAACGTCTTGATCACCGGCGGACGGCGTGTCGGTGCGCACTTGGCGCGTGAACTCGCCCGCCGCGGCGCAAATGTGGCGCTGAGTTACTTCCAAAGCCGCGACACAATCGAAGCCGTCGCCGATGAAGTCCGTCGGCAGGGATCGCAAGCGTGCGCGATTGCCGCCGACCTTCGAAATCCTGACGAGGTCGATGCGCTGGTTGAACAAACCGTTTCGAATCTGGGCTCGCTCGACTGTCTGGTCAACATGGCCAGCAGCTTCTCCGCGACGCCGTTTGACGAACTCACGCCGCAAGATTTCGAGGACAATATCGCGGCAAATCTCAAAGCGCCTTACTTGACCGCGGTGGCGGCGGCGCAGGCCATGCGGCGCAATCCTCTCAAGGAGGGTCTGCAGGGCAAGATCGTCAATTTCGCCGATTGGGCCGTGTTCCGTCCTTATCGGGACTTCCTCCCCTACATGGTCGCCAAAGGGGGCGTCGTGACGCTGACCAAAGCGCTCGCAGTGGAATTGGCGCCGACCATCACCGTCAACGCCGTCGCGCCCGCCATGATCGACCCGCCCCCGCATCTGACGGAGGAACAAATCGAATCGATCCGCCAGGCGTCGCCGCTGCAGCGGATTGGTGAGCCGTCCGATGCGAATCGATTGGTGCTGTTCTTGCTGGAGTGCGATTTTGTGACCGGCGAAATCTACCGCGTCGACGGCGGCCGCTTTCTGGGGACCGATCATCTTTAGCGTCGCGCCGGAGATGCCGGATCTCAAGCGATCAGCGTTCCCCGCCGGGAACCCACAGCACGTCGTCGTTGCCGCAATCATTGCAGAAACGGGCCCAGACAAATAGCAAGTCGGAAAGCCGGTTTAAGTAGACGACGGCTTGGTCGTTGAGCGGTTCGTCGGCCGCCAAACGGCACACGCCGATTTCCACGCGGCGGCAAACGGCCCGAGCGTGATGCAATCGTGCGGCAACGGGCGTCCCGCCGGGAAGTACAAAACTGGTCAGCGGAGAGAGCGACTCATTGGCGTCGTCGATCCACGCTTCCAACTGCCCGACTTGTTCAGCCGTGACCCGTAGCGGCTGAGTCTCGGCCGGCTGTTCCGCTTCGGGCACGCAGAGATCTGCGCCCAGATCAAACAGATCGTTTTGGATAACGGACAGTCGTTGGGTGATGGCCTCCGGCAGTCCGCCGACGGTTGGAACGAGTCCCAAGACCGTATTCAACTCGTCGACGCCCCCGTAGGCGGCGATCCGCGCATCGGTTTTGGGGACGCGGCGACCGTCTCCGAGCGACGTTTCGCCGCGGTCGCCGGAACGGGTATAGATTCGATTTAAGTGGACCATCTCGCTCCCAAACCGGCGAAGAGTTTGCAACTCGCCACAGACACCTCTGCAATCAGGGCGAGTCGCCGGTGAGTCTCAACCTTAAGATTCGTCACGAGTCATTTGTGAGACTTTTTGAAACTCGGGCAAATCGTGCAGCGTTTTGAGGTCGGGGTCTTCGCGCATCCATTTCAGATCGCTGAATCCCCGTTTGACTGATGCTTTGAGATCGGTGAGCGCCTGCTGCGTGTACGCGCTGATCTTCTCGGGCGCTCCTTCGGCTTGCACGTCTTTCTTCAGTTGCTCAACAACGCGAGCATACACACAGGCGGCGTTGTAGGAAAACAGGTAGCCGTTTTTGAATTTCTTGCGCTGGGCTTCCAGCTTTTTGATCGCTTCGTCGGGTTTGCCCTCGTGGACGACCATCACGATACACAGACCCGTCAGCGCCTGCGAATCCCAGGGATCCAGATCGAGCACCTTTTGAAAATCCGGTCCGGCCTCCGCGTACTTGCCCTGCTTCAAAAACAGATTAGCTCGACCGGAGAACGCCCAGGGAAGTTGAGGGTCGACCTTGACTGCTTGGTCGTACAATTTCAGCGCTTCCGCGAGCTTGTTCTTTTTTTCGAAGGCCTGCGCCTGAGAAAAATGCTGGTACGCCGGAGAGCGTTGGTAGATTTGCGTCAAAGCGGAGCGCGCTGATTCCCGTTTTCGCTCGTTCCCCTGATCACGGGCTTCGAGAAGTGCGTTTCGTGCTTCGGGTGTTGACAACAGCCCCAATACCTTGCAGACCTCGTTCCAGCTGGTGGGGTTTCCTGACTGTTTCAATGCATTGATCAAGACTCCCATCGCTTCGGGGCTTCCGTCTTGCGACAGTCCTTGTGCGGCTGCACGGACCAGTGAGTGGTTTTCGCTGAGCAGTGACGTGGTGGCGAGCTCTTGAAACTTTGGGGAGTGCAAACTCCGCAGAGCCGTGAGCACTTCCGCCTTTTCCTGCGAGGCGAGCGTGGGAAACTTCTCCACGAAAAACTCCGCCACGTGCTCATCGCCCAGTAAGGCTAACGTGCGGATCAGCGCGTGCTTGTTGCTCTGTTCGGGAAACTGCTTAATCAACAGCGGGACTGCGCGTTGATCTTTGACCCGATTCATCAAGTTGAGAACGATCGTCAGCGTCCGCGCGTCGAGATCGTCCTGCTCCAATTGAGCCAGGGCGTACGGAACGGCGACCGCTTCACTCTCAGGATCAGTCCGCTCAGCGAGGATCTTAAACGCCAGCCGGTTCAACTCCTCGTCGCGGGCTTGCAATGCCTCGTTTAATGCGCCGATCAGCTGCGGGTGCCCCACTTGCGTCAGCGCCTGCAGCGCCTCTTGATTGAGGCCCTCGCGGGGATCCTTGACGAAACGGAATATCGCGTCCGACCAGACGGGACGGGGGTGCGCCGCGAGGACTTTGACGATTTTCTTCTGCGACGACGGCGGCTCATTATTCATGATTTCCAGCAGGGCATCGTGAGCGGCCCCGTATCTTGATCCAGCCAGTGAATCAATCGCCGTGCTGGCCAGCGGATCGGTGTTCTTTTTGACGTACCGCACTAACGTGGCAATGGCTTGCTGGTCTCCAAAATGGCGCAGCGCCTTCAATGCCGCTTGTTGCAGCAGGAGTTCGTCGTCGTCAGCATATTGCAAAATGATGGGAAGCTTATCTTCAGCCAGCCGGCCGCCGCCGGTGGAAAGTGCGGCCGCCCGTGACAACAGCTGACCTTGCTCGATGCTTGTCAGCAATTCATCGCGGGGCAACGATTGAAACGCCGATTCCAGCGCCGCCTCGACAGCGGCGGCTTCGGTCTGATGGATATGACGTCCTGCGGTCGCGTACCGCGTGAGCCGACCGCGGTTGTATGACTGTGATTCCGGCGGCTTGCAGAGATGAAACTCGCGAATTGTCGCCGGAATCGGAGGAAACTGAGAATCCCCCATGCGTTGCCGCTCGCCCGATTGAATGGACTGCATGATCCAGTTGAAAATCGATTGCTCCGGCTCGGGCGCAGCCTCAGACCAGCGAAGGACGATTCGCACGACCTTCTCGGAGGCCAATTGATCAAGCTCATCCATCAGGCTTCCAACGCTGACCGTATTGAGAGGTCCGCCGATCGTCAGCAGGCCCAACGAGCCGCGCGGTCCGATCCGGTTAATCTCAAGCGCCAACGCCTCTTTTTGGATGGCGTTGACATCCAGTTTGACAGTCTTCTCGTCCACTTCGATTTCCAGTTGCATCTCCGGAACGTGGTTGCCGTCTTCGACCTGATCGAAAAACAGCCAGGTGCTCCGCATGCGGCCCGGCGGGATTTTGAGCAGCTTGGCCGTTTTGACATTGCGCAGTTGAATGTGCTGGTTGCCGACCGAGACCGAATTGTTTCGCAGGCGGCTGATGTCACTGACGTTGGAGATCGGCAGTAACTCCCCGTCGGTTCGCAATTGAATGTCTTCACGACGAATCTCGACGGCCTTCGGCGTCAAATTGACGAGCGTCAGCTTGGCCAAAAAATACCGCGAGTTCCGGCTGTTTCGTGGTCCGGAGTAGATGTAATACCGCCCAAGAAACGGCGTCTCCAACATCGGCACGATTCGCTGTGCCTGCGGGTCGTCTGGAATCTCCCGTCGCTGGGTCTTCTTCAAAGCCTCCAATTCGCGTTCCAAACGCCGCACGCGCTCGACAATACTCTCCAGCGCAGAAGGTTTGTCGGGTTCCGCACTATCTTGAGCGAGCACAGAACTCGCAACCGGACCGTCCCAAAAGGCCGCAGTGGTCAACGCCACGGCCCAGATCAGCACCCGCATTGCAATGCAGCGGCGACCCGGTTCTCGCTCCGTTCCAGCAGGCGTGTGGGACGAGGATTCCGGCAAGGCGAACACACATCCGCGATTCATCGTCATTCCTTTTCACTGACTGTCCTCGACCTCGCGCGAGCACACATTTGCGAGTGAGAATCCAGTTTGGTCAAGCCGGCGGGCAACGGCATTTCGATTCGTCGTGCTCGGTCTGTGGGAGGACTCTCCCCTGCAGACTACGACAGCCTGAACACCCCCGTTGGGCTCGTGAATTTGCAGTTTGCGTTTCGTTTATCCTGACGGATTCGATCGCAGAAGACTAGCCCAAATTGGCGGGCAGCAGAGGGTCGAAGCGGCGATCAGCCCCAATGCCTACGCGTAAACTTGGCCCACTTCGATGGTGATCCAAGTCCGGACTTCTCCGCCGGGAGGCAAAACCAGTAATCCGCTGTCATGCCCCTGGCTCGCCAGATTGACCGCATCAGTGACGCAGGTGTAGGGCTCCAAACAGACCGCACGGCCGTGCGGCGGCGTGTAGACGACTAGTTCCCGAAAAATCGAGTCCGTTTTTTGGGAGACCTGCAAACCGGCCCGCTCATCCATCGCCAGCGTCTCGATGTGGCCGTTCTCGTGTGGAATTCCGGTCAGAACGTCGTCCAACGGCCGTTCGCCCAGCCGCCGTCCCTCACGAAGGTCGATATGGCCGTCGACGGGAACCCGCTGCCCCGTCGGCAAGTAATCGACGAGCTCCCACGCCTCCGTTGCGGGGACCTGCACCAGGCAGTCACCCGTGTTGCTCTCCGCAGCCAGCGGCATTTTGAAGTACGGGTGAGTCCCAAATCCCCACGGTAGCGGGTCTGGCCCCGGATTGCTGATCCGGACATGGCAACTCAGCGCGTTGCCGTCGATTTCGTACCGCAATTCCAGTACGAAGTCTGCCGGCCAATACGGCAAGCGGTCGGGCGCATCTTTGCTGAGTTGAAACTCACCGACGACATATTGTTCGCCCGAGTCGGTCACACGCCAAGAACGGTCCAGGACGAATCCATGGATGGCGTTCCCCTCGGAATCCAATTCGGGCAGGCGGTAGTCGCGGCCCGCCCAGTGATAACATCCCCCGCGAATGCGATTGGGAAACGGGAATAAGATCGGGATTCCGTTTCCGCTGGCTCGTCCTCCCTGGGAAGCGAAATCAGGTTCTGCGTCGATGACCTCCAATAACTCCCCGTTCACCGGGACAAGAAACGAATAGCAGTTAAAGCCGTAATCGGCCAGTATGCGGGCCTCTGCTCCGGACTGCTGGTCTTTGATAAAAATCGATTCCATCGCGTTTCTCGTTGACTCGGGTCAGGTCACGTCTATGTTGTGTGAGATGCTGCGTGGCGGCATATAAAAACTCTTCTCGAGGCGGGAATTGCAGATGCAGGTCACTGCAATCCCACCCGACCGCGTTCTTTCATGAATCGGCTTGAGAGCCCGGATGTGATTTCAAAGAGCGGGTTTGAAGAGGAGTCGTCCCGCCTAATTCCACTCGGGATCAGACTCGGACGAGGGGACGATGCCCAACTCCCGCCCGGCGATCGCCATCAATCGTTCCCACAGGTCATAAGGTTCTTCGTTCAAAATGTAGTCCGCCGACGCCGGCAGAGTCAGCCAATCGCCCCGTTGCAATTCCCCCTTCAATTGATCAGGAGCCCACCCGGCGCACCCGCGAAACACACGGAACTTGACACTCGTGTCGCCGGCGGCGATTCGCCGCACGACGTCTTGAAATGCGTCGGCCGTACTTCCCACAAACAGACCCGGCAGCAGCGGACGCTCTCCCGGATCCAAATCACCCGCATTGTGTAGGATGAACAGGGCGGAGGGCTCCACCGGTCCACCCGTGTAAACCAAATCGTCCAAATCCGGCAGGTCGAAATGCGCTTGAAGGACCCGCTGGACTGTCAAATCCGAAGGCTGGTTCAAGACCAGCCCCATCGAACCGTTTTCACCATCTTCCACCATCAACACGACCGACTTATAAAAATTGCGGTCGCGCAACCCCTTCACTGCAAGTAGAAAGTGTGCGCGAAGTGATTCCGGCATGGTGTACCCGAAAAATGCATCAAGACATGATCCGACCGTTCGGTCGGCCGTTTCGCCAGACCGTTCCATTATAACCAGTAAACGACAAAAAATGTATGCTGTGGACGTAATACCGTCCTCGCTCCTGCACAAATAACCTTATGAGCTGTAACGACTTAAATAGAGGTCATCTCGCCCGAATTCTCATCCTCAGCTCTCCAGTCCCCCCAATGCTCCAGATAGTGTGTGTATGCCGGGCTTGAGTCGGCTCGTTCCGCCAGCCAGTTCTTTGTTTGCGATACCAGTTCCTGCTCCTGTTCCAGCTTGAGCGCGCCGGTGAGGACCTGACTGCGCAAGAACACAAAATACGTGTCCAGCACGTCGCACCGGCAATAATCGTTGATCTCTTCGACCGCGCCGCTGTCGTACATGTCCTGCACTTTTGATCCGTCGATACCCGTTTTGCCCGGCTTGCCGATCAGATTTGCCAGCAGGTTCAACCCGCCGGTCATTCGTCCCGCCCCGAAATTGGTAAAGAAATCCATCAGATCCAAATGCGATTCCAAGTTGTAGCGGTTCCGCGACTGTTCAAACGAACGATCATGGATGTTAAACCAGTCGGGCAGACTCAGACCGTACCGAAAGGCGGCAAGTTCCAATACCGGCAGGTCGTAACCGCGGCCATTGAACGTGACGAACGTGGGGCGTCCGTAGTGTTGCCACCCGGACCAAAACAGATTCGTGATTACGTCGGGGCGATAGTCGGGGTCGTCCAACACAACCAGATCCAGCAACCGAAATTCGCGGTCCACTTTGCCGACTGCCACGGAAATCGGGAGCATAAACGGTGCAGGAATGAAATCTTTGCCGTCTCCCCGCTGCTCGATGAGTTCATCGCGATAGGCGCGAATTGCTTCCGCCGGGCTGTATTGCTCATTGGGATAGCGAACCTTAGCGATAAGTTCACCGTCCGCGACTGCCTCGACGTCAAACACAAGGTATTGGACCTGTTGGCCGTATTGTGCAGCTCGCAAATTGGCCATTTCACTTCTCCTTCCCGGGCGCTATCGTAGCAGGCACCGGCGCAAACCGCACTCGACTTCGCCGCTGGTATTATGTGTGAATTCGTCGTTAAGTGATCTATCTTTGCATTCACGCCGCGGTTTCCGGTACGATGCAAGTGCACACCGGTATGACCGCAGATCGAGATTGCCGCCGCCGGAGTCAACAGGAGTCGCAGCAGAGAATATGACCACCGAGCTCGAAATTGATCAGCGGGAACAACAGGCGCTCGAGGAACTTTCCGCCGCGCATGGCCGCATGCGTGCGGAAATCAGCAAGGTCATCGTCGGTCAGGAAGCAATCGTCGAGCAAATCTTGATTGCCCTGTTTTGCCGGGGTCATTGTCTACTGGTCGGCGTGCCCGGATTGGCGAAGACGCTGCTCGTGGGAACGATCGCCGAAATTCTCCAGCTTTCGTTTCATCGGATTCAGTTCACTCCCGACCTGATGCCCTCGGACATTACCGGTACGGACATCCTCCAGGAAGATCCCGAGACCGGCCGCAACACGTTTCAATTCATGCGGGGACCGGTGTTCACCAATATGCTGCTTGCGGATGAAATCAACCGTACGCCCCCCAAGACGCAGGCGGCACTGCTTGAGGCGATGCAAGAGCGCCGCGTGACAGCCGGATCGCACACCTATCAGCTCCCGCAACCGTTCGTGGTGTTGGCCACCCAGAATCCCATTGAGCAAGAGGGGACCTATCCGCTTCCAGAAGCCCAATTGGACCGTTTTATGTTCCATATCGTGGTCAACTACCCATCGGCGGATGAGGAGTTGATGATACTCCGCCAGACGACTGGAAGTGAACAGCCGGATCTCAAACAGGCCGTCACGGGCGGGCAGATCCTGGAATTGCAGGAGATCGTTCGCAAAGTGCCGGTCGCGGAACACGTGCTCTGCTACGCTCGCGATCTGGTCCGCGCTACACGGCCGGACGAAGCTACGGCGCCGGACTTCATCAAGGAATACATCTCATGGGGCGCCGGACCCCGGGCCGGACAGTATCTAATCCTGGGAGGCAAAGCGCGGGCGCTGCTGGAGGGCCGCTTCCACGTCACCACCGACGACATCCGCGCAATCGCTCATCCGGTGCTGCGTCACAGGTTGCTGACGAATTTTCACGCCGACACTGAAGACGTCTCCACTGACGAGATCGTCGATCGCCTGCTCAAGCAGATTCGCACGCCACAGCAAGAACGGTCAAGCCGGTTGCTGGGATGAGGCGAGAAGGACCGCTTGCAACTGAGATGTCACGCCGAGTCCAACAGCTCATTCTCCTCTCGGACGTGATCTTGCTGGAACGCTGCGTCGCTCTGCGCGAATTGTGAACTGCCGCCGGGTCAAACGGCGGACGATTCTTCGACGCGCTCTTGACCGGCATTCGTTCCAGCTTCCGTCGGCTGCAAACGGGTCAGCGGGATTCGCATCGGATTGGCGTAGGACGGATTCAGATGGTGGTTCTTATGGAAGTACATTCCAGAGAACAGCCGGTTCATGATCCGGTAGTAGAGATTGTGATTGAGGTTCAGAATCTCTGCACCGTCCGCGGACGGCCGATGCGACGCGTAATTTAAGTGCGAGAAAAACAGATAGTTGGCGACGTACGATGGAACATACAGGAACAAGAACAGCGTGGGGCCAAGCAACAGCACCCAGAAGGCGATCCGCGCAAAGGTCGCCATCAACCCGAGCGCGTTCTTGATCCTCGTGATCCGGCGGAACCGCGGTGAGTCGCCGAATTGCCGCACATAGGCATTGTGCAGACACTTAAACAACCCGCCCCGCATTCCCAGCATGTACGGCCAAAATCCCATTTCGCCGGGAGGATGAGGATCGAACTCGGGATTGTCGGGATACTTGTGGTGAATCAAGTGGGCGATCTTCCAGCCCATGAGTCCGTGCAACTGATGAGTGCCGCAGGCCTCGCCGACAATCGCGTTTAACCAGCGTGGGCCGGCGCTGTTGTGTGATGCGTTATGAATCCAGACCGCCGACAGCACACCAAGATACATTCCCAGCGGAATCATCGCTAAGTGCCGAGGCTCGACACGTATGGCGTAGGATTCGGTCGGTCGAATCAGAAATAGGACCGTGTCGATGCACAAAAACACCGCTAAGGAAATGCCACAGTAGCGGGTAAAGAAATACGGATCAGACAGGAATTTTCGGAGCATAGCCGACGCACCTCTTAAATTGACTCGTTGCAGTTACACGAAATGCCGCAGTGCTGATCGTATGTGGGACTGCAATCACGACGAAGCATAAACACGATGTACCAAATCGATCTAGCCCAATCGCATTTACAGCGCAAATGAGTTGACGACGCGGTATCATATCGAAAGATACCACGCAAATCCGGCCATACCGATTGAAATATGCTGTAATCTCAGTTGACGAGCGAGCTCGCTGATAACTGCAAACTTCGCAAGACGTTATGCGCAAATATGGCATGTTAGTTTTGGGCTGCATTGAATCTGCCAGCAACTTGTTGACTTCACCAACCTCGCAACGACCTCAGGATCCTCCGATCTTCTTTTTGGCGCCGTTGAATAGCATCATCCGCATCATCTTCCAGTCTGTCCGCAATGGGAGTGGAACTGGATGGTGGTCCTCCTGCCACGGCCATCCCGAGCGCAGTAGCGGCTTGCTACGGCCTTCGGGCAGTCCTAAGAGAATCTGAATCGTCGGCAGCCCACGGGGGACAAACTGCCACCAGATTCGTCGGGAATCTGGTGGAATCGCTGATCGCAATTCCGCCGCCGTCCAAGCCGCAAACATTGAGTTTCGAAAATCTTGGTAGAAGCTCGACAGCCCGCGCTCGACGTAGTCGTGCCCCAAGGTCTTGACGTAGCGCTCCGTCAGCGCTGCAGTCCTCAGCCGCACGAGATCCATCACCATCAACAGCCCGTCAGGCTTGGTGATACGCTGCATTTCCCTCAACACCGAGGTGACCGTTTCCAAATCCGGCATGTGGTGTGCCGCGTCGTTGAAGCTGGTGAAATCAAGACTCCCATCGGAGATTTGCTCCAGGTTTGTCACGTCGCCGACTTGGAACGTGACCCGCTGCTCAAGCAGCGCTTCGGCAGCGTTTTTCAGGGCGACATCGACCATTGGTGCAGAGAGGTCGACCCCCAGGACCGAATCGAATCCCAGATGCCGCGCCAAGCAGAGTGTGTAGTGTCCCGGTCCGCAGGCCAGATCAGCGGCGGCTCCCCCCCCGACCGTGGGGCGAGCTCGATGCGCCGCCTCCAATCCGGCGGCGTACGGGATCGTCAACTGCGTCGTCATCACTTGGTCATATTGTGTCACCTGGTCGTCCCCGTCGGTGATCTGGCTCGGCTCGGGGATTCGCGCAAACTGTGCTCTGAAAACCTGTTGGGAGAACGTCATCCGTATGAAATCGAGCGGAGAAGTCATAATACCCTCCGTGTGCTGAGACGAGGCGAGAACGGCGATTCGCAGCGCACGATCGTAACCAACATGCGAGAAGTATTACAGTCCAGGCGGGCCATCCGCTGGAACTTGCCGCACTTGGCGCATTGAAAAAGCCCCCGGAGAACAGGTCTCCAGGGGCCAAGGATTTAGCAATCGCGAGTGTTCGCGCTTTCGATTAGGCAGCCTTCTTGGCGTTACGACGACGGCGGATGCCAACACCAGCCAGCAACGCGCCACCGATTCCGAGCATCACGAATGATGACGGTTCGGGAATGATCGCGAAGGTGTTGTTGCTGTCGAACGTCGAAACGTTGTCGAACGGGAAGTCGTTCGGGAAGCCGGCTCCCGAAACGGCAGTGGCCGGATTGAAGCCAGCTCCAATGTCGACCGGATCGCCAGCTCCACCAAAAATGTTCGTGAAGGCGGGATCATTCGGAGCCGCAACTTCACTACTGGAAATCAACGTCAGCAGTCCAAGATTGGTTCCCAGCAAGGCGTCGCCGTCGGCACTTGACCAGAGAGTGTCGGTCGGCGCAGCGATCAACTCCAGACCAACCCGAGTTTCGCCGCCACCATTGAGAATGCTTAAGGTGCTGTCATATCTAAACTCTGTGTAGGGCTCGACCCCTGGCGTGTTGGCTTGCACCTGCGTGATCGCAAAAGTTCCAATCCAAACACCGTCTGATGACGTTTCAGCGTCGAACTGATTGTAGTCCGGCGATGTGTCCAGGTAGAGGTCGATGAGGCCGGTTCCGCTAACAGGAAACGTGTTTTCGTCACCACCATCGGTTCGAACACCTGATGCGTACGTTGTCGTGATCGTGACGTCAGTGAGATCGGTCGCGTCGATATCGACGCTTGCACCGTTCCAGTCGCGAATTACGGTAGTGACTTCGAAGGCCGTGGTCTGACCAACCGTGCCTTCCAGGCCAGCATTGCCAGGAAACTGGTTTCCACCCTCTTGCTGGCCCCCATCGTTCACAGCACCACCGACCACACGAACGCCAGTGATCGCACCATTCTGATCAAATGTGGTGTTGATCGCAACCCGCCCGTCAAAGTCCAGACGTCCCACGTCGTTAACGTCGACGACGCCACCGAGCGCGAGATCGCCCAGATTGATGTCGATTTCGGTGTTGAAGAAGATGATCGCTTTGGCGTCCCGTTGCGTGCCGACCAACATTGCGGCAAACGCGAGGGACAGAATCGCAAATTTCGTGAATTTCATCGTGAGTAGTTCCTCGAAGTAGAATTAAACTAGTGTTTGTAAGATTCAAAATGAATGAGACCGGCTACTGACCTGCAGCAGTCTCTCCTACACGATCACTAGACGCTTCGAGGCGGGCGGAAGAGGCGGTCGAGATGCGGCGGGGCGCGTGAGACGGTCGCAGCCGCAGCCAACCAGGAACGCAACTGAATCTCAGGAGTCTCTACCGGCAATAACAGGCCGGGAGTGCTGACGTGAACCGAGCTACCGCCAACTGACGGTGTTCCGACACCAGCGCCGGTACCGACGTTTCCGGGTCCATCGACTTGAAACAGCCAGCTCGCGGTTTCGTGATGGTCGACTGGTGCGGAGCTGTCTTCGATGTTCGGTGAATAACTGGTTGCGGCACTCGAGTCTGAAAGGTCAATCAGTTCACCCATCTGTGTGACATCACAGATATAACCGGCGCGCGCCGTCGACTCCCATCCAGCACAAAGTGCCAGACAGGCGATCAGCAACAACCAGTTGGAGGGTGTTCGTTGCATGGTCTTTCGATTAACCGCCGGGCAAATCCGGCCGTTGGTCTACAAATCGTAATTACATCTATTGTCTAGACTACTCAGCTGAGCGTACTGATGTCAACGAAAAAACTCGGAATTTCTAAACTTTGACGTGTTCTGAGAACACACGATCGTCGACGTCTCACATGCCGTCGACCGTCGTTTGTCGATCCCAGCCAGCTGGCGCGAGCCTTGCAAAAGTCGATGGCTAACGCCGCGTGGACCCCGAAAAGAGACACCAACCCTAACTCATTTTATATCAATGCATTACATCACAAGCGGGCCGTTGCATCGATGCAGTAGACTTGGCTCGCGACGGATATCGACTTTTCGACAAAGCCAAGTGCACCGTCGGGGCTTAACATTCAGGGTGCGGTCCAGAGAAATCTGCACCAAATCCTATGGAGTTCCTGCTCTGGTTACCTTCAACCATTCGAATTCGACGTCACGACGATCCATTAGTTGTCGTCGCCACCCAGGCGAAGACGATCGAGCAATTCGCGGTAGCTCTCGTGTTCTCGTGGATGCAAGTCCTCTTCGGTCAAACCAAGCCGCCGTGCATTTAACATGGCCTTCTTTGCTTCGACGAAATCGTCGTTCATCAAATGGGCTCGGGCCAGGTTAACCAAGATCGCCGGCTCATTGTCTGTTACAGCGATCGCTTCCTGCAGGTCATTAATGGCTTGAGTGATGTCGGTCTTTTCGCCCATCTTCATATAGATGGTGGCCCGCGTATCCAGAAACTGCGCCAGCGGACCGCGCGAATTGATGGCCCGATTGACCAGTTCGAGTGCTTCGTTCAGGTGGTTGGAATTGTCCGACTCGCGCATCGCCAGCAGCCAGGCGAGATTGTTGTTGGCCAGTAGGTGGAGCTCATCCTTGCTGAGGATCTCCCGGTAAATTTTTTCTGCATCCGCGTCACGGCGCTGGTAGTCGCGTAGCGCTGCTAGATGCAGCAATAAACTCACGCTTTGGGGATTCTGTTCCACGGCGCGCTCGATGCGGTCATTAACACGATTCAAATCGTCCTGGGCCGCGTTTCCCTTTCGAATCAGTGACACACTGATTCCGGCGACCTTGATGGGATTGGCCTTGCCCCACTGAGCCTCACAGATGTCAACGGCTTCGGTGATTCGACCTTGTCGACCCAAAAATGCCGCGAGAGTCAGTTCAGCATCCGGCCGCTCCGACAACTTGACAAACTCGTGGTAGAGGCCTTCGGCCTCGTCAATAGCGCCAAGCTTCTCCAGCGATTTCGCGACAGCCTGCATTCGATCGATATACAGCGCAACCTCCACGTCGATCTCAACCAGGAAGCGAACGACTTCAGCCCGTGCCAGATCCGCTCGTTGGTCCTGGTGGAGTTGTTCCACCTTGGCCAGCGACTTCGCGGCGGCGGGGTTCTGCGTGGATGTCGTGAAATCCCGAAACTTGGTGAGCAAGTCCTCAAACGAATCGCTCCCTGCTTGGGCAAGTTTTTTCAATTCGCGACGGGCTTCCTGGTCGTAGGCCGGAGGTTTGTGGGAGCGTAGGTAGTCACCCAAGACTCCCGCCGCACCGTCCTGATCATCACGAGACTCAAGGAGGGCCGACTTCAACAGTGCCAATGCAATGGAATCCGGCTTGGAATTGGCGAGCGCGTTGATTTCGTTCTCTGCACTCAGCAAATCTCCCTCCCGAATCAGCCCGTTCACGTATTCGATGAGATACTGGGGCTGTCGATCGTTCTCTTCAATCAGAATCAGCAAATGCTTGCGGGCATTGTCCCAGTCGTCGCCGATGACGTACATTCGCGCCAAATTGTAACGCTCCGTCGGCGTAATCTGTCCGAGCGCAGCGATCTCTTCCAGCAGTTCGATGACCTGCCGGTTTGACTGAAATGTCGCTTGATTCTTGAGGATCTGCGCTTTGGCCCGCAAATCGCGAATCTCGCGCCGATCCGTCAGGTTGACGTCGATTAGCTTGACCGCTTCATTGTTCTGTTGATGTGATCTTGTGGCACCGACCAAAATCGCCTTGCGCCGTCGGGCTGACCGAGTCGACCCCTGACTCAATTCGTCCTTGCGATCCAGAATCTTGTCCAAATAGATGATGGCCAGCTTCTTGCGTTCAGCTTTCGCCTCGGGCGTTTTGCCCAACGTAAATGTCTTGGCGTAAAAATTGGCGGCCACGCTGTGCAGGAGCGGGTTTTGCCCATCGCGGGACAGAGCGGCTTTGAGTCGCTCCTCGGCCACATCGGCCTGCCCCGTGCGTCGATAGAACTCCAGGGCCTGCTCCAGAATCACATAATTCTGGGGGGACTGCTTTAGGGCTGTTTCGTACTCGGTGGCCGCCTTTTCATTTTGCCCGATGGCGCGATACAACTGCGCCAGCGTGATCGCCCGCGCGGGTCCTTGCAGCTTCGTCTCAGCGTCCTCGATTGCCTGCTCCGCGGCAGGCCGCTTGCCCGACTCCAACAGGTAGCCGACTAAGGAAAACCATACCGCCGGCTTATCAGAAGCGAGTTCAGCGGCTTTGCGAAAGTGTGGCTCGATGCCCTCCGTCGTATCGACCTGTTGAGCGCGACGCGCTTTCTCCAGATTGATTGTCCCGACGCGAAGGTGGTATTCGAAATCAGTGTCGGGATCCTCTGTAATCTGATCCAGAATCTCCTTAGCTTGCTCAAATCGGTTCACATCGGTTGTGGCGGCGACCGCCAAATCCGTCCACGAGGTGCTGAACCCGACGGAGTCCGCAGGTGTCTTCAACCGATCCGGTTCGCGCTGCCGGATGCGGCTGGTGATTTCAGCAATCTGATCATTGCGATTTCGCCGCCTGAGCAATGAGATGAGTCGGCTCATCGTCCGGGGCGCGTAGTCTTTCAGTTCCACCGCTCTCAAGTATTGATCGATCGCGGCGTCTTCATTTCCGCGCAGCTGTTCAATTTGCCCCAGCGTGCTGGCAAGGATCGCCTTCTCTGGTTGGCGTTTCTGGGCCGACTCGAGAAGCTGCGCCGCTTTCGCAAGTTCCGCTTTGTTCGGCTGCGACGAATCGTCTGCAACACCGGCTTGATTCAGCATTTCGCTGAATTGATATTTGACCAACAGCGGTAACGCTTCCGCATAATCGCCGTTCGGACCGTCTTCCCCTTCGTAGGTCCGGATATCCCGCGCCAACCTTGCAATTTCACCGAACTGTTCCGAAGCAGCGGCGCGGAGGCTGCTGAGTTGCTCGTTCATTTTCGCCAGCCGTTCAGATTCTTCTGGCGTGCGCTGTTGTGCGGGCTTCTGTTGAATCCGCTTGATTTGGCTGATGAGATCGCGCGCGGACTTCGAAATGATGTCTGCTTGCGTGATGGCCACGTGCACCAGTAACAGCCGGTAAGGTATGAGATGTGGTTGATGAGCGACGACCCTTTCAACGTACTTACGTGATTGATCGATGGCTTCTGTCTTGATCTCCGCATTCTCAGTCATGGACGCCAGTTGCAAGCTTGCCATGGCAACTCCGTTCCACAATTGGGTCAGTTCGAAATTGCCCAGCGAATGGACGCTCGGATTCGCCGACTCCGGCAGCGGATCGTCACCCAGTGCTGCGATTTTGACGAGGGTTTGACGGATCTCCTCGTCGCCCTGCGCAATTTTTGTCAGGTACTCAGCTCGCGTCGCCCGAAAGGCTGCCCGGTCGCCCAACGCTTGCGTCGCTTCGTCCAGAGTGGCGATCGCCTTCAATTCCAGCTCGCGTCGGGAGTCTTCATCGGCGTGGCCCGCCGCCCAAAACCGAACGGCTGCCAGAACGGACCAATACAGCGGCTCATCCGGTTGGTCTTGGATTGCTTGTTGGATTTCCGCTTCCACGCGTTCGACGATCTTGTTCGCCTTGTCAGGATCGTCCTTGAACAAGACATCTGCCTGGTAGACAAGCGCATAAAACTGTTTGATCTTCGAAATGGTCCAGTCCAATGAGTTATGTCGGCCGGCCCGTTTCAATAGGTCTAACGCCGTTCCGAGTTGGCGGTAGACAACCTCCCAGTCACGCCGGCTAAGTGGCTTTTCGAATTCGCGAAGGATGACAAGGTCGGCGATTGTTCGGCCGACGCCGGGGACGCCATAGTTTGTCAGGCGAATTTCTTCGAGGGCGTCATCGATCCGCCCCAACTGCTTGAGATTCATCGCAATCTCGACGCGCAGCGAAAACATCAACGGCGCAAGATTCTTCGCTCGTTGCAGCGCGTCAAGCTGCCCGTGGGTAAACCCCATATTCGCATAACACTGGCTCAACGACCGATTGAGCAGCAATGAAAGCTGCGGATTCCCAAGGAATTTTTCCTGCAAGTCCTCCCAAGCCAGTGACGCCTCGTGCCATTTGCCCTGAAAGGTCAATTCTTGCGCTTGCAGAAATGCGATGCGGTCACGGGAGGCGCCGCGATCCTTGAGCAGTTGATACGCCTCGGCTAATTGGTCGTGCCGCTCATTTATTTGAACCTCCTCAGCAGTCAGTTCCCGGTCTTCATTCTCCGAGTTGACCGTTTTCCAATACCCAGCTTGAAGCATCGTCTCCGCCAAGAGAAGCCGCAACTCGATTTCGTCCGACGTGGCCGTCTGATTGACTTCCGGAATCTGATCCAGTCCCTCGCGGATTAGATTCAGCGCCTCTGCATAATCCCGCTCCGCAGCGCCACGGACATTTTGCAACTGCCGCACGGTCCTAGCGAGAAGCAAGTGGCTCTTCAGGTTCGAAGGGACTTGTTCCTTCGCAGCTTTGGCAAACTGACGCGCTTTGGCGAGCCGCTCGTTGTGTTCCTCTAGCTGTCCGTATTGCAGAGCGTGACCCGCATGAATGCGGAAGATCTCACAGGCCAACAGCAACGGAGTAACATCCTTCTTCGGATCAAAATCAGTGTTCGCTGCCGTCTCGCTGCCGGTGTTCTCTTGTTGCAGCAGTTCTTGCCGTTTCTTAACCGCCTCCTCAACATCGGCGATGGCGGCCTTCAAGTATTTGTCGCGGAGCTGCTCGTCTTCAGCTTTTACGCTCTGCTGTTGTCGATAGATCGTCCTGGTTTGATAGGCTTGGTACTGAGGCCTACCCTTCTCCACCATTTGCTGCGCGAGGCCTTCGACCACCTCTTCTGCCGAGGGGCTTTCACGACCGGACGGGTCGTAGTCCCGATACGGAAAATCTCGCGAATGTCCCTGAATGAGATTGATCATCGCGTGATAGGCATTGATCATCTCAGGATCCTTTGCCAATGCCTGATCGAAACTCTCCGCGGCAGCTTTTTGCCAATCGTCCTGCTTTTCGTCTTCAAGTCTTAGCAGAACGATGCCTCGCCAAAAATAGAGTTGGGCGTCCTCAGGATTTTCCTTACTGAGGGTCTCGATTTCCGTCCACGCCTGATTGTATTGCTGTACTCTCGGATCCATCGCCACTTCGATGAGGCGGCGGCGAAGTTTCTCAACGGACTGTAGCAGTTGCTCGGCCTCTTCCTGTTGGTTGTTGCGCAGCGCCTCCTCCCACGCCCCTTCAACGTTCCTCAGAGCGACAGAAAACCGTTCGTAGACCGTTCGTCGACGCCGGCCGTCGGTGAGCGTTTTGTCTGACGTCGTCGCAAAAAGCTCCCATGCCTCGGAGTGGTCAGGCTCAAGTTGAAGATACCGGTTCAGATGCCGCGTCGCCTCGGTGCGTTTTTTCGTGGCATCTTTCAGCAACTGCCCCTTGGCTTCGTACTCGGCCGTCGCGGCTTGCTGCTCTTGCTCGTCGGCGGCGTCCAGCAATGTTTCGGCACGTTCAAACAGCGAGCGAGCATTCCGCTCGACCATGTACGCATGCAGAAAATGGACGCCCGTTCCCACCACTGCCAGTCCCAACAGCAGCTTCACCATTAGCTTGATATTCACACTTCCTGTTCGACGGGTCGCGGATTTCATAGTGGTTCTCGAGTGCCTTGTACTCATGGTCAGTCCAACTTCCGGTTATCATGGTCAGCGGCTGCTGATGGTTATTGTCGATGAAAAACGCCGGTTGCAGCGGGTTGATGATGACTTACGTGAATCGATCGCGATAGGGCCCACTGCTCGCCCAATTGTGCGCGTACTTTCTGGAAACCAGCGGCTTTCCGCTAAACTAGGGCGGGCACACTAGAAGTGTCAATTGAATTCCCTGCTCCACCCCGTGATTGGATTCTTTCAATCCTCCTCTGAGTATTTTACGGGTCGGAGCCTCCCCACTGTTGGGTCGGAGAGCCTTCGATTCAAATCTGCCACAAGCACGCGCCTCGGCATAGACAGTCCCTTGCGGGCGATCCGCACAGCCCGCAATTTTGAAAGAATCCAATCAGCATCAAGAGGCTGAGACAAGCCCGTCCTGGGTTGGATGGCACCTTGGCCTGAGCATCGTGCGGCGGCTTGCGGCGACGTGACCGTGGATCGGGCTGTGAGAAATCTAGCCGCTTATCTGCCGGTCGTTCGCTCAAATTACCGAATCCCCAAGCATTTGCCAGTGGAGATTCCGCCGATTCTGACGAACCTAGGGGTCATTACCGATATACGCCGGCTGCCGCGACTCTTCTGAGCGTCTGAATGAAAATCGAGCGCCGAGACGAAATCCACTCGTGATCACCTTAGCAAGTCGCCAAACGAGAACCTGCGAGGCCTGAGGATCAACGGCCGTGGAAGTCCGCCCGCGAGAGCAAGGAATTCTCCGTTGTTGCTCGAGGTTCCGCTCGGTGGAACGTTCACTGAAGATGCGATCGCTGACGGCGGGCCTCATATAGGGCGATTCCAGCCGAGACCGCGGCGTTCAGGGAGCCGATGTCCCCCTGCTGAGGAATGGCGGCGAAGCTGTCGCAAACGGCCCTGATTTCCGGTGAAATCCCCTGCCCTTCATTGCCGATGACAATCGCTACGGGACCGGACAGCTCACTTTCATGGATCAAAACGGCGGCGTCTTCGCGAGCACCGATAATTTCCACGCCACGCTCTTGCAACTGCCGGACGAATTGGCACAAATCATCGGTACGGGTGATGGCAATACGATTGACCGCTCCGGCGGAACTTCGTGCGACGAGGCTGTTGACTTCTGCCTGTTGCCGGTTGCCGACGATCACGGCGGAGGCTGCAAAAACCTCAGCACAGCGGATGATCGCCCCGAAATTGTAGGAATCTTGCAGTGAGTCCAGAACGACAAACAGCGGCGTCTCAACGTCGTCCGTCAACACGTCGTGCGGCGATACATACGGATAAGGACCGACCTTCGCGAGATAGCCCTGGTGGTTTTGCGAATGCGACAACTCCCTCAGCCGGGCCGGCGATTCCACGACGGCCTCGATGCCCTGCTGATTGGCCGCTTCGAACACCTGCTGCAATTCGTCCGGGCGCAATCGGTCCGACAAGTGCAGTTCGTAGATCGGCCAGCGACCGGCGGCGAGCGTCTCCCTGACAAGATTCCGGCCCCAGAGCCAACACCGCTGATGACTGCCCAGCAACGGCTGACGGCGTTTCTTTCGAGCCATTCTCAAGTCCTCAAGACATTCCTCTGCCCTTCCATGCAGAGTGCGACGATCCGGCGCAGCAAGACGACAATTGCTCCAACATCGCAAACGCCAGTTGATGCCGGCACGGGCTCGTCGAAGGCCCGACAGTCAGCCGCATCGACCGAGTCTTTCCCGCTGAGAGAAAAGCGAGTTTTCAATGATGGCTGAAAGCGCGGCTGACGTCGACGATATACTGATCGTCGAAGACCTCTTCGAAATCGTAGACGTCGCAAAAGTCGCTCAGGCAGTCGTCTTCGGTCTTCTTCATATCGCCCCGTTCGATCAACTCGAACACGATCTTGCCGAAGTCCTCAGTGGTGTGAATGCCCCAGCGGTTGAACACCAGCCGCGCGAGCATTCCAAATTGTTCCTGAGCGTACAGGCGAATGCCGTGCGAAAGTTCTTGACCGGTAATGTGCGCGTCGGTCATTCCCTGGCCGGCGGACTGCCGAAACAACTCTTGAGAATACCGCAATGCCGGAAAAATAAACCGGTAGGCATTGGGATGATACTTGCGAGTCTTGGTCGTGGTGGTCATGGCGTTTTATTGCGGGGGTTACTGATTCGATCGGCTGTTCAACCGAGCCACTGATGATCGAGACGCATTTCTTGGCGTGTCAATCGAATCTATCTGCTTCCCATCCATCATGGTGGAGCATTGAATTGAACTTCCATTTATCACGTTACAGCAAGTCGTCAGGCGGTGTCAATTGCGTAATTTTCGTAGTCAGAATTCGTAGGAGGTCCGCGAGCAGCCAGCCTGCTCAATTGCCTCCTTCACTCGATGCTTCGCGGGGCGGTGATTTTTTGGCCGTTTTAACGACGGTTACGATTTCGCTCTCGTCGATGATTGTGTGTCGTTGATCTTCGAACTGCACTAACAGTTTGCGTGCGAGGATTTCCTGCCGTAGTACCTTTCCCTGTCCCTGTTTGGTGACGACCACGTTTCCGATCGCGGGCAACTCGCGGCGGATTTCCTGATACATATCGTATTCATAACGCAAGCAACACTTCAACCGGCCGCACCGGCCCGAGATTTTCGTCGGGTCCAATGTCGCGCGCTGCACCTTGGCCATCTTCATCGAGACCGGCGGCATCTGCGTCAAATGCGTATTGCAGCAAACCGGTTTACCGCAATCGCCATAGTCGGCGAGCAGTTTCGCTTCGTCACGGACGCCGATCTGACGCATTTCGATTCGTGTATGAAACTTCTTCGCCAGCGCTTTGACTAATTCACGAAAGTCCACACGCTTTTCGGCCAAATAGAAGAACACGATCCGCTCGCCGCCGAGAATGTGCTCCACATCCACAAGCTCCATTTGCATCTTTCGCTCGCGGATCATTTCCCGGCATCCGTCATAGGCGATCCGCTCTTTTTCGTGCAGTTCGCCGACCAACTGCTCATCCTGCATCGTCGCGTGACGCACGATGTGGCCGACGCTGTCGGACTTAGGGAGAAACTGCACTGCGCGCTCGGTCGCTTCGCACAGCACTTCCCCCAACTCCATCCCGCGGTCGCTGCGGACGACCACCGAATTGCCGCGCGCATACTTTTGAGGCCCTTTTACCGAAAAGGGGCCCACGTGTCGCATCAAACCATAACGTACTACAAATCGCGCAGGCATCGTGTTCTCAATATCTTCGTCATGACCGCTGAGCAACACGCGTCATGAGATTGTCTCGGAGATGTTTCAATCGCGTTTCGGTGAAGCACCGATTATACGGCTGCCGGCCGCATTTGGAAAACAAAATCAGACGGCACAGGCGGCACGCGTCATCCTCCCCAAGTCATCGAACAGTGATTCCATACATAAACCAACCGACATTCGACGGTCGAGATGCTGCTGTGCCACAACGACGCGCTCAATGAGTGAGCCCACAACTTCGACCGCATCGGCCTCTGCAGCGGGAAACCGGCTCCTCAACGAGTCGGCACGTGACAAGTTGACATCGCGCTGCAATGCGACTCCGCTCATATGCTCCAAGACTTCGCGATAGAAGTCCAGGCAAAAGCGAATAAACCATGCCGCTCGCCGACGTTGCACCGCAGCGTCGCCGCCCGCCGCCTCAATCGAGGACATCACCCGTGCAGCAGTCTCCACACTGTAATACGGGTCCGCCGCCAACGCGTCAAACAATGCCCGCCGCTGCGCCCGAAGTTCCGAATCTGCCAATTCCGTAGCGACTGCCAAACTGCCGTCGCACGCAGCGGCGATCTCGGCGGCGTCTTCAGCGGATTCGGCAATGCCCGTTTCGACCAACAGCACAGCGACGTCTTCAGAATTCAATGGGCCGAAACGGACCTCTTGGCAGCGTGAGCGGATCGTCGGCAACAAGTGGTCCGCATTGGAGGCGACCAATAGTAGCAGCGATCCGTGCGGCGGTTCCTCCAACGTCTTCAGCAAGGCGTTCGCCGCTGCGTGATTCATTTTATCAGCATCGTCGATCGCGGCGATCCGACGGTTGGCGGACATCGGCTTGAGCGATAGGTCGTGACATAATCCCTCTTTGCCGCGTCGTTCCTGCGGACCGATGAATTGTTCGATCAGCAACTCGTTTTTGCCGGGCAGAAGCTCTACGAGTGAAAAATCCGGGTGTGTGCCCGCCGCTTGCTGCTTACAGGAATGACAGGTTCCGCACGGTTCGAGGTGTGCGCGTCCGTGCTGCTGACAAAACAAGCATTGCGCGAGGATTGACGCAAACTTCTTTTTGCCAACCCCCTCCGGACCGGTCAGCAAATACGCCTGACCCAGCCGACCGCGCGAGACGCTACGGCGGAACATCTCAATCTGCTCGCGATGGCCGCGTAGTCGCTCCCAGCCGGTTTGCATGATGTTTAGTGGTGTCAGCGCCCGCCGATCGTTCCGGGGACTAAGCCTAAATGACTATTTGAATGGGACTCAACGGAGCCATGTTAATCCGCTTTAGGGAGATTTGCCAATAACGGGGCGACCGCTTGCGTCCAAACGTCCCAGTCGACCGGTTTATCCGGATCGAAGTGCGAATCTTTGATCGTCGCTTGCAACTGCGGAGTCGCGAGCACCGGTTGCAGGAGTGCCAGTTCCTCGATCAGTCGGCGGCTCAACTCACTGATCTTTGGACGCAGTTCTGTCTGCAAATCGGGCACGTTATCAAATTTCTGCTGATTGTTGTCACGCCATTCTGCAAACTCGGCATGTTGAATCGACTTTGCGGCCTGCATCTGCGCCTGAAAGAAACGGCGGGCGATGTCCTCGTCCAATCCCGCGTCCCGTGCTTGGCTGATGAGCCGATCCAGCAACTCCGACTCGCGCTGAGGATCGTGCACCGCCTTGCCCGCGTTCCATTTCCAACGGGCAACGTCAGACATCAGGCGAAGTCTCGCGCGCATGAGGTCCAGCAAAGTACCCACGCGCGCAACGGCGACGTCGTCGACCGCGGCGGAAGTGGTGCGGGGTTGCTCCGGCGATGGTGTCTCCGCGGGGCGACACCCCAAAATGAAAACGGCCAAGCACAGAAGTCGGCAAATGACTTTTCTGAATCTCACGGTCTCTGCGATTCGTTGTCGGTGGGTTTCGACGGAGCGTCACGCTCCCCCTGATCGTTCAACTTTGCTAAAAAGATAACGTCATACGTACCAAGTCTTCCAGAGTTCTCTCATCCATAAGCACTCTCGCCGCCTATGAGTACCGTTCAAAGCCGACCGACGGACGTCATTCACGGAAAAATCTATGACTACCCTGTCTATTACGACATCATTTTCGCGGCCGACTGGAAAAAGGAGTTCCAGTTCCTCCGCGATTGCTTTTCCGAACATGCGACTGGACAAGTCCGCCGCGTGTTGGAGCCGGCGTGCGGGACTGGTCGACTGCTGATCAAAGTGGCCCAAGCGGGCTACGACGTCATTGGGAACGATCTGAACCCGCAGGCGGTCGAATTCTGCAATCGTCGGTTTCGGCGCCGGGGACTGGAACCGGCGGCTGTTGTTGCCGACATGGCCGATTTTCGGCTGAAGCGCAAGGTCGACGCGGCGTTCAACCTGATTAACAGTTTTCGCCATCTTCCCAGCGAACAGGCGGCGGTCGCCCACTTGCGATGTATGGCTCGCGCGCTGCGCAAAGGGGGCATCTACTTACTGGGACTGCACCTCACGCCGGTGAGCCGGCGGATTTGCGACGACGAGTGCTACACGGCCCGCCGCGGCACCGTCACCGTTAAGTCGCGATTGTGGACGAAATCGGTCGACAGCCGCAAACGCGTCGAAATGGTCGGCATGACGCTCGATGTCACCACGCCCGCGAAACAGTTGAAGCTCGTCGACGAAATGCCTTTCCGCATGTACACCGCCCGCCAGTTCAATCGTTTGCTCGCCGAAGTCCCCGAATTGGAACTCGTTGAGACATACGATTTTGACCATGATATCAACTGCCCCATTGAAGTCGACGGCCATAGCGAAGATGTCGTCTTCGTCTTGAAAAAGACATAACTCTCTAGCCTCCTGACCCTCCGATTCCGCAGAAACCGGAATCATAAGACGAACGCCTTATGCACAACTCACTCAACTGCGCCGCTTGCGGTATAGAACATGCGGTCGATTCGCTGCAAAACCTGTGTCGCGAGTGCGGCAAGCCGCTGTTAGTCGGATATGATCTCGCGGCATTGCGTGATTCGTTCACTCCCGAAACCGTGCGCAGCCGCTGCACACGCTCGATGTGGAAGTTTTCCGACGTACTGCCCGTCGATCGTGCCGACGAGGCGGTGTCGCTGGGTGAAGGGTTGACTCCGTTTATCCAATTGAAGCCGCGCGGGTCGTTTGAAGTTTTCGAGCAGCTGTTCGTCAAGGACGAAGCCTTCAATCCCACCGGCAGTTTCAAGGCTCGCGGCATGTCCGCCGCCGTAACCCGCGCCGTGAGCCTGGGCGCGAAGGTCGTCGCCCTGCCGTCGGCCGGCAATGCGGCAGGAGCCGCGACGTACTACGCGGCGCGTGCGGGAATCAAATGTTATTTATTCATGCCCGAAGATACGCCGCCGGCCAATATCGTGGAGAGCGTCGTCGGCGGGGCCCACGTCTATCTTGTCAACGGCCTGATCAGTGATTGCGGCAAGCTGGTCAAACGGGGGTGCGAAGAATTCGGCTGGTTCGACCTCTCGACGCTGAAGGAGCCCTTTCGCATCGAAGGCAAGAAGACGATGGGCTATGAGTTGGCGTTCGACATGGCCGACGCAGCGGGCACGCCACAGCTTCAGCTGCCGGATGTGATCTTTTACCCCACCGGCGGCGGAACGGGGCTGATCGGCATGTGGAAAGCGTTTGATGAGATGCAGCAATTGGGCTGGATCGGCGCGGAGCGTCCCCGCATGGTGGTCGTTCAGGCGGAAAACTGCTCACCAATCGTAAGAGCATTTGAGCAGAATGCCGATCATGCGGAGCTTTTCGAAAATGCGGCGACCGTCGCGTCCGGATTGCGCGTGCCGGCCGCCATCGGTGACTTTCTGATGCTCAAAGTGCTCCGGGAATCAAACGGGACGGCCGTCAGAGTGAGCGACGACGACTTGCTGGAAGGCGTGCGGGAGATCTCCGCAGTCCAAGGTATCTACGCTTGTCCCGAAGGGGGAGCGGTCTGGAAAGCGGCGCAACAACTGCTCAAATCGGGCTGGTTGCGGCCTAATGAGAAGATCGTGTTGTTCAATACCGGCAGCGGGCTGAAATACAACCACCTCTTCCCGGTCGAAGGGCTGCCGATTTTGGATCATCATGACCCAAACTGCTTGTCAGGGGTCAGTGTCTAGAACGTTCCCCGGGGCCGGCCGTCATGCTGACGCATGCCACCGCTCAAACATCATCGGATGACTCGCTACGAGGCAAGACTTGGCCGATAAGCCATACTCTTTCGCGTGAAGTGCGCGCTTCAAGTCGACACTTCACGCAGGGCGCCTGCTCATTCGCCGTCGGATCAGTCCGTTCAGAATGTGGAGTTAGAAAAGAGATGAGAGGGGATTCCACCATGTCCGAAACCGGACACCGAACTTTACTGCCTCCGTTGCACTATCGCCTCTCAGGAGACCCGTTGTACAGAAAGGCAATTCGATGTCAACCTACCGATTTTACCAAACGAAGTTTTCGAAAATGTTCTGCGCGGGTCGCGCTCTAGCCGTCAGATTCCGTGTGGTTGTAAGTCTCAATGAGAACATCATGTTTGCCTAAAGATGTGCGTAAAAATTCACATTCAAAAAATTTTGCGGAGAGGCGATGATCTTGAAGTGACTGATCATTTCTTTAGATTGATTCTTAAAAACTTGTCACTAATTTTTTGAATACCGTTGCACGCATTGACGAAATTGACAGCGCAAAAAGCAAAAAATTGAACACGCACAGGCGCTGTGCAGGTTTTCGCAATACGCTTTGTCAAAAACCACGACAAGTCGTTTCCAAATCCTCTGACGCGTCGCGCCGACACTTGTATGCAAGTATCGCAAACAGGCGCAACCGGGTTTTGAAACTGATTCTCGCAACCGGTCGCCAGCACGATGCGGCTGAATGGGTCTGTCGTCGCTGAAGACTTTCCGAAAGCGACTAGCTGTCGTAGTGAAAAAACCCTTCTCCGGTTTTTCGCCCCAAACGTCCCGCGTCCACCATTCGCACAAGTAGCGGGCAGGGACGGTACTTGGGGTCTCCTAACTCTCGGTGGAGCACGTTGGTGATGAAGAGACAAACGTCAAGACCGATCAGATCCGCCAGTTCCAGAGGTCCCATGGGGTGGTTACAGCCCAATTTCATCAGCGAATCAAGCGTTGCGGCATCCGCGACCCCCTCTTGCAGCGCGAATACCGCCTCGTTGATCAGCGGCATCAACATGCGATTCACGGCGAACCCGGGACTATCGGCGACCGCAAATGCTTGTTTTCCCATACGTTCGGCCAATTCCCTGGTCGCCGCCACGGTCGCATCACTCGTCTGTAGCCCGCGCACAATCTCGACCGGCGCCATCACCGGCACGGGATTGAAAAAGTGCATCCCGACGACTTGCTCGGGACGTTTTGTGGCAGCCGCCAATCGTGTGATCGAGATGCTGGACGTATTGGAGCCGAGGATCACGTCCGACCCGCAAATCTCGTCCAACTGCTGAAAAAGTTCAACTTTGATGTCTTCGCGCTCGACAGCGGCTTCGATTACGAATTCCGCGGCCGCTGCCTCTTGCATGCTTTCGATCCAAACGAGTCGCTGCAGAACCTCTTCGGCCGATGAAACCGCCAGCTTCCCCCGGCGAATCCCCTTTTCAACCGAGGCCCCAATCTGCTCGGCTGCTGCCGTCCGCTGCGACGCGCTCGGCTCGATCACCGTTACTTGCAGCCCGTGCACCGCTGCAACTTCGGCAATCCCCCGGCCCATCGTTCCTGCGCCGAGGATCGTCACGCGTTCAATTTCCATCGTATTGCTCATTCGTCGGTTTTATCTCTGTCCCAATTCTGCGGATCGGCGTGTCGCCGCTTCGACCGCGTTGATGACGGTCCCCCGAAACCCTCCTGCCTCCAGCGCGTGCAGCCCAGCGATCGTCGTACCGCCCGGACTCGTCACCGCATCCTTGAGTGCCCCGGGATGCTCGCCGGTCTCCAATACCATTTTGGCGGCGCCCAGCAACGTCTGCGCTGCCAATTGAGTCGCGGTGTCACGAGGAAGCCCCATACGCACTCCGCCGTCACTGAGCGCTTCGATCATCAGATACACGTAGGCAGGTCCGCTGCCCGACAGCCCGGTCACAGCATCCAATAGCGGCTCGGGTACCGAGAACGCAATTCCGACCGCAGAGAGCAACTTCTGAACCAATTGTCCGTCCGCCTCACTTGCGGCGCCCCCCAATGCAAAAGCTGATGCGGATTCCCCCACCAAACAGGGAGTGTTCGGCATCACTCGCACTAACCGAGTTTGGATTCCCAGTGCGGAACTCAACGTTTGAAGCGGTATCCCAGCCGCGATTGAGATTATCAGGTGCCGTGCTTCCACTTGATCGGCGATCTCAGCAACGACGTCCGGCATTGTTTGCGGTTTGACTGCCAGGAATACGACGTCTGCCTGGTCAAGGACTTCCGCGTTGGACTCAGTGACGCGCGCGCCGGTCTCCGCCGCAAGCCGGTCCCGACCCTCCGGCCAGACGTCGCTGGCGATCATCTGCTCCGCTGTCGCGATGGCGGCAGACGTGAATCCTGCCGCCAGCGCGGTCGCCATTCGTCCGGCGCCTATGAATCCAATCCGCAATTGATCTTCCGCCATGTGGTCACTCGGTCATTTGGTTGAATACGGCCGCATCGTTCGCTTATCGATCTTTGGTCGAGTATACGCCGCTGTCCACGACCGGACAATTCGGCCGCGAGACAGCCGCCGAGCGTGCAAACGGTCCACATCTCGGTTGCTCAGCGGAGTCGAAAGTGGATAATCGATTGACGGGCAGCGATTTTTCCGGAAACCGATGACTTATTTGTACACGTTTTTTCGAAATGGCCCATGACTTGGCAACAAACCACGGCATGTGACCGCCGTCGCTTTTTATGGGAGTTCGGCGGAGGGTTGGGGGGAATCGCCCTCGCCTCGATGTTGGACCGTGACGGTCTGCTGGCCAACGAGCGCGCCAGCAGCTCGCCGAAATTGCACCATTCGCCGCGGGCGACGCGGGTCGTGCAGTTTTACATGTCGGGCGCCGCCAGCCAATGCGATCTGTTCGACTACAAACCCGCGCTCGTAAAGAAACACGGCGAACCGTTTGACCCCGGCGAAAAGGTCGAGCTGTTTCAGTCGGATCCCGGCAAAGTCATGCAGTCGCCCTGGAAGTGGCGCGCGCACGGCGAGTCCGGCAAGATGATCAGCGACCTCGTGCCGCACATCGGTTCTTGTGCCGACGACATCGCGTTTGTGCATTCGATGATCTCCAAATCGAACGTGCACGGCCCGGCGACGTTGATGCAGGCGACCGGTTTCGTTCTACCCGGTTTTCCCAGCATCGGTTCCTGGGTGCATTACGCGCTGGGCAGCTTGAACGATAACTTGCCCACGTTTGTCGTGCTGCCGGACAGCCGGGGCTTTGCGCCGTCTGGTCCACAAAACTGGGCCGCGGGGTTTTTGCCGGCGACGTATCAAGGGACGATGATTCGCCCGTCGTCGAAGAACCCCATCGCCGATCTGTTTCCGCCGGAATCGGCGTACGTCACCAAGCAAGGCGACGCCGATGGACTCGAGGTCTTAGCGAAAATCAATCGTCGGCATGCAGAGGAGCGGCGCGGGGATTCGCGTCTCGATGCACGGATTCGCTCCTACGAATTGGCGGCCAAACTGCAAATCAGCGCGCCGGCGGTGCTCGACATCTCAAGCGAGACAGAACAGACTCAACAACTCTACGGTGTCGATCAAAAAGAGACGGCGGAGATCGGCCGCAATTGTCTCGTTGCGCGGCGCATGCTCGAGCGGGGCGTACGGTTCGTGCAAATCTGGAGCGGGGCAGACAACGGACACCCACGCCGCAACTGGGACTCACACGAAGACGTCAAGCGCGACCACGGCATCTTGGGACAAAGCATCGACAAACCGATTGCCGGGCTGATCAAGGATCTCAAGCAGCGAGGTATGCTCGATGACACAATTATTCTCTGGACGACAGAATTCGGACGAATGCCTTGCAGCCAAGGCAGCCTGGGCCGCGACCACAACCCGTTCGGCTTCACCAACTGGCTCGCCGGCGGCGGCATCAAGGGGGGCGTGAGTTACGGCGCCACCGACGAGTGGTCCTACAAAGCAGTGGAGAATCCCGCCTACTGCTACGACATCCACGCGACGATTTTGCACCTATTGGGCATCAACCACGAGAGACTGACGGTCCGCCACAACGGCATCGACCGCCGCCTGACCGATGTGCATGGTCATGTGATCCGAGAGATTATTGCCTAGATGATGGTTTTCTGGTTCCCAAACTCCAGTTTGGGAACCCACTTTCTCGAAGCTCCGGCTTCGCGAGATTTCATCGTCACAGTAAACTGAAGAGCTGCTCAAAGAACGTATAAGCACGGAGGTTGAAGATGAGAATTTGCGCTCTGTCACTTTTAGTTTTAGCGACGTCGTTAGTCGTTCATGCGAAAGATCAAGGCAAATCACCGGCTAAGAAGAGGGCGAAACAACAGATTCGAGCTGAGGACATTGGCCGAGAAGTCGAAATCATCGGCCGATTGGGTATTCCCATACATCAAGTAATCCAGATCAAGGGAACGTGGATTCGACCCGACGGAGTTCCCAAAGACAACTCACTCCGATTCCGCGTGACACACGTCGGTCGAAGGCGGCTTGAGTCGCCGGTCGATTTTCACAAATACCTCGTTACGCAGATCCACGTTTCCGACAACGCTAAGAATGCACCTAAGCCGGCTGAGAACTCCCGCTGGGAATTGACCGCCTGGGAAACGGGTGGATTCCGGGGGATTCCCGGCGCTGCGTATGATTCGGGCCAGTCCCCCGTCCAAGAGCCGTTTGGCGGATTCGTGACAGAATTGAACTACACAATTCAAAAGAGTGTTCGGTAGATTTGGCGAGGGGCGAAGCCTGACTCAGAAAATGTGATTCTGAATCGACGTTGAGATTTTGAAAATGACTTTTTGTATAGCCATGACGGCGCTATCGTGCGTAGTACGGATTTGAAGTTCACACACGCCGGGAGCATGAGGAAATGCGACAATTCATGACGGCAGTCCTTCTGCTCATGACCGGCGTGTCTGCGTCTGTCGCGGTCGCTTGCGAAAACGCGGTCCGCGACGCCGCCTTTCGCGGGCCGCGCGACACGCACCGTTTGTGCCTGATCACCGCCAGCGACGACGAACCGGCACAGCGAGAGAAACTGCGCCTCGAAAAGTGGTTACAGAATTCGGGCGCCGGGCTGAACCTCGAGCTGGTGCACCTGCATGCCGACGATCCGGATCTGCAGTGGGAAGAGTACGGCATTCCCTCCGCCCCACCGGTGCTGCCCGTGGTGGCGCTGATTGGTAAGAACTACGGCACTGGTGAAACGTTTTTGATCAATCACTGGGAACCTGCACCGACGGACGACGAGTTACAGGCACTTGCCGATTCACCGGTCCGCCGGCAACTTCAAAAAGTGTTGGGACCGGCGCTCGCGGTGATTCTGCATGTCCCGGGTGAGCAATCGAAGCCGGAAAAGATGAAACGTATTTTTGAATCAGTGAAGGCGGACTGGCTGGCGAAAGAACTCCCCGCCATCGAAGTTGTCACGCTCGATCGAAACGATCCCCGCGAGCAAACTCTGGTCTCATTTATGGGACTGCCCCCGGATGGGCCTGATGTGGCGGCGGTCGTCTTTGGCCGGGGCAAACTCATGTCGCCTCCTTTGCAAGGGATGGAAATCTCACAGAAGCAGCTCAATCAATTGGTCGATCAAATCTATCAAGACTGCAACTGTTCCAAGCCGCTGACCAGTCTCGGCGTGGATGTCCCGCTGGTTTGGAACGAGGAATTGGCCAAGTCCTTCGTGCCGGTCAGCGAACCCTCGACGAAGCCCGAAGATCCTCGTTTAGCCAACTTGCCCGGAATGGGAACATTGGCCGACGATGACGCGGCGCCGAAAGTGATCGAGGAGAGCGGAAATCGGCAGGCAGAGGGTCCGCCGGAGACGCTTGTCCCCGATACGCCGTCAGTTGGCGACGGTCAGCTCATCAGAAACACGCTGATCACTCTGGGGGTCTTCGGTGTGGTGTTGGTATTGGCGACGGTGATCATCGTCCGCCGAAAGCCGTAAACCGAGGCTGATCCTCGACACGAGCTTCGGTGCTGCAGGCGCAGATTCTGTGAAGCCCGAAGGGTCCGGCCAGTGAAAACCCCGCTGCTCTTGTATTGACCGGCGCAGTCCGTTAATTTTCGAGCATGAGTCGCGAACCAAATTTCCAGCACGACGACGAAGACGACGCTTGGGGATCGTTAGCCGAAGATCTGCTCGGCCCCGAACCTGAGCCTGAACCGCAACCTCATTCTGAGGAACAACTTCCGCCATCGGACGATCTCACGGCGGCCGCCGAAACGACCGATGATGAGCAGGATCAAGCCGAAGATTCTGACACAGCGGACGAATCTCTTGACCTCGTCGATGACCTTGACGAATCCTCAACCGACGTTGACGAGGAGGTTTCACCAACATTTGACGAAGCCGGGGGCGACGCTGTCGATGTTGAAGTTGAAGAGGACGACTCGGTCGTTATCGATGACTTGGACAGTGGCGACGAGGATGTTCTCGAGGATGAGGCTGCTGCAAAACCGGACGACCCGTTCTGGAACGCGCTCGCGGACTGGGATTGGGAAAACGGTCAAGAACCGAGCCCGCCGGCTGGAAGTGCATCGTCGTCCCGCCGTTCCATCCGTGATTCGTCGACGTTCAATGTCCCCGCAGATTTGTTAGAGGGCTTGGCGCCGGACAAAGGGTCTGAGCCGTCGGACGCAAACGACACTGACTTCGCTGACGATCTGTTTGCGGGCGACAGTAGTGCCGCGGAGGCGGATGCCGAGTCAGCCGTCAGCGAGGAACAGGAGCCGCAGGAACAGCTCTCTGATGAGTCTGCTGCCGCCGAGGACGATCAGCCACGTCCGCGCCGTCGCCGTCGCCGCCGTCGCAGACAACCGATCGAAGAGGAAACCGTCGAATCGGCCTCTGAGGAAGAGTCGAAGGCTGCTGACGTTGAATCAGACGAAGAAGCGGAATCGGAAACGACGCTCGATGACACGACCGAGGACGAGACCGCCGAGGTCGAACCGCCCAAGAAACGCCGTCGCCGCAAACGGGGCGGCAAGCGCCGCACAAAGTCGGAAGCAGGTGCTGAAGCGGAACCAGAGGTCGAAGACGACGCAGCAGCCGATTCGGCAGTTGACGAAGTCGATTCAGCCGATTTTGACGCCGATGACGAAAACGAGGAAGACGGCGAGTCGTCCAAGTCGCGCGGCAAAAAGACGGATAATCGAAAATACCAAGATGTCCCGACGTGGGAGGAGGCGATTTCTTACGTTCTCAATCCCGCGACGACGGATACCGCGATCGCTGCCGCCGCGAAGTCTCAGAAGAAGACTGTTTCCAAAGGCGAGAGCTCCAAGTCCAAGTCATCGCGTAAGAAGTCCTCGTCGAAGCGCTCCGGCAGCCGCAAGAAACGCTCCGGGTCGTAAATACGGCACATCCATTTGTCGCCGGCTGCTCAACTCGCCGTCATTTGCCGGCGGCACGCCCGCCCTTGCGGGGATCGGCGGCTGCGGACAGACCAGCGCCGGCGCGCGTCACAGCTTGCACTGCCGCAATACTCTTGCGAGTTTTGACTCGATGTCCGCGAAGCTCAAGGTCATCAACTAACGGCTGTTCGAAGCCGCGCTCGATGTTGAGCACGTCGGGCATCCATTGGTGATGAAACCGTCGCGCATTCACCGCCTGTTGCACATCCTGCCGGAATTGCGTCAGGTTCAGCAGCACCTGTAGTGTCGCGCTGATAATTCGCGGGCCGCCGGAAGCTCCCAGTGCATGGACTGCTTTTCCGTCGCGGACGACGATCGTCGGCGTCATGCTGGAAAGCGGTTTCTTGCGCGGCGCGACGGCGTTGGCGGCGCTTTGGATCAGGCCGAAGACATTCTTCTTTCCCGGCACCGCCGTGAAGTCATCCATTTCGTTATTTAGGACGATTCCGTATCGCGGTTCCACGACGAGGCTTCCAAACTGAGTGTTGATCGTTTCCGTACACGCAACGGCGTTGCCGTGGGCGTCGATGACCGAGAAATGACTCGTCCCGCCGTCGGTCGGGGCGTGGTATCGCCCGTAAGCGGTGAGCGGTTTGGTCTCTGCTGCGCTGATCCGCTCTGCCAGCTGTGTTGCATAGCGGCGGCTAATCAGTCTTTGAACGGGCACCTTCACGAAATCGGTATCCCCCAAGTATTCCGCCCGATCGGCGAACGCATGCTTCAAGGCTTCGGAGACCAGATGCACGTAGGCGCTGCCGTTTTGTCCCAGTTTCGCCAGTTCTTGTTCTGGATGAGCGCGCTGATAGGCATCAAGAATGTTTAACGTCTCCAGCAGCGCCACCCCACCGCTCGACGGCGGGGGCATCGTGTAGATGAGGTTGCCGTGATAGTCGCCGGTAAGGGGAGTTCGTTCGACGACATCCATTCGCTCTAGGTCGTCGCGGCTCCAAATCCCGCCCTGTTCGCCGACGCACTTCAGGAGCGCGTCGGCCACCGGGCCGTTATAGAACGCCTCGGCACCTTGGGCGGCGATCAGTTTGAGCACTTCCAACTGCGGCGAGTAAAACCGTTCGCCCAACTTCCAGGCTTGGCCGGAATTGAGGTACTTTTCATAAAGGACCGAGAATCGTTCTCGGTCGCCCGACTTGAGCGACAGCAACAGCAACACCTGTCGCTGTGTTTGCAATTGGTGCGCTTCGACCGGGACTCCGTCGGATGCCAAGCGGATGGCGGGTGCCAGAACTTCCGGCAACGTGAGTTTTCCATACTTCCTCTGCACATGACATAACCCGACGACCGTTCCGGGAACGGCCGCCGCCAATCCTCCCCGGCGGCTGGAAGCGCCCGCTTTGTCCGGTGCGAACATGTCGGCGGTCGCCTGCAGAGGTGCGCGCTCCCGATAATCGACGGTAATCGCGGATTTCGACTCCGCGTTCCAAATCAGCATGAACCCGCCGCCGCCGATGCCGCAACTGGAAGGACGCACCACCGACAGCGCAAACGAGGTCGCCACGGCTGCATCGACCACGTTCCCGCCGCGATTCAGCACCTCCAACCCGGCACGGCTCGCCGCCGGATGGTCGGCCGCGACAGCGTATTCCTGATAGACCTTGGCAGCAGACGCTGACTGCTCGGCACATGGGGCTGGGGCAAGAAGGCCAAGTGCAATACAAAATGCGAGACAAATGCGAAAGATACTCATGGCCGACGATCGTTCCCGATTTCGCGGAGCTCGGTTTCTAGACGATGAAGCTCGTTTCCGAGATTCTGCTTCAGGTGACGCGTACCGTCAATTCTTTGCCGCGGCGGACGCCTGGGATTGATGCCATTCCATCATCCGCTGCATCCCTTCACGGAACGTGACGCACGGGGCGTATCCCAATTCGCGTTTCGCTTTTTCGATTGAGAAATCCAAGTTTAGTCCCAAAAACTTGAACCGGGCCGACGAAAGCAGCGGCGCTTCTTTCTTGCCGAGCAGCCGATACAACCGATCAGAAACCTTCGTCAAAAACTTGGCCACTCCCAGCGGCACTGAACCTTTGGGGATCGGATATCCGGCCAACTCGGCGACCGTCGAAATGTATTCTTTTTTGCTGACCAATTTGCCGTCGGTGATGTTGAACACTTCGCCAATCGTTTCCGGCTTTTCCAGACAGAGAAAGATCGCGTCGACCAGATTTCCCACGTAGGTGTTGTTCAACAGTTGCTCGCCGCTGCCGAAGTACTTCACCTGCCCTGCTTGGAGCCGCTCCAACAAGCGTGGCAAGACCGTCTGGTCGCGGGGGCCATAGATGAATCCGGGGCGCACGACGATCGCCGGCAACTTGTGCTCCCGCACATGTTCCAGAACCAGCCGCTCCGCTTCGGCTTTGGTCAGCGTATAGCCGTCCATCCCCGTCAGCGACGGCGGCTCGCTCTCGTCGGTCCCGTAGTGGTCGCGGCCTTCGTAGACGCCGAGCGAACTGACCTGAATAAACCGCTTAAGCGCGCCTGCCGCTTCCGCCTCGAGCAGCAAGTGTTCCAAGCCGCGCACATTAACCGCACGGTAGTCGTCGATCGGCCCCCAATCGCCGACCTTTGCCGCGCAGTGCACGATCACCGCCGCCCCGTCGACCGCTTGCTTCAAGGCGTCGTGGTCGAAGAAATCGCCCGTGACCTTTTCGACGCCCCACTCATCGAGCAGCGACGTATCGCTCGATTCACGCACCAGCACCCGTACGGAATAGCCGTCGTCGCGTGCCCGCTCCACGACGTGGCTGCCGACAAACCCGGTCGCGCCGGTCACCAACATGAGTCCCTTCTGATCGGCGATGGCTGGTCTCCTCAATGCCAAGTCCGGACGAATAGACAAGAGCCGCTGGCATACTTTCCCAGATTAGGCGCAATCCATCAATACAAGGGATCGCCGCACGTCGATAACGTGACAGCTGCTCGCTAAGGTCGGTCTCCCTTTGATCTTGATCGTGCACACAGATTCGGAATAGCATTCCCAGACGAGAAGTTGATACAATGCCAACTATGACCCAGATTGAAGCCTCAATTCTCTCCCGCTTAGTCGAGCCAGAGACCCCCAGCCTTTCCCTGGAGGCCGCACGGTCGATTCTGGCGATCGAATTCTCAAAAGAGGATGTCGATCGAATGCACGAGTTGCTCGAGAAGGCCAATTCCGGGACGATTACTCCCAACGAACAAGACGAGGCGAATTCCTACGAACGCATCGGCCATATGCTGGCACTGCTGCAGTCCAAAGCTCGCAAATCACTCAAGGAATCCGATTCCGCCACCTAAGGAATGGTCGTCCCTCTTCCACAGCAAGTTCGCCAACGCGCTGAAGGGCTCTGCGAATACTGCCGAGTCCCTGAAGAGTTTGACCCGCTGCCCTATCATCTCGACCACATTATTGCTCGAAAGCACGGCGGACCGACAGAGCTGGAAAACTTAGCGCTCGCATGCTTCGCCTGCAACAATCACAAGCAAGCCGATCTCTCGGGAATCGATCCCGCGGGTGAGACCAATACAATCGTGCGCTTGTTCCACCCTCGGAAGGATCATTGGAGTGAACATTTTATGTGGCGCGGTGCGGAGATTGTCGGTCAAACTCCGATCGGACGAGTTACGGTATACGTGCTCGGGATCAACCTCCCGCATCGGGTTGCCTTTCGGCAACTGCTGATTGACGAAGGCGTTTTGCCATAGTGGAACGTCAAGACTTGGAGTTCGGACAATTCATCGTATAGACACCTGCCCTGCTGGGCGTCGATTCACCGCTAAAACGGCTCCTTCATACTCTTGATGATGTTTCCAATGAACGAACTTGCCGACATGTGCTTCAACAACTGGTCTCGGCCCCAGCCCAAAGCTGGGGAGTTGAGAAACATCATCCGGCCGGCCGTCCGCGAGTCCTGTTGGTTGGCTTTGACGAGCTTGTAGCACCGCTTTTCGTAGAGTTCCAATGCCAATGGAACCAACTGCGCGTCGGCGCGGGACAGCTCATCCGCCAATGCAGCCGCCGATCGCATGGCGTTGGATGCGCCAACTCCTGCGGTCGGTAAAAACGCCATCCCGCTATCCCCGCACAGCACGACGCGACCTTCGATCCAATGCTCCATGCGTACGTCATACATCGGCCAGGCGAATAGCTCGGGCGCCCCAGCGAGAGCTTCGGCGACCGCGGCATCGTTGCCGGTCAGTTCGGACAGATGAGTCGCCAGCGCGTCGCGCACGACGTCCTCCGCTGCGTGTCGATCGCCGACCGTTGTTGTCGGCAGGCCGGCACAATACATCCGGCGGTCCGGCACCGGATAGCCTCCGAAAAACCAACCCCGTCCCCAATACTCGCGCACCAATTCCGGATCAAACAACTCCCCGCCACCCCACCAGGTCCAACAGGTCCAGCCGGAATCGAATTTCTCGCCCGGCCCGAATACCTCTTGCCGCGTCAACGAGTGAATTCCGTCGCAACTGACGACGAGATCGAATTCTTCCTCGGTCCCATCGTTGAACCGAACGCCGACCGTCTCCCCTTTCTGCTGGATCCGCGACGCGGTTGTCCCCATGCGGATCGGCAGGTCCCCGCAGGCCTCACGGAGGATATCAATCAGCGCAGAACGGGAGAGCATCCACATCGGACCAATTTCGTTGGTCAAATCCGACATGTCGAGGCTCTGCAGCACTTCGCCGGAGTGGTCGGCGATTTCATACCGCTTGACCTCCAGTCCGCATTCCAGCAACCGGCCGTACACACCCAAGCCGTGCAGCACACAACTGCCCAGCGGGTAGAGTCCGATGCCGTAACCCACGTCGCGGTACTCGGCCGCCTTTTCAATCACAACCGGAGCACGTCCTTGCTGCCGCAATTTGGCTGCCAGAGTCAAGCCGGCGATTCCACCTCCAACGATCAAAACTCGCATACAGCAGTCTCCTCCCTGAACGATGGCGAAGTATTGAGCCTTAGAATCTCGGCTGTTCCCGACCGAGGTTTTACAACGTCGCCGAATTTGAGGCAACGTCACACGGGACCTGGGAGCAACGGCACTGGCCTGGTGCATTCAAACATGCACGTTTAGTGGATCAGGGCGGATCGACGCCCATCCATCGCGGCGGTGCGAACCTCTTCGAGCGCTAAAGCCGAATGTCGCGAACACACCTGCCCCAAGGATCACCATGGCGTCGAGCGGAACGCCTTTTCAGTCAGCCGGACTGATTTTCGCTGTTAGAGCCGAGCCGCGTGGTGAACTCCCTTGAGCGACATGGCCCGTTCGACGAGCTTCACGAATTCTTCGCGATAACCGTGCGGATCCCAGTCGAGGTTGGCTCGCGCGATTTCTCGAACGGCTTCGAACGTCGAATTGCCCTTATATTTCGAGTCCCGGAGAAGCATTCCGAACTGTGCGACTGCAGTCGCGAACTGAAAATCAGGCGAGGCTTCGGCGAATGACTTGTCGCTATGTTCCAGCGGAACGCGCAATTCCTGACTCGTGTCGCCGTCAGGTTGCTTGTATCGCAGGCGGACGGTCAGTACCTCAAACGGATTTCCGGCCGGTGTCGTTCCCGAAGTCTGTTGGTATTCCGAGGGATCGACTTCTGCGGCCGGCGATTGGACGCCCACCGGCACGATCTCATACAGCGCGGTGACCGTATGCCCCGCACCGATCTCGCCGGCATCTTTACTGTCATCACGGAAATCCTCCGCCTGCAACATGCGATTCTCGTAGCCGACCAGGCGATACGCCGACACGCGGGCCGGATTGAAATCGACCTGAATCTTCACATCCTTGGCGATGGTGATCAGTGTGCCGGTGAGTTGTTCCACGAACAGCTTGCGGGCTTCGCGGAGGGTATCGATATAACCGTAGTTCCCGTTCCCTTTGTCGGCCAGCTTCTCCAGCGTCGAGTCCTGGTAGTTGCCCATCCCGAAGCCAAGCACGCTCAAGAACACGCCGCTACTGGCCTTGTCTTTGATCAACCGCACGAGTTCGCTCTGGTTTGTCGTGCCGACGTTGAAGTCGCCGTCGGTGCAAAGAATCACCCGATTTACACCGCCGTTAACGTAGTTCTGCACGGCGACGTTGTAAGCCAATTCCAACCCCTGGCTCCCATGCGTTGCTCCGCCGGCATGCAGCCGGTCGAGGGCGGCAAAGATTGCGTCTTTTTGGTCGGCGGTCGTTGAAGGCAACGCGACGCCCGAAGCGCCGGCATAGACGACGATCGCCACACGGTCGTTTTCGGTGAAGTTCTCGACAAGCATTTTCATCGCCGATTTGACCAGCGGCAATTTGTTGGAGTCAGTCATGGAGCCGGAGACGTCGAGCAGAAAGACCAGATTGCTCACCGGCCGTTGGTCTTGTTTGATTTCGCGGCCTTTGAGCGCGATGCGGGCCAAATGATGTTGGCTGTTCCACGGGCAGCCCACCATCTCGACATGCGTTGCAAATGGGACGTCATCCGTCGGCGGCGGGTAGTTGTAGGAGAAGTAGTTGATCATCTCCTCAATCCGCACGGCACCGGCGGGCGGCAATTCACCGTGATTCAAGAACCTGCGTACGTTCGCGTAAGAAGCAGTATCGACGTCAATCGAAAACGTGGAAAGCGGATTGGCCGCCGCGGACAAGAAGGGCGTCTCGGCGACATGCTCGTAGGCTTCAGTTCGCTGATAGGGGGCGCTGACCGGTATGGCTTCCGCCTGATGCAAGTACGCTGAGCCTTGGTCGCTCTTTTTGTCGGCGTCTTTGGCGGCGTTTCGCGCATCGACTCCAACGCCACTGCCGCAACCACAGAGAACCAGCAAACCCGCGCAGCAAAGGACGAAGCGCATCTCATCCCCTCCTCTCAATCGTTGAGGCTAAAGCGACTGACCGCACGAGTGCGGTTTCTTGCCCTATGTACTCAAGACGCGCTCGAGGAGAAAAATATTCCCCAAAAAGTAAGTTTCTGGAGAATTGTCGCCAGAGTTACGAAGAGTGCTCGTGCAATCAACGATCACTGTGCGTGACGAAACTACTCGTTAGCCGCCAAATGACGCGCAAACCATTGTATTGACTTCTCGGCGACGTCTCCCCGCGGGTCAAACCAAATCGAAACGTGACCCAATCGCGGCATCAGCACCAGTTCGCAGTGCTCGCGACCCGCCTCATAGAGCCGGAGCGAATGGTAGGGGGGCACCAGCCAATCGTCCTTGCCGTGCAGCAACAACACCGGCGCGTCGGTACGCTGGATGGCTTTGATCGCTTCCGACAGATCGGGATCAAACCCCGCGTGCTCTCCCGCCTGATCAACCGCTTGCTGCACAGTTTGATCGGGGATCAGCGAGCCAACCCCTGGCAGCAGTGTCCGACCGAACTCGCCCACTTCGTCGCGCATTTTGCTAAACGGCGCAACGGCCACGACAACTTCAATACGGGGATCCCTGCCCGCCAAGTGAATGGATGTCGTGGCTCCATAAGAAATCCCGTACACGCCCAGCTTTCCGGCAATCAGCTCGCGGTTCTCCAATTCGTCGATGACCTGCGACAGGTCTTGTGCTTCGCGCTGTCCATATGTCAGCAGTTTCCCCGTCGAAGCTCCATGCCCGCGTAGATCGACCAATACCGCCCGGTAACCCTCCTCCGACAGCACCCGGGCGGTGCCCAACATCCACACGCTTTCATTCCAGAATCCGTGTAGGACGAGTACCGTCCCCCGCGGCTGAGCAAAGTCTTTCGGCTCCACGATCGACACGGCGAGTGACGCCTCAGGCGGCCCGACTTCTATGCGAAATTGCTGATCCACGCCGCGCCATTTCCGCTCGGCGGGCGACATGAGATTCTTCGAACCGAACGGATGAAACCGGTTCGGCGCGCTGACCATCGCCTTGGACAGGAACGACGCGCAGCCGGAACTGCTGCATAGCAACAGGAGTACGAACGGCAGAGCAGCTGTACGCCGAAAGCGCAACTCCGAGCACGTGCGCGGCATGACGTGACCTTCTGTTTTGAGAGGGAGAGAGCAATCAACGCTGCCGGTTTGAGAGGTGTGCGGTGCAATACCACCTATTCAGTAGGTGGTCAAGAGGTGTTCCGAGTTGGTCCCTCCAAGCGCACGAACGGCGCGGATCAAGTCCGCAGCATGCCAATCTCGAGAACTTTGCCGCGCCACTTGTGACTGATCGGGACGAAACACTGTCTGTGAATTCCAATGCTGATCTACCGTAGTAGTTACAGTGACGTGAAACGCATTGCGAATACGAATTACAACCAAGGAACTGCTCGTTGGGCGACAGCAAGAATCAACACGCTGCGGAGGTACAGCCGACTGCCGAACGACGATGGCCGCGGCGACTGCGCCGCATGGCCGTACTCTATGTGGTCGTACCGTATCTCGCGGTGGTCCTGGTTTTTGTGCTGCTTCAGCGCAAGTTCATCTACCGGCCGACGGTGGCGGAGGACCTATCGGCGCAATCCAACGGGTTCACTGCCGATCGCGTCAACGATTTGCAGATACAGACCCCCGATGGTGACACACTGCGAGGCTGGCTGCTGCGGGCAGACCGCGACGGCGAGTCGCGGCCGCCGCTGATGCTCTACTTTCCCGGCAATTCCCTCAACCGCGCTGAACGGATCACCGACCTCCGCGAGATGAGCCGCCGCGGATTTGATGTGGTAATCTTTGACTACCGTGGATTCGGCGACAGCAGCGGCTCCCCCTCCGAGACCACACTCACCGGGGACGCGCGGCTCATTTGGGACTTCGCCCGCCAAGAATTGGACTACGCTGAAGAGGAGATCGTCATCTTCGGCGAATCGCTGGGCGGAGCGGTGGCACTTTCGTTGTGGTCAGTGGACCGGAGCGAACAACCGCAACCCGCGGCGCTGATTTTGAATTCGACATTCGCCTCCCTGCCGCAGACCGTCGGGTGGCACTATCCGCTGTTCCCGTTCCAGTTTCTGTTACTCGACCGCTGGCCGTCGATTGACCGCATCGGTGCGGTCCGGGCGCCTAAATTGATCTTTCACAACACGGGCGACGAAGTCGTGCCTCTCGAACAAGGCCGGCGACTCGCGGGAGCTGCGGAGGACGTTCACTTTTTCGAATTGAACGGCGACATGCACAACGAAATTCCGCCGATGCTGCTGCGCGAGCAATTGGAGCAATTGCATGAATCGATCCTGCTAAGACGGAGTGAGACAACGGAAGACTAGACGTTGTTGGAAGTCCGTCATCAGCTGCTAAGTATTTCGGCGGCATCGCGCTACCGACGGGTGAAGAATTCTGACAAGCTAATCGAGCCCGATGACCGGCTTTCCTTCGCTGAACCTTTACAGTCGCGTGTAATAATACGCTTCTAAGTAATGTGGCTGCGCATCCTCAGCGCCATGTTCGAACTCCGCCTTTCGCACCAATCCGCCAATTCGCAAGCGACAACCCCCCTCGAACTTGGTGCCGGCAGGCGTGGCAATCAGACAACTCCGACCGTTCATTTCCCGCTCGTCGAACATCTCAAACAATTCGAAATGGTCGTAGATTGGCTGAAGCATATACATCGTAGAGTTCCCAGTTGTAATCGGAATCGTGATCATCCCTTGAAAGCGGGTTTTGTCGCTCAAATAGCGGGTGTACCCGGAAACGATCAGAGACGTGCCGACTGTCGGATCCGTTCCAACTTGAGAGGGAACCGTAGAATTCGGCTTCTGCTCGTCAAAACGACTCAGCAGATCGGGTTCGAGCAGCTCGGCAATACTTGAGTGCCTGCTCTTTACGAGATCACTCACCGCCATCTCCAGATACAGAAACGCAACGTACTCACTAGCGACAACGCTAGCAGCTTTTTTCAGCTCCGCGGAAGAGACAACCCGATCACCCGCCTTGGTGAACAGATTGTAGAATCTTCCGCCGTTGTCGAGGTCCTGCTCCAACTCCTGAAACGTCCGGTACGGATTGATTTCTTGCATGGCTAGGCGCCTTCTCGTTTCAAAGCTACGGTCTGCCTCATCATTTCAACCAACGCCGAAAACAGGTAAATGGATCAATGATTCGTCCAATTAATCCCTTGGCATACCGAGAATCTCGCGGGCGATCACATGACCGTTGAATGCTCTCGGCAGTCATTGTCGCCGAGTGGAGAGTACAGCGTCCCTCTTTGTTCACCCGCAAGCAGCAAACGGTTGAGCATCGGCGGGATCAATACAACCCTGCAATCGGCCTGCCTTCGCTGATCGCAAACGGGCGGCCGAGGCCGTCGTGATAATGCGCGGCGGGGTCAATTCCTAGTGCCGAGAACATTGTGGCGGTGACGTCCCAGGGTCCGATTTTTTGCAAGGCGGGATAAGCCGCGATCGCATCGGACGCGCCGTAAACCGCTCCCGGCCGCACTCCCGCTCCCGCCATCACGATCGAATAGACCGACGCCCAGTGCTTGCGGCCCGGGCTCTCGCCGGCGAAACCCTTCTCCAAGGCGATTCGCGGCGCGCGGCCGAATTCGCCCATGCAGACGACCAGCGTCGTCTCCAACAGTCCGCGAGTCTCCAGGTCCTCCAGCAGGGCCGAGAATCCCAAGTCGAAGCGCGGCATCAGGTGGTTCTTCATCGCCGTAAAGATGTCGTTGTGTGTATCCCAGCCGTAGAAGTCGGTCTCGCCAGGTTTCACGTCTTGTCCCCGCGCGTTGTGATTGAAGAAGACCGTGATCCAGGGAACGTCCGCTTCGACCAGCCGCCGTGCGAGCAGACAAGCCTGTCCGGCACGATTGCGTCCGTAACGGTCCCGCAGCTTGTCATCTTCTTGAGAGAGGTCGAACGCATCGCGGCAGCGGGGAGAGGCCAGCATCCGATACGCCTGGTTATACAAACTGTCAATCTCACCCAGATTGCGATTGCTGCCGAGCTGACGGGTCGCATCATCAATGCTCTGTAGCAGCGATCGCCGCGCGTCCAACCGCACGGTGGGCAATCCGGGCTGACTTGAGAGGCCCGGCATGCCAACGGCGCGGCGGTTGACGTCGCCCAACACGAGGGGGTCGAAATCGCGGCCGAGCAACCCACCGTTTTGTCCCGGCCCGGCAATTAGCGGGACAAACGCAGGTCCGTTGATGTGGACCGCGGAGTAGGGAAATTGCGATGTCGGTCGCACACGATGAAGCACCGCGCCGTGAGCCGGAAAGTCATTCGGCGTCGGCGGCGGATTGGAAGATTTGCGCGTGTGAAAACGCCCGGTCAATGACAGATACGTCGCCGATCCATGATCCAAATCGTCGTGCGACAGGCTCCGCAGAATCGTGTAGCGATCGGCGAGTTTGGCGAGCCGTGGGAAATGTTCGGAGACCAGTGTCCCCGGCACGGGTGTGCGGGCAGCGGCAAATTCGCCGCGAATCTCCGCCGGCGCTTGCGGTTTGGGATCCCAGGTTTCGAGCTGACTCTGCCCGCCGTTGGCATAGACGACGATGACCGACTTGGCGCGGCCGAACCCCGGAATATCAGCATCTGTCGGAGCCGCCGTGAGCGGCTTGCCGAGGACGAACGGCGACAACAGCCCGCCGAAGCCGCAAATTCGGAGCAGTTCGCGGCGGCTAGAAGTAGATTTGCGAGTCCGGTCTTCAGTGATTATGCGGAGCACAGAGGTCTAAAGTTCGGTTCAATGTTGTCAATGTCAGCACTTGGCCTAACTGATCGCGCGGAGGACCAGATAGGGAACGAGGTTGAGCAGGAAGATTCCGATCTTGAACAATGCCATCGTGGCATAGTGGATTGTATCAAACGTCTCCACCGAAATCTTGAACATCCGGCCGTGAAACTGATACATCCAGTCGTGAGCCAACCAAAAGAAGAGGAACCACCAAGCGCTAATGCCCATATTGACCAAAGCACACCAGCCCAAGAATTCACGTAGTAAATCGATGCCCATTGGTTGGTATCCGTGAAATCGATATTAAACGGCCACACGGTCACGACGAACAAACAGTGCTCTACGGCGCACTCCGACAACGTCCAGCAAGAAAGCCGGTTGCGGCGGATAGATCAATATCCGCAATCAATAATCCCTCCTCGCCATACGGTTGGTAGCAGAGGAGCGTGCCGTCGGGGCGGACGACGGCTGACGTGGTCGGTGAGCCGGGACTGGCATAATTGACCGTTGCAAAGTAGCAGGTATTTTCGGCAGCACGGCATAAGGCCGCCTTCTCGTGAAACGAATTCGCGGGGTCGGCAAAACCCGTTGGCCGATAGGAGTCAGGCTCCGCTTCATGCAAATGCGGGTGAAACACGATCTGTGCACCCCGCTTGGCAGCCCAGCGGACGGTTTCCGGATACCGCCAGCCTTCGTGGCAGATCGCAATTCCGAACGTCAACGGGCCGGCTTTAAAGATGCAACGTTCGGAGCCAGGTGTATAGAGACCTTCTTCCGAAGGGTCGATTTGGACTTTGTCCTGAAAGCCGGCGATTGATCCGTCTTCCTGGATCACCAATGCGGTGGCCAGCAGTCCGTCGTCGACAATGCGCTCCGTGGCGAGCACCACTGCAAGTTTTGCTTTCGCCGCCTCTTGGGCGATCTCCGCCCAAGCACGGCTGAGAAACTGGCCGTCGGGAGGCGGAACAGATTTGCCGAGTCCCCGATAGCCCGGAACGTAACATTCCGGAAAGCAGATCAGACGCGCACCTCTTTGCGAGGCGTCGGCAATCGCCTGCTTGACCTGCGCAACAGACTCGTCAGGAGTTTCCGGAAACCTGAGATTTGCGAGCGCGATTCGGAACGGATTCACGATCTTCCTTCTTTGGCAGTCGCTGAATCATGCGGTAAGCGGCCGTTACACGATTTCCGGCAACTCAAACCCCTTGCGGTGTTCGCGGCCAAGGTACTTGTTGGCTTCGCGATCGTCGAACGTCTCCGTCTTGGCGTCGAAGCGGAGCTTTTTACCGGTTCGCCAGGAGATATTGCCGGCGTGGCACATGACCGTGCTCACATGGCCGGAGTAAATCTCCTGATTGAGAGTTTCCCGCTTGCGGCTGCGGACCGCGTCGAGGAAATTGCGGATGTGGGCTCGTTGGCCGATGTCGCTTTGGCCTTCGCGGACGACTTTGCCGTCGGCGTCGTACGCTTTCCATCCGCGGTTCGTAATCAGCACCCAGCCGTTTTCGCCGTAGACGGCGGCTCCTTCGGTGGCGCCGAACAGCTTCGGTTTTGACCAGAGCCGCATTTCGTATTGCAGCACTTTGCCCGGGTACTCGTAGCTGACCAGCATCGTATCGGGCCACTGTTGATCGTCGTTGAAAAACAGCATTCCGCCGGCGCAGTTAATCGTCTGCGGCATCCCCTCCAGCCCCATCACGTGGCGGCAATAGTCGATGCGGTGCACGCCGTCATTCCCCAAGTCGCCGGTGCCGTAGTCAAACAGCCACCGCCAGGCACTCCCCACCACAGACGGATTGAAGGGCCGTTCCGGCGCCGGTCCCTGCCAGATGTGGTAATCCAAACCTCGGGGCGGTTTGCCGTCGGGCGCGAGATGGACCGTTCCATTGCGGCTGGTCTCCCACGCCTTACCATAAATCACCTTGCCCAGCGCACCGCCGCGAACGTACTCAACCGCTTCGCGGAGAAACGGCGCGCTGCGGATTTGCGTTCCCATCTGCACCATCCGCTGTTTCTTACGCGCGGCGGCAACCGCCGTCTTGCCTTCAAGAATGTTATGGCTCGCCGGCTTCTCGACGTAAACGTCTTTGCCCGCCAGACAACCCTCGATGGTCAGCATCGCATGCCAATGGTCGGGAGTTGCCACCATGAACGCGTCAATCGAATCGTCATCCAACAGCGTGCGGTAGTCGTTGACAAGTTTCGGTTTCTTACCGGTTTTTTGCTCCATTTCGGCGCCGCGCTGCATGCGGACTGATTCGCGCACGTCGCAAATATGTGTCACCTCGCAATCCTGTTCGGCGGCAAAGCTGTTCATCACCGAATTGCCCCTCCCGCGAACTCCGATGCAAGCGACGCTGATTTTGTCATTGGCGGCGAACGCCCTGCCCGGAAGCCCCGCGCCCAGACTCAAACCGAGGCCAACAGCGGCGGACTGTTCCAGGAAACGGCGGCGAGTGGAACCTGACATGCGAGAACCTCCTGTGCGACGTGACTGGTAATGGAGAAGCGCCTGGCTCAGTTCGGAGAAGCGAACCGACGCGATGTCTGCGGTCAGTTTTCATCGGATTACGTCGTCAGGATGATCGGTGGCGCCCATTTCCGCAAGTTTGCCATCGATCAGACGACAATACCTCCGGGACATCCCGGCCATGCCCCATGCTAAAAACATAATCGCGAAGACGTGCACCGCCATGATGTAATAGGGAGGATAGTAGTCGGCCGGATGCTGAATCAGCTGGACGTATGTCGCAACGGGACTCAGGCTGCTCAGTTCGGGAGATTCGGCGACATGTCCGACGACGAGAGGGACGACTGAAATGGTCAGCAAAACGAAGAATACGACCATCACCGCGGCAATCGAATTCCCCGTGGCAACTGCCGCGACTTGATGCAGCAGCCCGTAACATGTGCACAACAATAAACTCAGTGCGGCTGCGATCAGAAGCGCCGGCCATTGGAGCGACTTCAGGAACTGCGGTTGCAAGACCACGATGGCGGTTGCGGCGGCGATCCCCAGCGCGGCGCCGAGGAACCAACCGGAAATGTTCGTCAACCAGCTCAGCGTACGCTCGCCGACTAATAAGTCCCAGACCTTGCGCCGCTTTCCGCGCAGCCGCCAAATCCAACTTTGATACGACTCGCGGCTGGGAGCCGCAGTGCCGATACAGATGAGCACGAACAGCGCCAAGCCTGCAAAGAAACCGATGAGATACGGCGTGAGATTCGGCACCGCCAGCAACAAGTCGAACGTCGCGGCGATCAGCAGAAATAGAACTGCTGCCAGCATGCCAAACGCCATCGGTTTGCTGACTGCGGTGTCGAGCTCGTGCGTCAGCCGGCGGGACATCACCTTGAGCAAAAACGTCGCAAACAGGCATTGCATGATCGGAGTGAGCAACAAGTAGGGAATCCTGATGCCGAAAAATGGAAACCCGACCGACCAGGCAACGCTGCCGGTCGGATCGTTCGATGACACGATGCTTGTGATGGCCGGGATCGGAGTCAGCAGGCCGAATAGTGCACCACCATACGGACTTCCCAGCCCACTGAGTGCCGCGCCGGCGATGAATACAAATCCGACAGCAACGACGGCACCAACGGCTCCGGATTGATTGGCCGTTTGTTTTTTCTCAATGACTTTGAGCGGATGCTGCAACCCCAAACAGGCCATCATGAATGTGCTGGTTAGCAAATTCAGATACAACAGCAGCGCCACTGAAAAATCGAATCCGCCCATGCCCCAGCAGATGCTGATCACCGGCACGGTGATAATGATCAAGATGTAGCAAATCACCGGTTCCCCGATCGCCTTGCCGACCAGGATTTGCCGGGGGCTGAGACCCGTGATCCGCTGAAAGTCGAGAGTCTGTTTTTTGACTTCGGCATCCATCGAACCGTAAGTTGTCGCACACGCGGCGAGTGAACAGCCGAGCAATTGCAGGCCGACGAGTACGATGAAGTAATTTCGCAACCAGAGCGGCCCGCCCAGATCGGCCCGGTAAAAGTGAAAGCAGACCAAGCCGATCAGAATCAGAAACCAGGCGATGCCGACTTGTGCGTAGATGCCCTGCTTGCGGTAACGAACCCGTCCCGCCTTGACGACCAGCGGGTGATCCCAAATGTCGAGCGTCTTCATCGATTCTGCTCCAATCGACTCGCGGTTAGCGGCACAACCCGCTCAGGCGACTTCGTGTCGCGAAATCTGCATATAGATCTCTTCCAAGTTGTCGCTGCGGACCGCCAAGCTGACCAGTGCGATGCCCTCACTGACGATTCGACGGTGCAGTTCGGGAAGTTCATCCCGTGAGCCGGCAAACCGGCAGGAGACATTGACCCCGTTAACGACAATCTGGCTGACCTGCGGGTCGGACTCCAGCAGGTTGGTCGTGCGGAGCGTCTCGTCCAAAACTTCGATCTCTAATCGGAGCCCGGACTGCAATTGATCCAAGATGTCGTCCACGCGTCCGGAGACGCGCAATCGGCCTTGTTCCATGATTCCGATCGAAGTGCAGAAGCCGGTCATCTCGGTCAGAATGTGCGACGAAATCACGACTGTTGTGCCCATGGACCGTAACTGATTGAGCATCTCCCGAAACTCGACGCGTCCGGCGGGATCCAATCCGCTGGCAGGTTCATCCAGCAACAACAATTTCGGCTCGTGCAGAATCGTCTTGGCAAAACAGAGTCGCTGGCGCATGCCGCGTGAGAGCGCCGTGACCGGGGAATCGCGGCGAACGTCCAAACTGACCAGTTCGAGAACGCTCTCCAACGAACGTTGCCGTTTCCTCGCCGGGACGCCGTAACAACGCGCGAAATGGTCCAAGTATTCCCAGACAAGCAACTCGTCATACAGGCTGAAGAAATCAGACATATAGCCGATGAGCGGGTGGACCTTGAGCGGATCGTTGATCGCGTCAATCCCCGCGATGGTCACCTCGCCGTAGGTCGGCTCCATCAGCGTCGCCAGAATGCGGATCAGCGTGGTTTTGCCGGCGCCGTTGGGGCCGATCAGCCCGAAGACTTCGCCCTCAGGGATGTTGAGGTGCAGATTCTCCAGCGCGACAGTGGTGCCGTATTCTTTTCGCAAGTGTCTGATATCGATCATCGCTGTCCGCCGCGAGCATTGATCATCGTTGTCAATCGGATTTGAGTATAACCTCGCAACCTGCGATAAGCGAATTCATGCAAGCAGATGTCCGTTCGAACCCAAATCGGCGCGCGTTTCGCACTCTTTTGTCAAATCCAGTTTTCAAAGCAGATCACATTGCCTATGATAGATCGCCCCTCAACCAAGACGCGCGGAAACCATCGATGCAACCGTTCTAGGTTATGAGGAGTTGGACATGCTCATTCGCGCAAATCTTGGTGACGCCTGCAAAACGTATCGCTTTGAGGGAAGCGTCTCGGCCTGGGCGATTCAGTACTCCGTCGGGATTGGCGGGGTCAATCACAACGAAGATGTGTTGGTCATCCAGCAACTGCTGAATCTGATCTCCCCGGCGGACGGCGGACCGGTGGTGCCGCTTGCGGAAGATGGCTGGATTGGGCCAAAGACTAACGAGGCGATTCTGGCGTTTCAAAAGTTCCAAAAAACGGCCAGCGACGGCCGGGTCGATCCGCACGGGCCAACGCTGAAGCGGATGAACGAAATTCCCAAGCAGCGTCTGGCCCAGCGCAATGCTTTACGGTTGGCTCGGACGGTGCGTTCGATGTCGGATCTCAGGGCGATGGCCAAGAAAGGGCTCTCTACAATTGAACGTGCCCGGGATTACCTCTTTTCCGACGGAGGTTACGGCGGCTCCAAGAAGGCTTACGAATTGGCCGATTTGCACTTCAAGTTTGACAACCAAAGCCGGCAAGCGACGCTGTCGGACTTGTCGTCGATTCGCACGACACTTCATCGTGTGCGGACCGTGTTGCGGCGGCGTCCCACATCCTCGACCGGGGGCGATTCATTCGGTATTTCGATCTTTACGATCGATCCGCTGGGCAAACCGTATTCCGCGTACGCCCCACGACAAGCCAACGACCACCGGCGGCCGATTCCTGAGGTTCACTCGGGCCGCGTTTATCTGGCGCGGGGACTCGACAAGCGGGTTCCCGATCACTTCACCCACATTCTGTTGCATGAGTTGTTCCACTTCGTCGATACCGAATCCAAAGAACATCGCATCAACGATCACGGCTACCGCGACGGGGCCATGAAGCTGCCGCACGAGAAGCGAATGCACAACGCCGACAATTACGCGCTGTTTGCGTCACACGTGCATTTTGGCCGCTCACGGCTGATTGCCAGCCAACCGTCGTTGCGGCCGCACATCCCACAGCATCTGTGATCCGGACCCGCTCGGTAGACTCCGTACTCGAGGAGCCTTGAATTGAATTGGCCGGACCTTATAGTTCGTTGATAGAGGCAAACAAGGCCTTGCGTCATTTTTGCGATCCAGACGCCTCTCGATTTGCCGTGACCCTCTTGGCGTTTCCGAACCCCTGCCTATGTGCATGAAAGCGAGAAATCATATGCCGCGTCTGCTGCAGTTGTTGGTGTTGATGTCGATGGCAGCGCTGGTCGTTTCGTGCGGTCCGAGAACAAGTTCGCGTCCGCCCCAGTCGTCGTTGGTTGGCAAGCCGGCGCCTTCAGTCAATTTGGAGTTATTGGGCGGAGGAGATCTTGATCTCGCCAAACACAAGGGCAAGGACATCGTGATCCTTGATTTTTGGGCCACCTGGTGCGGACCCTGTGTCGCCGCAATGCCGGTTGTCGAACAAGTTGCCGCGGAGTATCGTTCCCGCGGCGTCGTCCTCTACGCCGTGAATCAAAGAGAAGACGCCAGGACAATTCGCAGTTTTCTGAAGGACCAGGGGATCAATGTGAATGTCGCGCTCGACAGCAACGGCAGTGTGGGCGACACGTATGGTGTCCAAGGCATCCCCACGATGGTGATCATCGATAAGGGAGGCGTTGTCCGGGACGTGCACATCGGATTCAACCCGGATTTGGAGAACGAGCTTCGCGAACAGCTCGACGCAATTCTGGCCAGCCCCGGTTCCGCCGAATCGGAGACTGCACAGTTGGAGGATGGCCGGTCTCCCTTCGAGCGAGAACGTTCACAATTGGTGGGGCAAGCCGCGCCGGCAGTGAACTTGAAGCTTCTGAATGGCAACGATTTCGACCTCGCCGATCATGCAGGCAAAGAGGTGGTGATTCTCGATTTTTGGGCCACTTGGTGCGGTCCTTGTGTCGCGGCAATGCCAATTTTGGAGCAGGTCGCCGAGGAGTACAAATCCAAGGGAGTTGTCCTCTATTCCGTCAATCAGCAGGAAGACGCGAAAACGATCCGCGACTTTTTGGATGAGGAAGGACTCAAGGTGAATGTGGCCCTCGACAGTGACGGAGAAGTGGGCGAGGCGTACGGCGTTGAAGGAATCCCCACGATGGTCATCATCGACAAACAAGGCATCGTCCGGGACGTGCACGTTGGATTGAGCCCCGGTTTGGAGAATGAGCTTCACAAACAACTGGATGAGGTTTTGAAGAATCCCTCTTCGTCAAAACCAGACGAAACGCAGCCACAGTGATGCAGCCGTACCGTTGCTCGTTGCCTCGAAATCGACACGACGACGTTTGATCGTCACTCGTACCGTAATCGACTCGCGTGTTGACTGGCGGCGGGCAACAGGCACTGTCGGATTTCCGCGGCGCGGCATGCAGTTGTAATCCAAATTCAAGACGGCTATATCTGAGGCGAGTCCGTTGGTCTTGCAAAGCCGCACGCGGCTGACCTGGTATTCACCACCGAGAGAGCGCACGCAATGTCTGGTGATTCCGAAAACTTGTCGGCGTATCATTCAGATCAGCCGCGCGCTCGCGGATTGTTGCTCGCCGTCCGGCTCTTTGCGCTGTTGGCCGCCGCACTCGCAGCCTATTTAACAGCCGTCTCGTTTTCACAACGCGGATTGCCGGTTGGTTGCGGGAGCGGCTCCGGTTGCGACGAAGTGCTCCGCAGCCGCTGGTCTTATCTGTTCGGGATTCCGATGGGGGGTTACGCGCTGGCGGCTTATCTCGGCGTGCTGGGAGCGACAGTCCTCGCTGGCTCGGGCCAGAGCGAGGCCAGCCGGACGACCGGCCGCAAGCTGCTGATCACGCTCGCCGCCTGTATCGGGCTGGCCGTGATTTGGTTTGTCAGCCTGCAATTGTTCGTGCTCAAGGCGATTTGCCAATGGTGTATGGCGGACCATCTGGCCGGACTGGCGACCGCCGTGACTATCATCATTTACGTGCGAAGAACGGCGCCGCAAGTTGCGGAGCCAACGCATCAATCTGCCGGATGGGGGCGTGCTGTCGTGAGCGGTGTCGCCTTAGCGGGGGTCTTGTTCGCACTGCAACTGTTTTTTGGCGAGTCCGGTGCTCAATTCGCAAGGCTGCCTGGCGACCGAAATGCCGACACCGGACCGGGTCCCGGTCGCGTGCTTGCCGTGCTCAACGGAGAATTACCGGTGGCCGTTGATGACGTGCCACTGCTGGGCTCTGCCGAAGCCGAGGTGCCGATCGTGCTGCTCTACGACTACTGTTGCCCTCATTGCCGTGCCACGCACGGCTATTTGGTTGAGCGGATGTCGTCCTATACGGTGCCCTATTGTCTCTTACTGTTGCCGATGCCGTTGGACGCGGATTGCAACGAGTCGGTGGAAGAGACCGAACCACGCTTTGAGGAATCGTGCAACCTGGCTCGCATCGCATTGGCAGTCTGGCGCGCTGACCGTTCCAAGTTTGCCGAGTTCGATGCCTGGCTCTATGAACCGGAGATGCCGCGCGCCGCTGACGAGGCGCGCGGTCATGCCGCGGAGCTCGTCGGGGAAGACAAGTTGCAGTCGGCGCTGGCCGATCCATGGATCGACGAGCGGATCTCCCAAGACGTTCAGGCTTACGTCGACAGCGGCGCAAAGCAAATTCCAATGGTGCTCTCTCCGCAGATGGACGGGATCGTTGGCCGCGCGGAAAGCGCCGACGAGCTGTTTGACGTCCTGGAAAAGGAGTTGAATCTGACGGGAGCACAGGATTGATGCCGGGAATTTGCGTAATCGCCCGACTTTTTGTGGAATCCGATGATCTATTTGCAGCGGGACTGCGTCTATAAGCTTACACACCATTGCCTCCTTCACTCTCTGCTCGAATTAGGACCAAATGACCGACACATTACCGGAATTGGCGGGTGATGATCTGGAATTGCTGGAGCGGGCGCATCAAACCGCCCTCCGCATGCGCGAAGAATGCGCGAAAGTGATCGTGGGGCAAGATGCGACGGTCAACGCGATTCTCACGGCCGTTTTCTCACAGGGGCACACATTAATCATCGGCGTGCCGGGTCTGGCAAAGACGCTGTTGGTGCGGACGTTGGCTGAGGTGCTCGGCTGGAGTTTCAAGCGGGTGCAGTTCACCCCGGACATGATGCCGGCCGACATCATCGGCATGGAATTACTGCAGCAAGACGCCCAGACCGGCGAACGGAAAATGCAGTTTGTCCACGGACCGCTCTTCGCACAAATGATTTTGGCCGACGAGATCAACCGCACGCCCCCCAAGACACAATCGGCGCTCTTGGAAGCGATGCAGGAATTCACCGTGACCAGCATGGGGCACACGCACCAATTGCCGCGGCCGTTTCTAGTTTTCGCGACGCAGAATCCGATTGAGCAAGAGGGAACTTATCCGCTGCCTGAAGCGCAATTGGACCGCTTCATGTTCAGCCTCTGGATGGACTACCCCGATGCGGCCGAAGAAGTGGAAATCGTATTGGCGACGACCGAAGATACCGAACCGGAGGTGAATGCCGTCTGCACGGTCGAAGAGATTCAGGCGTTTCAGCATCTCGTGCGGCGCGTTCCCGTCTCGCGGCATGTGGTGCGCTACGCCGTCATGCTCGCTCGGGCCACGCGTCCGGAAGGGGACGTTGCGCTCAATTTCGTGGCGGACTATGTCGCATGGGGCGCCGGACCGCGGGCGAGCCAACATATGATTTTGGCGGCCAAAGCATTGGCCGTGCTCAACGGCGAACCGGCCGTATCGGCGTCACACATCCGCAAAGTCGCCCCGCTGGTGTTGCGGCACCGTATCTTGCCGAACTACAGCGCAACCGGCGAGGGGATTGATGCGCGGGCGATCGTCAAACGCATCATCGAAGACGCACGAGAGCCGATCGCCGACAAAGCTGCGTCCTAATTTGACCTCGGGCATTTCCGATATGGCCAATTCGCCCAATTTGGGAAAACTGTCGTTTAAGTACCTGCAGCCCGCCGACCTAAGGCGGCTGACGCACATGTTGTTCGCGCCGCGACGGATCATTCAGGGCCGCTACGCGGGTCATTTCGCCACCAACCAGCGCGGGCAGAGCGTCGAGTTCCGTGATTACCGCGAGTATCTTCCCGGAGACGACGTCAGCAAAATCGACTGGAAGGTGCTCGGCCGCAGCGACAAATTGTTCATCAAGATTTTTGAACATCATTCGGAACTGACCGTCCATCTGCTGATCGACGCTTCGGCGTCAATGGGCTATCGCGGCAGCACCAATGGCCGGAAGGATCAGCTGTCGAAATACGACTATGCCTGCATGATGGCCGCTTCAATCGCATTTTTAGTGATGAAGCAACACGACCGGTTCGGCTTCGCCATCAGTCGCGATGGACTGGACAAACAGGTCCCCGCGCAATGTTCGATGCAGCATTTGATGGGCATTCTGCGGCGGATGGAGCGGATTCGTCCGGGCGGATCGGCGGGGTTGGCGGGCGCGCTGGACGACTTCAACCGCCAGGGCACCAGCCGCAATCTGCTGGTCATTTTCAGCGATCTCTGGGACGATCCGGACGCCGTCGCCAAGGCGATGGCGGCGCGGGTGCATGCCGGCGGCGAAGTCGTCCTGTTCCACGTGCTGCATCCCGACGAGATCGAACTTCCCAACGTCGAGCACGGCCTGTTCATCGACAGCGAGACGGGCAGCCGAGTGCGATTGCAGGTCCGCGAAATTCGCGCAGAGTATCAGCAAAAAGCACGGGAGTTCATTGAGAGTTGGTCGCGGCGCTGCCGCGGGATCGGTGTGGATTACTTCCGCGTGATGATGTCACAACCGTATTACCAGTTGCTGGAGAATTACCTTGCCAATCGCGCATCGCGCTAGTCGGTCGCTGAACATCGCTGCCCTCGACGCTTATGGAAGTTGGATGCGTGGAACCGGCAAACACGCTGTCTATCCAAAGGTTTGCAGGAATCAATATCAGTCCCGTTCACGGGACTTCCCCCGCGTCAGCGGGTATTCGACCCGCCATTAATGGCGGGTGAGCAGTCAAAACGTTGTTGCCAGAGCCTCGTTGACGAGGCTTCTCGCCGTGGGGCTTTAGCCTTGCCTGCATTGGCTAAAGCCCCACAGCGAGAACTCCCGTAAACGGGGGTCGAGTTATTATTACATTGCAAACCCGCCATTAATGGCGGGCCTAAGATCGCTGCGCGGAAAAACCCGGTGAACCGGGTTAGGAAGAGACGACAGTATTTGATTCACAGGCGACGGACGACGCACGTATGCTGTCGGGCGGGACCAGCGAATCGCGTATGGACATTCGACGGAATTCACAGAAATATTGAAGAAACAACGTAGTCAATGATCAGCTTGACGACACCAATGTTGCTCGCCGGCTTGGCCTTATTGGCGTTGCCGCTGATCGCGCATTTGGTGAATCGTCATTCGCGGCAGACGCTGATTTTCCCGAGCATCGCGCTGCTAGTCGCGGCGACGGCGACACAAGCTCGGTTGTCGCGGCTGCGGCGATTGATCCTGCTCTCGCTGCGGATGCTGGCGTTCGCACTCATCGTGCTCGCGTTCACGCGCCCGGTCTGGATCGATGAAGGTTACGCGGGCCAGTCCGGTGGCGACAATTCCGCCGCGGTCGTTGTACTACTCGATGCCAGCGCATCGACCGGGCAGCGCGTCGACGGGGTCGCTGCGAGTGAGCGGCTGCGCGGGGCCGCCAAGCGGACGCTCGACGCACTGCGGTCGGGAACGGACGTGGCAAACGTGGTCATTGCCGATGCGTCGCCGCAAGCGATGTTTCCACGACTGACGGCAAACCTGCCGGCGATTCAACAACGATTGGCGGAATTCGAGCCGACGGAAGAACGAGCCGACTTAGTCACGGCGCTGGGGATCGCGGGCCGATTTCTGTCCGAACATCCTGGTCGGCGAGAATTGGTCGTCATCTCCGACATGCAAGCGACGAATTGGTCCGAGATTGCCGGCGAGGATTCGTTGGCCGAGTTGCTACCCAAGGCAACTCGCGTCAAGTTTGCGGAAGTCGATCAGCAGCCGCCCGCGAATCTGGCTCTGCATGATCCGCAGCATTTTCCGACGCGGCCGCTTGCCGGCCAGGCCTGCGACGTCACAGTGCTGGCCGCGAACTATTCCGGTCAAACCAAGCAGGTTCCAGTAACCGTTGAATTTCAAGGCAGCGGTAACGAGGTGACGACGGAGTCGCAAACTCTCAGCCTCGCTGCGGGTGAACAACAAACGGTGACCTTCACCACAACCGTTCCGCGGGAAGGCGTGCTCACCGCGACCTTCTCCATCCCGAACGATGCATTGGACGTCGACAATCGGGCCTATCTCGCGGTAGAGGCGTCCGCTCGTCTGCCGGTGTTGGTTGTCAGCGACGGCGACCCGCAGGTGCCCGGAACGGCAGCGTATTACATGTTGCGCGCTTTGATGCCGCACGGCGATGAGACCGATCCGTATGCGGCCGAACATATTCAATCACGCGACCTACCTGGCAAATCGCTGAACCAGTACGCAGCGATGTTCATCGGCTATCTGGGGCAACTCTCAACAGAAGCGGCCGCAGCGATTGTGAAGTACGTTGACGAAGGGGGCGGCGTCGTTTTCTTTTGTGGAGACGGTCCGGTTCAAGCGAATTTGGCGGCTCTGCAGGTCACAGCAGGCGACCGCGGGCTACTGCCGTGGGCGCCGGAAGGACGCATGCGTTTTTCGCGCCAAGACGAACCGTTGCGGATTACCTCCGGGCGATGGCAATCGCGCTGGTTTCGTGATTTCGACGAACAAAGCCAGCTTGCCGTTGCGCAGATACATTTTCAGCAGATCTGGTCGGCAGGCGTGCCCGATCCCACCGCCGAAGTGCTGTTGTTGTTTTCCGACGGAAAACCGGCACTCGGCAGCCGGTTGTTCGGCGCGGGACAATTCGTCTTGGCCGGATTCTCACCGCAGGCGACGTTCAGCGATCTGGGCAAGCATGGAGCGTTTGTCGCTTGTATGCAAATTCTCGCCAAAAGCCTGCAGCCGCAAGAAGGACGTTTTCGGAATTCCCCGCCCGGACCGACCTATTACTTTCCACAGCGGTTTTCGACCGAAGAGGCCGGCGGCGGGATCGAAGTCATCAACAACGCTGGAGAAGCTGTTCCCTCACGGACGACTACGCTCGCCGACGGAATCTCAGTCGGACTGTTGGACCCCAAAACTGCCGGCCTCTATCGCGTGACAAACGGCCAGCGGACTTTGGCCGCCGTGGGCATCAATGTCGATCCGCGCGAAAGCAATCTGGAAACCTTGGAAATCGACAGTTTGCAACAGCAATTTGCGGCTCAAGGTTTCGAGACGGAACTCCAATCGGCTGACGGCTGGCAATCCAGCCTCGATTACGCCGGCCGCCCACTGTGGGGCAACTGTTTGGCATTGGCCCTATGCGCTATTGGATGCGAAATGTTTCTACTGGGACTCTGGAGACGATGACGACGCGATCATCAGAGATGTGGAGGAACGATTTTACGTCCGCAGGAAAAGAATGCCAACTGGCTGGACGATCTGAAGTGAACAACTTGAACATCCGAATAATCGTATCGGACGAATTGGATTGGCAGATCAGCACTCGTAATGTTTGAATCGATCCAACCTGTACTATCTGCGATGGAACCGTGGTCGGTCTGGAAATGGCAGCCGATCGCGCCGCTGCTGCACATCTACGGCGGCTGCGCCCTTTTGTGTGCCGTCGCGCTGTTTGCATTCGTACGGGTCTTTCCAACCAACCGCAAGTCGGCGAGCCTGCTGTTGGCCATGCGGCTGGCTTCAATCGCTGCGCTGGCCACGCTGTTAATGGGACCCAGCCGCGAGATCCCCCGTCCCGAGCAGACCCGGCGGTCGAAACTAACAGTCTTGATGGACACATCGCAATCGATGTTGACCGACGATTGCGACGCCCAGTCGCGGATTGCCTACCTTGCACAAAACGTGATTGATCCAGAGCAGCTTCGCAAACTAGGTGAAGATTTTGACATCGAATTGCGGACATTCGATTCGCAGGTTCGACCGCTCAATATCGAACGACTACGCAGCGATGCGGATTCGATGGCGCAAGGCGACGAGACCCTGTTGGCGGAATTGGTGATGGCGGCAGTCGCACAAATCAGGCCCAAAGAGGGTGACGCGATGCTGATCCTCAGCGACGGACGCGACAGCGAAGACGCTTCGATGCAGTCGGCCGCGACATTGGCCCGGTCGAAGAAGGTTCCGCTGTATACCGTCGGTGTGGGGGGGACCGATGCGACGGTCGACGCGGCGCTATTGGCCATCCCCATGCAGGATTATTTGCTGCCTGATGAGCCGGGCGGAATCCTGGTCAAAGTCTACCACTCCGGCCTGCAAGATCGCACGGTCAAGGTGCGTCTCAAGCAGGGTGAGACGGAAGAGACGTTTCCCGTTTTACTGGATGGCAACGGAGTCACGGAACTGCAACTGCCCATTCAGCAATCCGAACCCGGGCAATACCAGTATGACGTTTCTCTGGATGTGCTCGAAGGAGAAGCGGAAGAGACGAACAATGAGCAAATCGTCTTTTGCGAGGTGATGAAGCGCCGCATTCGCGTGCTGATTCTCGAAGGGCAGCCGTTCTGGGACAGCAAGTTCCTCGCTCAATCGCTCCGCAAGGATCAGCATCTTGAACTCACGCAGATCACACAGGTCAGCTCGTCCAAACGCGAGACGATCGTCTCCCGTGTGGAGAATCGCAGTCCCAGTTTGCCCAATGGTGCCGAAGAGTGGGCGGAGTACGATATCGTCATTTTGGGACGGGGGATGGAACATGTGCTCGACGATGAAACCGCAGAGCAACTTGTCAACTTTGTCCGAGACGGAGGGGGGCACTTGATCTTCAGTCGCGGCCAGCCGTACGCAGCGGACTCCGAACAAGGGCGCCGACTTGGCGAAATCCTAGGCGCTTTAGAACCGGTGGTTTGGGGAACGGGCGAGTTGCAGGAGTTGTCGGTCGAGTTGACCCCCTCCGGCCGCAGCAGCCTGTGGATGTCTCCCGTCAAGATTGGATTCGAAGCGGCGGAGGCATTTGAGCGGCTGCCCGGTTTTGAGGTCATGCGTGTCGTGGAACGCGAGAAACCGGGAACGATTGTGCTGGCCCGCGCGCATGCGGCGGCCGGACCACAGGACGACGGGATGCCGGCCGTGGTCACCATGACCTACGGACCGGGCCGCATCGCCGCATTGCTGGGAGAAGGGCATTGGAAATGGAGTCTGCTGACACCCGAAAACGAGGACCTGCGCGGATTCTACGACACATTCTGGTCGAACCTCGTCCGCTGGATGGTGATCGGCGGCGATTTCGAACCGGGACAGCAAGTCGCGCTGAATTTGAGCCGCGTCACGTCCCGTTTGGGAGATCCGCTCACCGCTGAAGTGTTCTTGAAAAAAGCCCCTGCGGGCGGCCAGGAGCCGGTGTTGGAATTTATCGGTCCGGGAGGAGAGGAAAACGAAGTTGCCTTGCACCGCCTGCCCGGAGCGGCGCTGCGCTACCGGGCGACTTTGGAACCGGAGGCGGCCGGCATTCACGAAGTCCGCTTGCACGCTCCCGGAATGACTCCTGCGGAACTGCAAAAGAAGCTGAACGTCTACGACATCAACCTCGAGCGCCTGATGACCGCCTCAAACATGCTGACGCTGAAAATTCTGGCGGAACACTCCGGCGGATCGTTTTTCCGTGCGGAAAACGTCGACGACTTACATTCGCAACTGCAACATCATCGCATTTCGATGCTCACGCCTCCCAAGCTGACGTATCTGTGGGATCGCGGCTGGATTTTGACGATGCTGCTGATTTGGATGGGAATGGAATGGTTAATTCGCCGCTGGGCGGGACTATGGTAAGTTGACTCCGTAAAACAACTTTACATCCACATTGATGGAACTTAGACTTTACAGTGTTGGAGACCACCAACGATGAATAGGCCGACCCACCAAACCGAGAGGGGACGTGTGGTGCACGAACGAACTTCGCGGTCCGGCGCTCAACCGGAAGATCAACCGGCCCCGTTTTCCGAGTCTGGTACCGATACGCCGCTTTTTCATTTGCTCCGGGCCACAAGCGGCTTAAAGCGTCTCTTGGAAACATCCGTGACGGCGTGCCTCGCCTTCGCGGCGCTCTTGGGATTGGCCCTGCTGGCAGTCTGCACCGATGCGGTGTTGGCGCTTTCACCCACAATGCGAATCCTGCTCAACGTCGTGCTCACGGTCAGTCTGCTGGGCGCTTGCGCGGCGGCGGTACGCGTGATCATGCGCAACCGCTTCAATCCACGCAGCACCGCTCGGCTGATCGAAGAACGTCTGGACCGCGAGGATAGTTCGTTTATCAATGCGGTTGAGTTTTCGGCGTCATCGCCTCGGGGCCAGAGTACCGAACTGCGGGAGCGGGTGATCCGCATGGCCGACCAGCGCGCGCATGGGATTTCGTCGTTGGACGTCGTTTCTATGCGGCCGCTGTTTCGAGCGCTGGCCGTCGCCGGGGCGGCCTGTCTGGTGTTGTTCGTCTTTCATCTGGCGGCGCCCCGCTTATTGGCGATGGTGGTACCTCGTTTTCTCGATCCGCATGGCGACCACCCGCCGTTTACGCTGCTCGATTTCGACGTGAAGATTTCGCCCGAACCGGTCTATCACGGCAAACCGGCCGCAATTGACGCGGAGCTGTCCGGTCCAGAAACGGTCGACCAGGCGTCGGTTGTATTTCTAGACGACAACGGTCGTGACGGCGAATCGATTGCCATGTTGCGGAAGCGGGACGGGCAATTCTCGCTGCACATTGAACGGGCCGAGCAGTCCCGCGCGTTTTACATCGACACACCCCGCGGCCGCAGTCGCACGATGCAACTGGAAGTTGTGGAGCTGCCGTATTTCGAAGACGTCCGCTTCGAATATCACTACCCGGAGTACACCGGCTGGCCGTCGCGCGAGACGCCGCTGGAGAAAAAGGGGCTCAAAGCGCTCGTGGGAACCAAGATCACCGTCAAGGCGCGCAGCAACTTGCCGCTGGGGTCCGGTCGACTGTTACTGACGGAATCCGACGATGCCGACGACGAGTCCGACATCACCGAAACGACCGTAACGTTGCAACCGCTGGCGGATGATCCGAAGACTGTGAACGGATCGTTTCGCATCGAGAAGAATGGGCGTTTTTCAATTTCCTTGTATTCGGAAAACGGCGCTGAAAGCCTGGAACGCATCGAAGGGCCGATCACCGCCATCGCGGACAAACTGCCGCAAGTGGCGATCACCGAACCGTCGCCGCACGTAGTCGTGGTCGAAGACTGGACGGTGTCGACCGTCGTTGAAGCGGTGGACGACATCGGCATTTCCAAAGTCCGCTTGTACCGCAGCGTCAACGGCTGGGGACCCTCGCCGGTTGATCTGCCGTTTGAGACTCTCAACGGCAACGCCTCCCGCTCGACGTATGAATTCAATTTGCCCGAACTCGGCGCCCGCGCCGGCGATGTGATCACGTATTATGCCGCCGCCTGGGACAATCATCCCAGCGGCAGTCAGTTCCGCGACAGCGAGACGTTTGTGATTCAGGTCATTTCGAAGCAGGAATACCAACAATACGCCCGCCAGCAATACCAGATGGACGAGCTGGTTAAAGAGTTCGAATCGATGCGCGAGAAACTGGACGAACTTGCCGAGCAGCGCGAGAAAGCGCTTGAGGAATTGGAGACGCTGCGAAAGAAACTCGAAGAAACCGATCAACCGAGCGAAGAGATGCTCCAGCGATTGCAGAAACTGGAAGAGCAATTGCAGAAGTTTTCCAAGTCGGCGGAGCAGCTTGCCAAGCAACTCGACGAGCGTGTCGAGCAGATGCAATTGTATGAACTCGAGGAGCCGTATACGGAAATGCTGCAGCGGCTGAGTAAGCAATTGAAGCAACAAAACCAGAACGCCGAAAACGTTGCGCAGTCCCTGTCGGGGATGCGGCAGCCGGGTGGAGCGACGTCCGCGGCACGGCAGCAATTTCAACAGGCGTTGGATAAATTCAAACAAGAAGACCAACCGTTCGACAAGCAGAACCAGGAGCAACTCGACGCCGCCGAGCAGGATTTGGAGACGTTCCAAAAGGCCGACAATCTGCTCGCCGCATCGGAACAGCTCAAGTTGGTGATTGCCCGGCAACGGCAGGTCGCCGACCGATTGGCCGAATTTCAAAACAAGGAGCAGTTAAACGCCGAAGATCAGGCGCGGGCCGATCGGCTGGCCGGTGAACAGGAGCGTCTCGAACAGGAACTGCAGGACGTCGTCAAGCAAATGAAACAGGCGGCCGAAGCGGCACAAGAAAAGCTGCCCGAAATGTCGGGGGACGCCTTGAAACTTTGCGAAGCAATCGGCGAGATGAACGTTCAGCAAGATCAGCAGTCAGCCGCCCGCGATGCTCGCGGCGGCTCGGGCCGCAGTGCTTGGGAAGCAGCGGAGTCCGCCGCAAAGAACCTGGAAAGCCTGATGTCGGACTGCCCGAATTGCAACGGAGCTTGCCAGGGGATGAGCGACGCGCTGGACGGACCGCTGAAATTGACCAAAGACCGCCTGCAGCAATGTATGAACCAACTGGCGCAGGGCCGGGGCATCCCCGGTCAGCGCGGTAAGCCAGGTCAGGGGCAAGGGCAAGGCCAATCCGGGCGCGGTCGCTCGGGGCAAGGCGGATTCGGTCAATCCGGCCGGGGAGGTGAACCTGCCGGCGGTGAGGGCGAAGGTTCGATGTGGCGGGCGGGCCAGAGCTTCCCCGGATCGCAGGCGCCGGTCGCGATCATGGGACCGCATGCACTGCAAGGCATGCAACAACGATCCAGCGGCGGCAGACTTGGCAGGAGCAGCCGCGGTTCGTGGATCCCGTTGGGCGCTGGAAACGATCCTGCGGCAGCGGAAACGCTCACGCCCGATTCGCGCGAATTCGGTTCGTCCGCGGCGGGCAACTTGCGCGGAGTGCCGGTCGGCTATCGCGAAGCGGCGGAAGCTTACTTCAAACGACTCGCAGAAGGAAAGTAACCCAGGTGTCATTTGCCGACTGAGGCAAACGAACCGACAAAAAAATAGACGGAGAATGACAGATGGCTTTCAGAATCATTTTTCAGCGTTCCGTATGGTTCTATGGAGCAATCGCGGTCGCACTGTTGGGACTCGGCGTCGCCGGGTACGCCCAAAATCAGTCCTCAGCGAAGAAGAAATCCAAAAAGTCAAAACCCTCAGCCCCGCCGGTGCTGCAGCCGGGAATGGTGAATTGTGCGAATCTGACTTACGGCAACGGGAAAACTTCCGCCTGCTTCAGTGATGAGTTTCTGAAGCAGATCGGCCGCGAAACGCACATCTTGACGAATCAGCAGTTGATTCCCGTAAAGCTCGAATCGTCCGAGTTGTTTGAATTTCCCGTGGCGGTGATGACGGGCGAGGGCAGCTACCGGCTGACCGAGTCACAGCAGACCAATATGCGGAACTATTTGGAAAACGGCGGGTTCATCATCGCCTCGGCTGGGTGCAGCAGCCCCGAATGGCAAAACAGCTTTCGACGCGCGATTCGCGATGTGTTTCCCGAAATGAGCTTGCAGCCGATCGATCAGTCTCATCCGGTGTTTCACACGGTGTACGAAATCGACGAGCTCAAGTGTAAAGGTTCCCACCGGGCACACCTGGAAGGCTTGGAAATCGACGGCAAGATCGTACTGATCTTTTCGCCCGACGGTCTGAACGACACCGGCAAGGTGGGCGGCAAGTGCTGTTGTTGCGGAGGAAACGAAATCAAGAACGCGCGACAAGTCAACGTGAACCTACTGGCCTACACCCTGACACATTGATCGCACTAACGCGGCATAAATCAGCAATGCTGGCAGGGTCGCAGGAGGAAGACGATGGGCGGAAATCGCGGCACAACGAGACTCAGCGCGTTTGCGGCGGCTGCCGTGATCTACGCCGCACTTCAAGCCACCGCCGGTGCGGTCGAGTTTGAGCCGACAATTGAAAAAGCCCGCGCGAAAGAAGCAGCTCCCGAGGGTGAGCCAAAGAAACTGTTGGTGGTCACGTTTGGAGCCGATTGGTGCAAGTGGTGCCGTAAACTCGAGGCTGACACCTTCATGGATGAGCGTGTGGGCGCGCTGTCCGACAAGTTTCTGTGGGTCAAGGTCGACGTCGACGAGCAAAAGGAATTGGCCGCCCGCTTCCGCGTGCAAGGATTGCCGCAAACGTTCGTACTCGACGGTGACGATCGAATCATCGCCGTCAGGCCCGGCTATGCGGCGCCTGAGGAGTTTGTCAAGTTTTTGAAGGACGCTCTCGCCAATCCACAGCCTCCCGAAGACCTGTTCTTCAACTTGCTCAAGCGATTGCAGGCGGACGAGGCGGATGAGGAGCGGCGTGAGACGGTCGCGCAGCTGGTTGAGCATCTGGCCCGGCCGGAACGCGACGGGCGCGACGTGATTCTGCTGGCCATGTCTCAGACCAAGTCAGGGTTATTGCCGCCGCTGATTGAACTGATGGAGGATGACCGGCTGGCCGTTCGCGCCGCCGCGTCAGGGACATTTCTCAAACTGACCCGCGCCGACCTCGAATTCGATCCGTTCGCCGACAAAACACAGCGTGAGCGGCAACTCGACGCGTGGAAGAAATGGCTTACGTCGCGCCCCGTGTCGAAACCCCGCCCTCAAAAAGAAACGACGCCGAGCGAATCAAAATAGCTCGACAGCGGGATTCGTGCGGATCATTTCTGGCAGCACCCCGAAAATCATGCCTTGATTGGGCGTTAGTCATCGCTCACTACCAATTGCGGCAAGTGGCGCTGCAGTTCCTCCAATCCCTGCTCGCTCACGTCGGTGTTGGAGACGGAAAGGTATTCCAAGTTTTTCAGTTCGCGCAGATGCTGTAACCCTGCGTCGGTCACACGGGTGCTGCCAAGGTCGAGAGACTGCAGCCGTTGTGCCGACGAGAAGTGCGCGAGGACGCGGTCGTTGAATGCCGGCTCGCTCACCGACAGCTCGGCCAAATGTTCGAACTTGGCCAGTTCGGCAAAACTTGGCTCCGTCAGCTCTGACCCGAATGATTCAAAGCGTTTGAATCCGCGCAGCTCATTGAGCGGAACAATGAAGGCTCGAAAATCAGCATCAGTCAGCCCACTTCCGGATTCAATCAGCACCGATTCAGGAACATCGAACGGCCGCATCCAATTATCGCCGACAATGTTCCGCAGCCATTGGGGGCCTGCATGTTCGAATCGGACCGTTGTGTGCCGCAACGCGAGTTCGGCGGTCATCCGGCTCGTTTCCTGCCATCGCCACCACCACGGCACTGCAATCGACGCCGCGACAAGACAGAACGCCGCCAACACCAGCCACATCGGCCGGCTCAACAGTTTCATCCACCACGGGGATGCCGGCGTTGGTTCGAGCATCATCCCCCTCGCTGCAACCACGCGCGATACGGCCGCTGCGCTTTGACGAGATCATACGCCGAGGACGACGCAAAATCTTCAAACAGCGCTTCTGTACGCTTGGCGTCGACTTGGCCCGCATGGGCGCACAGTGCAAATCTCAGATTCAGAGGCCGGTTCTTGGTGATTTCGATGCCGTCATGCATACAGACCGACGCGGCCATCCAACCGTCGTCGCGCACGTGCCAGCCGTTGGGCGTGTGCGGATTAGCCGGATGGTTGAAGTACGTAATCCCCTCCCAAGTCTCGCCGATCACCGGTCCGCTGTAGTCCATCCACCGCGCCGGCTTGCCGAAAATTTCCTGTTCGCCGACCGCTCCTTCACTGTTCGTCAGGTGCCCGCCGCCGTAGTGGCGGCTGATCGACTTTGCAACCCGTACCGCGAGAAACGCGAAATTGGTCTGCTCCAGCATCAGCGAATTGCCGGTCGGCGTGAAGGTTGTCTGCAATTCCAGCCAAGTCTCCCCCTGCTCCATCGGCCGCAACACCGCGATCAGCCGTTGCTGCATCAGTTTCGCGTTGTGGCCGTCGTACCAGCCGATGTCGACGACCATCCCCGCTTCGTCGTCGCCATCTTGATAATGCACCCACTGGTCCTGCCGGGCTTGGTTCTGCGTGTTGTCGCCCCAGAAATTCAGCCCGGCCACTTTGTGGTGCGCAAACCAAATTGACTTGTGGTGATCGTGGTCGGGCGCCGCCGGATGCCCCATTCGCGTCAGCGGACGCCCGCTCGGTCCCAGCAAAGGATAAAAATGCGGCCGCGTGTACCGCCGCCCGGCATGCCACCGCAGCCGCTCGACGCCGTCGACTTGAAACGAAACCTGTGAATCCTCGATCGGAACCGCCTGCACGCGGGGGATGTTGTAGGCCATTGAATGAAGCTTTCTCGATAGGAGAATCACACTCTATTCTGGTTCCCAAACTCCAGTTTGGGAACCCACTTTCTCGAAGCTCTGCTTCGCGCGCGCGAATTTTAAGGTGTGCGGCGAAGCGGAGCTTCGCTACGGTGCGTTCCCAAGCTGGAGCTTGGGAACGAGACGGAGTGGAAAGCAGAATAGGACCGTTGCGAGATTGATGGCGCTCAGCAACAATAGTTGGACTGAAAAGGGACGTATTCGTAGGGAGAAAGCCGCATGAAATATCCGCGGATGCTGCGTATCAAACAACACTTTGACGGCCCGCGCGTCGACGACGTCGCCGGTGAAGTCGAGCGGCAGTTATCGGCACTCGATTTGGGCGGGAAGATCAAACCCGGCGAAACAGTGGCCATCTCCGCCGGCAGTCGGGGGATTGCCAATATTGCGCTGATCATCAAATCGGCCGTCGAGCATTTTCAGTCGCTCGGCGCCGTGCCGTTCATCGTTCCCGCAATGGGCAGCCACGGCGGCGGAACCGCTGAGGGGCAGCGGGCGATCATCGAGGCGTATGGAATTACCGAAGAGTACACCGGCGCAGAAATTCGGGCTTCGATGGAAACCGAGATTGTCGACGAAACGCCGCAAGGCATTCCCGTGCACTTTGACAAGCACGCCTATGACGCCGACCACGTGCTGGTCTGCGGCCGAATCAAGCCGCACACCGGTTTCGTCGGCGAAATCGAAAGTGGGCTGCTGAAAATGATGCTCATCGGCCTCGGCAAGCATGAAGGGGCCAAGATCTACCATCGCGCGATTTTGGATTATAGCTTCGGCGAAATCATCACCGCCGTCGCCGATTCGGTGCTACAAAAATGCGGCATTGTCGCCGGCTTGGCGATCGTGGAAAACGCCGACGACGAGACCGCGCTACTGGAGGCGGTAGCCCCGGAGAATTTCGTCTCCCGCGAAAAAGAACTGCTCAAACTGGCCAAGCAATGGATGCCCCGCCTGCCGTTTGACGACGTCGGATTGTTGATTATCGACGAAATCGGCAAGGACATTAGCGGCTCGGGAATGGACACCAATGTCGTGGGCCGCAAGTACGGCGACCATGTCTCCACCGACAAAGACGACGTTTCGGTCAAACGCATATTCATTCGTGGGCTGACGTACGAAACGCACGGCAACGCCTGCGGGCTCGGCTTGGCGGAATTTACCAACACGCGCACGGCGGAGAGCGTCGACCGCAGTATCACGTCCATCAACGCGCTGACCGGCGGGCATCCCTCTGCGGCGGCCGTCCCCGTTTATTACGACAGCGACCGTGAGGTCCTCGATGCCGCGCTGCCGACTGTCGGACTGACTGACCCCGAACATGCCCGCGTCGTGCATATTTCCACGACGCTGCACGTGGGGGAAGTCCTCGTCAGCGAAGCGTACCTGACGGAACTTGAAGCCCGCGACGATCTGGAAGTTCTCGACGGCCCGCACGACATGCAGTTTGACGCCGAAGGCAATCTCGCCGCCGTCGCCGAAAAACCGGCCACAGTCGGCACACATTAGACTCCGTAGGGTCCGCTGTGCGGACCGCCAAAAACTCCAAAAACCAAAAAGGATGGCCGCGATTGCGGAGCAATCGGGGCAGGCGCAGCCTGCAAGAGGCCGCAGTTGCCGCGTCAAATGACTTTGCGGCACCGCCAGACTGTGCGGCGGTGAAATTGCAGCCTCTTGTGCCTGTGGCACCCCGATTTTCAATCGGGGCCACCCGGCACTTTATAAGCGGACCCGACGAGTATCGATGCCCCAGCCGAAACCGCTCACCGACGAAGAACACGCCGTTTACGAATGGCAGATCTGGACGCCCGGCTTCGGCGAGGCGGGACAGGAAAAACTCAAAGGCGCATCGGTGCTGGTTTCCCGTGTCGGCGGTCTGGGGAGCGTGGTCGCGTACGAACTGGCGGCTGCAGGGATTGGCAAGCTGGTCTTGGCGCACGCCGGCAACGTCAAACCGAGCGACCTCAACCGACAACTGCTGATGACGCACGACTGGCTGGGGCGCCCGCGCGTTGAGTCGGCGCTGCGGCGACTGAAGGATCTGAACCCGCGACTCGACATCGTACCGATTCCCGAAAACATCTCCGAGGAGAATGCGGAGTCGATCGTCTCTCAGGCGGACGTGATCGTCGATTGCGCGCCGTTGTTTGAGGAACGGTTCGCCATGAACCGGCAAGCACTTCAACAGAACAAGCCGCTCATCGAGTGCGCGATGTATGAGTTGGAGGGCCAAATCACGACCATCGTTCCGGGCAAAACTCCCTGCCTGCGGTGCCTGCACCCCGAACCTCCGTCGGCGTGGAAACGGGAGTTTCCGGTGTTCGGCGCCGTCTCCGGGACCGTCGGCTGTTTGGGCGCCATGGAGGCGATCAAAGTCATCTCGGGGCTGGGCGAACCGCTCGCGGGACGGATGATCACCTACGACCTGCGCGACATGACGTTTCGCCGCAGAAACCTGTTGCGCAATCCTGACTGCCCTGACTGCGGCGCGATCGAGTAGCCACTCCGAATTCCCCGATTCCGCCGTTGCTATTTTGATTTCGCTCGGCGATGATTCGCTAGGAAACTGGAGAGCCGGACTCCTCAGGCCCGTCGTTTCTCTTTCGAGAAGGAGTTTATTTCGTGCGCAGACCTTTGAATCTCGTATCGTTGTTCGTCCTGCTGATCGTCGTTGTGTCGTCTCCGTCGCGGGCGGACGATGTCAAAGCGTGGCTTAACAACAACGTCGATGATCTGGTGAAGTTATATCAACACTTTCATTCGCATCCCGAACTGTCGTTCCACGAGAAAGAGACCGCCGCCCGATTCGCGAAGGAGCTCAAGGCGATCGGCGCGGAAGTTGAGACCGGCGTCGGTGGTTACGGGGTGGTCGCGGTGCTCAAGAATGGGCCGGGGCCGACGGTGATGATGCGGACCGACCTCGACGCGCTGCCGGTCACCGAAGCGACCGATTTGCCGTATGCCTCAAAGCAGACGTTTACGAAGGATGACGGTGAACGGGTCGGCGTGATGCACGCCTGCGGGCACGATGTTCACATCACCAACGCGATCGGCGTCGCGCGGTATATGGCGGCCCACAGAGATGAATGGAGCGGCACGCTGGTGATCATCGGACAGCCGGCGGAGGAAAAGGGAGCGGGCGCCAAAGCGATGCTGGATGATGGCCTGTTCACAAAGTTTCCCCGTCCCGACTATGCAATGGCCCTGCACGTCGACAGTTTTCTGCCGACCGGAAAAGTCGGCTATCGCGCCGGCTATTCACTGGCGAACGTCGATAGCTGCGACATCACTGTCCGCGGGCGAGGGGGCCATGGTTCATTTCCGCACGGCACAATCGACCCCGTCGTGCAGGCGGCCTATCTGGTCGTTGACCTGCAGACGATTGTCAGCCGCGAAATCGCCCCGCTGGAACCGGCGGTGATCACCGTCGGCTCGATTCACGGCGGCACAAAACACAACATCATCGGCGACTCCTGCCACTTGCAACTGACCATCCGCAGTTATAGCGACAAAGTCCGCAAGCACCTCAAGGATGCGATCATCCGCAAAGCTAAGGCGACGGCGCTCAGTTTCCGCGCTCCCGAGCCGGTGATCAAATATGACGAGGGAACCCCCTCGCTGTTCAACAACGAGCGGCTTGTCGACCGCATTGTCCCCGTATTTCAGGAGGCGCTCGGCACCGACAACGTGCTGGAATCGGACCGCTCAATGGGGGGTGAGGATTTCAGCCGTTACGGCCACGCGGGAATCCCGATCATGATGTTCCGCCTGGGAAGCATTGCCCCGGAGCGGCTGGCCGAAGCCCAGAAATCGGGCGAGCGTCTGCCGTCATTGCACTCGGCGCACTACTACCCGGAACCGAAGGAAACGCTGCGGACCGGCGTGACGGCGATGTCGCAGGCGCTGTTGGAGTTGTTAAAGAAGTCGTAGATCTCTGTAAAATCAATTTCAAAGTAGCGGAACTCGTGAGAGTTCGGAAACTTGCGTTCGCCGATTGAGCTTTCAGAAGTCTCACGACTTCTGCTACCCCTTTTTGGGTTTGACGTAACGTTCGCAGCGACGGACGACTGCCTGAGCTACGATTGAGAAAACAGCCACGGCCAGATCTCGAGTTGGATAGCCTGCATCGTGAAGTAGCCGAAAAACGCACACGACCAGATGATGGCCACGAACCGCAGCGGGCTCATCGACAAGCTGCGAGAGAGGATCTTGTTGTTCAAGTACAACAGCAAAATCGAATAGATCATCATCACGCCGCCGTTCATGGCAGCGGAGGTTTTCAGCAAAAACAGCGGTTGTTGAAAGCTGGGATCAATCGTGCCGTACAGCAAAATGAGTGAGCCGAGCAGGATCTCTCCCCAGAGGAACAGAAAATAGAGCCGGCTGGCGGACCAGTTGTCGTTGTCGCGGAGCAGATTGACTTTCACGATGTCGGTCGAAATCCGTGCGGTCGCGTCCAGCACGCCGAATTCTGTGGTCAGCAGGATCGCAATCCCCATCAGTAAGAACGCGTACTTGATGGGGGTACCGAGACGCTCTTCGATCATCTCCGCCTGTCCCCAGATGAAGCCCAGACCCTTGCCGTAACTCTCCGTGCCGGCGACGGGGTTACCGTCGGCATCATAGAACAGCGAATAGGATATCAGCGTGAGCAGCACCAAGCAGATCAAGCAGGTCAGAAAGAAGCTGAAGAAGTGCTCAATGCCAGCCGCCTTCCACCAATGCCGCCAGCGCGACATGTTTTCGTCGGTGTGCCGAAAATGATACCCCACATCGCTCATCGCTTCCTCCTGGCCGGTGAGCGGACTCGTAATGCGGCCGATGTAGGCCCCCATGCCGTAGCCTTTATCTTTAATAAAATTGCTCTGGCCAAGGTTCATCGTTCCCCCGGCCCCGGCAAAGGCGAGAGCGCCGAGCAATGCCATCGTCGACAATCCGCTCGATTCGGCGGGCATCTGTCCCAAACTGACGGTCCCGGTCAGCATGTGCGAAACGGCGTATGGCTTGATGATCATGATGCCCAGCACGACGGCAATCACAAAAATCAGTCCGACCAAGATCGTTTGGATCCGCTCGACGGTGTTGTAGACGACCGGCCCGGCCGTAAGGATGACCCCGACGATGAGCAGTCCAGCGATTCCCAGATAAGCAACATACTGGGCGTCATAGGAGATGCCCTGCTTGTTGTTGATCTTGCTATAGATTTCATCGACGGCCCGCCGATACGCAGTTGAATCGTTGAGCGCAGCAAGTTGCTCCCGCTGAACCTCATCAATCGGCCCTTTCCAGATCAGTTTCGACCGCTGCCCAGGATCATCCGGAACTTTGATGCGGGCAGACGGGCTCAGCGAATCGGTGATGCTGATTTTCGCGTCGCCGGAGAATTCCGCTTCCGCTTTGACCACTGGTCCGAAGACTGACCAACTAAGCATCGTCCCCGCGCCGGTCGCCCAGCCGGGCCAGGCCCAGGGAATGATGTTGAGCAACAGCATCACCGGCACCCACACGCGGCTGAGCCGGCAGAAGCCGGTAATTGCGCTCTCGCCGGTGACGAGCGTCCAGCGTTCGATTTCCATGTTGAGGAAATACTGCGTGATGACCCCCAACACGCAGGCCCAAAAGAAGACGAAACCGGCTTTGTAGACGATATAGGGCCACATGACGAATTCGCCGGATCCGAGCGACAATCCAGCCAGCATGATGCTCGGCCCCAGCATCTTCTTCCAGGAAATCGGCGCCGGCATGTCGCGGTATTTCAGCGGCGGCAGCGTGCGGTGCGGAATGACGTCGTCGGGAACGAGTTCCTCTGCCGGCGAATCGTTAACCTCGCTCATGACTCGAACGGTGCTTTCAGGACAAATGTGTCGGCGAATCGGTGGTCAAAACGCCGATTCTACGGGTCGAAGACCGAGTTCGTCCACCAAACAGACGGCACACTTTTTTGGGAGGTCACCCGTCGGTATCTGTCTCCGCACGGATTTCCTACAATGACCGGTTCCTCAAACAGATGATCTACCCGTGTCTTTGAAGTGGAAAGGGAGTCAGCCGATGCCGCGTTCTCGATACATCAGTCGATATGTGGGAGTCGCCGTTGCCGCCGTTTTGCTCAGTAGCTGTCGACTCGCGATTTCGGCGGAAGATACCGCAAAGGGCTTCCGCTGGCAGGACGACCCGGCTGCCGGCACCACCGAGTTGAAGTTCGACGGGCGACCGGTGCTGCGGTACATGTATGCCTACGACACCTCGACTGAACAGCGGGCACACGAGACGTTCAAGGTCTTTCACCACGTTTTTGGTCCGAAGAGCGGCGAGCAGATCACCAAAGGCCCGCACGGCAAATACACGCACCACCGGGGGTTGTTCTTTGGCTTCAACAAGACGAAGTTCGAGGACCAGGAACTCGATTTCTGGCACTGCCGCAAAGGAGAGCATCAACGGCACATCAAATTCGAAAAGCTTTCCGCCGATGACAAGTCCGCCCGAATGATCGCGGAGGTCCACTGGATCGACCGCGAAGGAAAGCCGGTGATTGTCGAATCACGGGACTACACGGTCCGTCCACTGGGGCATGAAAACGGCAACGGCTACGTGATCGACTTTCAATCCCGGCTGGAGAGCCGCCGCGGCACGATTACAGTCGACGGCGACCGCCAACACGCTGGTTTCCAAATCCGCGCCGCCCAACAGATCGCCGAGACAAACGGCGCGACGTACATCCGTCCGGCAGAGTTCCCGCAACAACCGGACGCCTACCAGGTCAACGACCGCACCGACCCGAACAAGCACATCAACCTCGGCTGGTTAGCGATGACGTACGAATTGGACGGCCGCCGCTACACGTTCGAGTACTTCGAAGATCCCCAAACGCCCAAGCCGTCGCGCTATTCCGAACGGCCCTACGGACGATTCGGCGCGTTCTTCAGTACCCAATTCACCGAAGACAAACCGCTACTTGCCCGCTACCGAGTGATCGTCACCGAAGGCGAGACCCCGTCGCAAGAGAAGATTCAACAGCGGTACGATGAATTCCTGAACGACCTGAGCAAGGAAAAATAGGGTCACATCGGGTGGCCGCGATTGCATCAGCAATCGGGGTGCCGCAGGCACAAGAGGCCACAATTTACCCATGCCCAATCTAGCGGCACTGAAACCTTATTGAGCGGTGAAATTGTGGCCTATCACAGGCTGCGCCTGCCCCGATTGGAATCGGGGCCACCCAGGCAGGATTGTGAGATCAACGTCGCGGCCAATCCAAATGCCGGTGCAGAAAATCGTACGTCGCCACGCCGTTGATCTTGTGCGGGCCTTTGAAGAATTCGATTTCGGTCCGCTCCGGAATATCGAGGTGTGCGTAGTGCCGGCGGACTTTGGCGTATTCCCAGGCGACCCATTCGTCCGGTGCGACGCCGTCGTAGTGCCCCCGTTCGACCATAAACGGACGGGGAGTCATCAGGCTCGCTAATTCCGCATAGTTCGTGACGTGCCCCATGTTCCACTCGAACATCTCATACTCGCCGGTGAACATGTAGCTGTAGCGGTCTATGACCGTCACGTTTTTGACGATCCACTCATCGTAGTCAGCGGAACAGATGGAGAGGGCGTAACCAGGCAGTAGCGGCGGGACGCGTACCGCTGTTTTACCGCCATAGGAAAGGCCGTAAAACCCGATCCGCTGCGCGTCGACGTTCGGCAAACCGCCTAGAAAATCCAGCGTCCGTTCATGCTGCCGCAAGATGTAGCTGAACAGCGAACGCTTCATCGGGTTCGATTTGCGCTGCAAAACGCGAAAGCGGTCCTGGCCGCGATACGGGTTTTGCGGGGCGTAGGTGATGAAGCCTCGATTGGCCAGTTCGTGCGCAAACGCGCTGTAATAGTCAAACCCGCGGCCCTCATTGGTGATGGTGTCCATCGGCACGCCCTCCAGTCCATGCTGGCAGACGACAACCGGCCGCTTTTCATCCGGTTTGAGGTCTTTGGGCATTAGCAAGATTCCTGCGGCGATCACGTCGGGATAGACATCCAACACGACCTCGTATCCCGTGTACTTGGGCGAGTCCAGAATCTGCCGCGTGCGGGGATTAAGCGGGATCGTCGGCGGCGGGATTTTGCCGATCATCTCTTCCCAAATGTATTGGCGATAGAACTCGGACGTCTTCTCCCACGCTTCGAGTGAGGAGCGGTCTGCCTTGGACCAGAATTTGTCGCGGACGGTCGAACTGCGGCGCATGAGTTCTTGCGTGAAGTCGACCATCTCCTCGACCTGCCGGCGCTGGCGGTATTCTGCGTCGAACACACGTCGGCGTTCTTTGCCGGGTGCGACGATCTGCGGCAGTTGCTCGATTCCCAACGGTCGAACAAACGCGGACAGCGCGGCGTCGCTGCCGGACGGACCGTCTCCCTCGCGGCTGGATACGAAGGACAAGTTTTTTGAAAAGTTCAGCCGATCGAAGTGGAGCGCGGCGCGATCGACCTCTTTGCGGACATGCGCCAACGTGCAGATTTCGATTTTTCCCGGCGCCGCGCCGCCGCTACGTCCCTCGGTTGGCTTTGGGGGACCGTCGACTTCAGGAACGCCGGCCGCCTCGATCGTCAGCGGTCGGGGGGCGATCAACCCGGCCAACTCCGCGTCGCCAAATTGCGTGAGCAGGCTCCACACGTTGCGGTAGATCGGTTCCTGCCACAGATTCTCACGGGCTTGGAAATACCCGCTGACCATCACCGAATCAATCCGCGGATCGGCCGCGCCGCTGTACAACGCCAACAAGCCCCCTTCCCCGACCCCCAGCACACCGATCGGCAATTCGGCGTTTTCAATTTTGTTGAGCCGCTCGAATTGGTCGACGGCGGCGAGAACTTTTTGGACTTCATAGCCGATCACATGCCGGCCCATTTGAAATGCTTGCCGGTAAATCCATTCGCGATGCGGCTGGTTCGTCATGCGGATGTCGGGATTGCCGGAATAAGTCGCCTCACGATTGATCAATGTGGGAATGATCACCTGGCAGCCGGCAGCAGCCAGTCGCAATGGGGATCGCGAGCGGGGATCGATCCCCTCGGCCAGGCCGATAAACATCTCGGGCGTCCAATCGGCGTCCGGAATCGCGACGACGCGGGCGACCGGTTTCGACTTCGGCTGTAGCAATAGGCCCTCTCCGTATATGCCTTTCAGCGCCGGCCAGCGGACGGCCAGCACGCGGTACGCGTCGGTTTCCGCAACGACAGCGGAGTCAGTCGTGTTGGAAATCAATTCAATGCTCCGCGGCTCCGGGCGCGGATCGACGGCGCCGATAATCTCCAAAAAACGCGCCCGATTGCCGGCGACGCTCTTAGCGTACGCCTCGGCGCTGCTGTAATCGCGGTTCCAGTGCTGTTCCCGCCGCTGCGGCGATGCGGCCAATTCACGCGTCGCGAAGCGGTCAATTCCGTCGACCATAACTTCGTCGAGCGGCTGCTCGATCGTGAGCGGTTTTGTGCCGGGAAGTTGTTGCGCAACGGCAGCGGCCGAAAACCCAACACTCAGCAACGCAGCGGTGAAGCAGCGAATCACCATGGTGGAGCATCTCCTGTGGCGGATGTTCAATTTCAGGAACATCCAATTTAGCGAGGTCGGTGTGGAAGTTCAAAACTGCGCAGACATGTGGAAGTTCTCGCGGGAGTTAAGGCTTAACCAATCACATTCTCGGACTTGAATTCCTCCCCACGATCCACTTTGATCATGAAAGGTCCTGCGCGCTTGCGTGTTTCGGTACTTGGGATATCCATTCTCGGAGTTCATAATGCGACGACTGCTTTCTGCAATTTCTGGTTGTGTGCTGCTTTTTTCAACGAGTATCGGTGATGCCCAGGAATTGGAACGCCTTTCGTACAGAAACCCCGGACTGGTCGTCGATCTGGGCGTCGGGCTGTGGGCGTTTCCAGCACCGATGGATTACGACGGCGACGGCGATCTCGATCTCGTCGTCTCCTGCCCCGACAAACCGTACAACGGCACTTACTTTTTCGAAAACACTGAAGGGGACGTGGAGCTGCCCGTCTTCAAACCGGGTGTGCGGATCGGGCCGGGACACCGCTACCTGCAGGTCTCATTCGTCGATGGGGCGCCCCGTGTGCTGACTCCGGCGAAGGAGTTTCGGAACTTTACCACCGCCCAGTTTTCCGATCCGGTGGATCTCGGGTTGCCTGCAAAGGTCCACCGCCCCGACGGCCGCACGCGGGCTAATCAATGGAAATACCTCGACTACGATGGCGACGGCGCGCTCGACGTGATTGTCGGCGTCGGCGATTGGACCGACTACGGTTGGGACGATGCCTATAACGAGAAAGGCGAGTGGACCCGCGGTCCACTACGCGGATTCGTGTTCGTCATTCGCAACGCCGGCACGACGGACCAGCCGAAGTATGAACAGCCGCGGCGAATCATGATCGGCGACGATTTCCTGGAAGTCTTCGGCTGGCCCTCGCCCAACTTCGTCGATTTCGACGGTGACGGCGATCTCGACTTACTGTGCGGCGAGTTTCGGGATTCGTTCACCTATTTTCAAAACGTCGGTTCACGGAGCGAGCCGAAATATGCCGCAGGCCGAAAACTGAAGCACGACGGCGCGCCGCTGACGATGGACCTGGAGATGATCACGCCAACCGCCATCGACTGGAACAAAGACGGCGCCGTTGACCTCATTTGCGGCGACGAAGACGGCCGCGTGGCGTTCCTCGAAAACACCGGCAAACTCTCCGGCGGAGTCCCACAATTCCTGCCGCCGCGCTATTTTCAACAGCAGGCCGCCGACGTGAAGTTCGGCGCGTTGGCGACTCCCTACGGCGTCGATTGGGACGGCGACGGCGACGAAGATATCATTTGCGGCAATACCGCCGGCTACGTCGGTTTCATCGAGAATCTGGGCGGCGGAGAAAACCCCAAGTGGGCGGCGCCGGTGCGGATGAAAGCAGGCGGAGAGGTGATTCGTATTCAAGCGGGCAAGAACGGATCCATCCAGGGGCCCTGCGAATCCAAGTGGGGCTACACCACACTCAGCGTCGCCGATTGGAACGGCGACAAACTGCCGGACATCATGATCAACTCCATCTGGGGCGAGGTGCTCTGGTATCGCAACATCGGCACGCGGACCGATCCCAAGTTGGCCGCCGCCCAGCCAGTGGAGGTCGCATGGCCGGCAACGCCGCCGAAACCGGCATGGACTTGGTGGAATCCCAAGGGCAAACAACTCGTCACGCAATGGCGCACGACGCCCGAGATGGTTGATTTCAATGACGACGGGCTGATGGACCTGGTGATGCTCGATCACGAGGGCTATCTCGCCTTCTTCGAGCGCCGACAGGAGGGCGATTCGCTGACGTTGCTGCCCGGCCGGCGCGTGTTCGTCGATGAGCAGGGAGAATTACTGCGGCTCAACCCGCGCCGCGCGGGCAAGAGCGGCCGCCGCAAAATCCATCTCGTTGATTTCGATGGAGACGGCCGCCGCGACCTGCTCGTCAACAGCACCAACGCCGACTTCTACAAAAACATGGGGACGCGTGAGGGCAAGACCATATTTAAGAACCATGGTCCCATCGACAAACGCAAAATCTCCGGCCACACCAGCAGCCCGACTACGGTCGATTTCGATGGCGACGGCGTGCGTGATTTGCTGGTGGGGGCGGAGGACGGGTATTTGTATTATCGGCGGAATCCGCGCTAGGGCGACTTTCCATCCGTCTACAAACCGCCTATGCTATTGTTGTGGGCTCACGCTGACGCAATAAAGTTCACTTCCCCTGCCGGTGGATCTGAGAAACCCATGGCGAATCTTGAACACGTCAAGATTGTTCGCGCCGGCAGTGCCGCCATCAATGACTGGCATACACAGCATCCAGATGACAGCCTTGATTTGCAAGAGGCGACGTTTCACAGACAAGATTTTGTCAATGTCAATTTTAGTCGTTGCAACCTCCGCAATGCGGATTTGAGCACTTGTAACATCACCGGGGCAGTTTTTTCGCTTGCGGATATGCGCGGCGCCAAGCTCCCAGAAAACTACGAAGGCTTCACTACGCGGCTCAGCCAAATCGAAGCAGCATCGCTCAATGCACGTAGACTCGCATTCGTCATTGCCGGCCTTGTCGGATACGTTGTATTGACATTCATGTCGATGAATGATGCAGTACTCTTGACCGACTCGCCGACGATCAACTTGCCCATTGTCAACGTTTCGCTCAATGGAACCGCCTTCAGCATTGCCGCCCCCACGCTTCTCGGCATCATGCTATTGTATTTCCAAGCGTACCTGCACTGGATCCATTCAATAATAGTGGAACTGCCGAGTGACTTTCCAGATGGCGGTACTCTCTCGCAGCGCCTCTATCCATGGTTGTGGAACGCAATGGCAGCTGAGCGATTCAATAGACAGCTGACGTCATATTCGATCTCTCTACAAATTATGCGATTCGCCGTGATGGCAGCAGTACCAGCTGCGATTTGCATAGGGATTTATAAGGTGTCACCAAGCGGAAACAAGACAATCGGTTGGTCGTTGTGCATAGTTCTGGTTCTAGTTTTAATAACGACGATAGCGTACGAACTGCAATCGTTCAAACTATTGCTTTCCGGCAGTGATGCAAGCAATTCTCGAAAGTCAGCTCGACTTCTTGTTCTATGGATCGCTGTTGCCGCACTTATAGGCGGCGGCGCCGCGCACCGCGTCTATCTTGGCATCACGCATCAGTTACCGTCGCTAATACTGTCGTCGGCAAACCTGTCGAATAGCGAATTGAGCAACATCATCCTTCCTCATAGCAACTTTTCCAGAGCAAATCTTGCTGGAACACAAATCACTAATGCAACGCTTACGGACTCCCATTTCAGTGGTGCGCAATTGGATGGTGCCATTATTGGCGATGAGGTGAATTGCTTCTCTTCAGTTTTTGTAGGAGCATCATTTGAGGGAGCGAGGATTGGGCCGGCTCAGCTAAGCCTATGCGACTTTACAGACGCAAACTGGCGAGGAGCTAGGCTGAGCAAGTGTAGGCTTAAGGAGGCCCGTTTGGTTGATGTGAATGCGGCAGGAGCATCATTGCGAAGCTGTAACCTGGAAGAAGTTGAAATGGCAAATGCAATATGTGATGGTGCGAAGCTCTCAAATGTGAACTTACACAAAGGGAGGCTTGTTGGTTCATCATTCGTTGGCGCATTCATTGATGGTACGTACTTCACAAATACTGATCTAACAGGCGCTGACCTGAGCAATGCGACACTACGAAAGTGCTCGATGGTCAACGCTCGCCTAATACAAGCAAACCTTGTTGGAACTGAGCTTAGCAGGTGTGATTTGAGAGGGGCGAAACTCCACGGAGCGATTGTCGGCAGCAGTAATTGGTTGCAAGTGATCAATCAACCAGCTAATAAGCCTATTGGGCTCAGCGCGACGAAATGGAGGGTAGTTAAGCATGTGGGACAAGACGGCGGTACTGAATGGAGAATATGCGAACGAGGAGTGGACTATTGTCCATACGGCCAGACGTCTAGTCAACAGTCACTTGGTGTGGAGGACACGCCGAGGACCATTTTTGAAGGTACCTCAGGGTTGAAGTAAGACTTCACGTTCCGCGTATCAAAGTCGTAGTTACTTTCGCGCTGGGTACAATTCAAATCTCATTGAGCAGGCATCACGCGGCCAGTCTCTATACATCCGCACGTCGCTTAGTCGCACAAATGGCTTAAGCTGCTCGATGCCGAACCATTCGTGTTCCGTTTCCCAATCGAAATACCGGCGGAATCTGAATCGCAAGTAATTCCCTGCGCCCGTACTTTGGTCGTGCGGCGCATGATCTTGCGATCGAGCAAGTAGCTGCTATCCGATTGCGACGTTTCACGCCGACTACATTTCGGAGAGCAGGCGGTCGATCTCGTTCAGCTGCGATTCGACCCGCGTTGCGACCGAGGTCTTGTCCTGCCACGACTGGAGTGCTTCATAACTCACCGGACAGAGGCCGCTGCCGAGATCGCGGGACATGATTTCAGCGACTTTTTCCGGCGGCAGTTCGTCGCGGTAGGGGCGTTTGGCGGTAAGGGCTTCGCAAACATCAGCGACGGCGAGCAGCCGCGCTTCCAGCGGCAAGTTCTCTTCGGCAGTCCCGCGAAAATAGCCGCGGCCGTCGAGCCGTTCGTGGTGGGAGGCGGCGATTTCCGAGAGGTGTCGGAAACTGTCGATCTGGCCAAGAATCTGAAATGAAAAGTCGGGATGCTGTTTGATCGCGACGAACTCGTCGTCGGTCGGCCGGCCCGGTTTATCGAGAATGAGATTCGAAACACCCAGTTTGCCGACGTCGTGCAATAAGCCCGCCCGCCAGATGTCGTGTTGTTGGTCCTGCGAGAATCCAAGTTCGGCTGCGATCCCGCGCGCGATCTTGGCGACACCTTCAGAGTGGCGGTGCGTCCAGGGGCTCTTGGCGTCGACGACTTTCGCAAACGCGGTGGCGATGCGGTCAATGGCCGCCTCGTCAGCAATCATCAACCGATCGCGTGGCTCCCATTTGTCGACTTCCGAGCGGAAGTCCGGCCGCTGCACCGATTCCCAAAATGTCGAATCGAGACCGGCGGCCAACAGCGCGTCGACAAGTTGTGGATCGAACCACTGCCCGCGCCGCGCGCGGGCGACCTCTAATGCATCGACGAGTCCATAGGTCGTCAGAAACACCTCAACAGTTTGTGCCAAGCAAGCGATACGGGCCAACAGCGGAATCTCATCCGCCTTCAATCCGTCGGGGTGGCCCTTGCCGTTGTAATGCTCGTCGAGATTTCGAACGGCTAATGCCGTCGACTCCGGCAGGTTCAGCATCCGCACGATATCAGCGCCCCGCTCGCAGCGAGTCTGCACCAATTGCCGCGCGCCCTTTTCTCCCTCGCGGGCCATGACCGCCATCTGCAGGACTTTCTGCAGTGTCGAGCCGGAGTTGGCGACGCGCTTCCAGGAAAACTTGAAGCATTCGGCGGCTTTGGTCCAGTTGATGGTTTTCAGGTCGCGTTTGATCAAGCGGTCGTCCGCACCGAACAACCAGCACATCTTGGCCGCATTGCTCGAACACCCGAGGTCCTTGAGCAGCAGTGCATAGAACAGCGCGGAGCGGTCCTCGTCGCATAACTGCAGTTCCTGGGCGATGCGCATGCCGATCAAGCAGCTGCGGGCGGCATGTCCAGGGAGTTGTCCCTCGGTGATGTCGAGCGCAACCGACATCGCCGAAACAATCTCGGAGAGACGTACATTTCCCAGTGTGACCAGCCGTTCATTGATCGTGGTTGGTTCGTCGTATGTCGTGGTAATCACGTTTCTCGCTGCAATCGAGCTTGATTCACCGTCGGCAGGGATTGCCAATGGCAATGTTTTGACCGTTTCAGTAAAAAAGACTAGGCCAAAAGGCAGCGCTCTCCAGCGTTCTCACGAAGTCGAGTCGAGGTTCGCGTCGATCAAAGCCGAGCAATGCCCGCTTGGCACAGTTGCAGGGGTTGTGACGTTTAGACTTCGCGCCAGTTTTTGGAGGCGGTCGCGGAGTAGCCGTACATCGTCGATTTGTATTGAACTGCCGACCCGATGAGAGAAAGTGCGACACCATGACTGAGCAGCGACTATCACGGCGGGAGTTTCATAGCTTGGCGGGTGCAGCGTTGGGCGCTTTGGCGACCCTGCCCGCCGCAACCACCCCGGCAATTGGTGCGGACGAGAAACGGCAGTTTCGTTTGGAGGCGCTCTGCGATTTCGTCGACGATGCACTGGAAACTACCGTCACGCGTGAGCATGTGCGGTCGATGATGCGGGCACTGCGTGACTTGGGGGTCACGCGCGTCAGTTGGGCATACTACGCCGACGAGCGGGGCGGGTTTCTCATTCCGACGGGATTGAATCAGCGCTGGAGGAACTTGGCGGAGACATATCGGGGGCTAGGAAATCCGCTCCGCGTGGCGGCTGAGGCGGCGCACGAATTTGGGCTGGAACTGTACGCCTATTACAAACCGTATGAGACCGGCCCGGCCGTCGCGCTGCCGGACGGATCGCCTGAGGGTCGCGAGTTCGGCCGCATTCGACAGCAGGGAGCGTGGCTGACCTGGATGGATCCTTTTGTCGCGGAACATCCGCACCTGAGGATCCGCCACAAACAAAGCCCAAAGCAACCCGTCTCACCGCGCGAGCCGATTTGCGGGCTGCGGTTAGTCAAGAGCGATGATGCGCCGACACGCGTCACCGCCGACCATTTGCAGATTTGGGCCAGCGACTTCAATTACCAATATCGGCGTCTGGATGTGAAGTTCGATGTGCACGAGGAGGTGACATCTTCTCCGCGTGACGTGTACGACATTCAAGGCAAGCTGCTCACGAAAAAAGGCGCGCCGGTGCGGACATTGACGCTGTCCGGATTTGCGTTGACCGATCCATACGTCCTGGTGACGACTGACTTCAAGTCTGGTCCGGCGGATTTTATGAACGCGGGAACCGATTTGCTGGTGGCACTCGATGCTGAGAACCGGGAGATTCCGGGAGTCTTCTTCAGCGGCGCGATGATCTACATGGCCGATCGGATCAACTTTCGGAATTGGGGGTTGCTATATGATTGCGGTTACGGGCGCAAACAAGCCCAGTTGGACGCACCAAATGGGTCCGGACATCAGGGGTGCGTGGCGTTCTGTCGCGGGCGGAATGACTATTTGCCTGGGGCGTTGTGTGAAACGGAGCCTGAAGTGCAGCGGTTTTGGTTGTCGTGCATCGATGAAATGCTGGATGCGGGCGTGGACGGCATCGATCTGCGGATTGAGAACCACAGCACGCATACTGAGTATCCAGATGAATACGGCTTCAATGACACAGTGCTGGCGGAGTGCCGGAAACGAGGCAAGGTGGACCTTACGACCATCGCGAAAGTGCGAGGCGAAGCATATACCGAGTTTGTACGGCAAGCCAAAATGCGGACCGCTGATCGGAAAAAGCGACTCCGAGTGAATCTGAACATTGACTGGTTTCGGCCGGAAACGCCGCTCAACCGCCGGCTAGCCTATCCGGCCAATATCGACTTCGATTGGCAGCGCTGGGTAGACGAAGGATTGTTCGATGAGGGGATCCTGCGGATGTATCACTACCCCTTCGATTCCATATTCGGCGGCGATACCGTCGCGGCGGATATGATCCAGCGCTGCCGTGAGAAGAAGATTCCTCTGACGGTCAACCGCTACCTGCGGCCAACAAGTGCGGATGAGTTCGACCGCGTACGCCGGGATGAACGGTTTGCGGGATTCATTATGTATGAGACGTACAGCTTCCTGAAATTACAGCCGGACGGCGGCTGCCAAGTGAGCAGTCCGGTCGCGGCGGAGATTGGGCGGCGGATGTCTCGGGGTGCAGGATGAGGCAGATTCTTGGGAGACGATGCGATGTTGCAAAAAAAATCACAAATCAGGGCATTTGATAGACAATCGGATAAGTTACAGGTATCACTCGCGCCAGTGAACCACTGATCTTAGCTGCTTCACTTTGTTCGAATTGGAGGACTCAGCCATGCGTCACGGTCTGATTTTGTCGGCAATCCTATTCGCCTGCTGTACTCCCATTCGCGGTGCCGAACCTCAATTCTACTACAAACTCCCCAAAGACGGCGTCTGGTGCCAGTACCACGTCAACTTGAAGATCGCTGGCGTGGAGACTTCCGCGCCGTGGGTCGTGGCTTCCGTTGGGGGAAAGGTTCACGACGGCGACAAATGCCGCTGGCTGGAGTTGAGACAATTGACAGGCGATTCCAAAAAGACGGTGCGGGTGATTAAGGCCTTGATTCCGGAAAATGCGTTTGGAAAAGGCAAGAACCCGCTCGCTGAAGTGCGGTCCGTCTGGACTAAGGAAGGGGACGCCGAGCCGAAGGAAATTACCGATGATCGGGAGTTGGAAATCTTTAATCGCTTTGTGATGCTGGCGCTGCGAGGGCCGACGGACAATATCGAATCACACAAGGATCCGCAGTCGATCGATTGGCAAAAGGGGCAGCTGAAATGCCGCGTGATTACCGGAACGAGCGACTTTGAGTCGGAGGAGTCGGGGCTGAAGGCGAAACTTAAGCACCGTCTCTTGACGAACGAGAAGATTCCGTTTCGGCTGGGCGGTTCGAAGTGGTCGATCGATGTCGAAATCTTCGGGCAAGAAGTGCAAGCCGCAGCGGAGGTCACGATTGTGAAAACTGGAACCGAAGCTCGGAGCGAACTGCCCAACGTGCAGTGAACCCCGCTTCAGTTCCGTGTCAGCCACGGCTCGCGCTGCCGCCTGAGGTCTGCCTGCGAAAAACGTAGCTCTCCGCCTCAGAAACGAAAAACTGAGCCGACCACATAACATGCCAACTCGTAACGAGTTGCGTTCCCGCGGGGACTCCACGCTGACTTTTTTCGAAAAAACTCCGAGAAAGTCGCTGTGATGTGGCTCATTGCTGAGGCGAACGGGCATTCCCTAGTAGAACACCTTTTTTAGCCCACGTTGACGGTGCAGCGGACCGCAGTTCCGCACGAGATCGCCGGCTCACAACCTTATTGAGCGCGGTGCTCCCCTCGATCGGCTCAAAAAAATCAGCGCTTCGCAGTAACAAAATGGAATGCAATACGCTTACACGAGATGGATGCCCAAATGCGCCAAACGAGCGCCGCGTTCTGAGCTCGATCTCCGACCTGATTTTCGGCCTTGGGGCGACTCAACGAGGGTCCGCCGCCGGGCAAAACAGTCGGTGAGAGACATCCTGCCGAGACGTTTGGGCAACCTCCAACTTTCGCGATCAAACTAAACTCATTCTTGAGACGCCATTGAAAGGCAAATAATGACGAAGCCGACGAAGACGGATGTGGTAAATGCGTTTGATGATAAAATTAAGGAATGGCGGGAGCGGCAGATTGACGTACTTGGCGAAGTACCCTTTCCGACCGTTAACAACGAGACTCACCAATTCAAATCGATGGGATGGATCAATTTCGCGACCGACTTCACCGATACGGTGTTCGGCGACTCGGCAGTCAACCAGCTGCGAAAAGGTGTGATGGATCGTATGACAATTCCGCTGTGGGTGTTGGGTAAAGCGCAATCCGCCCTGGAATCACACCTACAATCGATCCGCGACAATAACCAGAAGATCGTGAACGCGCAATTCATGGACATTCGCGACAAGTTTACCAACAAGATCAGCGCCATAGCGGATACTTTCGTGGCTGATCCCGCATATGGCCGTAAGATGATCAATCATGTGTTTAATTATGTGAAGGATCGTGACTTTAAGGACAATCAACAGATGCGAGCGTTCTTGCGCCGCCTTATCGACCATGCCAATATCGTGGAGACTGACCCCGCCAAGCTGCGGAAGAAGATCAATCCACGTTTCAAGGCGTTGATGAAGAAGATCAAGTACCTCTGGCTGGCGAGCCATCACACGCCTGAGGGTGTGTTCAGCAAGCGGTACAATTTGGAGTTTCGTCCACATCGCGGCGCGCGGTACCAGCACATCATGAAGGGCGAAATGCGGAACAAGGAGACTCGGAAAATCATCGACCAGATCATCGCCACCGCCTGGGGGCACGATGTGGTCTTCGTGCCGAGCAAGGGGAATGTGCTGGTGACGCCGACGCCCGGAAAAGGGATCTACGGCAAGCCGAAGATCTACAGAGTAAAGTCGTTCCGAGGCGATTTGCTGAGCCTACACGATGCGGAACATGAGATGTACATGGGAGAAAACCAGGGACCGCTTTCACCTTGGCGGTTCCGCAAGGACGAGCCGATTCCCATTCCTGCCTAGTTCCGGCGATGGTCCCCAGACACGCTCGATGCAGACGTAACCGAGCAGCGCCATCATCAAAGTATGAATGAAGAAAGAGAGTTTGCCGTCGATTGCGCACCTGAAGTGGGTGGCTTTGGGCGCGGCGGATCGACGGCAGTGAGAGTGCGGCGCGGCTCCCGGGGATTGGTGGACCCGGAGCCGCGCCGGGACAGGCATCGACAGGAACTTCCGGGAACGAAACGAATGACTGCCGAAGTCGCGAATGGTTGACGATCTCAACTTCGCCAACATCGACCGTCAGTACAAAGCCGTGGCCAGCTTGCGGCGGTAGTCGTTGGCCAATTCCGAATTGTCGCCGACCAGATGAAAGATATTGACCATCGTCTCGCGGGACTTCTCCCGCCACGAGCCAAAATCGCGCTGCACCACTGAGAGGCAGATGTCGAGTGCCTCCTGGAATTGATGTGCGGCCGCAAGCGCGTCGGCAAGTTCCAGTTGCAGCTCCAGATTATCCGGCTCGGCTTCCGCTTGCCGGCGAATCTCGTCGACACCCCCGACGTCGGCGGCGACCGTGCGGAATTCCAATTCTGCTTTGATCTTTTCCGCTTCCTCCTCCAAAAAGCCGCGCTGCTCTAACTCGGAGATCAGACTGCGGCACTCTTCCTCCTTCTGTTGTGCGAACAGTACGCGGGCCAACAAGAGTTTGACATCGTCGCTCTGAGGTTCCAGCGCCAGCGCCTCGCGGAACTTGGACTCGGCAGCGGCCGGGTCGTCCGCTTCCAGAGCGCGTCCTTCAGCAGCGAGAGCCTGCCCGGGCGAGGGCAACAACGCTTCCAGCCAACTGCGAATCTGCTCTTCCGGAATCAAACCCACAAATTGATCGACGGCGCGCCCGTCGCGGACGGCAAACACATGTGGCACCGACTGCACGCCGAATGCCATCGCCAGTTCTTGTTGAAGGTCGATATTGACCTTCACCAATTGAAACTTGCCGCCGAATTCGACCGCTAAGTTCTCGAGAATCGGCGTGAGCTGTTTGCAGGGCTGGCACCACGTCGCCCAAAAGTCGACGACAACAGGAACGTCGGCAGAGCGCGCAATAACGTCCTGCTCGAACGTATTGGGATCCGCATCCGTAATCCAAGGTGACTCTGCGGCCATGAGTTGGGTGACCTCTTCAAGTATCGACAATCGGAACGCCGCCCGCCGAGTGCTAACATTTCTCCGCGATTCGACAGCTGCATCAGCGACTATTGATCAGCCCAGCAGGTCTTTGACGGTATCGCGCTCGGTCCGCAGCTCGGCGACGGTGGCGTCGACTTTTTGCTGCGCAAATTCATTGTGCGTCAGCCCCTGCACGACGCTCCAAGTCGTGCCGTCGCTGGTCAGCGGAAAACTGGCGATCAGCCCTTCGTCGATTCCGTAGCTGCCGTCGCTACAAACTGCTGCGCTGTGCACCTGGCCATCGGGAGTTGGGGTGACGATGCTCTTGAGTGTATCGAGTGCGGCGTTGGCCGCCGACGCGGCGCTGGACGCTCCACGGGCTTTAATCACTGCGGCGCCGCGTTGCTGTACCGTCTTCAGGAAGTCGGTTTGCAGCCACTCGTCGTCCCCGATCACCTCGGGTGCAGGCTTTCCGTCGATCAACGTGTTATAGAAATCGGGGTATTGGGTTGCGCTATGATTTCCCCAGATCGCCATCTTCGTGATGCCTGCGACCGGGCGGCCGGATTTGTGGGCCAGTTGCGCAACGGCCCGGTTTTCGTCCAGGCGGGTCATGGCATACCAGCGATCGCGTGGAACGTCCGGGGCGTTGCTCATCGCGATTAGGCAGTTGGTATTGCAGGGATTGCCAACAACCAGCACGCGCACGTCATCGGCCGCGGCGGATTGTACCGCCTGTCCGGTACTGGTGAAGATGGGGCCGTTTATGCGAATGAGATCGCCCCGTTCCATGCCCTGCTTGCGGGGAATGCTGCCGACGCACACTACAAAATTGCAGTCGCGGAATCCATCCTCCAGATGGTCGCTGTCCGCCTTAACGGTCCCGGCCAGCGTCGAGTAAGCACAATCGTCCAGTTCCATCTCAATTCCATCCAGGCCGCCCATAGCGACTGGAATTTCGACCAGATGCAGAATCACCGGTTGATCGGGACCAAAGACTTCACCGGATGCAATCCGGAACACGAGGCTATATCCAATCTGGCCGGCGGCACCAGTCACAGCGACTCGGATCGGGGTTGGCATGATGTCTCTCCTGTGAAGCGGTTGCAGACGAGCGGCGGACTTCCATCGGAATGCCGCGCAGCTTTGATGTTGACCTTTGCGAAGTCCCGGCACTAAACAACGCTGTACCGGCGCCACCACTTTTAGCGACTTCGACAGGACTCGGCAACTGTCGCACTTCGCGTACAAATCTTGCCGATCGACTTTGGTTCGGCGGATAGCCGCAGTGATAGAGGACGACCGAACATTAGGTTGAAAGCGTCTATCTGACGCAAAACTTGAAAAACGTCTGAAATCGCGTACGTCGTAACGACTGCGAAAACGAGGGGCTTTGGGACATGTTTGCGGCGCCTGAATCGGAGTTGAAATCGCCCTAAGACCGCTACACATAGATCGTTTTAACATAACGACTTGTGGCGAGTGAACTTCCTGCAACAGGAGCGTTTGTCCGCCGTTGACACGTTTCTGACTCGCCGGTACAGTCCACGCCTTGTTTCCCGCCACGACGCTCCCCGTCCGGCGGGGTTGATCATCGGAATCCGGCCCGTTTAGATAGCGGGGAGTCGATTGTGCGGCCAACGCTCAGGCGTATCTCTTGGAGCGGCATGCTCTTGCTCGCGGGCGGGTTTCTCGCCTCTTGCACGCAGCGTTATGCCACTCTGCCTCCCGATGCGGCCCCAACACCCCGCCGTTTATCAACCGTACCCTCCGCGGCTCGAATTCAAGGCAACGTCCCCACAACTGCGGTGCAGCTTCCCGCACAAGCTGTCTCGCGGAGTTTCGGCAACAATCCATGGCAGCCTTCGGAGCCGCCGCGTGATTGGAAATACATCGTCCTGCATCACACGGCGACGAGCTCCGGCAGCGTGGAAGAAATACACGAAGAGCATTTGAAAAAGGGTTGGGAGGGAATCGGCTATCACTTTGTGATTGGAAACGGATCCGGCATGGGAGACGGAACAATCGAGCCGACGTTTCGTTGGCGCGAACAGATGCACGGCGCCCATGCGGGCAAGTCGGAGTTCAATCAACAAGGAATCGGCGTCGTGCTGGTCGGAAACTTTGAGGAGTCCTCTCCTTCCACCGCACAGGTTGAGGCGGCCACACGATTGGTCGCAACGTTGAAGAGGGAGTACGGCATTTCCAGTGAAAACGTGATCCCCCATTCAGAAGTCAAAGCGACGCTCTGTCCCGGGAAAAACTTTCCACTGGAAGCCGTGGCAACCGCACAGATTTTTGACACGTTGAGTCAGCAACCACAACAGCAACCGCCGCCGGAATTCGCCGGACGGATGAGGAGAATCAGGAGATGACAGCTCGTTTTTCGCACGATGCTTTACCACTGGACAACCATCACCGGATGTCGGTGGCCGCTCACACTCCTTCGGCCGCCATTACGTCCGATGAACGTGAATTTGCGATTGAGCCGGTCTATTCACCGTCAGCGGTTTATGTTCCCGATGACTACGAACCCAACTACGCATATCCGCTGTTGATCTGGCTGCATGATGAAGGCGGGTCAGAGCGCGACCTGTTGAGGATCATGCCGCAGATCAGTCGGCGCAACTATTTCGGCCTTTCGCTGCGCGGCCCGCTGGAGCGTGACGACAGCCGTGGCGGGTATCGCTGGTCACAATTGCATGACGACGTGGAACTGTTGGAGAATGAACTGCTCCAGAGCGTTCGCCACCTACGGCAAACGTATCATATCCACTCTGAACGCGTGAGCGTCGGCGGTCGGGGAATCGGCGCGACGTTGGCGCTGCGTTTATTGCTGCAACGTCCCGAGTGGTTCGCCGGAGCGGTCGCTCTCGACGGAGATTTTCCGCTAATGGACCGGCCATTGGCCAACTTCCGCCGGCTCAACGGCAAACGGGTCATGATCGCGAGTCCCAACCAGCGAGGCCAATCGGAATCGAAGCGGTGCGCGTTGCTGCACGCCGCCGGTATGACCGTCTGCCCCCGCCGATACGACTTCGGCAAACGGCTTCACCGCGACATTCTCCGCGACATCGACCGCTGGATGATGCAGGAGTGCTACCGCGCGGTCACAGTGGACTCTTAGCTATCGCGGTGCGCGCAGCTTACTCGCCGGAATCTTGCGGATAGACCAGCACCCGGTCGTGGCTTAACAGAATCAGGTCGTTCCGCCCGTCGCCTGTCACGTCTTCGATCAACGCTTCCCGGGGATCGACCCCGACATTATCAGCCGCTGTGAGACTCTTGGCCTCAAAAACCTTAAAGTAAAGCGCGTGACGTAAACCGGCGCTGAGGTCGAAGTCGAGGATTTCGACGATCTGCGATTGAGTATCCAGACAGGCGATGTCGGCATGGCCGTCTGCGTTGAGATCGCCCGCAACTAAATCTGCAAACCGGGTCTTCTCCAACTTGGTCTCATAGCTGGCGACTTCTTCCAATTGAGGATCGGTCCGGCCGGCGTAGAGCACTCCAAATCGTCCCACGCCGAACAGCAGTAAGTCATCGCGACCGTCTCCATTCAAATCGACCGTCTGGGTGGCCTTGTGGCGGAACTCGCCAATCTCCACCTCTTTCCAAGGTTGAAACAGCATCTCGCCCAGCTTAAGGACGCGAAGTTTCTTGACACCGCTGTCCACCAATACGATCTCGCTGCCGGGTTGGTCATCCAGATCAATTTCCGCGGCGCCGCTGATCTTGGCGTTGCTTTCCGACGCGTTGTATTGGTCGGCCACTTGCCATCGGCCGGCGGTGTCGACTTTCATGCTGCGTGCGAAATTCTGTTGCGCAACGAGCAGCGACGGGTTTTCGGAACGGCCGATAAACAGCGCTCCCGGTGTCACCTTGCCCAACCCCAGTCCGCGGCGGTTCTTATGTTCGACCGGAACACCGTTGGCATCCGTGAGCAATAGGACCGGTTCGGAACCATTAAAGATCAAGAAATCGGTCCGCCCATCCGTGTTGGCGTCGAGCTTCATCAGCCGTTGAGGCTTCGACTTGAGTTTCAGATTGACGACGTTGCCCTTCTCGGCCGCAAACGGCCGCGGATTCCACTCGCCGCTGTCGTTCAGCGAGAAGGCCAGAAGCTGGTAGTTTGAACTGCCGGCGTCAGAATCGCGGCAAAGGCAAATCAACTCATGCCGGCCGTCGCGATCCAGGTCGGCCAATTCAATCGCGACCGGATCGTCGGCTAAGGTCAAGACTTGGGGATAGGACAACCGCCCGCCTTCCATACGGCAGAGTCCGACCGCTTTCTCCTTCGTGCTCAGGACAACGACTTCCGATTGGGCGGAATCGCCGTCCAAATTGCCGATGCGGATCTGCTGGATGTCGGTCAGGCTGGGAAACGCACGACCCTGACCGAGCCCATGTTTCGCTTCTTGTCGAAACGCGATCACTTGTGCACCATCGGGATCCGTCACCAGCACGTCGGCCAGTCCGTCCCCATCCAGGTCGCCGACGGCCAAGTCCGTTTTGCGCCCCGATCCGAGTGACCCGAATCCGTAGAAAATCAGCCGGCCGGCCAGTTCGCCCTGTGCCGCCTGCGGGCGGACGATGCGATGGACTTTGACGCGGCCTGTGCGCGATTCAATCGTCAGGATCTCGACTCCCGGACGCCCGTCGAGATCGTGCAACGTCCATGCGCGGGGGTTGTCGAGCTCAAATCGAAATTCCGGTCCCAGCCGCCCCGACGCGTCCTGCATCCTCGCACACAACGGACGTTCGCCATCATCGCTGGACAGGTAGCAGAGGTCCTTCCGCCCATCACCGTCGAGATCAGCGATTTGAACCATCGACAGTTTGGAGGAAGTGTTCATCAACGATTGCGGCGCGGCCATGCGGCCGTCCGCTTGTTGATAGATCAAGTAGGTTTTCTTCTTCCCCAATACGGCGATGTCGTCTTTGCCGTCGCCGTTGAGGTCGCCGGCGGCAGTGTTCCAACGCGCAACTTGTACGTCCGGCAAACGCATCCGCTGCTTGTTCTGCCAGGTTCCCGACTCCTGCTGTAACCGAATCACCAACTGATCGGCGCCGCCGAAATAGACCAAGTCGGCCTTGCCGTCGCTGTTGAAGTCGCCGGTGTCCAGCGCCGCGACCACTTTGTCGACGGTGATTTTGTCATGCCGGAACCGCCGATCGTTGCCAATAAAATTAACACGCTTCGAGCCCGGCGGGGTGGAGCGGTTTTCATCGTCCGACAACTGCGCCAGCAGATCGAGCCGGCTGTGACCGTTGTCGACCAGCAGAAGATCCGTACGACGGTCGTCGTTCAAATCCGCGGCCACCAGATTGCCCGATCGTTTCTCAAGCTTGTACAACTCGACCGGGAGGAATCCATAATAATCCGCCAAATCAGCCTGAGCGCGCTTCGACTCTGATGTTCCGGACGGGTCCGCAGTATGGGCATAGGCGGCCAAACCGAAGACGATCAACAAGACGGGCAAGATCCCCGTGCGCGACGTTGGCATCTGTCATCCCCTCATGGGTGGTACAAAACCGGTGACCGGCTCGACATTAGTTGACACGGAATTGAAACGGCATCAAGGTCAAGACGCGTTGCCGCCCAAACAATCGCATCAGTTCCCACGCCTGCAATTGTTGAGTCACTTCCGGAGCAAGTTCCCGTAAAACCCTTCTCAATTGGGCCGTTTGGGTCGCGGATACACCCGCATCGGAATCCATCGGACCGAACAGGGCTTCGAGCGGATTGGGCGCCTTCGGCAATACCTTTAACTCCACACGGTCATCCGGCTCAAATCCCGCTTTTGCCTTAACAGCGGCAATCGTGTCGGCCAGCGTCCCCAACTCGTCAACGAGCCCCACCTTCAAGGCCTGTTGACCGGTGTAAACGCGGCCGGCGGCAAGCTTCTTCAGCTGATCCAGTTCCATGCCGCGGCCCTGGGCGGCTTTGCTCGTAAACTGCTCATAAACCGTGTTCAGCAAGTGCTGCATTGCCTTGCGTTCAGACTCGCTGAAGCCGGACGTCGTGCTGAAAACGCCCGCGTTTTTGCCGCGACTGATTACGCTGGTGGTGATGCCCACCTTTTCAAACAGACCGCCGATGGCCAGCTTGCCCCCCACGACGCCGATCGATCCGGTCAGAGTTCCCGGCTCGGCAAAGATCCGATCAGCGCCCATCGCGATGTAATAGCCGCCGCTGGCCGCCGTGTCGCCCATGCTCACGTAAAACGGCACTTCCAGCAGCTCCAACTCGCGCCACATCAGATCGCTCGCCAGTGCACTGCCGCCGGGACTGTCGATCCGCAACACCACCGCCTTGACGGTCTTGTCGTCGCGCACATTGCGAATGGCTTTGATCAACGTGTCCGATCCGAGCGTCTGGCCGCCGAACATGCTTTGCTTGCTACGGCCGGACGTAATGGAACCGGTCGCATACAGAACAGCAACCTTGGGCCGGCTGCTGCTACGCCGTTTCGGCTGAATTCCCATCAGCAAATTCATCGTCTGCATCATTCCAAACGGCGAGAAGTCCAGGTTGAGCTTCTTTTTGCCATAGCGCTTGGCCAGCTTGACGGTGGCATCGCTGTTTTCCGCTTCGACAGTCGCCATCAATTGGTCCTGATAGGCCACCTTGTCGATGAGCCCCCGTTTGAGCGCCTCTGCCGCGGTCAGCGGTCCCGAATCGATGGCGGCTTCGACGGCTTTGGGATCGAGTTTCCGCGACTTTGCGATCGTGGCGATCATTTGTCCGTAATAATCGTCGAGAATCTCCTCCATCTCCTTGCGGAATTCCGGGCTCATTTCGGTGCGGGTAAAGGGCTCCGCAGCGGACTTGTATTCACCGACGCGCAACATCTCGGCCTGAATGCCGGCCTTGTCGAAGAGATTCTTGTAAAACGTGACCTCGGCCCGCAGACCGGTCAGCATCAACGTCGCCGATTCTGGCATGTAGATTTGATCGCACGCTGTGGCGATCTGGTATTCGGCGCTGCTGCCCGCTTCCAACCATGCGAAGACTTTCTTGTCGGCCGCGCGAATGCGACCGATGGCCTGGCGCAGCTCATTGAGCTTGGCGCGGCCGATTGTGGGGCCGTTAACGCGGAGGATCACGCCGCGAACCTTGCGGTCCTTGGCAGCTTTATCCAACCGCGAAATCATCGTGGACAGGCTTTCCACGTTCTCGCTGAACAAGGGGGGAGGTTGGTCCCCTTCCGGATAACTCCCTTTGACATCAAGATGCGCCCACGTAACGGTAATCTTTCTCTTCGGTTTCTCCGCTTCTATGGCGGCTGCATTCTTCCCAGCATCCGCCGCCTTCTCGGACGTCTCTTTGTCGTCCGCCCGAACGAGGAGGGGGAATCCAGCCGCAACGATCAGCAACAAAACCGCAACAGGCATGCGACGCATGCGATTATCCTCCAAAGATGGTGACCAGCGGCGGCTTAACGCGAAGCGCATTAACGAGCCCAATTCTCAGAACGATTGGAATCGGAAGCCGCCAAAGGATGAATTGTGCGACCAACAATCAGTATTCGCGCACGATGCGGGAATCTTTGAATTACCAAAAACAGCGGTGGTTACGGCTATAATCCGGCCGCACCGGGATGGACAGATGAATATGGTCGACGTTACGCAAGCCTTCACAAATCGAATTCCTGCAGCAACGGTACCCTAAGTCTAGGACGACCGATTATAACGGTCAAGAAGCATAAATCGTTTACACGCGACGGCCCGGCTGTCGTATTACGGCTCGTCGGAGATGGGACGTTGTTGGGCCTCTTGACGGCCGACGTCCGGGCAACACGAATGATCGTCGAAAACCGGTCCGGCGAAGCGGCGAATTGACTTGTCACCGCTCGCCGCGTGTGCGAAACTGGAATTGAGCGGCCCTCGAAACCTGGTTTCGGCTAAGCGTTTCCCGTTATCGATCTCTCACGACAGGGCCGTGAAATCTCTCGTTCAATCTCCGGAGCGGCTTGCGATGAATCGAATTGTGACCTGGACAGTGGCGGCGATCATCGGGCTGATCAGTGCGTGCCTACCGTCAGTGGTGTCGGCACAGGGTCTGATCTGGAAGTTGCCGGAAGACGGCACTTGGGTCCGTTTTGAAGGCTCCTGCAAAAACACCGAAGCCCGTCCCGACGACGACGAGGGCGACCTGGAAGTCCAGTTTACCCGCTGGTTAACCGTTAGTTCTGTCGGTCGCGAAAACGTAATGATCGGCGGGAAAGAGGTCCCCTGCCGCTGGATCGAAATCAAGGCGGAGACCGGCAAGTCAACCGCCGAGGGTGTCGATTCGGGACGATCCGGCAAGTTGATTTATAAGGTGCTGGTTCCCGAGCATCGCGTGATCGGTAAGGTCTCCGATGCGGACAATATTCCCGTGACATTCATTCCGATCGTGAAAGGCTACCGCAAGATCGGAGACAAGCCCGCCAAGCCGGTCGAAGAAAAGGTGCTAAACATCTTTCCGCGACTTTCGCACTTGGCCCACTATCGACAACTCAAGCCGGCGAGCGAAGAACCGGAGCCGGTCGACGTGACTGCGGGAGCGATTTCCGCCCGGATGTATACCGGCCGTGTCGTCCGCGTCACGAACACGAGCCGCACGATGAATTCGGCCGAGATCGCGCTCAGCGAGGAAGTTCCTTTTGGCATCGCCAAGTGGGAAATCGTGATTGAACGCGAGGAGAAGGATCGATTGGACCCGGAAGACGCATTCCGCAAAACGGCGACAACCGAAGTGGAAATGCAAGCGGCCGAAACAGGAAACGGCGCCCGCAGCGAGCTGCCCAACCTCAAGTAATTCGCGCTGAAACGTCAGCTGCCCGTTCCGCTGCGAGTCTTTGGCGGCGCTTCGTGCTGTTTCAGGTGATCCCGCGCCTCGCTCGCAAACGGAGTGTCCTTAAATCGCGTGGCCACTTCCCGGTAAAGCGTGAGCGCCTGACCGGTCTTGCCGTCCGCTTGCAGGACATTTGCCGCGTCTAAGCAGCTACGAGCGGCGAGTTGACGATTGTCGTCGTAAACCAACGGCACCCAGAGGAACGCTTGCGCGGCGCGTTGATAATCCTGGTTCTGCTGGTAAGCCCGCCCCAACAGATAATACGGACCGGCCCGAAGTTCTTCCGGAATCTGGTCAACCTGGCGGGACCACGTGACGAGATCAGTCGCGGTCGGCTTGGCTAATTGGATTGCCGGTCGCCACGACTGCGCGCGTGCCAGACCGAAGATGCGGCTGTCAGGATTGGAACTCAGTTTGCGCAGGACTCGTAAGGCACTCGATTGCAGTGTGGAATGGTCCAGCAAAAAGCTCGCCCCCAGCAGCTTCGCGGCATCGGAAGACTGCTCGATCCATTGCCGGGCGAGAAGTAAATCATCGCTCGTCAACTGCTGAGGCGTCCAAATCAGCGGAATCAGGTGATAGTAGTGCGTGTCAGGATCGCTTTCGACAATCGCCAAAAACTTGGTGCCTGCGCCGCCGCGATGCCCCAGACGTAACTCGCAGCGAAGCTGCGCGGCGAGAATATCCCGCCGGACCCACTGCCGCTGTTCTTCGGCCATACCGATTCCCAACAGACGGAGCGCTTCCTCGTATTGGCCGGCTTGCATCGCCTGCAGGCCGTCGTGGTGGCCGGGAGTCCGCGTATAGATCACATCTGCGACTTGCCGAATGTCGTACGACTTCGGCTCGGACTCTTTGTTCAGCAGAATTCGAATCTCGCGGCCGGTGTAGTCCAGTATGGTTCCGGTCACGCCGATCCGCGAACCGCCGGGACGCCGCAATTGAATGCGGTCCTTCTCGTCGCAACGGCCGGACGTCGCGAGAACTGCGATCAGCCACAACCCGGCCGTCAATCGAGCAACCGCCTTGAACGACCCTCTGCGTGGAGCAGCTCGATTGTCAGAAGTGCGTTCAGCGGGCATCGTTACTGAAGTCTTTGACATTGCGATAGCGATAACTGCCGCCGTTTCTGCGGGCCAATTCGACCAAGTAGTTGTCGTCCCACTCCTGCTTCGGGCCGACTCCGAACTCAATACAGTGAATTCGCGTGCGGCCGCCGTTGGTTTGCGTGATCGCTGACATGTCGCCGGCACTGAGCCGGTCGTCATGATCGGCGTCGGTCAGGAAATAGATCACTTCCGGCTGTAGCGAAAGGCCCATCATCAATGCCGGCCTGTGGTCGGTTCCTCCGGCGGGACTCCGCTCATTGATGAACTGGTACGCCAACTGCTTGTTCGTATCATTGGCCCAGTAGATGTCCTGGCTTCTGCCCCTCCGCCGCCAGGGGAAGGCGTTGTTGTTGTAATAGATCACCTGGAATTGCTGTGTCGACTCCAACAACGAGATGCTGTTCTTCAATTCGTCTTTGGCAACGCGAATCGCATTGTGGCTGTGCATGCTGCCCGAGCAGTCGATAATGAACACAAACCGTGTACCCTTATCTTTGATGCTCATAAACGACGTCTCACCCGGCCCGGATGCACGCGCGGCAGCAGGCGACCGTTTTGGCATGGGCCGAAATTCCTGCGCGCTGGGAAACTCGGGTGCTTCACCGGGAGGCCCAGCCGCAAAAATGTCGTCTAGTGGCAGCGGCTCATCCAAAAACTCTTCGACCAGCGCCTCTTGCTGCACGACTTCCGTCGCGGATTCGTCGAACGTCTGTTCTTCAGTGGAAAGTTCCGAATCGTTCGGCTCTTGTTGATCGTCAGTGGAGTCCTGCGCATCTTTGACGTAGATGTCGACGACCCGCCCGATGTCGCTATTGCCCTCGATATCTCCGGCACGCTGAAAAAAGAGCGCCACGCCGACGAACACGATCATGTGAAACCCGAGCGACATCAGCCAACTCGGCAAAAAAAACGCGGGCAACAGCCATTCAGGCCACCGGCGGCGGAACTGTTTTTTTTCGCGGTTTTGAGACATGGCCGGTACGCAGGGGTGAGTTGACGTGACACCGATGCTGAAGCGGGAGACCGACTGAGAGGGATTCGGTATGCTCGGCTGACAACTAAAGTCTACGTGAGGGGTCGAGAAGCGTCAACAGGTTCTCGCAGGCGGTGAGGTCATCTGAGTAGGGTCCGCAGTGCGGACCGACATGTAGAGTCTCCAGGGACGTAATGCAATGTACAAACGCGCAACTCTTAGCGGTAAATTGTATGGCCGGTCCGCAAAGCGGACCCTACTCGCTGGAAAATCGTGACCATGCCCATTCGGACAATGATGCGAAATTAAGAAAAAACCTCAAAACTCCCGGAACGGACCGACACATCGCCGCGTCGAAGCGCAAATAGGTTGTATGACTGCTTGATTCGAATGAGAGACACAACGCATGCCGGCCGCGGAGGGTCACACGAATTCGCGAGGTCGAATTGACCAATCCTCACGGCCGAAGCGGCAGAACTTATGAATGAGCAACAGGAACGGGCAATTGCTCAGGGATTGCGTGCCGGTGAGCCGGAGGCTTGGCGGGCGTTCTACGATGCCTATAGCGAACGGGCATGGCGGTCCGTCGCGCGGATTGCCGGTCCGAATCGGGCCGACATCGCGGACATCCTGCAAGAGTCCTTTCTCGCGGCGGCGCGATCGGCGCGAAATTACGATCATCGGCGGGGCACGCTGTGGGCCTGGTTGGCGGGAATCCTGCGAAATCAAATCGCACTCCACTTCCGAAAACAACGACGCCAACAACGGATTGATGAACCGACGGTCGGCACCGAAGTCCGCCCGCCGCCGGACATCTTGGAGAAGGCGGAAACGGCGATGCTGGTCCGCAAAGCGTTGTCGTCGTTGAACGATGACTATGGCGCATTGTTGGCCGCCAAGTACCTTGACGACGAGACGGTTGCCAACATCGCCCAGCAGGAACAATCCTCGATCGAGGCGGTCCGATCGAAATTGGCCCGCGCCCGGCGCGCGTTCCGCGAGACGTTTGACCGATTGACATCCGATATTTCCGTAAGCCCTTCGGGTCAGACCGATGACAGGTGATTATTCGACAAATCCGTCCTCTGAGGACGAACGAATTGATGAGTTGTTGAGCACGCTCGACAACGACGCACTCCCTCCGGACGAGGAATTTCTCGCGGAGTTGCGCCAGAAGTCCGCGCAGGAATTCCTGCGCCACGCGCAGGCTGCGAAACAGCCTGAGGCGCAGGCCACCGCTCCCGTCGTTTGGAAGGCCCGGTCGGTTGCCGTCGCGGTGGCCACGCTGTTGCTGTGTGCCGGCTTGTTGTTGATGCCGCTGATGCACACGCAATTGCCGCCTGCATTCGGCGAAGTGTTGGACGCATTGGCCAACGCCGACACGCTGCACCTGCAAGTGACGCGCGACGGAAAGACGGAGGAACTCTGGGTCCGGCAGCCGGGGCAAGTGCGGCTACAGTCCGATGGAAATCGTTACCGCATCGCGCAAGGATCGCGCCTATGGCGGATTGATGAATCGGCGAACAGCGCTGCGGAAGAGGATTCGCCCTACTTCGCTAGTGCCGATGCGCCGATCGACGTGCTGAAGTTGATCGAACTGCAGGAATTGCAGCAGCGTGAGGCCCAGTTCAAGAAACGACCGGCCGGCCGCGCGCGCCGGGACGGCAAAGACTGCCATGTCTATCACGCATATCTCACCAACGCGGACGCCAGCGAGCTGCGGATTGATGCGTTTGTCGAAATCGAAACCAGCCGACTACGAGGACTGGTGACGAACGTCCGCCGCAAAGGCCAATTTGTCCCGCTCAGCGAAGTGCGGGTGCTGGCCCTGAATCGGCCGATTGACGACGACAAGTTCTTGGTCGGTACACATCTCACTGAAGATGGACGGATCGGCAAAATCGTCGACGCCGAGGGGCTGGTGACGCTCAAACCGGTCATGAACCGTCGCTGGACGCCGGTCGCGGGAGCGATGTTGCTCAAACCGGGCGATTGGTTGCGAACCGACATCCGCGGAGCCAATGCCGCCGCGGTCCGGCTGGAAGGCGGAACGCAGATCACGCTCGGACCGGGATCGCTGTTGGAGTTGATCAAACCGAATGACGTGCGATTGCTACAGGGCGAAGCACAGTTTGTAGCGGGCGAGAAAGGCTGCACGCTTCGCGGGCCGGGTGAACATGTCGTGGAATTAAATGAGAAGGCGTTCTACCGCATTGACGGCGACAAACTCGCCGACGTCGCCGAAATGCCGAAGTGGCTGGCCGGATTTGAAGGGGCGACCGTCAATGAGTCGCTGGGATCGCTGATTGCCAATGTCGACGGGCGTAACGTCCCGCTGACAGTTGGAGAGCATATTGTCCGCGTCGAGATCCGCGATCAAATTGCCCGCACGACGATTGAGGAAACGTTCGTCAACCATACGGGCAACCGCATGGAGGGCGTGTTCCATTTTCCGTTGCCGCCGGATGCATCGATTGCCGGGTTCGGAATGTGGATCGGCGGAGAATTAGTCGAAGCGGACGTGGTCGAAAAACAGCGAGCGAGGGAAATCTATGAAACGATACTCCGCGAAAAGCGCGACCCGGGCCTGTTGGAATGGCAGGGAGGAAACATCTTTAAGGCCCGCGTGTTCCCGATTCTGCCGCACTCGGAGAAGCGGATCAAAATCACCTACACGCAGGTGCTGCCGCTGCAGGGAAACCGTTACCGCTACAGCTACGGCCTGCAGAGCGAGATGCTCAAACAGACGCCGTTGCGGGAACTGTCGATTGACTTGAAAGTGCATTCGGCGCTGCCGCTGGCCAGCATCAAATCGCCCACGCATGACACGCGGACCGAACTGACCGGCAATTCCGGGCATCTGGAATTCACGGCACAGGAATACCGCCCCGAGCGCGACTTTGAGGCGGTGATTGAAGTCGCTGATCGGCAGGCGGATGTCGTCGTGATTCCGCACCAGCGGGGCGAGGACGGATATTTTCTGCTGCAAGTCATGCCGCCCGCTGCCGAGGGCGCGTTGGTCCGCGACTTGTTGCCCAACAGCCGGCCGCTCGATCTGTTGCTGGTGGCGGACACCTCCGGCTCGATGGATCCGTCGCAACGGGCCAAGCAAGAGGAATTCATCGCGACGCTGTTATCGTCACTCTCGCCCCGCGACCGGTTTAATATCATCTGCTGTGACGTTGCGCCACACGTGCTGTTCAAGGAGCCGGTCGCAGCAACGGCCGAGAATCGTGAGGCAGTCGAGGCGTTTCTCTCAGCGCGGTTGTCGCTCGGCTGGACCGACCTTGAAGCGGCCTTCCGAAACGTGATGCAACAGGTGCAGAAAGAGACGCAGGTGATCTACGTCGGCGACGGCATCGTGACGGCGAAGAACGCTGACGCGAATGACTTCGCAAATCGCTTGCAGCGGATGTATGCGGATCAAGGAACGTTCCACGCGGTGGCGACCGGCAACAGCTATGAATCAATCGTGCTGAAAACGCTCGCTGCGTTGGGCGGCGGTTCGTGGCGGGCAATAACGGGTGAGAGCGGTCCACGGGAAACGGCGGTGGAGCTGCTCAAGGAAATGTCGCAGCCGGTGTTGAAGGACATCGAGCTTGAATTTCAAGGCCTGCAAGTCGCGGCCGTCTATCCGCAGCAGTTGCCCAACGTCCCGGCGGGCCGGCAGCAAATCGTGTTGGGCCGCTATCTGCCGGAGGGCAACGATCAAGTCGGCGAAGTGATCGTCAGCGGCACGTTGGGCGGTGAACAGGTGCGTTACCGCAGCCGGATTACGCTGGCCGAAGCTGAAGAGGGCAATTCGTTCATCCCCCGGCTATGGGCCCGCAAGCATCTGGACCAGTTGCTGGCACAAGGCCGCTCGCAGGAGATCCAAAACGAGATCATCAACCTGTCGGAAGAGTTTCACATCATGACGCCGTATACGTCGCTGTTGGTGTTGGAGACCGACGCCGACCGGGAGCGGTTCAAAGTCAAACGCCGTTTCCAAATGCGGGGCGGCGAACGGTTCTTCGCTAAGGGCCGCGAGGATGCGAACTACGAACTGCGGCAGAAACAGATCAAGCTGGCGGGTAATTGGCGGCTTGAATTGCGCAAGTCGGTGCTGCAACACCTCTCCGGCATGGGCCGCAATCTGGGGTGGACGGCTCAGCCAAGCAGAAGACCGAGCCGGCTGATGCTCGGTGGTCTTGGCCAAAACCGCGATTTCGGTTCGACTCGGGGATTGCGTGGACGCGGCATGCTGCGCGGCTCCGAGCGATATTGGTACAACACTGAGGCTTCGAGTCCTGCGTTGGACTTTGTACCAGTGAATCGATGGAACATGCTTGCGAACGATCAGTTTTATTTCATCGATGGCGACGGTGTGCAGAACGGTCAATGGTATGAAGAAGACGTGATCGACCTTGAATTGAATGCCATCAATCTTCCGGCAGTTCAATCCGGACTTGACCCGATCAATTCGAGCATCGGACGATCCCTGCCCTCCGCATACTATTTGCGAGATGATCTACTGAGTCTTTCCTATGGATCATCTTCAGAATTCGATCGACCTATTGTCAGCGACATGCCGCTTTCAGTGTCCAACCGTTTCGACGCCTACGGTGGTTTCCGCTTCTATCCCAGCGAACCCCAGCCTGGGCGGCGCAGGCTGGTTCAAGATGGCCCAAGCAATACATTCTTCGCCGCACCCCGGTCGATCCCGCTTGCTGCAAAGCCGTTCGCGGCCGGGGGCTACTACGGCGGTTCCAGAATTCAGTTTTTCGAAGGTCGGGAGTTCTCCGACCGGCTTGTGCAACTCGACAATTGGCTCCAAAGGATTCTGCCGCCGTTGCCGGGCGTTCCTCCGATCATCAATTACCCGCCGGCGGATGGGTGGACACCCGAAGCACTTCAACTGGCACAAAGTTTATCGCGCCGCGATCAACTGGCCAAACTGAAAACCGGGCTGGTGATTGCGCAGACTCACGAGTACTTCGAACCGCGTTGGAGGCGGACGAGCGCGAAACGGACACGGCTGGAGCTGGTCTCCCCGAAGGCATGGCTAACGCGCGAGGAACGGGCCGGTTCGCAGACGTTCACGCACTGGTGCGACGAAAAACAGCGTGGAATTCTCTCTGCCGCATTCGGGTTGGGCCAAGTCCGCGATTCGAAACCGCGCGACTTGAAACACCCGCCGCTGAGCATGCACGACTACTCCTGGGGCCGGTTGGAGCAGCAGTATCGCGATCATACGCCGGAAATTCGCGACGCCGGCGAGAACCGCGTCGAACTGGTGCTGACCGTCAAGCGGAAGACGACATCCAGTACGACGTTCTTGATTGATACGGCGCGCAACGTCGTTCTCAAAGTCACGAACCGCCATGACGGACATGTCACGAGCACGACCGAATTCAGCGATTTCGTTGAGGCGGGCGGCGGCTGGTGGGCGCGGCAGATCGAAACGAAGAATGACAGGAACGAGCGCACGCAATTGGTGCTTCAGTCGATCAGCGAATTAGAGCAGCAGGCATTTGCAGAACGATATACGCAGGAACTGTCGGCCCGGGAGCACGCGCTCCTGCTTCCGCAGCCGCTGCCAACGGTCCTCGCGGCCCGCAAGGCGGTTGCCGGCGGTGAGGCTGACTTCGCGGACTACCTGACGATGCTGTTGCACGCCACCGCCACGCAGCAATGGGATCGGGCCTGGGAACTGATGCCCGGCGCTCAGCAGGCTGCCGCAGACAAACCGGGCTTCCGCTGGATCCGCGATCAACTGCTGCGGATCAGCCGCCGCCACCTGGAATTGCAGCAGCGTCTGGCCGTGGAGACCGAACAACTGGCCGCACAACCGAGGCCGGATGACCTGTTCCTGGCGGAGTTTCTCTACAACCTGTCGCAGAGGATTCTGCAGCGCAACGAATTGATCGAGCTGCAAGACAAACAAAAGCCGGTCTTCGCACGTCAAGCGGCGTGGGTCCAAGGCGGCAAGCGCTGGTTGAATCAGCGGGCAAATCTCTTCCAAAGCAACCAGCAGCACCTGGACGCATTCAAGCTGTACGAACAACTCGCCCGCGAGTATCCGCACGATGCCAATCTGCAGGTCACCTACGCCCGCCAATTGGCAAGCCGGGGCGACTACACGGCCGCCTACGCGTGGCTCAAGAAAGTCGTGGACGAACAGCCGCTGTGGAACGACGGCGAACGCCGCTCATTTCGCAACACGCACGCGGATTTGTTGCGACGGCAGTCGCGCTACGCCGATTTGGTGGAGTTCTTCAAGGACTGGGCCGCGGAGGATCCGCCCGGCAATAACGTTTACGCCCAATACCTCGACGCCCTGGTCTGGAACAATCAGGTCGACGACGCCGAAGCATTGATGCGCGACTGGCTGGCGAGCGCGCTGCAACCCGATCCTCTGAGTCCGGCACAACAGGGCCGCATCCAAGCGGCGGTGAATATGACGCTCGGCAGCGGTTACGGATTCCGTGCTCGACGGTTGCTGGAAAAATGGGAAGCGCCGCTTGCGGCCATCGTGCGTGACTCCTTCGAGAAAGGGCGCTCGCTTGATCTCGCCAATCGCATCATGCAAAACCATCTGTTCAATCGAACGGACACCTGCCGCGCAATTCGTAAGGAACTCGCTCAGCAATTCGCGGCGCAGATCCCGGGCTTGTCGGTTGAGCAAGTCCAAAAGTATGTCTCCTGGATTCTGCCCAACGATCCGGAAATCGCTCAGGAGACCTGGAAACAGGTCGCCGACGCAATCGAAGTCCATTGGAATGCGGAGTCAAACGAGGTTGTCCACCGCCGATGGGGCGACATCCTCAATCAAATCTATTCGCAGCGATTTGACAGGGACATATTGCTCGATTTTCTCAAGCGGCGTTTGGAACACTCGCCGAAACGCTATCGCGATGTGAACGTCCAGGCACTATTCAATACATTGCTGCAACAGCCCTGGTCGGCGGAGAACGAACAGCAGTTGTTCGACCTGCTGCCGCAAATAGCCGCCGGCGCGAAGCCGTCCCAGCAGTTGGCCCGTCAGGTCAGCCAACTGCGGCAACTGATCGACCGCATGATTCGCCTGCGCTTTGATGTGCTCTGGTCGACGGTCGAACACCCGGAAAAGTTGACCAGAACAAAGCAGATCGAGCGCACTGCGGAACTGATGCAGCAGGCCAAGACAGAATTGGCCGCCCGCCTGGCGCAAGAAGCCGCCAAACAGCAACCGCCGCTGGCCGACTGGATCAAAGTGGAGCGGATGTACCTCGATGTGATTCTTGAGCAGAATCTGGTGCAAGTCATTGCCGAGTGTTGGCAGCGATTGGGGGATGCGCCACCGGTGTTCAAGCAAGACGACGAAGATCCACTGGCCGCTGCGAATGCGGTGCTCCGCGAGCGTGCACTACTCACGTTGATGAATTTGGCGGCCCGCAAATCGGCCGATCCGGCGCTAATCGAGCGGCTGATGAACTACCTGGATGCGGGAATCGAGTTGAAGAAACAGAGCGATGCGTGGCGATTGGCCAAATACCAACTGCTGATCGCGCTCGATCGGCCGAAGCAGTTGGAACAGGAATTGCGCCGCTGGATTGCCGCGAGCGAGAACCCCGGTTTCTGGCGGATCACGTTGGCGAAATTGATGGCTGAAACGGGTGAGATCGACGCCGCGATCCAACTGTTTGAGACGGTCGAGCGGGACGAGCAGCTCAGTCCCGGCGATTACCGCGTGCTGGCGTCCTGGTACATGGTGCTCGACCGCCGAGGTGACTACGAGCGAGCGGTTTTGAGAATCTTCGAGTCGAGCAGCGAGAATCAGCTTTGGAGCTATCTCCAGCAGCAATTACGGCTTCAACAGCAGCAGGGAGGCGGCGGGCGCTCGGCGCCGATCGAGCCGTCAGTGCTCAGCGCGTTTCGCAATCTGCTCCGTCGCTCGTCATCGCCACAGCGGCATCTAGGACTGCTGCGACAATACTATCAGATCAATCACGAATTCCGCCTGTTGGAGGGGCTGGCCGAGGCCGTGATTGGATACACGCCGGAGCGGATCTATCCCTTTCTGCAGGGCATGACGCAAGTCTTGAACGAGGTCCGCGACGAGGCGACGTCCGATGAAATCCTCAAACAGATTGAGATTGTCCGCCAACGCGCGAGAACGGACACCGACCGCCGTGCTCTCGATCTGCTCGAAGCACTCGTCGAGCGGCGGGCGGCGGAATTGCAGAATCAACCGCAGTCACACACCGACGCCGCACTGGCGGCGATGCAACGTGCATTCGACCGCCAGTGGGCGCCCGGTGAGCGTCGGTTGATGGCCGATTGGCTGCATGGGCTGGGTGTGATCTCGCAGCGCGAACTTGCCAAAGAGCAGTTGCGGGAATTGCACGTGCTCTATCATCAAGAAGCGCCCGGCTCGCGCGACCGGCTGCACGTCGGTCTACATCTGGCCAACTCCGCTTGGAACTACGGAGAACAGGAAAAAGCGCTGGGGTGGCTAGAGGTTTCGCTACGGGAATATAAGCGCAACCTGCAGGGCCGCTGGCCGCATGATGTCGAGACTCCATTGATGACTTACATCTCTTATCTGGAAAATATGGGACGGTTCGCGCAAGGTGAAACCGTGCTCAAACATTGGATTCCACTGTTGCAGCGGGATTCACTCAAGAACCGGCTCAACGGCCTGTATCGCAGCGCGTTGGCCCGCGATGGTGAAGTCTCGCTCGGCCGCGGCGCGGAACTGTACCGCAACCTGCACCAACTTCTGAAACAGGAAATCGCGGCGGCAAGCGATGCCGAACGCAGCGTGAGAATTCAAACCCTCTGTGATCTGTATCTGACGGCTCATCAGAAGCATATCGCCGCCGCACAGGAAGACCTTAAAGGCTTCGCGTTCGGCGAACTGCCGCAGATTCAGCAGCACCAGCGGCGACGTTATGAGCAGATCGTCACCAAGACCACCGATGCGCTTCAGAATGTGCTCGGCCGCTACGACGCATTGGCGTTTTTGATCGACAGCATGCAAAACGAACCGGCTCGGTTTCGCTACATCGATCGCGACAGCTGGCAGCTCTATTCCCAACGTCTCGGTGATCTGCGGCAAGAACTGAAGGATATCGGTGATCTGACCAAACCGTTGCTCGAGATCGTCACACGTGAGCTCCGGCGGGATCTGCGGACGCGTCAATCACGGAATCGCGAAATGTACTTCCATGGATACTCTGAGTTCTGGGCGGAACAGCGCGACGCGTTCGCCGCGGTTGCCGAAGAGGTCTTGGCAGCACACGGCGACTCTTCGACGATCGTACCCTATGTCGCCAATTATCTGTATTACGGTTTGGAGCGTTACGATCGGGCGATTCAGATCTATTTTCAGGCGGAGGACCGTGGGCTGCTCGACGACAACGCGCGCTACGCGCTGGTGTTGGCGTTGCAGAATCGGCAGCGGCATGGAGAGTCGATTCCCCTGCTCCGCAAACTGGTAGAGCATCAACCGGACAATCGAGAGTACCGAGGCCGGCTCATGGAGGCCTACCACTATGCCAAGCGCCCCGCCGATCTCCTGGCCTTCGTGGATGAGACCGATGCGTACTTCAATACCGGCCAGCGCTGGCACGAGCAAAACATCATTACGTTGGCCCGCGGCTGTCTGCTCGGCGGACTCAACGAACGAGCGGTCGCCTATTTCGAGGAAGCAATCGGGCAGCGTAAACGATCAAATCCCCGGCGCGTCGGCGACGGAACGTTGTCGACGTACTACGCCGAACTGTCGACCGCCTACTCCCGAATGAAGAACACATCCGAAGCAGTCAATGCCGCCTGTGAAGCAATTATCAGTTGGGGACCTCAGCATCGAAATCGCCAACAGGCGCTCGATGCGCTCATCAACGTTCTGACCGACGCCCCCGACCGCGACGCCTATGCCGCCCAGCTTGACAAGAAAGCAAAACAGAAGGGGCAAGACAGCCCAATCATTCGTAAGTCGCTCGGCCAAGCCTATATGCGGCACAACCAGTTTCAGGCGGCGGCGAAGCAATTGCGACTCGCACAGGACCTGCAACCTGAAGATTGGCAGACGCAGCAACTGCTGCTGGAGTGCTATCAAAAACTGGGCGACCAGCCGCAGATCATTGACCAGTTACTGATGATGGTCAAAATGCGGCCGCGGGAGATTCAGTACTATCAGCAGTTGGGTGAACAATTCGGCGACGACGCTGCGCAGCAAGAGCGGGCGTTCACGTCGATTGTGGAATCTATGCCTGCGGAAAGCGAAACCCACGCGCTACTGGCGGAGATTCGCCAGTCGCAAGACCGCTGGCAGGAGGCCGCGGAGCAGTGGCGGGCCGTGGCGGACATTCGCAAATTGGAGCCGACGGGGTTGCTGGGTTTGGCGCGAGCACAGATTCATCTTCAGCAATGGCCGCAAGCAGAGCGAACGATTGAAAAGCTCCGCAGCACAAGTTGGCCGGAGCGGTTTAAGGACGTCAAGCAGCAGACGCGACAGCTGGAGCGCGACATCCGCAGTCGAACGTCTCCGTAGTCGAGAGGAACCAATCATGTCGGCACAAGCAAATCGCACGCTGAATCCGATGAGATCAGTCGCTCACTGGGCGGTCATCATCAATTCGGCTGTGCTGCTGGTTTTGACGATCGAAATTGGCAGCCTCTCAGCCGGCGGATGGAGTTCGAAGATCGCATCAACAGGGAAGGACGTCATCGAAATGGGTCATTGGCCCAAGGGAACTCTCGATGTTCTCAATGACCGCACGCGCGCCGACGGATGGCATGACGGCTTCTCGGAGTGGCCTAACGATGTCGTCCATTACTGCTTCACGGTGAAAGAGACTGCAGAGCTGAATCAACTGCTCGTCAAGTTTGGCAAGATCAAATCGTTGGAGTTGGACATCCGGCTATGTCCCATGAAGGAGACACGAGGGCTCGGCTGGGTGACTCGGCTGAAAGAGGGCAACGGCACGGTGGCGGTTTTTTCAATCGGCCATCAGGAACAGATCAAGCAGTGGTACGAACGATTGGGCCCGGAGAAGAAGTTCGGGCAGATCGAGTTTGCCAAGATGCCCGAAGCGGTCCCGCCCACGATGACAATCTACGTCGAACACCCGGCGGTTGTACTGGACAAGCTTAAGATCCCCGTGCGGTGCAACATCGAATTGGGACGCCCGCCGCTCTTCAAAGACATGAACATGAAGCCAAATCTCCAAAAGAAGAAGAGTTCCAAGCCTGAGGAAACTCCCACCATTAAGGCGATCCACAACTTTATCGCTCAGCACAACAAGCGACGGAATGCAGCGGACGACTCGAAACCTGCCAAGTGAATCCATGGAGCGTGTCACATGAACCGTATTGTCATCTGCTTGATATTTGTAATGAATGCGTTGCCAGATCCCGCGACTGCTTCAGCGGCAGTGATGGTCCATGAAGAGGGAACTTGGCCCAAAGACTGGCCCACGGAACTTGAACCGTTGCGCAAGTCCTCGCGCACGATTGATGTGGCGACCGGAATCCAGCAGAAGATCTACGAAATCCGTGTTCCCGACGCCGAAACCTTTCAGAAAATCTGGCCCGCCGTGCTGAAGCTGCGCACACCGGGAAGCCCGCTGATGCTCGACCGAACTCAAGCGGGTGCGGTCAACGGCTTCCTGCACAACAAAGCGGGCACGATTCGCGTCTATGCGCCGACCGGCTCTCACAGGACTGCAAAGCCGTTCGACATTCTCAATCCGCCCGACATCGAGGAGCTGATACGTGAAGGCCGCGCACTGCGTGTTGCGGCGCCTTGGCCCAAGGAGATCGTCGGCACAAATGGTGAATTGCCGGAATACGTCGTCTCGGAACTGCGCGACGGACGGATGAGGTGGGTCGCCGGCGATCCGCACGACAAAGCCAATCGTCCGCGCGGGTTCTACTATCGCGCCCGAATCGACATTGGCTTAGTTGTGGACGGCAAGATCATCGACCTCAACCAAGTCCGCTTGCCCGACGGCGTGCGGGTGTTTGATCGTCGTTTCGATGATGAGCAGCGAAATCAGAAATGACGACCGCGCGGATCGCAGCCTGGGGTCGAAAACTCCCGGCAACCGGTGTTTCAACCCGAGTTGCCTTCCTTTTCCTTGTAGCGGGAACTGGCCTGCTTCAGCTGCCGCTTTTCGGATTCCGTGAGTGCATCCATTCCTTTTTCGTGCAGCTTGGCCAAGATCGCGTCGACTTCCTGCTCGTTCTGGCGGATCGCCAACGCCTCGCGTTCTTGTCTGGCGGCGAGCCGCTTGGACTTCCAGCGGGCGAAGAATCCCTGACGTTTGGGACGCGGCTCGTCGGACTGTTCCAGCGACGTATAGCCCTGGGAGAAGTCGTACCCCAAAAAGGAGTCGTCGAAATGTTCGCCCATCTGCAGGCGCTGGTGATCCATCACGCAGTAGATCACAATAATCAGCACGAAGCTCAGTGCGAGCGAATGGTGCCCGACCACGGCGGCCATGCCAACCAGCAGCGCAATTGCGAAGCTGACGATGATTGAGATCGTGGTTCCTCGGGTGCTCCCCAAGCGGTCGATCAGCACGGTGCGCAGCATCTGCCCGCCGTCGAGCGGACTAGCCGGCAGCAAATTGAGAACGAGCAACAAAAAGTTCAAGTGGAAGCCGAGCAGGATGAAATTGTCCAGCATGTTTCCGGCGGCAAATGCCTCCGCGGAAATCGGCGCCTGCCAAGGAATAAACGCGTTCTTCAGTAGCGGGGAGCGATAGAGAAACGGAAACAGCAACGCACAGAGGAACAAGTTCACTGCCGGCCCGGAAGCGGTGGTGATCAGCTTGGCGCGGGTGTTGCTGCCGGGTGAGACCATCGCCAATCCGCCCAAGGGCCAGATGATGATCTCGTCGCCGATGCCACCGGTGCTCCGTGCGCCGAAGATGTGTCCAAACTCGTGCAGCAGCACGCTGACAAACAGCAGCGCCGAGAGAACCATGCCCATCGGAAAGCCGAAATAGAGGCAAATGCCCAACACGGCCAATGGAAAGAAAACGCTCACGTACACTTGGGTGGAAAACCAAGTGCCGATGCTGAATCGCCATCCAAAGGGATTTGTTGAGTAATTCATCGGCTGCCGCCGCCGTCTCTTGTTCTCGGGTGTCGGGCCACGGGGTCCGACACGTCATGCTGGGGATTCACAACCGCAAATCCGCCGCGATTCCCCCGGCCTGCAACATTATACCTCACGACCCACCAGCCGGAAACCTGGATCGTTGAGCCCGGCAACGCAAGCAGCCTCTCCGGGTGATGGGAGAGGCTGCGACTGGGATAACCAGATTGATCGTCGATCGGCCCGTGAATTAAGACAGTTTCGCCGGGCCGTCCGCCAACGGGCCGAGTTCGGGGAGTTTGTCCTGAACTTTTTTGGCCAGGCCCAGTTTCTTGAGAGCCCAAATTGTCATGTACGTCATGTCGATCTCGTACCAGCGGTGGCCGTGCTTGGCGAGACGTTGGTGGGCATGGTGATTGTTGTGCCAGCCCTCACCGTAGGAGAGCAAGGCCACCCACCACAGATTTCGTGAACGGTCGTCCGACTCGTAGTTGCGGTAGCCCCAAACGTGCGTCGCGGAGTTCACGAACCACGTGCAGTGGTAGCAGAACACCATCCGGGCACACAGGCCCCACAGCACGAACGAGATTCCCAACCCGCCGACAACCCACTGGCCGATCGCGAACAGCAGCACGCCCAACAAGATTGGGTAGACGGCAAACGTCTTGTCGAAGAATCGCTGTACGGGATCTTTGTAGATATCGGGCGCCCAGCGTTTGAAGTGCTGTTGCATCTCTTCCGGATCATCTTTGGGAGCGAACCAAAGCATGTGCGACCACCAAAATCCGTCGTTGGGCGAGTGCGGATCGCCTTCCCGGTCGGAAAGGACGTGATGTTTGCGGTGATTGGCTACCCACATCAGCGGGCTTCCTTCGGCGGAGAGCATGCCGCACATCGAGAAGAAATACTTCAGCGGCCGCGGCACGACCATGCTGCCGTGCGTCAGCAGCCGGTGATAGCCGAGTGTGATTCCCCAACAGGCGGTCACGTAGTGCAGTACGACAAACGCGATCATCGCCTGCCAACTGATGAACCAAAACGCGGCGACCGCACCAATGTGCATCACGGTCATCCAGCCGGTGACCCACCAGTTAATTCCATTGGGGAACTGCGCTTTCAAGCTGAACCGCCCCGACGCCCCCTGCAATTGCTGCCGCCGCTTCTCAAGCTCCCGCCGGCTCTGTTTCGCAGGCTGTGGCTGCGCGGCCGGAAACGTCGCCGTATCGTGGTCCCGATTGCCTGTGCGTGTCCGGACAGATGTAGTCGTGCTTGACACCGAAACGCCCTCCTTCAAATATTGTCTGCTCGGTTGTGGTTGCTGAACGTCGTCGGTCAGAACGCATTTCCGATGAGCAGAGAATTCTAGGGTAAAGGGCGATTTTCAGTGTCACGGTTGTGTAATAGTTGCGTAAAACTTCAGTCTTTGCGGGAAAAAGCGACCACAAATTGAAATCGACTTATCCCGTGTTTTCACTGAAGGTTACACACACAAACGTCATCTTAAAGACAATATCAGATCATCTCAAAACGAAGATCACGCATAGTTGGAATGAGAAAACGAGTCGTCTCACGTCGCGTCTGCGCTCAAGGCCGCATTCTTGAGTCGAACGATTTGGCCGATCAAGTGGCGGTCAGGGTATGACTGATGGTAAAAAACAAATCGATCACTCGAAACTTGCCCGCCTCCATTGATTTTTGAGTGAGTGGAAACCTTCGCAAAGTGTTCGTTCGACGGGATTCCAATGAAGATTCGCATCCGCTGCAGAAATGGTCACGACTTTGCGGTCAATGCCCGTACGGCTGGTCAACGTGTACGCTGCCCTCGCTGTCGCTCCGCGGTTGCAGTACCGAGCCGGGAAGGTTCCAGCGTTGCACAACAGCCGGCTCGCGAGTCTGGCAACAGCTTGGAGTCTGTCGCATTGGGCTGGGAAAACCAGTCGATTCGCGATCGAATCCGCACGCGAGGTAAGCGCCTTCAATCAACTCGGCACGTTTGGGTAATCCTTTTCACCAGCATCGTATTGGTAATGGTTTGGACTGTTTTGTGGTGGAGCAGCTCATCCTCACAGTCAGAGTCCGCTGAAGTCCAAAAGGTCGTCACAAACTCCGTCGGCATGAATTTCAACTTGATACCAGCCGGAGAGTTTCTGATGGGACAACCGGGACCATTCGATGATCCCAGCGCTCGAAAACGTAAGAAAATGGCTCGGACTTTGGCGGACAGATCTCGGCCGCAACATCAGGTGAGAATCACACAGCCGTTCTACCTTCAAACGACCGAAGTCACTCAGGAACAATGGTATGCAGTGATGGGAACGCGCCCATGGCGCGAAATCAGCCAGCACAAGCGAAAATTTCTCCGCAAAATCAATGTCGATCCCCAAGACACTCTTCCCAAGCAAGGTCCTGATTATCCCGCTGTGAAGATTACTTGGGACGAAGCTATGCAGTTCTGTCACAGACTTTCGCAAATGGAGGGAATCATATATCGGCTCCCCACAGAAGCTGAGTGGGAATATTCCTGCCGCGCCGGAACAACGACGAAGTATTCGTTTGGGGACGACGAGACACGGCTGGAGGAATTTGCCTGGCTGTATCAAAACGCCAAGGAACCTAAGGAAGTTGGTTATGTTCAGATCGCCCAGAAGTCTCCTAACCCTTGGGGGTTTTACGACATGCACGGCAATGTTCGGGAATACTGCCTTGACTGGAGCGACGATCATTACTATTCGCGGTCGCCAATTTACGATCCGGTGGGTCCCTTGATTGGCGATTTTCATGTCACGCGCGGAGGTGCCTGGTCGGACAAAGCAGAGTATGCGGGCAGCTCATTGCGAATTGGGTTCGGCATAAACCACCAAGACGAAGCGACAGGGTTTCGCGTTGTCAGAACTGCTCCTCGCTCGCTGTGGCAGGGAGAGACCTTAGAACACTCTGGCCTCAACTTCTCGCTCGATCTTCCGGTCGGATTCACAGCACGGCCGGATGTGGCCGGAGCTGTGGCGGAACTCGATGTAATCCATGGCTACCAATATGAAGGACTGAAGAACGGTAGCCCACTGCCGATGTTGTTGATCGATCGATCAGAAGGATACGAATCTCTCGCTGAAAAGGCGGAGCGTGATCCAGATTTCAAGGGAGATCGTTTCACCATCACTTGGCAGGGGATCGAAATTGAAGTCGTCAGGATGCTTTCGAATCGCTGGATGTCGGACGAGATCACTTATGTGGCGGAACTACCGTTGTCTCCATCGTCAGTGCAAGTCATCCTGTCTGGTCCTCGCAATCAGCAAGACGATCTCCATCCATTGTTCCTAAAAGTGATAGATGGCTTTCACGGCAAGATTAATTGGCATCGAACATTCACGCCTGGCTGGCTGGCATACTCTGAGTATTATTGGCTGATCATCACCTATTGCGGATTCGCGTGCGTGGTCACCGCGGGGATTCTCCTGCACCTCATTTTGCGGCGGCACATTCACGTTGCCGAATTGGTCGCAGCAGCGATTGTCTACGCGTCAATTTGGCAATTCTTCCAAGGTCAGATTCGCGAGATGCCCTTACTTTCGATTGTCCTGTTTGTGGTAGGGATTTGCGGAACAGCTTGTGGCGTTGGTTATGTCATTTTGAAGAGTCGATTGAAACGAGTAGCGACTCGTCATGGCGGTTCCTCGCAGACCGACAGTCAGTCGCAGATCTTCATCAATGATGGCGGGACAATCACTTGATTCGAGATCAATCAAGCGAAAACAGACCGTGGACAGTACTTGCAAATCGTGTGGCCAATCGACTCGCTAAGGATCTGAATGAATTGCCACAGGATCCGCAACGTGATCGCGTGGCGACGGTTGCCTCAGGACTTTCCGGCTCGTGCAAGCAGCGCCTGTTAACCAGCGTTCCCTGTTACGGTCAGCATTGTGGGCAGTTCAGCACCCAATACAGGGACCTCTTCGAATGCGACTTCCAACAATCCGCGGCACCATCGACCGCCGCATCTTGGTCAACTACAGAATCGCTCCAGAGATTCTCTCACGAGTCTTGCCGGAACCGTTCCGCCCCATGACTGTCAACGGTTTCGGGATTGCGGGCATCTGCCTGATCCGGCTGCGGCAGATTCGCCCGCGATTTCTCCCCAAATGTGTTGGATTATCCTCAGAGAATGCGGCTCACCGCATCGCCGTAGAGTGGGATCAAAACGGCATTCGAAGAGAAGGCGTGTACATTCCGAGGCGCGATACGTCGCTACGCCTCAACGCTCTCGCCGGCGGGCGGCTGTTCCCCGGCGTGCATCACATGGCTCGTTTTGAAGTTGATGAACGGGACGACAGCTATCGGATCCGCATTAAAAGCAACGATGGCATGAACAACATTGCAGTCGAAGGAAAACTCGCTACGAGTCTACCCGACACGTCGATATTCTCGTCGCTCGAAGATGTATCCGACTTCTTCGAAGCGGGGTCGTTGGGATACTCGTCAGCACACCGGTCCGGCGAGTTTGACGGATTGGAATTGCGAACTCTCAATTGGAAGGTCGCACCGCTGCAACTCACACATGTTCGATCAAGTTTCTTCGACAACCAAGACCTGTTTCCAGCGGGATCGGTCGAACTTGATTGCGGATTGCTGATGCAGAGAGTTGAACACGAGTGGCATTCGCGGGGAACCTTGCGCGGTTCAATCCGACATCGATCGCCGGCCACGACGCATCAATCAAACGAAATAAACCGCCGCCAATTCTCGTAAATCATGTTGTGGATCACCTCGTCGGAAATACGAGGAAACTTCGTCCCGTCGACGATGTCGTTCACCTTCCATTGGCCGTCGATCACCTGCTGAGGCGTCGCGGAGGGGAAGTCGGAGCCGAAGATCAATTTATGCTCGACGCCGTATTCGATCGCGGCGGTCAGCCCCAGGTAATGCCGCATCGGGCGGTAATGGATCGCCGAGATATTGGCGTACAGGTTGGGGTGCTTGCGGATCAGCACCACGCATTCGTCTTCCCAGGGATGGCCCAAGTGTGAGATCAGTATCCGCAAATTCGGGCAGGCGATCGCGATGTCTTCCAACAGGATCGGATTGGCGTACTTGAGCGGCCCGGGGCGGACGAACGACGTCCCTTGATGCACGTTAACGGGGATGTCCAGTTTCTCCGCTTCCTTGAACAGCGGCAGGTGTTTCGGGTCTTGCGGGTCCCAGTTCTGATAGATCGGCGAACACTTCAGCCCCCGCAGTCCGAGATCGTTGACGACGTACCGCAACTGCTCGACGCAGTCCGCATCGTTCGGATCAACCGAGCCCCAGCCGATGAAACGGTCGGAGTGCGCCCGAACGAATTCGGAGATCATTTCTTGCGGAACATTGATCCCGCAAAACGGCGCTCTGATGCCAAACACGACGACCTTGTCGCAGATCTCGGTCGCTTTGAGCAGTTGATCCGGCCGCGAATCGAAGGCGTTGGCCTGATCGGTCTCCGCTCCGGCGAAGTAGACGTCGTCTGAGAGCTTCATCTTGGCCCGCTTCGCCTCCCAGGCGAATTCAACGAATTCGTCGGAGAGGTGGTCGGGGTACCACATCAAATTGGTGTGAATGTCGACGAGCATTGGTTCGGCGTTTCGTTTGAGGAATTACGAATCGTCAGGTCGTTCAATTTTCAGCTGCCACCATTCACCAAGACGATCGTGATGGTACATTACCATCAGCTCGCGCAGATCGTCCGGGGCAACGGTATACAACAGTTTCGCGAGGTCGGGACGGCAAAACCAAAGCCAACCAATCGATTCAGCTGCAGTTGGTGGCCGATCATCCGGACACCACTCCACCGAGTCGGAATTGAGGCCGAATGTTGCGCCAAACATGACCGTCAGGCATGAGAGTCGCTCGTCAAGCTGATCCTGCTCTGTGACATCTGCCAGCGACACGGACCGAATCAAAACATCTGGGTCAGTTGGAATCATAACGTAAATCTTTCGACGCCCGCCCCATTAAGGTGGCGGGGTACCACATCAAATTGGTGTGTATGTCGACGAGCATGATTCACCGTTCACTGTTTGAGCGTCCGTTCATATTCTGCGCGAGTCGCATCGTCCATGGGGTAGGTCCCCACCAACGGCGCGCCGCCGCGGATCTTGTCGATGATAAAATCTTCCCGGTGTTCCTGTGCAGCCGCTTCACGGGCGACTTCGTCCGCTAGGTGCGGCGGGATCACGACGACTCCTTCTTCATCGCCGATCAACACATCACCGGGATAGACGGCGACTCCGGCGCAGGCGATCGGCAGTTGCAAGTCGCACGGGTGGTGGATGGTCTTATTCGTGGCCGCATGCGCGGAACGCGCGTAAGCGGGCATTTCCAATTCGGCGATGACGGGCGAATCGCGAAAGGCGCCGTCGGTCACCACGCCCGCAGCGCCGCGGACGTGCATCCGCGTCGCCAAGATTGCGCCCATCGTGCCTCCCCGTTCGTCGCCCCGGGCGTCGATCACCAGCACATCGCCCGGTCCGACCTGTTCGATAGCGATCCGCTGTGGATCGGTGGCGTTGTCGAACTCCAACGATGAATCCAAGTCCTCCCGCGCGGGGATATATCGCAGCGTAAATGCCCGTCCCGCCATCTTCGAGTTGGGGCCGAGCGGCTTGACGCCCGTTAAGAACGTATTCCACAAGCCCTTCTTCGCCAGGACCGTGGTCAACGTCGCCGTGCTGGGAGCCTTTAACAGGTCCCATGTTTCATTACTGATTGGTTGAACTTCGGGCATGGTGGCGTACGGGAGTGCTGTAAGTCGGTGTTGGTGAATTGGACTTTGACAAGGCGCCGACTGGCGATTATCAGTCCACAAACAAAAACTCGTTGGCGTTCAGCAGCAGCCGGCAAACATTGGCCAGTCCATGTTGCTTGGCATACTCGGTGAGCGTGGTTTTTTCAGTCGCTGTCGGATCGCGCCCCCACGCCAGACGCACTGCTGCGGCTACTTGCCCCGACAAATCGCCGCCGCCTTCTTGCGCGCGGCGGGCGAAATGTTCCCCCTGTCGCACCATAAACTTGTTATTGAGCAGCGCCAACGCCTGCAGCGCGGTGACGGTCGAATTGCGAACCGGCACGTTCTGGGACGGATCGGCGCAATCGAGCGCCTCCATAAACGGATCGGGCACTGACCGCACGATAAATCGGTAGATACTCCGCCGCAATCCACGGGGATCGTCGGGGTTATGCTTCTCATACAAGTAGTGGGGGGAATGGTCGTCAATGAATCCAAACAGGTCGAATCCGGGGCCGTACATCGTCTCATCAAGCTGCCCGCTCACAAAGAGTACTGCGTCGCGCAGTGCTTCGGCCTCCAGTTGCCGGCGATTCATCCGCCACAAGTAACGGTTGCCTGAATCGATCTTCGCATGCCGGTCGTGGTGTGCGGAGGACTGCCGGTACGTTGCGCTCATCAGCAGCATCTTGTGCAGCCGCTTGAGCGACTGTCCATTGTCACGAAAGTCGGCCGCCAGCCAGTCCAGCAGCTGTGGATGGGTCGGCAGCGAACCCATCCGCCCAAAGTCGTTGGGCGTCTCGACCAATCCCCGGCCGAAGTGATAGTGCCAAACGCGATTGACAATCGACCGCCAAGTGAGCGGATTCTTCTTCGAAGTGACCCAGCGGGCCAACGCCGCACGACGTGATCCTTCGTCGTCTGGACTCTCCAGATTGAAGCGGGCCGGTAATTCGTCGAGGCAAGTCAGAGCGCCCGGCAATGCCACCTCGCCCGGTTGTTTGACGCTGCCGCGCGACAAAACATGAATCGCCCGCGGCTTGCCGTCGGTGGCGCGGAAGTTCGCGGACTTCGGAAACTGTGTCGCCGCGGCATAGACCAGCTTCTTCGGGGGCAACTCTGCCAATTGCTTGTTAGCGGCGTCCAACTGTTGTTGCAGATCGGTGGTCGGTGTGCTGGCTTTCTTGGCCGACTTAATCTTTTCGCCCAGTTCTTTGACTTGCCGCGTCAATTCGCTGCGGAGGGTTTCAATCTGCGGATCAACGTCGTACGGTCGGTTCGCACGATCGACCGCGGCAAACACCGCCTGCAGGCTGTAGTAGTCGGACTGTGTGATCGGGTCGAACTTGTGATCATGACAGCGGGCGCAGTGGACGGTCAGGCTGCAGAACGTCGACATCGTGTTGGCCACCATGTCGTCGCGGTCGAGATTGCGCGTGATCTGTTTATCGAACGTCCCCTCACGCAATTCGACATGTCCCACGAAGTCCCAGGGGCCGGCCGCAATAAATCCGGTGGCGATGATTCCGTCCGGATCGTCCGCAAACAATACGTCTCCCGCGAGCTGCTCTTCGATGAATCGCCCGTACGGTTTGTCATTGTTGAGCGAGCGGATCACATAGTCGCGATAAGGCCATGCATGCGGACGGCGTTTGTCCTTGTCGTAACCGTGCGTGTCGCCGTAATGGACGACATCCAACCAATGCCGCGCCCAGCGCTCGCCATAGCGCGGCGACGCCAACAACCGGTCGATCAGCTTTTCGTAAGCCTGAGGATCGGAATCTTGAACGAACTGTTCGATTTCGTCCGGCGAAGGCGGCAGTCCGTGTAAGTCAAACGTCAGACGTCGAATCAGCGTCTGCCGATCCGCGGATGGATTGGGTGCGAGGCCTGCCGACTCCAGTTTTTGCAGCACAAACGCATCGATCGGACCGCGGATCCAAGTCGAGGACAACTTTGGTACCTCAGATGGTTGCAACGGCTTAAGCGACCACCAATCGGTATTCAGTTTGGGTTGCAACACGAGCTCGCCGGGCCACTTCGCGCCGCCCACGACCCAGCTTCGGACAGCGGCCACCTGGTTTTCAGAAAGGGCCGGTCCTCCCTCCGGCATTTGCGGTTCGTCGCCGCGAATCATCTCCAGCAGCAGGCTCGCAGAGGGATCGTCCGGGTCAATCGCGCCGCCGCTATCGCCGCCGGACTGCAGTCCCTTTGCTGATGAGAGGTCCAAGCCCCCTTTGGGATCGTCGCCGCAATGACAGCGGACGCAGTGCTGTTCCAGGATCGGTTGCACTTGCTTAACAAAAAATCCGTCGTCCGCCCGCAAGAACGAAGCGGGGCCCAGCAATAGCCACATACCGAAAATTATTCTGATCGCCTGCATCACTTGCCCTAGAACCAGTTTCAAAAACCGGTTGCGCCTGTTTGAGATACCTGCATCCAAGTGTCGGCGCGACGCGTCAGAGGGTTTTGAAACTACTTGTAAGAATTGCAATGAAATTCGCCGGTTTCCAGTATACCGTCGGCGTTCTGTTTTGCCGAGTTCCTCATTTCGCAATCGTTTTCCAGCGCGTCGCTTTTCCACGGCAACGGTCAGCGGTAGACTCGGACGTATTCCGAATTGATGACACGCATTTCAGAGGAAGCAGCGATGGCATTTTTCACCGACATTTCGAAAATCGAATACGAAGGCCCCGGCAGCAAGAATCCGCTCTCTTTCAAACACTACAACGCGGATGAAGTTGTTGAAGGCAAGACGATGCGGGAGCACTTGCGGTTTAGCGTCTGCTATTGGCACACGTTTCGTGGGACGGGCGCCGACCCGTTTGGGGCAGGCACGCTACAACGGCCTTGGGATGACGGCACCGAGTCCGTTGAGAACGCAATCAACAGAGTACGGGTCGCGTTCGAGTTTATCGAAAAGCTCGGCGCGCCGTTTTATTGTTTTCACGACCGCGACGTTGCCCCCGAAGGCGCGAGCCTGGCGGAGTCGAACAAGAACCTTGACGCGGTCGCTGATGTGATGTTGGAAGAACAGCAGCGCAGCGGCGTGCAACTGTTGTGGGGCACGGCGAACTTGTTTTCGCACCCTCGCTTCATGCACGGCGCCGCGACGTCGTGCAACGCCGACGTTTTCGCCTATGCCGCCGCACAAGTCAAAAAGGCGATGGAGGTCACGCACCGTTTAGGCGGCGTGAACTATGTCTTCTGGGGCGGCCGCGAAGGCTACATGAATCTGTACAACACCGACATGAAGCGCGAACTGGATCACCTGGCGAAGTTCATGCACATGGCCGTCGATCACGCCCGGGTGATCGGTTTCACCGGACAGTTTCTGTTTGAACCGAAACCAAAAGAGCCGACGAAGCATCAATACGACTTCGACGCCGCCGCTTGTCTGAACTTTCTCCGGCAATACGATCTGATGGACCATGTGAAATTGAACATCGAAACCAACCACGCCACGTTGGCTGGCCACACGATGATGCACGAGCTAATCTATTCATCAATCCAGGGCGCGCTGGGCAGCATCGATGCCAACACGGGCGACTTGCTGCTCGGTTGGGACACCGATCAATTCCCCACGGACATCTATCTGACGGCGCAATGCATGCTGGCCATATTGGGACAGGGCGGTTTGGCGCCCGGTGGGGTCAACTTTGATGCGAAAGTCCGGCGCGAAAGTTTTGAGCCGGTCGATCTGTTTCACGCCCACATCGGCGGAATGGACGCGTTCGCCCGGGGACTGAAAATCGCAGCGGCGATTCGCGCCGACGGAGCGCTTGCTGAAGTCGTCAAGAATCGCTATCGCAGCTATGACGAGGGAATTGGATCGCGGATTGAGGCGGGCGACGTAAGCTTTGCCGATCTCGAAGGTTACATATTGGAGAAAGGCGAGGCCCAGCCCAACGAGAGCGGCCGGCAGGAGATGCTGGAGAACCTGATCAACCAGTATGTCTAGTCAACACACACGTGGGAGAATGAGCGGAGTTGAAATAGAAAGAAGCGGCCGGGGGAACCCGGCCGCTTCTTTGCTTGTTGTAACAGGAATGCCGACGAGTGCGGCATTAGTTGCCTTGATCGAGAAGAGAGTTATCTCTTCTTCTTCTTTTTCTTGGCGGCTTTTTTCTTCTTTTTCTTGGCCGTCTTCTTCTTGGCTTTCTTCTTGGCTACCTTCTTCTTCGCTGTCTTCTTCTTGGCAGCCTTCTTCTTCTTCACGGCCTTCTTCTTCTTCTTTGCTACCTTCTTCCGTTTGGTCGCTGCCTTCTTGACAGCCCGCTTCTTCGCTGCTTTTTTCTTGGCCACAGAAGTTCCTCCTTACAGAGCCAATCCTGGCGGCCGTCTCTCCGCTGGCACCGGGCTTTCTAATCGGCAGAGACAGGCCACACAACACCGAAACATGAATCCATTCCAGCTTGTCATGTTTGACAAGCGGCAGGAACGCCCATTCATCAACAATTGGAAACTGAAACCCTCGTTATCGAATCGATGATCAAGAATTTCATCACAACCAACCGTTGAATAATCTGAGTGTTCACTTGACACGTCGACATGGTAAGCATTTCAAAAGATTGTGCAAGGCGTTTGTGCCGCTTTTTTGTCTCAATCGCTTTGCTGCGATAGCTTTGCGCGGCGCGTCCAATCGGCCGCTGTCTGCGCCGTTTTGTCAATAGCGCTGGGAGAAATCTATCAACGCAAATGACAAAACGCGAAATATGCTTTGTATATAGCATATTTCGCGTTTTGCCGAATGAGTGCGCTGTTTCGTTTCAACGTCGCGCACTGTTTGGTGTTTTGCTTTTCCGCGCGCGTCTCTTGCGTGAAACACCTCAAAAAAAATTTCCGTATTCTTTGATTTTTTTGCGACAATCACCCCTGTCACTCACCAACGCGGTTATGAAACGGCTTGCAACGTCTCTTGCATGTATCGAAAACTTTCACGCGCGATGTGCTCTGCGCCAGGTTCATAGTCGAAGACTTCCACCGACACCCAACCTTGATAACCGCACTCCAACAACGCTTTGAAGATCGGTTTAAAATCAGTCTCGCCCATACCGGGTCCAAGCAGGTTGCTGTCGTTGACATGAAAATGGCCGATGATGTCTGCGTGACGATGAATCAGTTCGGGGATCGGAACTGATTCACTGAGCATCGCTTTGACATCCTGATGCAGTACGAAGTTGGGATGGTCGACCAGCTGCATCAACTCGACGGCCTCCGCGCACGTGGTGATGAAATCCGTTTCCTTTGTGGTCAGCGGTTCCATACACAGCTTGACATTGACGTCGGCCAGAACCGGCATTGCCTTGCGGAATACGTCCGCTGCATTCTCCATTGCCTGCGCGCGATCGACTCCCGCCTCAAGATTGCGCTGCGCGGGAGACCCGAAAACCAACACATCGCCTCCCAAATCCGCACAGGCTCGGCCCAATTCTGCGACATAGTCGGCGGTCGCTTGCCGCACTGCTCCGTCAGCGGTCGTGAGGTGCAGCCCCTCGGTTTTGGCCAATAGCCAATGGAGACCGACAACCTGTAACCCCTCAGCCTCAGCTTGGTTACGTAATACTTGCCGCCGCTCGCTGTCCACGTCTGTGATCCTTGGAGCCAGCGTGAACGGGGCGATCTCGACACCGGTGTATCCGATGTCTGCAATGAGACGGCACTGTCGCTCCCAATCCCAGTCAACGAACAGTTCTTGGCAGATGGCGAATTTCATAATCAATGTCCCATGTCACCGCTCCGACGAAATCTTCCGACAGGCTGAAGTCAATCGATCGCGGACGTGCTGGAGGTTTGGTTGTTGCCGTTTGAGGAATCCCAACTATTGTTCAGCCGAATCGATCGCCCCCACGAACCGAGCCCTCGGCGCCGCGGCAACAATACGTCACGGGGGTGACCGGGCTGAGCATTCTCGGCAATCAGAATAGCATGGCCGGTCCGTCACGGCGAGTGAATCGATGGGCTCGTTGTTCCGGTTTGCCAATCGAGTAGAATGACGGCCGAACTCTTAAACGGCAGAGTGCTTGCTTTGCGAATCTTTCACTGATGCAACTTTGCTTGTGATTGGCTGCCTATGGACAACCCCGTCTATTGGATCATCACGATCTGCGGATATCTGTTGACGTTGCTATTAATCCCCCGCTTGCTGTTGCAAGAAAAACCTCCCGTTGCAACCGTCGCCTGGGCGTTTCTAATTGTCGCCGCGCCGTATGCTGGAGCGGTGCTGTTTCTGATCTTCGGGATCAATCGCGTCGAGCGCCGGCTCACGCGTAAGACCGAAGCGCGAGTGGTGATCGGACAACTACTTCCGGAACTGACGCGCTATCAACTGCTTCCCGGTGAATCGCTCGATCCGCAGCAACAACGCCTGGTCCGACTCGCCCGCCGCCTTTCATCGACCGATCCAACCGTCGAAAACAAGATCTCACTGCTCAATGACACGAACAAGACCCTGGGGCTGATCGAACAGGCCATTCGCGCGGCCGAACATTCACTGCATCTGGAATACTATATCTGGCAGCCCGATAGGACCGGGACCCGCGTGCGTGACCTGCTGATCGAAAAAGCGCGGGCCGGCGTCAAGGTTCGCTTCTTGTATGACGGCATCGGTTCAATGCTATTGGGCCGCAAGTTCCTGCAGCCGATGATCGCCGCGGGGATTGACGTGGCAATGTTTCTCCCCGGCACTTCCTTTCGCGAACGGTGGTCGCTGAATCTTCGCAGCCATCGCAAGATTGTCATCGTCGACGGCCGTATCGGTTTCACCGGCGGGATGAACATCGGAGATGAGTACCTTGGCCGTAATCCGCAACTTGGTTTTTGGCGCGACACACATCTGAAGCTTGAGGGTCCGGTCGTCCTGCAACTGCAACAGGTCTTTGCCGAGGATTGGTTCTACGCCACCGGCGAACGCTTGACCGGGCCGGCGCAGTTCCCCGCGCCCCGCGTCACGGGCGACTGCATTGCGCAAGTCGTCTCGTCAGGACCGCTGGACGAGTTCAATTCATTTCATGCTCTATTCTTTGCCGCGATTGCCGAAGCCGAGCAGCGAGTGCTCTTGGCGACGAGCTATTTCGTGCCAACCGAGCCGATACTGACAGCGCTGACAACTGCGGCGCTGCGCGGCGTGAAGATCCGATTGCTGCTGTCGGGCCGCGGCGCGTACCGCTGGATGCTTCACGCGGGCCGATCCTATTACGACGTGCTGCTGGAATCGGGAGTGGAGATTTACGAGTATCAAAAAGGTTTGCTGCATTCCAAGACATTGACGGTTGATGGAAATTGGTCCGTGGTTGGAACCGCAAACTTCGACGTACGCAGTTTGAAGCTCAACTTCGAAGTGGGCGTTATCTGCTACGGCGCGGAAATGGCCCAGCAATTGGAGTCGGACTTCGAAAGGGACGTGCAACAGGCCGATCACATCACGCTTCCGAGTTGGCGCCGCCGCAGCCTTTCTCAGCGACTGCTCGAGAACTCGATCAAGCTCTTCTCACCCGTGCTTTGAGAGCGCGTTTCTCAAAGTCAGCGCTTGCCGAGAATCCCAGCGGACCGCTTGCAGGCGCGAGCGACGTACTCCACGGGTGCTCGTACCACCACGATGTCCTGCTCCGCGGCTGATTCACAAACGGAATCGCGATCGGCGCCTCGTCCATCTCGTTTCACGTGAAACGGCAATCACCCGTGCGGCGTCCTTTCAAGACGACAGGTCAGCTGCAATTGACTGCGCAAAGTTTGCCGGTTGTCGCGGACATCGCTGATGTGCCGAATCTTTCAGTCAAAATTAGTTTAAGTCCGCGCGAATCGCTTTCTCGGACGGGTTAGCCGAATTGTACCGAATCTAATCAATCTGCACGTCGCTCGTGTCGATGCGATTGATGCTGTCAATTCGGTCGCGCCCAGCCTCGCCGCCGGCCGAGTCAAATTCACAGCATCGTTTGCCCCCGCGAGACTCCTGCTACGAACCGACACAGGGTGACATCCAGTGACCGAAATGCCACACACAAAGGGCCAAATCCAAATGCATTATCCCTCAACTGAAGGCGGAACGGAGAGTCGATCTCCCGACGTGCCTCAGCCCGCGCGTCGGCCGCTGCTGGTTCTGTTTCTGATGCTCTTGGCAATCGGAACGGGATCGGCTCTCGCAATCTGGATGCATCGACCCTCGGAGGCCGCGTATATCGGATATCTGCAGGCGGAGGGCAGCAAGGTGACCGCCGGGCGCCCGGCACGGCTTGCGCGGATTCTCGTGAGTGAACAACAAACCGTGAAAGTGGACACTCCGCTCGTTGTTTTGGCCGATCCCGAACTTGACCGGGCGCGTCAAACGGCACTGGGGACGATCAAGCAACTGGAGGCGGAGCTTTCTCGTGCGCAGGCGCAGGCCGTTGTCGACTTGCAGTGGCGGCTCGACGAATTGGAACAAGACATGTTTCAAACTCGTCTCAAGTCGGCGGGATATCTTCAGGAGAAATTGACGCATCAGGTCGAGCACCTGGCGCAGTTGGAACTCATGGACCAGATTGAAAACTCCACGTCGCGGAAAAAGTCGATCGGCGAGATTCGACAAATCCGCCGGATCGAGGCGCCGCCGGAGGAGGAAAAGATTCGTATCGAGACGCTGCTGAAGATTCATGAATCGGAAAACGCGATGGAAGTTGCCGACGCGCAGATCGATCTCTGTGATCAGCGGCTGGCTGGACTGGAACAACTCAAAGCGGAACTTCCGGAAAAAGTCCGTCTCTCGATGGGGATTCATGTCGTCGAAGCACGGCTCGCCGACGCCAAGGAAACATTGGCGCGTCTCCAGGCAGCTGAATCGGAACTGACCTTGCGAGCGACGGTGCCCGGCACGGTCGGTGTACTGCAGTGCTGCGAAGGCGAACAACTCGCCGGTAACGATCCGATTGTAGAAATCTTTGATGAACAGCAGCGTTACTTGCTGGTGAACGTCCCGACGACCGACCTGAACCAATTCGCCGAGGGAACGGAACTCGACTTGGAATTTCCCAACAACACGCATCGACGCGGCCGGGTTGCCAAGACTTCCGCGCAGGCATTACCTCTGGCCGCCGATGGGAGTTCGTCGGCAGCGGACATCACCAAGGTCGCCGTCCGGGTCGAAGCGAAGGGCAAGTTGTGGCCCCAGGTTCCCTTCCGCACAACGATCAAAGTTCGCCCGCTCAGATAGGCGCTAGTGATGCACCGACTTTCGGTCACGGTGCTTCGCAGACTCGATGCAGCCAGAATTGTTCGGAAATCCCCGACGTTAAAAGTCCACAAACGGTTGTGGCAGAACATCCGGTTAAGTCTGCCAACTTCTCACGGTTACCTGTGAAGGAAACTTGTAAGTCCTCCACAGTTACACCAGCGAGAGGGAAAACCGGTGTCGGCAACAGCGATTACCGTTCAACGAACAGAGCGATCGCCGCAAGCTTTTCGTGGCTGGCTCCCGCTGATTGTGCTGCCCGCTACGGTCGTATTGCTCGCACCGCAAGCATGGCCGCCCTGGATGGTCATGTGGAGTTTGGCACTCGCGATCTACTTCGGTTGCAAATGGCTCACCTGGCGACGGGCGGATTCACGCTCTGCCCCGTTGTGGCGACAGATCGCCTACCTGCTGGCATGGCCCGGTCTCGACGCTGACGCGTTTTTGCGTCCGAGGAAACGCCGCCCAGTTACATGTCCGCGCACTTCGGAATGGTCGTTGGCGATCGGAAAGCTGATCGTCGGACTACTCACACTTTCATTGCTGCCTATTCAACCCACAACGCACCCGCGGCTTGTCGGATGGATCGGCATGGTGGGAATCGTATTCACGCTCCACTTTGGCTTGTTTCACATCCTTTCCTGTGGATGGCGCAGTGTTGGGATCAACGCGCCTCCACTGATGAATTGGCCGATCTGTGCCGGCAGCGTGAGTGATTTCTGGAACCGCCGCTGGAATCGAGCGTTTCGCGATCTCACGCATCGTTACCTATTCCTTCCGGTGGCTGTGCGGTGCGGTTGGGAGATTGCCTTGATTGTCGGCTTCCTTGCCAGCGGAATCGTGCACGATCTGGTGATTTCCGTGCCTTCCGGCGGCGGCTATGGTCGGCCGACTCTCTATTTTTTGATCCAGGGTCTGGCAATCCTGTTCGAACGCAGTCGAATTGGACGGCGTACAGGACTGGCAAACGGCATACGCGGTCGGCTGTTCGCTGCGGCAGCGACGATGTTGCCGATTGGGCTTTTGTTTCCACCGCAATTTATCGATCGCGTGATGGCGCCCTTTCTGACAGCGTTGGGAGTGGTGTTATGAACAGTCAATTAGCCGAACTGATCTTCGTGGCGGGAATCGCACAGCTAAGTATTCTCATCGCATCGGCGGTTGTCCCGTTCCGATTGAAATGGAAACAGGCTCTCACCGCCCTGCCCCGACTGCATCGTCAGATGTACCTTGTGTACGGCGGATATGTTGTGCTGTCGATCGTCTGTCTGGGATTAATTAGCGTCTTTCAAGCAGCGGAGCTCGCCACCGGCTCCGGTCTGGCGCGCGCATTTTGTGGATACGTCTGCCTGTTTTGGGGCGTTCGACTTAGCTTGCAGCTTATCCTCGAGGCCCGCCCTTATCTCACGACCTGGTGGCTGAAGTGTGGATATCACACGCTGAGCATACTCTTCGCAGCGTTGACCCTGTTGTACGGATACGCAGCAGTTGCAGTATGAGCATGTTCTAGACGCTATCATTCGTCAGCGGGCGGTTGTTTCGGTGTCGCGTTGAGACCAGAGAGATCCCACAGTTTCACCGTCTTGTCGTAACTGCTCGAAACTAGCCGCTGGCCGTCGGGTGAAAACCCGACGCCGGTCACGCGCGCGTCGTGGGCTTTGATTGTTGCCAGTTCCTCCCAACTTGAGGTGTTCCACAGCTTGACGTTGTTCATCCCCTTGAACCGACCGCCGCCGCCGCTGGCCAACCACTTGCCATCCGGCGATAGGGCCAGCGCGTTGACCGGTCGCGAATGACCTTCCAACGTCTTCAGCAACATTCCGTCGGCGGTGTTCCAGACGCAGATTGTTTCGTCGGCGCTTCCCGTGATGACCTGTTGGCCGTCGTGGGAGAAGACTACGCAATTCACGCCGCGAGAATGCCCTGTCAGTGTCCGGAGCGGATTGCCGGTTTTCGTATCCCACAGATGAACGGTCCCTTTTCGCCGCGGTTGGTCGACGTCGCCGTCGGAGGAGGCGACAAGTGCGCCGTCGCCTGAAAAGGCAATCGCAGTTGCCGGTAGGCGGTGTCCGGTAAACGAATGAACTTCGTCACCGTCGGGCAGCGACCATATGCGGGCGGTCTCATCCTCTGCCGCCGTTGCCAACTGCCGGCCGTTGGGCGAAAAAACGACCCCTTGGACATAGCCGCGATGCCCTTTCAGTAATCGCACTTCCGTGGTCGCCACGTTTAAAATGCCGACGGATTGATACGCGCCCAAAGCGAGTGTTGAGCCGTCCGGAGAGTATTGCAGAGCCCGCACGAATCCATGCGAAAATTCGACCGACCGGCGCGAGCCACTTTCACCGGGCTGCAATAGTTCCAGCTTGTCATAGGTCCCGATTGCAATCGTTTTGCCATCGGGCGCATAGGCGACGGCAGTCGTCCAATCCGAAAAGCCCTTCCACGTGTGCAACGGCTTCACAACAGCGGGCTTTGTCGCCTTCGGCAATTTCGTCTGTGCCGACGCCGAACCCATCGAAGACGCCAATAAGGCAATCGTCACGACCGCCGCAAATCGCATAGCCCATGTGCGCATAATTCGACCTCAAACTCATCTGTGCAATTGAACTGTCCGTCGACACGATAGTCGACGTCGCAGTGCGTATCAATTCCACTGTGCTTGACGGCAGTGCCGTCCGCTGCTGAGAATGCGGAAGATTCAACGTAGTTCAAACATTCAATTTGATTCACGGCAGTCGCAGCAAGCATTGGGATTTCATGGAGCGTATTTTGCATCGGGTGGTCGGCGTCTGGCTGATCTGTGTTTTCTCAATTCAAGTCGGCGTCGCCGACGATCAGCGCGGCAAGCGGCCGATCCGATTTGAGGACGTTTACGGGCCGGAAGCGAAGATCAATCCTTTCGCCAATCCGTCTCCCCGGTTTTCCTGGCTGCCGGACGGGCAGCATCTGCTCCGCAAGCAACACGGCCGCCACGCGAAAGTCCATGTCGCGACCGGCGAAGAGTCGCCTAGTTTTAATAGCGCGGCAATCGCCGACAGTCTGCAACTGCTACCGGGGATCGGCTCGGATCGCGCAGAAAAAATGTCGCAACTGGCAGGCGCGATATTCAATCCAAACCACGATGCGGCGGTGATCGCTCATGACAACGACCTCTATCTGTGCCGATTGGACGGCAGCCACTCTTGCCGGCTGACCGATGCCGACGGCAAAGAAGAACTGGCCGCCTTCAGTCCCGACGGCCAATTCGTGGCGTTCGTCCGTCGCAATGATCTTTACCTCGTGGATGTCGCCACCCAAACTGAACGGCGGCTGACGACCGATGGCAGTGAACTGGTCCACAATGGCATCGCCGATTGGGTGTACTACGAAGAAGTGTTCGATCGAAATGAGCGCACATTTTGGTTCAGCGGCGACGGCAAGCAAATCGCCTTTCTACGGTTTGACGATCGCCCCGTGACGGAATATGTGATTCCCAACAATGTACGTGTCGCTCAAACGCTTGAACGGACGCGATATCCTCAAGCCGGGACACCCAATCCGCTCGTGAGTGTCGGCGTCGCCGGCGTTGAGGGGACGGACGTGCGGTGGGTCGATCTTTCGGCCTATCCTGCGGATGACCGGCTTGTTGTGCGGGTGGGATGGCTGCCCGATCATCGGTCGCTTTACCTGTATGTCCAAAACCGGATTCAAACCTGGTTGGATGTCCTTGTGCTCAAGCCCGGAAACGCCGTGCCTGAGCGTCTGCTGCGGCAGACGACTTCAGCCTGGGTCAATGTCCCTGGCCCACCACGATTTCTCAAGGACGGTTCGTTTTTGCTGACCGATGAAAAATCGGGCTTCCGGCACATTTCCCGGTACTCGGCTACGGGGCAACATCTGATGACGCTCACCGCAGGTGAGTGGGAAGTCGATCGCATTGATCATGTCGATGAGGCCGGCAGCTGGGTCTATTTTACTGCGAACGAGGCGTCACCGTTGGAAAGGCACCTCTATCGTGTGCCGATCGGCGGCGGGGCGCCGCAGCGGCTGACGCCCGACAGCGGAACTCATCGCGTCCGATTCTCAGCGACAGGGAAACACTATTTCGATTCGTTCAGCAACGACGGCACGCCGCCGATCACCGAGTTGCGGGATGCCGATGGGAAACTCTTGCGGCGCTTGCATGAATCGAAGAATGCGGCACTTGAACCGTTTCAACTCGGCAAACTCAAACGGGTACAGATTCAAGCTCGCGACGGTGTACTCCTCCACGCCACGCTTTTGAAACCGCCCAACTTTGAGTCGTCGCGACAATTCCCCGTTTGGTGCCGGGTCTATGGAGGGCCGGACTACCCCATGCTCACAAACCGCTGGGCGAAGTCACACCGGCTCTTCGACGAGGTGCTGGCCGCGCAAGGGATTGTCGTAGTTCGCATCGACCCGCGTTCCGCCGGCGCCGGGGGCATCCGCAACGCTTGGCAGGCTTACCGTCAATTGGGCCGCATTGAGCTGCGCGATTTGGAGGACGCGGTCGGTTGGCTGAAGTCCCAAAGTTGGGTCGACGGCAATCGGATCGGAATTGAAGGCCATAGTTACGGCGGATTCTTAGCCGCCTATGCCTTAACGCACAGCCGCCTGTTTTCCGCGGGAATCGCCGGTGCGCCGGTCACCGACTGGCGAAATTATGACACCATTTACACCGAACGGTATATGGATACACCTGCGGCCAATCCGGAAGGCTACGACGCGTCCTCGGTCGTCAAAGCTGCCGGAAATCTGCACGGCCGGCTGCTGCTGATGCACGGCCTGTTAGACGACAACGTGCATGCCCAACACAGCATTCGTCTCGCTGCCGCATTGCAGAAGGCAAATCAACAATTTGAGATCATGATCTATCCCCGAGCCCGCCACGGCATTTTCGGCACACACTCCGCCAGACTCAGGTACGACTTCATCCTGAAAACGATGCAGCCGGGTCGCGGCAGCAAGTAGAGATTCTCCGTGGGCCGCGTCTCAGACTTTCGTCGACGAGCAATCTACAACTGGTTTCAAAACCCTCTGACGCGTGTCGCAGCCACTTGTATGTTAGTGTCTTGAACAGGCGCAACCGGGTTTTGAAACTGGTCCTACACAGATGCGGACCTAAGCAATCGCAGGCCGTTAAAAATGACGAGCAGCGACGCACCCATGTCCGCCGCGATCGCCATCCACAGTGAAGCGAGCCCCACGAGCGCCAACAGCACAAACACGAATTTGATTCCCAGCGCAAAGCCGATGTTCTGGCGGACGACCGCTAACGTGCGCCGCGCGTGAGCAATCAGCCAGGGGATCCTGGTCAGGTCGTCGGACATCAGCGCCACGTCGGCCGTTTCGATCGCCGCGTCTGTGCCGATCGCTCCCATGGCAACTCCGACGGTCGCGGCGGCAAGCGCTGGCGCGTCATTAACTCCGTCACCCACCATCCCCACGGTGACGCCTTCCTGTTCTAAGTTGCGTACCAAGCGCAGCTTGTCTTCGGGAAAGCATTCCGCGTGGAACGTGTCGAGGCCAAGTTGAGCGGCGATTGATCGGGCCGTGGGCTCGTTGTCGCCCGTCAGCATCTCGACGCGATCAATCCGTTGGCGATGTAGTGTCGCAATGACTGCGGCGGCATCTTCACGAACGGCGTCCGCAACGCCGATCAAGCCAATCACACTCCGGCGGCGTCCCACCGCGACCACCGAATGCCCCGCGTCTGCCAGCGCCAAGGCCGAATCGTGTACGGCCGGGGATTCGTCCGCGCGCTCGTGGACCAGACGATGGCTGCCGATCCAGCAGAGTTCGCCGTGGACGACCGCTTCGGCACCCCGCCCACTCAACAGCCGCTGCTCGTCGATCGGCGGCGGACTGACGTCAGCTCGTTCGGCCGCCTCTCTGATGGCGTGCGCTAGAGGATGACTGCTGTGTGATTCAACAGCGGCGGCAAGTGCGAGCACGTCGTCGCGTGTAAATCCGTCAACGGGGAGGACGGTCTGGACTTCAGGACGGCCCTCAGTCAGCGTACCAGTCTTGTCAAACGCGATCGCCCGCAGCGCCGCGCAGGCTTCCAGGTAGCGGCCCCCCTTAATTAGCACACCCTGCCGGGAGGACGCTGTCAGCGCCGAGACGATGCTGACCGGCGTCGAGATCACCAAAGCGCAGGGGCACGCAATCACCAGCACCACCAGCCCGCGATAAATCCATGGCTCCCAGGCAACGCCGGCGACGAGGGGAGGAAGGACCGCCAACGCCAACGCAAAGACCATCATAGCCGGCGTGTAATAGTGCGCGAATCGCTCAACCCATTGCTGGCTGGGCGCCCGCGCGGCTTGGGCTTCTTCCACCAAATGCAGAATGCCGGCCAATGTCGAATCGGCGGCAGCGTGGGTGACTGTGCACTGAAGCGTGCCGTCAACGTTGATTGTCCCCGCATAGACTTGGTCGCCCTGTCGTTTAGAGACCGGCATTGATTCGCCCGTGATGGGGGCTTCATTGACCGACGATTCGCCCGTGAAGACCTCTCCGTCCAGCGGGATTTTTTCACCGGGAGCAACAATGATGACTCGCCCTGGAGCGAGTTCCTCGACGGCGACCACTGCAATGTTGCCTGCCGCGTCCACGCAGCGCGCGGTGGTGGGTGAGAGGTCCATCAACGCGCTGATCGCCCGCCGAGCGCGGCCCATACTCCAGTGCTCCAACAGCAGCGCCAAACAAAACAGGCAAGAAACTGTAGCCGCCTCGAACCACTCACCGAGCGCGATCGCACCCGAGACGGCGACCGTCATCAGCAAGTTCATGTCCGGCCGTAGTCGCCGTAACGACGCCCACGCTTTGGGAACGACGAGCCAGAGTCCGGAAAGAATCGCGATCGTATACAACGCGCGCGAGGCGAGCGGCACGACCGAAGTGCCGCCATGCCCGAGTGCGGACAAGAGGCTGCCGCTGCTAAAGACATGCAGACTTAATCCAGTCAGAAGAGACGCGGCGGAAAGGACCGTCAACAGCAGTTGCAAGTGCGTCCGCCACCAGGGCGCGGCTTCCGACGAAGCCGTTTCCGACCACGGTTCGGCGTTCATGCCCGCGTCGGCGATTCCGGCGAGGATGTCATCCTTTGAGATCACGTCCGGATCGAATGCCACCGTGATCCGGCTCTTGAAGATGTCGAACTTAAGATCGACAATGCCGGCCAGACGGCCGACCGATTGTTCAAGTTGCCGCACCTCTTCGGCACAATCCAACTCGGCGACGCGATATTGAACCGATCGGGAGGAGGCTGAATGCGGTCGTTCCTTAACGGAATCTGGCGTGTTCCCGGTCAAAGTCGGTTAGCTCTCATGTGGCCGCCGCTCAAAGCGCAGGCGCGACCGCGCGCCGTGGTTGATTGTGATATCTAAAAGCATATGCCGTTGATCACACCGCGGTCAATTTGAACCGCAAATTGCGGCCTCGGTGAGCTTGGGGGCGGACGAACGTCCGCCCCCAGCCACTCTGAAGAGTCATTTCTCACAAAGCCTACGCAGTATCATCCGACGGCACCGCCGTCTCCAACTCGCGAGCGTAAGTTTGCATCATGCCGGCGATACGCTGTGCGATCAACTGTCGCAGCTTGGCCGGCTTGAGAACCTCGGCCTGGTCTCCATAGCCCAAGATCCACCATGAGATTTCATTGAGTCCGTCGACTTGCACGGAAAAGTCCATCGTGCCGTCCTTGTTCCAATGGACCTGCTGAGTCTTGTGCCAGCGGACCTCGGCAACGTTATGGGCGACCATTTTCTGAAACCGCACCGTCACCTTCTTGCTCTTGCCCGGCTCGCGGATGAGATGCCACGCGTTGCCCAAATAGCGCTCCAGCGAAAACCGGGGCGGGATCTGATAGCAACGGTCAAGTAGTTCTGCGTGCCGCACGCGGCTCAGATTGAATGTGCGGACCTCGCGGTGCATTGTCGAGCGACCAATCACATACCAACTGCGGCGAATGAACAATAGCCGATACGGATGAACGACAGTGCAGATCTCTTCCCACTCGGTCAGACTTTGATAGCGAATGCGCACAGAGCGACGCGCGGTAATCGCGTGCACAAATTGCTCGTATGCCGGGCGCCCCTCGGTCATTGTGTTGTGAGAATCAAGACGGACTTCCATCGATTGTGTTACTTCGTTGAGCTGCTCACGCAAGTGTTGCGGCAAATTGCTGGCCAGCTTCAGCGCCGCGCTCCGTGCCCCCTCCTGAAACGGCACGCCACGGTCCCGGTCCGCCAATTCATAGCAGAGCGTCAGCAACGCCAACGCCTCATCCAGCTTAAAATCGGTCGGCGGAAGGTACATATTCGACGGCAGAGAATAGCCCTGCTGTTGCTCGTCGTAACGGACGTGAATTCCGCCCTCCTGGAGCGTATTGAGGTAGCGGAAAATCGTCCGCCGACTAACGCCGCACATTTCGGCCAGCTGCGCTGCGTTATGATTTCGACCCGATTGCAACAGCTGAACCAATTGCAGTAACCGGTGGACGCGCTCAACCGCAGACATCGCAGAGTCACCCAATCTGAAAAAACTTGAAAAATCGACGCAAAACATCGGGCCTGGGGCAGACCATAACTATGCGGCGTTGCGCCTGCGGAAGCTCGGGAACAAGGCTCGGGACGATGGTCGCTGCAATCAACGGCAAGAATTGAGCGGCTGATCCGAGCGGCATGGTCCGGGCAACGTAGAACCAGAGACAAATTCGTTCCGGTTGCCGGCGAAATTGATATACTACTATAAACAAGCGGCTCTTATTTTTCATTCTCGTTGACTCAGCTAAATCGGGGAGGCTGAGACGATGGCGGTCGGGGAATATGCAACCTCTTCAGGCAAGCGGCTGTCGATCCGTTCCATGCCGCCGGAACTGACCGCTCTGATTGAGCCCTACATGCATCAAAAGGAGTATTCCACCGGCGAATACCTGATGCGGCAGGGTGAAACCGCGCAGTCGATCATGGTCATCTCCAGCGGCGTCGTCGAAGTGTTCACGACCGACGCCTCAGGCAAACGACAACACATTAACAAAGTCAGTGCGGGCGACGTTTTGGGCGAGATGTCGCTGCTCACCGGCGAAAAACGGACCGCGAGCGTCGTGGCGCTCAGCGACGTCAAATCTCGCTTGCTCCCCGCCGGGCGGTTTCATCAAATAGCGCACCAGCATCCAGAATTGAGTGTCGTCCTCACACAACTCGTCGCCGACCGGCTGGCAGGCAAGGGCCCCGACGTCCTGCACGGAAAGTCGCTCAACGACTATCGCATCGTCCGCAGATTGGGACGCGGCGGGATGTCGATTGTTTACGAGGCCGTTGACCCTGACGGGCGGCTGGTGGCTCTCAAGATGATGAGCCACAGCTTGGTGTACGATGAATATGCCCGGGCGCAGTTCGAGCGCGAAGCCAAGATCATCGAATCGCTCGATCATGATAATATTGTGCGAGTCTACGGACGGTTTGCCGCGTTTCACTCCTACTTTCTCGTCATGGAACATTGCCGGGGCGCAAATCTGTCCGAGGTGATCAAACGCCAAGGCGCACTGCCGGCTGAAGAGATCAAGAAACTGCTCGGTCAACTGGCGCAGGCGCTGCTCAACGCACATCAAGCCGATTTGGTGCATCGCGACATTAAGCCGTCGAACGTAATGCTCACCGAAGAGGGCCAGATCAAACTCATGGACTTCGGTCTGGCCGCGCCGGTATTTGATCAACGCTTGACCGATGAAGACAAGCATGTCGTCGGCACCCCGCGTTACATGGCGCCCGAACAGATGGCGGGCGAAATCGTCGGGCCTGCTGCGGACTACTTCGCTTTGGGCGGGGTGATCTACGAACTGCTGTCGGGCACGCCGCTGTTCAACGAGACGAAGCTGACCCAATTGCTGCGCCGGCACGCCGAATGGGATTTGCCTGACTTGGATGCCTTGCCGGAGACGCCCGGCAACTGGTGCCGACAACTCTTGGATCAGTGTCTGCAGCAGGACCCGAAGCAGCGGCGTCCTGAATTGCAGGAAGTGGCCACATGGGCCGCGCCGGTGGACATCCGTCTCCTGAGTACCGATCAGGTCAAGTCCGCTCAGGGAAGTTGGGAGGATGATACCATCATTGAATAGTGTCATCCGCCGGCGACGGGCGGGCCATTTGAAAATATCTTGCCTTCCCCAAAATGCGAAAGTAGGCTGAACGAACTGGACACTTGTCACCATGTTCCCTCAGTTCGTCCCTCGCGGATTAGAATCTCCCTCCTCTCATCATGAAGTTCGGAATCGCTTTTCGAATCGGCGCCCTGGCGACCGGACTGGTGATCATCACCGCCGCCACGCTCGGCTTGCTGATGTTTCAACAGTCTGAACGGATTCTCAAGGAGCACGAGCAAACCGACTTTCGTGACGACGGCTATAACAGCGGGTTACGTTTGCTGGCGGAAATCGCCGCATTGCGCGAGGACGTGTTGCGGCTGGCCGGACTGCCCGACGTCGAGCAGATCGTCGCCACGCGGCAAGACGGCAACGGACGGACCGACGAGCAACTGCTCAAGGCCCTGGCAGAGCAGTTTCAAAAGACGATGCAGGAGAAGCCATACGATCAGATCCGTCTGATCGGCAAGGACGGGGACGGCCGGGAAATTGTCCGCGTGGAACGCGTTATTGGCGAGGTCGAGAATGAGGAAATTGGGTATCGGGTCGAAATCGATCCCGACCGCCGAAAGGGAAACGCGGACTACTTTACGGAGACACAAAAACTCGATCCGCAGCAAGTCTACCTTTCGGAAATCGACTTGAATCGTGAAGGTGCGGACCGTCATGTTGAATATGACCCCAATGCGGATGAGCCGTTCACACCCGTCTTACGCGCTGCAGTGCAAGTATTAGATGACCAAGGTGAGTTCTTTGGCATTCTGGTCATCAATCTCGACTTTCGTGAGCTGGCCGAGGATATCCAATCGTCACGATTGCTAACCTATCTGACGAATGACCGCGGCGATTTCCTGATCCATCCTGATCGTCGCAAGGAGTTCGTGTTCGACAAGGTCGACCGTGCGGAATGGAAGGCACAACATGAAGACCTCGGCGACGAGTATCGTCTGCAGGACCATTTCCCCGTCTTCGGAGAAAATTTTCCGGACGAGGATTCAGAATCCGCGCCAAAGCCTGATCGCAATCAAGTGACGGATACTCATGTCGATACGACCAAGTGGCAACGGCGCGGTGTTGCGAACAATGGTCCCTTTCACGCATTAAAAACTTCCAGCGTGTCAGCGGATGAATACCTGGACGAGGCCACGATTGAAGGGTTGCCCATTTATCTGTTGGCCATTCACCTGCACGGTGGCAGAGTGGGAGACCGGTGGGAGGAATTCAATCGGACCTTGCAGAACATTGAATCGCAGTATTCTAGTATTCCCTTCATCATGGAGGTTTTTCGGGATACGAACGTGATCCGCATTCGCGGCACGAACGAAGATGACCTCAAACAGGTCTTGGCGACCCTTCAAGAAGAGTTTCCCGACATATTGGGCCCCGGCACCCAGTCGTCACTCGATCGGCTCGATACCTTTGCGCTGCATTTCCGCCGGCTGTACTTTGATCCCGACAAGCCACAGCGACATTTGGGCATGGTTGTGGCGGCCAGCTACGAAGAGTTTCTCGCCGAAGGCAAGACCGTCCGCAACTACGCGTTGTGGGTCGTCGGCCTGCTGATTGCAGTCGGCGCTCTACTGGCGTTTCTGGTCTCCGGCGTTCTGATTCGCCCGCTACGGAGGATCAACGACGCCACAACCAGCTTAGCTGCCGGGAAGTTCGACGTCTCTCTTCCGGTCAGCGACAAGAGCGAAATCGGCGAACTGGCACGTTCGTTCGCCGTCATGGCGGCGCAGATTCAAGATCGCAATGCCGATCTCGCCGAGCGCGAAGCCCGCATGAGCGCCATTGTGGGCACCGCAGCTGAGGGAATCATTACTTGCAGCGGAATTGGCAGCATCCAGTCGCTTAACCAGGCGGCCGAGGAGATCTTCGGCTATTCCCAGAATGAAGCGAACGGTATGAACTTTAGTGTCTTGCTTGGACGTGAAGACAAACCACAGCCCGAACTTTCCGGCGTCTCCTCTGCCTCGGCACCGACGCTGACTAAGTTCAGCGAAATCATGGAGCTTTCCAGCGAAACGATCGGACATCGAAAAGACGGCACAAGATTTCCAATGGAGATCTCTGTCAGCGAAGTTCGCGTCGGCAAGCGGCGGTTGTTTACCGCGATTGTCCGCGACATCAGCGAACGCAAAGAAACCGAACGCGAAATCCGCAGCCTAAACGAGCACCTGCAAGAAGCGAAAGTCCACCTGGAAAACCGTGTCCGGGAACGGACGTTGAAATTAGAGCAGGCCAACGAAGAACTGTCGCTGGCCCGGGATGACGCCGAAGAAGCCAACCGCGCCAAGAGCGCGTTCCTCGCGCAAATGAGCCACGAACTGCGGACGCCGCTCAATGCCATTATCGGATACGGCGAACTGTTGATCGAAGATGCCGAGGACGAGGGCAACCAGTCGCTGATCGACGACCTGCAAAAAATCATCGATGCCGGGCGGCATTTGCTCACGCTCATCAACGACATTCTCGACCTCTCCAAAATCGACGCCGGCAAGATGGAGCTGCACCTCGAGACTTTCGCAGTCAAGCCACTGATCGACAGTGTGATCACTACCATCGATCCACTCGTGACGAAGAACGAAAACTCGCTGACCGTCCACTGCGCTGATGATATCGGCGAGATCCACGCCGATCACACCCGCGTCCGGCAGGTGTTGCTGAACCTGCTGAGCAATGCCTGCAAGTTTACCGAGCGGGGCGAAATTGACCTGAATGTCAGTCGCAGCGACTTAAGCGGCGCAGAGCAGATCTGCTTTGCGGTCCGGGATACCGGAATCGGCCTGACCCCCGAACAGGTGGGCAAACTGTTTCAAACATTCACCCAGGCGGACAGTTCCACGACACGCAAATACGGCGGCACCGGACTGGGGCTCTCTATCAGCCGCAAGATTTGCGAGCTGATGGGCGGCGGCATCGCCGTGGAGAGTACTGCCGACGTTGGCTCGACGTTTACGGTCACCTTGCCGATCAACGTGGAACAGCGCCCAGAGCCGGTCACGCCTGTGGAAGAACCAGACGAGCCGTTATTGCCCATTCCGGAAACCGCCTCGTCAGTGTTGGTCATCGACGACGATCAGGCCTCGCGAGATCTGCTCACACGGTTTCTGGAAAAGGAAGGCTTTGACGTGGTCACGGCCACCGGCGGGCACGAGGGGCTGAAGATCGCCCGCGAGATTCAACCCGCCTTTATCACACTGGATGTGATGATGCCGGGCATGGACGGCTGGGCGGTGCTGGCCGACTTAAAATCCGATCCGCGGCTGTGCGACGTGCCGGTGGTGATGATCACGATGGTGGATGACGAAAACCTAGGATATGCGCTGGGCGCAACGGACTACCTCACCAAGCCGGTGGACCGCGACCGATTGTTATCGCTGATCGACAAACACCGCCCGATGGCAGCCGACCCGCAAACCGTACTGATTGTGGAAGATGACGACGGCACCCGCGAGTTGCTCAAGCGGATGCTGCAAGGCAGCGACTGGAACATCGCCGAAGCAGAGAACGGACGGGTTGCGCTGGAGAAGGTTCCGCTCGCGAATCCCGGACTGATTCTGTTGGACCTGATGATGCCCGAAATGGACGGATTCGAGTTTTTGGCCGAGATCCGCAAGACTCCAAAGTGGCGGTCGATTCCCGTGATCGTGGTGACAGCCAAGGAATTGACGGAAGAGGACCGGCGGCGTCTCAACGGGAGCGTCACGCGAATCCTGCAAAAGGGCCGGTGTTCGCGCGAAGAATTGCTCAAAGAAGTTCGTGAGATGATGCAGATTGCACGCGATCGCAGACAGCATGTCGGACCAGAGAGCCGCCCGTCCTGACACTCGTGCTACAGATCTAGAGATCACAGACAAGCGACAATTCCGAAAGGCCGACAGGGATGCCGAAGATTTTGCTCGTTGACGATACCGAAGATAACCGCGACATGCTCATGCGCCGCCTCCAGAAACGGGGCTTCGACGTGCTGATTGCCGTCGACGGTGCTGAAGCGTGCGCGATGGCGTCGTCCGAACTTCCCGACCTAATCTTGATGGACATGCAGATGCCCGTCATGGACGGCTACGAAGCCACGCGACAAGTCAAAGCGACACCGGAAACCGCCGCAATTCCCGTCATCGGATTGACCGCTCATGCGATGGCGGGCGATCGGGAAAAAGCACTCGCCGCCGGCTGCGATGATTACGAAGCCAAGCCGATTAACTTCTCGCAATTGATCGAGACCATACAACGCCTGTTGGAGGATCGAGCCGGCACATGACCCGCGACCCGCGTCTGCAAATCTCCGACTCAACGCCTGCCGATACGGGTGAACCAACCACAAGCGACGCCCGCGTCGCAGGTTTGGTGCGCCGCGCATTCCTCGCGACCAAACGCGACGAACTCCTGACTCCCGTCCGTGTCATCGGAGATGCGTGCAGCCGCATCTTGAGTGACGCACGCGATCTGGAACAACCCGGCTTCAATCGGGACATCGAAAAAATACAAGCCGCCGGAGACGCGTTGCTGGTTTTGGTCAATCAGATTCTCGCGCCGGCGGCCGACGAAGCATCCGCCCTGGAAGATGAAACGGTCCGCTCACGTCTACGTCACGATATGCTCAACGAGCTCAACGCGGTCGTCAATTACTCCGAGATGTGGCTCGAAGAGGCGGACGAGCAGTTCCTGTCCGGGTTCTTGCCCGAATTGGAAATGATTCACAACTCAGGCCGCCGCTGCGCCGAATTGGTCGACCAGATTCTCGCCTCTTGGGACATCGAATCGTCAACGCAGGCCGAACAGCTCCCCGACTTGGGGCATCTGCTCGCCATCTTTGTGCATCAGCAGGCCGATGACGAGACATCGGAGCTGGGATCCATCCTCGTCGTGGACGACAACGACATCAACCGCGACATCCTCAGGCGGCACCTGGAGTTGCAGGGGCACGCGGTCTCAACGGCTGGAGATGGCAACGAGGCACTGCAGATGCTCTCCGACGAGGAATTTGATCTGCTCCTGTTGGACATCGTGATGCCCGGCATGAACGGCTTCGAAGTCTTAGCCCGGGTCAAACGTGACCCTCAGTGGCGCGAGATTCCGGTCATCATGATCTCCGCCCTGGACGAGATGGAAATTGTCGCCCGCTGCATTGAACTGGGCGCAGAGGACTATCTGCCCAAGCCCTTCAACCCGGTGGTGCTCAAAGCACGGGTCGGAACGTCATTGAACAAACGGCGTTTCCGGCAACGAGAAGCGGCCTATTTGCAGCAAATCGAGCGGGAAAAACAGCGGTCGGATGAACTGCTGCATGTGATTTTGCCGACTGATATCGTGACCGAACTGAAGGCGACCAATGGGGTCGTCCCCCGCCGCTACGACGACGTCGCGGTGCTGTTTGCCGATATCGTCAACTTCACCCCCTACTGCGACCGGCACTCGCCTGAGGAGGTCGTCTCCAACTTGCAGAAACTAGTTGTTCGGTGGGAGGAAATTGCCCTGCGACACGGAGTCCAGAAAGTCAAAACCATTGGTGACGCCTTCATGGCGGCGGCCGGATTGTTCGGACACCAGGAAGATCCGGTGTTAAACTGCGTCCGCTGCGGTATCGAAATGATCGCCGCCGCACATGAACTACCCATTGGCTGGGACGTGCGAATCGGCATCAATAACGGGTCGGTGGTCGGCGGCGTGTTGGGCCGCCGGCAGTATTTGTTCGACCTTTGGGGCGATACGGTAAATACAGCCGCCCGAATGGAGAGCCACGGCATCGCCGGCGCCATCGTGCTTAGCGCATCGGCTTGGCAGCGGATTTCCGCGATCAGCCGCGGCACATCGCTGGGAGACGTCGACGTCAAAGGCAAAGGCGGGATGGAAATGATCCGCTTTGACGGATTTCTGGAATCGTCGGCCGAATCTGTCTGACACCGGACTCCGAAGAACATAGTGCACGGCAGCCGCCCCTCAGACCCCGGTAAAACCGGGGTTTGTTTGTATGTGAACGGGCGTCTCTCCCGTTTGCGAATCGGTTCTGAAATCATGCCTTGTAAAATGGTGCGAAATCAACAAAATCGAAGGAGAGCCCCCAACCGCCACATTTTGATTCGATCGACTTGAATTACCGCACCGAGGACTCCATGGCCGCGAAATCACATTTTCACTTCAGGATCGTTGTTGCCGGATTACTATTGTTGGTCGGAGGCGTCGTTCAGGCTGACGAGCCGGAACCGGGCTTTAAGAGCATCTTCAACGGCAAAGACCTGACAGGCTGGGAGGGTAACCCCAAATTCTGGTCGGTCGAAGACGAAGCGATCACAGGGCAAACCACTGAGGAAAACAAAACGCCCGGCAATACGTTCATCATTTGGCGCGACGGGGAGGTCGACGATTTTGAACTGCGACTGCAGGTGAAAATCATCGGCGGCAATTCCGGAATCCAATACCGCAGCCAAGAGGTGAACAAGTGGGTCATCAGCGGTTATCAGGGCGATTTCGAGTCTGGGGATAAATACTCAGGAATCCTCTACGACGAAAAAACGCCACGAGGCATCATCGCCTTGCGCGGGCAGAAGGTGGTCATCGACGCTGACGGCAAAAAAGAGGTCACCGGCAGTGTCGGCGATTCCAACGTCATCCAGGCGGCGATCAAAAAGGAAGATTGGAACGACTACACGATCATCGCCCGGGGCGATCACATTATTCACAAGATCAACGGACACGTGACGGTCGACGTCACCGATAAAGACCCCGAACATAAGGATCGGGAAGGATTATTGGCCCTGCAGCTACATGCAGGACCAGCGATGACCGTGCAGTTTCGCAATATCCGGCTGAAGCGGCTGAAACTGGCCGACGGCAAAAAGGTCGTCATGGTCGCCGGCACCCCAAGCCATGGACCGGGACATCACGAATTCAACGCGGGCGTGCTCTTACTCCAGCGTTGCGTCAACGAAACCCCTGGATTGCTCGCGGCCGCTTATTTAGACGGCTGGCCGAAAGATCCAACGGCGTTCGACAACGCCGACAGCGTATTCCTCTACATGGACGGGGGAATGCGGCACCCCGTGATTCAAGGTGATCACTTGCGGAAAATGCACGAGTTGTTGAAACAGGGCGTCGGCCTCGTATGCGCTCACTATGCCGTTGAAGTTCCCAAAGATCGTGGCGGTCCCGAGTTCTTGGAATGGATCGGCGGCTACTACGAAACGGGCTTTTCCACCAACCCGCACTGGACCGCCAAGGTCGACCAATTGCCCGAACATCCTATCACCCGGGGTGTCAAACCATTTCACATCAAGGATGAATGGTACTTCAACATGCGGTTTCCCGCCGATCATCAGCATGTGAAACGCATTGTCGAAGCCACGCCGCCGGACAATGTCAGGAAGACCAAGGCGGCCGCGGAACACCCGGGACGAATCGAAACGCTTGGCTGGGCGGTTGAACGCCCTGACGGAGGTCGCGGCTTCGGATTCACCGGCGGACATTATCACGACAATTGGGGCCACGACGATTTCCGCAAACTCGTGCTCAACGCGATTGCCTGGAGCGCCGGAGTCGATGTCCCCGCCGAGGGAATCCAGTCGAAGGTTGAACCCGAGGAGCTGAAGCAAAACCTCGACCCCAAACAGAAGAACTAGCTCCGGCTGGTTCGAGAACGAGCGCTATGGTGTCAACAATTCAGGTGTTGGCAGGCCCTGCGGGCAGCGGAAAAACCGACCAACTGCTTTCTCAGTATCGAGCATTCTTACGTGAGACGGCCGCACACGGCGACGTCGGACGGGCACTCTGGTTGGCACCGACTCACCACGCCGCGGCCCTGATCCGCGGCTCACTTCCCAACGAAACCCTTCCCGCCTGTTTCCGTCCTCAAGTCTTCACGTTCACGGGTTTCGCCGAACGCATCCTGCGCGACTGTCCCGCCGACATTTCACCCATCGCGCCGCTCCAGCAACGTTTGCTGTTGCGGCGGATTGTGGAGGACTTCCACCGCGCAGGTAACTTGCCGCACTTTGGGCCGGTGGCGGAGACATCCGGCTTTCTTGATCAGATTTCGTCGTTGATTTCGGAATTGAAGCGGGGGGAGATCTGGCCCGATGCGTTTGAGGAAGCGGTACAAACCGACCGCCCACGCGACAGGGAATTGGCGGCGATCTACCGCGAATACCAAGATCACCTGCACCAAACCAACTTGTACGACAGCGAAGGCCGCTTCTGGTCGGCCCGCGATCAATTGTCTCAAGACCACTGGGGAGATTTCGCAGACCTGCAATTGGTCGTTGTCGACGGGTTCACGGACTTCACGCACACACAGTTTGAAATCCTGCAGCTGATCGCGGATCGCACGGAAACGGTGATCGTAACTTTGCCCTGGGAAGAGCCGCTGTATCGCCAAGACCTGTTCGCCAAGTCCGCTGCGGTGCTGGAACAACTGGGGACGAAGGTCACCGTCGATCTCAAATCCCAAGAGCTGAGCGGCGACCAGCAACCCGTTGCGATGCGGCGGATTGCGGAAACACTGTTTCGCAACCCGCGTGAGGTGACACCTGCCGCCGCCAGCGACGGCGTAGAAATCCTCGCGATGACCGGCCAACGGGGAGAGCTACGGGCCATCGCACGCGAAGTCAAACAGTTTTTAATCGCGGGCGTCTCTCCCACAGATATCGTTGTCGCCTTCCGCTCTCCCGACGAGTATGGCGATTTGGTGAACGAGATGTTCACCGATGCCGGGATCCCGTTCGCCAACCCTGTCCAACACTCCCTGGCGCAGATTCCGGTCGTGAAAGCGCTCGTGGCGCTACTGCGAGCCGAGGCTGACGATTGGTCCCATCAGCAGCTTTTGTCCTGCTTACAGAACAACTATTTTCAACCGCAATGGGCTGAATATGATAACGGCACTGCGATCCGCGCAGTTTCGACCGGCCTGCGGCGGCTCAAACTGCGCCGAGGCCGAAACACGATCCTCAATCGGCTGGCTAGCGCCGCACAGAAAAGTCCCCCGGTTGAAAACCTAGCTCCCACTCAGATTGAGCAGTGGCAAGAATCTCAGCGAACACTTCAGAAGGCGTGCGACTTCCTGAACCGCCTCGCTGAAGCGCTCAAGCCGCTACAGTCGGCGCGTACGATGCAGTCCTGGGCGGAAACGCTCGTTCAACTTGGCCGGGAAGTCTTGCTGATTCCGGGCATCAGCAGGGAAGGAGCAGAGGCGGATGAGCTTCCAGACAGCCGAGACGTCGAAGGTTGGAGAGTTTTTGTGGACTCACTTTTCGCCTGTGCCGCAGTCGAAGAGCGGTTCCCGGGTGGTCCGCGCAAACTGAGATTATCACAATTCCTGCCCCTGTTGACGGACCTGCTGCAGGATACCCGCTTTAGCATCCCGGATTCGCCTCACGGCAAGGTCCGCGTGCTCGAGGCGACACAGGTGCGAAATCTGGACGTGCCCTATTTGTTTCTGGGCGGGCTGACCGAAACCGGTTTTCCTCAGCGCCGGGGCGACGACTGTTTCTTTAGCGAAGCGGAACGACAAGATTTTCAATCGCGGGGAATTTCGCTGCGGCACCGGGTTTCGCAAACCCAAGATGAAATGCTGCTCTTCTACGGCGTGGTGACCCGTGCCCGCAGAAAACTGGCACTGAGCTATCCCGCCGTCAATGAAGAGGGCCAGCCGCTATTGCCCAGCCCCTATTTGCTCGCGTTGGAAGAGCTCTTTACCGACGACGCCGTGACTCGCCGGCAACAGGCGGAGCTTGACCCGGTGCCGAAATTGGACTCAATGCTCACCGACGAAGATCTCCGCGTCGTCGCCATGGACCGGGCACTCCACAAACAGCCGGAACTATTGGGCAGCCTCTTTTCCCGGCCCGATTTGGAGTCTGTCGGCCGCAATCTGCTGGCCGCGGTGGACGCCGCCGAACACCGCTTCCACGTTCACGGCTTTACCGGTTACGAAGGGCTGATCGAAGCAGAACGTTACAAGCAATCGCTGCAGCCAAGGTTTTCAACCGAGCACCAATTCAGCGCGACCGAATTGGAAAAATACGCCGATTGCCCGTTCAAGTTTTTCATGTCTTACGTGTTGAATCTGCGTCCGCCTGAGACGGTCGAAATCGAGACCGACTATGGGCGTCGCGGCGACGTGATGCACAACATTTTGAAACGCCTCCATCAAGAGTTCAGCGCTGACCGGACTGAAGCAACCCCAGCGCAGGACCCGATCAGCAGCGAGGATCTCTCGGCACGATTTCAGGCGTTGGTCGAGGAACAGTTTCAGCGAATTGCGGAACTACCCGATCTGCAGCAGGTCTTGGCACAAATCGAGGAACAACTTCTGAGCGAATGGGGAACCGAATACGGCAATCAATGGGCTGGCTATGTTGGCTCGACCGGACGCGCTTGGGATGTGCCGCCGGAACCGCAGTTGTTTGAAATTGCATTCGGCGCCGCTCCGGGCGGCGCCTCCGCCGATACTGCTGAACACCGTTACGACTGCCTCGAACTTGGGGTCGCGCATCGCAAGGTCCGCGTGCGCGGGCGGATCGACCGCATCGACGTCGGCAAAATCGGTGGAAAAACGGCGTTCAACGTGGTGGACTACAAAACCGGCTCGGCAAAGAACCTAGGCCCGAAACAAGTCAGAGAGATCCGTTCGATCCAACTTCCCCTCTACGCCCTGGCGGCTCATAGGCTCTCCATGGTCGCTGAAGACGCTTTGCCGCATCATTTGGCTTATTGGTTCATCAAAGAGCGGGGCTACAAGAACGTGCTGGCGGCGGCCGCCGATTCCAAGGAGGGTCTCGGAGAGCACGACGATTGGGTCCAAGTGCAAAAGCTTCTCGAAGACTACGTTCCGCAACTCGTAGCCGATATTCGTAGCGGCATCTTTGCCGTCTTCAGCAGAAATACCGACTGCACGTCGCGTTGTCCGTATTCTAAGACCTGCCGCGTCGGACAGATCCGCCCACTGGAAGAACAACTCCACAAAACGCTTCCCCTCGGCAAGTCGTATGCCGAAGGTGAAACCGAGATGAATCGAAAAACTGAAGATCTCGATGGCTGACAGCAATCCACAGCTCACTGAGCAACAGGCAGCGGCGATATCGATGCGCAAGTTGTCCGTGGCGCTCTCCGCCGGCGCCGGCTGTGGAAAGACCTTCGTCCTTACACAGCGGTTTCTCTCACACCTGCAGCCCGGTCCCGATGCGCTCGAGCTACACCAATTGGTCGCGATCACATTCACTGAAAAAGCGGCACGGGAAATGCGCGAGCGAATTCGTGCAGAGTGCCGCCGGAGATTGCAGAGTTGTCCCGACCAGGACGTCGAGCACTGGCTGAACATCGTCCGCGACTTGGAAACGGCCCGCATCAGCACGATTCACTCATTCTGTGCATCGATACTGCGCAGGCATGCTGTCGAAGCGGAAATCGATCCTAGTTTTGGAACGTTCGAGGAAGCCGCGAGCGGGACGCTAATTCGCGAATCGGCGCGGGAATCGCTGCTGCAACAACTCGAACAGAACAATCCGGACGCCGTCGAAATGGTCGGCGGTCACGGATTAGAGACAGCGCAAGACATCCTTGTCCAACTGATCCGCTTGCGGTTTCAGATCGACTTCCAAAAGTGGAGCGACGCCGACGCGTCACAGTTAGCCGCAATGTGGCGCAGCAGCGCTCAACGCATCGCGCACGAAAGCCTCCATCGTTTACAGCAATCTGCCGCGGCGCGCGAAGTTGTCAAGCTGTTGATCGATTTCCCGCCCGCTGAGAACAAATACCTCACTCCCCGCCGTGAATTCCTATTAGAAGTTCTGGCCGAAGATTTCGTCAGCGAGAATCCGGCGGAGACGATGCTGGCGATTCCCAAGCAGGCGACGCTGCATCTGGCAACCTCAGCCAAGTACTGGCAGTCGGCGGCGATTCACCAGCAAGTCCGCTCCGCGTTTAATGCGCTCAAGGAAGCAGCCAAGCTGCTGCCGAACATCACGCCGGCTGAGGACGAGGAAATCGAACAAGCGGTTCGTTGCGGTCTCGTCGCCCTCCGCGTGGCGCAGCCTGCCATTGACGGCTATGAACAGCGCAAACGGGAGGCCGGCCAACTGGACTTCGACGACCTATTGCTGCGAACGCGCAATCTGCTTCGCGACTTTCCCCATGTACGCAAGAGCGCTGCCGCGGGCATTGGCATGTTGATGGTCGATGAATTTCAAGATACTGATCGCGTACAGGCGGAAATTGTCAGACTCCTTTGCGGCGATCAATTGGCGGACGGAAAACTGTTTCTCGTCGGCGATGCTAAACAGTCAATTTACCGGTTCCGCCGGGCCGATCCCAAAGTCTTCGACGAACTGCGTGAATCGATCGATCCGCAGGCGCGGTTGCCGCTCAGCGTCAACTTTCGCAGCCAGCCGGCGATCTTGAATTTCGTCAACGCGCTGTTCGCCGCGGAAATCGGCGAGACCTACGAACCGCTCGTGCCGCATGCCGATCAACAATCGCCACAACCGTGCATTGAATTCTTGTGGGCCTGCCCGGAAGAGGGCGGCGAAGAGGTACCCAAGGAGAACGCCACGGCACGCAGGCAGCGCGAGGCGGATTATGTTGCACGCCGACTCTGCCAATTGCTGGGCGACGGCGTCCCGCGAATTCGCGAGAAGAATCCGACAACAGGTACGGTTGAATTGAGACCGGTGAAACCGGGCGACATCGCCATCCTATTTCGCGCGATGACCGACGTGCAGTTCTATGAACGCGCGCTGCAAAAACACGGTCTCAGTTACTACCTCGTCGGCGGCCGGGCATTCTACGCGCAACAGGAAATCTACGATCTCGTCAACCTTTGCCAATATCTCAGCGATCCCGACGACGAAATCTCTCTCGTGGGCCTCTTGCGGTCGCCGTTTTTCAGCCTCCGCGATGAGACGCTGTTCGCCCTGAAGCAGGACGCGCCGACCCTCAGTGACGCGCTGGCCAGTCCGCCGCTGGAAACGCTCGATGAACAACAGCGGGAACAGGTACGGCTCGCTGGCCGTGTGCTGAATGAATTGCGGCGAAATAAGGACCGCCTGCCGCTGCACCAACTGCTCAACTTGGCGCTGGCCCGCACGGGATACGACGCCGCGCTATTGGCCGAGTTTCTCGGCCGCCGCAAGTTGGCGAACCTGCGGAAGCTGATTGACATGGCGCGGCGATTCGAACGTCCCGGTTTGTTCACCATCGCCGAATTCGTACTGCGGCTTCAAGACGCGCTCGCTCAGGAAGAACAGGAAGAGTTGGCCGCAACACATCCGGAAAGCAGCGACGTCGTTCGCCTGATGACGATCCACAAGTCGAAAGGCCTGGAATTCCCGGTCGTCGTCGTGGCCGATCTTGATCGTGAAGACAGATCCCGGCCATCAAATGTGGCCTTTGATGAGGACTTGGGCCCGCTCATCTCGGTCCCGGAGAAATTCGGCCAGAAGATCGTGCATCTCGGTCGCGAGATTCATCAGGCGCGAGAAGATCTGGCCGAGCGAGAGGAATCGATTCGCAAATTCTACGTTGCGGCGACACGCGCCGCCGATCATTTGATTCTGTCATCGAGCCTCGAAGAACCGGGAAAAACCAAGTCGGCGTGGATGAATCTACTTGGAAGTTACTTCGATTTGGAAACCGGGACGCCGATCGTCGATGATCAGACCGGCGCTTTGCGGATACTGGCTGACTATGCCTCCTCCGTCCCCGAGATCGCAGTCCAGACAACAGAACCAAAGTTGGAGCAGATTCCCAATGTCCAGTCCGAGGGGCTATTGCCGTTGAAACGCCTGCGGGATTCCGTTGCAGACGCGCAACCCGATCCGTTCCCCGCATTGCTAACGAGGTTTGAACCCGATTTGGCACAACGGCGGCAGTTCAGCGTCTCCGAACTCGAACAGATCGACGCCCTGTTGCAATCGCGTCAAGCGGCAGACGATGAACGCATGCGAACCGGCAGCGGAGAAGATGACACGGATCCGCACGTCGACTTCGAAGCCGCGACCGCCTTAGGAACATTGGTACATGACGTGCTAGAGCAGATCGATTTTCGTGATCCTCGCAACACGAAGGTGCTCGTGGAGCATTCGCGCCAAGCACTACGTGCGACAGTTTCCGATGAGACTTGCTCTCAGGCAGTCGAAATGGTGGAAGAGTTCCTCAACTCGCCACCGGCGGAAGAGTTAAGAACGGCGCGGCGCGCTTACCGGGAACTGGAGTTTCTGCTGACCTGCGGCGCGGCAGCGAACAACGGTGTTCAACGATATCTCACCGGGTTTATCGACATCGTGTTTGAGTCACCGGCGGGTGCTTGGCACGTCGTCGACTACAAAACGGGGCGTCTGTCTCACCACGGCAGCGAAGCGGAGCAACGTGCCGTTTATGAGTTGCAGATGGGAACATACGCCCTCGCCGTGCGGCAATTGCTCGGCCGACTCCCGGACAGCCTGGAGTTATGGCTGCTCGCCGAAGGTTGCCGACGCATTGAGTTTTCAGTCGACGAAACATTCTTAAGCGGGATCGAATTGCGTTTGACTGCCGCGATCTCCGCGGTGATCGCTCCACAAACTTAACGCTGCCCGTAGCGGATACTTAGCGGCACTTCCAAACCGTGCAGTTCCATCAGACGCTGATTAGCGAAGATCACCTCCGGGGCTCCATCCGCCTGCAGCCGTCCTTGATCCAGCACCAAGACGCGGCTGCACAGATCTAAAATCAATTCCAGGTCGTGGCTGGCGATAATTTGCGCCGCGGGAAACTGTTCCAGCAAATTCATGAATCCGCGCCGCGCACGCGGATCCAGGTTACTGGTCGGCTCATCGAGCGCCAGGACTTGCGGATCACACGCCAGGACTCCGGCCAGACAAACACGTTTCCGCTCACCATAACTGAGCTGCAGCGTGTTGCGCGATTCAATCTCCGACAACCCCACAGCGGCGAGCTGTTCTTCCACGCGGCGAAGCACTTCCTCCTTGCTGAGACCCAGATTCAGCGGCCCAAACGCGACGTCTTCACGGACTGTCGGGCAAAATAACTGGTCGTCCGGATCCTGAAATAGAAAACCAACCTGTTTGCGGATCTCGCGCAGATGAGCCTGAGTCGCCGGCAGTCCGCACACCTCGACGGCAGAAGCGTTCTCCTCCACCCCCGCATCGGCGCCCGGGAGCAAGCCGTTGAGGTGCAACAACAACGTCGTCTTTCCCGCCCCATTCGGCCCGACGAGCCCCACGCGATCACCCGGCTGAACGTCGAAACTAATATCCTTAAGCGCGAGCTGACCGCTCGGATAGCGATACGACAGCTTCGCAACTCGCAGGACCGGATTCTGAGCAGAGACGGTTGACGACATCGAACAGGACTAAGCTGGAAGCCCAAATTAGTGGAATCGAATTCTTTGAGGCAGCAACTTCGCTGCCCGGACAATACGGCGCGCACGGGCGCCTCACTCCAGCGTCCGAATCTCTCCGTCAAATCCCCGCGCGCACATCGCGCCGTGCACTCGTTCTGCGCGGTCCATCGACCGAATCAGCAACATGCCGATCAGTTGTGCGTTTGATTGCCATGCGGCGAAAAAACCCCGTCGCGTGAAACTCCGCGCGCGGCGGGCCTCGCGCATGCGCTGGAGTTCATCGAACACCACAAAAATGTAGCGGTACATAAACGACAGAATCGCGGCCAAAGTTTGTGGCAATCCCAACCGCCGCATCGCTACCAACAAGCGGTCGAAGGGAGTCGTATTCACCAGCCACAGCACTCCCATAAACGAGAGTGTCCCCCGCATCAAGACCGTCAGCGCCACATCCCAGCCGCGGGCAAAACCGTTGGACGCCGGCACGGCGATTGCCAGCCCGAGAATCATTGGCAGAAAAAACAGCAACCGCACCAGCAAGTATCGCAGCGGAATCCCAGCGATGCTCATCGCCAAAAATAGCGCCGCCGCCAGGCAGCCGTGCACCGGCCAATAAGCGGCGGGAACCAACATCGCGGCAACGATGACCGCGAGGACCATGATCAACTTCAAGCGGTCCGGCAATCGGTGGCAGATCGTACTGCCGCGGCTGAAAGGGTCAAGAAAATCACGCGGCATGGCCCGCCCCGGTCCGAGACGCGGGCGGCTTCAACCCGCGGCCCAAGAGGAGCGCCGCCGCCAAGACCGCCAGTGTGCCGCCGACACCGGCGATCGACACCGACAGTTTGCTCCACAACCACGAAGGGTTCTCCCCAATCGGGACTTCATAGTCGTCGAGGACCAACACGGTCGGATCGGTGGCGGCCAGGCTGTCGAAACTCATCCGCTCGGCGACCGCCTCGAGCCCGTCGGAGTATTCCGAAGCGAACGGCGCCAAGAACCCCGCCACCGCCAGCGCCAGCACGACTCCCACAGTAATGGCCCGCGACGTAGAAATCGCAGGCGATGCCGTTGCCGCGTCCTGCGGTTGGTAGATTAGATCGGGACGCAATTTGACCACTACGCTCAATACGAATCCCGTGATCAACCCTTCCCCGATGCCGATCAGACTGTGGAACGTGGCCATCAATGCGAACAGGTTCGTCAAATCGTATGTGCGGCCGTACCCCGAGAAGGCAAATTCGACGCAGAACATCGATGAGGCCGCCAAGACACTTAGCCACGAGGCAATCACAGCAGCGGCAACCGTCCCCTGTGGACCCTGCAAGTGGCGGCGCAATCCCGCGTACACGGCATAGCCGCCCCATGCGCCGACGACTCCCATATTGAAGATATTGACCCCCAACGCCAGCATGCCGCCGTCGGCAAACAGTGCCCACTGCACAGTAAGGACCAGCGCGATCACCAGACATCCCGCCCACGGTCCCAGAATCACCGAAGCCAACACCCCTCCGAGCAGATGTCCTGAGACCGGCGCGACAACCAGCGGAAAGTTGATCATTTGGCCGGCAAACACCAGCGCGCCCATCATCCCCGTCAACGGAATCGTCTTCGTGGAGACCGTTTGCTTCAATTGGTGTAGGCTGTAGCCGACGGCGCCGGCGGCGGCAAGCGCCATGCTCCCGCAGACTTCAGGACTCAAAATGCCGTCTGGAATATGCATCGTAGCTAGTTTCGGCGTAGGGCTTCTTCGAGGAAATTGCTGATAAAAGTCGATCAAATCGACCTCTGAGCTAATCTATCCGAGTGATCCGCCGATTTCAATTCGCTATAATTCTCCAGAGTGACGGTCGCAACGCGTCAGTCGCGTCGGCGATCACGCCGAAGAATGACCTTTTCTCGGGGATCCCTTCCATGTGCGTTCGTAATCCGCTGATCCTGACTGCCGTTCTAGGTTTGTGTTGTGGCTGCGACTCAGGCAAGGAAGGCTTTGTGGACCGGCGAATCCGCGAGCAGCGTGAAGCCCAGGGACCGGTCATCCTCCGCGCGGGAGTCGCAGTACCGCAGTACCTTCCCAAAGGGACGGCGGTTAGCTTCTCGGTCGATTACCGGTTTAATACCGTCGTCCCGGATCCCAACGTCGTGTACATCTGGGAAATCCAATCGAGCCACGGGGACACGTTTAAGGTCCCTGTCGAAATCAAGCAAGACCATGGAAATCTGATCCATCTCGAATACATGCGGCACTACGGAAAAACCTTTACGTCACGACTGCTTATGATTGAGGAAGAGGGAGCGGAACCAGTTGAGCTCTCGCATCGGGTCGAGCTGAAATGAGGGTAAACTCTGCGGGTGGGTTTGACTGGGGCCAAAGGGAACTATGGCGGAGACTGAAGCAGCAGCCGCAGTTGTTACACGATGCCGCGACCGTAACCGGTTCCGAACTGCAAATCCAACGACAACTGCGGCAGAACTACGCTGACGAACTCGTCCCGCTTGCAATGAGTCTGGTCGAGCAGCGCCGGGCGGCGACCAGCAAATTCTCCTACGCGGAGCGAATGTGGCTCGACCGGCAGGGCTTGCAGCAGTCGACGTCGGAAATCGTCGCCCGTCACAAAGCGCAGCGATTTTCTGGAACGGTCTACGATCTGTGCTGCGGAATCGGCGGCGACGCGGTCGCCTTGGCTGCGCACTGCGAAGTTGTGGCAGTCGACCGCAACCCGCTCGCCTGTCTCTGGACCAAATGGAACGCCGAAGCCGCCCGCGTCCGCGAATCCCTCACCGCCGTCTGCATAGCCGCAGAACAAATCGACACCGCCGGACGGCTGATCCACATCGACCCCGACCGCCGTGCCGCTCGTCCGTCACGTTCGATTCGCCTGGAAGATGCCGTTCCCGGCTTGGACTATCTTCAAGAACTAACCCGACAGGCAACCGGCGGCGCCGTCAAATTGAGCCCCGCGGCAAATTTCGGCGGCAAATTCGACGGGTGCGAGATCGAACTCATCAGCGTCGGCGGCGAGTGTAAGGAAGCGACGGTGTGGTTCGGTGAACTTGCCGGCACAAATTCATGGCGGGCGACGTTGCTCCCCAGCGGTGCCGAGATCAGCGGAAATCACCTAGAAGTCTTCGCAGACCAGTCAGGTCTGAAAGGATTCCTTTACGATCCCGACCCGGCGGTAGTCCGCGCAGGATTGCTCGACCATGCGGCAGTGGAGTTGGGACTCGCACGACTGGACGAAGCGGAGGAATACCTGACCGGACCGGACTACGTGCAATCTCCCTTCGTGAGCGCGTTCGAAGTCCTGGCCGACTTGTCGAATCACGACAAAGAGATCCGCCGCTATTTTCGCGACAACGATTTCGGGCAGTTGGAGATCAAATGTCGCCACATTCCGATCGACGCGACGGCTGTACGCAGGAAACTCCGACTTGAGGGATCGGAGCCCGGCGTACTGGTTTTTGCCCGGGTCGCCGGTAAAGCACGCGCGTTGGTCTGTCGCAGGCTCACCTAAACGGCAAAGTTTTGAGCACTGCTAACTCGCTGGGCATTGCGCTGTCGAGGCGGACAACCCCTGTGACCTACAGGTCGGAATCGCGGAATCGAAACATCGCAACTTTGCCCAATTCCTGCCTGGCAGTCCCGCGGACCCCGGTTCGCTCCCACGAAAACGCGTAACCAACAACCATTCCGGAGTTCAACTCCGCCACGTAAATCACGCCCGGAGCCGTTTGCACGCGCATCCCCGGCCGATTCTGCAACTGCCCCCTGCCGCTCAGAACGGCGAACTCCGGCTTCCCACCGATCGCATCGATGGGAAAATCCTGTTTCAAATCCCGGAAGTAGAACGCTGTAAACTGGGCCTGTTGCGGATCGAGCACCGCTCCGCGGATTTGAAACGTGAGATGATCCATCACAAACACCCCCTCGATGCCGTTCAGCGCCGACGCAGGCGCGGTGAACATTTCAAACTTATCCGCGCGGCTGTTCGTGATCGCCTGGGCCGGCTCATGCGGCCAGAGTGTACAAATCAATATACCAGCGACCAATCCAATGCCGACCCAAGCCGTGCACTGGTTGAAGATTCGATTCGTCATTGCGGCGCCCTTTTTCACCTTTGGTCCTGTTTAGAGGTCAAACGTCTGCGTTCCCATCGCCGTGCCGGTTACGAGGCATAGTGTATCGCGCAGTTGCAGACGCTGCTAGACGCAAATTCGCACCGTAGAGCAGCAATGTGTTTTGAGATTTGGTACAACTGCGTGTCCGAGTTCCCCGAGATTAAACGAAAACCAAAGCGAGCAATTCAGCCGAAAATTCGAGAACTCCTGAGATTTTCGCAACAGCCGCGGAATCTCTTAAAACTGGCAGTTTCGCGTTCAATTCGCCCAAATTAACCAAAGCGGCATCACCCAACGACAACCGTACAAGACTTCTCTCAAGGAATACAGCACATGAGCACAAATGGGACTTTGAATCGGAAACTGCGGATGGCCCTCGTCGGCGGCGGCGCCGGGGCGTTCATTGGACGGGTCCATGCGACTGCCGCTGTGCTCGACAATCGTGCCGAGTTGGTCGCGGGGGCACTCTCTTCCGATCCCGAGCGTGCCAAAGCCTCCGCTCCGGACTACGACATCAAGCCGGACCGGGCATACGGATCGGTCGACGAGTTGATCGAAAAGGAGTCGGCACTCCCTGAGGACGTCCGCATCGACTTCATTTCGATCGCCACGCCGAATCACACACACTTTCCAATCGCCAAAGCGGCGATCGAGGCCGGTTTCAACGTCGTCTGCGACAAACCGATGACATTTGACCTGCAGCAGGCCGAGGAATTGGCCGAGTTGGTTGAGAAATCGGGCGTCGTCTTTGCGCTGACGCACAATTACACCGGCTATCCCTTGGTCCGCCAAGTGCGGGAAATGATTCTCAGCGGCGAGTTGGGCGAGATTCAAGCGATTCGGTCCAACTACATTCAAGGGTGGTTGAGATCCCGGTTAGAGTCGGACGACCAAAAGCAGGCCGCATGGAGAACCGACCCCGCAAAATCAGGAGCCGCCGGCTCTTTCGGCGACATCGGCACTCACGCCTACAACTTGGCCCGCTACATGACCGGCCTGCTGCCCGAAGAAGTTTCCTGCCACCTGAAGATCTTCGCTCCGGGACGACGGCTCGACGACTATGGGCACGCGGTCATCCGCTTCGAAAACGGCGGACTGGGCACCGTGACCGCCAGCCAGATTTCGCACGGTCGCGAAAACGACCTGTTCATTGAAGTCGACGGGACCAAAGGAGCCGTCCAGTGGCGGCAAGAAGAACCCAACAAAATGGTCTTGCGCCGCAACGGCCAACCGCACGCGTTGTACACGCGTGATCCAAACGCCCCCTTTACTAACGCGTCGGGAGCCGCAGCCTGCCGGCTGCCGGCCGGGCATCCCGAAGCGTTTTTCGAAGCGTTTGCCAACGTCTACCGCTTCGCGTTTGATGCCATGGCCGCACGCGCGGGTGGAGAATCGTTTGAAAAGGCCGATACGATTTACCCCAACGTCGCCGACGGTGCGGAAGGGATGTACTTTATTCAACAGTGCGTCGCCAGTAGCGCCGAAAACGGCGCTTGGCTTCCGCTGAAACATCCCCTGGCCCGGCGATAAGCAGCGCCGCCTCATCGTCTCAACTGTCATCGCCGCCGCAGAATCAGCGCCATGAGAACAGAGGCTCTCCCGACATGAAGCTCCCCGCACTGCACATCCAGATTCTTATCGCGCTGATTGTCGGGGCCTGTTTGGGATTGGTCTTTAACTTCGGCTTTAGCACCGGCACCTCATCGATCGCTCTGCCCGATGCCGTGATTCGCGTTTTGCCGAATCACGACGTGATTACCTACACGCTCAGCGAGACGGTCGACGGCGATGAGGGCGCGGGGCGTTCCTTTCAACAAGAGCTGCAGGGGGTCGCCGACCTGCAAAAACACTACAGCGAGCTCGTTCAGAAATATGCGGACGCGTTCGACGACGATCCGCAGGCCGTCGTGATCAACGTCACGGAACGAACAATCAATATCGATGAAAATCTCGACGAGATATCGATCAAGTATTCCCGCCGCGAGGACGGCCAGGAAATTTCAACGACCTACAAGGGCGCCAACCCCGCCGATCTGGCCCGGCAGGCGCCGGGATGGATTGTCGACGTCTATCAGCAGATTGGCGGCACACCGTCACTGACCGTCGCCGGATGGGCAAAGGCGATCGGCGACTTGTTCTTGCGGCTGCTAAAGATGATCACCATCCCGCTGATCGTCACATCTCTCGTCACGGGAATCTCGGCCCTTGGCGAAACGAAGCGGTTGGGCAATTTGTTTGGCAAGACGCTGCTCTATTATCTCACCACGAGCATACTGGCAATTACGATCGGGATCGTCATGGTCAACCTGATCCGGCCCGGGATCGGCGCTGAATTGCCGGGGACTGAAGCGGCCCTGGCGGGCAGCGCCGAACAGTCGCTGACCGGCGTCTTCGGCGGCTTGATCAACAGTATGATCCCCGCGAATCCGATCCAGGCGCTCGCCTCCGCGAGTTTCCTGTCGATTATTACGTTCAGTATTCTGGTGGGAGTCTTTATCATCAAATCGGGCGAGGCCGGCACCGCAATGCGGGATTTGTTCGCCTCCGCATTCGAGGTGATGATGCGGATGACGATGTTCGTCATCTCTCTGGCCCCGATCGGCGTGTGCGCGTTTATGGTCTATGCCACCGCCTCACAAGGCGTCGGTATCTTCTTGACGCTGGCCGGCTATATGCTGACCGTATTCTTGGCGCTCTTGGTCCATGCCGTCGTCGTGCTGCCGCTGATTCTGAAATTTGTGGCGCGGCGTTCCCCGTGGCAGTTTGCCCGAGCCATGAGCCCGGCGTTGATGACCGCATTCTCAACCGCCTCATCCAACGGCACGTTACCTCTCACCCTGACCAGTGTGGAGACCCGCGCCGGCGTGTCGAACCGCGTCAGCTCATTCGTGCTCCCGCTCGGGGCGACGATCAATATGGACGGCACCGCACTCTACGAAGCGGTCGCGGTGTTGTTCATCGCCCAAGCCTATCCCGGCTTCGATTTGTCGCTGCAATCGCAGATAATCGTGGCGGTCACTGCATTGCTGGCCAGTGTCGGAGCGGCCGGCATCCCGCATGCCGGATTGGTGATGATGGCGATCATCCTTCAAGCGGTCGGCCTGCCGGTCGAAATGCAGGGCGTGATCATCGCCGTGGACCGCGTGCTCGACATGTGCCGCACCTCGGTGAATGTTTGGAGCGATTCTTGCGGATGTGCGGTCGTCGCCAGATTTGACGATCCCGCTGCGACTGACGGTTCCGCCACCAAAAACGCCGACTGACCGGCAGGACGACCGGGCCGAATGCCGCTTGCTGCGCTTATGCCAAGCTGTTGACCGTTATCAGCGGCGCAATCGATGCGCACCAGCCGGATCTCATTGCCGGTCCCCGTGTTAGCCGATCTTGATTGTACGGGCGCCGGCGGCGCCAAGTTTCACTTCTACGAGGATCGACATCCCCCCAACGGCAGGCCACAATGACGGCGCAGGTGACAGACTATCGACGGCTGGTGTTGTTGATTTGCCGCCAATTCTCCGAGGCCACCGGGTGGACAATCCGTTTCACACCCGCCACGGAAGAAACCGCTGAGACTGTCCAACAGCAACTGGAAACCGATGCTTGTTGCTGTTGGCACGGCGAAGTCAAAGATGAGATGTCGGTCACCGGGTACTTGCACCTGGATGTTCCCGAATACGGTGAACCGCCGTCGTCGCTGGAATCGGTGATCGCGTTGGCACAAACTTTCGCCAACCTGATCTCAGAATTGGTCAGCGCCGCGCATCAAATTGACTCATCGTCTCGCGATTTGTCAACGCTCGTCGATCTCAAGTCATCGCTGCGTGAAGGAATCGATCTGCCCGCCAGCCTCTCAGAGTTGTTGACGGCGGCCGCACAACTGAGCGAATCCTGGGGGGCCGCCTTCTTCCTGCTCAATCCGAGTACCCACGCCCTACGCCTGCGGGCTGTGTTTCGCATGGGGAGCGAGACGATCCCGTTGGCGACCCGGCAACTCCGATCGCAACAGCCTGATTTTCGGGCGTTGACATCAGGCCCGGTTATGTTGCACAGGGACGATCCTCACGGAGAAGACTTTCTTCCCCCCGAGTCCCAGTCGGCGCTCTGTGTGCCGGTGATGGCGGAAAACTCGCCGCTCGGGACGATTTGGGTTTTTGACCGACGCCGACGGGAATTCTCCGATCGCCAGGTTCACGTACTCCAGTCGATCGCCATTCAAACCGCCGCAGTCCTGGAGCGGATGGTCCTGCTTCGCGAAAGCGAAGATCAGCACCGTCTGTCGCGCGAACTGCAAGTCGCATCCGAGAACCAACCCGACAGTTTCGAACCCAGCACAACCAAAGATCCTTTCTTCGACGTCGAAGCCCGCTGCGTCAGCGCGCACGAATTGGGAGGCGATCTGTGCGAGTCGATCCCGCTGTCCGAGGGCCGCACCGGCATCGCCGTGGGTGACGCTTCGGGAAACAGCATTCCCGCCGCGATGGTGAAGGCAACCGTCCGCGGAGCGCTGCGCACTCAGCAGATGGAAGAACGCGACGTGGCGGGAATCATGGCCCGTGTGAACACGGCCCTGCACACCCTGACGCATTCCCAGCACTTCATGAGCCTGTTTTACGGAGTGCTCGATTCCTCCGCGCGGACCATCACCTACTCAAACGCCGGACACTGCAATCCGATCTTCATCCGCGGCGATGAAATTCAAACACTGCAATCGCACGGGCTGTTGCTGGGCGTTCTGGATGAAACCGACTACGACCAATCCGTGATCGAATTGCTTCCCGGTGACATTCTCGTGTTCTACACCGACGGAATCAGCGAAGCGATGAACCGTTCCAAGGAACTGTTCCGATCTCAGGGGATCATTTCGGCCGTCCGAGAGTGTGCGCACGGTTCCGCCGCAGAGATCCTGCAAGCGATCTGGAGTCGCGCTGACGCGCACTGCGACGGCGACCAACTCCCGGATGACCGCACACTGATGGTGATCAAAATCCTCAACGACGTTTCTGAATAAGAAACGGAGCCGGTCCCGAGGTACCGACTCCGCTGTGCTGATCACTCTAATCGCGAATCTGCAGAACTAGTCGACAACGGCGTACGCCGACGGATTGGCCAAGAACTTCTCTTGGTTGGCCGCTGAGCGGAACAGATAGTAACGGCCGTCGTAATCGCAGCTGAATGAGAGGAAGCCAGGAACGTGCCGGCCGGTACGCTGCAATTCGATGACGTCGGCGCCCTGGATGACCGGTGCATACGGAGCCGGATCACGGATGAACTCGTTCATCGCCGCCTCCGACCCAAATCGATACGTCCGTCCTTGAAAGACGTAGCTGAACTGCCGTTTTCCGCGCTGAAACTTGCCCGATTTCAGGTTCACCGGGCAGTAGCCCAGCAGGTGCGTAATCTCCGGTGCGCCCGCAGGTGCGACTGATGCCTGCTGAACTCGCTTCGGAGCGCGAGTCTGTCTGATGACGGGTGTCTGTTTAGCGACCGGCGCCAGATTGTCAAAATCGACGTCGGCGAATCGATTCGTCTTCGTCGTCTCGGTCTTCTCCGCCGCGCCGGAGTTCAGTTGTTGCTTGACGATCTGTTCGATCGAGTGGCTCGGACTCTGCACCGAAGGTTGCTGTATTGGCTGCTGGGCAATCGCCGTTTGCTTCGGCAATGCCCGCCGCGGGTTCAGTGCAGGCTGTGACTTCGCCGTTGGTTTCAGCGGAGCGCTCATCGGCGGCCGGCGCACGCCTTGCTTCGCGTAGATTCGGTTGATTTGTTGTGAAACAGTGGGTCGAGCGGTAACAGCGCGGCTCGGCTGCCGGGCTGGTTCCTCTTTCTTGGATCGCCCAAACAACCGCGAAACTCCGCGTTTCAAACCGGAATAGATCCGCTTCGGATGCAGACGCGACCGCTGTTTGCCCTCGGAGTTGAGCTGCGGCTCTGCGATGGGCGCCAATCGTCGCTGCTCCGCGCCCTGGGCGAAGTTGCCGGTGAATACAACGATGAAGATCATCGACACGATAAAGCCGGCGGCGAGAACCCGTCTGGTGAATTGGCCGAAGCTCATGGAACCCTCCTGGTTTCAATGTCTCGGGGACAGGCATCATTCACCTGCATCCCCAAGATGACTCATCACGTACGCCGAATCCCTAAATAACCGGCGCAAATCGATGGCATATGTTTCTGACGGAAATCGCGTTGCACGGTACGTGCCGCTCGGCGATTCCGCGGACTCCGTTTTCCCCCGTCACGGGATCTGCGCCGCGCAGGAGGAACGAAGACGTCCTGTGGCGTTTGTCATCGTCGCACCTGCTGTCCCGACTTTGCCGCTTCGCGCGATTCGGACGGAATCTACAATTCCCCGATTCAATTCGCCGCTATAACCGGTACAGCCGATTTGTCCCGCACACGTGAGTGCGTCGTCCGGCCCGCATGGAAAGCGGATCATTTTGAGACGGGTCCGTTGGGCGAATCGGTCGTTGACCAAATCCCCAACCGCTCATCGCGAGCCGCCGCTTCGGCTTTGCGGAATTTCCGCTTCATGGCGGCCGAATACGGGTGACGAGTGATCGCTCGACCCAATCCCTCGCTGATGAGTTCCTCGTTAAGGAAGTGCGACTCATCGTAGTAAACGTACGCGAGAATCCTCCCGTGCCGGTCACGGCGCTCCTTGTCGAACTCGAGCCGGACCGATTCTCCCTCGACTCGGTCACGGGTAAAAGCGCTCGCTTCCGGACCCCACGGTTCGACGGGACGGTCGGGATGCTTCGTTTCGGGCGTGTCGACTCCAATCAGCCGTACACGGTTTCCGTCATCCAACAGCAGGGTATCGCCGTCGACCACCCGCCTTACGCGGTATTCACCCGGCTGCGACAACGCAGGAGGTTCAGCCGGTCGATGCCAAAACCGGCCTGCGATCAGCGCTCCAACGACCAACAGAGCAATCAGAGCTGCGGGCGGGCGGCGGCGGAGTGGGAACTTGCGCATCTCATTCTGACCGTGCTTCGCGTCTTCCGCACACGCGGCGAAACGACGTCGCGCTAATTCTCGCTGAAGTCCAGCCGGCGCAACATGTCCTTATTCAGCGGATCGCGGCAGTAATTGTCGTGGCAATGCGAGCAGAGGTCGTAGCGAAATTTGCGTGTGGCGTCCTCGAGTTGACTCTCAGTCGATTCATCAGCCAACAGTTCCGCGATGGCCTCGAGATGGTCAACATCCAAGTCCTCTTCGCTGATGGCATCCGGGTCAAACGCCGGCTGAACTTGGATTTTCACCATGTAACGCCGGTCGCCCAGTTCGGTTCCGCACACATCGCACGTATAGTGCAACATAAGGCCCTGTTCCTCTCCGTCAGTGTCTCACGAATGTGAAAAAAAGAATGATGATTGCGCTAAGATTGCCGCTCAGTTCTAAAGCGGCCGCCGCCGTAGGATCCTTGAATGTGTGACCATCCGTTTCGCAATTCGGCGACTCAACAAGCGCCTTATTCGATTTAACCACAATTTGCCGCGGGGTGAAAGTCCTTCGCCGACAATCGTTGTGCCGATCCGCAATAAACCTGATTTCGCAGACAACCGACGACGCCTCGCCGGGGTTGCGGGACGGCGTCGGGGTTGTCATCTTGTAAATTGCGGTTGTGGAGCGAAGCCGATTCCTCAGTTCAACGAGATAGTCGTCGATTCATGCGACACGAGTTCATCACCTTAGAACAATTGGCCGAACAGTTGGGGCGTGATCGCCGCCTTCTGGAAAAAGAAGTGAACCGTGGACGGTTGCCTGGGCAAAAAGTTGACGGACAGTGGCGGTTTCACCCCGCGGAAATCACGCATTGGCTGGAATTGGAAATGCGGGGATACAGCGACGAAGAATTGCTCGCTGTTGAGGAACAGCAGTCCTCGACCGAAGCAGATGCCGATTCTCCGGTGAGGAGCCTGTTGGACCCGCAAACCGTCCAGGTCCCCCTCGAAGCACGGACAAAGCGTTCGGTGCTGGAAAGTCTCGTGGAAGTGGCGGGGCGCACCTGGCAGGTCTGGGAACCGGCAACGGTCCTGCAGGCCGTACTGGATCGCGAAAAAGTCTTTCCCACCGGTTACGAAAACGGCGTCGCGATCCCCCACCCTCGTTCGCCTCAACCGGACGCGCTGGGGCAATCGATCATCGCCTATGGCAGAACATTTGCGGGAATCCCGTTCGGTGCTCCGAAGCGGAAACTGAATGAGATGTTCTTCTTGGTTCTTTGCCGCGATTCTCGCACCCATTTGCTGGTTCTGGCCCGGTTGGGCCGAATTTTGCAACTTCCCGGATTTGTAGACAGCCTGCGCGAGGCGCCCGACAGCGAGACCTCGTTTGAACTCATCTGCGAAGCCGACGAGCGTTTGGCCGATGACGCATGATTTGGAAACGTGACCACGATTCGAGAATGGACATCCATTGACCTTTGAGTCCGTGGATTGATAATAGAGGCCTACTGTTTAACCCGTACTTCACGCCCATCCAAGACCCCAGACCCGTGGTCGGCACCTTCCCTCAGAAGACTTCGCGTCTTCTCTGAGCCAAGCTGATTTCAGCCGCCGACTTGCGCATTCGCCATGCCCGTGAGCGAGCCATCTTCAACATTCTCGACCGAACTCGCGTCATGCGAGAATCCTCCGTCGCCGGCTCCCGCCCCGAATGAAGAGAGCTCGTGTCCCACGCCCCTCGCGTGGCGCAGCGTCCTGAATCAATTTCGCAGCGACTCGGAACCGTTCGTCGTGGAGCGCGACAAATCTCGGCTGTATTGTCGGAGTTGGGGCGCGGGGCCACCGCTCTATCTGCTAAACGGGTTCGGCGGCACGAGCGATTTGTTCGCGCTAATCGCGTTTCTGTTGCGTGACGACTTCCGCTGTGTGTTGATGGACGAATACAGTTTCGACGAGCCCGGCCGCGTAGAAGTCCCAACGCAGACACCCACCGGCCGGGTCGCCGACCTGTTCGCTGTGGCGGACCATTGCGGTGATGACACGTTGTCGATCTTCGGAACGGGCCTCGGCGGAGCGTTGGGTTTGGTCGCCATGCAAACTCGGCCGGAACGGATCAAACAGGCGGTGCTGCAGGGCGCCTTTGCCCGGCGCCGGCTGACCGTCGCCGAGCGATTGCTGGCGGCCGTCTGTCGGCGGTCGCCTGGGCAGGTCCGCCATCTCCCACTGCGAACGGTGATCCAGCAACAAAACCACCGGCCGTGGTTTCCTCCATTTGACGGGACTCGCTGGAAATTCCTATTGGATAACACCGGAGCTGTCCCTCTCAGACTTAGCGCACTCCGCGGAGTTGTCGCAGGAAAAATCGATCTGCAATCCGAATTGTCAAATATCAGTCAACCGGTCTTGATCATTCAGACCGAGGGAGAAGGACGCGTTGCGGCGGCGTGTCACGCAGATCTGAATGCGCAACTTCCGCATGCCCAAACCGTCTGGCTCGACAACACGGGACAATTGCCGTTTCTGACACACCCGCACCGATTGGCCAAAATCATCCGGCCGTTTCTTCGAGGTGAACCGCTGCCAGCGACCGCTGAGAAGCCGCCTGATCATTAACATTTGCGAAAGCCGTCATTGAACAGCACCATGACTATGGAACTTCCCGAACCGTTGGATGTCATTGCCGTCGGCGCACACCCCGACGATGTGGAAATCGCCTGCGGCGGAACTTTGGCCCGGCTGGTCCAACAGGGATATCGTGTGGGAATCGTCGACTTGACCGACGGCGAACCGACCCCCGGTAGCCCGTCACCCGACGTTCGGTTGGCTGAGGCACAGCAGGCCGCCGAAATCTTGGGAGTTCATGTTCGTGAGACGCTGAACCTTTCCAACCGGCGGTTGTTCGATAGTTTTGAGGCTCGTATCGCACTGGCGAAGGTCTTTCGCCGCCATCGTCCCCGCATCGTTCTTGGCCTGGGAGGCAAGACCCCGATGGCCTCGCCCGACCATTGGCAGGCAATGCAAATCACTGACGCCGGCATCTTTTATTCGCGGCTGAGCAAATGGGACGAACATTTTGACGGGCTGCCGGTCCACACGATTTCGCGGCAATTGTGGTATCCCTTGGGGTTTTCGACATTGCAGTTTCCTGAAAGTTCCGGGTATTTTGTCGTAGATATTAGCGAGACTTTCGAGATAAAATTAAAGTCGATTCGCGCCTATCGGACACAGTTCCCGCCTGAAAAGGAACGAGTCTTTCGATTGGTCGAAAGCCAGAACCAGTATTTCGGCGCCAGCGCCGGGTTCTGTGCGGGAGAAATGATCCTCTGCGCGACGACACTCGGTGTCACCGATCTGGTGGACGCCGTTTTTCCCGCGGGCAGGAAGCCGGGAACTTCGCCAAGTTGACCCGTTTTTCCAAGAATGATAAGGTCGTGAAGCTTTGATGACTCCACTGAACGACCTCAGCGATGGATGACAGGTTGCTGGAGTGCATATGAAGGAGACAAGCCATTTCATGTTGATTAAGAGAGAGTCAGTCTGTGGCTAGGAAATTTCGCTGGGGCGCCACAAGCATCACCAACAATCGGGAAAACAACGAAGATCGATATCTGATCGATCCCGAGGGACGGTATTTCCTCGTCGCCGACGGTATGGGTGGACAGGCTGCCGGCGAAAAAGCGAGCGAAATGGCCGTTGACATCGTCCCCCGTAAATTGGATCAGGCGGTCGACTTCAGCGATGACGATCCCAAAAAAGTGCAGTCCGCGATCGACGAGGCGATCCGCTCAGCCAATGACGAAATCATGGCAATTTCGGTTCTCGACGTGAACTTTCACAACATGGGAACCACGCTGGTGCTGATCGTTGCCGTCGAGAACTCTCTCTACGTCGCCGGAATCGGCGATAGCCGCGTCTATCAGCTCGACGGCGACAAACTGACTCAACTCACCAAAGACCACACGCTCACACAAGCGCTCATCGAAGCGGGAACCATCAACGAAGAAGAAGCCAAAACTCACCGCTTCAAGAACGTCTTGCATCGCTACTTGGGCTCGAAAGAGGGCAACAACGGAGCCGAAGTCACAGTGCTCCCGCTTACGTCGGGCAACCGCTATATGCTGTGCAGCGACGGCGTCAACGAGGGCGTCAGCGACGAGCAGATCGCCGAAATCCTCTCCCGCTTCGATGCGCCGCAAGACGCCGCCGATGAACTCGTCAAGTCGTCGCAAGCAGGCGGCGCCAATGACAACATCACCAGCTTGGTACTCTACATCGACTGATCGCCACGGCTATTTGTCGACGACGCTGGAATTGCTTTCCAGTCGTTATCTCAGTTGCCTAGCACCGAAGGTCAGGCACGCTATGGCGAGATCACCAAATTACGGGATCGCCAAGCACATTCGCCAACAATCCGCTGTGCACTGCGCCATGCCTGACGCCCCGCTGGGTAACACGTCATTACTCGTGATATCAGGCACGGCACGCCGAGCAGCCGTTGTTTGATCAACCTGTTGTAGCAGAGCACGATCGCGGCAAATATTGCATAGCGCGCCTGGCCGACGGCAACTTTCGAGATCACAATCAAGTTTTCTCCACGCACCGGGCCTTGCGTCCGTTCCGGCCAATCGAGTGCATATTGACTTCCAGGCCTGCTTTGTAGTATTACCCGCCGCGCATCGGGACCGAGGACGGCTTACGCCTCTCACGTAGGTCGGTTTCCGACGCAACCCTCTCTCTCTCAATTCTCCTCAATACTGGGCCATCTCTTGATCGCGGTGTGCTTGGCGGCATGATGGCCGGGATGTGTTTATGAATGCTCCAACCGGGAACGGACGCTGCACTCGGCCCACATTCGCGCTGCTCATCGCGGCGCTGTGCGCGGCGATGCCGTCAGGTTGCAAGATGTTTGAGCGGCCTGGAGCCGCGCAGCCCGCGCTGAACTGGTTTGCGCACCTGGGAGAGGGCGCCGCAACGGCGACTCCCCCGCTCGATTTGAACAGTATCCGTCCCACACCGCATACGGCGCAGGTGCAGTCGGGCGACCTGCTGGAAATCACAGTCTCAAACCTGTTTCAGCCGGAAGAATGGCACACGTTCCCCGCCCGAGTTCACCCGGACGGCAGCATCGAGGTGCCGTTACTCGGCCAACCGGTCGTCGAAGGTCTCACGCGAGCAGAAATTGAGACCGGTTTGATCAGCGAGTTTGAACGGCGCGAGTTGCTCATCGCGCCCACTGTCATCGTCCGCGATTTGGAAACCCCCAAGGTGAAGGTCTTCGTGGAAGGGGCCGTGGAGCGCCCCGGCGTCGTGCCGCTGCCGCGGGAAGACGCGAGTGTTTACGCCGCGTTGATCTCGGCGGGAATCAAGTCCAATGCAGGCAGCTACATCTCCGTCGCCAGGCCACTGGGCAAGCTGGACACCCCGATGCAGCAAGAGACGGCCGCCCTGTTTGATGTCCCGTCCCTGGAGGTCGAGGACCATCCGACAGAACAGCAGATGGCCGATTCGCCGACACAACTGGATTCCGGGGACGCTCCCACGGCAACCCCGCACCCCAGCGGGGCGACTGCCGATATCATTGGCCACCAGCAGCCCATCTCGACGCCGGAGTTGGCGGAGACTCCCGGCAGCGGGGAAATGCATCAACAAAAAACTGCGGTCGAATACGAGATGATCTTGTTCAACACCCAACGCGAGGACGACCGCCAGGCGCTGAGGGAATTGCGGCTGGGCGAGGGGGACATCGTCAATATCAGCAAACTCGTCCCGCCGATTAAGGTTTCGGGTGAAGTCGTCAATCCGGGGACATACAACATCCCCAACAGCAACGACGTCAACGTGCTGGACGCGCTCAATCTGGCGGGTGGAGTCACCGAAGGCGAGGAGACGCTGACGGTCACACTGATCCGCATGAGCGACTCGGCATGGCCTGGTCCGGGACGGAAATGGTCCTGGACGCTCACGGACCTGCAGTCGGAGTCCGCACACGTTCCCGCAGTTCGTCCGGGTGACGTCATTCATCTGGAGCGCCCCGCGGGCAGCAAACTGAAACAGACAGTCGGAGGATGGTTGAGCAAATGACCGGCATCATAATCGCGTTCTTGCGCAGGCCCTGGGCGGCGGCAGTCCTCGCGGCACTGGCCTGTGTCATCCACTACCGCAGTTCGCCGGCGATTTACGAAACCGCCGCATATCTGCAGATGGTTGACCCCGCTGCGGAAGAGTCGCATTTTAGCGGCGATACGACGGAGATTGCCGAGCCGGTGCTCGCGATGGCGATGGAGCGTCTCGATGAACAGCGTTCCAAGGCCGGAAAAGCCTTGCTGGATGTCGAGCGCGTCGCATCACAGTTGCACGCCCAAGCGGCAGAACAAGAAGGACAGTGGAAAATCTATTACCACTCTCAGGATCGCGAGGATGCGGAGGCGATTCTGACAGCCGTCGCAGACGCATACGTCGAAACCTCTCGCCTGTTGGAAACGCGCGAAGCCCTTCCGCAAATCGATCGCTATCGACGTCGCAAAAACGCGTTTCAGCGACGCCTGAATCAGCGGCAGAAACACACTGCCAGATTGCAACGGATGCTGACGCAGGACGCCGTCCCCGAAAACACTCGGCAGGCCACGATGCAGCGGTTGAAGGCCTTCTCGGAGCAATTGGCACAAGCCAAGGCCGATCGGCTCAAAGCGGAAGCAAGATACCGCGAAGCGGATCGCGAGTTGCAACAGGGCTCATCGGTGACTCTCGTCGCCGCCCAACTCTCGACCGGCTCGGCAAAGCAGATTGTCCAGGCGGTCATGAGCCACGCTGAATTGCTGGAGCAATTGCAGCATGTTCGCGAGTCCAAACTTCACCTGCAGCGGTTCTACGGCGCAAGACATCCGCGAATGATCGAAGCCGCAGCCAGGGAGGCCGAACTAAAGAATCAACTCAGCGAGGTCGCCGATAATCACAGCGGAATTCAACAAGCTGGGGGAACGCTGCCGAGTGAAAATGACCACGGACAACTGTTGTTAAAATCCTTGGCACTGGACCTGCAGCAACGGCAGAGCCTCGAAGCTGATCTGCAGGAACAAATCGACTTGGAACAAGCCAAACTCGATCGCGATGCCGAATTGCGGACACAACTTGCGGACACGGAACAAGAGATCGCGGCCGTCGAAGCAGACTTGCAAAGGACAGCCGACTCGCTTGACACCGTGTCGTCGCAACACGAGGCGCGGGTCTCAATTCTTGAACCAGTACAAATGGCGGCCGATCCGGTCTCACCTTCGCTGGCGGCACACTTCGTTTGGGGATGCATTGCGGCACTTCTGGCGGCACTGCTCTCTCATTGGGCCTTCCGCGATCTGCGAGCTCCGGTGGCGAACACCGTGCGATCGACCGTCGCATCAACCAAGTTCCGCGGCGAACCGAGTCGCTGGCTCCGGCGGCTGATGCAGCTCGCACGCCGAAAAACAGAGCCCTAAGCACTCACGCAACCGAGTCTGCGGCCGCCGCAATGCCATCGAGTTCCGGACCGGTCCGGTGTCCTGGCGTGGAAACGCAAATCTTGTAGAATCAGAACGTCAATCATTCCCATTGTTTGCAGCCTGATTCCGCGAGTGAAGCGATGTCCAACCGTGCCGAGACCGAGTACCGTTACGAAAAATTGACCTGGCCCGAAATCAATGACGCGGTCGACTTGGGCAAAGTCTGCATCATTCCCGTCGGGGCGGTCGAACAACACGGACCGCACTTGCCGCTCGACGTCGATCTGGTTTGCCCCGGCGGAGTCGCGCATGGCGCCGGACGTGAAATGCCGGATAAGATTCTGGTGCTGCCCACGATTCCCTACGGCTACACCGGCCACGTGATGGATTTCCCCGGCACGGTCAACACGCATTACGAGACCTTCATCCGGCAAGTGCTCGACGTCACCAAGTCGCTCGCCTACCACGGCTTCAAAAAGATCATCCTGCTCAACGGCCACGGGTCGAACATGCCCAATCTTGATCTCGTTGCCCGGCGGACCAATCTGGAAACCGACGCCGAATGCGTACTGGCCGCGTGGTGGAATCTGCTGACGGTCGACCCGGAATTCATGCCCAGTTGGCGTGAAAGCAAGTTCCCCGGCGGTTGCGCCCACGCCGGCGAGTTGGAAACTTCGCTGTACCTCTATCTGGACGGGGATAACGTCCGCAAAGACCTCATCAAAAACGGCGTGATTTCGTTCAACGAAGAGGAAAGCCCCTTCAATTGGGTCGACGTCTTCGCGGCGGGACCGGCAACGATTATCTCCTGGACCAGCAGCTACTCCGAAACGGGCGTGCTGGGAGAGGCGGAATTGGCGAGCGCCGAAAAAGGGGAACGTGCCTATTTGGAAGCGGTCAAACAACTCTGCCGCTTCGTCAACTATTTCGGTCCGCGCCCCAAAGACAAACGAGGCCGTCGGCAACGCCACACGCCATCAATGCCGATCCCGTGGGGACAACGGCCGATCGACGAATAACTCACCATTAGATTTCTTACCACCGAGAACGCTGAGGTTCCAAATTCGAAATCCGAATTTCGAAATCCGAAACAAATTTGAATGTCCGAAATTCGAAACGTTTTGGTCATTCTGATTTTGTATTTTGTATTTGTTTAGTATCTCGAATTTCGTGCTTCGAATTTAAGAGAATCTCTTGTCTCTGTGGCAATCACCTCCCTAGACGGATTCAATGTCATCAGGGATTGATCAACCCAAGATTTCGGAGGAATTCGGCGCCGATTGGCGGCGGCGGTTTCGTGCGGCTTTGCGGCGGTGGTACGCGCAGCATGCCCGCGACCTTCCCTGGCGCGGGAAGGGACATGCGTATCAGGTCTGGATCAGCGAAATCATGCTGCAGCAGACGACCGTCGCGGCGGTCGTCCCCTATTTCGCGCGATTTCTAGAGCGATTCCCCGATGTTGCAACTCTTGCCGCTGCCGAAGAACACGAGGTCTTGCGCTATTGGGAAGGGCTCGGGTATTACAGCCGGGCGCGAAACATTCATAAGACGGCGCAAATACTCGCCGCTGAACATGGCGGCGTTTTTCCCGATGACGTTAATGAACTGCAAACCCTGCCGGGCATCGGTCGCTACACGGCCGGCGCGATCGCCTCGTTTGCTTTCGACCGCCCCGCCGCGATTGTTGAGGCCAACACGCTACGGCTCTACTGCCGGCTGCTCGGTTATGACGGCGACCCCCGCTCGAGCGACGGTCAGCGGCTGTTGTGGCAATTCGCGACGGAAATTCTGCCGCGCAAATCCGCCGGCGACTTTAACCAGGCCCTGATCGACCTCGGCGCAACCGTCTGCACACCGCAGCAACCCGACTGCGCCGCCTGTCCCGTGAAATCGTGCTGCCGGGCATTTCTCCACGACTCGCAACAGCAGATTCCCCGCCCCAAGCCGAGACCAGAAATCACCAACGTTACGGAGGCCGCACTCGCGCTACAGCACGGCGGAAAGTATCTACTTTGCCGCCGCCCCGCAGGCGAACGATGGGCCGGTTTATGGGACTTTCCCCGTTTCTCCTGCGGAGAAAACTCCTCAAGAAACGGCCACCGTTTGCGACAGGTTCGTTCGACGCTGCGGGCATCCCTTCTGGCAACAACCGGCTTGAAGGCCAACGTGGGGGACCTGCTGACGGAGATCCGCCACAGCGTGACCCGCTACCGCATCCAACTCTACTGCTTCAGCGGCGAATTGGACGGCCGCCGCGAGAAATGCAAACCGGAGATCGAACACGTTTGGGCGGCACCGGCGGAATTCTCGGCATATGCCCTGAGCGTCACCGGACGGAAACTGGCGGATTTGCTGAAGTAACGAGCTTATGCCTCAACCGCGCGTCACTTCGGCTTGCAGGCACGAATGCAAGCCATCGGAACGGTCAACGACAGTTCACCCTGTTCTGCGGCGATCGTATTCAATCGGCGTTCGAGTGCGTCGAAAGTTTCGTCAACGGCTTCGTGCGGAACGATCGACTTCCACGCCTCTACAAAACCCAGACGGATGAAGAAATGGTTGAGCAATGCAGTGCCGTCAACATACCGTTCCTGAAAAGAGTCTGTAATCGCGTCAACGAAATCGAACCCTGCATCTGCAAGAAGCGACCGCAGCGAGTCGACCGTAGCGCGGCAGTTGATATGGGCATCGAGCGCAGGCAACCGATCACTGAAACCGAGTTCAATTAGCACAGAACGGTACGCGTCGTAAAACTCACCCATGTGGCCGACGAGATTCGTCGTGAGAACCAAACCGGCTCCCGGTTTCGCAACGCGAAAGCATGACCGCAGCGCTAATTCCGCATTCTCGAAGTTGTTGACACCGAGATTCGACACGATCAGGTCCACTGACTCATCCGGCAATTCAATTGTCGTGACATCCTGGACCAGCATACGAACGTTGGTGAGCCCCAGGTAGGCCAGCTTTCGCTCCAGCCGATCCATGGCAGCGTCCCAGGGATCGACGGCAATCACGGTCGCATCGCGACCGCACCGCTGCGCCAACTCGACCGTCAAAAACCCGGTTCCGGCCCCCACGTCAAGAATCGTCATGCCTGCTCGCAGCCGGACATGTTCAAGTAACAACCGACCAAAGGGAGCAGACCAAAGCGGAAGTTCGTCGTAGAAATCACCGTTCATATGGATGGGACGACATGTCAATTTCGCAGACGGTTTTTTCGATGGGGATTGTTCTATCTGTGAAAACAGCGATTAGAGAAACTGAATTCGTTTCAAAACGCGCCTCAATTTGAATACCGTTGGAGTCGGATCTCGCCAAAACATCCTCGAACGTACGATCGAAAAAGAGCACGTTGTTCGCTGGCAAGTCATCGCGAGTCATCTTGGTCAGCTCTGCCTGCGCCTTTAATTTGGACAGCAATTCGGGCGACGTACCGAGGTCCTCTGCGGTAATTGTACTTCCATCAATCGGGTCTAGCGCTATGCGGTGAACCTTCGGCGCTCGATCACCGGTGTATTGGTCAAATGTGTAGAGACCGTCGTCTTGGGCAACAACTGCAGAGTAGTTGGGATGAAAGCCGCGCAACATCTCAACGTCACAGCCCACCAACGTGCCATCGCGATTTACGCGTACCAGCCGCGTCTCGACGGGAAACTCGTCGTACGACGGAGAAGCGAGACGACTTCGGTGTGCAACGAGTTTGTGTACTCGATAGAAGATTGAGACCCCGTCACGATGCTCGATGATCAGCACCCATTGCAGCCTTCGCCAAGTCATCTGCTCCCGCGCAAACGGCGGACTCCCCTCTAGCATGACAACGACCAGCGCCAAACTGAGCAAGACGACCACAATCAGAGCGGTTTTCATTGCGGTTTCTCAATAGTGCAGTGAAACTTAAGGCAATTCGAACTTTCGCCCCTTGAGCGGCACCGTCAGCACCGGACAGGGCGCCTTACGGACCACTTTTTCAGCAACGCTGCCGATCAGTAGGTGCGGGATGCCGGTGCGGCCATGGGTCCCCAAAATGATCAGGTCGATCTCGTTCGATTTCGCGTACTTGACGATTTCCACAAACGGTGTGCCTTCGCGGACTTCTTGAACCACCGTCTCGCCGGCGTCCTTGAGTGGCTGCGCCGTCTCCTGCAATCGCGAGGTCACGCCGTCGCGGATCTCCTGCATCAAATCGTCGGAAACCGAGAAAAACCCGTCGGATCCCATGGCGACCGCCGTATCACTGGCAAGTACGTGCAGGAGATGAATCTCGGAGTTGAACTCGTCGGCAAAGGTGCGGGCGAACTCGATCGCGGACTCGCTGTTCTCGCTAAAATCAGTGGGGACCAGGATGCGTTTTAGTGTGATCATCGTTCACTCCTCCCGTTTTCAATAGTTCGATCGTCGATACCGTAAATGGCATTCTACGCTGCACGCCCCGCGTGGACGAGTCCCGAGAACGAAATCTCCGCTTTGCATGACGAATTGAATGATCGTCTGAATGTATTGCCGCATTCGCTATGCCTGGCCCTAAGTTCGATCTGCTGATTTTGTGTCATGCAGGGGTGTCGATTTCCCCGCTGTCATCATATCATTGACGAGAGGGCGGGAATCACGCAGAGGCGAAATCCCGATCTGGAATTCGACGCGAGGTCCAAAATCACCATGCGCCACTATTGGGTGACACTTGCCATCTTGGCCGCTCTCTGCGGTCGGCCGATCGTCGCGGAAGAGCCTGCTAAGAACGACAAAGAATTGGCACAGGCACGCGAACACCTACAAAAGGGTCGTTACGCCGAAGCGCTTGAGCTTTTCGATGAACTGATCAAATCTAAAGTCAAAGATCCGCGGATCCCGATCAGTCAAAGCCGCTGCTATCGGGCCGAAGGCAACTGGAAACCGGCGACCGACGTACTGCTAAAGGCCTCCCAAGACTTTCCGCAGTCGGCGGAAGTGTGGGCCGAGTTGGCCGACGCACAGTTGCGGCAGGGACGTTTTCAAGAAGCGGAACGCGCGGTCGAAAAGGCTTTGGAAATCAACGAAGAATTGCCGTTCGCGCGGCTGGTCCGCGCCGACTTGTGGGCTGACACGGGCCGGCTGGAAAAAGCGGATGACGAGTATCGCTGGTTCGTGCGTTACTATAATCGCGTGCAGCCTGAAGACGCGGAAACGCTAATGCTCGTGGCCCGCGGAGCCGCCCAGTATGCCCGCTGGAACGGCGTATCGCAGATTTTCGACTTCGTCGTCAACACACTCTGCGTCGATGCCCTCAAAGCGGACCAGACGTACTGGCAGGCGCACTCCATCTCCGGCAGTTTGCTCTTGGAGAAATACAATCGCGGCCAGGCGATTCCCGAATTCCGCTCCGCCGTTGCCGTCAATCCGCGTTCGTCGGACGTCTACGCAGAGATGGCCCGCGCCGCATTGCAAGACCACGAATTGGACGAGGCCCGGCAATTCGCCAAACGCGCTTTGGACATCAATCCCCAACACGTGGTCTCACTGAACGTGACCGCGGACGTCGCCTTCGGCGAAGGCGATCTGGAACAAACGCTGAAGATTCTCGAAAAGGCACAAGCGGTCAATCCGCACGATGAAGAGACGCTGGCGCGCATCGCCGCATGCCGATTGATCCAGGACGGCCCCCCCGGCAACGAAGAGCTGACCGAAATGCTTGCCGCGTTTTCGGACGAGCCGGGCACCGACAAAGAGCCGCAAAGCCGCTTCGCCAAGATTCTTCGACGCGTGGCTACCTTCAATCGCCACCCAGGTCGGTTTTTTACCGTATTGGGACTGCAGTTGGAAAGCCGGCGAAAGTTTGCGCTGGCGGAACGGTTTTACAAGATGGCCATGGACCGCATGCCGATGCTGGCTGAGCCGCAAACGGCGCTGGGCATGCTCTACATGCGAATTGGCAAAGTCGACGAGGCGGGTAAAATTCTCGACAAGGCGTTTGACCTCGACCCGTATCACGTCCGCGTCAGCAATATGCGCAAAGTTATCAGCGTGCTGGAGGGGTACGAGGCCATCACCACCGATCACTTCGTCATCCGCGTTGACTCGAACCTCGACAAAGTTCTAGGACGCTACATGGCGGAGTATTTGGAGCAGGAATACGGCAAACTGACTAAGCAGTTCGGATTCGAGCCGCCGGCGCGGACGCACTTCGAGATTTACAACAAAGCCAAGGGCCTCTCCGCCCATCAATGGTTCAGCGCGCGGATGGTCGGGCTGCCGTGGATCCAGACGATTGGTGCCTCGACGGGCGTGATCGTAGCGATGGCTTCGCCGACAGCGTCCGATCAGCAATTCAATTGGGCGCGTGTGTTGCGGCACGAATTTGTGCACGTGATTACGTTGCAACAGACAAACTTCAACATACCACACTGGTTCACCGAAGCGCTTGCCGTCCGCAACGAGGGCTACCCCCGTCCGCAAAGCTGGAATGAAATGCTGGTCGCCCGCGTGCCCGCCGGAGAGATGTTTACGCTGGAAAACATCAACCAGGGATTTATCAAACCGGACAAGCCGGAAGATTGGCAGATGGCATACTGCCAAAGTGAACTCTACGCGGAGTATTTCGTTGAGAAATACGGGCCCGACTCCCTGGCCCAAATGCTCAACGCCTACCGCGACAACTTGGCGACACCCGCCGCGATCAAGAAAGTCTGCGGCGTCGATCAGCAGGAATTCGAGCGGGGGTACGTGGAATACGTCAAGAACCTGGTCGGCAAACTCCCCAAACCGTCCGTTGAAGAGGAACAATTGCCGCTTGCGGAACTGGAAAAGCGGTTTCGCGCCAATCCGGAAGACCCATCCGCGCGGGCCAAATATGCGTTGGGACTCTTCAAAGCCGGCGAGAAAAAGCAGGCCCGCAAATTTGCCAACTCGGCATTGAAAAAGAACCCCGCCGATCCGGTCGCGGCGATCGTTTTGTCACAATTGGAATTGCTCGGAGGCAACGACAAGCTGGCGGCGGAACACTTGCGCAACGCGTTCGACAAGAACGCGCCCAATCCGCAGATTGTAAAATCGCTGGGGGTCCTCTATCTCAAGAATGAAAACTACAAAGAAGCGGCCGGGTTGTTCGAGATGGTCCGCGAACACGATGCGGATAACCTCGAGTGGATTAAAAACCTCTCCGCGGCCTACTTGAAAATGGGCGAAACCGACAAGCTCAAACCGCTGTTGGAGCGGTATACGGAACTCGAATTCGATCAGCCCGCGCCGCGCAAGAAATTGGCCGCGCTGTATCTGGACGACAAAGACTATGACAATGCTCTGAAGCATGCCAAGTCGGCCCTGCACATCGACGTCCTGGATGTCGACATCCATCGAATGCTGGGAGAGGCGTACGCCGGAAAACAGGACTATGGACGGGCCATTGATGAATTCGAAGTGGCCCTCGAACTCGCGCCGGGCAATGCGGAACTGATGTACCTCCACGCCGACGCGCAGTTCCAATCCGGGAACAAGCCGGCCGCGGAGGAGACGTTGAAAAAGTTACTACAGAAGCATCCCGGCCACAAAGCGGGCCAAGAACTGTTAAAGCGTCTCTGAAATTCACAATTGGCGGCGCACCACGTTTCCTCTCTGCTCCCGGTTTCACCGGACTCACCAAACCGGCAAATCACTCGTGAACAGCGAAACCCGATCCGAGACGTTGACGCTCGCCGAACTTCAAGCACTGATCGACCGCATGTATTCCTCCAAGGATGAGGCACGCGGCATCGATGGGACCTTCATGTGGCTGATGGAGGAAATCGGCGAGCTCGCCGGCGCCTTGCGGGAAGGAACGCCGCAAGAGACGGCTGCCGAATTCGCCGATGTGCTGGCTTGGCTGGCGACCATCGCCAACGTCGCCGGAGTCGATCTGCAGCGTGCCGTCCTGGAAAAATACGGGCGCGGCTGCCCCGGCTGCGGCGAGATGGTCTGCAGTTGCGATGCGGCGGAAAAGCCCTAGCAGCTTCAGTTTAGCCATTTTGCCCGAAAAATCGCTCCGGGCGCCCCCGTTGACGCAAAATCGTACGTAGGAAGCGTGTCGGGGGGCCCTTATCGTATTTTCAGCGGCGACAACTGACTACAATGGCGAATTCACGTAACGCCGGCGGGCGCGGCCGGGTTTGACCGGCAATCTCTCCCAACTCTCACCACAACTCCTCGGGCAGGCCGCCTTGCAACGCTCTTTTTCTCTCCGATTTCTACTCCTGCTCGCTCTCTGTGCTACGGCTGGCAACAGCGGGTATACGCATCCCGCGCGGGCCGCTGAGTCGGAGCCCGCATCCGTTACCATCGACAAGATCGAAGCTGGGTTCAACGGATACTACAAAGTCGGCGAATGGACTCCGCTGTATGCAACCGTCAGTTCGCCCGAGCCAATCCAAGTCGAATTGACCGTCGAGGTCCCCGACGCCGACGCCGATACCACGCTGCTGACAACCGCGCCGGTCAAACTTGACGCGGATCAGCCGGCGCGCATTGAGTCCCGATTCATGACTGGCCGCAGTAACGGCTCATTGACGGTCCTCATCAAATCCGAGGGAAAGGTTCTGGCATCCCGTACCCTGCGGGCTTCGGATCAATCCGGCCAATTTCGCCCCGGATTGTTGCAGATGCAGCAACTCTGGGTCACGGTCGGAGAGCCGGGCGCTGCCGACGAACCCGTCACTGACGAACAAGAATCGCAGGCAGGGGATTCCGATCCGCATCGGCGGGTCGTTACCGATGTGCAGGCAGAGAGTTTGCCTTCGAACTGGCAATCGTATGGATCCGTCGACGTATTGATCGCGGCGACCGGCACTGTCTCCGAAAGTGAAAAGTCGTTTCTCGAACTGATCACTCCCGCGCAGAGCGCCGCATTGAACCTGTGGGTCCGCTGTGGGGGCCATTTGACCGTTTCGCTAGGGCAGAAAGTTGCGTCCTACCTGGAGTGCGAACTGGCGGAGTGGATCCCCGTACCGATTCTCAAGCAGGCGTCCGCCCGCCAATTGCGCGAAGTCGAAGCGATTGCCGGCGGCACGGATCCGCTGCCGGACTTTCAACAGGTACCGACGGCGGTGATCGGTGAAGAAGTAGAGGGCGAAATTGTGCGGCGAAGCCTCAACGGGCCGGTGCTGGTCAACGTTCCCTACGGCTTTGGTCGCGTTTCCATTCTCAACGTCGATCTGAATCTTCCCCCGCTCTCCCAATGGAGTGGAACCGGCGCGTTGATCGAACAGATCGTCGTCGGACGGACCCGCGACAGCGGTCGACAGTCCGACCAGAATTCCGAGCAGCTTTCCAGTTCCGGAATCACCGACCTGAGCTCACAACTGTTTGCCTTTCACCAGAATATTGAAGAGGTGGGCCGGATTAACATCTGGTCGGTGATGGTATTCCTCGTGTTGTATATCGCCCTGATTGGTCCGGTCGATTACTGGGTGGTGCACAAACTTCTCAAGCGGCCCGAATTGACCTGGATCACCTTTCCGTTGCTGGTGTCGATCGCAAGCGGACTCTCCATTTGGACCAGCCAGTCGATTAAAGGCCGGTCGCTGCAGCTCAAGCAACTCAGCCTGATCGACCTCGACACGTCATCGGGACAGATGCAGGGGCGGACCTGGCTCGGCCTGTTCAGCCCGCAAAACGCCGCGTATACCCTCTCGGCGTCTCCCGACGTCAAAACGCCGGAAACCACGCCGGGGAACTTGACGCTCTCCTGGTCGGCGATGGCGGAAGACGCGATCGGAGGCTTAAACCGCCAAGGAGGACTGCACCTCACGGACCGTTCCTATCGTTACGCCGACGATTGCATGGTTTTGGAAGATGTGCCGATCGGACACTGGTCGGCAAAGAGTTTTGAAGCCCGCTGGCAACGGGAGTCTGCGGATCTGGTGACCAATGAACTGACCAGCCCCGGCCCGGGACGACTCATCGGCGTCTTTGCACACAAGCTACCCGTCCCTCTGGAAAACTGTCTGCTCGCCTTTGGCGGAAGCGTATACCGGATGGAAAAACTCGCCCCGCACCAGCAATGGACCGTCAGCCCGCTCAAGTCCCGAAATCTGCAGTCGCTTCTAACCGGAACAACTTCCCGGCAACTGGAGACGACCCAACGATTTGTCGACGAACGTGAGGACTATGATCCGAACGAAACCGATCCTGAGGTTCTGGCGCGGATGTTGACGTTCCACGATGCCGCTGGCGGACGCTCCTATACGGGAATGGCGCACCTCGTTGTTCCCGAACTCGACTATACCCGGCAGATGCGACTCGGACGTGCCGTGCTGTTCGCGCGAGTGAACCTGCCCGGAACGGAAGTCCGCGTCAATGATGCGGTACCCGAAGAGACAGAGCGGCACACCTTCATCCGCATCGTGCTTCCCGTCCAAAAATCGGACAACTCCGGCGGCATTCAAAGTTTGCCCAACACGAGAAAGTTCCGCATTCCCGAATAAACGTGGCGCACAACCCGAGCGATTCCGCAGCCGCCTCAACCAAAAGCGACAGTCAACCGATCGACACCTGACAAGAGCAATCCCGTGATCAAAACCGTCAACTTGACCAAAAAATATGGCGATCTGATCGCCGTTAATCACCTCAATCTGGAACTTGAACAGGGCGACGTCTTTGGGTTCATCGGTCCCAACGGATCTGGAAAAACAACCACGATGCGGATGATCGCGACTCTGCTCAACCCCGACTACGGTGAAGCGTACGTTTGCGGAAAGTCGATCTATACGCACCCCGAAGAGATCCGCCGCCTCGTCGGTTTTATGCCCGACTTCTTCGGGGTCTATGACGACATGAAGGTCATCGAGTATCTGGAATTCTTCGCCTCCGCCTACCGGATCAACGGCCCCCAGCGCCGCAAGATTTGCGAAGAAAAGCTGGAAATGGTCGACATGACCTACAAACGGGATGCGATGGTCAATCAGCTCTCCCGCGGGCAGACACAGCGAATCGGATTGGCCCGCGTGCTGCTGCACGAACCGCAAGTGCTGCTGCTCGACGAACCGGCTAGCGGCCTCGACCCCAGGGTGCGGATCGAAATCCGCAATCTCCTCAAACGGCTGGGCGAATTGAACAAGACGATCATCGTCTCCAGCCACATCCTGCCCGAGTTGGCCGACGTCTGTAACAAGGTCGGCATCATCGAAAAAGGCGAACTGCTGGTCAACGGCACCGTCACGGAGTTGATGAAGCAGGTCCGCTCGGCGATCCTGTTGAACGTTCGCGTCGACGGCGACCTCGACGCGGCCTCCCGACTTATCGAGCAGCATTCCGACGTCGACGAAGTCTCCCTTCGCGGCGACGTTCTCGTCGTCCGGCTGCAGCCCGGCGTCGCGGATTACGGGTTCCTGCCGTCGCTGCTCGTCGAATCGGGATATCGAGTGCTGCTGTTCCGCGAAGAGGAGTTGAACTTGGAAACCGCGTTTATGGAGCTCACGCGCGGATTAGTTCAATAGCCTCTCTTAGGAAACCGCGAAACCAATCTCCCGCGCGGTCACGTGTTCAATGGCCACCGCTCGCCGAGCGTTTCCCGCTGAATTGAAGTCAACTGGGCGATTCCCGATTCTGCGAGTTCCAGTTGCCGGTTGAGCAAGTCGCGGCAAAACGTGCCGCTTTCAGCCGTTCCCTGAATCTCGACGTACTCTCCGTCCCCGGTCATCACGACGTTCATATCGACCTCAGCCGCACTGTCCTCGCTGTAGTCCAAATCTAGCAGCACCTGTTCTTGATAAATCCCGACACTGACCGCGGCAATGCTGCCGCGAAAGACCGCGGAGGTGTCCGGAATCTCAGTCGCGATCGACGCGACCGCATCCGCCAACGCCAGCCAGCCGCCGGTAATACTCAGCGTGCGCGTGCCGCCGTCCGCCTCCAGAACATCGCAATCAACCGTAATTGTTCTCGGACCGAGTGCGTGCATGTTGACTGCCGCCCTCAAACTGCGGCCGATCAACCGCTGGATTTCGGTCGAGCGGCTGTCGGTTTTGCCCCGCTCACGCCGTTTACGGGGTGATGTGCTGCCGGGCAACATATTGTATTCCGCGGTCACCCACCCCTGTTCGTCATCCCTCATCCACGGAGGTTGCGACTCGTCCACGCTGGCGGTGCAAAGCACGGTCGTCCGACCCGCCCGAATGTAGATGCTGCCCGGCGCTGAGCCGGTAAATCCGCGTTCAATTGAAATTGGTCGCAACTCGTCCGCAGCACGCCCGTTAAATCTTTCCATCCAATCCATTCCTCGGTGATTCGCCTGATGAAGGTCGCTGATTCTCCCCCGTTGTAAGTGGCGAAACGACAAGTATCAACGCAGGGCGGCGAATTCCGCCGGTTTGCGCCCATTCGCCAAGATGAAAAATCGCTGCATCCTCAGTGGCAATCCTCTTGCAATGGCTCACGCGACGTTTAGAATAAATAATCTAGGAAATAGTCTCGACATAACAACCTAGCAGACAGCATGTTGTGGTGTCGAAGCTGCGGGATGGATCGATTGGCGCGGGGAAAGCGATCGTACCGTCTAGCGGCCGACGTTTTCTCGGCTCCTCAGCACCCCCCAACGTCAAGAGACGATCCGCACAGATCCGGCTCGTCGTCGAATACATTGAGAATCAGCACGTCCGGCAGGCATCGCTTGATCGTCGTCGTGGTCACGACAGCACAGCGACGAGGACTGCCGCGAGGAAAGAGCCTTGGACCGGACGGAGCCCATTGTCTGAGAGACCATTCAGACGCCATTTACTTCCGGAGTGACACGGTATGACCAAAAAGTATTTGAGTTTGGAAGAAGCCGCAGACGCGTTGGGACTTCAGCCGGACGAATTGAACCAACTCAGAGAGAAACGCGAGATTCGCGCGTTTTCCGACCGCGGTTCTTGGAAGTTCCGTCCGGAAGACGTTGACAACTTGAAGCGCAGCCGCCAAGTCGATTCTTCGAAGGAAGCTGAGCTCACCGACGCCTCTGACGATTCCGACGCCGACTTCGGAGCGACATTCGTTGATGATGGCGATTCCGGAGCCGATATCGTGCTGGGAGACTCGGGTGCCGATATGGTTCTCGACGACGGCGACGACAGCAACCCCGATGAGCAAAGCACGATTGTCCGTCGGCGTGAGGGGGATGATTCCAGTTCGGACAGCGACGTCAAATTGGTGTTCGACGACGCTCTGATGGCCGAAGGAGGCAGCAGCGAAGAAATCGCACTCTCCCCCATCGGTGAGTCGGACAGCGATGTGCGGCTGACCGCCGACTCTTCAGTCGACGGCGGCAGTGACAGCGACGTCAAACTCGTTGGCGGTTCCAGCGTCGAAATCGAGAAACTCGGCAGCGGCAGCGATAGCGACGTCAGCTTGGTCGGCTCGAGTTCCGATGAGAGCGGCGGCAGCGACAGCGACGTGCAGTTGATTCAGACTTCGGAAAACGAGGCTGAGAATTTCGTGGCTCCGCCCACGAACATGGCATCGGAATACGACGTCAGTCTGGGCAGCGAAGTTTCGGAAGACTCGGAAGGCAGTTCGGTCATGGCCGGCGACAGCGGCCTCTCCCTGGAAGACGATAGCGGAATCGCGCTGGAATCCGACAGCGGAATCTCCTTGGAATCGGACAGCGGGCTCAGCCTGGAATCCGACAGCGGCCTTTCTCTGGCCAGCGATAGCGGAATCTCCTTGGCAGACGACAGCGGCCTCTCCCTGGCGGGAGACAGCGGCATCTCGCTCGTCGGTCCCGATGACAGCGGAATCTCGCTGGACGGCACCGAAGACAAGACCGAAGCATTTTCAGTCATCGACGATTCCGACAAGGGCGAGGCCAACGATACGCACCTGGAAGTCCCCGCCGTTGTCGATGAAGAAAGCGATTTCGAGTTTTCGACCAATCTGCTCGATACCGACAGCGAAACCAGCGTCATCACGCTGGACGACGAAGACATCGACGAGGAATCGGCCGTATTTGAGGAGAGTCAAGAACTCGACTTCGAAGGCGAAGGCTTCGACGATGAGGTCCTAACTGAAGGCGAAGAGATCGACCTCATCGGTGCCGGCGAAGAGGATTTCGCGGACGCGATGCTCACCGGCGAAAGCCACACCGGATTAGGAGCGGCCGGCGGACGCATGGCTCGCCCCGTCGAACAAGATTGGGGCCTGGGAACAAAAGTCGGCCTTTGGATCGGCACGCTGACGATGGTCGTCGGACTGGTCATGATGTATGACGTTGTCAACACGATGTGGGGTGACGCGAAGCCCGACCAGGAAGTGCAGACCGGCGTCCTCATCAACTTCTTCTCCGGCCTGTTTTAAGCCGACTGCGGCACACGCCGCATCACAGTTCGCCTACCTGATCACACCGTCAATCATCTCCCCCAACTCCCGTTGGGGGAGTTTTTTTGTTGCCGAGTCCCCTACTCCGATGACGTCTGATCTTTAAAGAATCCAAGATGAGAAACCTCGATCTTCGTCTTGGCACCCGCTGATGATATCGCTATAACCCGCCGCTACTTGAACCTCCGCCGCCGGGCAACTCGTTCGGCCCACACTGAGGTTCGAGCCACTTCGAGTCTCTCAAAACTACACGTTACAATCTATTCCAATCGACTGTTGCGCAAGATGTCTGCACCAGCAGGCCCATCTTCGCCAATCCCCCGGTCGTAGCCCGCGATGACGCCCTCCCGTTTTCGGGATCATTCGCGGCGCGTCGTGCTGGATGGGAAAGGAGTCCCCACGTGTCTTCATCCATGCGAATCTTGATCTTGTGCGCCCTTGGTGCGGTCGCTTGCGGTCAATCGGGATGCAGCGCTGTTCCCCGCAGCCGGCTCTCCCAAAGCCAAAACCGCGCCCGGCAACTGTACGAACAAAACCGCGCACTGGCGGCCGACCGGCAGAACATCCACAACAACGCCACCGGTCTTGCCGCACAAAACCAGCAAATGCAGCAGGAGTTGGCCTCGCTTCGCAACGCTCACGAAACGGATCGCCAAATGCTGGCCAGCGCACAAGGCGAACGGGACAAACTCCGCGAACGCTATACGCAATTGCTTGACAGCACACGCAACGCAAACAGCCCTCTCTCCGCGGAATCCACCCGCCAATTCCAAGATTTGGCCCGCCGATATCCCAACTTTGAGTTCGATCCGCAGACGGGGGTCAGCAAGTTTCACTCCGATGTGTTGTTTGCATCCGGTAGCGCCCAAGTTCAGCAAAACTCGCAATCCCTATTGCGGGAGTTCACGCAGATTCTCAACCAGGGCGACGCGAAAGACCTGAACATCTTGATCGTGGGACATACCGACGACCGGCGGATCGCCAAGCGCTCTACGAAAGCGAAACACCCCTCCAACATGCACCTCTCAGCCCACCGTGCGATCAACGTTCGCGACACGCTGGCCAAAAGCGGCCTACAGAAACAGCGGATGGGAATTGCTGGTTACGGTCCCTATCAGCCTCGCGTCGCCAACCGGGACAACAAATCGCGTCAGGAAAACCGTCGCGTAGAAATCTTTGTGCTGGCCCCCAACGCGCCGATCGCGAGTCTCGACTCGGGCATCGGGCCGCACTAACCACAGCGGCCCCGTCACAGCCCCCCATGGCGCAAACTGTTTCCTCCGGAGCGAACCGGCTTGATGTTCTCCGGAGCAACCCGCCTCTCATTCTGGAGATGGCCTTGCCAGGATTCCGAAATATCTTCTAGATTACGCATCAATAAACTCCCGGGGATCTGTGGAAACAGGCATGGAAGGACTGTCCGCACGACGTGAAACAGCCGCCGCCGATCGTGTTGCGCGGCAAGAGCCACGCCCGGACCATCCCATCTTAAAAGGCCCCAGCCGACTTTGGGTTCGGGCCGTCGGCGACAAACATCGTCCCGACCGGCAAGACCCGGAACGGTTCCTGTTTTCGATCATCATCCCTGCCTACAATTACGGCCGCTTTGTGGCCCGTGCGATCGAATCGGCTTTGGAGCAAGAGGGCGACGATTTCGAAGTTTTGGTGATTGACGACGGCTCCACCGACAATACGCGGGAGGTCGTCTCCCGGTTTGAAGATCGCGTCAGCTATTTCCATCACGAAAACCGCGGACAATCGGCCACGCGCAATCGCGGCATCGATCTGGCCTGCGGGCGCTATCTGGTTTTCCTCGATGCGGACGACAAACTGCTTCCCGGAGCCTTGTCGCACCTCCGTCAGGCCGTGTTGGACGATCCCAACCTGGGAATGGTGTTCGGACAACACTTCGCCGTCTGCGAGCAGGGCATTCGTGTTCCGGGAAAGCCGCATCCACATATGCGGTCCCCCATGCAAAACTTCCACAGTTTCCTCGACCGTGAATTCGGTATCTGCAACGGCACGGCCGCCGTACGTCGCGACGTCTTCGACATCGTGCGCTACCCCGAACATATTCGCAACGGCGAAGACTTGCCGGTCTTCGCCGCAACGCTGCTGAACTTCCCATGCCGCTCGATTCCGCAGACATTGCTCGAAGTTCACGCCCATGACGGTCGCGTGCGGCGAAATGTCGACGCCATTCGCCGCACGGCTGAACAAGTGATCGACGAATTGTTCGATCCGGCACACATGTGCGACGAGGCGCTGCAATTTCGCCCGCTGTTCGCCTCGCGAAAATACCTCTCCATGGCACGCTCATTCTACCGTGCGGGACTTTACGTCGAATCGCGGCGCTACTACTACAAAGCCGTCGCCACCCAGCAGCGCCGCCTGCTCAACGCGACCGCGACGTTTCGCTTTCTCAAGAGCTTCGTTCGCCAAACGATGGCCGTCGTCGGGCTTGATTCGCGCAGCGCCCAATAGAATGAATCGCGTCAATCTCCGGCGTGACAGAGTTCGTATTGATCGACGCACCGGTTTCCGCCAGAATTTCCGTAGTGCCGATTCGGCAACGGATCGACGTCGCCCGTGGCGGGCAGCTTGGTGAGAAACATCGTGGCTGGCAGTCTCTCAAAACGACAACGGAAACAAACAACAGTTCGGCGCGTGCCGACCGTCTGTCTGGTGTTTGTCGCATGCGCCGCATGGATCGCCGGCCAAGTTCGCGCGGAAGAATCTGCCAATCGGCCAATTCCAGCAGCTGACCCGCCACATGTTCTGGTGATCTTCATCGGCGGCATCGATTCTGATCCCACGCCCGCTCAGATCGCAGGCACAGAGCTTAAGAATCGGGGCAATAGCGGCATGTACCAACTTTGCGGAGAGATTCAAGATGATCGGATCGCCTGCGAGTACTTCAATTGGAACGGCACCCGCGCCGGCGACATCAGTGCAAAGAAGCCGCCGCTGACGGCGGCCATCATCAACAGGATCCGCGCACATCTCGATCAGAATCCCAGCGGCAGGACCGTCGTCGTCGGCAACAGTTGGGGCGGGCACACCGCGTGGGAGTCTGCCAGAGAATTGGTGAATAGTCCGCGTCCGCTGGCAATCGACCGCGTGATCTTTCTCGACCCCTCTTCGACAGGGCGAGCAATCGCGCGCCGCCCGAATAAACTGCCCATCAATATCAAGCAAGCCGTCAATTACTACACGCACAACGTATTCTGTTGGGGGCCGTGGACCGATGAGCGGATTCGTTCAATTGATCTCGGAGATCCTGCGCTGGGCTACGTACGCAATGGCAAGCCGGCATACGCCTCCTCCTTCGATCCACAGGCTCATATCGCGGCGGAATGGGATCAGCGGATCCACGCCGAAATCAAGGCCGACATTCTGAGATTTATTGCGGACGACGACGAAGTCACGAAGGAGTAGAGCGTTATCACTCAGCATTCGGATGATTCATCCAGGCGGCCGCTCCCCGAAGAGTAAGTCCTGACAACACTCTCGCAAACGTTCGTTGCAATCTTTGCAGCCTGTCTGTGCAACAATGGGCATAGTTGGTTTCACTCGATCACGTCGCCGTTGACGTCCGCCGCTCGGTCCGCCTGACACAAGTCCCCGACGGACAAAGAGATGTCCGAACCAGCTGTGCTGTGGCGTTAGCGATGCATCAGCGCCGCCCCCGTTATGGCATAGGATTTGCTCCTGGACAGAGTTACGCTTCGGAAAAGGCATTTCAATTAGCATGTTCGTCCACTTGAAAAAGACGAAAATGTCCAATTCCGATCTACACAGAATGAATTAAGATCGCTATCTTTGCCAACAGGTTTTGACGGTCCATTGGCCGTCAAAACGGCGGTGAAGATTAGCTTTAGAGAATGCATCCCGGTTGCGCCATTGCTTTGGTCTTCGCCGCATGAGGGATCGTTTTCTACATCGGCACAAGGAACCGCACAATGAGCAAGCCCGCAACCACCACTGCCTCCCCCGACGTTGCTGAAGCGTCGGTGTCAGCCGCAAGGCAACCCTGCGCGGAAGTCTCACCCCATCGCATCGAAGAGGAAGTGAGGCGATGTCTCGCTGCCAGCCCGCAATTAAGAATCCACTCACTCGTCGTTCGCCGGATCGATCAGGGGATCTGTCTCCAGGGTGTCGTTGATTCGCCCGAAAGCACCCGGGATGCCTGTTCCATTGCCCGAACCGTCAGCGGTGTCGACCGTGTGCTCAATCGCCTGATGGTTGCGCCAAGTGCGCCCGCCCGGAATTAGCCCCCGGCCCCGACAATGACGTGCGGAGCAACTGCGTAGAAACTCATCTACCGCGACCGCTTCGGCGGTGACGGCAAGCGGCGCACCTTGACACGGTACGCGCCTGAGTTATCCGCCAATTCTCCCCAGAAGTCGTTCACGCGGAAGTAGAGTGTCCCCGGCTCAGTCGGTGTCAGCACATTGCGCTTGCCGACTCCCACCGTTGCCTTCTGCGCTATTTTCGTAACGGTATCCGGCACAATTCTGGCCATTAACATTCCCAACGGTCGGTCGGCGTGATAGCGAATCGTCACTCCGTCCGCTTCAGACTCCCAAGGACGGGGATGCACTGCCAAAACCACCCTCCCGTCCGCACTGATCTCGTATGTCTCACCCGGTTTGACAGACAGTCCGCTTGACTGCCAACCACGATCGGCGGCAACATCATCCTCCGCTTCGCTGCCGACTTCCAAAGCGCGGCCTGATTTCCAATCGATCACGGACCGCTCGACGTCGTATCCGTAATCCAAATCAGCGGCGAAAAACGCCCAGTCTCGATTCATCTCCACCTGATCAGGCTGAAACACCTCTTGAAAACGTCTGACAAACGCCGATCCCTCCTGATAGTCGCGCAGTTCGTGGAATCGGTCGCGATAGCGGGGATGAGTATCCAAGAATTTGCATAGCGCCCAAGACCACACGTACGCTTTGGTCTCGAGAAACGAGTTTCCCGAGTAGGCGAAGATTTCGTCCAAAGATTGGACACGGCCGGCGGATCGTTCGCCGGCGAGAATCTGCAGCCGCCCCCAGCCACGGACATCGAGCGACGCGCCCGGCATGATACGAAACGTGCTGCGTCCCGGTGCGGAGGTTCGATGTGTTCCAAACAGTTCGGCCATGCCTTCGATATACCACAGCGGTGGACTCACCTGCGGCATGATCGTCATGAAGCAATGCGTTCCCTCGTGCACCATCAGATGCCGCCGATAGAAATCGTGCTCCTGCTCGTTCATCCAAAATTCCGCGCCGCGGTGCCGCCCGTGCGGAAAATCAGGGAGATCATCAGGCAGTAGCCCGGTCTCCAGAAACAGCCGGCGGTCACGCATGATGTAACCGGTCATCTGAAAATCGCTCTCCGCACGATCCGGCGGCAGCGGACCGAAATACTCCTCCCAAGCGGCATACGCCCGGTCCATCAGTTCCGGCAGCGGTCGCACCAACTCCGGAGGCAAATCGGAATAGAGTTTTAGCCGCCGCGACTCGTACAAATGGATGCCCAAGTCCGCCAGCGCTTGATCGTCATGCTGCGGCCTCGCATCATCGGGCCGGTAAATGATCGCCGGTTCCGGCTTCTGAGGGGGAGGGTCCGCAACTTTTTGCGGCGGCGGGTCGGGAGACTCTGAAGCGCCCTGGGAAGGCCCTGCGTCCGACGTCGTTTTTGAGGCAGTCTGCTTCGGCGGTTTTGCGCCGTCGCTCTCTCCGGAACATCCGGCGCTCAGCAGAGCCAATCCGGCCAATGCCGCCGCAGAGACCAGGTGCACCGCTGTTGTCACTCCGTTTTCCCGAAACGTCCCTGACATTCTGAATACTCAGCCGGTCGAATTTGAAGATCGCGAGAAGGTCCCCTATTATAACGCAGAATCCCGGCGCAGCATTGCCCGGATCGGCCGGATCAAGCGCCCTTTTTTCTAAATGCCAAACTCTGTGTGCCAATGTCGCAATTTCTGTATTCGCTCAACAGCAGCACCATACGGCCCGCCGGACTGCTGGACAAAATTCGGATCGCGGCTGACGCCGGTTATGCCGGGATCGAACTCTGGCACGACGACATTGGAGCTCATTTGAAACAGGGCGGGCATTTGCACGACATCGCGGATGCGCTGGGCGAACACAATCTGCGCGTCCCCACTACGATTCATCTCAAAGGCTGGTTCGAATCGGCCGGCGGTGAGCACATCGAGACGATGGATCTCTGCAAATGGAAGATGGAACAAGCCGCCGCCGTTGGCGCTGAATACATTATCGCCGGTCCGCCACGGGGAGTCGCCGACCGGGCACTGGGGACGGAGAATTATCGAGAATTGCTGGCCGTCGGCCACGAAATCGGCGTCAAGCCGGCAATGGAGTTCTTGGGGTTTGTGGAGGACGTCAACACCATTGAAGACGCGTTGGAAATCATCACCGCCGCCGACCATCCCGACGCAACACTCGTCCTCGACCCCTTCCACATCTTTCGCGGCGGGGGATCGCTGGAGAGCATCTCCAAACTCTCGGCCGACCAAATCGCCATCTGCCACTTCAACGACGCCCCCGCCGAACCGCCGCGCGAAAACCAACAGGATCGTGACCGGGTCTATCCCGGAGAGGGAATCCTCGATCTACCGCGAATGATCAGTCTGCTGAAAGAAATCGGCTACGATCGTTGGCTGTCTCTGGAGTTGTTTAATGAAGATCTCTGGCAGCAAGACCCGCTGGAAGTCGCCCGCACGGGGCTCGAAAAAATGTGCGCCATCGCGGAGGCGTAGTGCCATTTTCAAAACCCCGTTGCGCCCGTCCTAGGGACCTGCACACAAGAATCTGCGAGATTTATCAAAGGGTCTTGAAAGCCGTCTTAGTTTCCGGAGCTTAACAATGCCCCCAAGACTCCTCCGCAACGACGAGTTGGAAGCCTCCGGAACTGTTGCCAATTGCCGCATGAATCGCGAGCGGGAAATTGCCGGCACCAATAGCTACGCTGCTGATCTGCGAATGGACGTGCTTGGGTTCTTGACCGAGCGGCTCGAAGAACAACAGACCGTCGCTTGGCTCGATCTCTGCTGCGGCTCGGCCCGGGCCTTGATTCAGGCGGCAGAATCGCTGAACCAATCGGGATTCGGCGGGCGAGTGCGAATTGATGGAATCGATTTGGTTGGCATGTTCGCGGAGGTCCCCTCGTCAGCTGATTCGCTCAACCTGCAGACGACGTCCGTCGAACGCTGGTCGCCGACAACGGCTTATGACTTGATTACCTGCGTGCATGGGCTGCACTATCTTGGCGACAAACTTGGCCTGCTGACCCGCGCCGTCTCTTGGCTCACGGAAGAAGGGCTGCTGGTCGCCAATCTCGATCTGTCGAACCTGAAGCGGACGGACGGTAAACGCTGGTCGAGCCACTTGGCGCGTCAGCTGCGTGCAGCCGGCATTGAATACGAGCCTCGGCACCGTCTTATCTCTCGACACGGCACGCTGATTTGCGAGATTCCGTATACCTACGCAGGTGCTGACGACAATGCCGGACCCAACTGCACCGGCCAGCCTGCCGTCAACTCGTATTACGACGCTCGCTGAACAGAGCCGCGATAGGTTTCTCCCAGTTTTTTCTTGACCAGCTGCGCCACGCCGTCTAGCCTGAATGCACTTCCAGGCGTCACCTTGACCTGCTTTTGCGACGCGACGGAAGCGAATAGCCGCGCGCCGGCAATGATTCGGCGCTTCTCCATTTCACAATCGAAAACCGGGCTGCTTCACTTCGGCAGTCGGCGCTTAACACGAGGTGAATTGATGACCAGCGATCAGCCGGAATGGGAAAGTTCTGCAGCGGAGAATTCAGAAGAAAAAGTCATCGACCTCTCGGAGCGGTTTCCCGACCTGCGGCCGATCAACTCAACGCCGAGCTTATACACCGTTAACGGAATAGGACTTGGAGTCGTTGGCGCACGCGACCACGACCAGGAAACGAGCAGCTACATCAAGACGCACTGCTTCGTCTTCATCTTCATTCCGTTACTGGCACTCCGGGCCTATCGCGTGATCAAGGCACCGGCCGATCAGGGGTGGTATTTTCTCGGCCGAGAGCCGCTCTCGTTGGTCGCCAAGTCTTGGAATGCATTTCTCCTGTTAAGCGTTTTGGGACTGGTCGGTTGGTTCGGCTGGACGACGTATACAGAGTCGCCTGAATACCAAGCGAAGTTGAAACTCGAAAAGGCCAAACAGGCGGCCGACGACGGCGATTTGACAGAAGCGGCGAAGCTACTCGTCCCGGTGAGCCAGGGAGGAACAAGCCACGCCGTCGCCGCCCGCGGCGAATTGGGCAAGTTGCTCGCAGATCCTCAGTTGTTGGAACTGCCGCCGACAAGTGCGCTCACGGTTCTCGAACATGCCGTGCGGGGACGCGGAGCACACGCTGATCCCAAAAAAACGATCGCTGTTGCCGTTCAACTAGCGCAGAAGCATGCAGCATCAAAACCGGTAACGGCAGTCAAGTTGTTGGCAGCGGCCGCAACCATCAACCAGCCAGCGACACTCAAGGAATTCAACAACTTACTCGCCGGACTGCTCGCTCAGTTGCCGGTGGAACAGACCGAGCAGGTGTTCGGATTGGCGGCGCAGACCTGGCGATCTCCCGATGGCCGCCGGCAGATCTTTGAACAAGCGACACCTCGCATCGAACAATTCCGTAACACGAATCTAGCGGCGGCGATGCGGGTATTGCGTATCATCGCCCCGCTGGGACCGCCGGACGAGGTGGCCCAACTCCGAGAGTCGCTGCTGGGAGCTCTGCTCGATGAGGTCCCGTGCAATCACGCCAAAGAAGTCCTTTTGGCTGCGCTGTACATTACACCCCAAGAAGAACGGACCCGGCTCGTGCAACGCGGTTTGGAGTGGGTCGGCAGCCATCCGCAAGCTGATCCCCGCCAGGCATATGAACTATTGAGCATCTTCACGCAGCCCAATGACGCCGATGCGCAGCAAATCGCCGCGGCACAACGTCAGCTCCTCGAGAAAATTGTCGCTGCGGACCCGAACAACCTCGACGCGACGGTGAAACTGGGGTTGTTGCTGGAAGCCGACGGTGATCCGGCGCGCATTGTCGAGTTGTTGATGCCCTTTCGAAGCCGGCTGCCCAATACAAACGCCATGCGGCTATTGGGTGAAGCGCTGGCGGCCACCGGAGACTTCGACGAATCCTATGCGCTCTTGCAGCCCTACGTGGCCGAACGCCTCGAAGACTTTCACGCCGCGGAAAAACAGTTTTTCAGCCAACTTGAGCAGTTTCAGAAGTCGGTAATTGCGACGTTGCAACTTGGGGCTGTCGAGGACTTTAACTACAACTCATTCGAGCTCAAGAATGACGAAGAAAAGACGGCCATGCTCCAGCGATACATCGACAAGCGCGTGCAAAACAATTCGTCGCTCGTCGCGTTGCAAAAGCAGTTTCAGCAACAGGCTGAAGTGGTGCCGGTCGCGTTGAATTTGGGAATCGTGACCCTGCACCGCGCACAAGCCATGTCGGACGCCGACGCACGACGGGCCGAATTGGAAAAGGCCGAAAAGACGTTTCTGGCGATCCGCGGGGCGGCAGGCGATTCTGAAAACTTTCAGCTCTACCTGGGGCAGGTCTACTACTGGCTCGGCAAACCGGAGCAAGGCCGCGAATTATTTGACCAGTTGTTGGAAAGCCGCGGCCGCGACTATCCGACGCTGATGACGATCGCCCCGATGCTCCGCGAGCTCGGATCGGTCCGCGAGGCACGGGAGTTGATCGAAGAGGCCTACGAAAAAGGGAGCAACGAAGAGGAGAAACAGGCTGCGGCGATGATCCGCGCAATCGAATGCAATGACATCGACGATAAAATCGCCTGGCTGGGACGAGCTGACGCCGATCATCCTGACGTCGCCGCCTCACTCGAGTCTGCCAAGGGCGACCAAGCCTACGAGCAGGGTGATCGTCAATCAGCCGCCGGCCACTATCGTCACGCAATTGCGCATTATGAACCTCTGCCGGAAACGTCCACGTTGCACAATAACGTCGGCCTGGCCCATTTCAAATTGTTCCAGGCGACCGGTGATCGGGAATCACTCCAGCGGGGGATCGCGCACATTGAGAAGTCGATCGCGCTCGATCCGGACAACGGCATTGTCTTAGTCAATGCCTCCTCCGGTCTGTTGCAGGCAGCGATTCAAGACCTCGCCGGCGAGAACATCGACCTGCACCGATTGGAGATGCCGTGGCAAATCGATGCTTACCTGGCCATGGCCAATGATCCCGAGGACGTGGCTCGGCACCGTCAGCGGATTCGCGACCATGCGGGAATTCAAAAGGTCCTCGAATTCGTCAACCAAACGATCGTGATTGCGCCGAAGCGAATTCTCACCTATTCGCTGGCGACGATGGTGTACGGTCATACGCGGGACATCGACGGGCTGAAACGGGTCGCCGCGCAACTCGAAACCGCAAAGCTCGACCTCACGGAAGCCAATGAAAAAAAGCTGAAGTCCTATCAACAGTGGGAGCCAGACGACATTGCCGAATGGCGCCGCCAGAACGAAATCATGCGGCGACTGATTGAAGAATATCGGCGAGACAAAAATGCACCTGCGTTCACGCTGGCCCTGGAGCACTTGATCTCGCTCAGCTACCGTGCGCCGCAGCCGGTGTCAAAGGCGGACTGTGATCAAATGGTTGTGTGGGCAGAAACGGGGCAAGAAATGGCGCCCACGGTGCAGGGGCAATCCAACCTGATCAACGCACATCTGCTCCGCGCTCACACGACACTTGCCGCGGAACATCCGCTCTACGGAAAACTGGCCGAATCGGCGAAGCGCACACTCGGGCCCGCACATCTGTTGAACATCGCACAAGACCAGCGGGAGTTATTCCAAGACGCGGTCGCAACCAACGCCAATGTGATCCGTGCGTCCGGTCTGATCATCGAGCTGAATCGACGATTTCCTGAAACTCAGACACCGATGATGTGGGCGCTGCTGAAGTCCTCGCATCCGAATGAAGCGGCCAAGATTGCCGCATATCTGCAACAGGACGAATTCTCTCGCGTTGGACGGCGGATCAGCTCACAGTTTGGATTGGCCGACGCCGAAAATGCCTATGAAACCTACTGGTTCAGGCTTGCCATCGGCGATCAATCGGGTGCTGATGCCGCGCTGCGGGAGGCGATCGAACTGGGCGTCCCGCTGCCTGATTTGGATCAACTAGCGGCAGAGCAATAACTGGCGGCGTTCTGCCGCCCGACCGCGAGAATCGATGTCATCATGCACTCAAACCGTGTACAATACTTGATGCCACGGGCGAATCCCCAGGTTCGACTTTGCTGCTCCGCCCGCCGGGAGTAATTCAATGTTCAGCCACCACTCTGATCTGCGGCCGCGACGTGACTGCCTGCGGGCTGGTGCGCTCAGCTTGCTCGGATTGACCGCCGCAGAGTGGCAACAACTCCGCGCAGCGACCTTGGCGCGGAGCCCTATGGCGGCACCGCGCGCAAAATCTTGCGTCTTTATCTTCCTCTTCGGAGGTCCGAGCCATATCGACCTCTGGGACATGAAACCGGACGCTCCCGCTGAAGTCCGCGGCGAGTTTGAATCGATCGCGACCGCCGCCTCCGGCATCCGTCTGTGTGAACATCTCCCGCAACTGGCCCAGCAGATGGACAAGTTCTGTTTGCTGCGGTCGATGACACACAAAATGAACGTCCACGGTCCCGCTTGTAGCGAGGTCTATTCCGGACGGCCCTATTTCGGGCCGCCTGTGACAGATCAGGCGCGGCCCGAAGACTGGCCGTCGCTTAGCGCTCTTGTCACGCGTCACGGCCAATCGGTCACCGGCCTGCCCTCGTCAGTCGTGTTACCGTGGTACACCCAATTCGTCGGACAGGACAAGCGGATCGCCGGCCAGACCGGCGGACGCATGGGCGAACAGTGGAATCCGTTTCTCGTTCAAGGCGATCCGCGCGAAGACGGATTTCACGTTCAAGGCGTCAAACTCCCCGCCGAAGTTTCGCAAGATCGATTCCAACGCCGGCGAAACTTGCATGACGTCCTCTCTGCATCAGACAACGGTCGCGTTGCGGCGGGACACTTATCGAAAGTGGTCGACACGAATTACGACAGCGCGATACGACTTGTCGAACGTTCACAAAAAACTGACGCGTTTTCGCTCGAAGCAGAACCCGCCGCTATGCGGGAACGATACGGGCGGACGAAGTTCGGCCAGTCGCTGCTGCTGGCACGTCGGCTTGTTGAAAATGACATCCCCCTGGTAACCGTCAACTGGGACGACAACACCAAGTTCGACAAGGTCTCCCCACACTGGGATACGCACCATAAGAACTTCCCCAAACTGAAGAACGATCTCTGCCCGCTGTTCGACCGTGCCTTCTCCGCGTTTTTGGAGGACCTCCATCAGCGAGGCCTCTTGGAAACGACGTTAGTGGTGGCGCTCGGCGAATTCGGCCGGACGCCCAAGATCGGCCTGGTCACACAAAATGGCATGACCGAAAAGACGGGCCGCGATCACTGGCCGCACGCCTTCACGGCGCTGGTCGCCGGCGGCGGCGTCCGCGGCGGACAAGCCTACGGGGCCACCACGGCAAACGGCGGTTATGTCGATCAAAATCCGGTGACACCCGCCGATCTGACCGCGACAATCTTGGACCATCTGGGAATCGACTGCCGGCTGACCTATTTCGATGAATTTCAAAACATACCCCGCCGACTGAGTACTGGGCGCATCATTCGCGATTTGGGTTAGCCGAATCGGAACTGCGCCGGCCTAACTTACGATGTCCAAAGTCTACCCACCGTCCCACTGCGGATGCGACGTATGACTCATATCGCCGACGGTTATCGTTCGACTGCGACCACGCGTCGCAATCTCCTTAAAATCGGGCTTTGGGGTGCTTCAGGGCTCAGCCTGTCGGGATTGCTCCGCTCTCGCGCGAAAGCTGCCGAGGTTGGTCAGGTTCACAAGCAGAGGTCTGTTGTCTGGCTGTGGCTGCAAGGGGGCGCGCCGCACATCGAGACATTCGACCCCAAAATGACCGCACCCTCCGACTATCGCAGCATGGTCGGAGCGATTTCCACCGCACTGCCCGGCGTTGAATACGGTGCCCTACTTCCCCGACTCGCAAAACTGGCCCCGCAACTTGCCGTCGTCCGCTCATTCTCACACACTAATCCCGACCACCTCGGCGCGTCTCACTATGTGCTGACGGCCGAAGATGCTCCGATTGGGACAAAACATCCGTCGAAACCCTCCTTTGGATCCATCACCTCAAAAGTCCGCGGCGCAAATCATCCCCAAACCGGCGTGCCGACGTTTGTCCGCGTCAGCCGCACCGTTAGTTTTGACTTTGACCGCCCGCTGTGGCTCGGCGCCGCCCATGCCCCGTTTGATATCACCGGACCGGCGCGAAATGATCTCAATCTCTGCGTCGATGCGACGCGATTGGGCGAACGGCGACGACTCTTGCAAGCGGTCGATCGCTTGAAATTTCAGTTCGATGCCGGTGGAACGGCGGCCGGGCTGGATGCGTTTGAACAGCAGGCAGTCGACTTGGTGCTGGGCCAAGCGTCACGCATCTTCGACTGCACGCAGGAGGATCCTCGACTTCGCGAGCGATACGGCCCCGGTCTCGGCGAACAGTTGCTGACCGCACGGCGGCTCTGCGAGGCGGGTTGTGGATTTGTCTGCTTGAACTACGGCTGGGCGCCCGTTCCCCAAGAAACCCCGTTCGCCTGGGACATGCACCTCGGTCCCAGCCAAGCGAATGCGCCCCCGATGCCGCGTCAATTGCGGTCGATCTTCCCCATGTTCGATCGCGCAATTGCCACATTTATCGAGGACGTGGCGCAGCGGGGATTGAGCGAGCAGATCTTACTGGTGATCACGGGCGATTTCGGTCGGACACCCAAGATCAACCAATTTGGCGGACGCGACCACTGGCCGGCACTCTCCACGCTCGCGCTGTCGGGCGGCGGCTTGCGGATGGGACAGGTCGTGGGAACTTCTTCCTCGAAAGCCGAGCAGCCGACATCGGGACGCGTGACGCCCAAAGACCTGATGGCCACTATTTTTCACGTGCTCGGCATCTCCGCCGACCTGCAATACAACGACTTCGCAGGCCGCCCGCAGTACCTGCTGCCCGACGGAGCGCGGCCGATCGCTCAACTGATCTAATGCTTCACCGACGCGGAATGTCGGCCGCGGCGGTCTTCAATTCCCCGCAGGTTCCGGCGGCGGCTCCGGTTGCTGTAATCCGGCCAGATAATCAGCGTGGCTTTCCGACAGCCTTTCGGTGAACTGCTTAGCGGTGTAGATGTGGCCGGTCGGCTTATTGAAGTCGCGTCCCGCTTTGGTATGCGAAAGCTGCTGCCCCAGTACTTTGCCACCCTTGGCGGTGACCATGTATTCGAACAGTTTATACCCGTCGGGGCCCTTGAGCAGCCCCCGGAAAAACCGCCGGCTTTTCGGCAATTTCAAAAACCGCTCCAGCCGGTCGTAGGCTTCGGGCGTTCTGGAGAGCTGGTGCATAAACTTGCGGCCCGCTTTCGTGCGGAGTTGAACGACCATGTAATCGCTGTCGGGCAATACCTCTTTGAGGATTTCGGCTCGATTGGTCACATCCCAACCTCCTTGTTTAAGGATGCGAAATACCGCCTTGGCGTCACTCTGAGAAATAATGTCCCCGTCGCGGTATTTTGGCTGCTTATCGAAGTATTGCTGAACCGCCGCGGAGAACACCGAAAACGGCGGAAAAGAGTCATCCTGCTGCGGCTTGTCGTTCGGTGCGGCTGCTAGACTGCCTACCGACACGGAAATCACAACGGCGGCAAGAAGGGTTCGCTTCACAAATCTCACACGGCAAAACATCGGCTGGCACCTCTGCACAACGCTCAAGGGAAACAGCGGGGGCCCATTCAACCCGCTAGACTGTTTATCGGCGCAATCGACGGGACAATAGCCGCGAAACTATTTTGAATCGCTACTTGCAGCGCTCCTCGCCGATGCCGCTACCTTCAACTATAGCTCATGCGGCGCAGCGGTTTTTTTTTGCACGGATGGTACTGATTATTCGGACCGTGCGGCGACAAACAGTCATTTGGATCGCAGCGGATTTATAACCTGCCTGTTCGCAGACCGGCGAAGCCGCTCGTGCCGGGCGACCGCTTAGGAATCGAGCGCCGTGCAGAGCCGCTCGATGTCGTCGTCGTTGGTGTAGGCGTGGGGGCTGACGCGCATGTGACCGCCGCGATGATTCACGATCACGCCCCGTTCACGGCACTGTCGCAGAAGCTCAGCGAGGTCCGCATTGCCGGGCGGATCAAACGAGACGATTCCGGTGCGCCGCTCTCGCTCGCGGCAACTCACAATCCGAGCGCCGCGCCGCTTAAGCTTCTGGCAAATCTGCTCGCTGATGTCATCAATCCGCTCAGCGAGCGCCGCGACGCCGTACGACGCGAGCAATTTGAGGCTCGCCCCCAACCCCGCAACCCCCGCCATATTGTAGGAACCTCCCTCGTAGCGCGCAGCGGCATCGAGCAGGTTCATCGGCATCTCGTGAAAGTCGCCGGTCGGCTGCACGCTGTTCCAGCCCAAGCCAAGCGGGCGAAGCAGGTCCAGGTGTTCGCGGCGGAGGTAAAAAACGCCCGCGCCTTCAGGACCGACCAACCATTTGTGCCCGTCGGCCGCTAAGAAATCAATCGGAGTCTGTGAGACATCCAGCGGCTGCACTCCGAGTCCTTGAATTGCATCGACAAATAGGTACGCCCCATGCGAATGTGCCAACTCGGCCAGCGCGTCGAGATCGTTTTTCCAGCCAGTCACGTAACCGACCCAGCTAACTGCAATGATCCGCGTGCGGGAATCGCACGCCGCTTTGACCGCATCAAGATCCAGCCGTTCCAACTGAGCGTCCACTTGGCGGGCTTCAACGCCGCGATCTTTGATATTCAACCAGGCAAACAAGTTCGTCGGAAACTCGCCCGACGGCACCACGACGTTGTCACCCGGACGCCAAGGGAATCCTTCAGCGACCAAATTCACACCCTCGGTCGTGTTGCGAATCAGCGCGACTTCTGCTCGCTCGGCCGACAACAGCTTTGCCGCGTCGCGACGCACAACTTCAACCCCCTTGCGCCACCGCGACCAATTGGCATCGCCATTGGCTGCGACGTCAGCCGCCCATGCCGCCATCGCATCCTGCGCGGGACGAGAAATCGGGGCAACCGCAGCATGATCGAAATACGCCCATTGCTCGGTCACGGGCATTTGCGAGCGGAGTTGTTGCCAGTCGTGGTTCATGCCGCCGCTTATTTGCGCTCAAACGTTCCCATCAGCCGGCCTTCGCCCAGGATGTGCCCCTGCATGGCCGCCAGCAACGACTTCTTGTCGGCGTCTGCCGCCGCGAGATCGAGCGTTTGATCCAAGGCATAGAGTTGAAAGTAATAACGATGCGGGCCGCTGCCCGGCGGCGGCATCGGGCCGCGGTAACCGACGTTGTCGCTGTCAAAATCGTTCGTGCCTTGCAGCGCCCCGCCGGGCACTTCCGGATCCGGCAGACGAGGCACGGCCTGCGGCAATTCGGAGGTCTCAGCGGAAATATTGTAGATCACCCAGTGCACCCAGGGACCTTCCGGGCGGGGATTTTCGCGGCTGGGCGCGTCGGGGTCGTCGCATATCAGCGCGAATGACTTCGTCCCCTCCGGTACGTCCGACCAGGCCAGCAGCGGCGATTCATCCTCCGCAACGCCGGTAAACTGATCGGGAATCGACTGGCCTTCTTGAAACGCGGTGCTGGTCAATTTCATTACGTGTCCCTCCAATTTCGGTGGACCGGAGTCGTTCGAGGATTCTCCGCAACCAATACTGGCAAGAGTTACCAACAACGCGACGTATAGGCCCACTACGGCTTTTGGAATCATGGTCGAATGCGCGGCTCATGCGTAATTCGTTGAGTGAAGCGGCTCGCTGCTTACCTTAGCAATCTAAAACCGTGATGCATAGCGCAGTAGTAATGGCGAGCGGTAAACTGCACGGTTACCAGATTTAAGGCGACGCGAAAACTTACGCCAGTGCGACGGCGTCGTCTGCGGCCACTCCACGCGGCGGCCCAAGTCACTATCTAGCATCTCCCATTGCGGCCGCTTTACTGCTTGCTGGTTTCGAGCTGGTCGTAGATCTCCGCCAACTTCAGCAGCAGCGTTTCTAGCTGTTGGTCGTATTCATCGGCCGCGAGTTCCGACTTTTGGTCGCGCAGTGCAAACAGCTCCAACTCCAGCGCATCGCGCTGCTGACGCAATTCCGGCGGCATCTTCCGTTCCGACTCGCTTGCAATCAGATGGATCTGATGCGCTCGCCGCCCGTCGGTCGCTGCGGCGGTTTTCGGTTTTTTGGTGGCGTGCAGCCCTTGATACCAACTTGCCGGGGTGCCAAATCCGTCGCCGTTGTCATCGATTAGCGCATGCTCGGTCGCGAGTTGACCGCGCTGTTTGTAATACGACTCCGTCTGCTGCGACGCACTCAAATACGCTTCCAACAGCGAGGTCTGTCCATCTTTGTCCAAATCGGCTGTAACATCGCCGATCGCCCGAGAAAACGCGTCGCCGAAGCGGGCGAAGTTTTGCTCGCTTCCCGACTTGGTCGCCGTCACGATCACACGTCCTTTGGCTGAGAGCGCGTTGATAAACGGCCCGCTGCTCGAGGCGCAATTCACGACAATCGTCGGCCGCGTGATCCCGGCCAGCCAGTCACGGCATTCCGCCGCCGTAATATCCGGACCCCGCAAATTCATCTTGGCCGTCCGCCCGTCAAACGTGCCGTGGCCGATAAACACGAGCCAAAAATCTCCCTGCGCGGATTTCGCGTTCTCCTGAATCGCTTCGCGCAGCAAGTCACGATCAGTTCTTTCCGCCGGCGTCGTTCCGATGATTGCGAACCGTGCCCCGCCCTGCTTTGCAGCGGCTCGAAATCGCTCTGACCACTCTTGAAACTGCTTCGCATATTGCTGCGTTCCCCCCGCCCCGACCACGACCACCACCGACGTCCGTTCGTCGCTGGGGACACCCCCCGCGGTCAGTGTCAGTAGTACAGTGAGCATCGAATTCACGGCAACCCCCGCAATCGTCTCAAGCCCCATTCCCCGATGAAACAGGAAAGCGCAAGCAAGAAAATGCTCGACTGATGCCACAGCGGATAGGTGTAGCGCTCAGTCACCGGCGCGTCCTGATGAACCAACTCGGCGACGAATTGCTCCAAGTCGTCCGCCTCGACAATCTGTCCGCCCGTCTCTTGGGCCAGTCGATTCAGGTACGGCTCATTCCAACCAATTCGGCGAAATTCCTCGACGTCGGGAGCATGCACCCAGCCCGCAGCCACCGGCGGCGACTCGCCCCCCTTGCCGTCATTCACCGTGATACTCGCTCGGTATGCGCCCGCTGTGCGAGGCGTGTAACGAACGGTAAACAATCCCGGCTCATTCAGCGACGGCTCGGCGGTTAGCGTGACATTCTTTCCATCCGCAGGGCCGACGGAAAGCTTCACCTGAGCGTTATCCTGTGGCTGAAACTCGGCGTCGCGGACACGAATCTCGAGAACCACCCCCGAACCTATTTCCGATTCCACAGAGACGTCGACCCGCCGCGGCACATCGGCGATCAACCAGCGAAACATTTGCCGCACCGCACGCGCGTAGTCGTCCTGTTCGTGGTTTTTGCGTCTGAGCGACCAGCGCCAGAAGTCTCCGACTGCCAGTGCGGCCGCTTTTCCGCGCCCAAACGGCTGCGCAACCAGCGCCGGAAACTTGGCGTCGTTCTGATCACTGACTTCCGCCAGGACCGTGGCGCCCGGTTTCACCCCCGGCAGCGGGTTGAGCGTCCAAAACTGCGGCATTTCAGAGATGCGAACACGTTCTTCGTCTTCAGTCCGGCGCAGCCGCACCCAAGGTTGCAGCCAGCCGTCGCGGGAGAGCGACAGACGAAACCGGCCGCTCGGCCGGGCGGCCGGCCCGCGATCGAGATAGATCGGCAGCAAATCCTGCAGCGGGGTCCGCCCATATCCGCCGCGGCGAAACGACTCCTGCCCCCCCATCATCAACAGGCTGCCCCCTCGCCGGCTGACGAAGTCTTCAATCAGTGCCAACTGATCACGCGTAAACAATTCCGCCTCGACGTCATCGAGCACCAGGGCATCGAAAGCAAACAGCTGCTCGGCCGTCTTCGGAAACCCGTCGCGCAACTCGGCGGGATCTCTGGGATCGATCCGCACAAACACCGGCTCGTCATATTGCTCGGTCTCTTCCGCATCGCCGTCGGTAAATCCTCGAAACAGTGGATTGGACGATTCCGTCTTGCCGTCCCGCCACTTGAATTTTGGCTCCCGCTTGGCGATGCGAATCAAGCCGGTCAGTTTTGTCGCCTCGTCATCTTCCAGAGCGCGGCGCAGGAATTTGAATTCCCAGTTCGGACGCCCCGAAACGTACAGCACACGCTGTCCGCCGGCGCCGCGATCGATCGTTAGCAGCCGCTGGTTGTTCTCCAGCGCGGCCTCCTTCAACTGTGCCGGATCCTCGAATTGCGCCATAGCGCCCTCAGCGGCAACCCGCAGTCGATAAAATGAGACACCGAGCTGCGGTGCCTTGAATTGCAGCCGAAAGGGCGTCGCCTCCGCATCTGGCTCAATCTGTTGTGTGAGTTCAGCCACGCGCTCGCCTTGCGGATCGAGGATTTCCGCCGTGACCTTCGAAATCTGACTTCCGTGCGCGGCAACTTCCGCCTTCACCGACACGGGAGCGTCTTCAAACGGAGATTGACTGACTGAGACTGTCGTGATCGCAATATCCGGCAGCGATAACGACTTGCCCCACTTGACCGGATAGATCGGCGGCAAACCGTCTGTCTGCGGCAGCCCCTCGCCGCCGTCGGTGGCGTTGCCGTCGGTGAACAACAACACGCCTGCGAGCGGCCGATCCTGAAGGCGTTCGCTGAGCATCCGCAACGACTGTTCCAGTGCCGAAACATTGCCGTCGGACGCAAGATCGCGATAGTCATGTACTGCGTGCAGCGAATCATCGAATTCGTACCGCCGCACTTCAAAATCCTGCCCCATCCGCGTCTGCCATCCCGGCGTATCGGTCGACAGTATCTCCGGCAACATCTTTGCCGGATTCGCTTCGTTTTGGCCAACGTCCAAGCTGCTGCTGTTGTCCACTAGAATTGCGAACAGGTTGGCGCCCGGCCGCGCACGGACGCCGCTATACAACGGATCGATCAGGCAGACCGCCAGCAGTAGCAAGCCAAGCAATTTCAATCCAGCAGCCGCAACGCTGTAGGCGCGCCCGCTCAGTCTGCCGCGATACGAGCGAAAAACCAGAACTAAGCCGACAACCAAGATCAGTATCGCAGGCAACACCCAATTCCAGTTGCCGATGAGTAGGGAAGCAAACACAATCATTCTCCCCTCCCCAGATCTTCATAGTAGCGGCGGACGATCTCTCGATATTCCGGCGGAACGGGATCGCGGTCGATCGGGACCAGCGACTCGGGCGATTCGCGTTTGGCGATCTCCTCGCGAAGCCGGTTCTGCAGTTGGTCGAGCGGCTGTGCCACCAACTTATCAACCAGCGACCAGTTGGGTGTTTTGGAATGCCGTTTGAATTCCGCGCGGATACTCCGTGCACGGTCGCGGACCTTGGCGACCTCTTCTCGAAACTTCGCATCCTCAACCATCTCTTCCACATCACGCAGCCGGTCGGACCATTCGCGAAAATTGCCGCCGGTGATCGGACCGCCGGGACCACCTGAGAAACCTCCCTCGTTACTCTCGCGCGACCCTTGCCTTGACCCGCCTCGCTGCTGAGCATCGCGGCTCCGGTCACGCAGATTCAAACGTTGGTTCGGGCGGCCGCGCCCGGTCGACGCCGAAGAACGACCGCCTGGCTGATCATTCCCGCCCGCCTGCTGTGATTGCGATTGCGAGTTTGACGACTGCCCCTGCGATTGACCGGACGACGGAGATTTCTCGCGATTCTGCTGCGCGGTTTGTTGTGGGTTCTTGCCTTGTGCCGATGGACTGCTCTGATTGTCGGCACGATCCCTTGATTCTGATCCGCCCGACTGCGCCGAAGCGGCTTGCTCCTGTGATTGCTTGGACCGCTCGATCTCACGATCCAACTGCTGCGTCAATTCCGCTAGTTCCTGTTTGGCTCGACGCAGCGCCTCGACTTCATTGCCGAGCACACTTTCAGCCGCTTTCTCGACCCCCTCCTTGAGTTGGTCGATCGATTTGCGGGCCTGCGACTCGTTCTCTTCCGCCCGGTCGGACCGACCGCGAGCCAATTCCCGGCGAGTCTGCCGCAACAACTCGCCCGGCTCCCGTTGCTGTGTCTTTCGCAGCGTGTCGTACAGTTGCTTGGCCAATAGCGGTTCCGCCGTTTCGGACGCCTGTGAAACGCGGCGCATCTGATTCATCACCTCTTCCAACTGCTGCTGCTGTTCCGTCAACTGCTCGGCGAGTTGGTCCTTCTTGCGGACGTCCCGCAGGGATTTCTGCGTACCATCACGCATCCGCTGCATCTCCTCGGAAATCCGCTGCTGGTTTTCGGCCAGCTTGCGGGCATCGTCACGCATCCGCTGCATTTCCTCAGAGAACGCGCCGGCTGATTTCTTGCGAAAGTCGTCCCGCAATTCCTGCAATTGACGCTGCGCCCGGGTGCCCGCGTTGAGCGCCTGCGAGATCTGTCCCTTCTCGAGCGCTTCCGAAGCGCGGTGCATGTTTTGCCGGGTTTGTTCCACTTGTTGATGCAGTTCGCGGTCGCCGGCCTGCTGCGGCGATTGCTGCATGCGGTCACGCAATTCATCGGCGTTGCGCATCAGTTCGCGCTGCTCTTCCCGCAGCCGCTTCAGCCGACGTTCCAATTCCTTCCGCTCCTGCTCGGTCTTCGCCGCCTGCAGTGCGCTTTGCAACTGCTTGACCTGTTGATTGAGATCGTCTTGACGCCGCGCCAATTCGCGCAGCCGGTTGAGCAACTGGTTGGTTTCCCGCTGAGTGGAGTTCTGTTGCGGCGCCGCCGCGCGGCGCGACTGATAGCGGTTTTCCCGCTTCGTCAGTTCGAGTTGCTGAAGCTGTTGTTGTGAACGTCCGCCGCCCCCGCCGCCTCCACCACCGCCGCCCTGTTGACTGCGGCGGACTTCATGCTCGCGTGCCCGCAGTTTCAACAGCGCTTGGTAAGCGGCCCGCTCTGCGGTGTGCGCGGTGAGCAATCCGCCGGTCCCGTCACTGTCGGCAAACTCCTCCAGCGCATCGACGGCCGCGGTCATCTGCCGTGATGCTTCCGCCGCCGCCTGCTGAGTAAGCTCGTCCTTCAACTTCGACTGTAATTGCGTCAACATCTGCAATGCCTGTTTCTGCGAGCGGGTCACGACATCGAGTTCCTCGCCGAACGCCATACTCCCGGCACGCTCTGACGATTTGCGGTGCAGCTTCCACGTCGCGGTGACGATTTGCTTCTGAAGCCGGATCAGATCGCGCATTTCGTTCCCTTGCTGCCCCTGCGCACCGCCGGCGGCCCCGCCTCCTCCTCCACCCGATTGTCCTTGCCGGAAAATCTCGTCAAAGTGCCGCACTTCGGCGAAATACATATCGCTCTCAGTCCGCCGAACTTTCCCGTCCGGACCGAAATCATCGGCCCAGACATAGTAGGACAGCAGTTGATCAGGCTTGGCATCGAGATCTTCCATGCGCAGCAAATGCGAGACCGGCTGCACCGCGCCAGCCTGCTCGCCCAGTGTGACCGTCTCCGGCGGCGTGTCGCCGATCGCATACACCACACCGTACTTGACCACTTCAAAATCATCGCCGGCGGTCGCCGTGATCTGCATTTCCTCCAACGGAGAGACCCGCTGGTCGCGGCCCGGGAATGTCAGCTTCAGATCGGGACGCCGGTTCTCCAGCACATGAATGGCAAATGTCGCAGGCTGCTTGTTCCGCCGATTGTCGTCGTCGATCAATTCCAATTGATACTCGGCTGACTCCTGCATCGTGATCACAGTTTGATAGGTCCCAATCGCTCCTGGAACCGCCGTACACTCAATATCCTCCCGCTCCGAGTGCGTCAGCCGCGCGACCGCGACCGGCTTGTTCAACCGAAACGTCAATGTCGTCCGGCTTCCCTGAACCGCTGAGACCTGCCGCACATCCTCAAAGATGCCGGCCGGCCGGTTCGTGTAACTCGGATATGCGATCTCCGCATCAGCCTGCAACAACCGCGGATAGTCGAAGACTTTGACGCGAAACTCTGCTGATCGTTGGTCATCGAATTCGACACTGTATTTCAGATCAGTTTCTACGGCGGGAATCCCGACGGCGAACACCGGATCGTCAAGATGCTTCTGCATCGACAGTTGCAGCGACTCGCCCGCCTCCGGTGCGGTCGTAAGCGTCACATCGCTGGGAAGCCGCTGATCGAATCGCGCCGTGACAACCAATCGGGACCCACGCTCCAATTCGACGTCTCCCGGAGAAACTTCGATTTCAAAACTGCGCGCCAGCGGAGTCGCCGACTCCCCTTCCCCGCCGACAAACTCCGAAACGGGAAGCGACGGCGTACTCCATAACAACGTGCACGCCGCGACAAGCAACAGACTGGCCGCCCACTGTCGCCGTCGGGCCGATACGAGTTGGCGATCGGGCAATACCTCGCGCCAGTCGTGCCGCCGCGCATGCTCGACCGCCTGTTCCAGCACACGCTGCTGCAAATAGTCGCGCGCAATCGGACGTGTGTCGCACTGTTCGACGGCGGTCAATAGCAACGAACGCAGTTCCGGATGTTGCTCTTCAATTCGCCGAGCGACCCAAACTGAATCGAACGCGCCGCTTCGAGGCGTCCAGAGCACATACAACAAAGCCGCCGCGGCACACAACAGAAATCCCGGCGCCGTCCAGACCGGCAAGCCCCCTGCAAATTTGCCGCCGACCCACAGCGACAACGCAATCGAGGACAGGATCACACAGCAAAGCATCATCCGCTGCCACCGTGCGCGGCGGCGGTACCGCTCGCCGACACGGTTGGTCAGATGTTTCAAATGTAAATCGAGCATTGTCCGCTTCCGTCAATTTAACCAACGGTCGCCAAGGTGATATTCAAGCCGCGTCCTTGTTCGCGGCTGCCGTTCTTCCAGCCAACCAAGTCTCGCCGAGCAACACGATTGCCGCCGCGAAGATCAGCCACTGCCACAGTTTCTGCCGTTGTTCCAACTCCCGGTTTTGGAGCTGCCGCGTAAGCTGCAATTTGTGTTCCCGCTCCGCGTCCGATTCGGCGCGGCTGAGCGGGATGCCCCATTGTTCCCACTGCTCCACCGGCAGCACTTCGGTCCGGCTTTCGTCGGGATGAATATTGACCGAAAATGGCCGACCAGGTGCATGGTTGAATTCGTAAATGCCCGGAGCCGAAAACCGTTCAGCTTTTGCAATGTCGGTGTCCTGATCAAATTGACCCTTTTCCGCTGCAGCGAGGACGACCACACCGGCGCCTTCAGCACCGGCAAGCTTCAATCCCTCCTCGCCGACAAATCGCTGCGAGGGTCCCTCCTCCGCACGTGTACTCTGCTCAACAACCGCATTGAGCAGCGGAGCAAACTTGGACGAAAGCGCGAGTTGACTATCGGTGGGATTCCAACTTGTCGTCAGCAGCAATATGCGGCCGGCGGCAGCCGGGATTTCCAACAATGCCGCCGCGCCGTCATCGAAACGGGCCAACACGTGCGCGTCGGGCAGCGCCGTTTCGTCGATGGTCCGATGTTTCCAGAAATGTATCTTTGTAAAGTCGCTATACCGCGCCTCAGAAAAAGACGCGAACAGCGGATGGTCGAACTGTACATCGCCCAGCATGGCATAGCCCTCGACCGCCGCTTCTTCAGCTACGATATCATCACAATCGGCCAACGTTGAGACGGCACGAACCGAATCGGCCGTTGTCAGCCCGTAGAAAATCGTTCCCCCCTCCGCCAGCACTTGCTGCAACTGCTCGATTTCGTCGCCAGCCGGCTCGCGCATGACGACCGCCAGCAACGTCGGAAGCGCTTGCTCTTCGCTCGCCGCATCACTGCTCGAGATGATGGTCACTCGACGCGCCGCGGTCTCCGGTAGCGCCCGCTGCAAGTAATACCGCGCGCGCTGCGGGTCTTCCGCAGCGTCATCGCCGACATACAAGACCCTCACATGTTGAACTTGGGGAACGACATGATACGCGGAATTGTCAAATGCGTGGTCGTCGCCCGCCAGTTGTAAACAGGCCCGCGCCGACGGAGGTGCGGCGGCGACCTTAATAATCCGGCTTTGCCCGGCCGGCACGTAAATCTCTTGTCCGGCTGCTGTGGCATCGGCATCCGCGTCGGCCCAAGCCAGCCGAAACCGGTCACGGGCGGAGTCGGCGGCGTTGTAGACCCGTGCGCGAACCGAGTGTGCCGACTCGTCATGACGTTGATCGGGGTGCGCGGCCACAATTTGCAGGCCCGCGTTCGTCGTCAATTGCGGGGAGGTCTGCTTGATCGAGAGGGGAATCTCCTCAGGCCATTGAAAGCCGCGCAGCCCAACGACGCGGCTGCCGCGCTGCACGTCGCCGATTAAGACGACTCGTTTTTGCAACGTCTCTTCCTCATTGGCGTCCATATCGATTCGCTGTAAGGCTTCGACGGCAGTCGTCAGCGCCGTGTCGAGATGACTCGCCCGCCAGCTGGGCTGAACAGTTTTGAGCCGCTCCTTAATGAATGCTTCGCGCTGTCCGATGGCCAAACCGTCCCAGTCGCTAAACGAAACCAGCGGAGTTAAACGCGTATCAAAGGCATACACGGCGGCGCGGTCATCTGCTTCAAGGCGACCGACTTCGTCAACGGCGGTTTGGACCGCTTGCTTCCAGAGATCCTCCCGCTGCATGCTGGCACTCTGATCGACCAGAATTACTACCTGCTCGCCGGCCGTCTGCGTCGCCGTTGTGACTCCTGCGTCGCGGAAGAACGGCCGCGTGAACGCAAACGCCAACAGACAGATCGCCAAGCCCCGCAACAGCAGCAGCCACAGGTTCTCCAACCTGCTCCGCCGCGTCACGCGTGGCGGTGAGGGAGAGAGAAACATGAGCGAGCTAAACGCGACCCGCCCCCTGGGCGTCCGGCGGATCAAGTGAAAAATGATCGGCAGCGAGATCGCCAACAGTCCGGCGGCGTAAAGTGGAGCCAGAAAACTCATACCGCCCTCCTGTTGACCTGCCGCCCACGCTGTGTCCGCGCTTGGAGAAACTCATGCAGCGCGTGGTCAACCGGCTCGGCGGTGGACAACGGCAGGTATTCGATTCCCAATTTGGCACACGTCGCCTCTACGGACGCATTGTGGCGATTGAGTTTCTGCAGGTAACCCTCCTTCACAGCGACCGGGTCGACGTACAAATCACGTCCCGTTTCCAGGTCTTCGAACAGCAGTGAGTCGGCGAATTCGAAATCACGCTCTTGCGGATCGAGGATTTGAAACAGGATTACGTCCTGTCCCCGTGATCGAAGCGTCCCCAAAGCGGATTCCAGCTCGGCAAGATCCGCCAGACAGTCTGACATCACCACGCAGACTCCCCGCCGGGTCACGTACTCCGCGAATTGTTTCAGCGGAGCCGAAATATCGGTCGCCTTGCCGGCGGAGGGCTGTTCCAGCGCCAACATCAGCCGCCGCAACTGTCCCGGCCGGTAGTGCGGCGGCAGAATGTCTTCGATCCGCTCGTCAAACCGCACCAACCCCACGGCGTCGTGCTGCAACGACAGAAAGTAGGCCAACGTCGCCGCCAACGTCGCGGCGTAGTCGGCTTTGCTGTACTCCAAACTGCCGTAACTCATCGATCGGCTGCAATCGACCAGCAGATGGCACCGCAGATTGGTTTCATCTTCAAAGCGTTTGATGTAGTGGCGGTCGCTACGGGCGTACAGTTTCCAGTCGAGATAACGCGGGTCGTCGCCGGGGCTGTACTGCCGGTATTCGGAGAACTCGACCGAAAACCCGTGATACGGGCTGCGGTGCAATCCGTGCAAGAACCCCTCAACCACAATCTTGGCCCGCAGTTCTAAACCCTTGATCCGCATCAGCGAGTGCGGATCGAGCATCTCGGCACCGCGAGCCGGAGTTTTGTTCGATGCGGCAGGGGAGGATGTCATTGCGCGGCCGGCCTTTCCACAGTTTCCAACAATCGATCGATGACCGCGTCGACGGTTACGCCTTCGGCTTCGGCCCGATAATTGACCAGAATGCGATGCCGCAGCGTGGGGTGAATCAGCGCGCGGATGTCGTCTTCGCTGACGTGCGCGCGGCCCTCAAGCAGCGCCTTGGCTTTGGCCCCCAACACCAGGTACTGAGCCGCCCGTAACCCCGCTCCCCAGCTAACCCATTCGTTGATGAATTCCGGCGCGCCGTCGGTACCGGAGCGCGACGCGGCCGCCAAGCGAACGGCATAGCGGACGACATCCTCCGCAACCGGCACCTTGCGAACGATATCGTGAAACTGCAACACATCCGCCCCCGTAAACAGCGGCTGAATCGGCTCAGCGGCAACCGTTGTGGTGCGGGTCACAACCGCGACTTCCTCATCCTCTGGCAGATAATCGATCACTATGTTGAACATGAACCGGTCCAGCTGCGCCTCCGGCAGCGGATAGGTTCCTTCCATTTCAATCGGGTTTTGCGTGGCCAACACAAAAAAAGGTTCTTCCAGCCGGTAGCGCACACCGGCGGCGGTGACCTGATGTTCCTGCATCGCCTCCAACAGCGCCGCTTGTGTCTTGGGCGGCGTACGGTTGATTTCGTCGGCCAGCAACACGTTTGCGAAAATCGGCCCCTTAACGAATTGCAGTGTTCGGTGACCGTGCCCGTCCTCTTCAAGGATTTCCGTCCCCGTAATATCCGCCGGCATGAGATCCGGCGTGAATTGGATTCGCTGGAAGCGGAGATCGAAGATCTGGGCGATCGAGTTCACCAACAACGTCTTCGCCAACCCCGGAGCGCCGGTAATCAGACAATGCCCGCCTGAAAACAGCCCATACAGCAGTTGATCAATAATCTCCCGCTGCCCGACGATGACCTTGGAGAGTTCGCTGTGAATCAGCTCGCGCGCCTGCGCAATTCGCTCGACGGTCTCTTTTTGAGAATCCTGATCTTCTGTTGCAATCGCCAGATGCACGATTCGTCCCCTTATTTGAGTTGAAGGCCGCGGCAAAGCCGTCGGCATGGTGATTCGATCAGTGGGTCATGGCATAAAACACAATGTTGATGCCCATGGGATACGCCTTCTTCTCTGAGAACTCATGGAAGTACCACTCGTCCTCCCCTTCACGCTCCCAGCCGTCGCCCAGGTCGGTGTTGTGACAGATAAAGACCACCATCCGGTCGTTGTCGTCGTAAATCGCCCGATAGTGCACTTCGCGCGTATCGCGTCCCCGTTCCCAGGTGATCACCTGGCCGCCGCGCCGCCCCGCTGCATGGATACTGGGAACTTGCGGCCGCTCCTTGAGGTCGTAAACGCAATGAAAGATGGGATGTTCCAACGGAACGTCTTGCGGTTCACGGTCGGGAAAAACCCGCTTGATCTCGTGATAAAAGGTGTCCCATTCGTAATCGCCCCAGAAGTCGTCGACCATCAAGAAGCCGCCGTTGAGCAGATACTTCCGCAGCGCAACGACTTCGTCCTCTTCAAAGTACAAGTCGCCCGGCTCGATCATGTACAGAAACGGATAATCGAACAGTTCTTCGTCGGTGAGCCGCAACACCTTGCCGTTGGGATCGACTTTCATCGACGTCAACTGCTGCAGCCGGAACGAAAAATTCAAATCGCTGTCGGGGTAATCGGTCCGCCACTTGCCCCAGCGGCCGTAGGAGCCGTACCGCACGCGCACAAAAGTAAACACGTCGTCGGCAAACTGCTCGTCGTTCTTCCAGTTGGGAACTCCGCCGCGGCCACGATCCTCCCAACGATCCCGCCGGCCTCGCCTGCGAAAAGACCGGTCGCGCTGGCCGAGTGAAATCTGGGCCAAAATCGTCACCGCTAAAGCAATGACTACGAGCACCGACCAACGTTTCACCATCACCGCTCCTTGTTTGATCGCGGAGGATTCAACTTCTTAGTGCTTTGTCGCGTACTAATTATACGGTTGCGTGCCACTGGCTTCGCCAGTGCTTTGTAAGGATTTCAGGAATTTACCTATGCACTAGCAAAGCCAGAGGCACACAAATCATTTGATTGAACAAGCACTTAGTTCGCTTCCCGCTTCGTTTCCTCCTCTGTGCGATGAATCTTCAACAACAAACGATGCGCTTCCCGATACCGAGGCGCCGCTTCCAGCGCCCGTAACAAATGTGTTTTCGCAGCGCGGGGATTCTCCGTCTGCAAGATTCGTGCCAGCTGGTAATGCGCCTCAGTGGCGCGGTGTGCATCGAGCCGCACCACCGCCTGATAGGCTTCCGCCGCCGCCGGAACCTGACCCAGTTCACCAGAGGCCCGCGCGAGCATCGCATGCGGCGCCGCATGCAACGGATTGATTGCCAGCAGCCGCTCCGCATTCGTCCGCACCGCGGCCCAATTCCTATTCTGCGCAGCAAGCTCCAGCAATCTCTCGTACGCATCGACGGCATCGGCGCTCAACGACGCCCAACGCTCCAAGACCTCAGTCTCCTGGTCGACTTCACCCAATTCGCGATGCACCCGAGCCAACATGGCGTAGGCGTTGCCGCTGCCGACGTGCTCGGGATAAAGGCCGATCAATCTCTGCAGCGGCTGCTTTGCCGCCTGCCAATGCTTCGCGGCCAGCAGTTCGCGGCAGTGGCGGGCCAGCACTTGAATATTGTTCGATTTCAGCGGATCCGTGTGGGCGATTTGCAACAACTTCTGTTCGTTCTTCTGCGGTTCGCTCCAATCCGCGTCGGGGGCCAACGCCTCGGCCCGCGCTCGAGCAAACATGGCGAAATCGCGTTCCAGCGCCGCCAATCCATTCGTCCGCCGCTCCAGCGACACATTAATCGGCATCCCGGCACCCAAATCGGCCAAGATTTCCCGTAGCACATCGAAGCCGAATGTCTCGATCAGGTACTCCACCACCAGCGACGACTGATAGTAGGCGAACTGCAAATGCGCACCGCTGGGAGGAGACGAAAACGCGCTACTCAGTTCGCTGACCGGCGTGAAATCGCCGCCGAGAATCCACTTCCGATACTGCGGCGTCATCGACTGCCCCCAGCGGGAATCGGCTTGCTGCTCTTCGTAAACCGAGATCCCCTCGCTCAGCCAGCGGGGCATTTTGTTGTGTGTGAGATTGAGTGTGACTGTATGGCAGAATTCATGCCACAGCACCGATTCCCAATTGGTCGGATTTCCCGCCTGAGTGGCCGGGCTGTTGGCGGTGATCACATTGCCAAAGCATACCCCCAGAAAACCGGCTCCACCCGGCATCCCAAACGTGCGGACGGCAAAATCGGACTGGTCCGCAAAAATCTCCACGATGATCGGTTGCGACGGTGTCCAGTGATACTTCACGCAGAGCGACTCTTTGGCCCGCTGCAACAGCGCCAAGACCCGCCGTCCATAGATCTCCGCCTCCCGCGCCTCCATCCGCACAATGAAATCGTCATCTTCCAACGTGCGGTATTTGCTGATGTTCTCTTGCAGCGTCACCAGATTAAAGCTCACGACATCGTAGCCGTCCCGTTCAAAACCGCGACGGGCCAATTGCCACCCCTCCTCCTCTTCGCCCAGCCGCAAGAGATCCTGTGCCAACTGAATCGTCGCCGGAGTGAAGTCGGCATCCTGTTCCAAGGCGCGACGTTGATAAGCCGCCCCTTCACGGAAGCGATAATTTCGCGAGAGCTTGCGACCGATCAAATGATCAACGTCGGCGAGTCGGTTCGACCGCCCGCGGGCGGCGCCCCGAAACACCTGTTCCCCTTTAGGATCGGCCGCATAGTGTGCAAGCAGCGCCCGATAAGCCCACGCCTCGCGCTGGCGAGGATTGACCTCAAGCACCGATTTCAAAACGGCTTCCGCTTTCACGTAACGTTCGGCGTCGATCAGTTGTTCGGCCGTCAGCAGCAGGCTCGGAACGTGTCGTGGATTGATCTCCAAAGCCCGTTTCAAAGCCGCCTCCGCAGCCTTTCCGTCACCCGAAACCAATGCTCGCGCCAAGCCGTATTGCACCTCCGGATTGTTGGGGAATTCCTTCGCCGCGGCGCGAAATTCTTCCGCCGCAAGGGCGTCGTCATGCTTTCGCAATGCGAGACGTCCGATGGCCAAGTAAGCGTCCACGCGATCGGGAGCTTCTTTCTTCGCCCGATCATAGAAGTTGAGCAACACGTCGCGCGGCTCGGCCCGCAACAGCAATAGCGCATCGCCGGCCGCAATCAGGTTTGCGGAATCTGTGTACCGCCACGGCGTGCGCCGCAGCCGCTGATCAATCTCGGCCAGCTGCGCGGAGGCGATTTCATCATGACCCAGCAGCCGTGAGATTCGATGATTCAACAATCGCAGGCGAATGCTCCACGGATAGCGCGCGACCGCTGAAGCATTGTCGCCGGCAGCTTGATCAAGTTGTCCCAGCACCAGTTGCGATCGAGTGAGCAGAACCTCCCATTCTTCCCCCAAACGCCCGTACCGCCGATTACTGAGAGATTTCTGTGCGGCGGCGAGACATTGTTCGTAGTCACCGGCTTTGAACAGTCGCTGCGCGTCATCGATGTCGCCGCAGCGCGCCGTTGATGCGCAAAAAGTGAGCAGTGCGGTCAGCGCAACCAGGAATCGAAGGGGAAACATGAGCAGCGCGGTGCAGCAACGAGAGGAGTGACGAAGGGAATCACGCATAGGCACCCTCCCTGGGCGACGACTCAGCGAAGAGGCTGACTTTCGCCCCGCACACTGTGCCGACCACATCCTGCGGTTGGGGAACAAATCAATCTTTGAGCTATTACTTCAGCTGATCAAACGTTAGCCGAATTTTGAGATGGAAGCAAGAACAATACCAATCGGCGACGAAATGCGAGATCGGTCGCGCACATGCCGTTGAACTTTCGTGCCCAAGAGATTGCCTGCGCATACAGTTTGTGCCATACTCGAAGTTTAGGCGGAACTCTTCTGACTGCCTCAGTTTTGATCAATGGATACAACATGCCCGTGCGCGGAATTCGCGGCGCGACGACGGTCGACACCGACACTCCCGAACAGATTCGCGCCGCTACGCGGGAATTGCTGGAAGCGGTTCTCGCAGCAAACGACATCGAGAGTTTCGACGATTTGGCGTCGGTCTTTTTGACCACGACGACAGATTTAACCTCCGCCTTCCCGGCAGAAGCGGCTCGCGAAATGGGAATGGACCTCGTCCCGCTGTTGTGTGCTTCCGAGATCGCGGTACCCGGCGCCATGCCGCGCTGCGTACGCGTGTTGCTGCACATCAACACCGACCGACCGCAGCGGGACCTCTCCCACGTCTATCTTCGAGATGCACGCAATCTGCGACCGGACGTGAAAAGCGCTCAGTAAACTGCGTCTATCGCTCTTGCCGGGGAGAGATTTCGCCCACGAGCGCTTCTTTGGCATCCCACCGGATTTGTTCATCGGAACCGCTTTCGGGCAGTTCGTCAAACGGAATGCCCCGGTCCTGCATCACATTGGTCAACTCCGCCAGCGGGTCGCCCTTTAGATCCCCCGGGAAGACCTTGTCCAGCCACTCACGATGCTCACGCACCAGCAAGAGGTTTTCCGGCGGAACCTTGAGCAGCACGCGTGCGCGGTTGACCACTGTAATCCACGCGGCACGCGACAAGACTTCGTGCGCCAGCTCATCCGACAGTGACGAGAACGCTGTCTGGTCGGCTTCCAGTTCCTTGACCTGTTTCTGGCCCTTCTCGATCACTTCGGCCAAGTCGATCTTCGCATCCACGGCATCTGCGCTGAGTGCCGCCCCGATGGTCAACGTGAGTCCCACAAACTGTTCCGGCGTCATTCGCTCCCGCCGCAATGCCCGCAGCAATTCGCGGCTCTTGGGCATCTGCCGCGTGAGATCCTCCACCGACCATCGTTCTTCAAAATTGTCGTTTTCCTGGCGCACCAAGTCCTGAATCGGCAGCGTTCGTTCTTGTGTCCAGTGTGGACGCGGCAGAAGCGTCGAAGGCAACGCCGGGACAACTTGCTCCGGAAGGCTGTTGATGATCGACTTGTACGACTCAAACTCTGCCGGCGAGACTTTCTCTTCGATACGCTTAACATCCCGCACCTGCAGTTCTTCGCCACAGCCAACCACAGCGCACAGACAGACCATCGCAGCAATAGCAACGTACAACGGCCTGATGTTGAGGAAGTGATCCATTACCTGTTCCCGATTCTTTCGACAACCGTCTGTCGGCCGACGACTCTTGCCGGAGCACGGCCCATAAGTCGATATCGGCGATTGACGCCCGCATCAAAACTGCCAGATTTGGTTGCAACACCTGAGACGATCCGTGACGCCGCGCGTTGCCAATTCTCTCGACAATTCCAACTTGGGGAGTGATTCCTGTTGTGACGTGTCGCTCAGTATTGCGTGTTGCGCAATTAGTCTCGGCGACACAACGGATCAGTGCGGGATATGAAATCCATGCACGCGCATCACCATCGCGAGAGAGACTGCGAATTGCAGGACCAGCGTGCATGTCCACCGCACCGAATCTCCTGTCGGCTCTCGATTCGCCCGATTGGCAAAACAGCCCGACGCCAACAGCAGAAGCCACGGCATCAGCAAAATCCACAGACGGGCGACTTCCCCCATATTCTTGCCGCTCAGCCAGAGTAATCCCCAGATGACCAGACACGACCAGAGTGTTCCCGCTCCACGAGAACGGGAATCTGTGGCGGCAATCTTCCAAGCGCCCCACAACGCCGCGATTGCCACGGGAATCCCTGCAGCGATGCAGAACTCTACAGGGTTCACCAACAGCCACTTCCAATACGTACGGGTGTACTGCTCGTAGAAGCCGGCGTGGTTTCGATAATTCCAAATCCAGATCGACACGAGATTGATACCCCTGATCCACCACACCGCAAAGAACGGGATCAGGAACCCGGATCCCGCCCAACCCTTGGCGAACAGCAGCTTCGCGAGCGCATTCGGAACCCGTTCGTCAGGCCGACAACACCAACCCCGCCAAACGGTCACGCCCGCCACGCAGAGCGCGACCGGGATCAACGCCAAACTGCAACACAGCCCCGCAAACAGCACGGCGCCCGCACAAAAACAACGCCAAGCCGAGCGTTGTTCCCAACCGCCCAGCCAAAATAGATAGAACAGCATTCCAATCAGCGGATAGAGCACGTCCGACTTGGGGAGAAACAGCGCCAGCGCCGGCACCAGCGGCCACAGCGCAGCGGTCCTCCATGCTGTCTCCCGCAAATAATCCCGCGACAAGGTCAGGTACAGCGGAATCACGGTCCCGGCAGCCGCCAATTGTGTCAGCAGCGCCGCCAGCCAGAGGGCCGCGCGATGTTCCGGCAGAAGGGCTGTCGGTCGGCCCCGCTGATTCTGCTCAATAATCGCAAACGCCTCGGCCAGTGACGCCGGCTCTGTCTGTCGCAAAACGGCGGTCAATCCTGGTGAGGCACGGCAGATTTTAATGAGCTGGTGATAGGCCGTCACCAATCCCGGAGGGTGTGTCCCAACATGCAGCACATCCCCTTCCGCCATCAGTTCGTCGTAGCGGCTCAAGAATTCATCAAACTCCGCATCATGGTCGCGGGCGAGACTGAAATACCCCGATGAACCGGGATAAAATAACACCCACGCGGTTTTGGCGAAGCGATACTCAGGCGGAGCGGAGTCCTGAATCACCCACAGCCAACTGAACCCGGCGATGACCAAGCCGCCAAGCCACAGCTTCCGTTCCCAGCCCCGTCCGTCACCAATTCGAATCCGACCAAGGTACACAAATCCCCAGTAGAAAAACGCCGCAATCCCAACGAGACACAACGTCAGCCAGCCGTCAACCGGCGGTCCAATGCGGTCCCACGTCCATTCACCAGGGATCCCCAGCGGAATGTCGCTGAACCACAACAGTCCCATCACCGTCGCTGAAGCGGTGCACGAAACGACAAGATACGGCAGATTTCTGGTCATCAGTTCATTATGTCGGGCCGCCAAGCTGGTCCAAACCGAAATCGAACCAGACTGCCCAGTTTTACAGAAAATGGCGTCACGCATAGCCATTTCATCACGGCGCGACAGCCGTTCGCGCGAGATCGCTCCAAAATTGCAGATTTCTTCGAAAATCACGACCGGTTTAGTAAAATCGAACGCGGCGTTTCCGTTTTAGCAGGGGGGCATCACGCACCGCTTGGGTTGCGCTTCCTAATTGACCAGACTGAAGGACGGGCCATGCCGCATCGCAAACGACTTTCGCGCAATTCATCATCGTCTCGGTCCTCCCACAACGGGTCGCAGCCCCCCCAAGACTCACCCAATCACCTGCCGCTGATTGTCGGGTCCTTCGCAGTGTGCCTGGTGACGATTGTCGGCGTCTGGATCGGCACGAGCCTCGCGCGGGAGTCCGCTCCGCAACCTGTCCAACCCAATACTTCCAGTGGCGACGACCTTGCCGTTCAACCTCGCCAGGAGAAAACCGCGAATCGTGCCGAGACAAACCGTCGTCCCGAGACAACCGCCGGGCATGGCTTAACGGCCGGTCGGACGACTCGATCCAACACGCTCCAGCAACCGGCGCTGTTCGCGCAGAATTCCGAGAAGCCGGCCGCCGTTGAGACTGTGCGGGTCTTCGCCGAAGAATCGCGCCCGACATACGGCCCGCAACCAGACCCCGCGGGTGGTTCCGGCGCCGACTTTGATTCATTGATTGAATTAATCACGACAACCGTTTCACCCGACACCTGGGAAGACGTCGGGGGCCCGGGCACAATCGACGAATATGAAACCGGAGTCCGTGTCGATCCTCAGAGCCGATTAAGCAAGATTTCCCGGGCCGATCAACAAGGCCGCCTCGAAGCACTCGCAGACCAAATCCGCCGCACCAATCGTCAGGCGGTCGTGACCGAATCCAGCGATCTGCGGATTGTCTCTCTGCCTCGCTTAGAACGAGCCGTCTCCGCGTTCGAGCAAGCGGGCGAGCCGCTGCCTGATTCGATTCGCAACCTCGCCGGCCTGACGTCCGTCCGTTACGTGTTTGTTTACCCTGAAGAGGGCGAGGTCGTCATCGCGGGACCGGCGGAGCCGTGGAGAATCGATGACGAGGGCCGTGCCATCGGCGCTGAATCAGAGCGCCCTGCCCTGCAACTAGACGATCTGGTCGTGATACTTCGCACCTTTGCCCCAGCGGGTCAGGGAATCTTCGGCTGTTCGATCAATCCACGTGAAGCGAACCTGAAACAGGTCAAACAATTCGTCGAAGCCTCCCAAGCGGCCGGTCCTCTCGCACCGGGGACCCGCGGCAAATGGCTGCGTGAAATCGCCAAGCGGATGGGCATGCAAGACGTCGAAATCTACGGTGTTCCCCGTAACTCCCGTGTGGCCAAGATTATCTTTGAAGCCGATTACCGCATGAAAATGATCGGCATCGGAAAACTCGACGCCGGGCCGCGGGTGCCCGACTTCTTCAAGCTCGTGCATCGCAGCCGCAGCGTACACGGCATCCCCATGAAAGCGCTCCGATGGTGGCTGACGATGAAATACGACGGCGTACTCCACTCCCCCGGCCGCGACGCCTTCGAGATTCGCGGATCGTCTGTCCTGGTGCAGTCGGAGAATCAATTCGTCACCGCACAGGGCAAGCGCGTGCAAACCGGCGTCGCGGAACCGATTAACCGCCAATTCGCCGAAAACTTTACGCGGTATTACAACGACGTCGCCCAGCGCGACAAGGTCTTCGCCGAACTGCAAAACGTGTTCGATCTCGCCATGGCCGCCGCGATTTGCCGCCGTGACGGGCTGTTCGAACTGGCCGGATGGGACATGGGCACGTTTGCTCCCGGTGGCGACTACAAAGTTGCCGAAGTCGATTCTCCTGCCCCGCAGGAAATCAAATCCGTGCTGAACCATCGTGTCTTCGGCGGCACCGACATTGTCGTGCAGGTCGCCGGCGGCGTCGTCGGCAACGTCGGCACACTCGTCAACGACAAAACGCTGCAGGGCGAATCGCAGCGTCTGAGCCAGACCCACGCCGCAAGCACGCATAGCGGCATCCCGGCTGACCGATGGTGGTGGGATTCCGCACGATAGTCTCTTGTTGTGGACGAATCAGCGTGGCCCGACCGAAGGCTCAAATGCCAGCGGTGACGCTCCGCCGCCGCTTGACCGTCGGCACCCTAACTTGGATGATGCAGCGACCAATACCGCTTCTCCATTTGTCGGAGAACCCCTTCCAATTCGGTCGTGAGCAACTTCTCCATGCGCGTCGGTATCCTCGGAATCCAGCACGAATCCAACACGTTCCTCTCCGTTCCGACCACGATGGAGCACTTCCGCAACGGCGCGATGCTCACCGGGGAGGGCATCCGCTCCCAATACGCCCAGTCACATCACGAACTGGGCGGATTTTTTGCCGCGCTCGACGCCGCGAACATTGAGGCCGTTCCGATCTACTTCGCATGGGCGCTCCCCAGCGGCACCATCACCGCGGAAACGGCCGAAGAACTCATCGAGCAACTGCTGCGGGAATTCGCCGCAGCAGGCGAACTGGACGGCCTTCTGGTTGCCCCCCACGGCGCAGCGGTCAGTGACCCCTACCCCGATTTTGACGGTCAATGGCTGTCGCAATTGCGGCAAAACGTCGGACCGGACCTGCCGATTATCGGCACACTCGATTTGCATGCGAATCTCTCGCCGCAAATGGTCGACGCCTGTGACGCGCTCATCTCGTATCGCAGCAACCCGCATCTCGACCAGCGGCAAGTTGGACAGCAAGCAGCCGAGTTAATGATTCGCACGCTCAGGAACGAAGTCCGCCCGGTTCAGGCCGCGGCATTTCCGCCGGTGGCGATCAATATCGAACGGCAATTAACGGCCGACTCCCCCTGTCGGGAGATGTACGAACTCGCCGACCAGCTGCTCACGCGGCCCGGCATTCTGTCCGACAGCATCCTGCTGGGATTTCCCTACGCCGACGTGCCGGAGATGGGATCGAGTTTTATAGTCGTTGCGGACGGCGATCAGCAGCTCGCCGAGCAGTCGGTTGGGGAGTTGAACGAGTATTTGATCCAACACCGCACCCAGTTCCTGCCCGACATTTTGGAGCTGGACGCGGCAATCGATTTGGCGCTCGCATCGCCGCAACCGGTCTGTCTGTTGGATATGGGAGACAACGTGGGAGGCGGCTCGCCGGCTGACAGCACGTTTCTGTTGCAGGCACTTGTCGACCGCCAAATTGACGATGCGTTCGTCTGCATCGCCGACCCCGCTTCGGTCGAGCGCGCCGCGACAGCCGGTCTGAATAACGCGGTTGAGCTCGAAATCGGCGGCAAGACCGACGACCGGCACGGTCATCCGGTGAAAGTCGCAGCAACATTGCTCAGCCTGCACGACGGCAAATTCAGCGAATCCAAACCGCGCCACGGCGGACGGACCCACTATGACATGGGCCAAACCGCAATCGTCAATATCGCCGATGGGCCAACGGTGATGCTGACAACGCGCCGCATGGTCCCCTTCAGCCTCTCTCAACTCACCAGTTGCGGCATCGAACCGCAGCGGTATCGCATCCTGGTCGCCAAAGGCGTCCACGCCCCCACCGCCGCCTACGCACCCGTTTGCCCCACGCTATTGCGCGTGAACACCCACGGCGTCACCACCGCAGACATGCAATCCCTCCCTTTCAAAAACCGCCGCCGCCCGCTGTTCCCCTTCGAACGCTGAACCAGCCGAATTGATGCCTTCGAAGTCAGCTACAAAGCCGTCAAAACCTGAGAAGGCGTGAATCACCTGTAAACTCAAGACATTACGTCCGGTTTCCATTTTCCGTCCGCACGCTCTTATCCGTACGCAGCGGGCAGTTTCACGCACGAAAGTGGCGAGTACCGGAACGCTGCGAACGGGCACGTCCACTCGGTTGCCCCCTGCAATTCTCAATGACAGATTCGGCTCGGACGGCGACTCCTGAGCAATGATTTGTCAACTGGTTACCGGAATGCTACGCCTTAAATTGACGCTGGTTCAGGGGCGTATTGATCGCCCCGAACGGAGAGATGATCGATGTTACGTTCAGTCAACTGTATCTGGACGAAATGGATTTGGGCAGAGAAATCCGCGCAACCATGCAATTGGTCTATGCAACTCTGGATGACATACTAATCTGCAAGAATGACACTGGGACCGACTGGCTGTCCAGCGGTTGTAACATGGCTTTTCCTGCGTGGGTCAACCTGTCTTGTTGCAAGTCGACGCACTCGAGCTCGCATCGGTTGCGTCGTCCGTTTGTGCGTTGAAGGTTGCGTTAACTGCAGCGGAACGTCGTCATGACAGCATACGAACCCACAGCGAATCGGCCTGGACATGACGGCGAGATTAGTCAATCCAGGATTCACAGATCGAACGGCAAGAAACGCGAGGATGAATCATGAGATGCTTGAGAGCTTTACTTATTGCCGTATTCATGTTGGGAACAGCTTTCCCAAGCTTTGCACAAGAGAAGGCCCAAGAGTTCAGAGGTAAGATCGCCAGGCGTTACGAAGATTCCGAAGAATGGTGGCCCAAGAAGGCGCGCCCACCTCAGGGTGCTCCAAACGTGATTATCTTCCTCCTCGACGACGTCGGATTTGCACAAATTCAATCATTCGGAGGACTCATTGAAACGCCCAACATCGATAAGCTCGCGGCCGGTGGCCTGCGTTACAATAATTTCCACACCACGGCCCTTTGCTCGCCTTCCCGCGCGACGTTAATGGCGGGACGCAATCCGCACAAAATTGGTCTCGGCTCTCACGCACTGACCGCAATGGGTTTTCCAGGCTACAACGCGATGGTTCCACCGACTGCAAAATCCGTGGCCAACTACCTGCAGGCGAGCGGTTATGTCAATTATGCGTTGGGCAAGTGGGACCACACACCTCTGTACGAAGTTTCGCAAATCGGCCCTTTTCACCGTTGGCCCAGCCACGAAGGGTTTGATCACTCCTACTGTTTCATGGCGGCCGACGTTCACCAGTTTATTCCCGTCATGTGGGACGATCACCATCCTGAACCTTATCGCAAGGCACATCATTTAGATCAAGATCTTGCTGATCGCGCAATCGAATGGATAACAGGCCACAAATCACTCGATAAAGAACTTCCGTTCATGATGTTGTGGGCGTCAGGCTCGATGCACTCTCCGCATCACGCTCCCGACGAATATCTCAACAAATATCGAGGTCAATTCGATATGGGTTGGGACAACGCCCGCGAGATGATCTTGGCCAATCAAAAGAAACTGGGAATCGTCCCGGAAAATACAAAACTGACGACTCGTATCAATAACATCCCCGCTTGGGACTCGCTCAACGATGAAGAGCGGAAACTGTATTCGCGGCAAATGGAGGTCTTTGCCGCTCAAATGGAGCACGTCGATCACCAAATTGGTCGCGTCGTTGACACGCTCAAGCGTATCGGCGAGTTCGACAACACACTGATATTTGTAACATCAGATAACGGGGCCAGCGGTGAAGGCGGACTTGCGGGAACGTTCAATGAGACGTATGTACTCAATGGCTTGCAGACGCCATATGAAGCCAACATTCGCAATCTGGATCGCTGGGGTCAGTGGGACACGTATCCCCACTACCACGCTGGTTGGGCCATGGCAGGAAACACACCATTTCGCTACTTCAAGCAGAGCGAGCACAGGGGCGGGCAGCATGACGCCTTGGTTGTACACTGGCCAGATGGCATCAAAGCCAAGGGTGAAATTCGCTCGCAATATCACCACATCAGCGACATTGCACCCACGATCGCGGCAGCCGCCAAAATCGAAGTCCCCAAGACTTATGCCGGCGTGAAGCAACAGCCTTTCACCGGTGTTCCAATGAACTATTGCTTTGACGCTGCTGATGCCCCAAACGCGAAGAAACGTCAATACTATGAAATGTTTGGCAACCGCGCTATCTGGGCAGACGGGTGGAAAGCCGTGACCTTGCACGCCAATCGCATGCCTTGGGAGTTGAACAAAGTCGCATCATTCGATGACGACGAATGGGAGCTCTATCATGTTGCGAATGACTTTTCAGAAAGCACCAACCTGGCAAAAACACATCCCCAAAAGCTGGAAGAATTGAAGAAAGCCTTTGACGAGGAAGCCTGGGCGAATGACGTCTATCCACTCTACGACGACATGATCAAGCGGATGGCGAAGGTCAACGATGTGCTGTTTGGCGATCGCAAGGAATTCATCTATTTCGCACCCGGCGCCGTCCGCATCGCGGAGAAAGCGTCTGCTCCGGTGAAGAACCGCTCCCACAAGATTGAAACGACCATCAATCTCAAGGGTGATGAACAAGGGGTGATCGTCTCTTGCGGCGGGATGACCGGCGGGTACACGATGTACATCAAGGACGGCAAGCTCCACTTCGATTACAATTACTTGGATGGAGTCCATTACCACTTGACCTCAAATCCACTACCCAAGGGTAGGACGGATTTGATGTTCAAGTTCACCAAGACGAAAGAGTTTGGTGGGACTGGCGAACTGTACATCAACGGCAAAAGACAGGCTAAGGCCGATATGCCTAAGATGCACATCAGCACATATTCGCTCGCCGAGACGTTCGATGTAGGCCGCGACAATGGCACCCAAGTCGACAAGGCTTATGAAGGCGATCCATTTCCATTTAAGGGCGACCTTGATCGAGTCAAGATCACGCTGACTGACTAGTGCACACGACACCCATCCAAGATTCGCCCTCCACGGATCCCACGTGGAGGGCGATGTTTCGTTTTTGACGGGTGTCGATTCAACTTCTCAGAATTCTGAAGATTTTCGAGTCACCGACAGCATCCTGTTGAAATCTCCGTACGCCGCCCCCTGTTTCCCGTCGAGCGCTGAACCTGCCAGCGCCACGGTCCTCAACGCGACCCGCCGCAAATCTCCCCAGATCGTACGTGCAACCAACTAACGCCCCCACCATCCACGTTTGACACCGGACGTCAATTCGGGACTCGTTTTGTTCGCGCTGCGGGCTGGCCAGCTTCTGTCAGTCAATGACGACGCCAACCGCGCCAGGAGTTCGATCAACTGTGCGAACCAGCTGCGGCTCGACTTATCAGTATGAAGATCAGCACAATCACCACGGCCAAGGGAATCATATAAACGGATTGAAAGATGCGAGCCGGGGTGATCTTGCCGCACATGCCGCGTCCCCAACTCAGAAAACCAATCGATTCGCCGGGCGCGTCGCAGGAGTCGCTCAACAAAACTCCCAACGCGGCAAGGTCGTTCAGTGCCGTCCGTTCATGACCGCGCCACTCGTCGGTTTCCAACAGTACGACTTCGCGATCATGCACGTTGATCTCTAAGCGGACCCGGAACGAGGGAACTCTGGCGGGAGGTCCTGAACTCTGTTTGAGGGATTCCTGCCAACGAATGCCCCGCAGCGAAATTCGCGCAACGTTGGAAAAACCGCAATGTCCGGACTTGCTGCCAACTTCCCAATGAATGGTTCGACTCTTGAAATCGATGACGACGTGCCGCTGTTTCTTGATACCGGTGAAGTAGATGACGAGTCCCACGACCGCACCGCCGACGGTTCCGCCGGTGAGCGCCGTATACCATCGCAGAGGAAAATCTTCATCCAGGCAGAACAGCACGCCAATCAGACCGCCGAAAAACGCGCAGGCCGCAGTCACATACGTGGCTGGATGGACATGGAATTCACCTGCGGGGCGTCCGAGCACTTCCGCTTTGACCGGCATTTCACCGATCGGCTGAGTGTTCCATTCAAGCCGAACACCCGGCTCGTAACTGAATTGCTCCGCACGGCATGCATCGCGGAGCCGGTCGAGATTGAAGTCGACCTCAGCGTCGGCAGGCAACCCAGCGAACTTCACTATGTCCGGCCTTTCTTTCCACATTCGGTCGCGAGAGTGCAGACCCTAAACTTGGGACGATTCAGCAATTCGGGGCATTCGTGTGAAATCGGTTGAAAGTCTCACGGTGCAACAACCGTGAGCAACTGAAGTTGCATGACCAAACGAAGTTCGCATGAATATCACAACCCCTCACGCTTACGAATGTCTGTTGACGGACCGCCACATTGGTGAGCGTCGGTGATCCCGGTCGGGAGTTCGACCACAGCAATCACGCCGAATTCCTGTCTACCATCTGGATTCAAGAGAAGGCAGGTCATCAGGATATAGTCTTGCAAAAAAATTCGTCAGGACCGGGTTCATCGGGCCGCAGCCGAAAAACATCGTCTACAGAAACCGCTTGACCGGCGGATCCAATGCATCAATTGGTTGACAGCCTATCGGCACAGAATACCTGTAAGTTTTGCAAGACGTTCACGTTCAACGCTCGCGCAAACCAGAGCAACGTAGTGCTCAAGGTCTCGCTGCCCCTCGAGCACCGCAACCAAGAAATCGTCCGGAAGATTCAGGTCTTGGAAGTCACCGGTACTCTCCTGGGCCTGAGCAGTGAGCTTTCGGCACACACGAGCCATCATCTCGTCGTGCACGTCGACTAATTCATCCCAGTCCGATTTGGATGCGTCGGTCATTGCATCAGTTAGTCTTGCATATAAGGGTTTCATTGCATCGCAGGCATCGTCCAGTACGGGCCAGCGCCAATCGGGTGGCGCCCATTGAGTCGTCGATGCCGAATCTTTAACGTCGCAACTTGTTACAAATGATTCGGCGTTGATTGCGAGGGCCGGAGCAAGGATTTGGCTGTAGTCAGAATAGAACAAGTGAAACGCGGCGGCGTAGAAAGACTCCGTTGGGTGGGCGCGGATCACGGCACCTATCGCGCGCGGGCCCGCCGATAGCCATCCTTGTTCGATTTCATCAAGTGAAACACGTGTCTTCACACGCAACTTAGCCATAATATGTCATCTTATGCCAATTGGGTGCCAGCTTGCAGCCACTCGACGCTCGCAAGTCGTATTCTAGCAATCATATTATCGTGCTCCACAAATCTCGCAGCGTCAAAGGCTATTTTCGCGTTGCCCTCACCTGGCCGGCCACAACTCGGCTGCAGGCAATTGTTATCTTGCCGCTATCGCGACGCGTCACCAGAGCTGCCACCAACGACGTTTTCGATTGTACGACTGATCTGCCGGTGTTTGGACGGAAGAGTCGAGCTTTGAATCGAATACTCGCAACTCCTCAACAATCCACTCATCAAATGTGTTCGCTTCGAGTTCCCAGATGTCCTCGTTCGGTTCATCGTCCGGAGTTTGCTCGTGGAATTCATTACCGTCCCATCGATAAACGGCGAAATCAGCGTCCGTACAGTCGATACAGGAACACATTGAACACCCTCGATCGCAAATGACGACGAATTGCTCCCACCATGGAAGTAAGCTGGCCATCGCCCTGGAGCTTGAAACGATGTCTTGGCCGTTCTTCGTATCATAACCACCGGGAAGTCCGAGCAAGCCGGGCCCCAGGAGTTGCCCGCCGTTGCCAACTTCGCGGTAGATCGCTTTCAGCAGCGGAGGGAGAGCGAATCCAAGCTCCGACTCTGTCGCGATGATCAATTCGGGAGATGCGGTCGGAAAGAGATACGACTCTGGGTCATGCCACCAATCGAATAAACCGTTGTCAGCAATCGGGCTCGCAGCAGCCGCTTGGGCTTTCAGTCGCTCGATTATGTCGTCGTGCGACGGGTCGTCAGTCATTCTGGGTGACCCTCGCTATTGCAACATAACAAGTATTCGATCAGCGAAGTGCGGTAGAGTTTTTCCGAACTTCGACGGTGTAGTATGAACTGGTCAACTTTGACTTGTCAAACTGAAAGTCGAGTTGCGACGGAGCGCTATTCGGATTTCGTTGCAACTTTGCACAACGCCCCCATGCGAAGCCGCAGTCTTCACAATCGAAGATTTACAGCGACCTCATTCCGGCCAATCCTAGAATTCTCGACCAAGCGGCCGTCCCTCACACTCGCCTCACTTACATCATCCGCCTGCTATAGCAGATTCTCGTCCTACACTGCAGTAAGTTCCGCCGCCCACAGTCACGGTTGGATTAGTACGCACTCGCGTGATAGCGCCGCACACCCGACCAACGTCGACCACAAAAACTTCTGGCAGTCGAATCCGCCACGTGGTACAACATCAAAGCATCCGGCAACCGCTCCCGTCACAGAAACAGGTCGACGCGTTGTCTCGACCGGCCGCAAGCCCATTAAACTGCACCACTCACCAACCACCGAAGATTCAAGCCTGCTAGAATCGGGTCGCACGCAATGAAAGGCAAAACATGACAGCCGAAAGCGCTCCGGTGTTGGTCGTCGGGGGGCGTACCACCGGCTTGATGATGGCTGCGGAACTGGCCCGCCACGGCGTGAACGTTCGCATCATCGACAAGTCGCCGGAGATCGACCCGCATTCGCGCGCGACCTACTTACGTGCACGCACTTTGGAGATCCTGCATGGACTGGGCCTGGCGGAGGAGATTGTCGCCAAGGGCCAGCCTCTCAAGGCAATCGGACTGTATGCCAACGGCGAGCATGTGGACACGACGCCTGATCTCCCCGTCGATTCTCCGTTCCCCTGGGGGGCGGCATTTGCCCAGTGCAAGACCGAAGCCATCCTCGAACGGCACCTCGACCGCCTCGGCGTCGAAGTCGAACGCAACACGGTTCTGCTGACGTTCGAGCAGTCGCCCGACGGCGCGATCGCGACGATAAAGCGGTCCGATGATTCCGAGGAGACGATCACCACCCCCTGGATCATCGGCTGCGACGGCGCTCACAGCACGACCCGGCATGGAATCGACGAAGCTTTTCCCGGCGAAGTCGACCCCATTCCCTACTTCATTGCCGACGTGCGTGTCGAAGGCCCCATAAAGCCGGAGATCGCCTATCTCTGCTTGCACGAGAAAGGCGACATCTTCATGTTCTTGCTGGATGAAGGCCGACGCCAAATCATCGCCACGCTGCCGAAAAACAGCCCGCGGACCGACCCTCCCACGCTGGAAGAGATGCAGCAACTCGTCGACGAACGCGGCTTCACCAATCTTCGCCTGTACGATCCGCGCTGGCTGACCCTGTACCACACCCACTACCGCCTCGCCCCCCACTATCGGCACGGGCGGGTCTTTCTCGCGGGCGACGCGGCTCACATTCACAGCGTAATCGGCGGCCAGGGCATGAACACCGGCATCCAGGACGCCCACAATCTGGCCTGGAAGCTCGCACTTGTGATGCGCGGCGTCGCGCCAAGTTGGTGGCTCGACACCTACGAGAGCGAACGCCGCCGAATTGCCGCGGATGTGATCGCTTGGACCAAAAAGGCCAACGACCAGCTCACGATCTTTGCCGAACTCAGCCCGATTGCACGCGAGCGATTCTCTGCGCACATGGTCGTCCCCGAGTGCGAACGCATGCCATTGCGTGAGCATCAAGAGGAAATCGATCTCGACTACCGTTCCTGCCCGCTCTGCATTGAACCCGACGACAAATTCGAGGCCGGCCCACACCCCGGCGCACGCGCCCCCGACGCGGCGCCGCTGACGATCGCGGGAAAAACAACCACATTCATCGAGGCGCTCGCCGCCCCATATCATCATCTGCTTCTATTCAGCGCGTCGGATACAGACCACATCGAGCCGGAATTGATCACGGCTGCCGAGAAGACACTTGACGCTCACAGCCACTGGCTACAGGTGTTTGTCGTCGGCTCAAACCAGAGCGAGTCTCAACTGCCGGATGGTGCAACACTTCTCGAAGATCCTCAATCAGCGCTGCGGCAACGCTATGGAGGCAACATCGCCCGGCTCTATCTCATCAGGCCCGACGGCTACGTCGCCTATCGCAGCCGCCGTTTCGATCGCATCGACGATTACGTGCAACGCGTGTTCAGTTGACGACGATTGTCGTTGGATACTCCTTCGCAGCTTGACAACTAAGCAGAAATGCCAGCGCGTTGGCCCTACAACGGCTTTCTACCTAACAGGCGACGCATTTTATCCGGGTTACGCTGCACAAAGATTGCCATGATCTTGCCCTCTTCGATATGCAACTGAATCGCGGTGGCCGGTTGGTCATCGACTTCTAACAACAGCCCAGGTGCGCCGTTGAACCAACGCGTACTTGAACGCACCGGCTCCCCTTTCGCTATCGAAGAAAAGACACGCAGCAAGAAGGTCTGCACTTTGTGGCGTCCCAGGAGCGGATAGGGCACCGCAGCGACCTTGCCACCGCCATCGGATCGCAGTTTCACTTCTTCCGCAAGGATATCTTGCAACGTTTCGGTATCACCCTCGTGAATCGCTCTGAGAAAAGCCTGTGTGATATCAGTCAATTCAATGGAATTCAGTTTCGAACTCTTCCGAGCCTGTCGTACTCTCCGCCTCGCCCGCACGGCCAACTGCCTGCAGTTGGTCGGAGTCAGGTCGAGTGTGTCCGCGATTTCCGCGAAGCGGAAGTCGAAGATATCGTGCAACAGAAACACAGCGCGTTCCTTGGGGCTCAATGCGTGGAGTCCAACAAGCAACGCCATCGATAGCGTTTCGTCAAGAGAAGCCTGATCTTCCGGCTCGATGTACGGCTCAGGCAACCATTGCCCCGGGTATTTTTCAAGCTTCGACGATAATCGCTTCATGCGATCCAAACAAATGCGAGTACAGACACGCGTTAACCAAGCTCTCGGATTCTCCAGCTCCTCACCGTCCGCTGATTGGAATCGCAGAAAGGTCTCTTGGACGACTTCTTCGGCGTCGTGCACCGAGCCCAACATTCGGTAGGCCAGACCGATCAGGTGGCGTCTGTGCGTCTCAAAGTACTGTTCAATCATCGATGACGCTTTCTTGACGATCATGGAGCTGTGCACGTCTGCATCAATAGTAGAGCTCGCTTGATGCCCGGATACATACGAACACCAACGATACAGGTCGCCAATTCGGCGAACGCCTCCTTGCCGTAATGCTCTTCGATGCGCCGAGCGACCGCCTCGTCGACTGGTCCTGTTCGCAGGCAATCCCTGGTGTATTTGCGAACATCCTGCAGAATCGGTGGGAGCGTCTCAGGCGAATGAGACAGGGACGACAATATATCCTCCGATACTTCTGCTTCCCGAGCCAGTTTGAGATTCAGCTCCAAACATCCACTGCAATCCTCCTGCTGCATGACCGTGATCGCAGCGGTAAAATGCACCTCCGCGGGAAGCTTCTGGTAATACGAAGCCATCGGTCTCAGGGCGTTGAACAGCTGTGACGCAACGGTCGAGCGATCGAAGAGATCCCTCATGTAACCCGCATCGTAGTCGTACGCGGATTCGAAGGCTGAGATTTGCCTAAACACTTCTGCCCGGCTCGCCGCCGCCTGCTCGATTGTACCCGTCATTTCAAATCCTCCTTCTCCTGAGATCGATAATCGGAACGCTTCGAATCGCGTCCGTCCACCATTCTGACGACTGAGGCTTTCAGTCTGTGACACTCGATTGCAGTGTTGATTCGGTTTTGTCGGAAAACTGCCATCGACTCCAGACAACATCAGCCGCATCGCGCTGTCGTCAATTTGACGGCGTGGCAACAGAGGTCTCGTTCACCGCCCGCAGACTGGAAAGATGCCGATCAGCGTCAGACTTGTGCAAAGTTCGTGCATTGGGGAGCGATCCGAATTGCTGTCGATCGTCGATCCGAGGCGGCACGCTCTCAGCGAACTATCCCGTGAGGTTCGACGTCATTCCATTTGGAGGAGAACAGCTTCGCCACGTGAAATCTGCTTGAAAGTCCCTGCCACGACCGTTTAGAGTGAAAACATGTCCGAATCCAAAATGTTGACCCCCGAACTCGATCCCCCCAACGGCGCCACGTCGGAGCGTCTGCTTCCAGTTGTCTACGACGAGCTTCGTAAGCTGGCGTCACAGCGGCTTGCGCTCGAGAATCCAGGGCAAACTTTGCAGCCGACGGCTTTGGTCCACGAAGCGTGGCTCCGCTTGGTCAAATCAGGGAAAAGCGTTTTTTGGGATTCCGAGGGACATTTTTTTTCAGCTGCCGCCGAGGCGATGCGGCGAATTCTGATTGATCGCGCTCGGCAAAAACAGGCAAAAAAACGAAGCGCCCATCGAATTGACGCAGCGTGGGGTGAGTTCGTGGTGCCCCTTTCAGAATCGGGACTCGATGAATTGCTCGACCTCGATGACGCGATTTCTCGCTTAGAGGAAATCGATCCTGATAGCGCGGAACTCGTTAAGTTGCGGGTGTTTGCGGGTTTGTCCGTCGAAGAGGCAGCAGTCAATCTTCGAGTTTCCCCACGGAAGGCCTATCGCACATGGGCTTTCGCGAAGGCATGGCTCTATCGTGATTTGGAAGGCGGGGACTCGTAACCGCCGATTTTCGTTTCGCGATATGGAGAAGAACTCAATAAATTGGCAGTGATCACGACATTTTCACGCATTGATCAACAGGATTGACGCAAATTCGAGACCAAAGCCCGTTCGTGGCCATGCCGAACGCCGCATCCCGCCTCAAAGAGATCTTCGCCAGCGCTCTCGAAATCGAGTCACTCGATCGGCGGCGTGACTACGTACGTCAAGCGTGCGGTGGAAACGCGGAGATCTTTGACGAAGTCTCGTCTCTGCTCGCCGCCCATCAAGACGCGGCGGACTTCCTGAGCCAGATTGTCCCCCGTACTGACGAGACCAAGCTTCAATCACCGGACGACCAGGTGTTGGGCACGGAAATCGGTCCGTACGTCCTGCGGGAAAAGCTCGGCGAAGGAGGAATGGGGATTGTCTACGTCGCTGAGCAATTGGAGCCGGTCCGACGCAAGGTCGCACTCAAGATCATCAAACCGGGAATGGCGTCACAACAGGTGATCGCCCGATTTGCGGCGGAACGGCAGGCGCTGGCGGTCTTGTCCCACCCCAATATTGCTAGAATCCTCGACGCCGGCAGAACAGAGTCCGGCCGCCCCTATTTCGTGATGGAATTGGTGCGGGGAATCCCAATCCACGAGTTCTGTGATCTCCACAAATTCACGATTCGTCAGCGGCTGGAACTGTTCATTAAGGTGTGCCAGGCCGTACAACATTCGCATCAGAAAGGGATCATTCACCGCGATCTCAAACCAAGCAACGTTTTGGTGGAAGATCACGACGTGGAAGCGGTCCCCAAAGTCATTGACTTCGGCATTGCGAAACTGCTCGATCAACAGCTCACGCCGCAGACCGTGTACACGCAGTTTGCGCAATTCATGGGGACGCCCGATTACATGAGCCCGGAGCAGGCGCGGCTTTCGCCGACCGACGTCGACACGCGCAGCGACGTCTATTCCTTGGGAGTGATCTTATATGAACTCATTACGGGATTGCTGCCGTTCGGCCTGACGGGCGATCCGCATCGCAATTGGGACGAAATCTGCAGCTTGATTCGCGAACAGGAACCGCTGCGGCCAAGCCACAGAGTCAGCACGCTGGACAATAACCACCTCTCGACCATTTCCGGCGACCGACGCTGCGATCCGCGGGAGCTCTCACTCTCGATGCGACGCGAACTCGACTGGATCGTGATGAAGGCGCTCGAGAAGGACCGGTCGCGACGATACGAGTCGGCAATCGCTTTAGCCCGTGACATCCACAGGTACCTGAACAACGAGCCGGTCAACGCCTGTCCGCCGTCGACCACCTATCGCCTCCGTAAATTGCTGGCACATCACCGCACGTTCATCATCGCGGCGAGTTTCGTCGGCCTGGCGGTGATCGCCGGTGGAGTCACGAGCTTAGTTTACGCTCACAAAGCATATCTAGCAGCGGAAGACTCGAAAGCATCGACTGTCGAGGCAGAGAAACAAGCACAGCGAGCCGATCGGCAGGCCCGCGCAGCAAAACTCGCCAACGCCCATGCCCAACAGTTGTTGTATGCCACCGACATCAATTTGGCACACCAATTCTGGAAAGATGGCGACCTGCGCAACTTTCGAGATGTCCTGAACCGTTACGCCGATCCAGCGGCAGCCGGTCGCGACGATCCGCGCGGATTCGAATGGTGGCTGCTCAACTCGATGGGGACGGTCGAATCACAGATCTTGGCCGAAAGTGACGAACTCGGCTGTTTGGTGAGGTACTCCCCCAACGGGAAATACCTGGCTCTCGGCTGGACCGACGGCAGCATCGAGGTCAAGGATGCCACTTCCCACCAAACACTCGCGGTGCTCAAAGGAGGCGGCTTTTTCGTTTACGGCTGTGATTTTCACCCACGTGACAACGTGCTGGCGACGATTGCCGATGACGGCCAGATTCGATTGTGGGATCTTGATCAGAAGTCGCTGCTCCGAAGCATCAAAGCGCACGATCGCCACGCGCACCGCGTCTATTTCAGCGCCGACGGCAGCGTGCTAGCATCGTCGGGCGAAGGAGGGGGGGTACGGTTTTGGAATACCAACACGGGGAGAGAACTCGGCAGCATTGCCGGATTTTCGGACAAAGAACATCAAGGGGTGGAACGACGATTGGCCGTTTCACCGCGTCGCGACCGTTTGGCAATCGCGGATGGGGGCGGAAAGGCTTGCGTCTACGACTTCCAAACGCGTGATCGAGTTTGCGAATTGCAGGGTGTTGAAACCGACAACGCTCCGCGTTGCTTTCGTTTTTCTCATAACGGCAAGATGGTTGCCGCAGGTGGATACGACCGCAACGTCTACATCTGGGATGTGGGGACCGGCCGTCTGCTGCATCGGTTTCACGGCCATCGCGATGAAATCCTCGACCTGGCGTTCCATCCAGATGGTCACCTTCTTGCCACCGGCGATCGGGGGGGCATAGTGCGGACATGGCGCCTGCAATACAGCGGGGAGCAAGCAGGCTTGGAAGATCCTCCGTGGCCAGATTCGTTTCGAGCTCATGAGGATCGAGTCTTGTCGATGGATTTCTCCCCAGACGGAACCCAGTTGGTGACCGGCAGCCGCGATTGCTCCTGCCGAGTGCAAACGGGGAGGGATCGTAATGTCCGGCGGACGATTCGAACTTCCACACAGCAGAACGTGGACTACATCGACGGTCGGCACAGGTTGCTCATAGCCGGGCCAGACGAACTGTGGGAGTGGGACATCGCGAATGATGTTCGGCGTACATTGAATACCTTTGATGTCCCTTCCTCCAAACTCGTCGCCAGTCGGAATGGCCGGACCGCCGTCTCGGTTCATAACGATGGCTCGTTAAGGCTTTGGGATCCCGCAAGTGGTTCTCTGGATCAGACTCACCATCTGCCACACATTCGAGGGCTGGTTGATAATCTAGCGCTCTCGATGCCTGATGACGGCAAGCTCGTGACGATATCGGGATTCAACGAACAAGGCGTGGTCCTGTTGCATGTCAACAACCGGAAGCTGATCCGGCACAAAACCCATTTGAAATACCACGAAGGAGGGTGGCTGGCGCCGCGAGCTGATCTGATGATTACGCACCGTGAGAATGATTTGTTCGCGATCGATCCCCAATCTGGGGCGGTGATTTCGACGTTTGTCGGGCATACCAATTCAGTGCGTGATGTCGCATTTAGCAGCGATCAACGGCTGATGGCCAGCGGGTCTCGGGATCGGACGGTTCGAATCTGGACGATCTCAAGCACCAGTCTGGTTCACGCGATTCGCGGCCACGCGCACCCCATCAATGCGGTCGACATCTCTCCGGACGACCGCACCGTTGTCAGCGGCGATGAAGCCGGACATATTGTTTTCTCCCATGTCGCCACCGGCCGCGTGCTATGGTCCACGCAGTTTTCCGAGAAACCAGTATTGAGCTTGGAGTTCTCCCACGACGGACGGCATCTAACGATTGTCCAATCCGACCGGATCACTGTGCTCTCCATTCAGCAGGCCTTGGTTGACTTGAGCGGGGCGTGAATTCTGTACGCGGAATCGCCGTTCAAGGCGCTGTCGACTTCGCGCCGCATCGTCGCCGTAATGCTCATTGATACGTCGGCTCAGTTCGGCAAAATGGGCGACGTGCTGACCTGAGTTGAACGCGCTGACGAAACTCCCGCTACACTTTTTTGCAACGTTTTTGGCAGTCACAACGCCGAAAATACGCATTGTTCCTGTAGGGCCGCAATGTTCGCAGCGACGGCACGTTTTCATACCGGTCCCCAGAGCCGTGTCGTGCTAAGCCGCCCACTTTGTCGGAACTCAAGATTGGAAACGAGTTGTTCCGACCTCGTTCCCTGAAAGGAATTTTAAATGAATCGCTGTATTCCTTCACTCCTTACTTTGACCTTGGCGTACGCCGCTCTGACAGCCACTGCACATGCCGGCAACATTAGCGCCGAGATTTACGCGACCGCGCAACCAAGCCTCGGCGACATTACCAATCGCCACCTGGACGTCCCCACAGTGCCAATACCGTCCAACCCGTCGGGAATTCCAAACAGCATCTCTTTCACCGGCGGGTCGGTGGTTAGTAGCTACGAGATGAGGGCTTCCATTGAGCAGGACTTCTTCGATCCTGTCATTCGGTTTGTGGCAACAGCGGAAGGTGAGTATTTTCCAGGAGGTGGGAATGCCGGCTCCTTGGGGATGAGTTCCGGCGTTCACGTGCAGTATATGTTTGATACGCCGACAGCTGCCGGAACAAAGCTTATCACACTGGTTTCCGGAACGGGACAATGGGCCGCGCGATCGCGACGAACAGAACAAGTGCTAAACAACGTCACGTTCGCGCAAACCACGGTCGGTTTTGAGGGCATTCTCAACGACATTCGAGCGACACCCTTCACGCCTGAGGAATGGACAGGCGTTGTCTTATTCGCGATTGACGCGCTGCCGGGCGAGACTCCCGGCAATTCGGCAAAGATGCGCGCTGATCCACGTTTTGCCGACCACCAATTTGTTTTACCCAGTGATCTCGCCGTCGAGTTCTTGGAGCTGGAAATTGGGCCCGCCGGGACAATATTGCCCACGCTGGACAGCTATGGCGTTGACTCCGCCATTTTTGTGACATCCAACTTTGACGACGGCGCCGCCGTGCAGTCCCTCCGATTGGGTCCGGCCGCGCTCACAGCCGGGGGCTTGGATCAGGAGGGACTCTACGCGATTGACATCAATCAGAACTCGCTCAGCTCTCTGCTGCTGGCAAATCCCGTCGGTGGCCTTAGCAGTCTGTCGCTGTCCTATGTCGACCACAACGGGAATCTGCTGACCGACACGTTGCACGTCGGCACTCCCTTCCAGTTCTCCTCCGCCGATCAAATTCAGTCCGCCTACCTCCATGGATTCTACGGATCGGAATCGGCGCTCCAGGCGATCATGGAGGAAATCAATTTGGGGCTTCAATTTGCAAACGACGGGGTCGCCGAAGTGTATGCTGGCGCCTTTGCCAGAGATGTGTCTTCACCAACCGCCGTCCCCGAACCAAGCACGTTCGCGCTGCTCGGCATTGGGGGGCTGGTCTTAGTCGGATACGGTCGGCGGCAACAGCGCAACCGGGCCCGCATGAAATCTGGCGTTGCCAATTGAATTCAGTGGATTCAAGTCGGCTAATCCTGGAAACACCACGTCTCTTGGACATTAAGAATTCGCAGCGCCACGGTGCACTTCACTATCGATAGAGCGCCGACAAGCAAACCGCGACCGAAGACTACCATCACTAATCTAAGGCGTGTCGGATGAAAGGACGTTGACGTGACAAGGTTTCTCGCGTTTAGTTTCTTCGCACTCATGACAAGCCCGGCAATCGCCGGGAGTGTTTCCTTTTCCTCTTATTCACTGCTTGTCAAACATTCGTTCGTCGAGGAGATCCCCCTTCAGGAGGCCACGGAACCGCTTCGATCGCGCTATGGATTATTCCTTAGGGCGGATAAAACGGAAATCGATGGCAGTGACGGAGAGACTGGAGTGAAAGAGTTGGAGATCACGGGTTTTATCTCCGGCCACAAAACCGGACTCGATGTCTTCTTGGAGGTTCTCGATCCGCATGATTTTTACGAAACGTCAATCATTTTTCAGTGGCAGTCAACCGATTCGTGGACATTAAGGGCCAACCGGCCGAACTCCATTCTGCCGGCGATGACCCTCCAAGGGAACTATGTGTTCCGGGGCGAGGTTGAAACAGTCCTAAACAATTCAATCGAAGGTGATCCGTTCTCATTGACCTTATTCGGAGGGTACGGTTTTCAACAGATCGCGATCGGAGAAAGTATCTTTGGCAACGGTGGAATCATACCGTTAAACACCGCCTTCGGACTGCAATATAGCGCGATCGGGCAAACGTCGGGTCAAGTCGATGCGGTCTTTAAGATCGATTACAAATTTGGGGGTTCGACAACATCCGATTGGCGAATCGGTAAGACTTTGGAACTTGTCTCAGTGACATTTGAAGATGGTACGACTCCTGAAGACCACGGTTTTGATCTGATTTTTGACTCCGGCCGTAGCTCTCCAAATTTGCCCGCGGTCTCCACAGTCCCCGAACCAAACACCTTCGCGCTGCTCGGCATCGGCGGCGCGGCTCTAGCCGGCTATGGCTGGCGCCGCAAACGCCGCCAAGTTGCGTGAACGAATTATCGGGATTTCGCGGGTGGGACCAACCGTCGGCATTTGATGTCGGCGGTCTTTCTGCATTTCTATCGCGAGCGAATCAGATGCCGAAACGCAAGACTTTCTCACACAACGGAGCGTGGCAAGTCGTAGTGCGCGGATTCGATCGTGCAACACCAGCATCCTGCACAGGGGATCGGCGCGTGCCGAATAACACGGATGGGAATACCGAGACTTCACACAGTCAGGTCGTTTTAGCCGGAGTCGGACCAGAAACGGCTGCAGAAACTCTTTGCCGCGCCGCGTAGGATGTGATGACGTATTTATCGAAACCTTCGACGCCGGGCCATCTCGTCGATCAAAGCCATCTGCCGAGTGACAAAAACGTGCAAATGCACTCCCTGCCGGATCACAACACTTCCCTCGTCACGATGTCTGTGATCAGCGGCCCTCATCAGGGACAGCGATTTGAATTCAATCGGCATGATACTTTCGTGGCCGGCCGCTCCGGAAAAGCGCACCTGAGCCTCCCTAACGACCCACGATTTTCGCGTTATCACTTCCGCCTGGAAATCCGCCCTCCGGAGTGTTACCTGGTCGATCTGGACAGCCGGAACGGCACATTGGTCAACGGGACCCGCGTTTCGGAGTGCTTATTGAACCATGGCGACGTGATTCGAGTCGGCCGGACGGAACTCCGTGTGGACATCGATGAAGTGGAAGCCGACTCGAACCAACTTGCGCCTCAGACAATCGAATTCGAAAGCGATGCGGCCGACCCTAAAGCAGAAACGCACCTTGCATCGACAAGGCCTAACGACTCTGAGGAGATTTCTGACCCGAATGAGCAATGGCAACCGGTTCCGGGATATCGCATCACGGAACAGTTGGGACAAGGCGCGATGGGCGCGGTGTATCGCGCGCTCCAAAAATCAACGTCCCGTAGTTTCGCCATTAAACTGATTGTTCCCCACCGCATCGGCAATGAACGAGACACACAACTCTTTCTTCGTGAAGTGAGCGTCCTCAGTCGTCTCGACCATCCGCGAATTGTCAAGTTTTTTGAATTGGGTGTTGCCTCAGGTCAGTTCTATTTTGTCATGGAAGATGTCAATACCGTCGATTTCCAAGCGATTATGGGCGCGCAGTCTCCCGATTCACGACTGCGGATCAGTTGCGGCATCGTGTGCCAAGTCTTGGAAGCGTTGGAATACGCGCATGCGGCTTCGATCGTTCATCGTGACATCAAACCTGCCAACATCTTGCTGACGAAATCTCAACGAAAACTGAACTGCAAGTTGGCGGATTTCGGACTCGCTAAGAACTATGCCAATGCCGGATTCAGCGAATTCACAAAGGACGGCGAGGCCCGCGGTACCGTCGCGTTTATGCCGCCAGAGCAGTTGATTGATTTTCGCTATTCCAAGCCGGCAGTCGACATCTATTCCGTCGGGGCAACACTTTACTACTATCTTGCGGGCACGTTCCCTTATGAATTCTCCGACGATCGCAATGCGTTCGCTCAAATTCTCCAGGACGAGTTCACTCCCCTCGATCAACATTGCCCGGAGATTCCCAGTGAGTTGGTGGCGATCGTGCATCGAGCACTGGCGCGGGACCCGTCGGAACGTTTTGCATCAGCCCAAGAAATGCATGATTCAATACTCCCGTTTTCCAAACGGTAAAGCGAATTCCAGTTGGCAGGTATCGGCTGCAGAGAATTCTTCGACCTCGTGGTTGGAGCTGGTGAATGACCCAGAAGCTAGCGACGAAATGTCCCCATTGCGAACGTTCTCTAAAGATCGACGATAACAAAGTCGGCCAAGTCGTGCGGTGCCCGGCATGTCGCGAGCGGTTTACAGTCAGTTCGATTCAGTTCTCAGAACAGCAGGGATCGGCGTCGCCAAGTCTCGCAGCTTTAGAAACGACCGATCAGGCGTCCTCCGACTCGACGACTTCCGCGAGTAATGTCATAGGAAGCCAGGAACCGACGATCGGTAAAATTGGGCGCTTCGAATTGAAATCCGCACTGGGCCAAGGTGCGTTTGGCACGGTCTATCGCGCATATGATCCGGTTTTGGATCGCCAGTTGGCGCTAAAAGTCCCCAAATTTGCCACGTCGGAAAAAAAGAAGATTCGCCGGTTTATTCGGGAAGCTAAAGCTGCCGCCAGCCTGCATCATCCAAACATCGTCGCCGTTTTCGAGAGTGGTCAGGCCAACGGCCAGATCTATATCGCTTCCGGATTTGTGGATGGCACCCCGATGTCCGCCATCATCGCCGATGAGCGGCCTGACTTCAGGAGATCAGCAGAGTGGATCCTTGCGCTCGCCGAAGGGCTGGCTTACGCCCACGAATTCAACATCATTCACCGCGACATCAAGCCCGATAACATCATGGTTGGCAAATCGGGCCATCCCCAGCTCATGGATTTCGGTCTTGCCAAACGGCTGGATGAAGATTCATCAATGACGGCCGACGGTGGCGTTGTGGGAACACCCGCCTACATGCCGCCCGAACAGGCACGCGGCGACTTGGAAAGTGTTGGTCCGCATAGCGACCAGTACAGTTTGGGGGTTGTGCTGTACGAACTGCTCACCGGGCAACGGCCCTTTTCTGGACCGCCTCACTCGGTGATTGCGCAAATCACAACAGAGAACCCTCCGGAACCGAGGCAGCTCGATAGTGAAATCCCGGTGGATCTGGCGGCGATCTGTTCGAAAGCGATGGAAAAGAATCCGGAGCAGCGCTATACGGACATGACGGGGATGGCACAAGACCTGGAGCGTTGGCTCACGGGGCTTGAAACCACTGCCAGACCAATCGGCCGCCTGGAGAAAACCCGCCGCTGGGCTCATCGCAATCGGCCGTTCGCGGCGTCACTAGCGGCCGTGGTTGTCTTGCTTGTCGTGTGGTTGCTGGGCGCGACGGGTGCAATGGTCTATTTCCGTCAGCAAGAAAAATATCAAAGTCAGCTCGCCTCGGAAAACCTCGAGCTGGCGGATAAAAATGCCCAACTTGCCGACGAAAGCCAAGCAGCATTAGTCGATGCTGAAAGGGCGAGAAACAACGCGGAAAAGCGGTTGGTCGAGCAATACGTCTCGCGCGGTCGGGGATTGTGTGAGTCGGGGGATCAAGGCTTGGGGCTCCACTGGCTCGCACGGGCGCTGGCCAGCGTTCCTGCAGGGGAACGAGACATGGAGTTGGCCATTCGCCGCGATCTGGGGGCTTTTTCTCAGTCGATACACCGGCTGACGCGGATGATTCCACTGGGCAATGAAGTGACGTCTGTAGATATTTCGCAGGATGGAAAAACCATTGCTGCGGTGACCGGTGGATATCATATGTATGAAGGTCAGGGGAAACTGTTTCTGATTGATGCTGCGACGGGAGAAGTGGCAGGGCCTCCCCAAGAGCTGGGAGGGGCCGGGTGGTATGTCTCCTTTTGTTCTGACGAAGACATCGTCGTCGTGGGAACGTCCACCTTTAAGGAAGGCAGTGTTTCGCTGTTCAATCGTAAGACCAACGAGTTTGAACAACAGAAGCTCCAATTGCGAAGCATGATCGAAGGCATCGATGTGCATCCAACTCGGCGGTTGCTTGCCGTCACGACCTTGAATTGGGATTTTCAGATTTGGGACTGGTCGACCGGAAAGAAGATTGCTGCGAAAGTCAAAAAGCCGCCGATGAATGGAGTCGCTTTTAGTCCGGATGGAGACTATTTGGCGGTCAGCAGTTTGGGAGATGAAGGCAGTATCGGCCGCATCGCTCTTTGGGACGTAAATCGTCAACAATTCAGCAATCTTCAGATCACCACCTCACCAGGAGCGAAAGCCCTTTGTTATTCAGCGGACGGAGCTTTTTTGATGGCAACGACCACCAACAGGGGCATCGCCGTTTTCGACGTCAACTCTCAATATGCCGATGTGGATTATTTCCCACTGAATGTGAATCCCATGGATCTTTCTACGGATCGTACCGGCGAACTGACCGCCATTTCCGGTCGTGACGGGACGGCGCACATTTGGGACGCTGACAGCGAAGAACTCGTCGGACAATCGCTCCACCATAAAGGGCAGGTTCATGCCGTTTGCTTTAGCCCGACCGGCGAACAATTGATTACGGCAGCAGAGGACGGCTATGTGCGGATCTGGGAAACTGCTAGGAGACCACCCCCCCCTCAGTCACGAGTGCCGGGAGGAGGTGTTTATCGGCTATCCGTTTCACCCAACGACGAGATCATCCTCGCCGCTGCGAAATCGAACGTCACGAACGTCCTCTCTGCGGAAACACTCAATGTGCAAAACACATTGATGAAAAGCCGTGGTTACTTATGCGTTAAGGCAGTGAGCGACCAATATGGCATTTCTGATTCACTGGACAAGGGCATCGTCGAATTATGGGATCTCAAAGGGGGCTATAAAATCTCTCCGGAGTTAAAACTGGAATTGACGGTATCATCTCTCGACTGTGCTCCAAACGGCTGCCATATTGCTATCGGGACAGGTCAAACCGACTTATCAGCCGGCGAGATCGTGATCTGGGACGTACAGAATGCGAGTCAAGTTCATCCTCCTCTGCAACTCGAAAGTCCCCCTTTGAGCGTGTGCTATAGCCCTTCCGGGAATCTAATTGCCGCCGGGACGACGGGCGGGATGGTTTATTGCTTCGACGCTGAAACCGGCGAACAGTTATATGAACCAATTCGACATCAAGGATGGGTCGATGAGGTTGACTTTACGATCGACGGAGCTTTGTTGGCGACAGGTTGCTTTGACGGTATCGTTCGACTGATTGATGTGTCGACCGGCGAGCTGACGGGGAAACCGCTCGATATTGGAGCGAAAATCAATGCTCTGCGTTGCGCGCCTGATGGTCGCACGATTGCCGTAGGCACCGCATCAGGTCTCGTGCGGCTCTGGGATATCGCGACACGACGACAAATTGGGCGCACGGTTCGTCGTGCGAGTGAGGTGGTGACGATCGACTTCACCGGCCAGGACAACCGCATCGTTACAGGGCGTTCAAACGGGATCGTGCGGACCTGGCCGCTTCCGAACTATGACCAGAGATCAACCGACTCCCTCCTGCCTGAGATCGAAGCAGCCACAGGAATTCGGTTGTCTTCATCGGGGGAACGAGAATTTCTCTCATCGACCGTTTGGGACACAATCCGAGAAGCAGTTTCCCAAAGGCCGGATGAGACGCGCTCGTCGGTTGAGATTTGGCTGCCTGAGGAACGGAACGTCATCGACGAGCAGTTGGCCAGGCGGCTTGAACAGTCAAAGCGTTGGCAGAGCACATTAGCAGCTGTTGCCGAAGATTCGCTAATCGCTCAGGCGAACAAACAGACCGCAGCGCTGGAGTCCAAGGCGGCAAACTTGCTTCAAAAAGAAGACTTCAAACAAGCAATTCAGGTGTTTGAAGAGCTGGCGAAGTTTCCCGGTTATACCCCAGACGCCGCAGTCTTGTATCCGCTCTATGCGCGGACAATGCAATGGGAAAAGGCATTAAACACGGGAATAAAACGGCCGAACGGATTGCACCCGCGGGAACGCGCGTTTTTGCTATATGAATTGGGGCAGTTTGACGAGTACCGAGAAGTCCGCAAACAGTTATTGGCCACGACAGATCAGCTTGCTCATGATTGGTCAAACGCAGGCTACTTGTATGCCGCGTTATTGATGCCGGTAGAGCCGGAACTACATCCGGCCATTCGACATCTCGCAGAACGATGTGCCACTCGCCCCGAGCGGTGGGAGAAAATGATGGTCGGAAAGGCCATGTACCGCTTGGGAGAATTCGCGAATTGGCACAAGAACCTTCCTGATGACTCGCCGCTAAAAGTTGGGCAGGAACTTCGGCTCAAACTAACGCGATTCAAAAACAGTCCTACTGAGGAGAATCGCAAAAGCCTGCAACAGGACATCGGTCGTCTCAGAGACTCTGCCAATCGACAGATCACGGATGGCGTACTCGACAAGTATTGGTGGAATTACATCGAGCTGATGGGATGGGTTCGTGAAGGCGAACGGGTACTGGAATCATCAAACGTCAATTCAGATGTCAATGAGACCTGCAACTAATTGTGACTGTGTTATTTGAGAGATGTGCACCCGGCCGATGGCATACGAATCGGATGGAATTCGCCCCGATGGCATTTTCACGACCATTCCGATTCGCGCCGTTTGCCGCGGCGAAGAGCTTTGATCAAAGTTCGAGCTAACAAAAACTGTGGCAAAGGCAACGGCGGTTGGCGGATTCGGGCGGAGTAGCATTCGTACGCCGCAATCTCATCCGCAGGAGCCTCACACGGGTTGTGCGGAGCTATCGGTGTGAAGTCGAGAGTGTAGGACGGGTCGCTGTTCTTCCTGGCATCGCTACACTGTGCCCTGCAGAACCCAGCCGCACTATTGAACTCCGATTTGCTCACCGACGCCGGTACAAACATCGAGGGAAGGTCGACATCACAAGTGATCGCTGGCCTTGCATTCGAATAGTCCTGAACTTAGAGTCGAGTGATCGCCCAGTTCACCGATTTTGAGCTGTATGCGAGTCAATCACGGTCAAGGTGGCCCCTCGAGGATGATCAATTCCTCCGGGGGCTTTTTTTGTGCCTTGAAGCAATCTGTTGTAGACGGGCGCGATCGTGGGACATCTCACAAAACGGTCCTAATTCGTCAAGTACCTCTCTCGATTGGCGCCGGCAGCTGCGACTAGGCATGACAGCTGATCCACAGCGTGGATCTGGGCGGAGGAGTTGGTAAGAATCGTTCCCAGCGAAATCACCGCTGACAAATAGTCCACTCAATTGACGGTACAAAACATGTCCCATCCTGCGACTGACGGCCGCCGGGAAGAAACAAATTCTTGGCGAACACGGCTGTACGTAATCATTTTTGAAGCAGACACACCTGCAGGAAAGCTGTTTGACGTACTGCTGTTGATTGCGATCCTACTCAGCGTGCTGGTGGTGATGTGCGAGAGTGTTGACTCGCTTGAAGAGGAGCACCGAAGGCTGCTGGTCAGAGCGGAGTGGTTCTTCACGCTACTCTTCACGCTCGAATACGGAGTGCGTATCGCCTGTGCCCGCCGTCCAATTCGCTATATCTTCAGCCTCTATGGCATTATTGATTTGCTGGCGATCTTGCCGACGTATCTGATTGCCCTACCCATTTTGGAGGGAGGGCCGAGTACGCAACGGCTGGCAGTCATCCGAGCGCTCCGCCTGCTGCGGGCGTTTCGAATCTTCAAGCTGGCCCATATGTTGTCGGAAGCCACGGCGCTGCGGCAGGCCATTTGGGCCGCCCGCGCAAAGATCGCCGTTTTTTTGTCCTTTGTACTGATTGCCGTCGTCATTGTCGGGTCGGCAATGCATCTCATCGAAGGCGGAGACATCGACAGTCCAGGCCAGGACGTCGATACGGGATTCGATTCCATTCCGGAAAGCATGTACTGGGCCATCGTCACGATGACGACGGTGGGCTATGGAGATGTCTCTCCGACGACCGGACTGGGAAAGACCCTTGCAGCATGCATGATGGTCCTGGGTTACTGCATGATCATCGTGCCGACAGGAATCGTTTCGGCAGAATTGGCCAATGCCAGCGGCACACCTCCGACCACGCAGGTCTGTCCCGAATGCATGGCGGAAGGACACGACGGCGACGCCCTTCACTGCAAATACTGCGGGGGCAAGTTGTAGCGATGACGTCGCCAGCATACGCCGCGTTCAGTACCAAAGCCCCAGCCTGGACCGAAGGGAGTGTCCGGCAGCAGGCCCCCTGCTAATCGGGTGACTCTCGGACTAATCCACGCATACGGCAAGAGGTCAAGACTTGCAGCCCAGTGCCGACGCGAGATCGTCGTCGCGGTTTGATTGAACCGTGGCTTGAGCGACGTAAGCTTATTTGAAATCGAGAAAGCCCTTCGACGGGGCACCCGCTGTGTCCGCCGAAGGGCTCATTTCCCAAAACAATCGGGACGACAGGATTTGAACCTGCGACCTCCGGCTCCCAAAGCCGGCGCTCTAGCCAAGCTGAGCTACATCCCGCAATCGGTCACGCCAGTCTAAAACCGGTCTTCAACCGCGTCAATACCTCGCCCGAAGCACAATTCACCGTCCATTTCTGGCGGTTTCTTCACAACTCACGTCGCTTTTGATCCCTGCGGCAATTCGATAACATTGGCGGCTGAATTGTTCGCCTCTCTGCCGAAGAACACAGGAACCGCGGCCATGAGTGAATATCGCACTGAACATGATTCGATGGGCGACGTGCAAGTCCCTGCAGAGGCCTATTACGGTGCACAGACGCAGCGCGCCGTCGACAACTTTCCCATCTCCGGTTGGCCCTTGCCGAACGATTTGATTCACGCGATGGGGCTCGTCAAATATGCTGCCGCCGTCGCTAATCGAGACCTGGGCAAACTGACCGGGAGCGGCAAGAATCCGCTCAACGACGCCCAAGTTCAAGCGCTGCTGGACGCCTGCCGCGAAGTCAGCGAAGGCAAGTTTGATGCGGAGTTTCCCGTCGACGTGTTCCAGACCGGCTCCGGCACGTCGAGCAACATGAACGTCAACGAGGTCATCAGCAATCGCGCGATCGAAATACTCGGCGACGACCGCTTCAGCCAAGAAAAGCCGGTGCACCCCAACGATCACGTCAACATGGGGCAGAGCACCAACGACACCTTTCCCACCGCAATCCATGTCGCTGTGGCGAAGAGCATCCAGGACCAACTGATTCCCGCGCTGGAACGTTTCACCGGATCGCTGGCGAAGAAGGCGGCGGAGTGGGACAAGATCATCAAGATCGGCCGGACGCACCTCGCTGACGCCACGCCGCTCCGGTTGGGCCAAGAAATCGGCGGATTGGCGCGGCAATTGGAATTGTCGGTCGGCCGCGCCGAACGGGCCCGCGACGCGGTCTTGGAACTCCCCGTTGGCGGCACCGCCGTCGGTTCGGGAATCAATACACATCCGGAGTTCGGCGGGCGGGTGTCGCGGGTGCTGGCGGACGAAACCGGCATTGCCTTCGCCGAAGCGGCCAACCACTTTGAAGGCAACGCACAGCGCGACGGCCTGGTCGAATGCCACGGCCAACTGCGCGCGATCGCCTCAACGCTGTTCAATGTTTCCAACAACATTCGTTGGCTCGGGTCGGGGCCGCGGTGCGGTTTCGCAGAAATCGTGTTGCCGGACCGGCAACCAGGCAGTTCGATTATGCCGGGCAAGGTCAATCCGGTGATGTGCGAGAGCATGATGCAGGTCGCCGCACGCGTGATGGGCAACGATCAAACCATTGCCGTCAGCGGTGCCGGCGGCGGGCAGTTTCAACTCAACATCATGATGCCCGTCATGGGTCAGACGACACTGGAAAGCATCATGTTGCTGACAAAAGTCACCGACGCGTTCGTCGAGTTCTGTTCCGACGACATGCAGGCGCACGCCGAAAACTGCGAAGCCGCTGTGGAGAAGAGCCTGTCGATGGTCACCAGCTTGAATCCCTATATCGGCTACGAAAAGGCGGCAGCGATCGCCAAAGAGGCGTTTAAGACCGGCAAGACGATCCGCGAGCTTTGCAGAGAGCAGAACGTATTGCCGGAAGCCGACCTGAACAAGGCGCTCGATCCGATGAGCATGACCGAACCGCACGCGTGACCTGCCGGTTTTTGCTCGCGAACACGGCAACGCCCCCTTCAATGACGCTCCCAATCATGGCCGAAATTCGAAAAAAACTTGAATTTCGTCCGTCCGTCTATGATAAACTGGTAGTAACATACCTCGCTGGGCAGCGTGAGGTATCGCTAGTGGTACAACCACTCTGAATTGACAGGTCCCACAAGTGGGCCGCACGCTCGTTGGCGTGCTTATGGGAGATTGCACAACCCGTCAATTCAGATTGGACAATGCACTAGTTCGCGTCACTGCATGGCTGACTATTCGGATTGCGACGGTTATCCGAACACCTGCATGCGGGGATCGTGCTTCAATCGCGGTGCCTTTTCCTTTTTGAGCGGCAGACAGGCAGTCTATGAGCAGCGTGATTCGGTCGGAATCAGCCGGCCGCGTGGAGATCGACCGTGACGAACAATTGCCGCAGGTCCCCAGCGGCGCGCACGCGCGGCTGAAGTTTCGCGGACCGGACGGACAAACGGTCGAAAAAGACGTCCTGCGGTATACAACGCTGATCGGCTCCGGCGCGAATTGCAACATTCAGTTGCTCGACTCGGTGATCGACGAGGCTCATTGCATTGTCACCTTGGAGTCGGGCCGGCTGCATATTCGCGACTTGCGGAGCAAATCCGGCACCCACGTCAATGGCGACGCCGTTCAGACGGCAACGCTTCGCGACGGCGACCAAATCCAGATCGGCCGGTTTACTTTTGAACTTGAAACCAGCCTGCCTCATGCCGACGCTAGCGCGGAAAGCCAGA
>JANQPT010000049.1 GCA_028285345.1 Planctomycetales bacterium
ACCGGCGAGATGCAGTACCTGTTCTTTGGCAACGACCATGATGTCAGCGGAGCCAACGGCGAAAGTGTCTATTCCAATCTCACGGTCTACGAGGACTCCGCAGCTGCCGTTGCGGCAAATGATGGAAGCGCGGAGGCGAGCCATCGACGGGGCAACCTCATAGGCCATGACAGCTCCTTTGTTTCGATTGTGACCGGATCGACAGGTTCGTCGAGACGACTGGGCCAGCCCGCTGACGCGACGAACTGGACTCAGGGACCGCAATCCACCTCGGTTCAATTTGTCGACGCCGTGGGCGACGAAGATACTGTGAGATCGAAAACCGCCGACGGCGAGCGGCATGGATTCACCGCCGACGCTGCTGGCAAGGCGAAGTGGGAGGAATGGTCGCAGTCGAGCTGGGAACCGGGCGAACTCTTTGGCGACGAACCAGGGGCTGACGTCTCGGACATGCGCGATTCAATCTTCGCACATTTGGCTCGGTTCTGGGGCTAGGTCTCTGAGTTCCGTCTTCCTGGTGATGCAGTTGTCGATGTCGAGACCGCTTCGGTCCGGGCAGCGGATCGTGTGATCAACCGTTTTCTTGCGACAATGCGCAGACGCCGTGCGGGCTGACGATCCCGCCCAAATATGAATTCAACATTCAGGATCAATTAAGATTTCGAGAATTGTCCTGTTCACACGGGTGGATTGTGATCTAAGGTAGAGAAGGAAAAGCCGTTTGCGGCGAACAGCGCGTTTTAGCGTGGTTGAGAAGACAGTGGTATTCGGCGAGGAATGCCGCCGCAGGAGTTGCGATGCGAGTTCGTGTTCGATCTCACTCACACGCTGAATTTCAAAACCGGCAGTCGATTGCAGGCTTATTATGGCGGTTGACCCTGTTGCCGGTGTTGTTGGTTCAAGCGACGACTTACGCTTCGCAAGTGCTTGAGCCAGCTCCCGAAGTCATCGAAGGCGAGGTTGTCGCGAAGTACGAAGTCCGCGTGCCGAGCCCAGTTCCAACCGGATCGAAGCATCAATTCCGGCTACAGTTCCGATCCGACGATGGACGGCTGTGGGAGTTGGTGAATACGAACGATCGACTCGCGCAGAAGCTCGACTCTCGGCTGATCCAGCAACAGCTCGTCGAACAGAGTCGCTACCGTTTGACTCTCTCCAGGCTTCCCAGTCTTCACAAATATCGGGGATCCGATCTACTCAATGTCGTGAAGGCTGAGGAGATCGCGCAACAGAGGTGAGCCGGCAAGACGTTTCCGCTCAGTCGGTCGTGTCACCGAGCTGCGCGCTGTCGATTCCTTCGGGCACCCATTGGAAGCGATAGCGATTGCCCAGTCTGAGCCGCGATATATACACGATTTGATGCGTATGGCCGACGAAGTGGCTCACGGTTTCATAAATGACCGAGAGCAAGTTCGAATCGAAGCCCTGCACGGTTCTGGGTTCGGTCAGCCGGGCAGGATCGAAGCGGGCGAGCACATCATCAGCTTCCTGAAGTGTCTGTGAAAGTCGCACCGACAACTCTTGTTTGTCCAGCGGTTGATGATCGGAAAACTCTCGCGGCCTGTCTCGAACGTCCTCCGCGCCGCCGGCGCCGTGCATGATCCATTGGCGAATATTACCGCACAGGTGCAGGATGATGTTCTGAATGCTGTTCGCTTCTTCGAAGGGCCGCCATTGGACGTCATCATCAGAAAGCTGATTCAGACAGTGCACAATCTTTCTGTGTGCCGAATGGAGAGTCTGCCGCGACTCAGCAAGATACGCTGCGCCGACTGAGTTGTCGCGTGGAGGGAAATCTTTTTCAGGGGGACATTCCAACGGCATGATTGTGTCATCTCATAAGTTCACGAACATTTCACAGAGAGTACATTCGGGCTTCATATTTTCAGGGATACTCCTGAGCGTCAACTCGAGATGACACACTACTTGGTTCTCAGCTCGTTACGTCGTATTTCAGCGACGAATTCAACGCTTGCGGGATTCTAACACCGTCTCGCAATCGAGTCTATCGGTTCGTCACCAACTTGGGAGCGTTGTCTATTCGCGCCGAGACAACTCCACTTCGACGTCGAAGCGGGGGGAGACCTACCGTTCTTCAACAGGACGATTCGAGGAAAGCGAGCGAATCGGAGTTTGACCAAACTGAATTTAACGCGCTGAACTGCTTGAGTTTTCTCTTCTCTTTTCCATAGTCAACGTGCGCAGCGATCACTGCGCGCAACGACTCGGATTCTTAACACAGGAGTAACAATGAATCGACTTCGTGTCACTCAACCACGACCGGTTCGGGTGGGATTCACACTCGTCGAACTGTTGGTGGTTGTGACGATTATCGCCATCCTGATCGTGCTGCTGGTGCCTGCCGTGATGCAAGCCCGCGAGGCAGCACGAACCACGCAATGTAAGAACAACCTGCGCCAGTTCGGCATCGCGTTGCATGCTCATGCGACGAACGATCCTCGCGGACGCTACTGCACAGGCGCCTATGACTACCGGCGTGACGGCTGCCCCGATACTTGGGGTTGGGTGGCCGACATTGTCAACAGCGGTGCGGGCGTGGTGCAGCAAATGCAATGCACCGGCTCGCTGTTGCGAGCGACCGAGAAAGTCAACGACTTCATCGGTACCGTTGATACCACCGACAATAAAGACGGCGCTCCCACGAGCCGCTTGTCTTCAGGTCGGTGTGTTCGCTGGACGCCGACAGATATTGCTGCCGGTTCGCCGGAACGGATCGCCGAAGTTCAACAACTGCTCGAAGACGGCTACGGCACGAATTATGCCGCCGGCTGGTTTTTGGTCCGCTCCGGTCCAAAAGTCGGGCCAGGTGCAACTGCCATCGATGCGGTCACGCTGACCGGCCTGAAGGGATTTGCGGGCACGACCGGTCCGTTGACCATTTCCTCTCTGGATCGCAGCGGCCGCTCTGCGAGTACTATCGGCTGGATTGGCTGTGCCGCCCCCGGCGACGTTGACGAAGCCGTGCTGTCCGACGACGTTCCCGGATTTCTTGAAGCCGGTGAGCGGTTGGGCGAGTCGTTCAATGACGGTCCCGCCCGTTGGGATTCCAGCAACGCCGCCATCGAGTTGATGCCGGCCGGTACCGTCGTTCAAAGTGCCGAGCCGGGCTTGCTGCCCGACACGACTTCGGTGGGAACCCCTGGTGCTGACGGCAATCTGTGGTTGCAGGATACCCGTGATTGGTATGCCTGGCACGGCACCGGCAGCAGCAAGACCTGTAACATCTTGATGGCCGACGGAAGCGTGAAAGGCTTTCTGGACATCAACGGCGACGGTTTCTTGAATCCAGGTTTTCCCGTTCCGACGGGTGCAGTTGGCCATGGTTACACCGACGACACGGTTGAATTGCCGCCGTCGACCAACTACTCCGGACCGTGGCTGTCGCCCGGTTTGATCTCCAAGGGCACCTTTGAAGCTCCTCCGTAATCGGGCGGGACAGACGCTCCTGTAGCACCAGGCGCGTTAACTGATGACGAACGATTGACGCCGGTATCAACTCAATTGATGCCGGCGTTTTTGATGCGCCGTGGCGGCCTGTTAAGTTTGCTGTCCAATAATTCCAATTCCGCTCGCGACTTGGTCCCGTTAACGGAGCCGGCGAACACCACAGTCCACTTTTAGAGAATCGACGGCGATTTCGGCGAAAGAAAAAAAGCTGGCGTCGTCATGTCCGGTTTTTCCGGGGAACGGTGATCTCACTATATGAGGCAGGTCGTTCTCCTATGCGAACGGCTGGTGCTGGCGGCGCGTTGTGTCGTAACCTATTGTTGTCAAACAGGTTAAATATCATAAAATCTTCAAAAAATGGTCGCTGAAGCCGCCCCGTCCGATCCCTCAGATCGGATTACAAGTCAAGCAGACCTTCCTTTGACACGAGCCGCCGATTAGCAGGCTTGTGAATCCCCCGCCCACTCCGCTGACACCCGGCGGACGCATCGCACACCATCGATGCGCGCGAGGTACACCCCCTTGTCGAGGTACTGAAATGCAGCACACCACACACACTCCGCCGACTCGTTTGACCATCAACGAGATTCGTGAACAGTGCCGACGACGTGAAAGTCGTTCACGACGGCTGGTAAGCCGGCAACGAGTTGATTTCAACAATTCGAGTGAACCACATTCGATTGTTCTTCGTTCACAGCCTTAAGCCGAGGCGGAACGTTTACCGCCTTAGCGATAGTCGTCGCCGAAATCGGCTCGCGACTCAGCCGGAATGACGCTTCGGCGAATCCCGTAAGCAGTTGACGTGCAACCGGTGCGCACACAACCCACTGAAGACCGGGATGAACTCACGACCACAACATAATCACAACACATCCACACGGAGATAAATCATGACATTCAAGAATAACTCAGATCAACAGCGCTTTGTCTTGGGTTTCGAGAACTTGGAAGACCGCCGGCTGATGGCAGCCAGTGTCTTTGAGGCATCCGGCCAGATCTTTATCAACGGTAGCGGTTACAACGACAACGTTGTTGTCGAGTACGACAACAACGGCACGGCTTCGACGGCTGACGATCTGATTCACGTCAACATGATTGCCGGCGGCCAATCGATCAACCAGTCGTTCAGCGCCAACGGAATTCAGTACATCAATTTCAGCGGCTACAACGGCAACGACACGTTTTACAACAACACAGGGATCATCGCATCGGCCGACGGCGGTGCCGGCGACGACTATTTGGTCGGCGGATCCAACATCGACTTTTTGCGGGGCGGATCGGGAAATGACATCCTCAGCGGCCGTGGCGGCAACGACTTGCTCGAAGGCGTCAGCGGTAACGACAAGATTTACGGCGGTTCCGGCGCTGACAAGCTGTATGGCGGTCGCGGCCACGACTATATCAACGGTGGTAGCGGCAACGATCAGATTCGCGGCGGATCGGGTGACGATACGCTCGTCGGTTCAGGCGGCTACGACAAACTGTGGGGCGATTCCGGCAACGACACGATGCACGGTGACTATTCCGGGCCGTGGGTTTACATCTACGGTGAAAAGAGCGACGTGCTCTACGGTGGTACCGGCCACGACAGGCTGTATGGCGGCGGCGGCAACGATCTGCTCTACGGTGAAGACGGCCGCGACTTGCTGGCCGGCGGCAGTGGCCACGACTGGCTGATGGGTGGACTTGGCGATGACGCCATGTTCGGGAACTCCGGCAACGACGTGTTCATCGGCGGCGGCGGAGCGGACTACATGAACGGCGGTTCCGGTTCGGACACATTCTTCAATGATTCCGACGACTTCGTCATTCAGTAGGCTCTACGAATCGCACAGTTGATCGAACCGTGGTCTGAATGACAGGTGGGGTGAGCGCGATCCACCCCGCCAGAACCGTCTCCAATTCTTTCGTTCACGCGGCAGAGACTTCAGGCCGCAGCACTCTGCAGATTACAAGGAACTCATCATGTTCAATTCGAATACCCGTAAACTGTCGCTGGAAAGTCTCGAAGATCGCCGGCTGTTAAGCGGCGACGTGGGGGTCGAGCAGGACGGCGCCAATTTAGTGATTACCGGCACCGACGAACGCGAGCAAGTCGAAGTCTTTTACGATAACGGCGGCGATACGATTCGCGTCAACGTCTTCCAATACCTGTCCGGTTCCGGCTGGACGCAGGTCAAGACGCGATCATTTGATGCGGACTTGATCGGGCTGGTCCGCTTTGACGGAGGCGCCGGGGACGACTTGTTCTACAACCACACCGACATTCGCGGCGAAGCGTGGGGCGGAGCTGGCAACGATCAACTCTTCGGCGGCTCCGGAGTTGATTCACTGTACGGCGGCGATGGTGAAGATGTGCTGTTCGGTAACGATGGCAACGATTACCTCCGTGGCGATGCCGGCGATGATTACCTCAAAGGCAAAAACGGCCACGACGTCATCGACGCTGGGACCGGTGACGATTATGTCAACGGCGGCGACGGAGATGACATTCTGATGGGCGCCGCCGGCAATGACACGCTTTGGGGCCGCGACGGGAACGACGCGCTGATCGGCCATGCGGGCAACGACCGGATGTACGGCCAAGGCGGTAATGACAGTTTGCTGGGCATGGAGGGCGACGACTGGGTCGTCGGCGGACATGGCAACGACTTGTTGCGGGGCAATTCAGGCAATGACACGTTGCTGGGCAATCTCGGTGACGACAAATTGTATGGCGGCGACGGAATGGATTACCTGAACGGCCAAGACGGCGACGACTACCTCGACGGCGGCGCCGATGGCTACCGCGACTGGCTGCGGGGTGGACCGGGCGCGGACACGTTTCAACACCGTTCGCGCATTTTCTCGCGATACGGCATCTACTCCCCGGGTTTGTTCGGCTCCTGGGCAGATCAGGTCGTCGACTTCAACTACTACGAGGGTGACCGTACGGTGTAGAAGAGACTAATCCCGCGCCGCGTGGGCGCCACTTTCCGAGCTTAACTCTACGGCGCAACTTGCTGATTGAAAGCAGGTTGCGCCTTTTTTTGCGCACGTGGCGTGTCAGCACGCCTGTGTAACAAATCCGCCGGACTTTCGCTTGGGCACCGTATCGGACGTTTTTTCCAAAAAGACGAAACCCCCCAGCGAAACGAAAGGCGAATAATGTCGTTTCCCAAGAACCGCAAGATGAAATTTGAAAACCTGGAAGACCGCCGCTTGATGGCTGCGGATATTGATCTCGAAGACGGTGTGATCGAAATCGAAGGCACCAACGAAGATGATACGATCGAAATCTCGTATACCTACGACGACGGCGAGATCGACGAAGTGCTCGTGGTCATTCGCGACGCTGACGGCGATGTGATCGAAGACAAAGACTACGACGTTGAGGACGTCGATTCGATCTCCGTCGAAGCGCTTGGTGGCAACGACAGCGTCGTGAACAACACTGACATCAGCATGACCGCCGATGGCGGAGCGGGTAACGACACCATGGTCGGCGGAACGCAGGCCGACACATTATACGGCGGAGTCGGCAACGATTCGCTTTCCGGCAATGGTGGAAACGACGTCATCGACGGGCAAGCCGGAAATGACACGTTGCGCGGCGGCGACGGAGACGACAGCATGTTCGGCCGCGACGGCAACGATCGTTTCTACGGCGACGCCGGGAACGACCAGATGCAGGGCGGCGACGGCATTGACGTGATGATCGGCGGCGCTGGCAATGACAACATGCAAGGCGATGCCGGCACCGACTACCTGTACGGTGGACTGGGCAACGACAACATGCAGGGCGGCATTGGCAACGACTATGTGTTGGGCGAGAGTGGCGATGACACCGTCGATGGTGGAGCGGGCAACGACTCCCTCTACGGCAATGCGGGCAACGACCGCATTTACGGTCGTGACGGCAACGACTACATGCGCGGTGGATCAGGCAATGACTCCGCCTATGGTGAAGCCGGCGCTGATCGCATCTACGGCGACAACGGTGACGACCGTCTTGAGGGTGGAATTGGCAACGACCGTTTGTACGGCGGCAACGGCAATGATACCGCCGATGGTGGTGCCGGAAACGATTCACTCTACGGTGACGCCGGAAACGACCGCCTCTACGGCCGTGACGGGGACGACTCCCTCCGCGGCGGCACCGGGGACGATCGCATGTACGGTGAAGCCGGCGCCGATCGCATCTACGGTGAGGCCGGTGAAGATCGGATGTACGGTGGAGACGGTAACGACCGCATGTACGGCGGCGGCGACTACGACCGCATGTATGGACAGGACGGCAATGACTACATGCTCGGCGAAGCCGGAGACGACTACATGAGTGGCGGCGACGGCAACGATTCCCTCTGGGGGCAGGACGGCAACGATCGGCTCCGTGGCGGTGACGGCAACGACCAACTCGTTGGTAACGCCGGCGACGACAACATCCGAGGCGGCGACGGGTCGGATAGCATGTGGGGTTCGGCCGGCAACGATCGAATCTACGGCCAAAACGGCAACGACTACCTGTACGGCGGCAACGACAACGACAGCCTGTACGGCGGGTTGGGTGCCGACCGTCTCTACGGGCAGGCGGGCAACGACCGATTGGATGGCGGATACGACGTCAGCAATTATGACTGGCTGTACGGCGGGATCGGAAACGATACCTTCATTCAGAACATGAAGCAGATCAATCCGGCACTTCCTGGCTACTACATTCCCACGGCTTACGTCATGGATTACGCCGCGGGCGATAGCTATCAGTACAACTACTTTACGGTCTGAGCACCGGTTGAAAGCTAACGCGTGACTTTGCTCCGCTCCGGGAACTTTCCGGGGCGGAGTTTTTTTCCAGCAGGTCGGAGGGGCCGCAAGCAAAGGCCTCACCGGCCGCCGATTTGCAGCTCTATGCGAGAGATTGGGTGCTTCCCGTCAGCGATTCTTGCCGTGGGCCATTTGTTCGGTGCGTATCATGCCGGGCGTCTCTTCGAGCAGTTTGTTCACTTGTCCGGGGCGTTTGCGGAGCGTGAAGGCATCGTGAATGCGGCCGGTTGCGGTGCGGGCTTCGTACTTGAGGTGATTGCCGTCAATCGTGATCACCTGAAACAACTGAATGCCGGCAGCGCGGGAGACAAAGTCGTCATCATTGGGCGGATGCAGTTTTGGGCCGCTGATGGATACGACGTAGACCGTGCCGGCATCGCTGACGGTGTTGGTTCCGCTGCTGAGGTTCTTATACGCCCTGAGTCCGGTGCGTCCATAACTGTGATCATGGCCTTGCAGCACGAGGTCGACGCGGTACTTGTCGTAGATCGGCTGCCAGGCTTTGCGGAGATGGACGTTGTTTCGCCCGAGATCCGAGGCCGTGTATAGCGGATGGTGGTGGGCGACGATCACCCAGCGGTGCGGATTCTCGCGCAAGACCCGTTCCAGCCAGACCGCCTGGTCTTGGATTCTTTCGTTGCTGTTGAGTCCGATAAACCGCACGCCCTGATAATCGAAGTAATAGGCGGTTTCTTCCAAACCGTTGGGGCCGTTCTCGGGGAACTGAAATTGCGGCCGCCAATACATGGAGAGCCGATCAATGGTCCGTCCCACGCCGTGCGCGTATTCGTGATTGCCCGGTACGGCCATGCTGGGCACGACCGCGTTAATCCACCCGCTGGCGGAGTGCCATTCGCCCCACAGTGAGTCGCGGCTCTGTCGATCGATGAGATCGCCGACGTGGAGCATAAACCGCGCGTCGGGAGCGACAGAGTAGGCTTGCCGCACGACGCGCGACCAATGAGAACGAATCTCGTTTTGGGCATCACCAAAATAGAGGAAGGTAAACGGCTCAGGTTGCTTCGAAGCGGTGCGGAAGTGATTCCACGCACTCCAGTTCTTGCCGGCGCCCATGCGGTACACATAGAGCGTACCGGGCTGCAGGTCGTCGAACTGCGCGGCGTGATTGTGATATTTCCCGAGGTCGCTCACGATCGGTGTGGTGACGGCGGGGACCTGCCGGGCGTGTTCGGCGAAGTCAGGCCCATCGGCGGCGACCGCGACCTGAGCGAATGCCCGGCCGACCGACGAGTTCGTCCGCCAACTGACCGCCTGCGTGGTCGCGGGATCGCCGGTCCAGGAGAGGATAATGCGATCGGGGAGCACCGACGGATCATGCGAGCGGTCTGCGGCCTTGGGGCTGAGGCAATAGAGGAGAACGCCGAATGCCGCAATGGTCAGCGCCAAACTGAGCCATTTCCCCCGTCGTTTTCGCATCATGCGAATTGTTTCCACCTTTGGCAATTAGTGCGACAACACGCGAAACCAGAGCCTCTGATATCGCCTCAGCGGAATCCCGATTAGAGGCGCAGCGTCCGCGACGGACTCGACGGGATAATAGACCGCGGTCAATGTTTGTGCCACAGGCTGATCGTTCGGTGCGGGATAAGCGCCCTGGCTGAGTGCAAGGCCAAACGCAGGGCCGATACTCAGCACGTAGAGCACTAACAGGATTAGTAGCGGACGTCGGTAAGCTTTCATGCGCGGCACTATAGCGTAAGTGGCCGACCGCGAGAACCGATGCCTGAGGCAACATCTGTGTTGGAGGGTTGGGCGGCCGCTGCACTCATTAGTCGTCGCAGGAAACTGAAATGGTTGCAAATATTGCGGCGCTGTTGACCAGTCAGTAAGTTCAATATTGCGGATGGTGTACTGGGTCGGCTGAGTCGGGCGACATGTGCACCGGTCGCACCAAAGTTCTAGCAGCGTCTGAAAAGAGATGTGCTCTCAACTCTATCAGTCTGAGGTTTTTGGTGATGGAACAGACCGACTTTCTGAACGAAGTCAAGCGCAAAGTTATCGTCGCCATTTAGGCAGACGACGAATTGGACGACCGATTGGTATTGAAAGGGGGAAATCTCCTACAGTTTGCATATGAGATATCTTCACGTGCATCCAAAGATGTCGACATATCGATCGACGGTGAATTCGACGACTTTGATTGGTTACATGAACGGGTCTGTTCGTCGTTGGAGAAGACTTTCAGCGAGATCGGCCTCGTCGTCTTTGACTTTACGTTCCGTGAGGTCCCTGCAAAGATATCAGATGATTTAAAGTCGTTTTGGGGCGGGTATCAGTGCGACTTTAAACTCATTGGCAAGGAAGAGTTCGAATCCTACCGAGGCGATATTGAGACGATTCGGAGGAATGCACATCCTCTTAACGATGCGACGGGGAGCACAAAATTTAAGGTTGATTTCAGTCGTCACGAGTTCTGCGGCGACAAAGAGCAATTTGAAATCGACGGCTTTACAATCTTCGGCTACTCACCGAGGATGTTTGTCGCTGAGAAGTTGAGAGCGATTTGCCAGCAGATGCCAGAGTATGGTCCGATCATTCATCGTCGTCGCAAGGGAGCTGCCCGAGCGCGAGATTTCTTTGACATCCACATGATACGCGAACGTTACGGAATCGCATTTGATGCAGCCACATTTCACGAGATTGTTGAGCGGACGTTTGCTATCAAAAAAGTGCCGCTGGAATGGATCGAACGAATCGAAGATGTTCGCGACGACCACGAGCCTGACTTCGAATCGGTGAAGAACACCGTCAGCGTCGCTTTCGATTTGCAGGATTTTGATTTCTACTTTGATGCACTTTGCAGCAATTGTGAGTTGTTAAAACCCCTTTGGTGTGAATAGCCGCCAATTCTTGTCTAAGATGGGATTTTTGATCTGATACGTTAAATAGAAGTCGAATTCGACAGGAATCGCCCTCAAGCGTTTCATTTGGGATTCCGTGTAGTTGCCTGCTTTCTCCATGTAGTATCCGATCACCTGATGGTAAGGATACGTGTAGTTCAGCGATTTCAGGTATGTCGCCAAACGATTTCCAGAAACTTTGTCCGCCGCGATTCTGTAGGCTTTCGCAACTTCGCCAATTCCGCCCGAATAGACCGGCCGAACAGCAATGTCGATTAGCGTCCGTTCAATATTCGTGACGTAGATTTCAGAGCCATCTTCGAGCGTCGTATTTTCAACTCCAAGTCTCCCAGTGTTTTGGCCGTTGATCTTGTGAATCGTCACCTCGCGGTATTTTGTGACGTTATTAGTCACACGACATTTTCCTTTGAAAGCTCTGTCGATTGCAGCTTGTGAAAGCGATCCACCTCCGCCGGTCGCAGGTTGTTCGACGTTGAAATAGACGGATTTTGGAATCTGTTCTGTCACGTCGTTTACCTGCATCGCCGTGTAATGACTGAAATATCCCTTTTCATCCACGGATTGAATGACTTCGAACGTGGCAGGGTTGCCTCAAATAAATCTCGTGACAATGCGGTAAGGGAAGTCAAGTTTTGATGCCTCAAGGGGCGTTTCCTTGACAAGCCAATTGATGATTTGTGTGGCTGACTTTCCTGGTGGCTGGTCGTCTTGGGAACTTTCGCCGCTTTCCCATTGGTCTCTATTCGCCTCAATGAATTTGAGCAGTGTTCGGCGTGTCCAGATTTGGATTCCGCTCTCATCGAACGTTGTCGTCACCCGCTGCCGAGATAATGTCATTGGTGTTTTGCTCAGCGGTCAGAAGTATATATACTTCTGACCGCTTGTGAGAAAGAGAAGGGTGCGCGGCGTAAACTGTTTTGTAAAAAGAGTTACGCAGCTCTTGCGGCGATCCACTTCCTGGCCGCGCAGTATGTATACTGCGCGGCCAGGAAGTGGAAGCAGCCTTGTTTACCTCTTGCATTATATATACAAACAACACAAGGCTCCGTCAAGATCATCTCTGGCAGTTTTTGCTGCAAACTCTTACCATTAAAAGGGTTATCGATTTGGCTCTAGGTCTGGTCGACTGTACACACCGTAGTATATATACTACGGTGTGTGCAATCCTCCGTGCAGGTTGCAATCTTGGTCACCACCAGTCTGTTTCCGGCTATTCTTTCGTCACGACTTCGTCCAGATTTAGAATCAACCCGGCGATTGCGGTATAAGCCGCCAGTTCAGACGGAGCGAGACTTCGATCATACGGGGAATCGCCGACCGCAAGGACCTTTTCCGCTGCTGCGGAGTTCTCGTTGTAATTCTGCAGATGCCGCTTGAGGCCGGCGATGAGAATTCGTAACTCGGCGGCAGTGGGGCGACGCGAGGTGGCTAGGCGGAAGGCGTGAGTGAGACGCGATTCGTCCGTTTCGCCCCCCTCTTTAAGCGCCCGTTGGCCCAACTGACGCGCTGCTTCTACGAATGTGGTGTCGTTGAGCAATGTCAAGGCTTGCAGCGGCGTATTGGTGCACGATTCTCGCACGACACAGGTTTCACGGCTCGACGCGTCGAAGGCCATCATCGTTGGCGGCGCAACGGTCCGCTTCCAGAAGGTATACATGCTGCGGCGATACAAGTTCGCTCCCTGCTCCGGTTTGTAGATGAGTCCGGAGACCTCTTTCCAAAGTCCGGCGGGCTGATACGGCTTGACCGATGGCCCGCCCAGCTGTTCGACCAGCAATCCGCTCATCGCAAGTGCCTGGTCGCGGATCGTCTCCGCCGCGAGCCGGTGTCGCGGGCCGCGGGCGAGCAGACGGTTTTCGGGGTCGCGCTCCAGCAACTGCGGCGTGACTTTCGACGATTGGCGGTATGTGGCACTCATCACAATCGTCTTCTGCAAACGCTTCACGTCCCAGCCCGATTCGATAAAGTCGGCGGCCAGCCAATCCAGCAGTTGCGGGTGGCTCGGCTGTTCGCCTTGCGCCCCAAAGTCTTCGGCGGTCTTGACCAATCCCGCTCCGAAGTAGTGTTGCCAAAAACGATTCACGGTGACCCGAGCAGTGAGCGGGTTCGCGGGATTGACCAGCCAACGGGCCAACCCTAAACGGTTTTTGGGCGTTCCGTCTGGGAACGGTGACAGGCTTGCCGGGACGCCGGGGCTGACGGGGTCGCCCGGCTTGTCGTATTCGCCGCGGAGCAGCACGTGTGATTGGCGGGGCGGGTCCATTTCCTGCATCACCATCACGGTCGGAAAGCTTTCGATCAGCGTTTCGCGTTCTCTCTGCAGCTTGGCCAAGTTCGATGCCGCAGCGCGAATGTGTTGCGGCGCTTGCTGCTCCAAGAAATAGGCCCGCAATTTGTCGCGCTGTTGCTGATTTCGTTCTTCCAGCGCAACCTTGAGCAGATCCGCGAAGGAATCGGGTGTGGCGAGCAAGCCAACTTCCGCCGGTGAGAGGCAGGTCTTGTAGATCCGCAGATCGTCAATCCGACCCTGAAAGTGTCGCGGATCGCCGCCGCCGCCGATGAGTAGCGGGCGCTCGTTTTCGAATGACTGGTTGAGTTCATCGACGTTGATCTTTAACTTCGCCGGACGCCCGTCGAGGTAGATTTTGACGCCGCCGGCAACACGCGAACCGTCGTAGGTCATTGCTACGTGCGTCCAACGGCCCGGCTCTAGCGATTCCTTCGTTTCCACGCGGATCGCGTCGTCCAGCCAGCGCTTGACGAGGTTGACTTGCAGTTTGCCGTCGTGCAGACAAAAGCTGTATCCGTCGGAGCGGTCGTCGGCTTGCATCTTGCAGACAATCGCCCCGTGCTCGACGTCGCTCGGAGAGATCCAGGCCGTACAGGAGAACTTGTCGTAATAACCGAAGTCACCGACATTTCCTGCGGTGAGCGGTCCGTCGGCGTCGAATTGGGCCGCTTGTTTCAGATGGCCGACCTGATAGGCAACGTCTGTCTTCGTTTGCTCTTTCTCGGCGGCCGGCTTTTCCGTGTCCTGAATCTCAGTCTCCTGTTTCTTCTCGTCGTCCTCTTTGGCGAGCAGATTTTCCGGCGTTCCATCGAAGGGGAAGTGGGCCGCCAACCCGCGCGTGACCGACCAATCGGCGGCGGAATGAGGATCGAAGCCAGGCTCCCAATCGCGCTCGGTGCGCTCGATCTCGTCCTGCAGGTTTGTAAAGTGCTGTTCGGCGGCGGTCAGCCGCTGCTGCAGATCCGCCAACTCCTTTCGCTGCTCGCGAGTCGGGGCCTTGATCATCGGCGGCGAGTTGCCGGTTTTGACCGCCTTACCCCGCTCGGGCACATTGTTGAAAAACGCAAACAACTCATAGAACTCTTTTTGGGAAATCGGATCATACTTGTGCTCGTGGCACCGTGCACAGCCGATGGTCAGGCCCAGCCAAACGGTGCCGGTCGTTTCGACGCGGTCGACGACATATTCGACGGCGTACTCTTCCTCGATCACACCCCCTTCACCGTTGCCGCGATGATTGCGGTTGAAGCCGGTGGCGATCAATTGCTCGAGCGTGGGATCGGGCAGCATGTCGCCCGCCAGTTGCTCGATGGTGAACTGATCGAATGGCATGTTGTTGTTGAACGCTTCAATGACCCAATCCCGCCAGCGCCACATATAGCGCTCGCCGTCGGTCTGATAGCCGTTGGTGTCGGCATAGCGGGCAGCGTCGAGCCAGCCGGACGCCATCCGCTCACCATAGCGGGGCGAGGCCAGCAAGCGGTCGACGACCTTCTCATAGGCGACGTCAGACTTGTCCGCGAGGAATGCGTCGATCTCCTGCAGCGTCGGCGGCAGGCCGGTCAGATCGAGAGTGACGCGGCGGATTAAGCGTTCCTTGCCCGCCTCGGCGGAGGGAGCAAGCCCCTCGCGTACCAAACGGGCCAGAACAAAGGCGTCGATCGGATTTCGCAGCCGCCGTGTTTGTTGCGTCTTGGGAATCTCGGGCCGCTTGATTGGCAAAAACGACCAATGCCCCTGCCATTTGGCGCCCTGCTCGATCCACTTCTTAATCAGTTGAGTTTGCCGCGCCGTCAACTGCCGATCGGCGTCGGCAGGAGGCATCCGCGCGTCTTCATCCTCAGCAACGATGCGCCGGTACAGTTCACTCTCGGTCGGTTTGCCCGGCACGATCGCGCGGTAGTCGCCGCGATCGGCAAATGCGGCATCCTGCAAATCGAGCCGAAAATCGGCCTGCCGCTGTTCCTCGTCCGGGCCATGACAGTGAAAACAAGTGTCGGAGAGGATGGGACGAATGTCGCGGTTGAAGTCGACGGTTTCGGGGAGCGGTTCGGCGGCACAAATCTGCCGCGTCCCGCACGCGAAGAACAATAGAATTACGCAAAACGCCATCGCGTCGTGCACGCTGACGAATTCAAACCACCGTTTTTGCTGCATTGAAGAAATCCTCGACACAAATCGATCGACGGATCAGGCATTCTTTATTTAACTTCATCAACGGCGCGTCCGCAAGACCCGCAAGGTTTGCCGCAGCAGCCCGGGACATCTACTCGGCCACACACGTCGTTTGATCGATGGAAGAATTAGGACTCCCCAAAGATCTCATCAAAAAACATCTGCATATGCTGCCACGAACGCTGATCGGCGTCTTTGTCGTAGCGTAGGCCGTCGATGCCCCGTTTGTCGGCGTCGGGGTTGGTGAAGCTGTGCCGCGCGCCGGCGTAGTAGATCATCTGCCAATCAGCGTCGGCGTCGTCCAAGGTTTTGCGGAATTTCTGAATCCGCTCTTCGGGAATGAAACCGTCCTGTGCGCCGTGGCAGACGAGAATCTTGGACTTGATGCGTTTGGCGTCGTCTTCGCCGGCCACCGGCAGCGAACCGTGAAAGCTGACTACGCCTTTCAAGTCATTGCCGTTATAGGCCAGTTGCATCACCGTCGCGCCGCCGAAACAGTAGCCGATCGCGGCCAGTTTGTTCGGATCGACGTGCTTGTTTTTGCGGAGGATCTCCAGTCCCAATTCGGCCCGCTTGCGCCACGCTTTGACGTTCTTACGGATCATCCCCGCCCACTCGCCCGCCTGCCGCGGGTGTTCGGTGACCTTGTCTTTGCCGTACATGTCGAGCGCAAAGGCAACGTAGCCCATCTCGGCCAACTGTTCGGCCCGCTGCTTGGCGTAATCGTTCAGGCCCCACCATTCGTGGACCACCAATACGCCGGGACGTTTGCCCTTGATCGAGTCGTCCCAAGCGAGATGTCCCTGCAGTTCGACGTCGCCGTCCTTGTATTTGACCGTTTCGGTTTTGACGGCCGCTTGCCCGGCTGTCGGAAGAATCGCGATGAACAGAGCCGTACTCAAAACGTAGCGCATCATGGTTACTCCAATGTTGAGTCGTAGGGCCGGTTCGACCGGCCGAGATTTGTCATTGTGTGAAAATCTGATGTGAATCATTACAACATGTCAATTATACCATTGCCGTCCGGCACAGCCGGACCTACCGGGCTGCATCTTGTTGATTTTTAAGGGCGCGATATTTTTCCAGCAATCCCGCCACGACTTGCGGATGTTCGTTCGCCACGTTGTGCTGCTCACTGGGATCGGTTTCCAAGTCAAACAGCGCCGGCCGGTCCGACGCATCGCCGGTTTTCAATCCGGGATACTCGTGCGGACGCGATTGTTCGTAGGGCGCGATGATCGTCACGCCGTCGGGGGCGCGGGGGTCGACCCAATCGTCGCCGCGATACCGTTCGCGGCCGGTGCCGTGGATGTGGAGTTTCCATTTGCCGCTGCGGACGGTGATCAGTCGGCCGCCGCGCATGCTGAACAGCGCCCTGTGCGGACTCTTTGCGCCAGAGGTGAGCAGCGGCATGATATCGCGGCCGTCGATCTGGCGATCATCCGGTAACGCAATTCCGGCGGCTTTGAGCGCCGTGACGTACAGGTCCATGATGATGGCTGGCGCATCGCTTTGGTGTCCGGCGGGAATTCGTCCCGGCCAGCGGGCGATCAGCGGGACGCGAATGCCCCCTTCCCAACCGCGGCCCTTCATCCCCCGCAGACCGCCGGTGCTGCCGCCGTACCAAGGTCCGTTGTCGCTACTGAAGAGCACCATCGTATTTTGCTCCAGATCCAATTCACGGAGCTTGTCCAGAATCCGGCCCACACTCCAATCCAGTTCGGCGATGACGTCGCCGTACAGCCCGGCGCCGCTTTTCTTGTAGTATTCCTCCGATGCCGCGAGCGGCTTGTGCGGCATGGCGTGCGGCAAGTACAAGAAGAACGGTCTATCGCGATTCTGTTCAATGAATTTCAGCGCCCGCTTTGTATAGCGCTTTGTCAAATTGGCCTGGATGACCGGATACTCGATTGCCTTGCTGCCTTCGATCAACTCGACCGGCCGCATGTCGTTGCTGTAGAGAATGCCCAAGTACTCGTCGAACCCGTGATTCAGCGGGCGATATTCCGGTTTGTGGCCCAGGTGCCATTTGCCGATGCAGATCGTGCGGTAACCGGCATTCTTGAAGCCTTCGCCCAAAGTGATCTCACTGTCGGGGATGCCGATGTCATTGATTCCCGCGTCGGGAGCGGGATTGCGGGTCATGCCGCTGCGGAACGGATAACGGCCGGTCATTAATCCGGCGCGTGACGGCGCGCAATAGGGGCAGCAACTGTAAAATTGCGTTAGCCGCGCCCCTTCCGTCGCCATCTGGTCGAGCCGCGGTGTTTTGAATTTGGGATGTCCGTAACAACCCAAGTCGCCGTAGCCCAAATCGTCGGCGTAGATGATGATTACGTTCGGTCGAGTTTTTTCGGTGGCAAACGCGCGCTGACCGCGACTGGCGTACGCGGCCGCCAAGCCAATTGCGATCGTCAAGAATACGTGCAATCTGTGACGTGTTTGCTCGGCCATGGCCAATCTCTTCGACTAGCGGTTCAAAGTGTTTGTATTAGCCACGAATCGCACGAGTTTTCACTAATGCAGATCGATTGTTCGTGCTACTTACGACGCGATTTGCAACAGATTACGGCGATGGTGCGGCACGTCGCTCGCGACCGCAAGCGGTCGGCTTGGTATTGATTCAAATCCGTGTTTGATCCGTGTGAATCAGTGGCGAAACTTTTCGTGGATGTTGGCCACAGCGTCAATGCGTTTCAATTGCACTCCGCAACCAACGGCCCGGCCAGTTCTTCTAAGAAGAACAGCTTACCCGGCAGCGTCGGCATGTAAGTTGACGGAATCCAAGTGCTGGGACCGTGCCGCAGTGTCATCCATAGACTCAGACCCTGCCACATCATGCCGCGGGAGAGCGTGCCGTCGGCGCCGCCGATGATTTTGTCCGCCTGCAAAAACAGCCCCGGCCCGATTGTGTTTGCATAGGCCGGAACCAGTGTCGTGCGGCTTTTGAAACTGGTGATCGCGTTTTGCTCGATGGTGAGCGGATGCAAATTGGCGGCGATGCGGTGCGTCTGCGCTTTCCACGTCTCTTCGCTGTCAAACTCGGCGGCGAAGTGCGGCTCCCAGAAGGCGATGTGGCAGACGCGGCCGATTCCGAAGATCACTCCCAATTTTGCGCCCGTCGATTTCAACTCGCCGATTTTCTCCGCGAACGTCGGCAGGTTGTCTTTCGTGGCAAAATTCCGTTGTGCGGCGGGAACTGTCAATTCGCCGAGCGGGCCGTAGAACGCCTGCTCCATGGCGAACTGAAACGAGCCGCTGTTTTCCGGCGGTAGGGTGTTGCCCTCGGCGTCGCTCCACTCATCCATGTTGAACCCATGAACGTGGTCGCAAGGGACGTTCCACTGCTTCAGGAAATAGACCGCCCAGCGGTACATGCCCATGGGGCCGACCGGCAAGATTAACGCCAACTGTTCGCCCGCCTCACGGCTCAGGCGGATGGTGTGGGCGATTTCGTGGCCGAGCATGGTGTCGAAATCGGCGACTGTGCCGCAGGGAATTGGCGAGAAGTCGGGGTGCCAGAAGTTCTGCCGCTGCGTAATCGTAGCGGGGTCGTCGTCGACACAGGCGTCGATCTTCGCGAGGTCCCAGCCGGCGGGGAAGAATCCCTCCATCAATGATCCGCCGATTGTGCTGATGAGGTCCATTATGTCGCTCCTTGTCGTCATGTCTTGTTGTTGCTGAGATGCCATATTAACGGATCGACGTTGGAATTGCCGCTGAACGCCAAATCCGAGGCTTTGGAAGGCCGCTCGAAGATCGGTCCTGGACCGCCGATGCGATGTTGTTTAAGATGAGGGCCGTCGGTGACGGGCAACTCTACCGCTTGAGTTGAGCACAGCAGGAGATCGGCGATGGGATCTCGTGAGACGAACTTGGCGCACCCGCGGATCAGTCGGCGGGAACTTGTGCAAGGCGGCGCCATTGGACTGCTGGGGCTATCGTTGCCCGGCGTTAGCCGACTTCGCGCGAGTGCGGCCACACCGGCGGTGAGATCACCGAAGAAGGTGGTCTACATCTTTCTGCCCGGCGGGCCGCCGCAACACGAGACGTTTGATCCCAAACCTGAAGCTCCCGCCGAAATCCGCGGTCAGTTTTCCGCGATCGAAACGGCCGTGCCGGGCATGCTGTTTTGCGAGTATCTTCCGCGCTTGGCGCAGTTCGCAAATCAAATCGCCCTGCTGCGGTCGGTGCACCATCACAGCAACGATCATATCGCCGGCACAACGATCATGACCTCGGGTGACACCCGCGTCCCCGCCACCACGCCCGGCAATAAAGAACCGGACGCGACCGACACGCCGGGGATTGTTTCGCTGGCTGGATATTATCGCAATGGGGCCAATCATCTGCCGGGAGCGGCGGTCGTGCCGGAATACGTCGGACGCGGTTCAGGGACAGGACAGGTTGTGCCGGGCCAACAGGGCGGCAAAATGGGGGCCGATCATGATCCTTGGCTGGTGCAAGCGGCATCGAATTGCTTGGGTTGGGGGCCCTGCCCCAATTGCTTTAACGACGGCGACGACGATGCGGTCTTTGCGTTCGGCTTGGAACATGACCACACGGCGCCGGGACCGGTGTTTGCAGATACAACTTTGAGCATGCCCGAAGAGTACGGATACGGCCGGTTGTCCGACCGACTGTCGTTGCTGCAATCGTTTGACCGGCACCGGCGACACTTGGAACGGCATGCAGCGACGGCTGCGCACGACCGCTTTCAGTCACAAGCGGTGTCGCTGTTGACGTCGGCGGAAGTCAGACGGGCGCTCGATATTTCGGGCGAAGAGGAGCGGACTCTGGATAATTACGGTCGCAACAAATTCGGTTGGTCGTTGCTGCTGACACGGCGGCTGTTGGAGGCCGGGGTGAACATGATTCAAGTCAGTCTGGGCCGCAACGGCACGTGGGACTTGCATCGCCGCGCGTTTCCGTTGCTGAAAGATTACCTGCTGCCGCCCACGGACTTGGCCGTCTCAACATTCTTGGCCGAATTGCAGCAACGGGGGCTGCTGGAGGAGACTCTGGTTGTGATGTGCGGAGAATTCGGCCGCACGCCGCGAGTCTCGTCGCCGCAACCGCACCGCCGGCCGGGACGTGATCATTGGGGCCCGCTGCAAACGATCATGTTTGCGGGCGGCGGCGTCCGCGGCGGCACGATTGTGGGCTCCTCGGATTCCATCGGGGGACACCCGCACGAGTGCCCGAAGACTCCGGAGGATGTCGCGGCGACGATCTTTTCGGCGTTGGGCATTCCGGAGGACGCCATCTATCAGGACATCACCGGCCGCCCGCATCCGGTCTATTTGGGGCGGCCTGTTGACGAGCTCTATGCGTGAGCCACGTCGCGCCAATTGCACCAATCGGGTGGCTCGACCGGGGCCGGGCCCCGTCGACGTCTGTCTCTCGTTGTGGCGTGCGCATCACAACGAAACGTCTCCGGGGCGGCGGCCATCGGGCGAGCGCCGATAAGGGTGGCGGTGATTCCGCAGCAGGCAATTCCCAAGGGAATCCATCTCCATTCCGCTCAGGGCACGGAACCACCACCAGGGAGCGAGCTGGCTATACTGTTCATTTGTTACGGTCACATATAACGCACCGGGGTGTCACTAAGATGGCACGGCTCTTTTGAATTCAGAAAGTTTTTATGATTCAAAAAGCCGAACCGGGAGCGAGCGTCGCTGGTGCTGCGTCAGTTCCAAGAATTGAGGTTGCGGAAGTCGTGAGACTTCTCAGAGCGCAATCGATGCGGGCGAATTCCCGAACTCTCACGAGTTCGGCTACCGTACACAATCGAAGTTTGACATCGCAGCAGTTAGAAACCGAGAACGGCGGCGGTGGCATCGACAACGCGCTGATGCAATGCCGCGTTGGTGGCGATGATGCCCTGATTCTCAGTCAGTTTGCGGCCTTGAGCGAAGTCGAGCGGTTTGCCGCGAAGATCGGTGACGACTCCGCCCGCTTCCGTCACGATGATCGCTCCGGCGGCGTGGTCCCAGATTTTCTCCGTATAGCTGGCGTCGGGGGAGAGCCGCAGATAGGCGACCGATTCGCCGCGGGCGACAGTCGCATATTTTGCTTGGCTGTCCAGCCGTACCGGCTCGGCGGTCATCTGCGCTTTCTCGGCGATCTGCGCCATTTCGTCATGGCTAGCATGTCCCGATTCAACCGACTCACACCGCCGGGCCGAGGCGGGGTCGTCGGACGGGGAGACTGAGATTTTTCCAAATTCGCCCAATGGGGCGCTGGCAGGCATCGCGGCCGCTTCTGCGCCTTGACCGTGGACTGCCACAAAGACATAGCCCGAGTCGGCATCAGTCCCCGCATCCATTGACTCCGGCAGGTTGGGACAACCCAGCACCCCGAGTTGCACCTGACCGTCTTCGATCAGCGCCAACGCAATCGCATATTGTTCCTTGCGCAGGAATCCCTTGGTGCCGTCGATCGGATCGAGCACCCAGAATCGGCCCTGCGGTCCACCGGGGGCTTGTCCGCGGTCAATCCACGACAGGACGGTCTCTTCGGGAATGTCATCCTCACAGGCGGCGCGCACCTGTTGAACGACTTTGGCACGGATCGGCGCCGCCTCATCACCGCGCAGCGGGTCGGCCCCTTCTTCTCCGACAAGCGGATCTTCAGGAAACGCTTCCGCGAGCAGCCCGCTGATGAATGCCTGCACGGCGAAGTCGGCGACCGTGACCGGCGAGCGGTCTTTTTTGTCGAGGCTTTCCGGCGAGATTTCTGCCTGCACACGCCGACAAATCTGTGCCGCGTTACGAACCGACGTGATCGCGAATTCCCGCTCCTTGTCGAACATAAGTTGCCGCTTTCCGGTGAAGATGGAGGTCTCGGGCGAAGATGCTGTCTAAATCATGAAATCGTCGGTGCGGTTCAGAACCTTGTCGACCAACTCGGACGGCAGATCGATGGATTTCGCCCCTCCCCTATCGACGTCCGTGGGATTGATGCCGCAGTACATTGCCCAGGGGCCGAGGTGCCGCCAGCGGCCCGCACGCTTCTCTTCATCCGGAAGCACCGGCGTGGTACAGCGGTTGCAGCCGATCGTAGCAAAGCCTTGTTCGTGCAGCGGATTGACAATGACCTTTTCCCGCAGTATGTACTCGTCAAATTCACGGTCGCTGAAGTTGGCCAGCGCGTTGATTTTAAGCGTCTGCGTGTTGGTGTCGACAGAGACAATCGGCACATTTGCGCGGCGTCCGCCATCGGCCCGGCGCAGGCTGCTGATCAATGCGTCATAGTCGTCGGCGGCGTTCATAAGCGGCTGGGTTTTCCGCAAGTCGCAGCACGTCGATTGGCCGTCGGGCGTCAGATACAAAATCCCGTGTTCCTCGATTTGTTGCTGCATCGTTTGTTCTGGATGCAAAGTGATGACCTCGAGACCGTAGTCCGATATCATGCGGTCGCGCGTGTCGAGAGTTTCCTGAAAATGCACGCCAGTGTCCACGAACAGCACTTTTAGTTTGAGGCCGGCGGCGGAGGCCATTTGGCAGACGACGCTGCCTGCTTTCTGCATCGCGGACATGATGGCCACCCGGTCCTCGAATACGGAGACGGCCCAGGCCAAGATTTCTTGAGGCGTGCGCTCTTCGAGCGAGCGGTTGAGGTCGGTCAGGTCAACTTGCGAAATCTTCGCCATCGGCGTGATCGGTCTGTGGAATCAGATTCGGGCGGTGTTGGGGTGTTTTCCTCGGTGAGACATGCGCGTCGCGCGACAGTGTAGCAGACAGCCCTGGAAAACGGCAACGGCATGCGATGAGCCGATGCTACCAGTCGACGTTCTCGTTTCGTAGGACGGGCTAACGGTTTAGAGCGTATTTGGCCGCTGCGTACAATCCCACCGGCGGGCAAAGCAACCACAGGCCGTATCGAAATTGCCACGCCATCAACTGCTCGACGAATAGCAGATATAACACCAGATAGAGCAGGCCACGGGCGAGGCTGCCCTCCTCTGTCGACGTGCTCACTTGTGGTGTGCTCTCGGATTCGTAGTCGGTCTGGTAGTCGAAATCGACGCCCAGCAGCAGTTCGGAGGCCAATTCGTCATGCGACAGAGGCAAGAGATCGCTCTCCGCAGGGTCAACGTTTACCGCGAAATACTCCGTCTTGGAAAATGGGGCACCGTAATTGACTTGGTAGAATCCCGAAATGCTCGTCTCGTCAAATTGAAACTCGCTGTAGTCCTGCGACTGCTCAATCTGCACCGGAGTCGAGCCGCCGCCCGGTTTGATGACCGTAATGTCTACGTCGAAGGTTCGAACCGGGAATGCGCGGCGGAGCGGTTGGTTGACGGGAAATTCCCGCTGACCAGCACGGCCGCTGGCGGCTAGTTGTGCGATCTCGCGGACCATCGGCAAATAGCTGGGCCACAGAGCCCAATTGCCCCAGTGGTCGTCTAAGGAGGTGGCAATCAGAATCGACCGGCCGCCGCCCAGCTGATCCTCACCGCGAACGGTGGCATCGATGATCGCGGGATCGCCGGTGTCGAATCGCAACGCCACCTGGTGGGGGCTGCGGGGAGGAGGGATGAGCTGAAAATATTCATAAGTTAATGTGTTGCTCAGACCTGCCTGTGGATTGCCTTGAAAGTCGGCGACAATCGGGTGGCGATAGTCGCCGGGTTCGAAGAAGAAGGCGCTCTCGCGTTCGTCGGCGTCGCCTTGTCGCCGGCCGATTTTCGCCGGCAGAATTCCGGTTCCATCCCGATAGAGCAATTCGTTGTAGTTGTCGACGTCGATCCGGTCGCCCAGACACCAGACAATGCCGCCGCCGCTCTTGAGGAATGAGGAGAGCATGCGCACCTCAGCGGGCGTGAACAACGGGACGTTACAGAGAAAGACGCAGTCGTAGTCGTTCAGGTTTTGACGAAGCAGGTCGCCGCTGCTGATGACGCGGGGCGCGAACGGAGAGGCGGCTGCAGAGGAATCTGCCGCGGGTCTGAGCGCCAGTTCCAGGTAGTCGGTGGCATTCCCCATCAGTTCTCCTGTACGGCTCCCGCTGACGCAGAGGACTTTCCATTGCTCACGGACCGGCAGGGAGAGCCGGCGGCGATTGTCGACGTCCAGGGCATCGGATTGTAGCCGGACTTCGACGCGATGCTCGCCGCTGCGTGTGAAGGTGTGAGTGAAGACCTCACTGGTCGAGGTCCCGGGCACGAGATCGACGCGGCGTGACGCCTGCAGTTTGCCGTCGATCAGGAATTCCAGCGGTCTGCCGGACTGCGGGATTCTCCCAAAGTTTTGCAGGATCGCCTCAAATTGAACGGGGCGGCCGAGAGTTGCCTGCGACTGGAAACACCGAAAGGAGGTGATGGCCGAATTCTCGTGCCCCGAAGTCCCGAGGTCGATCAGGGCCAACTGCGCATCACTCGCAATATCCCCCAGTGCACTGCGCAACTGCGATAGCCGCGCGTTGGCCTCGGGTTGCCAGCCGCTTCTCTGAAAATCGCTGATGAGGTAAATCCGTTTTTGCCGGGGAATCCCGCGCTGCTGTTCCAGCAGTGGTCTGATCTGCTCCAGAACTTGCGTCACGTCACCGCGCGTGTGGGGCAACTCCAGCATCGAGATTTCGTCGATCACATCGTCCTTGCGGAAGGAGGGTTTGGAGACGATTAGCTGCGGCGAGAGATCCGACACGCGGAGTAGATTGAATGCGTCCCCCTGACCGGACTGCTCGACGATCGTCCGAGCGACGTCCTTGGCCTGTTGAAACCGCGTTCGGTTGGCTTGTTGAAAGCCCATGCTAAAGGTGGAGTCGACGACGAGAATATGATGCGTCGGCGCATCGGCCAGAAACGGAGTGCCCAAACTGCGAAAGTACGGCTCCGCAAGCGCGACCGCTAACAGGCAGAGGATCAGCACGCGCAGGCTGAGCAGGATCAATTGCTCAAGCCGGATGCGGCGGGACTGTTTCTTGACGGCGCGAATGAGAAATTGCATCGCCGCCCATTCGGTTTCGCGGAATTTCCGTTTGTTGAGCAAATGGATGAAGATCGGCGCAGCGCCGAGCGCCGCTCCCCAAAGCATCCAAGGACTCAGGAAAAATTCCATGCGTAGTCAGTCCGACGTGACGAAAAGTAGGGTCCGCTGTGCGGACCGATTAACATGATTCCTCGTTCCCAAGCTCCAGCTTGGGAACTCAGTTTTGCGAAGCTCTGCTTCGCTTCTCTCCTCCGACAACAGTAATGTCAGAATTCCCTCAGATCTCCATTCACACGTTCGAAGCAGAGCTTCGAGGAATAAGGTTCCCAAACTGGAGTTTGGGAACCAGATAAGGAATTCCATGCGTAGTCAGTCCGACGTGACGAAAAGTAGGGTCCGCTGTGCGGACCGAGGTGGATGTCGTCCTTACAATTCTGAAACGGTCCGCACAGCGGACCCTACATGGTTTCCTGATTCCCAGACTCCAGTTTGGGAACCAGGTCGAGGGGTTATTACGTCTTGTGCATATGCTGCGTGCGTGACGACAGGTAACTGGTCAGGGCGACGTCCAGCGGCTGGTCGTTTCGCAACAGGACGTAGTCCATGTGCAAATCGCGGCAGCCTTTGCGGACATCCCACAAGAACTTCTCGAACTCCGATTGGTAAGCCGATCTTAGTGCGCGGGGTTCAGTCATTTGTTCGGGAAGGTTCTCCAGCCCCCGAAACAGCGTCGGATCCTCAAACGGAAAATCCTGCTCGGCGGCGTCGATCGTGTGCATCACGATCACTTCGTGGCGCCGATAACGCAAATGTTTGAGGCCATGCATCAGCGACTGCACATCGTCGAACAGGTCACTGAGAATGATCACCAACCCCCGTTTCTTAATGCGCTCGGCCGTCTCGTGAAAAATCGGACCCATGGCCGATTCTCCCTCCGGGGCGCTCTGCTCCATGACGTGGCAGAGCTGCTTGAGCTGCGAGGGATGGCTGGAGGCGCGGACGAATTGCCGCAGCGCGTTGTCGTAAGTGACCAAACCGACGGCGTCGCGTTGCTGCAGCGCAAGATACGCCAAGGCGGCTGCGACATGTTGCGCGTATTCCAATTTGGAGAGCGCCGAGCTTGACGATCGGTAGCGCATCGATTCGCTAGTGTCGACCAACAGATAGCAACCGAAGTTTGTTTCTTCCTCGTACTGCTTCAGGTAATAACGGTCGCTGCGGCCGAAGACCTTCCAATCGACGTGCCGCAGGTCGTCGCCGGGGACGTACTCCCGGTGCTCGGCGAACTCGATCGAGAAGCCATGGTAGGGACTTTTGTGCAATCCGGAGACAAACCCTTCGACGATCAGCCGGGCCTTGATTTCCAGGCCTTGCAGCTTAGACAGCGTCTGCGGACTTAAATATTTCCGATAGTTTTCCACCGCGGCGCAATTGCTCCGGATCTTGGGGAATAATTTCCGTCAGCCGCCGCACGATTTCATCGGGGGTGATCCCCTCGGCTTCGGCGTTAAAGTTGGTGATAATGCGGTGCCGTAGCGTGGGATAGGCGACGGCCGCGACGTCTTCGGTGCTGACGTAGGCGCGGCCGTGCAGCATGGCCCGTGCCTTGGCGCCCCAGATCAGGCATTGGCTGGCCCGCGGTCCGGCGCCCCAATTGACGAATTCCTCGATGAAGTCGGGAACGTCTCCCTTTTGTTTGCGGGTCAGGCGGGCGAACTGCATCGCATAGCGAATGACGTGATCGGCGACGGGGACTTTGACCACGATGTCTTGCAACGTCGCGACGTCCTCCGTTGTGAGGACGGTTTCCACCGAGACGGCCGTCTGCGCGGTCGTCTGCCGAACGATGTTGAATTCCTCCTCTTCGTCGGGGTAGTCGACGTGCACATTGAACATGAAGCGGTCCAATTGCGCCTCGGGCAGCGGATAGGTTCCCTCCTGCTCGATCGGGTTTTGCGTCGCCAACACAAAAAACGGTTCGGGCAGCGGACGGCGGACGCCGCCGGTGGTGACTTGATGTTCCTGCATCGCCTCCAACAGCGCCGCTTGTGTTTTGGGCGGGGTGCGGTTGATCTCGTCGGCCAGGATCACGTTGGCGAACACCGGACCGGGCAGGAATTTGAACGCCCGCTCGCCGGTTGATTTGTCTTCCTGAATCACCTCGGTGCCGGTGATGTCCGACGGCATCAGGTCGGGAGTGAATTGAATGCGATTGAATGACAGGCTCAAAGTGTCGGCCAGCGTGTGGATCATCAATGTTTTCGCCAATCCGGGCACGCCGACGAGCAGGCAGTGCCCTCGGGCGAACATGGCGATCAGCAATTGCTCGATCACCTCGTCTTGGCCGACGATCACCTTGCCCAATTCCTGCCGCACGCGCTCATATCCGTCGCGGAGCCGCTCCATCGCCTGCAGATCGGTTGTGGGGAGTTCCCCCTCCGGATTCTGATCGTTATCCACGTGGTTGTTGCTCCTGAAGAATCTTCGCAACTCGTCTCAATGGTTTCCGATCTAACCCGCAATGATTCATCCGCAGGTTTGTCAACAAGCGCGACCGGAAATTGAAACTGGCTTGGTGGCCGCTCACAGGTGAGGAGCCGTTGAAGTGATGTATTATACGCAGCGCCCTCGCAGAAGTCGCCCATCTCCCGAAGAATTCGCACGCATGCATCCCGCTGAGTCTGAAAGTTCGTTAAGATAAGAGATTCAATGATTCTGACAATCTGACTCGCAGGAACTAAGCCATGAAATCGTCATTCCATTCTGAGACGTCGAGGCGTCGATTTCTAAAAACCACGGTCGCTGCCCTCGCGGGCGGCGCTTTGCTCGACCCGCTGTCCGGAGTCCTGCCGGCTGCCGAGAAAGATCCCTACGGTGGATTCCGCATGGGGATTCAGAGCTATTCACTGCGCGGTTTCGACGTGAAGAAAGCGTTGAAGACGACCAAGATGCTGGGGCTGCATTATTGGGAAGCTTATCCCAAGCATATTCCAATCAGCACCGTGCCCAAAGACGTTGCCAAATACAAGCAGATGTTAGATCAGTCGGACGTGAAACTTATCGCCTTCGGTGTGCTGAACTTCGACGGTAATGAAACCAAGGCCCGCGAGTACTTTGACTTCGCCAAAGCGGTCGGCATCGAAACGCTCAGCGCCAATCCGGACAAGAACGATGCGACGTTTGATCTGCTGGATAAACTCGTGGAAGAGTACAAGATCAATATCGCGATTCACAATCACGGGCCGGGCCAGAAGTACGACAAGATCGACGACGTCGTCAAAATGGTTGACGGCCGACACAAACGGGTCGGGGCATGCGTTGACACGGGCCATTATCTGCGCAGCAAAGAAGACCCGGTGGAAGCGATCGAGCGGCTGGAAGGCCGGCTCTACGGGATTCATCTCAAGGACGTCAAGAACGCCAAGATCATGTGTATTCTGGGCGAAGGAGACTTGGACGTCGTGGGCTGCCTGAAGTTGCTCAAGAAGCAGAAGTACGGCCATTCCTTGGCACTGGAGTACGAAGAGAACAAGGACAACCCGGTGTCGGATATCGAAGTCTGCCTGTCGACAGTCCGGAAGGCGGTTAAGCAATTGGGCTAAGAGAAAGGCCCAGACTGCCGGTTGCCTAATACTTCTTCGACGTGCTCTTCAAGAAGAGGTAGCCGACGATTCCGATGCCGACGAGAACGTAGCCGTACTCGGTCGGGCCCATCGTTTTCCAGGCGTGCATGAGCGACTTATAGTAGTATTCCGGCCATTCACTCATCGGACTTCTCACTCGTTGCGGTCGGGAGGGGTGATCCGCGCACCGATTTACGGTTTGGACAAACGTACCTTATGGATCCCGGCGGGGCAAATTTTTGGGGGGGCTGGATGAGCGACGCTGACCCCCGGCGGAGCCGGGGGCTGAGAGAGGAGCGACCGGGGCGGCGCTGAAGCGGGGAGAACGCTGTTAATCGGTGCGGGATTCGTGTTTGCGGGTCGGCTGGACGTCGATGATTTGTTCGTCGTGCCGGTTTTGTGGGTCTTGCGGGCCGGAAAAGAATTCGGCGGTCGAACTTGTGGTCCGTGTCACGATGTGACCGCGAAACCGCTTTGCCAGATATGACTTGATCGCCGTGCGGATCGGGGGAATCAGTAAACCAAATCCGACCGCGTCGGTGAGAATTCCCGGAGTCAACAACAACGCGCCGGCAACGAAGATCAACAGCGCGTCGACCAAGGTTCCCGCTGGGGCTTCGCCTTGGGAAAGCTGTTGCTGGATCTTGATCCACGTCTGAAAGCCCTGCATTCGCGCCAGCCAGGCCCCCACGACGCCGGTGGTGAGCACAAGCAACAGCGTGGTCTGCCAACTGGTCACTTCGCTCAGCCAGAGCAGCAGCACCAACTCCACGATCGGGACCAAGGTGAATAGCAGAATCAGCCGAATCAACACGAGCCGAAGTTCTCCTTCAGCGAGATTAGGACATCTGACGTCAATCGCGACATTTCGTAGTTACTTAAGGGTGACCGGCTTGATCCGCACGTTGCGGTAGGCCACGGGGCCGTGATCGCCCTGAATCATCAACGGGCCGCGCGGTTTTTCATCTTGGAAGGCGGCGGCGCGCGTCGGACCGGTGACCTTGACGTTTTCGTGGACTACCTTGCCGTTGTGCACGACCTTGATGAACCGCGCGTCTTCGATTTTCTTGCCTTGGGAATCGAAACGGGGCGCGCGAAAAACGACGTCGAACGACTGCCACTCTCCCGGTGGACGGCTGGCGTTCACGCGCGGCGGATGGCCTTCGTAACCGTACTTCTTGCGTTCGTCATACCGCTGATAAATTCCACCACAGTCGCTGTGCTTCGGTTTTTTGACACCGTAGCTGTCAAAGACTTGGATCTCGTAACGGCCCATAAAGTAGACGCCGGAGTTTGATCCCTGGGGCACGGTGAATTCGATGTGTGCTTCAACGTCGCCATGTTCCTGGTTGGAAAAGATGTCGATGTCGCGGCCGGACTTGCCGTTGACCATGATTCCGGTGCCGGGCTCAGGGGCAAACTGTTTGGCGTTTTTCGAGTTGAGCGGAACTTTGCCGACGACCTTCCATTCGCCCGTTTTCTTTTTCCAACCGCCCAGGTTCTTGCCCGAAAAAATCTCGATCCAGCCCTTGTTCGGTTTTTTGTCGGCGGCCTCATCTTCATCCAAAGCGGATGCTCCCCGGACGGTCACAAGGCAGAAGAACGCCAGGCTGATGATTGAAAGGGATGATTTCATGTCGCAGAACTTTCTCACAGGGGAATTCGTTTCCTTGCAGACAATTATTGGGTCGATATTCGACAGTTCGGCTATTCTATTCGGATTCAAGCAGCACCACAAACGGGCGGCAGTGATGCGAAAACGAAACAAAGTGACCCAGCAGCCACCGAGACCGTTGACCGCGTCTCTGTCGCCAAAATGCCACATCAATTCCACCCGCTGATGGTTTGCCTGCGATTTTTTTGTGACCTACGGTTTAAATGGAACGTTATGAGAGAATTGTTCTCACAGATCTTTTCCACAGGGACGGTCTCTGACCGTTTTGTCCCAGGGCCAGGAATAACGATCTGGTTTGTTTGACGCGTTCCAAACGAGGTTGATGCCATGTCTACTGAACTAAAAGAAAACTGCAAGGCGATGGATTCTGTGCTCGGCCGTGTGGATGAGCTGCATTCCTTGCCGCAAGTTGCGATTTCCATACTGAATCTGACGCGTGATGTTGACTACGATGTGCGGGAAGTGGTCGCCTGTCTGGAGAACGATCCGGCGTTGGCGGCCAAAATCTTGCGGACGATCAACTCGTCGCGCTACGGACTTCGCCGTGAGGTGACTAACTTGCGACAGGCGGTTGCTTTGTTGGGGCAGCGTGCACTGCGGCTGGTGGCGATGACCTTCAGCTTGGTGGACGGATTGTCGCGCGGCGCCGCGGGCCAACTGTGCCAGGATTATTGGCGGCGTTCGATCAGTATGGCGACGCTGGGATCGCGGATTGCGAAGCGATCGGGTCAGATTGATCACAACGACGCCTACTCGGCGGGGCTGCTGGCCGATTTAGGCGTTTTGGTGTTTGCGCAGGTCAAGCAGGATGAGTACGTACAGTTGGCGCAATCCGTGCCGCACGGTGTGGGGCTGATTCAGCTTGAACGAGAGCAATACGGCTTCTCTCACGCCGAACTGGGTGCCAGACTGCTGTCGCGGTGGGGATTTCCGGAAACGCTCGTGGAGTCGGCAAGGCTGCACCACGACGAAGAAGTCGACGAAAGCCTGCTGCCGCTGACGACCCATACCGGCAGCCTGATGGCGGAAGTGCTGTGGACACCGGAATGCGAGGAGTTTGCGAGAGCACGGACGTTGCTGGAGGAGCGGTTCTGCTTTGGTGTCGATGACATCATCGATCTGGTGGTGGGAACCAAGGAGGACGTCGAATTCAACGCCGGGTTGTTCGGCGTTGCGCTGGAGGGCGAAATCGATCTCGAGGCCATTCGCTCCCGAGCCAAAACCGCACGTGAGGAGGCGTTCGCTATCCTGGCCGCCGACACCACTGACGAAACGTCGGATCTGCAGCAGCCTGAGAGCGACCCCGAGCCCGGTACGGCCAAGCGGCACTTGGGAACGATGTCCGTCAAGGTGTTTCGCGACAGCGATCCGATGCGGACCGGGATCATCGCGGACTTTGAAGAAATCTCGGCCGGGAGCATTTGCCTGCGGTTGCCGTTGCCGGTCAATGTGTTCGAGCAAGTGAAGGTGCACTTCGAGAACGAAGTGCAGGGGTTCGAACAGGAGCTGAGGGGCACCGTTCGATCCTCGGTTACCGATGAGAGTGTCTTTACGCGGCTCGAGATTGAGCTCTTTAACCGGCTGAGCAGCTTTGATCTCTCGGCGCTGGAGAATGCCGGGTTGTACGACAAACCGGTCAAAGGACCAGTCTGGATGTAGGCCGTCGAGACCAACGCCGAGACTGCGAAGCAGAGATTGATGACAAGAAGAGAGACGGCTAATTCTCGTCTTTCTTCTTGTCTTCTTTCTTATCGGCCTGCTTCTTTTCGTCCTTCTTTTTGTCGTCCTTCTTGGGCTCCGGCTTCTTGTCGTCTTTTTTCTCGTCCTTTTTCTTTTCGTCCTTCTTAGGCTCTTTCTTCTCGTCTTTCTTTTTGTCCGAGTCTTTCTTGTCAGCCTCTTTCTTGTCTTCCGCCGGTTTCTCTTCGACCTTCTTGACCAGTTCGACGCCGCGGTTGATTTTTACGTCCGGCAGCGCCGCTTGCAGTTTCTTAGCGCCCTCTTCAGTAACTTTGGTCTGCCATAGATAGAGCTTCTTGAGCTTCTTCATGCCCTTGAGTTGCTCAAGTCCGGCATCGGTTACCGCGGTGCCGTACAGGTTGAGGTACTCCAGATTTGTCAGTCCCTTAATGTGCGGCAAACCGGCGTCGGTAACGGCTGTTTTCTCAAGATGCAGGCGAGTGAGTCCGCTCAGTTTAGACAGGTGCGCCAACCCGGCGTCCGTGACCTTTGTGCCACGCAGGTTGAGATGCACCAGCTTCTTAAGTTTGGCCAGCGGCACCAGATGCGCGTCTTTCGCCTTCTCGCCGATGAGGTGGTATGCCACTTCCAATCGATCGTCATCCTGGGCCAGTTCCATGACGTGGCCGCCCATTTTCTTGACTTCAGCGATTGCTTGCTGCGAACCTTCATCCTGTTTGTTTTCGTCGGCTGAAACGAATTGACTCATCGACAGCAGCACGAGCAACATCAAAGAAAAACTTTTCATCGCGACACAACCTCCAAAACATTCCAGCATGGGTCGATGAACGAGCGTGAACAGCGGGCGAGTCTCGCCGCGCCGCGTCAAAAACAGTTTGATGGATTCAGTATAACAATCACCTCGGATCAACACAAAATCACCGGTGCGTTGAGGTCGTTCGGATTGGCGTCCAGCGGTAGCGCTACTGCAGCTTTCCGCGTCCCAGGATCGGCCAAACCGTTTCCAGACGCCCGTTGCGAAAGCCGTAGAACTGGTCATGCAGCACGGTGGTGAAATCTCCGTAACCGACGACCAATTCGACTTTATCGCCAATTTGCAGCGGCTTGGAATCGGGCGTGAGTTTTAGCTCACAGTGCTCGGCGCTCAGTCGGGTGACCTCGGTGGCGGGATCACCGGCGACGACCGGCAGGTGAACGTCGGGATTCATCGTTTTGCGGCCGCAATCCAACACGGCGCGTTCCCGGCTGGGTCGGCTGACGACCGAGGCCAGCACGGTCAGCGCATATTCCAATTCCTGCACCTGGCACATGTTGCGATAGAACGGGTCCATGAAGATCCCGCCGCCGGCTTGTAGTTCAGTGACGCCGGCACACTGGGCGGTGATCTGGTACGAGCCGGTCCCGCCGGCGCTGACGATATCGCAGGGAATTCCCGCATCGCGGACCGTATCGGCGCAGCCGGTCAGCACGTTGATGGCGGAGCGAATCTGTTGCTCCTTCTCCGCCTGGTCCTCGACAGTCAGCAAATGTCCTTCGTATCCCATCAGTCCGGCCAGCTCGACGCCTTGGAGTTTGTCGATCGCTTGTGCCAATTCCAGCGTATCCTGCCCGGGGCGAACTCCCACGCGGTTGAGGCCGATGTCGACTTCGATCAAGACGCGAACGGTGACCCCCCGCTTGCGGCAAATCGCCGCCAGCGGTTCGACCTGAGCATAGTGGTCGCAGGCGATAATCGGATCGGACCAACGGCGCATGGCGGCGATTCGCTCCAGCTTTTGCTCGCCGACGACCATATTGGCGATCAAAATGTCGCGTACGCCCCCTTGGGCCATGACTTCGGCTTCGGACGTCTTAGGGCAAGTCGTGCCGATCGCGCCTGCGGCGATCTGCCGCAGCGCGATGGCGGGAGTTTTGTGGCACTTGGAGTGCGGACGCCATTGAACTTGATGTGCGCGGCAATAGTCGGCCATCTTGTCGATATTGGACTCCATCGTGTCCAACTCAATGCACAATGCGGGGGTATCCAACGAGAATTTGTCAGCGCCAAACGGAATTTGCAACACAGTGGATCCTCAAAGGTTGAGTTCTGAACGTTACGACTTTGGGCATCGCCGATTTCAAGGCGGCCACCCCCCCGATCGTAGCTTGCCGGGGCGACGAGAACCAGCATCGTGTGCAGAGGCGCGTTGATCGGCCAGGGTGGGAGATCCGAAAAATCTGAAGAAATCCTTCAAGCGGACTTTTTGAGAGGGACGAAAGAATATTCGTCTGCGCAAGAGATTTGTTCACACGTTTTGTCGTCACCACTGAGGGAATCGATGGCAGCTTCCGCGATCATTCAGCGGCCAAACTTACTTGGCAACCCCCCGCTGGGTGCCAATCGTGCGGGCCATCTCAATTCGCCGACCGGCAAGGCGTTCGCAACGACGCTCGAAAGCTTGTTGAATTCGTCCGATACAGAGTCCGCCAGTGCAAAATCATTCAGCGGCGCAAATCCGCTGGGCGCGCTCAATCAATTATTGCGGCGGAATTCGGACGTTTCAAAACTAAATTTGGGAGGTGAACAGCGGCTCAATGAGCTGCGCAGTCGAACCGAACAGTTACAGCAACGGTTCCAGTCGTCGATTCGCGAATTGCTGGAGGCCCAAGGAATCGATCTGGGCGCGGGAGTGCAGTTGCAGCTCGATGCGGACGGCGAAATTCGCGTGGCCAACGACCATCCCGACAAACTGTTCATCGAATCGGCGATCAAGAACGATCCGGCGCTGGCGAATCAGTTCAGAAAGATCGCTGCTGACGCCGCACTATTGCGGGCGGCGGAACTGGCGCGGGACTTTCAGCAGGCATACGGCCAAGACCCGCAGCGGGCGCTCCGTGAGTTCGAAGAGCTGTTTGGTAAACAGGCTCCGCCCACGTTTAGCCTGACGATCACCGATGCCGGCATCGAGACGTCGTTCTCGCAGTTGCAGGCGACGGCGAGCCAGCCGATTCTGTAACGTGTGGAGGTCCCTCCGTATCGTTGCGTTATTTGCCCTGAGCGATTTCGAGTCGGTTCCCAATTGCGGTGTGCAGCAGCGACGACGCGATAACGGCGATCCCTGTGGAGTAGACGGACATCGCAATGACGCCCAAATCGCTCGAGCCACTGATCGGGCCGATCAGCATGATACCGAGACAGGGAAAGCAACTGAACAGATAGAATACGAAAATAATCGCGGCCAGCGGCAGCGTTCCCCAGCGGACGACCAGCGAGCAATAGGCCACGATGTGCAAGAAGAGCACGAATTGAGCGACGTAACAGACGGCCTGCAGCACAACGGAAAGCACGTTGTGGTTCGCATACAGATCCAGCGTCGTCCATCTCCAGATCACGCTGACGACCAACCAGAACAGCGACGGCGCGCAGGCGGTCAGACAGCCCCGAATTTTTGCATAAGCGATCGACCGCATGGAGAGCGGCAACAGGGCCAGGTTGGAGAGCGCCTTCCACTTGACTTCCTCAGAGAATACTCGCGCCGCCTGCACCGACAACTCGGCCACGAGCAGGACCAATGACAATAAACCGAGCAAGTCGGGAACAATCCTGAGATACCGAATTCCGGTCAGTTGATCGCTGGCGACAAACAGTGCACAACCGCATGCGGCCAGGGGAATCAGGCACAGGCGAATCAAAAACATCAGTTTGCCGCCGGAAAGAAAATGAAAATCTTTCCAGGCCAACGGATCGCCCTGGGGGCGGTGCGGCGAAAAGTAGGCGAATCGCAGATTGGGCTTACGGAGCCAGCCCCTCGTTGGTGTCGATTGGGATGCTCCCCGATTGAAGAGGCGAAACAGCGCCCAACTGGCGAGAAACAGGAAGCAGCCGACCGTGAGATAGCCGACGACCTGAGGGCTGATCGCCGGCTGCTTAAACCCGGTCTTGGAAATGTCGGCCATGCTTTGCAGGATTGACGACTCTTCGATGGTCGCGCCGATCGACTCAGTGAGCCGAAATGTGGTCCCACTTCGTGACAGATATTGATTTTGAACCAGGAGGCTGGTGACCGCTTGTAATATCGGTTGGCCGGCGTGCACGAACAGTAGCAGCACCGCGGTAAAAAACATCGCGTGGCCCGACCGGGCACATAGGACGGAACACAGAATACCGATTCCCGCCGCGAGGACCAGATAGGCGGCCAAGGCCAGGTATGCCGCCGCGATTTGGTGGGGGGTGACCCCTCCCAGCGTGATCGCCAGCAACGTGAACGGAATTTGCACAATCAAAACCGACAGTGCCGCCAACAGCCGGTTGATGGACTTTCCCAGCAGAATGGCAAGGGGACCGATGCCGGCGATCGTAAACAGTTCGAGCGTCAGCTCTTCCTTCTCTTCGGAAATTGCGGTCGAAAAGAATGCGGCGGCGATAGTAATGGCTACAAAGTTTAACCAGACAATCGTTCGGAAGAACAACAGGCCCGGCGCGCCGACAAATGCGCTTTGCGAGTGGACGCCCAGGAGAAAGATGAACAGCCAGCCGACCACGACCAGCCGCAATACGTGATATCGCCGCCGCCGCACATCGAGGCGCAGAGAACGGTTCATCAAGGCGAAGGTGGATCGGAGCATGCGATCGGGCTTAACAACAGCTTTTTTCGAAATTGACGTTAGGGCGTATTTGCCGCTTGTATCTGCAATTGGCGGCCGATGGCGCGCTGCAAGCCGGCGGCGGCGATCAGGTGGGCGAACACGATTGCGATTGGGACCAGGTACCGAAAGAAGGCTTCAGCCCCGGCGCCGGAGGGTCCGCCGATACCGATCGTCATTGCAAAGAAGATCGAGGTTCCGATCGAGACCATAAAATATCCGACGAGGAAGATACCGATTGTCAGCGGCAGTGCGCCCCATTTGACCTTCAGGGATACAAAGGCGACGACGTGCCAAAACAGAATCAAATGGACGATCCAGACCCATTGCCACGGCTCGGTGATGATATCTTTGGCGAGTTCCCCACCGATTTGCGGACGGCAGAGGATTCCCAGGCCAAACGCCGCCGTCGCCGGCAGTAGCCCCAGCAGGCAGCCGCCCAATTTCTGGTACGCGATTTGGGGAACCGTTATCGGTAGCATCATCAGCGTTGACAGCGTGTTCCAGCGGGTCTCTTCACGATACAGCCGCGCCGCGAGCAGGCTGGCCTCAAGACAAAAACCGACAAATGAGACCATGACCAACAAGCCCGCCACTTCCTCAAGCCTGAGGGTTGAGTGGGGGTTAAGAGCTTTGGAAATTCCCAGCAGGCCGCCGCAAACGGCGAGATAGGTCAAGAACTTCACGACGGACATCCACCGTCCCCCGGCGAGAAAGTAAAAGTCCTTCCAGGCGATCGCATGCCGCCATGTTCTCGACATGCCGATACGACGTCGTCGTTTGGAGAACACGTTGGCGATTGTGAAGCTTCGCTTGGGGCCGGCCGTCACTTGCTCACGGGTGAAATAGTCAAATGTTAGCCAGGCGACGCCAAAGATCAGCACTGCCGCGACCGTGTGCACGATGACTTGCAGGCTCAACGGCGATCCCATGAACCCGGAGCTAAGGACGACAGTCAGCCGGTTAAATGCCGAGGCGTCACTGAGCCATGTTAAGACCGTCGGCGCCCAACCATGAAGGTACGAATTCGGAGCCATTGTACCGGACAACAGGAGCCAGATGCCGCTTAGCAGTGTGGGACCGAACAACAGCAGCGCGATCAGCACCGTCGTATTGAAAGCCGCCCGGCCCGTCCGGCGGCAGGCCACGGAAAAAAATAGAGCAATGCTCGAGACGAGCAGCATGTATGACATGAGGGTCAAATAGGCGGCAATCACTTGATTCTGTGTGATGCCCCCCAAAGTCACCGCCAAGAATGTGAAAGGAAATTGGACTGAGAGAATCAATGCGGCGGTGATCAAACGCATTGCGCCTTTGCCCAACAGCAGCGACAGCGGGCCGACTCCAGCCATCCGCAGCAGGCCGAGGGTCATTTCTTCTTTTTCTTCGGTAATGGCGGACGAAAAATATCCGATCCCGGCCAATGAAATCAGTGCGAAATTGAGAAAGGCCATGGGGTAGAAGAAGTAGCGCCCCGGCGCGCCGAAAACCTGGTCAAAATTGGAGGCGAGATTGAGGCAGAACAGGCAGGGAAATAGCAGAAAGAACCGGGCAAGATGTGCCCGCAAGCGGAGCGCATCGTCCCGGAGTGATCGAGTCAGCAATGCCAATGTGGCTCGCAACGCGAAAGCTCCTTTGCAACCGGGGCTGCTCGAATCACCTTGCGGCGACGATGTGTGCACGCCGAAGCACCGCCACATGCATGCCGGCGATCGCGAACAGCGTGGCTAGAATTGAAAACACCGCGACTTCCTTGTCCGCCCCGAATCCGAACAGCGTTCGCGTGGTGGCTTCATAGAGCATGTTGCCCACGAATAAGATCGCGACCGTCACCGCTACCGAGCCGTATTTGATGTACATCGATAACAGAGCGCAGAGATGAAACCCGAGGATAAACTGCAGGATCGCGAAAATATTCCAAGGCCGCGCGCGGAGTTCTTTCAAGAAGTGAAAGAATCCTTCGGGATAAACCGTTGCTCCCACGATGAACAGAATAACCGCCGGAAGCAGGGCCACCAGGCAGCCGGCCCACTTGGCGTAAATTGTCAGCACAAACGATTGCGGCAGCATCCACAGCGTGGGACAAGTCCTCCAGCGGATTTCTTCGCGAAAGATCCGAGACGAATAGACGCTCAATTCAGCAAACAGGAAGATCCCGCCCATCCACATGGCGGTACTACCCCAGAGTTCGATGTTCGCGTACCGTGACGGCCCGGTGAAATGGAAAAACAAATAGACGGCGTGCACGGTGAGACCGTAAAAGGCGAGTTTGAAGACCATGAGCGGGAACCCGCCCGTCATGAAGTTGAAGTCCTTCCAAACGAGTGCGGACTTCCATGCCCGGGGGACTTTCAACAGGCGGATGTCTCCCCAGCGGCGGGCCCAGAACGGGCGTTCCTGGCTTGCCGCGCGCTCCTCACGGTTGAAGTAACCAAATGTGAGCCAGGAGAGCCCCAACAACAGGGCGGCCATGGTGCTGTTGGAGACCACCTGCATGCTGATGATAGGCTGGTTAAAGGCGCTGTTGCTGATGATCTCCAGGCGGTGAAAGATGCTGGTTTCCTTAACGGAACTGATGATCCAGTCCGCGGACTGATCGACGAATCCGTCGACCTCGAAGATCCCTGCCGTGACGGACGCTGACAGCGCTTCCTGCAGGATGTACGGACCAAAGAAGTAAACCAAAATCAAGATCGACATCATCAAGGACGCCTGCCGTGACGTGCGGCACATCACGGAGATGAATAGTCCCGCCGCCGACATCATCAGCAGATAGGCGGCCAGCGCGACGTAGATGGCCCAGACCTGATTGACGAGCACTCCACCCAACGTGATGGCCAGCAACATGAAGGGAAACTGCGAGGCCAATATCAGCAGTGCGATCACCAGCCGCGTGACCCCTTTCCCCAGTAGAATTCCGGCCGGTCCGACACCTGCCATTTGCAACAGGCCGAGTGTCATTTCTTCTTTTTCTTCGGTGATCGCCGTGGCAAACAGGCTTAAGCCGCCCAGGGTAATTAGAATGAAGGTGACGGCGCTCATCATGCTAAAGAATTGCGCGCCGGGTGCACCAAAGAACATTGATCGGTCTTGGATGGTCCACAACATCCAGACGATAAAGCCGACAAACAGCAGCCGCACCAGATGCGCGCGGAGCAGGCGGGAATCGACGCGCAGTGCGCGGTCCATCATCGCCAGAGACCCGCGAATCATGTCCGGACCCCCCGTTCGGTCAGGTCCATAAAGGCCTGGTTGAGGTGTTTTCGATCCTCGGTAAACGACGCGACCGGTAAGCCGAGATCAAGAACGCCGCGGAGCAGATTGTTCGTATCGGTCATCGCCCGGTCGAAGCTGATCGACCAGGCGGGCTTGCCCTCAACTTCCTCCACCCGCAATACGCCGGCGAGTGCCTGCAGTTGTTCCTGCGGATCGGGGTCGACCGCTTCGCGCAGCGTGAGCACATAAGCGGGGTGTTCTTCGGTATCCGTGAGCAGGTCGTCCATCGGGCCGGAATACTTAATGAGCCCGCGGTCGATAATCGTGACGCTGTCGCATAACTCGGCCAATTCACTCAGGATGTGCGAGCTGATAAAAATCGTTTTGCCCATCTTCCGCAATTCCTGCAGGATTTCCATCAACTCGATGCGTGCTCGGGGATCGAGTCCCGAAGCGGGTTCATCCAGCAGCAGCAGATCGGGATCATTGACCAGCACACGGGCCAAGCTCACACGCTGCTGCATGCCGCGTGAAAGCCCGTTGATCAGATCGTCTTTGCGGCCGTCCATGTCGGTCAGCGTCAATACGTCGGTGATAATCCGGTCCCGCTCCACCTGCGACAGTCCATAGGCGGCGCCGAAAAAATCGAGATATTCAAAAACGGTCATCTGGCGATACATGCTGAAGTGATCGGGCATGAATCCGATGCGGCGCCGAACCTCTTTGACGTCGTGCACGACATCAAGGCCGAAGACGCGGACATTGCCGGCTTGCGGTTGCAGCAGGGTGCAGATGACTTTGAGCGTGGTGGTCTTGCCCGCGCCGTTGGGACCGACAAATCCGTGCAGGGATTGCGGCTGGACCTGGAAATTGACGTCCAGCAGAGCGCGGTGTTTGCGAAAGGAGTAACTCAGGTGCTGAACTTCGAGCACCGGCGGAGTTTCGAAAACGTCGTTCATTATGTGGTGCTTTCCAAAGGTCGTTGTGGATTTTAATGGGACGTGTGGTACGACTAAGTTGGGCTTCGTCTGAAAACTGCTATTTGGCGATGGGTGGCTGGGGTCGAGCGAAAGCGAGCCCCCAGTTTCTTAACCTGGGGGCGGACTAACGTCCGACCCCACCCACCCCGAATTATCCTTTCCAACAAAGGCTACTGCTCCTTTAGCACATCGATGACGTACACCACTCGCCCGCTTTGATGGTTCAATTCTTCACTGCTGACAAAAAACTCGGGCGGAAGATCCGCCACGAGCAATAGCCGCCCGCGATCACGCGGCAACTGAAACTTTGCGACCGCATTCGCGTCGGGCAGTTCCAGCGCGCGGGTCAATAAGGTGGGCTCGACCACCCGATACAATTCATCGATTGTCTTCTTTTGCGCCCTCTCAGGGCCGAAGGGTGATCCCGGGAACCGATTTGCATAGGGGTCGAAGGCGGCGATATTCAATGCCGTCTGCAAACGTTGTCCCGTTGGGGTCGCTTTCCATTGTTTGTCCGTTTGCCTCAATCGATACAGGCGGTCGCCGTAGAGCAGGTAGGCTTCGTGCAGCGAATTCGCCAAGTTGGTTCCGGGAGTCAGTGCGAATTCCTCCAGAGCCGCCGCCCCCTGGAACAGATCGACCTTGTAGTCCAGCGGCTGTCCCGCCGCTTTTGTGCGAGCGGTGAACGGCCGTGATGAAAAGGGAGGGATGTCGACGAAGAACATCCGATCCGAGGGGTCGTCGCTGATGAATCCGGCGACTGCCTCAAACGACTGGCATGTCGAATACAATGACCCCTGCCCCGGTTGAACGATCCGATAGTCGCCGCCGCGCGTAACAAACGTGTTGGACCAAGTCGAGAGATCGTAAGTGTTGTCGGGAAGAGGGCGGGCGATCGCGAGCGTATTGACGGCCGTCCGTTCGTCGTATCCCCGTGCACCGACCACCGAAAAGCCGATGCTGAAAATCGTAATCGTTCCCAGCAGTGCCGCGATGATGATCCGATAGTCGATGCGTTTGCGGCCCAGCAAATATCCGCCGGGAAAAATCATCAGCAGATAGCATAACGCCATCAAATAGATCAACCACCAGCTATGTTCCGGCTGAGTCAATTCCTTCAACTGTTTGAGCAACTCATCATCCAGACTCACGCCGTAGGTATCCGCGTTCTGGGCTTCAATTGATTGAGCGCCTCGCTGGATTTCCGGCAGATCGTCGGCCTGATTGGCGGGATTCCGCGGATTCAGGACTTGAGACTGAACAAAATTCTTGGTGAGGCCGTTTCGGGTGATGTCGTGACGGTAGACCATTCCCTGCCCGACGGCGAACGACGCGAGCGGCGAATTCAATTCTGCCATCGCTCCTGAGAATTGCGGGTACTGTCCATCGTCTCCTTTGATGACGTGGACGGTACCGCCGGTCAGCAGCCAGTCGCGAAACGCCTCGCGGCGCGGCTTCTGCCAGCGAGGATTGTGGTTAAGGACAACCCCCGCCAGGCCGTCGGTGGCGGTGACGATGGGGGGGAACAGGTTTTCCGGCATTCCCTTCAATCCGTTGCTTTTCGTGCCTCCGAGCAATGCGCCCAGCTCGATGAGGATCACGTGTGCCGGGCGCCCCAGCCGCAGTTGGTTCAGTTGATAACGCTGGTCGTCACGTCGCCCCCATCGACGGGGATCGTGTCCGGGGCCCCACTGCAACCGGTATTGCATGTGTTGATCTTTGACGTATGGGTGAAACTGCAGCCACTTTCGGGAATAGGGTGACAAGAACACCGGTTGCCGCAGCATGGCGCCGACTTCATGACTCGGGACCGAGCCCCGGGTCAGCGACATCCCGCCGTCGAACGCTTCGCCGGTGGGGTTGGAGACGAGCACCGAGAGCAAATTGAACCGGTGCTGCATCGCCTGCCCGTCAAATCCCCAGCGGGCTTCTTCAATTTCCAACGCGCCGGCGGTGCGGCTGCCAAGGAGCATGCCACCGACAAGTGCGGCGTACATCACGATCGAGTTTAGGCGGCTCATTCCGACACCTCCCATCGAGGACGACTTCCCCAGGTCAATTCTCTTGAATCATAATCGAACAGGCTGTCACATCACAGAACTCACTCTCACAGCGCACTTTGTGGATGGACGGTTTGCAACTCCTCGACCAGCAGCCGACGGTCACGTATCGACGAGTCTTCAAGGCGCTGCAAATTGCGATCTGCGTGCCGCAGACATTTGTATCGAAAGAAGCCGACAATCATGGAGTAAACTGCATAGTTGATGAACAGGATGATCCAACCGTGCGCGTCGAGGTGCTCGACACTAAGGACAACGTGAGACTCATCAAGGCGGATCATTCCGGCAGGGCTGAGAAGCGTGAGATACCGCGCCGTGTCGCCCATGCTGAGATACTCAACGCCAAAATAGCCGACTATGATCGGAACCGTACACCAGGTGGCAATGACAAAGATCGAGAGGAACATTGCTCTAGTTGCGGCTTTGGCCGTCATGCCGATCCACATCGACAACCAAGCAATGAGCGGAAAGTAGACCGCCATCGCGAGGACCGATCCGACGAGATATCTCATCGGTGAATAGGCGAGCTGTCCGTATTGGAATCCCATAGAATTTACCAGGGCGAGCAGCAACATCTTGATCAGGCAGACGGTGCCGAGGCACGCCGACAAGATCCACACCACGCGCCACAGCCCTTGCATTTTTTGCTGCACAATCTCGCGGCCGCTTAAGGGAGTCGTGAGCAGAACATCCAACGTTTGCCGGGAGCGTTCTCCGCTGATCAGGCTGGAGGACTGCACGGCAATGAACAGCGCGATGAGAATCCACAGGCAGGTCATCATTGCGGTGATTGACCACATGTGACTCTTTGCACCGCCCGGGGAGACGATGATCGAAATAGAGATTGCCACCACCGGCAACTCGATGGCCAGGAATATCCTCAGCAGATAGCGGAAACGGCCTAAGCTTCGTCTTTGCGTTTCGCGCCAGGCAACCGGTTGAATCTCGGGCAACGACGACCCTTCGTCCAGCAGCATCACGCCCCGGGTCACTCGGTTCTGATTGAATCGGTGAAACATTCCATCCAGCGCAGACAGTAGATTTCGCAATCGGTGGCGCGGGAGGAGGAACGCGCGCGTCACGAGAAAGCGGCGTGCCGCAAACAGGAAAATCAGGGTCGACCCCAAGAGGGGGATCATTCGTATCCCGAACGTACCCCAGCGAATCGCGGCACCAGTGTTGCTAAACGTGACGTCATAGACGAATGGTCCTAGAAACGCGCAGGCGACATCCTCGCCTAAGCGGGTCACGAACGAATCGATCAGCAGCGGAATACCGGGAAAAATCGCCAGGGCGATGGCATAGGTCAGTAGAAATGCGCCGACCGTCGTCCGGCAAAAGGCGGAGCACATCAAGGCGAGCGCTCCGACTTGGACGGTGGTGACGCTCAACATGAACACGGCGCCCCAGATTTGCCGTTGTGAAACGCCGCCGTAGGAATATGCAAACGCCATCAGCGGCAGCGACAGCAGCAAAAACGTGAACATGGGAATCAAGCGGCTAACCAGTTTTTCGAACAAGATCGTCCAGGGACCGAGCCGCGTTAAGAACAACAGCGACAATGCGTCCCGTTCTTTTTCTGCGGTGAGGGCCGTGCACGCGATGGCGGGCAAAAATAGGTAGATCCCGGAAAACTGCAGATAGACCAGGGTCTGGATCATTGGACCGCCGCTTCCGAGAATCAGCAACGGATTGTTGTCGCCGTCAGTCCTCCGGTCTAGATCTGCCCAAAAGAACGCCAGAGAAGCTGCGAACAGCAGCACGGCGTAGAGCGCCCGCACTTGATAGGTCCGTTTGCGGGCGGCCAGCGCGGTGAGTTCCTTCACCAGCAGCGGGCAACCGGGAGCGAGCATACCGAAATTCATGGATGACGAACGTTTTTGTCTCGGTTCGGTTTGGTGGTGCGACGGATCCAGAAAGCAGCGCCCGAAACCGCGAAGTCATGCGACCGGATCATGATAGGACTCTGTAAATCTCTCATGAGGCACATTATCCGGCTGCGACCGGTTGCACGTCCTGAAGTTCGGCGTTTCTGACCGCAGCAGGCCGAGCACTGGGCGCGTGGTCTTGGCGGCGACCGAGATAACGATCGGCGTCGCGGAGGCAGCGCGCACGAATCAAGTACAACAACAGCCCGTAACAGGCAAAATTGCCGGCAACGACCAACCAGCGAAACCAGTTGCCCCGCACGATGCCGGCGGAGACACCTTGGCTCGTTCCGAAGTCGTTGTACTCATTTCGATAGATCATGCCCAAAGGGCTCGACAGATCGAAGTATCCCGTTCCGACGACCGGGAGGCTCGCCACGAAATCCGAACGGCCGCACGCAAAAGTCAGTCCGCACCAGGCAACCAACAGTGCCAGCGAGCCGAGGATCGCGCGTGTCTGGGTCTTCGTTTTCAGACCGATCCACAGGGCCAGCCAGGCGATCAAGGGGAAATAGATCAACACCGAGAGCATTGACGCCACGAAATACCGCGCTCCCGAGTAATAGTATAGAAACGGCTCGCGAAATGTCGTTCCGTACGAAGGTGGGAACCCCACCGCAGTTGCAGCAGTAGTCGTCGCAGCAGGCGTAATGCCGGCCGACCCGTACCACCAAGTTTCGGAGAGAAAAATCGTCAGGAAACAGGCTCCCAAGACCCACATCACCCGGCGCAGGCCGTGCATTTTTTGCAGGATGATCTCTCGGCCGGACATCGGCGTGGCGAGCAACACGTCGAGAGTCTGCCGCGAACGTTCACTGGATATCAGACTCGAGGCTTGCACCGTCACGATCAGTGCCGAAATGATCCACAATAGGAAGAGGATCGGCGAAACTTCTCGCAGTTGCGTCGACGCTCTCACCCCGCGACTCGTGAGGGCAACGATACAGACTAAGCCGACGGGAAACTCCAGCACGAGAAAGATTCTGACCAAATAGCGAAACTGGCTCAGGTTCTTCTTGGCGATTTCGCGCCATTGGACCGGTTTGTCCTCCGGCAAAGTCGCGTTCTCGCCGACAAGGACCACGCCGCCGCTGTGGCTGTTGATCTTCCAAAACACGTTGTCCAGCCCACGAAAAATCTTCCGCAGCAGGTGCCTTGGCTGCGCGAACGCCCTCCGCAGGAGGAAAAACCGTGAAAGACAGAAAAAGATGATCGTGGAGAACATCAACGGGATACTCCACTGGAATAAATCACCCCAGGCAAGCGCAGTGCCAACTCGATCGACCGTGATCGTATAAACGTCCATCCCGGAAAACGTGGCGGGCCACCTGCTTGACCTGAAAATAACGCCTGCCACTCCCGGCGCGAGGAAAAACAGGAAGAGTCCGAGCAGATTGGCCGACAGATACGCGCCAACGGTCGTGCGGCAATAGGCGGAGCACATTAAACAGAGCGCGGCGACTTGCAGGCTGGTTAAGCTCAAAAACCAAATCGCCCCCCAGATCTGATAGGACTGCATTCCGCCGAAGCTATAGGCAAAGGCCATCAGCGGCAGCGAGAGCAGCATGAACGTGAACATGGGGATCAGCCGGCTCATCAGCTTCTCGACCAGGATTGTCCAGGGGCCCAAGCGGGTCAGCAGCAACAGAGCGAGCGAGTCTCGCTCTTTCTCGGCGGTCAGCGCCGTGCAGGTCATTGCCGGCAGGAATAAGTAGATTCCGTAGAACTGAAGCTCTACGATGTTATCGAACATCCTCTTGCCGGCACCCAGCAACGAAAACGGGTTCGACGTCGTCGTTAGCTGGCCGCTCCAGAAAAACAACACAATCGCAAGAAACAACAGCATCGCATAGCTGACGCGGACCAGATAAGTCCGGCGCTGGGCTGCCGCTTCGGTCAGTTCCTTCACCAACAGCGGGAATCCAATTGAAATTTTCGGAGTCTTCATGTGCGATTTCCGAGCTGTCGCGGCCGATTAATTGGTCTTGCCGTGTGTCAATTTCATAAACGCCGTTTCCATGTCCATCGCTTCGGGCTGGAACATGTGGATCCGGCCGCCCAGTCTGCAGATTTCATCATGTAAATCTTCGACGGACGTCTCGTCCTCGTGCAAGCGGATTGAGATGCGGTCGATTTGCTCATCAACCGACTCGACGCCCGGAACTTCGCGGAGGTGGTCCATGATGCCGTTGGACTGCCCGGCTAATTGAACATGTACCACGCGCATCAGGCTCAACTGCTGATAAATCTCATCCAGCGAGCCTTGAGCGACCATCTGCCCTTGTTCGATGATGCCGATCCGGGTGCACAATTGGCCCAATTCGTGCAAGATGTGGCTGGAAATCAAGATTGTTTTGCCCATGTTCTTCAGTTCCTTGAGCAACTCTCGCACCTCGATCCGCGCCCGGGGATCCAGTCCGCTGGCGGGTTCGTCCAATAACAGCAGATCGGGGTCGTGCAATAGTACGCGGGCGAGCGCGAGCCGCTGTTTCATTCCGCGGGACAGGGAATCGACCGGCGAGTCGATCTTGTGCGTCAGGTCGGTGAGTTCCAGCACGTCCTGGATGATCGACTTGCGTTTCTTTTGGGGAATGCGATAGGCGGCGGCGAAAAAGTGGAGGTACTCTTTTGCCGTCAAATCGTCGTAGACGCCGAAGAAATCGGGCATGTAACCGATCGTATCACGGATCGCCCGCGGATAACGCGAGACGTCAATTCCGTTGACCCACACCATGCCGCGATCGTGCCGCAGCAGCGTCGCCAGGACTTTGATCGTGGTCGACTTGCCCGCTCCGTTGGGGCCGATGAATCCGTAAACCTCGCCGCGGGGGATGTCAATCGAGATGCCCCGCACCGCGTGCAGCGACCCGTAACTGACCCATAGGTTTTCAATTTTGACGACGGACATAGTATCGGCTCGTCTCAGTTTGAACTGGCGTTGTTGTTTTCGTTGTCAGCCGGCGGATGTTGGCGGCGCCGGTATAGTTTGCGGTAGATCACCACGTCGTTTTCCTGTTGCTGCGCGACGACCAGCAGCGCCTGGTCGGGATCGGTGACGTCCATGACCGCCAAGTCGTCCAAGCTCCAGCCGCCTTTTGGCGAAACTTGCGACGAGACCGAGAAGATTCCCGAGCCCGCTCGTGCGCTCAGGGAATTAATCATTTCCTGGCCGTCGGAAAACACGTCATTGCGGAAGTTTTTGATCCGTTGGGACATTACCGTCGGCTGAACGGGTGCCGAAGGTATAACGTCGGATGGATACCCGCGACGTCCGTGAAGCGAATTCATCATCAGCCGGCTGTTGCGCGACAACGGATGGCGTATGTTTTGATTGATCAGCCAGATGCTGCAGTCGCTGCCGAAGGCCGCGCGGATCGGAGCGGCAATGGCTTGGCGATCGTCCTCTGATTCAAACTTGAACACATCGATCGAATTCCAGTCAAACTTCGTCGGAACCTCGACTTTGTCCCCCGGAGCGATCCAGAATTTGCGGTTGAGCCGCGGCGTCCACTGCGGAATGTCCTCGATCACAGTGAGTTGTTGCGGCATGCGCCCGCTGAGCAGCGGCGGCTCTCCCGTATTACTACGATCCGCGGCAAAGCTCGACGTCGCCGTGTTCAGAGAAGTAAACATAGCTCCCGATAACTCGGTTTCGGAATGGATCGCGGCGGCGTTGTAGTGCAGTTCCAGTCGATTGGCACGTAACACCTCGCCGTCGTCGCCGATATCCAGAATCTGGTAAGCCCGTGTCTGATTGGTGCTGCCCATATACGTGTTTGCGATCCAGACTGTCGCGAAGGCGAACAGGAATGCCGTGATGGGAAAGAAGACCCAGGTGTACTTCCGCATCTTCAGCGCGCCGAGCAGAAAATAGTCCACCGGGCCGATGACCACGATAAACAGCAACAACAGACCGCTGACCATCCAAAGCGGGACGAATTGAAAGTCTTCGGGCATCAATTGTCCGATCAGATTCTCAGTCCAGATCGATGAGGGCTGCGATGCCAGGAGCTGTGAGAGCGGAACGATCGGAGCCGAAGAATCACTATACGCGACGCCGTATTGTCCCCATTGATCGCGGTACACTTTGGAGAGATTGTCTTCATCAAGCAGACCGGTTTCTTGGATTGACCTTCGATGATTGCCGTTAATCCGCCACAGAAAGGAACTCATCTCACGCCATGCGGGCGATTGCGGATCGTGACTCGATCGATCGGGCGTGAGTCCGACCGCTACCCGACCCAGCCCAACATGAAACAGCGCGTACTCTTGCCCTTCAGCGGCTCCGCTGGCGGACAAACGACCTTTCGAGTCCGACACGAAAATGATTTCGGATTTGGCGTACTCCGCAAAGTCGTTGAGAAACTTCAAATGATTCGCGCCGAGTGCCGTCGTCGGGATCACACACAGGCTGCCGCCGGCGCGCACCCATTTAGCGATTGACTCGAGTTGTTTCCCGTCCAACGCCATCAATGAATTCTCAGAGAGCATCACCAGATCGAAGGCGCAATAGCTGATGGGGTCGACTGGAAAAACCGTCGGCGGCATGTGTGCCAGCCACGTTTTCAGGCTGCTAGCACCCTTTTTCCCGTGAAACTTCTCGAACGACAAGCCATCAGCCAGCTCTTTACCGACCGGCGCTCCGCCTTCCATGCCGGGATCGCAGATGGCAATTACGAAGGATTGACGAATGGGACTGGGAAAGAACAGCGGCTGCACCTCGGATGGGAACTCTCGTCCATCGTTGGTCACAAAGTCAAGGTACAATTCGGCCTGAACGATGTCCTGATTGCCGTACTCCGGAATGTCGAGTGTCGGGAGCAGGCCGCGGAATTGAGTTTCGACACCGGGCGTGATCACGACGTCGGGAATTCGCAAGTGCTGTTCGACATGATTGATCTTCATCGTGACATTAATGTGGCCTTCGAGCACCTCCGCGCCGTTGAAGTGGATCGTCCACAGCCCCGGGATCGGCGCCGATTGCCGCGCTCGGCTTGAGAAAGGCGTGAAGACAACTGAGAGCCGTTCCTTTGCGGCCGCGACGGCATCCTGTGAAATCGCGGCCATGATGCAGATGACGATTAGGCCACGGAGAAATCCCGCTCGATTCATGTCACGACTCCTCCCGGGCGGCGCAGGAAAAACCACCATTCCGCCAGCAAGAATGCGAGGGCGGAGACCGTCAACATCGGCCACAGCGGCCGGTCGGTTTTGACTTTTGTCTCGCTGGCTGTGACCGACAATTCGCTGAATTGAATTTTGTCCGCTCCCGACAGCGACGTTTCTGAAGAACTGAGCAAGCTGGCGCCGATTCGCAGCTGTTCCTCGCCTCCTTCATTCAGCACGTACTCGCCGACGAGCGGCGCGGAAATACCCGACACGATGCCATCGTCGTCGCTGGCAACCTCCCGGCTGATTCCCCCCGGGCCATCGACCTGATAGGTCCGTTCCGTCAAGAGCTGCCGCGGCGGCAGCACGCCGGTTGTCGTCCCGCGCACATCTGAGAGAGACGACTGCCGCGTTGCAATTTGTACGGCGTTGGCGATGAGAATCGGGAAGCCCACACGGTAGGGCAGCGTGGAGTTGTTTGTGTGAAACAACAGATAGTACGCGGGCTTTTCCCCGCGTCGTTTGGAAACGATCAACGGCCCCTTCTGCCCATGTGCCAAGATCTCGTAACCCGCCTCTTCGTAGTGGCGGTCCTGTACGTCCGGTTCGGATCGCGGCTCATCGCTGGAGAACATCTCCGTCAGTTCCACGTACTGCAGCAGCGGCGCTGTCCGTTCCCAATCGACGATTTCCGCCGCACCGCGCGCGACACTGACGAGGTGTTGCAAGTCCGCGGGGATCGCTCCGACAAACAACGACACATCCGCTGGGGGGGATTCCTCTTCAGTGCGATCGCTGATCAGCAGGTCGTACTCGCTGAATTCCGACGCGCCGCTGCCCTCGACGGGCTCGACAACCAGGTCCTTCATGCCCCGAAGCGCGTGCCGGAATGCTTTCATTTCCAGCGGACAGTAGACCTTGAGGTCGCGCCCCGCCGGCAAGTCCAAAAACGCGACATTGTCGGAGTCCAATGCATCGAATCCCTCCGGTTTCAAACGGACGTGAATCATCGCGGAGCTTTCGGTCTCGACGCTGAACTCAAGGCGGTCCGACTGCCCCTGCTCAAGAATCACCTCCTCGCGTCCGATCAGTTTCCCGTCCTGTGACCACTCCACCGTGGCTGCCGTCTGTTCGGTTTGGGAACCCTCAAGTCGAATGAAGATCTCCCACTGTTTGGACCCGGAGCGGCGGGCGTTGAGCGACGTGATTCCGATATTTTTTCCGCCGGGTGCGACTTGCTGATAGGTCAATTGAAACGGGAGCTCGAAATTGGAATCGGCGGGGAGATTGCCGTCAGTTAGCAGCAGCACGTCGTCGATGTCGACGGTTCGCGCCATTGCCTGCGTCATCCGCAGCGCCTCTTCCAGCTTGCTGGGCACATCGGCGACGGTGATGTCGCGGAGCCCGTCGCGGAGGACACGTTTGTTGTTCGTAAAGTCGGTCACGCGTCGGGCGGTAGAATGAAACGAGATCAGTGCCAGCCGCTGATCGGGCAGCAAGTCATCGATCATTTGTCCGACCTGCTGCTTGACGGCCTCCAATCGCGTCGGTCCGCCCGGATTGTCGCGGGCGCCCATACTTGCCGAGCAGTCGATCAGCACCGGCACGTATCGCGCCCGGTCCGCACCGGTGGACAAGAACGGCTGCATGGCCGCCAAAATCAGACTGGTCAGCAGCAGCAATTGCAGCAACAGCAAAAAATTGCGCTTGAATTTTTGAAAGGGAGAGTTCACCCGCTGGTCGTTGATCACCTGCTGCCACAGCACCAGCGAGGTCACTTCCTGGCGGGGCCGGCGGAGCTTGAGGAAATAGAAGATCACCAGCGGTATCAGCAGCAAGAACAGCCAAGCGCCTCCCAGCGCGTAAAATCCCGGCAAGCTCATCGGATCCACCCCCGCCTGCGAAGCAGGTCAAACAGGACCCAAGGGAGTGGATCGTGCGAACTGATGGAAACGAACCGCCCGCTGCGACTGCGGCAGAGCGTCTCCAATTGGTTCTGCAGCGCGAGACGCTGTTCTTGATAGATGCCCAGCAGTTCACCCGCCGAGGAGATGTCGAGCGTCATACCGTTTTCGCAATCGACGAACCTCAGATCACCGGCGACCTCCGGTTCAATTTCAGCCGGCGCGAGGACCTGAATGCCGAAGACTTCCAGTCCGGCGCTATAGAGCATGTTGAGCGGGCGCTCCATGCCGCCGAACGTAAAAAAGTCGGACAGTACGACCGCGATCCCCCGCCCGGTATGCCGGCGCAAGACCGCTTCGACCGCTTCATCGATCGGAAAATCGCCGCCCGTTTCGATTCCCTCCAGAAACTCAAACAGCCGCCGAATGCTCACCCGCCCGGTGATGCCCGAGACAGATTGCAGCTCGCCCGACTTGTTATGGCACGCATAGGCGCTGACGCGTTCGAGGTTCATCATGCCCATGACGCCCAGCGCCGCCGCCAATTGTTGGGCCCGCTTCAGTTTGCCGTCATAAACCATCGACGACGACGCGTCGACGAGCAGTACGACGTGCATCTCCTCTTCGTGGCGATATTGTTTCATGTACGGCCGGTTCAGCCGGGAAAAGATATTCCAGTCGACATATCGCACGTCGTCGCCCGGCGAGTAGTCTCGATAATCGACGAATTCCGTACTCGCTCCGCCCTTGCCCGAGAGATGTTCGCCACGGCTGCGATTGGTCAACCGCCGCGTCGGATTTAACCGCAGACGCTCGACCCGTGCCAGCACGTCGTTTGCCAACAACGTGGTCAGTTGCGTCTTCTGTTTTTTCTCAACCGTTTCCATCACAAGTCGTGTGCGTCGCGACGCACCTTGCTTTCTGCAATGTAAGAATGTTAGAAGCGGTGCGTCTCGACGCACCCTACAAAACTGTTGGTCCCCTCAGCGGACCCTACCGTGTAAATGCAACTCGGTGTTAAACTTCTTCTGCAACTTGGCTAATCGAATCACCGATCAGGTCCGCGATGATTAGGTTTTCCGCCTGGCCGTCGTAGTTCAGCAACACGCGGTGTTGTAATACCTCGATTGCAAAGTAACGAATGTCCTCAAAGGCGACATGTGCACGTCCCTGGCTGAGGGCTCGGACGCGGGCAGCGCGAATCAGACTCTGCGCCGCACGCGGGCTGGCGCCCCACCTCACGAATTGCTTCACTTCTTCAGAGGCAAATTCCGTGTCCGCATGCGTTGCCAGGATCAGCCGCACGGCGTAATCCCGCATGGGATCGGCCACCACGACTTTGTCCAGTACGGTCCGCAGCTTCATGATGCCGGCCGAGTCCAGCAGCTTCTGCAAATCGACCGGCTCCTTGAGGATCGTACGGCTGACAACTTCATTGATTTCACTTCGCGTGGGAAATGGGACCTCAACCTTGAACATAAACCGGTCCAACTGCGCCTCCGGCAGCGGATAGGTGCCTTCCTGTTCGATTGGGTTTTGCGTCGCCATCACGAAAAACGGCTGTTCCAGATGGTGAACCTTGCCGCTGGTGGTCACGGAACCTTCCTGCATGGTCTCCAGCAGCGCCGATTGGGTTTTGGGGGAAGCACGATTGATTTCGTCCGCAAGAAGTAGTTGCGTGAAAATGGGGCCGGGGCGGAACTCGAAACGGTATTTGCCGGTTTCGTCACTGCTCATCATGTTGGTACCGATAATGTCGGCCGGCATCAGATCCGGCGTAAACTGGATGCGGCGAAACTCAAGGTCGAGCACGCGGGACATCGCCTTCACGAGTTCCGTTTTGCCGAGCCCGGGCACGCCTTCCAACAGCACGTTGCCGCCGGAAAAGAGCGCCGTTAGCGTTGCCTCGACGACCCGTTCCTGGCCGACGATCATTTTTCCAACTTCCTGCTGTGCGGCGGCATAGTCGGCTTTGAAGTGGTCCGCTTCTTCTTGCAGCAGGTCGGAGGCGTCGGTGCTGATGTCTTGGCTCATAGCGGAATTTCCGTTACTGAAATGTGTAGTTGAAACTGTTCAGCGGTTTTGAATGTTGCAGTTCTTTTTGTCAGCTTGACTTGATCAGTTATTCCTCGTCGTCGTCGGAACGTTTTCGCTTCATGGCTAACAGGCGTTCGGTGGTGGTCATTTGATCTTGAGGTTTTTCCGGTTCCAGCGGCTTGGCTGCCGTCTCTTGAGGCTTCGCCGGCTGGCGCGCGGCCGTTGTCGTCGTACGCTGTGCCAGGGACTTGGGAGATACTGTGCGGGCTGATTCACGCTGTGCGTCGAGCGAGGAACCGACCGACCGTTTGCGCTCCAACAGTGCGCCCATCAGTTGACCCGACGCCGCGGCGGTTTTCTCGAGTCCCAACAAGCTCTTAATCACGGTCTTGTCGATCTGGACGCGCCGCACGGCGACATCCAAAACCACCAAGCAGGCCAGTGCGATCAGAAACCAGTCAAAAATGGGGAGCGAACTCATCCTCGGCGAGCGTCGCGTTTTGTAGATCGATTCGACGGCATCCTCTTCATCAGCCAAGTCTTTTCCCTGCGTTCGTTGGCTGAGTTCGCTGAGTACGTTCGGATTCGAGCGGAAACGCAGATACTCGGGCGAATAGGGCACCAGGAAACCGCCATGGACTTCGTCCTTGCGGCCTTCGCCGAGGCCCACCGCGCGCACCTGATACCGTCCTTTGGCCCTCAGCGGCACCGTGGCCTGGTACCGTCGCGGTCCAACTTGACGCAGCGGCAACGTCTCTTGCAGTCCGCTGGGACCGGAAATGACGGCATGGACCTCAAGGAAGGTTTCATCCTTATGAAAGTCCTCCACCTGCAACACACCGTGACTGCCGGCGGAATAGCTTCGCAATCGCAAGTTGCCTGTCTTTTCGACCCGCGAAATCCGTGTGAGCAACTGCTCCACAAATGTGCGGTACTTGTCCCAGTCCATCCATTCCGCCGCCCAGTTGGGAGACAGATCCGACGTAAACGCCGCCGTGGTGCCCAAACCGAATCGCCACAGCGACAAGATCGGCTCGAGCTCATCCTCCTCATTGGGCGCTTTGAGAATCGTCCGCACGCTGTGATCGTTCTTGGCGGTCGTTAGCACATACCCCTTCAGTTCGGGCATCGCGTCGATGCCTTTGAGAATGCCGTCGACGTCGAGTTCCACTTCGGGAGTGATCGTCTTGTTCTGGATCATGCTCCGCTTGAGCGTTTTGGATTCCTTAATAAAGATCGACGGCAGTTCGTTGGGGCTGGCGGGAAAGTAATACCGTCCGCCGGTCGCGCCGGCCACGGCGCGCATTTTGGAAATGTCTTGTCCGCCATGGGGGAAAATGGCCACCATCGAGACACTGATTCCGGCCTGAATGTAGTCTTGAATCAAGCCGGGAGGCGGTTCGGTCGGGTCGCCGTCGGAGATGATGATCATATGCTTGGCGGCTGCGTCGCTCGCCTTGAGACCTTGCAGTCCCAATTCCATGGTGGGCACGAAACTGGGCATGTCGCCGATTTGGGCGCCGTTGATTTTGCGGATCATCATTTCGTATTCCGACACGGGCGACAGTTCGAACACCCATTCCTCGCCGTTTTGCGTATAGGCGAGCACGCCCGCTTCGTCCTGCGCCCCGAGCACCTTAATCGCCTGCTTGGTGATCCGTTTGCCCCAGGTGTTGCCGTCGGCGAATTCACAGGTGTGCAGAATGATCGCCAGCGCCCCTTTGGGCAGGACTTTCTTTTTGGTGATATCCATCGTCACGGGCAGCGCGTCCTCAATCGGCGAGCGGTGATATCCGCCGGGACCGTAGCTGTTGGGGCCGCCGACCATCAGGAAACCGATGCCGAAGTTCCGCGCGGCATCTTTCACTGCGCTCATTTGCAATACGTCGAACGAGTCGGCGGCCACGTTGTTGAAGATCACGCAGTCGTAGGGCATCAGTGACATCGCGTCACGCGGCACATCGTAGGCCGTGACGACTTCCAACACGCGTTCCGACTCTTGTACGGCCTGTGCCAGCGTCTCATGGTCGCGGGGATCGCCCTGAGGATCGGTGACGAGTAGAATCTTGCCCTCGCCGGCCAGGTACACGTAATTCAGCGCGACGTTGTTGTCCGGCAGATTGTCTTGTTCCGTCGGTGTGTCGATGCGGGCGGTATATTCGTAGTAGCCCGCTTTGCGGAGATAAATCGGAATCACATAGCGGTTTTTGCCCGCCTGGAATTCGACCTCGTCCTCGAAAATCACGTCGCCGTTTTCCATCAGCGACAACCGCCCCGACCCTGCTTTAAGCGATGAGAGGATCACGGTCGCTTGATAGCTTTCGCCGACGTTGACGTTTTCCGGCAGTTCCAACCGCTCCAGCCAAACTTCATTCTGATGGTCGTATTCGATCGGCATCACGTCGATCGAGATTTCCCGCGCCGTCAATTGGTCCACCACGTCCGATAGATTGCCCTCGGTCTCGGTGCCGTCGCTCATCAGCACGATTCGGCCCTGATGGTCCTCGGGAATCATCGCCGCGGCGAGTGAGAGTGCTTCCTCCAGGTTGGTCGCGTCGCGCTCGATCACCGAGTTGACGGTGATTTCGTTTTCCATGGGCAACGTCACCCGCGGCGGCAATTCCACCGCCGCGTGGCGGCCAAAGACGATCAATCCGACCTTGTCCTTTTGCGGCTTTTGGCTGGCGGTTTCGGCGATGAATTGAAACGCCTGATTGGTGGTGGATTCGCCGATCGAGTCGGAGATGTCGACGACATAGACGACCGATAAAGCATCCTGTCGCCGCACGGCGCGCGGTTCGGCCAACACCATCACCAGTAGTCCCGCCAAACACATACGGGTCACGAAGGCGAAGATTTGCCGCCGCCTGCTGAGGCCGCTGAATCCGCAGACGTGCATCCACCAAATCCAGACCGTCACAATCATCAACACAAACGCCGCCGGATTGGCGTAGAGCAGCACCCGCTGCCATTCCAAAACGAAGCAGAGCGCGGCATACACCGCCAAAAACAGAAGCAACGGCAACGCATCCCGCCAGGTCAGCGGCCTGGGCGGCTTGGGGAAGAAACTCTGGAAGAGTTGTTTGACTCTCACAGCTTCAACTCCACGATGCGATGGTTTTCGGTGTCGGCAATCCGCAGACGCTGTTGCGAGTCGATCGCCAAGCCCCACGGCTTGCAGAAGCCGTCGTCGCCGCGACTGGTCCGGCCATAGCGTCCCAGCAGTTTTCCGGACAGGTCGGTTTTTGTGACCCGCCCTGCCCCGTATTCAACGATAAACAGCGCGCCCGATTCACGGTCGAGGGCGATGTCGTAGGGATACTCCAAGCTCAGCCCGCCGGTTTGGTCGCCGAGAACTTCCACGAACTTGCCGTTATCGGTGAAAACCTGCACGCGACTGTTGATCGCATCGGCTATGTACAACCGGCCGTCATGCCAAACGATTCCGCTCGGTCGCTGAAACTGCCCTACGACGGTCCCGAAGGTGCCGAAGGTCAATAGGTGTTCTCCGCTACTGGTAAACTTCTGGACGCGATGATCGCCGCCGTATTCGCAGACGTAGAGATGTTCGGCGTCATCCTGGCAAATCGCGACGGGAAATAGGAATTCGCCGTCGGCGCGCCCTTCGCCTCCGAGGTATTCCAACACGTTGCCGATTTCATCGAAAAAGACGACGCGATGGTAATGCGTGTCCGCAACGGCGATGCGGCCATCTTTGAGCAAACAGACCCCTTCCGGTTTGCCGACTTCATGGTCGGGCATCTCCCACTGCCGCAGCAAGTTGCCGGTTTCATCCAGAACCAGCAAACGGCCTCCGTTGTCGAGACAGAGGACTTCGTCGTTGTCGCCGATCGCCAGACCGCGGGGTCGGGGGATTAGCGCACCCATGGGCGGGGTGATCCAGCTATTGACCTCACTGACGGCCAGTTGCGGCTCTGTTGTTTCGTCGCAGCCGAGCGACAAAAAACAAGCCAAAATGAGCAGGCAAATTCGCAGCATGACTCGCGTTCCCGGCACGAGGCGTCCGGCCGCCGGACGATGGTAAAAGGTCCGCATCTGCTGTTTGTCTTCGTTCAGTACTTCGACTTCTTCGATGCTGCCCGCGAATTTTGCCGATTGCACGACAAAGGGGCTGGTGTCGGCGGGTTCGATTTGAATCTGCTCCGGCCGCACACACGCGGTTTCGTCAGGTTTATCGAGGGACCATTGCTGGGCCTCGTTCGTCGGCAGCCAGTTGGCCGCTCCCAGAAACTCCGCCAATTCCGCCGTCTTGGGCTGGTAATACAGCTCGTGCACCGACCCGTGGGCCAGCAGCCGGCCCTGTTTTAGGCAGAGAGCCCGATCCGCTTGGCGAAGAACGGTTTCCGGTGAATGAGTTGCAACCACCAATGAAGTGCCCGAATCGTTGAGATGGTCTCGAATGGCCCGCCAATACCGTCCCGAACGGGCGGGATCGACGTGCACCAAGGGTTCGTCCATGACCAGCACACCGGCCGAACCAGCCAGTGCCCGCGCGACCGACAGCCGCGCTCGCTCTCCTTGAGATAGCAGATCCGGAACCGTGCCCGATTTGTCTAGCAAATCGAAGGCCCCTAACAGATTTTCCGATCGCTGCGCGGCGGCCGGCTCGGCGGCCAACAGAACCTGCAAGTGCTCCGCGACCGTCAAGTGGGGCCATAGGCCGTCCTGTTGCGGAACCCAGTAGACCGGCAGACGATCTGCGGCAGACCAGCATGGCTGAACCGCGCCTTGATGCGGCCGTTCAAATCCCACGAGCAGATTTAATAGCGACGTTTTCCCCGCGCCGGAATAACCAACGACCGCCGTGACACCGGAATGGATTTCGCACGACACATCCGACAATCGGGGAGTTCCCTTGCCGTGTAATGTTACGTCGTCGAGTTTCCACAACAGAGCGCTCATGTCTCGATTTACCGGCAGGGAGCTCTCATTCAGATTTGCAATCCCGCGCCGCCTACTACTTGGTTGGCAGTCGCTTCGAAGATTGTTAAGGCGAACGCGACATCCACGGAAGTCGCAGACTTGCCGACAACGGGGGCAACAGCAACGATAGAGCGACAATTAAGGCAATCGGGGCCAGCAGTGTGACCACCAGCATCGCCGACAACCCACCCGCTTGACCGTAGTGCATGAAATTGTATAGCCGCATCGGCGCCGGGTCCAATCCGGAGGGACGCAGCAGCGACGGCAACGTCGGATCAAGATAGGCCCACCAGCTGAGGAAAACGATCGACCAGAAGCGGCCGCGATATTTGAGCTGCCAGAGCAGTCGTCCCGCTGCAGCGCGTCCGGCTCGCGAGGGACTGCTGCGCGACAACGTCTCGGCGAGAAACAGAGACTCACGCCGTCGCGCCGCCGCTTCCAATAACCGCAATAAGATCGCGCGCGGCAGTAAAAACAGCACCAACGCGGCGAACCACGGCAAGGGTGTGTCATACCAACGGTTGAGGAACCGGGATTGAAACAGGGAGAGCACCGTCAGCCCGATCGTGAGCGCGCCGCAGAATCCCGGCAGCGACAGCACCACCGCCGTGGTGGTGCGGCACCACCCGAACTGAGTTCGCTGAGGCGCGCGAACCAGCCATCCCGACACGGCATATGTGGCAATTGACGCGGCCAGAGCCATCGCGATTCCGGCTGTGATCTCACGAAACAGACGGGGATTTCTCACGAGGACCGCCCAGCCCTCGACCGTTCCTTTGAAGACAATTTGAAACGGCACAATGCAGACCAGCAAAGTTCCGATCAACAGAAGTCCGCAGAGCAAACCGAAAATCCATCCCCGCGCGGTTCCCGCGGCCGTCCGTTGAATCCCACCTGCGGCGCGACTCTTGAGCAGTATCGGCAGCACCATCGCGATCACGGCGACTTGGCAGAGCGTGGGAAGCAGCGCGTTCTGCAATGTCTGACTAAGCGGCAACCCTTGTGCCTGCTGGTCGAACAGCCACACCGTCCAGGATGTCGCGTTGAGCAATGACACTAAGTCGATCTCTTGAAACGCCAACAAAAACATCAACAGCCCTGCCGGCAACACCGCCCGCCAGGAACCGCGCAACGAATATTCGAGCAGCGTTGCGAGTCGGCTCAAGGCGGATTGACTTGCCGGAATCGCCAGCCGCCGGCAGAAAAGCGCCTGAGGAGAAATCGGCGGGGGCGGCGCAAAATAAACGATTGCCGTTCCGGCCGGCAGCACCTTAAAAAAGAGGAGCAGCGCATAGAACAGTTCGTTCCATCGCGGGTGATGGATCAGCGACAACGAAAAGTTGTAGTAGGCATAGCCGATCACTAAGTCGGGAGTGAAAAAGAGGGTCAATAGCACGGCCCACAACAAGGTTTGCATGCGGCCGCGCGCCGCCGAGAGCAGACGGCTCAGCGCGAAGCAGACCGGAACGGCACAAACGGCAATCAGCGCACTCCGCAGAAGAGTCCAGCCGCATGCCTCCGCCAGACTCACTGCCCATACTCCCCTTGAAGCCAAGCGAGGCACTGATTTCGCGCATCGTTAAGAACCCGCAGGTCGTAACCCCGCTCAACCCAAGGCAAAAGCTGCGTGACGTCGTCGGGAAGTCTCTGCTCATCGACCGGCCCCAGGGGCACTTGCCGCGATTTCGAATTCGCCAGGGCCAATTCGGTTTCCGCCGAGAGCAGAAAATCGACCAGCTTGCGCGCTTCATCTCGATGCTGTGTGCCTTCAATGATCGCGACCGTATTGGGGATGCAAATTGTCTGTTGGTTTTCCAGCGTGACCGGCACCATCGCCACAGGACTGCCGTCATCGACCGCTAGAAAGAAATCATCGGTGTCGGTCAAACCCCAATGGCAGACACCTTGAGCGACCAAGTTTTTGACGGTGGCATTGCCGGTGACGACGCGGATGCCTCGCTTGAGCAAATCGGCGTTCCACGATTTGAGTTTGTCCGTGCCCCAGAGGTGCCAATAGACGCAGTATTGCGTGAGAGTCGTCCCGTACAGCGGTTTGGCGATCGCCGTCTCCGAGAGGTCTCCTTTCCACGCCTCGTCGATCGCGTCGGCGGTCGCCTGCATTTCGTTGGTGTTGACAATGTAGACGCGAAACCGAGCGGCGAAACCGGCCCAATACGCTTCCGCATCTCGGTAGATTTCGGGAATGCGGTCGAAGCCCGATCCGCGATACGATTGGAGCACTCCCTGGTGTTTCAAATGCAGCGTGCCGAGCAGTTCGTTGTTCCAAAACACGTCACAGCGAGGATTGTCCTTCTCGCGGACGAGTTGCTGGACCAGTCCCAGCGATTTTGTCGCCTCAGTGTCATACCGCGGCGAGACTTGGATGCCGGTCTGCTCGGTAAACTTTTGCAGGATTTCGTCGGCATACAACGAATCGTGAGCACAGTAGACGACCAACGGTCCGGGGCGGTTGTCATTTGTGCATCCACCGAGCAGGCCGATACACAACAGAGCAAGGAGAGCCGGCAACCGCCGCAGTGCAGAGCGCGATCGCGGCGGTTTCAGGCGGTGGTCTTGACTCCGGGCGCTTCGTGCACACTCTCGCGGCATCGATCGTATCCTTTACTTGTTCGACTGATCCTTGTCACCGTCGTCGAGTGAATCGAAGTAGCTCTTGATCCCGTCCAAGTAGCCGGGCGGAATCTGCTCTTTGACGATTGCTTCCGCGACTCCCTGTTTGACCTTTTGGATTGACTCGCGATATTCCTGCTTGGCGTCGCCGCGGTCGCTTAAGCCCTTGTCTTTGAGGGTCAGCAGCACTTTTCCGGGTCGGATCTTTGCCGGCGATTTCTCGTTGACGAACGTTGAATCCTCGTCGTCGTTTTCTTCAACGGTTCCACCGCGGCCATTTTGATCACCGCCCGTTCCGTTGCCGTCTCTCTGCGCCAATAACTGCTCGTAATACTCTTCGTAATCTTCGAGTGACTGGAATTCCTCCATCCCTTCGCCGTCGAGTTCGCCTTTGCCGTTGACCTGCTTGGCCTGCTGAATTGCCTCCAGTGCCTGCTCCAAATTCTCCAGGTCTTTCGCAGACTGGGCGATTTCCCGAAGTTCCATTTTCGTGAGATCCATCGATTCCGAGAGCGCCTCTAAGGCTTCGGTTGACAAACCTTCGCGCTTGGACGCTTCAAGCTGTTTCATTGCCCGTTTCACAGCGGCTGCCAGCGGTTTGGAATCCAACTTGCTCGACGCCAACTCTTCCATATCGCGCAGACGCTGTTTGATCTTCTCCCGCATTTCCGCTTTCTTCACCGGGTCCTTGGTCTTGGCCAGTTTCTGGAGTTCGGCCTTGATCAGGTCGATCTCTTTTTGCAGGCTCTCCGTCGAACCGTCCTGCAACTCGCGGGTCCATTTGACAAGTTTGGCCTTCTTGATGCCCCCGAAGTTCTGGTTGGAGTCTTCGGACTTGCTGAATAGATCTTTGAGCTTCTTGTTATTGAGTTTGCGCCACTTCTCGCCCAGCTTTTTCTGATGCTCGGCCAGCTTCTGCGCGTTGCCTTTGCGGTCCTCGCGTTTCGCGGTTTGAAAGGCCTTCTTGAGGTCCTCAATCGCTTTTTCGACCTGCTTGGACTCTTCGCTGAGGCCGTCGCCTTTTTTCTTCAGTTGTGCCGTCCGCAGTTTGGTTGCCTTGCGGCTCTCCTGCAAATCTTTCTTGCGATTCTCCTCAGCTTGCGCGGCCTGCACATCCCCGAATGGATCGAATTGTGGGAACCACAACGTCGCGGCCAACAGCACCCCCAAAGTCACCGCGGAATTCAGCAGCCGCCGCTGCCAGGTGAACGGCACGACAGAATCGGGCTTGATTTCTGATGCATGCTGCTCCGCGTCGCGCGCCACGAGCGGCTTGTACTCGCCGGGGGACTTCTCCAGCAACGTCGCCGTTAGGTACAGGTCCTTCGTTCCGCTGCGCTGATCCACCAGACGGGCCAATTCCGGATCAGTCGGCCGCCGATAGAGCAGAAATCCCAAGACCAAAGCGCCGGCGGGGATTGCCAAGAGCGTGTAGGGATCAATTCGGCTGGGAAACTTTCCAGTGAGCCGAAAGGTCAACAGCACTGCCGCGTAGAGACCCGCTAACACATAAAACGAAACGTAGCAGCGGCGTCCAAACAGCGCCAGCCGTTGACGCAGCCCTACTTGCTTGAGCATTTGAGCCGTTTCCGTCATGAGCACACTCCAGCCATTGTTTGCAGCCTGCGAAATCACGGGGACGTGGATGCGTCCACGCTCTCTGATGTCGATGTCTCGCCAGCCGGCGTTTGTCTACTATTCTGACTCCCGCCGGCGTTTTGATCAACCTGCGCCGCCTCTTCAACGTCGATCAATCCGTCGCCGTCCCGGTCGATTTTCTCAAACGTGGCGCGCGGCCCCAAGAACTCGCGCCGGGAAATATCGCCGTCTCTGTTACGATCCATCTTTTGAAACCAAACTGGGGCGGACTGATCCTCCGCCGGGCGGCGGGCCTGCATATTGACTTGATTTGCGGCCATTTCCGGTCCGGAAAACAGCAGCGATTCTCCGACTCCGAACGTCAGCTTGTATTTGTTGGGAACTTCGGTCAATGCCAGACGTCCGTCGCCGTTGGCATCCCATTCCCGGAGCTGCACCATCGCCGTCTGAAATTCGCGCGGGCTCAACCGGCGGTCGATGTTCTTATCGAGCGTCTCAAACAGGCTCTTGCCATCCTTGGCGACGGTCAGTTTTGCTTGATGCCGCGTCAGCGACGATTGCTGATTCACGTACGCCGTCACTTCCGCCCGCTGAACCATTCCATCCTGATTCCGATCAACGGCTTTGAATTGCGCACGCGGCAACTGCAGGCCGCCGAATTCATTCTCGTCCAGATAGCCATTCTTATCGGCGTCGGATTGCAGAAATCTTAGTTTGAACATCTGGCGGTCGTCGAAAGCGCGGACTCTGGCCCGTTCGGTATCGAGGAGAATTTCGATCCCGGAAATCATCAGCCGCAACCGTCCACGCCGCTCCGGCATGATTGTCACGTCCGAGTCGTTCTTCAGCGGCGTGATTTTCAAACGCGGCCGGCCCTTCGTCTGCAATTCGATCAACAGTTCCAGGTGTGGAATCGGTTCCTGCACAAATGGGGTCAATTCCGCCAGTCCGAGTTCACCGTTCCCATTCTTATCAAGCCGATCGAACGCCTGCTGAGAAATTCCCAACTCCCGCCGCTGCAATCGCCGCTTCATTCCATTGCCCGCTTGATCCGAATCGTAGTAGCGCATCAATTTGAAGGCGACGTCGCTCTGCCAGCGGCTGTTGTCGAGCGCGATCAACAACGAACCTCCAGCCGCCGTGTCGGTACCAGCTTGCGGCATCAGCGGGGTAAACTCCATCGCACTGAGTGTTTCATCGTCGTCGATGTCCCGTTGTGCGAGACGCCGCCGCGTGGCGAGGATCTCCTCGTGCGTCACCATACCGTCGTCGTTGTTGTCAAATCGGCCAAACAGGCCGACGTCTAACCGCCGCCGGTCGGCACCGCGCTGCAGCGACAGCGGGTTGCCGACGCTCTCGCGCACAAACGCTCGTAATTCGGCCGGCTCGATCTGCTCGTTCGCATTGCGATCGATTTCCTCAAACTTGATCGGCGTCGACTGCAGGGCGTCGCGAAAACGAGCGCGGGGTGGAATTCGTTCAGCCTCCTTCTCATCAAGTTTGCCATCCGTGTCGGCATCGAGCGCCGCAAACAGGCTCTCCGACAGTACGTCCGGCAGTTCGCGAAAGCCGCGACCATTGATGGTGATATGCAGGCGGATGAACAGCGGATGTTTCGGCGCGAGAAAGATCAAATCCTGAGTGTCACTGGATTCCGCATTTGAAGCGTCCGCCGCCGAAAGCACTCCCGTGCCCGGCACAACAATTGCCAACAGGATTGCCGGCAGCCATTTCATGCCAGGACCTCTTTAATCGGTTCCGCCTCCGGATCGACGATCCGGATCGGCCTTCCAACGTTGGACATGTTTTGTCCGCTCGCATCAATGCCGAGAGCGGCGCAAATCGTCGCCAGAAAATCGCCCGTCCCCACCGGGGAATCGGCGACCTTCATGCCGTCAGCTTCGGTCTTGCCGTAGGCTTGGCCCCCCTTGATTCCGCCGCCCGCCAACACCGCCGACCATGCGGCCGGAAAATGGTCGCGCCCGGTATTGGCGTTGATCAGCGGCGTCCGCCCGAATTCCCCCATCCAGACGATCAATGTCGTCTCCAACAAACCCCGCTGTTTGAGATCTGTCATCAACGTCGCCCAGGCGGGATCGAGCACTTCACTTAGCGATTGCACCGACTCGAAGTTGTTTTGATGCGTGTCCCAACCCAAGACGCCTTCACCGGCGCTGCTTAGTGAGACTTCGACAAACGGGACGCTCCGCTCGACGAGCCGCCGGGCTAACAAGCATCCTTGTCCGAATTGGTTGCGGCCGTAGCTGTCGCGGAGTTCATCCGGCTCGCTGCCGAGATCGAATACCGACGCCCCGCCCGACCGCATCATCCGCACGGCGCGCTGGTAGGCCGATTTGTGGCTGTCGACCGCCAAACCATCGCGCTGCGCTCGAAACCGGCTTTCCACGTCCTCCAGCAGTTTCAGCCGTGCGTCTGCCTGAGCGACGTCGACGTTCGTCGGCAATTCCAGGTTTTCGACCGACAGAGAATAGTTGCCCTCCTCCATCGGTTGCCCTCCCGGTTGCGCCGCGCCGACGACGAGCGGCGAATATTGCGGGCCGAGAAATCCCGGTCCGAACGCCGCCGGACTCAGCGCCCGCAGCGGGGCGATGCTGATGAAATTAGGTAACTCCGCATCGGGCCGCGCCAATTCCTTGGAGAGGAGCGAACCGATGGTGGGGTAATGGATCGGACCTTGCGGGAGATGCCCGGTCCGCATCTGATAGGTCGCCCGCGAATGGTCCCCCTCCTTGGTGCTCATGGAACGGATTAGCGCGAGCTTGTCCATCTGTTGAGCAAGTTCCGGCAGGTGCTCGCTGATGCGAATCCCCGGCACGGTGGTGTCAATCTCTTTGAATGAGCCGCCGTTTTTGTGGCCCGGCTTGAGATCGAACGTGTCCATCTGGCTGGGACCGCCCGGCATCCAGAGCAGAATGCACGAACGCATTGGTTGCTTCGCCTCAGCGGTTTCCGCTGCCAAGAGCGGCAGCCACCGCGACAACGAACACCCTGCCAGCCCGCCGGCCATTAATTGCAGTAATTCTCGCCGCGAAAAGTCTCTCATCGCCGCTTCCCTCGATCGCCCAGAGAAGATCGTGTTGCCACGTGATGTGCAACTGCTATTTTAACAGACAAGATGCTGCGATTGCGGAAATCTGTCTATGAATGCCGCCGTTTTTGCGGGATTGACGATATCAAAAGGCCTGCACAGTCCGACGTTGGCTATTATTCGCGCTGAGCATCCTGTAAACAAGAGCGATTGCTGAGGGCAGACGGCGGTCAGAGAATACCGACCATTATCCGCATTGCAACGAAATCGGCCCGGAGAGATGTGCTCGAAGTCCCTTTGTTCACAAGCGGTTCGCTTAATTGTGCTACTCGCTGTGCTGGCGAGTACCGCCGATCCTCGCGCCGTCTTGGCCCAAGACACGCCGCAGCCGTTTCGCACGTTCGAAAAGTCGAACCGCATTCTGCTCGATGTGGGCGAAAAGGGGAAGTTTGACTCGACGCAGGCCAAGTACCCCAGCGTGCTAAAAGTCGGTGACGAGTGGTGGATGTGGTACAACGGCCGCACCGACGACCGCTTCACCGGTTCAATCGGCCTGGCGACCAGCCCAGACGGCCTGCAGTGGACCAAACAGCACGGCGGCAACCCGGTCTTCGAGCATGGTGCAACCGGAGCGTTTGATTCAACGAAGGTCGACCATCCGTCCGTGCTCTACTTCGACGGCAAGTTTCACATGTGGTACACCGCCGGCGACGACCGCAGCCGTTACACAATCGGGTACGCCGCCAGCACGGACGGCGTTCGCTGGACGCGACAGAACAATGTCCGCCCGGTCTTGGGCCCCGGCAAGGCCGGCCGGTTCGACGATCAAGTCGTGCTGCATCCGGCGGTCTTGCGCGATCCCACCGGCCTGCTGCACATGTGGTACAACGGTGTCGGCCCGCAAAAATCGTTTCGCGTGGGGCACGCAACCAGCCGCGACGGCATTCATTGGACGCGAAGCAACCAAGGCAACGCGGTGCTCAATCCCGGCGTCGTCGGAGATTTCCGCGAAGGGTACGTCTACAACGTCTTTGTGATGCTCGATGAGGGCAGATTTCACATGTGGTACAGCGCATGGACGGTCGACGACCGCAAGACCGGCCCCAACCACAACGGCATCATCCACGCGGTCAGTTCCGACGGCGACACCTGGCAAAAGGACTCCGTCCCGACGCTCACCAACGGCCCGCCGAACAGCCTCGACGAATACGCCTGCTTCGCCTGCTACGTCGTTAAACGGGAAGGCGACTTGTGGATGTATTACTCAGCCGGGTCCGCCAGCACCGGTGGGCCGTATCGGGTTTCATTGGCGGTATCGCGGCGCCCGCGATGAATCGATGACCCGTAGGTCCGGCTGTGCCGGACGATTGCAGGGTGTGAATTGTAGTTGATCGTAAACCGTGGAATGGAGATCAGCTATTCACAAGCAGCGGCCGGTACAACCGGCCCTACAGGACTGGCGTGCCGATGTGAGGCGTGAGCTTTCTCTGGAGGATCGCGACAAGCTCCGCCGCCATGAAGTCGTACTCATCCTCGATATCGAGGCAGATTACTTTTTTGTGCTGCAACTCATCGCAGAATCGAAGCATGAGGTGCCACTGGACTCTGCGGTCCATCACGAAAATCGTATCGGCCCACTGCAATACGGTCTCTTCGACTTGAGATCGGGCAGACGGGCTGAATCCCGCGGAACGGACTTCAACGTCCGCTACCTGCTGATACATCCTTTCAGCCGTCGGACTTCGCTGCTGATTGCCTTCGCAGACGAACAGGATATGACGTTTCGAGGTCATGATGTGACGTTGTGTAGGTCCGGCTGTGCCGGACGATTGCGGCGTGCGAATTCTTAATAATTGACAATTTGGTAATTAAGCACGATCAATGACAAACTGCGGCCGGTACAACCGGCCCTACGAAATTATTCACCGACAGTCTGTTCGATCTCCCGAAAACCGTTGAAGGCACTTTGCCCTCCGGCCCAATTCGGTGGATAGACTCCCAATCTCACCCAACGATGGAAGCTGGACCAAGCCCAATCTTGTGGACGAGACACAAGTCCGTGCTTCACAGGATTAAAATGCACATAGTCGAAATGCTGCTCGAAATCGACTTCGGATTCCAAGGTGTGCTCCCAGAATTTCGTTTGCCAGACACCGCGACGTCCATCACGGCGTTTTCCGATCGAAACCTGATTTTCCTCGCCGTCGATTGCGATCCACTGTTTGGTAAATTCCTTTTTAATCCAAGCCCATCGCTTCGAATACCCATCGTCTCCAGGAGGCAACGACCAAATTGTGTGTAGATGATCAGGGAGCAACACAATCGCGTTGATCTCAAACGGCCACGTTTCGCGGCAGAGGCGGATGCAACCGCCCAAAATTGTTCTGGCCACTTCAGAACGGAAAATCGGAGCGCGGCTGTCTGTCACGACGGTGAAGAAGAACGACCCGCCGGGTACATGAGCGCGGCGCCAGTTGGGCATGATCGATGATTAACCTCCGGCCGGTACAACCGGCCCTACAAAATCACGGCAGCAACCCCATCGTCTCCCCAAAACCACACACCAAATTAAAATTCTGCACCGCCACCCCCGCCGCCCCTTTGATCAGGTTATCTGTGCAGCTAAATACGATCGCGTTGCCGCCCACTTTTCTGATCGTGATGTCGCAGAAATTGCTGCCGGTGACGTCTTTGGTGGCCGGGAGGTGTTCGACGATGCGGACGAATGGTTTGTCGCGATAATAGTCGCGCATCACGTCCAGCATTTCGTCTTCGCCGATTTCGCGGGTTAGCTTGGTGTAGATCGTGCAGAGGATGCCGCGGTCCATCGGCATCAGGTGCGGGGTGAAGACGACATCGACTGTGCAGTCGCCGACTTCGCTGAGGACTTGGTTGATCTCCGGCGTATGGCGGTGGCGGCCGACGGAATATGCCGAGACGCTTTCGTTGCATTCGGGGTAGAGCGTCGTCAGTTTCGGCGAGCGGCCTGCGCCGGAGACGCCGCTCTTGGCGTCGATGAAGATCTCCGTCGGTGAAATCAGCTTGCCGGCGATCAGCGGCGCTAAGCCGAGAATCGACGTGCTCGTGTAGCAGCCGGGGTTGGCCACCAATTCCGAGTCGGGAATCCGCTCTGCCCAGATTTCGGGCAGGCCGTAGACCGTATTCCCCAGCCGCGTGGGGTCGGTGTGCACCTCGCCGTACCATTCTTCGTAAACGCCCGGATCATTCAGCCGGTAATCGGCGCTGAGGTCGATCACCTTACAACCTCCGGCCAACAAATGCGGAATGACATCCATGCTTGCCTTGTGCGGCAGCGCACAAAACGCGACGTCGGCACGCTCGCAGATTCCCTCGGCGCTTAGATTGTCGCACGTCAAATCGAGCCGTCCGTGCAAGCTGGGATGAATCGCCTGCACATGCGGACTCCCCTCTTGGCGAGTGGCCAGTGCGGTGATCTCCGCTTCGGGATGATTCAACAGAATCTTAATCAGTTCCAGCGCCGCGTAACCGGTGGCGCCCAGAATGGCGACTTTAACCATGGGGGGTCATTCACAATCAAGGGGAATGCGTGAACAGAAACAGCGGGTGTGCGGTTTATTGTACGGGACATCAGCAGTCCAGCAAGGTTCGCTTCCGGCCGCAATGCACCTCGAATAGCAACCGCAAAGCGGCCACGGCGGGTGAATGTCTCCCACACTTCTCCGCGCCTCGGCGCGAGTCATTGGACACAATCAATCCGCGTTTCAATAAACGGAATTCATCCAGGGCAACGAGAATCCAACGTGTGGATCTAAACCGCCGCTCAGAACCCGCCGTCATCATCCCCGAAGTTCGTGATCTCCGGTCCGATGTCGGGGCTGTAGTTGACGAACCGCATCGATTCCTTCTGCCAGGTCAAACTGACGATGCCGGTCGGTCCGCTGCGGTGCTTGGCGACGATGACCTCCGCTTCGCCCGGGCGATCCTCGGGGTTGTAGGCCTCCGGGCGGTGCAGGAACATAACGATGTCCGCGTCCTGTTCGATCGCCCCGCTCTCCCGCAGGTCGGCCAAGCGGGGCCGCTTGTCTTCCCGCAATTCCACGCCCCGGTTCAACTGGGCCAGTGCCACCACTGGGACGTTGATCTCTTTGGCCAGGAATTTCAGCCGCCGCGTGATCAGTGATATCTGCTGTTCCCGCGGCGCACGCTTGTCTTCCGGTTCGATCAGTTGCAAATAGTCGATGATGATCAGGCTAATGCCCTGTTTGCGTTTGAGGCGGCGCGCGATGGCGCTGATTTCCGACATGCTGCGGCCCGGTTTGTCATCGATGAAGAGCGGCATCTTGCTCAGTTCATCGGACGCCTGCAGCAGCCGATTGCGGTCTTCGGGTTCCAAGTTGCCTTTGCGCAGATCATGACCATCGAGCCGGGCGGAGATGCAGAGGAGGCGTTCAGCGAGTTCCAGTTTTGATTGTTCCAAGCTGAAGATCAGCACGCCTCCGTCCGCTACCTCTCCCACGGGGACCTCCGTCCCTTCGGCCGCGTGCCGGTCGGCAAGGCGGTTTCGCGCGTTGCGGGCGACGGCCTCCGCTACGTTCACCACGAACGCGGTTTTGCCCATACTGGGCCGCGCTGCCAAAATCACCAGCTCTGACGGCTGAAAACCGTTGGTTTGGTTGTCGAGATCGACGAAACCGGTGCTGAGCCCGCTGATCGTCCCTTGGTTCATCAAGCGGTCATTGATCCGCGCGAACGTATCGAGCAGGATATCTTTGAGCACCATATTGTCGGTGCTTTGCTGTTCTTCGACAACGTGGAAGATCGTTTGCTCAGCTTTGGCCAGAATGTCGGTCGTCTCCTGCGACCCGTCGTAACTTTCGCTGAGAATATCGGTGCAGGCATAAATCAACTTCCGCAGCACGCCTTTGTCGCGCACGATGCCGGCATAGTACTTGGCGTGTGCGGCGTGCGGGACGGTGTTCAGAATTTCGCTGAGATGGGCGATCCCGCCGACGTCCTCAAGTTGGCCGCTCCGCTGCAGATGCTCGGCGGCCGTCACGACGTCGATGCCGTTAATCCCCGATTCGCGCATGCGATAAATCGCGGCGCAGATTTGTTGGTGTGCGTCCAGATAAAAGTGATCCGGCTGCACAAGTTCCACGACCTCGTCGATCACGTCGTTGACGAGCAGCATACTGCCCAACAGGCTTTTTTCCGCTTCCAAATCTTGGGGGGGAAGCCGGTCCTGTTCATTGAGGCGGGGAGAGACAGTCGCCATCGGAATTGCCCTCCGTGGGTTGTTTGGCGGTTCGTCGAGAGGATTTGAGCATCGCGCTGAGGTGAAACATCACTGCGCTGCTCAGAAGACGTAACGCTTGTTATGACGCCTGACGTGAAGAATCGCAAGGCAGTTGAAACGTCCGTTTTTAAGGCTGTTTTCGCGAGTCTGACGGCTGTAGACGGCAAAAATCCCCGGATCCTCAGCAAGGAAAATCCGGGGATTTTTTTGACGTAATTCTCAATCGTTTTGTAAGGGCCGACTTCCGTTACTCGGACGATTTCGGGACGACCCAGACTTTGACTTCGGTTTCAACGTCCGCGTGCAAATGAATCTTCACGGTGTACATGCCGATTTCTTTGAGCGGACCTTCCAGACGGACTTGATCCGGGGCAACGTCATAGTTGGCGGCTTTGAGCGACTTGCTGATTTCCGGTGCGGTGATTGAGCCGTACAAATGCCCGTCGGCATTGGCGTTGGCTTCGAGAGTCACGCTGTATTCGCGCAGTTGATCCGCGAGGCTGCGAATCGACTTGACCCGTTCCTTTTGTAGCTGCGCTTGGCGTTCACGGTGTCGCTCGACCATCCGCTTGTTTTCGTCAGTGGCGACAGTGGCCAAGCCCTGCGGAATCAAATAATTACGGGCATAGCCGGCTTTGACACGAACGATATCGCCTTGCTTGCCGAGGGAACCTACATCCTCGGCCAGTAGCAATTCCGCGCTCCCTTTGGGGCCGGTCGAGCGGCTTGGGTGCAGACGTCTTCTCGACATGATCTCCGCTTCCTCTGTGTTCGATGAAATCGGTCACTCTGTTACGAGCTGATGTCCGAGTCTTCCCGGCGCTCGTGTTGTCTCTACAACTGGTTTCAAAACCCTCTGACGCGTGTCACAGCCGCTTGTGTTACGGTGTCTTGAACAAGCGCAACCGAGATTTGAAACTGGTTCTAATCTCTAAAATGGAACGTCGTCGTTCGGAGGGCCGGATGACCCGTAGTCCTGGCCGGAGGGAGGTGCAGCTTGCGAGTCAGGCGCGCCGCCGCCGGTTCCCGAATGGACATCCCCGCCGCTGTAGCCACCACCACCACCGCCTCGTGAGCCGAGCATTTGCATCCGCTCGCAGACGACTTTCAGTTTACTCCGTTTCTGGCCGGATTGCTTGTCTTCCCAGCTATCCAACTGCAACCGGCCTTCGATCAGCACGGGGCGGCCTTTGGAGAGATACTCTCCGGCCACTTCCGCTTCGCGGCCCCACAACGTAACGTCAACAAACGTCGTTTCCTCCTTTTTGGAGTTGGACTGTTTGTCGTACCACTGTCGATTCACCGCCAACCCGATCTCCGCGACGGCGGTACCCGAGGGGATATACCGCACTTCCGGATCGCGGGTGAGATTTCCGACCAAAATGACTCGGTTGTAGCTTGCCATGGCTGGGAATCCGATTTGCTAAGTGAAGGAGATTACGAACTGCTGAATCGACAATCAGGTCCAGTTCACTCGCTGCAACGTGGGGCTGGTGAAATACGTCGACGGAGTCGCATTTCACTCGCGCAGACTACTCGGCGACTGGTTCCTCTTTGGGGGTGTCGGTTTTTGGGGCGGATTCCTTTTTCGGCTCCTCAGGCGCGCTCTGCGTGGCCTGCTCACCGGAGGCAACGGCAATCATGGGCTCGATCAACGCGCCATCGAGTTTGATTGTCAAATGCCGCAGAATAATCTCGTTCAACTTACAGAGCCGGGTCAGTTCGTTGAGACTTTGCCCCTCCATCTTGAGGTAAGTCAGATAATGCAGTCCTTTCCGGCGGCCCTCGATCTGATAGGCCAACTTGCCATCCAGCCAAGGGCGAGCAGCCAGCGTCTCGGCGCCGACACGTTCCAGAATCTTGTTCACCTGGCCGATGGTTCCTTCCGGATCGCTGGCGTACTTGTTGCTGTCGATGAGGAACATCGTTTCGTAAGTATTCACACTCACAGTGGAATCTCCAATATTGTCTGACGCAAACCTGTATTCGTTTTGCCGGTTGCGGCGTGTTGAGTTTTGCTGATTGCCGGAATCACAGTCGTGCGGGATTGGCGGCTACGACATTGACGCATTTGCGAATTGGTCACTCTGCGGGGTTAAAAGTGTTCATGGCGGCATCGATGCCTCGGTCTGCCCAACATTCGACCGCATCAGCGGCACGTGCAACTGATGACGTTACGAAATCCAAATCCGCTTTCGCGAACTGCCGCAGCACAAAGTCGGTGCCGGCCACCCCCTCGGGCGGCGAACCGATTCCGATTCGCAAACGGGGCACCGATTCGGAGTGCAGCTGATTGCAGATATTCTTAAGTCCTTTTTGCCCGCCCGCGGAGCCGGATTTGCGAAGTCGAAGCCGCCCCAAGGGGAGATTCATGTCGTCGCAGACGACAAGCACCTCGTCCAGTTCCAACTTGTAAAACTCGACCACCGCTTTGGCCGTCCGGCCGCTGGCGTTCATATATGTTTGCGGAGCCGCAAGTAGGACCCTTTCGTCTCCGATATTGATTTCCGTGAGTTCGGCTTCAAACTTGAGCTTCGGTTTCGAAGCCTGATGGATCTGTGAAAGCAGTGACAGCACATCGAATCCGATGTTATGCCTGGTGCCCGCGTACTTTCGACCGGGGTTTCCCAGTCCAATCACGAGTTTCATTGTTCAAATTGTTGACAGCCGCTAGCCCGTCGTTGCAGTAAGGATTCGACGACCGCAACGAGCGGTCTATTCGGGGGACTCCGTCTCGGCTTGGCGTCCCACCAACTCCGGTTCGGCGGCTCCTTCCACAGTTTCTTCGACTTCTTCTTCCTCAACAGGGGAGTTCACCCGTACGACCAATGTGGCGGGATCATCCAAGATAGCCGCCCCTTCCGGGACTTCCAAGTCGCTGACATGCACCGCGTCACCAATTTGCAGTTCGCTGATCTTCACGTAAATGTGGTCGGGGATGTTGTGGGCCAGACACTCGACTTCCACCGTCCGTGTCGACAGGTCGAGCACGCCGCCGCCCAATACTCCGGGGGACGTTCCGCGTAACTCCAATGCCAATTCGACGCGAATTCGTTTCGTTGGATCGACCCGTTGCAGGTCAAAGTGCTGGACGTCTCTGCTGAACGTATCCCATTGGATTTCTCTAAAGAGTGCCAGTTCAGTCGTCCCGTCCAGATCGAGATCCACAACCTTGACGTCGCTATTGATTAAGGGACGCAGAGCTTCCTCGGCGACACTGAAGTTGACGCACTCGCGTCCGAGGCCATACAGGTTTCCGGGGATACGGCCCGCGCTTCGCATCTTGCGCGACGCCGACGTGCCGGTCGTGTCTCGTTTCTCGCCGACTAGTTTTGCCGTTTCGGCCATGATTCGTCCGCCTTTGTCCTACAACTCCCGATGGGGTGCGAATTGATCGTATTAAACAGGGCTGACCGGAGCTTGACTCAACGTCAAAATGCCACCAGAGTCGTCGAGCCGTGTAAGCAACCTGCGAAAAATATAACGTGGGTAGTGATCATGACGAGCTTCGCACAGCGGCGAGCTACGAGAACGGAACTGACTTGGACGGACCAAGAGTCGTAGAGCCGTCTCGTTACTTGAGCGCGACAGCAAATGTGATCACATCAATCCATTCCCCCCATGAACCGGCGACCCGGAATCGACAATCGTTGGTTCTCTGCCCGCAATAATCGTCATAACCGGCAGAACGACCTGTCCGAGCATCGTGCAAGACGAATCCGCGAGGAAGATCGAGGGAATTTGGCCAAAATAACGACATCCCCCGGATTCTGCAAGCGGTGAACAAAGATTCCAATCCCTTTCGGACGTGCCACAGATCAGCAGTCATGCCCGGCGAGCAGCCGGGACGATAAATCCAACGGTAAGAACGCGTTAAGTAGACAGGAGCCGCCGCGCTGTGAGGTACGCTGCAGGCCGGAAACCGGTCGATCAATCGTGCAACGCCGCTGCCGGTGAGTCGATCCTCTGTGCCAGCTCGTTGGGTCTCTGTCGGCGAGGTGTTTCCGCGTGTGTCGAGGTCCTACTTGCCAACCGGTCTGGGAACCTCGACAATAGATCAAGCGCAGGGGATTGAGTCCGATTGGACTTCGACCACCTGATCGCGCTTTAGCCTCTGTACATCAATTTCGCTGCCACGGGAGTTCAACTTCGAATTTCATCTGCAAGAGGATTGACTGTATGTTGCGGAGCCGCACGGGCGCTGAGTTGAAGTGGATCGGCCTGACGTTGTTGCTGGCATTGTCGGCGGGCTGGTGCTCTCCCGATCCTTTGCCGGCAGACGACGAGCAGACTCCCAAGCAGGTCAGCGAAGGCCAGGAGACGGACCGTGATGCTCCCCCGCCGATCGCGGAGACTCCAGCCGCTCCCAAACCCCCGGCTGAGCCGAAAGCCGCGGCGGACAAGCAGGCTGCTCAGCAGAAACCTGTCGCCAAACCAGGCGATGCGAAATCAAAGAAAAATTGGCTCTCCGATTGGCTCAAAGACGTCATTCCGGACGCTAAGAAACCTGCGGACAAACCCAACCGGAAGCGACTCGACCGGCAGAAGCTCAAACGACCGCAGCCGGTTCCGCGGCGGCCGCTGGGGAACCGGGAATCGCACCGTAGTGAAGAACTCGATCCGCGGGTTCCCGATCCGTTGGCACTGAACAATCTGATGCGCAGTGCCCGCACACAGTTCGGCAAAGGGGAATGGAAGCAGGCGACCGCCTATCTGCAACGGATTCTGAAGTCGGATCAAGACGCCTTTACCCTCCGCGAGGACGGCAGCTGGGGGTCAATCCATCGAGAAGCACTCGCCCTCTTGGGTAAGTTTCCGCCGGAGGAACGTCAGGCTTATCAAGCTCAATACGAAGGGATCGCGGGCCGGGAGTTGGAAATAGCGCTCCGCGACGGGGATGCGACACAACTGATTACAGTTGCCACGAGATACTTGTATACCCCGTCGGGGCAGCGGGCTGCCAATCTCGTCGGTTCGAGGTATTTAGACCGTGGCGAGTTCGGTCTGGCCAAGCGTTGGTTCGACCTTCTCCGCAGTTCCGGTGCAGCGATCACCCAGTCACCGGCTTGGCAAGCCAAAGCGGCCCTGGCTGACAAATTTGCCGGAGCGCTGGCCGTTGGCGGCGGACCTGCGGATGCGGGAATCAATGTTGATCTCTCCGCACGGTTGGGCGGCCTTGAGCAGAAGATCGCGCATTGGCTGGAAATTGTTGCGCTGCCGCGTGTGAGCGAAACGTTCTTGGACGAATGGCTGCAGCCGTTCGGAACGTCAAGCCGAACGGGCCGATCGGCCGAGGGACACCCCATCTTGCTCTCTCGCTGGCACGAACCGTTGACCCATAGCCACCGGATTCAGAAGCAAGTGAAGCGGCTGGTCGAAGACTTCGGCGATCAGAACCTTGCGATGATTTCAAACATTGCTCCGGTGACGTCGGATGGAAAGATTGTGTTTCGTACGCTTCGCGGTGTGCAGGTCTTGGATTCGGAGACCGGTGCCGCGGTCTGGGAGACCCAGGACAGAGTCCCCGCCGAACAACTGCTCACCGGAAGCAGCAGCAAACGGATGAACCGATTTGGACGGCAGCCGTTCCGGTCGAGTTCCGGAGGGGCATCGAGCTCTCTCTCCCAACTTTTATTTGAGAATGCCAATTTCGGAATTATCAGCAGCGACGGCCGTCTGCTGTTTGTGATCGAGGACTTGGCGGTACTGACCCGACAGTCGAACCAATACTGGGGTTGGCAGCAGTCGGCGCGCGATCAATGGGGGCAGGACTGGTCGTGCAACAAGCTCGTCGCGTACGAATTGGATTCGGGGCGGCCGCTGTGGGAAGTCGGCGGCCCGCAATTCGGCGACGTGTTCGAGTTGCCGCTGACCGGGTACTTCTTTCACGGCGCTCCGCTCGTCGACGGAGATGAGCTGTTCCTGATCGGCGAAAAAGACAGCCAGATTGAGTTGATTTGCCTCGATTCAACAGATGGAGCCGTGAAATGGCGTCAGGCGTTGGCAAACGCCCAAGCCAGAATCGAACAAGACGTCGTCCGCCGGCGGTTCGGCGCGCAGCCGGCCGTCAGCCAGGGTGTGATCGTCTGCCCGACGACGACAGGGCTGATCGTGGCGGTCGAGCGACAGTCTCACGGGTTGTTATGGAGCTACCGTGTTTCCACGACGGGAAGACAGACAGGTCGCGGGAACCGCACCGGCGCCGCTCGCGCGGAACCGTTGAACAAACGGTGGTGTCCGGCTCCCCCGATCATCGTCGGCGATCGAGTCGTCATCACGCCGCCGACAGGAAAATATGTCTATTGCCTCGATCTGATCTCGGGCGAGGATGGCCGAGGCGCAGGTTGGAAGAAGGCCAAAGGATCCAAGCTGCTCTATTTGGCCGGCGTGTTCGATGAAACGGTATTGATCGTCGGCAAAGAGAGTATCCACGGCTTCGACCTGAAGACGGGCGCTGATTGCTGGCCTTCCGTCGAATTGCCGGCCAATCCCAGCGGCCGCGGCACCGCTGCCGGAAACCGGTACTACCTTCCGCTGGCCGGCGGCGAATTATTCGGCATCGATCTTGAGACTGGTGATGAATTGGGAGTCTCGCGACGGCCATCCGCCGCATCGGGCCGGCCGTTGGGGAATTTGACACTGTATCGCGGTTCACTGATCTCGCTGGGCTCGTTCGGCGCGGAATCGCTTGAACTTCAGGAACAGATCGAAGCCGATATTGCGGAACTGAAGGAGAATGATCCCCGGCATCCGCTGGCGTTGCTGCGCGAGGCGGAATACGTGGGGCTGACACAGGATTCGTTAGCCGCGCTGCAGCGGCTGAGGATGATTGATCGAGACCAATTGTCGGTGGAGACTCGTGGCCGATACCAAGGGCTCTATTTTCGGACGTTGATGAACGTCGTCCGCCAAGATTTTTCGCGCTTTGATGCGGAGATGGCTGAACTGCAAGAGTTGGCGGTGTCGGAGGAAGAACAAATTCAGGTTCGGCGATTGTTCGCGGACCGGCTTACAGCACGCGGCGACCTGGAGGAAGCATGGGACGCGTACTTGCAGTTAGCGGAGTTGTCGGATGAGGCCCCGATCGACACCGGTGAGGGTGTCGAAGTCCGTGCAGATTTATGGGTGGCCGGCCGGATTCGCGACCTCTGGAATGCCGCCTCTGCAGAGCAACGGCAACAGTTCGATCTCGCAATTGCGGCGTCTGCCGCCGAGGCGCAGACCCGAGATGCCGACGCCCAGCGGAGCTGGTTGACGATCTATGAGTTTCATCCCGAATCGATTCGAGTTCAGTTGCGGTTGGCGGAGTCGTACGCGAATTCGGGGGATTTGATCGCCGCAGAAAAGTTGCTGTTGACGCTACGCGACAGTAAAGACAAGTCCGTCGCGGCTGAGGCGACCGAGTCATGGGGTCGACTGCTGTTGTCGGCCGGCGCTTCCGTTGAGGCGGCATTGATCTACCAGGAATTGGAGCAAGAGTACGGGGAGGTCAAATTGGACGGCGGCCGCACGGGCGCCGAATTGGCTGCTGCGGCCCGCGAGGAACACGCGTTGCCGGAGCATCCGCAACGCTACCTGCCGATTTCTTGGGGAGACGACCCGTTTACGGCGGTTTGGATGGGCCAGGATTATTCTCAACAAAGCGTCACTCAGTCCCTTAACAGTTTGGAGCCGGACCTGCCGTTCTTTAGTCGCCATCGTCTCCGTGTTCGACAGAAAGATCTCCGACTGGAAATCGTGCGGGCCGATGACGACCTTTTTCGGGCATTGATCCCGCTGCGAGGAAAGCCCAATCGGTCTGGGGCGCGTCTGCGGGCTTATCATGAGGGACATCACCTATTGTTGGTGCATCAGGGGCTCCTGCACAGCGTCTCTCCGCTCGAAAAGAAGATCCGTTGGACCCGGCCGGTTGAGGCCGTGCGGACGTCGACTCCCAGATATTCTCAGTATGGCCGAGCGGCCTCGGTGAGAGGTTCGTGGGGAGCAGGCGGCGCCATGGACAAAATTGAATCGGCGCTGGCTAAACAGCGCAACTATCTGCAGCGACAGCCTTACTTGGTCGACGATCGTTATTTCGGATATCGATCTCGCCGGCAGTATACGGTTCTCGATGCCCAGACGGGGCGCGTTTGCTGGACGCTCAAGAACGTGCCGCTGGGGACGGTCTTTTTCGGCGGAGACGGTTTGTTATATCGCCGATCGCAGGATGATCACAACGACCTGACCGCCTATCGCATGCTGGACGGCAAGGTCTTGGAGTTGCCGTACATTGAAAAAAATGTCCGGCGGACGTCAATCTTCATTGGTCGTCGAATTCTGCAGATTAACGGCTCGCGTGAAAAGACCAAAGCCCTCACTCACTTGTCATGCGTGGACCCGGTGAGTGGGGACGAAGTCTGGTCGCAAACGTTTCCCAAAGACACCCGTGCCAGTTTTCGCAGCGCGGGCCGTATTTGGCTGCTGCAGCCGGGCGGCGAGTTTACGGAATTGGATTTGGAAACCGGTCGCATGAAGCGGTTGGGACAGGTCGATGCCAAGTTTCTGCAGAGCCGACAAATTGTTTACAGTTTTCAGGACAATGAGAACGCGTATTTGGTACTCAACCGGAGTTCCCGCCGTTCACGGATCCTCTCCAGCAATAATCTCCGCAGCCTGACCGTTTCGGGTGTCATCCTCGCTTTTGATTTGAACACCGGCGAAAGCCGCTGGCCTCCGTATCAAGTCAAGAAAAACTGGAGACTGTTGCTTTCGGGGCTTGAAGATTCGCCGGTATTGCTGTTTACGGCGTCAGAGAATGAGCAAGTCGCCAGCAAGCCGCTCACAACGATTAAGAAACTGAATCTGCTAGCGGTCAGCAAGGCGACCGGTCGTGAAGTCCTGGAAGCGACTGTTCCCATCCGTTCGGAATTGCAGAACGTGCGGGTGAGTTCGACAGGCAAGTTCATTGAATTGTGGAGCTACAATCAAAAGGTGCGAGTGATGCCCGACCGTGCGGCCAGAGCGGCGGCCCATGCGCCTCCCTCCAATGATTGATGCTCTTCGCAACGAAGACGGAAGAGGATTCTCAGAAGACGCGGCGGCACGCCGTGGACAGCTTCGTCGCCGAAGGATGCGTTCGGTTTATTAGGCGACCATTTTTCACGCCGAACTTCGTGTGCGGACTTGCCGTCAGATTCTGCGGTGTTACTCTAATGTCATAACCGGATCACACCCAGTTCCGGCGCAGTGACACGCTTTCATCGTCTTATCCACAGCAGCAGACCGCACCTGCCATGCACGACTTTGAGTACGAGGCCCCGTCCACGGTCGCCGAAGCGATCGGCATCTTGGAGAAACATAACGGGTCCGCCCGGCTGCTGGCCGGCGGAACCGATCTGATCGACCAGATCCGTATGGGGCGTTTCACGCCCGAGGTCGTGATCGACGTCAAAAAAATCGCCGAACTGATGCAAATGGAGGTGACCGCAGACGGCGTTCAGTTGGGCGCAGCGGTCCCCTGTTATCAGATTTACGGCAGTGAGCAGATCTGCCGCGAGTACTCCGCTCTGGCCGACGCGACCAAGATCATCGGCGGGGCGCAGATTCAGAGCCGCGCGTCAGTCGGCGGCAACCTTTGTAATTCTGGTCCGGCGGCCGATTCGACACCGGCGTTGATCGCGCTGGGAACGACGGCGGTGATCGCCGGCCCGGCCGGCACGCGTGAAGTGCCGGTTGAAGAGTTTTGCACCGGTCCCGGACAAAACGTACTCCAGCGGGGTGAGCTGTTGACCGCACTCAAGATACCCGCTCAGCCGGCGGCGAGCGGATCGCACTATTTGCGGTTCATCCCTCGTAACGAAATGGACATCGCCGCAGTGGGAGCGGGTGCCCAGGTAGTGCTCGATTCCTCGGGCGAGAACTTTGTCTCGGCGCGGATCAGTTTGGGAGCGGTCGGGCCGACCCCGCTATTTGCCCAAGAAGCAGGAGACCTGCTCGCCGGCCGGCCCGTCAGCGACGAAGTAATCGAAGAGGCGATGGAGGCGGCCCGCAAAATTGCCTCACCGATCGACGACATGCGGGGCACGATTGAGTTTCGCCTGCACGTGACCGGCGTGCTCACACGCCGGGCGCTGGAAACCTCAATTGCCCGGGCCCGACAGAATCTCGGCAAGTGACACCGCGATTGTGGTCTTGTCGGCCCGTTTCGGCCGAATCTACAATACACCAATTCTCATTGACGTACTCCAGGATCGTCTGATGGCAAAAAAACGTGTGGTGACGACCACCATAAACGGGACTCAGATCGAATTCCTCTGCCAACCGCGGCAGACGCTATTGGAAGTTCTCCGCGATACGTTGAACATGACCGGCACCAAGGAAGGCTGTTCCAACGGCAATTGCGGCGCCTGTACCGTGTTGATGGACGGTCGGCCGGTTGATTCCTGCCTGGTCTTGGCGGTCGAATCCGAAGGGGCGGAGCTGGAAACGATCGAAGGTGTCGCGCCGGCGGAGGGGCTCGATCCGATCCAAACGGCGTTTCTGGAGCAGGCCGCGCTGCAGTGCGGCATCTGCACACCCGGATTCATTGTGGCCGCGAAAGGATTGCTGCAGTCGAACCCCAGTCCGACGGAAGAAGAGGTTCGCTTCTATCTCGCCGGCAACCTCTGCCGTTGTACCGGATATGACAAAATCATCCGCGCCGTCTTGGACGCGGCTCAAGCCCGTGAGGAGGTGACCGTCTGATGGCGACGATCGAACACGAGAAAACCGCCGAAACGCAGAAGTACAAGGTCATCGGGACCCGTCCGATTCGGCACGACGGCGTCGACAAGGTCACCGGCCGCGCACTGTACGGCGCCGATAAGCGGCTGACCGGCATGCTGGCTGGAGCGATGCTGCGCAGTCCGCATGCGCACGCGAACATCAAATCACTCGACACCTCACTGGCGGAGAAATTGCCCGGCGTGCACGCGGTCGTCACCTCCGCCGATCTGCCCGACTGCACCGACAAGGTGGCCAACTTGGGCGAAGGAAGCGTCAACCTCAAACACCTCAGCAACAACGTTTTGGCGGGCGAGAAGGTACTCTATCGCGGGCACGCGATTGCGGCCGTCGCCGCCGACGACATTCACATCGCGCAGGAAGCGGTCAAGCTGATCAAGATCGAATACGAAGTTCTGCCGCCGGTGCTCCATGTGCTCGACGCGATGCAGGAAAACGCGCCGCTGTTGCATGACGATCTCAAGACCGACGAATTGGGCGAAATCGCCGACCAGCCGAGCAACGTCGCCAAGCATTTTCGCTTCGAGCAGGGGGACCTTGAGGCCGGGTTTGCCGCGGCAGACGTCGTTGTGGAACATGAGTTCAAGACGGCGACCGTGCACCAGGGGTACATCGAGCCGCACAATGCGACGGCGCTCTGGAACGCGGACGGGCATATAACGGTTTGGATGAGCACGCAAGGCACCTTCACCGCGCGGCAGCAGACGGCGGAACTGCTCCACGTGCCCGTCTCGCACGTGAAAGTTGTTCCGATGGAAATTGGCGGCGGCTTTGGCGGTAAGATTTCGGTCTACCTGCCGCCGGTGGCGGCGGTGCTCTCGAAAAAGTCGGGGCGTCCCGTGCAATTGGTGATGAGCCGCACCGATGTGTTCGAGGCGACCGGACCGACTCCCGGTTCGGTGATTCGCATCAAGTTAGGCGTGGACAAAGAGGGCAATATCACCGCCGGTGAGGCGTGGCTGGCCTACGAAGCGGGCGCTTATCCCGGCTCGCCGGTCGGTGCCGGAGCAATGTGCGTCTTTTCATGTTACGACATCCCCAACGCCAAAGTGGACGGCTTTGATGTGGTGGTTAACAAGCCTCGCACGAACGCCTACCGCGCGCCCGGCGCGACGAATGCGGCGTTCGCGATGGAGACGGTCGTTGACGAGATCTGCGAGAAACTGCAGCTCGATCCGGTAGAATTCCGCCTCAAAAACGCTGCGGTCGAAGGAACGCGGCGCGTCGACGGGCCGGTCTATCCCCGCATCGGCATGGTGGAGACTATCGAAGCGATCCGCGACTGTGAACATTTTCAAACCCCGCTGGAAGGAAAGCATCGCGGGCGGGGGATGGCGACCGGTTTTTGGTTTAACATTGGCCTCAAATCCACAGCGCAAGCAACCGTCAATCCGGATGGCACCGTCGGGTTGGTGGAGGGTTCGACCGACATCGGCGGCACCCGGGCCAGCATCGCCATGCAATTGGCCGAAACGCTGGGCATCGCCGCCGAAGACGTGGTTCCGACGGTCGTCGATACCGACAGCATCGGCTACACCGACGTGACCGGCGGTAGCCGCGTCACGTTTGCCACCGGCTGGGCGGCCTATTTAGCTGCGATCGACATTCAAGATCAGATGGTCGAGCGGGCGGCGAAGATCTGGGATTGCGACGCCACCAAAGTGCATTATGAAGACGGCGCAATTCACGGACCCGACGGAAACAAGCTGACGTTCAAAGAGATGGCCGCGAAAGCGCAAACGACCGGCGAGCCGATCATCGGCCGCGGTTCGGCGGATCCTCAGCAACCGGGCGGCGCATTTGGAACGCACTTGGTCGACGTGGAAGTCGACGTTGATACCGGCAAGGTCACAGTCCTGCGTTATACGGCCGCTCAGGATGTGGGAACGGCGATTCATCCCGCTTATGTCGAAGGCCAAATCCAAGGCGGCGCCGTGCAGGGCATCGGCTGGGGACTGAACGAGGAATACTACTACGATGACGAAGGGACCATGCGGAACTCAACGTATCTCGATTACCGCATGCCGACCACGTATGATCTGCCGATGATCGACACGATCTTGGTGGAAGTTCCCAATCCAGGCCATCCATATGGAGTGCGAGGTGTGGGTGAAGTGCCCATCGTGCCTCCGCCGGCGGCGTTGGCCAACGCGATCTATCAGGCAACGGGAATCCGGATGCGGGAGTTGCCGATGTCGCCGCCGAAACTGCTCCACGAAATCCTCGGCAAGGCGAAAACTAACGGCGCTTGATGCGGGCCTGGTCGTCGTGAGGTCTTCGGAATCGTCGTTATGCATGGCATCCCCCGCTATGATGCGAATCGCGAAATCGACTGGGGAAAGACATCCGCCGATTACTCAAACTGGCGGCCGGACTACCCGCCCGAGTTTTACGATCGACTCTCCGCCAGGGGAATCGGCCGTCCTCAGCAACGGATATTAGACCTGGGGACCGGTGTTGGATTCTTGGCACGCCAGTTCGCGCAGCGGGGCGCCGAAGTGGTCGGGATCGACGTTTCCACCGCTCAGATTCAAACTGCGCGGCGCGATGCGCAGTCGGCCGGCCTCAGCATCGAGTTCCGAGTCGCCGCGGCAGAGGAAACCGGCTTTCAGGATGACAGCTTCGATGTGATCACCGCCAGTCAGTGCTTTTTGTACTTTGATCAGTCGCGGGCGATATCAGAGGTGAAGCGGTTGTTGCGGCCCGGCGGACAGTTAGTCACCTGCCACTTTTGTTGGCTGCCCCGCGAAGATGCGATTGCGAAGGCGTCTGAGGAGCTGGTGCTCCGCTACAACCCCGACTGGTCGGCGGCCGACTGGTCGGGTGTGATTCCGCCGGCGCCGGTTTGGTCCGAGGGACATTTTGAAGTCATCGACCGAATCGTGTTCGACGCCGACATTCGATTCTCCCGGGAAGCCTGGCGGGGGCGAATACGAGCTTGTCGCGGTGTTGGAGCGACTCTTTCGGCGGAAGTGGTTTCGAGGTTTGATCAGGAACATGCCGAGTTACTGGCCCGGATCGCCCCGCCGGAGTTCACCGTCCGGCACCGCATTGACGCCCATCTCATGTCCCCAATGTGATGACCGGAGTGAGCCCACGAACAATGCCGACCGTCTTTATCCCAGCATCTCTACGGCAATTGGCGGACGATCACGACCGGGTCGAGTTGGACGCAGCAAATGTACGCGATGCGATTGACGAGTTGGAGCAGCGGTTTCCCGGGATCGCAGAGCGCCTCGTCCCGGACGGTGCACTCAGACCTGGCTTGGCGATTGCCGTCGACGGAAACATCTCCAGCTTGGGATTGCTGCAGAAACTGGGGCCGGAAAGCGAATTGCATTTCTTGCCCGCGGTGGGAGGCGGATGAGTCGGTCGCGCGGTTGTCACTCGTCGCTGAGCAGCCCGTCGACGAGTTCGAGCACCGAATCAACGTCGAACGGTTTTTGCACGTAGGCATCAACGCCGTTAGCGACTGCAAACTCCCGGTGCCGGGGATCTTCATTGCCGGTCACCATGATCACGCGTGGATTGAGCGTCGACATCAGGTTCAGGCATTTCAGGACATTGAAGCCATTGCGGCGGGGCATGACGACGTCGAGGATCACCAAATCGGGAGCGTCTCGTTCCAGGCGGGCCAACCCCTGGTTTCCGTCGTGGGCCAACAACACATCGTAACCTCTCGATCCGAGTGCGAGCTGCATCGAGTCGAGAATCTCGTTGTCGTCGTCAACAATCAGGATGCGTTTTTTGAATTGCGACATGGGGATTGCCATTGCACGAAAGACCAATCGCTCCCTAAACATACGCCAAATCTCTAATGGTTGTCGGCGGAAAATGGGATAAGACTTCAGTCGGAGGCGGAATTATTGGAGTACGAGCTGCAATCATCGACGTTTCGTCACAAACAACTCACTTGTCCGGAGGACAATGGCCGATAACGCCGGCAATTCCGATGGAGGCGAGAATTCTCAAAGCCGGGCAAATCGCAGCCTTGCAAACCAGCCGCAACTCCTTCACAATCTGGATCGTCAGGCAAGGTGATCGACTTGCCGGCGGCTCCAAATCCGGGGTTTCACCTGTATAGTGGCCGTCGAATGATCCTTGCAGCCGCAACGGACGCAGCCTGTCCGCCGGGAAGATTCGACGGGCAGCCGCACGACTGAGCGGCCCGAAACGGCGCCCCCACCAGAGCCAGCTTCGCGTAAATGAGAGTCTCGGATTTGGGTTAAACGTGCGCTCCCAGCGAGTCGATCAGCGGGTCCAGCTTCCGGTATCGGCGGTTTGACGATCAGTGGAAACGAGTGTCTGCGTGAGCGATTTGTAAAGGAACCGTCGTGTCGGCAACATCTGTCGTGGGATTACAATGGGGTGATGAGGCGAAGGGCAAGGTCGTCGATATCTTGACCGACAGCCACGATATCGTGGTGCGGTACCAAGGTGGCAACAATGCCGGACACACGGTGGTCGTCGAAGGGGTCACCTACAAACTCTCGCTGCTCCCGACTGGCGTTTTGCATCCCCGTTTGCTATCGGTGATCGGCCCCGGATTGGTCGTCAATCCGAAAGCGCTGCTCGACGAGATGGAGACCATTCGCGGACAAGGGATCGCGATCGGCGAGAACCTGATCATTAGCGAACGGGCGCACGTGATCTTTCCGCACCACATGGCCGAAGAGGCGGTGTTGGAGGAGAGCCGCAAAGGCAATGCGATCGGCACTACGATGCGGGGCATCGGGACCTGCTATCGCGACAAGGCGGGCCGGACCCACGCCATTCGGATCGGCGATTTGTATTACGAGCGTTCATTCCGCGAGCGGCTGGCGACGGTTGTGGAGCAGAAAAACACGATCCTCAGCGCGCTCTCTCCCAAATTCGAACCGATCGACGCGGCTGCGGTCGCCGAAGAATATTTAGAGTACGCAGAGTTGCTGAAACCGCACGTGACCGATACGACGGCGCGGCTGCATCGCGAGCACGCCGCCGGAAAACGTTTGTTGTTT
>JANQPT010000003.1 GCA_028285345.1 Planctomycetales bacterium
AGGCCGTCCGGGAATTCAAATCACCAAATAAAGCGTATTTTGGGAGGGCGAGGCTCCCGCCGAGCCGAACACGTTTTCAAGAATGCGGCTCAGCAGGAGTTTCGCCCTCCCAATTCCCGGACGCCCTCTGCGTTGCAATCGCGGCCACCCATGATGAATAAAGAAGTCTCGCGCAGAGACGCGAAGACGCAGAGAGGAGAATTAAAGAGTTGTCTTTTGGTCAGCCTGTCACGAGAATTTGGAAATCCTATTCCATCCCACCAAATTGACCACCTTTTCTCGATTGAAGTTTGCTTAATTCTCACTGCGCCTTCGCGTCTCTGCCCGCAAATATCTGATTTGCCGGGCGAACATGATTGCGTTGCAATCGCGGCCACCCGGGAGAATCTTCAATGTCACGTGCTCTCTGGAAAATTCAGCCCGTGCTGATTGAGACGGTTTGCTTCATTGGCCGATCGAGATAACGAATATGAGGGTTGGGCGAAGCGAACTCAGATGCTCGGCGCGGGATGACGAAGAGATATTCGGAACGTATTGGCCGCAGGTTCAGGAACAGTGATGATGTCGCGATTCTGGTTCACTTTGACGATCTTATTGGCTGTGCTACTCGGGCATTCGGAGGCCGAAGCGCAGTTGTTTGGCCAACGAAATCTGGGGCGGAGTTCGATCAGCCGCCGGACTGGTCCGGGAAGCGCTGCGGACGGCCAGCTCTCTGGCAACGAGCGGTTTTTGCGGGGCAATCGCAGCCGGCGGGCGTTTGTCGGTTCCGACGCGGCGGAAGCCCGATCGTTTGTCGGCTCGGAACAATCGACGGTGACGGGGCAAGTTCGCTCGGCGACGTCGGGAATGAGGCCGCCCCCGGACCGCAGTTCGACGATCAACAGGCCGCTGCCGTCGCAGCCGGCAAACGCGCGATACTATCCGCGGTTGAAGGTCGAGTTTGCGAAGGGTGCGGAGTCGGGCCGCTACGCGGCATCCGCCGTGCAGCAAGAGTTAGAGACGTCCGACGCGCTCAGTCGACTCGGACAGATCGAGGTGTCTGTGGCAAATCAGACGGCCACGTTGCGCGGTGAGGTTGCCTCCGAATCTGATCGGAAGCTCGCTGCTCTGATTGCCAGTTTCGAACCCGGAATCGATCGCGTACAAAACGAGTTGGCCGTGAATAACGCGCTGCGCGTTCCTCCGGTTCCTCCTCAGCCGGGGATCGAGCCTCGGCCGAATCGCTGACACCAGCCCCGTTTCGATCGCTCTCCGACGAATTGTCGGATGCATCCCGATCTGGGTTGATTGCCTGATTCTGCATCTGCGTCTGGTCGACGTCGAGATAGAGCGGTGTTGTCAGTGATCGTTTGACAAATCCGCTCGGGACGTCGATGGTCACGGTGGTCATCGATTTCTTGGCACGCTTCGGTTCGGCTGGACGCTCAATCTTAATGTCGTCGCTGTGGCGGACTTGTTGAATCACGTCAGCTCTGTTTTCAGACGGCGACGCCAATCCCCCCGCCTGGACCACACCCGGAGTAGCGCTTTCGCGGGCGGAGATTTGCCGCACTGCCGACTGCGCTGCGGCGGCCGGTGCGGGGGTCTTAGACACCGCGTTTGAATCCCGCGGCATTCCCGGCAGCACTTGCCGCGATGCGTCCGACAAAAACGAGCCGCCCCGCGACGGTTCAAACCGGGCGATCAGTGAAACTTTTCTCTGCGGACCGCCCACCTTGTCCCAAGGCAGCCATACACTGTAGGAGTGGCCAAGTTCCGACCGGCTGTAGTGCTCTGCGAATTGCTCCCGCAAAAAGACATACCGCCGTTCCGGCTTGGCTGAAGCAACGTCACTGACTTCGTCAGCAAAAGCATAGACCGTTAGCCTCCCATCAACGACGAGCGGTTCGCTGCCATCCTCGGCATAGAACATGATCCGCCCGCCGAATCCGCGAACCGGCGGCTTTTGATTTTGCTGCAAGACTGTATCGGTCCAGACCGCCGAGATCCGTGCAGGGACGGGGGAAGCGAGCGGCTCCGCATCGCCGTCGCTCGTGGACGCCGGAGGTTCCTCTTTCTTCGTCGGAGGACTCTGTTGTTTTACTGCCGGATCATCCTGCTTGGCTGCTGGATCATTCTTCTTGGCCGGCGGATCGTCCTTTTTCGACCAGGGGATCCCCTTGGAGAGATCCATCGCGGCGCAACCGCTCAAGATCAGCAACGCCGCCGCCACGAAAAGAGTGTCAACGATTTTGGGTTTCATCGCGCGCCGCGCTCTCCAAGACATGTATTCGGGGTTAACTGTTCGATCATGCATCCAAAGTCGGTGTGTCACTGCGGTTGTGCGAGTTGGTCGGGGAGGATCGGCAAATCGTCGTCATCCAACCGGTAAATCACTTTCGGAATCTCCGAAGCGGATTCCGCCTGACGACCACGCCGGCTGCGGATTGAGGCCGCTGACGATCGGCCCGGATTGTCATCGGGAAAAATGGCCGGGACATTGTCCCACGAAGACTGCAACGCAGGCGGCCGCGAACTGCGTCCGCTTTGCGGTCGGCTGTCGGGATAAATCACGTCGCCTTCTGGTTGCGGCACCAATGGAGGCATGCCTTGCGACGGCGATTCTCCGCGTGGATCGAGATCGGGATAGATCACCGGAATTGAGTCGTGGTAGACCGGGCAACCCCCTTCGCCGCAAATGAGCGGATCGTCGTCGTGCAGTTCGCAGACATCCGTCACACACCAACTCATACGGGCGTACTCCTCGATTTTGAGACGCTCCATGTCGGCCTGACTCCGCACGATGTGCGGCGTGAGGATGATCAGCAACTCCGTCCGCCGCATCGACTCGAGGTCATAGCGAAAGAGCTGGCCGAGCAGGGGTAAATCGGAGAGGTAGGGGACGCGGCGCCGAAGTTCTTCATTGCGTTTGGTGATCAGTCCGCCCAGGATGATCGTCTCGCCGTTGGCGGCGCTGACTGTCGTTTGGGCGGTCGTGACATTGATCCGCGGCGACTTCACCACCGTCCCATCGGTGGAGACCAGCACGGGAATTCCGTCCGCTTCGCTGCCGACGTCCGATTTTTCGGAGTCGATCTCCATAACCACCATGCCGTCGGGGCTAATGCGGGGCGTCACGCCCAAGATCAGGCCGACGTTCTCCAATTCCACGGTGTTGACGGTGCCGGTGACCCCCACATTGGAACCGGTGATTCGGGGAACACGTTGTCCGACTTGAATGAAGGCGGGCTGATTATCGAGGGTCATGACCTGCGGGCGGCTGAGCACTTCCAGGCGGCGGTTTTCGCTCAACGCACGCAGCAGCACACTGATGCTGTCACTGCCCGCTGAGAGCACAAGTCCGCCGTATCCAAGCTGCGTATTCGTCCGTCCCACTGCGAAATTCGACAGTGCCTGGCCCGCCAAATTGGCCGCCGTCGCCAGGGAGCGCGCGCTACCGCTGTTTCCGATATCGGCTTGATTGAAGTCGAAGCCCGGTTCAAACGTGGCTCCGATCAACGTCTGTTGGGTTGCAGTGATGATTCCGTTTTCGGTCGACTGCTGCTGAGTGTTGGTTAACGTCTGTGAATCGGCTAAGTTGCTGAGAAGGCTCCGATCAAACAGCAACGAATCCTGCAGGCCCAATTCGACGCCGAATTCGTCGGTGTTGTTCAGGCCGACCTCGACGATCAACACCTGAATCATGACCTTGGGCGGCTGCTCGTCGAGCTTCTCGACGATCGCTTTGATCTCCTCGAAGAAGCGGGGAGTCGCGCTCACGATCAAGTTGTTGCCGACCGGTTCGGGAACGACCACGACTTCCCGCTCGATTTGTTGAAACGCGCTGAGCCCGCCCGGCGCGGCTTGCTGGATTTGCCGTTCGCTGCGGAGGAATTCGCTGATGGCGTTTGCCACGTCGCGTGCCGAGACGTTTTTCAGTCGATAGACGATGTTTTGGCGGAGCTTGACTTCGCGTTCGTCCAGCCGCAACAGCAGCGCTTCGATGATTCGCAAATCGCCGGCTGAGCCGGTGGCGATGATGCTGTTGGTCCGTGTGTCGATGGCAAACCGCAGCGGCGCCAGCGAGGTTTCCCCCTCCGCCCCGGCTAACTTCGGTCCCAGATTGGCTCCGGTTTGCGCCGGCAGCAGCGAGCGGAGCATCTGCACCAAATCGGCCGCGTCGCTGTTAATGATGCGGAACACTTTGATCTGCGCGGTGTCGATCGGCGTCTCGTCCAATTGCCGAATCAATTCGCCCAGCAGATCCATGCTCTCGGGCGGGGCGGAAACCACGAGCATGTTTTTGCGCGGGTCGGGTGTGATCTGAACGTTGTTCAACAGTCCCGATTTGAGGATTTTTTCTCCCTCGGTATCGATCGCGAGCAACTCGAGGACTGCCGACGCCTGGCCGCCGGCGCCGCTGCCGCCGCTGATCGCCTGCTGCAGAATCTGCGCCACGTCGGCCGCCAATGAATTCTTCAATGGAAAGATCTTTGCCTGATTGACGACCGCACTGCGAGCGACGTCGATTCTGGTCACCAGCAACTCGACCTCTTTCATGTCGCGCGGCGCGGCTTGGACGATCAGTGAGTTCGATCGCGGATCGGCGGTGATGCGGACAACCGCGGCGAGGCCGGGACGATCGCTGAAGAACTGTTGCACGGTCTGTTGAGCTTGTGCCGCGGGCGCGTGCCTGAGCCGGAAAACGCGCAATTGCGTTTGTGGATCGACTTCGTGGTCGAGAACCGTGATCAGTTCCTGAATGACCTCTAGCGCCTCTCCCCAGCCGATCAGCAACAGCGCATTCGGCTTGAGCAGCGGCGTCAATTGAACGCGCCCCTGACGTCCGCCCACCAATTCCTCTTGAACCTCGCTGATCACCACGGAGAGTTGCCGGCTCTCCACATGTTTAAGCGGGACGACGACGATTTCAGGCTCCGCTTCGGCACTGAGTCGCTCGATCTCGTTAATGATCCGCGTCATCTCTTCAATATCGCGCTCACGTCCGCGGAGAATGATCACGTCAAGATCGGGTAATGTTTCGACGTCGACGTCGGTTCCCAATTCTCGGAGTCGTTCCCGTTGGCGCTGAAGTTCCTCGTCCAGTGGAACGGCATTGGGATCGTCGTTTGCCGCCGGAGGGGGATCGGCCGGGGTGTCGCCCTCCTGAAACGCAAAGTTGGCCTGGCGGATTGCCGAATCGTGAATCAAATGGCTGCTTTCTTTTCCGGCCTTGCCTCGCTTGGTCTTCCGGGAGGGCTTCGGCATCCGGCGGCCGCGATAGGCGTCGATGGCTTCTTCGATCTTCCGCGGCTCGCTCCGCCTCAGGGCCAAAATCCGCACTTTGCGTCCTTTGACCTTTTCACGGCTGTCGATGGCACGGATCAGACGGACGAGTTGGGCGCTGGCTGTCTCTTGGCCGAAGACGATCAACTGATTCCGGCGGCGATCAATCTTGATTTCGACGTCCTCACCGGCGACCTCCGTGATGACGTAGGCCGTTTCGGAACCGCGTGCCGGCTGCATGCGAGTTCCGAACAGCTGTCGCAGCATGGGAATCAGGTCTTCCGCGTTGGTGTTGATCAATGAGACGAACAGTTCGCGGCGGCGGGCCGGCAAGTTCGGCTCTGACCGAACGGACGGTGCCGCGTCGCGCAACATTGGAAGCTGCGGCTGACTCTGGTTCAGTCGCGACTGAATCCACACATGGACCTCAGGCGTTGCCAGCACTAAGAGCTGAGACGCGGATGCATCGACCGCAACGCGGACGGTTTCGTCGCCACGGAATCGCCGTCGGAGGCTGTCGGCTGCGTCTTGCAGCCCATCGCGTTCGATGGGATACGACTTTACGACCGGTTTGGCGTCCGGAGAGGCGGCCGCGGATTTGCGATCGACGGAGTCGATTAGTTGTTTGGCGATTTGCTGAGCACGGGCCGGTCCACGCAACAGGATTTGATTCTGCTGCCTGTCGGCGACCAGATGGGTCTGCGCATCGAGATCATCGAGCAGCTCGGAAAGCATTGCTTCGACGTCGGCGGCCCGTTTGTGTCTGAGAGGATAGATTTCGTAAGTCGCGCCCGATTCCCTCTGCCCGAATGCTGTGTTTTCCGAGGAGACTACGCAGAGAAGAATGGCCAGGAACAGTGCGGAGCCGCCGATGCGCATTGCGCGTTGGCGAAGAGATGGAGATTGTTGATGCACAAAGATCACGTCAAATTCCCAACAGCGGCCGCGGGCGCGCAAATTGCGCAGCGCGTGCACTGCAAGTTCAAGCAAAGATGTGGATGAATCAAAAGTTGAGTGAGAGAGAGGGGCGGGATGTTAGGGAAATGCCCACCAGCCATCAAGACCAATCGATCTGTTCATAAACCTAGATCCATGAGATTGCTGTGGCCGTTCTTTTTCTCCGAATCATCAGTTGACGTGCATCGGCGTTCCGCATAGATTCCCCGCGACTTCTGCAGGGGGAGTTTCGTGGACCGCGGTTGAGAGCGATCTCAGAACCGCTCGATTCAAAGACTTCTCCCAGTTGCATCCTCTCTCTCAGTTATCTTCAAACTCTGATTGTCCAGTTGACGGCAGTTGTGACCTTGTTGGCAGCATGCACGTCGATACGGCATTCGACATCTAAGACCTCTGTTCGACCCGCAATCACTCACCACATGTTAGCGGTGAGCGACCCTTCATTTCGCAAAGGACGGCGTTATGAGACGCATGGTACTATTGATGCTTGGACTCTGTTCGCTGACGGCAGCCGGTTGTTGTTGCTGGGGCCACAACGCTTGTAACCCGTGTGGAACCGGCGGCTGCGGCCCCGGAGGTTGTGGGATCCAACAGTACGGAACGCCGTATCAAGGCGGAGCGCACTACGGGCCGATTTCAACTCAACAAGCCATCGCCCCAGCTCCGATCATCTCCGCACCGGTGCAGTCGCTGCCGACTTATTACTAAGTCGTGGCACAACTCCGCTGCGAGTATTTCCAAGAGGACAGTTGCCGCGCTCAAACTGTCGCAGTCGCCGCGCGGCGCCGAGGTTCTGATGGAACCCTGCGCGCCGGCGAAATGTACGCTTGCTTGACGGCCAAGCTGCGCCTGCGCGCTCATTTCCGCTTCCAGCCCGCCGCGACCTGTGGACACGACGGGTGATTGAATCACCATGCGTTTGCCTGCTTCTCTTCACGCGCGCTGCGTGATCGACCGACGTCTCCTGTCGGGCTGCTCTATCCGCTCCGCAACCCCGTAAAAACCCTTAGGGATGGGTATCCGGCACGTTAATTTGAATTGGGTTGCGTAAGGTTTTTAACGCGGTGGTCCTTTGAATTCCGTCGGGTCTGGGGAAACTGATTGACGGGGGCTATCGGGCCGGATTAGTCTGATGCTTTGTCAGATTTCAGTTTTCGGCCAGCCGAACTCGTGCTAGGGCGGGCAGTTGCCGACACGGATTGGGTGATCAGCAGTCTCGCGACTTCTGCCACGCGAATTCTTAGGCATGACATAGCACGAGACTGCTCATATCACTCGTTTCTGTTTCGGGCCGGCTGTTCGAGGCGTGAATCACACACGTGACCTCCACGACAACCGATTCTCACACTGAAAGCACAAGACGATGTTACGAGATATGCGCACTCTGAAATGCTTGGCACTGGCAGCAACGCTACTGTTGATTCCACAAATCAGCGCAGCTGAAAACGCACAGCCGACTCCCGCCACGAAAGTTACGGTTTACCCGTTGGCTTACGCCACTCGTGGTGGAGAACCGTTTGGGATTTGCCATCCCGTGCCGATCACCATCGGGGGCGCAGCGCCGGGTGAGATTCGGATTGGGATTTTTGAGAATCAATTGGCCGGCGCGAGCGCCATGTGGCGGGCGGCCGCCTGGCAGGCGTCTTTGACCGCCGCACAACTGCTCGATTTTGATCCGCGGGCGATGCAGGCCACATTTACCGTGCAAGGCCGCATCGACGGTCCCAGCGCGGGCGCTCTGTTGACGATCGGCGTGCTCTCCGGGGTCCGCGGCGACCAACTGCGCGACGACGTCACGATGACGGGCACAATCAACCCGGACGGAATGATCGGTCCGGTCGGCGGCATTCCGTTTAAGATTGAAGGCGCTGCCAAAGCGGGCAAGAAGACGGTCTTGATTCCGGTGCACGACCGTTTTGAATTCGATCCCCGGACCAAGAAGCCGGTCGATTTGATCGCACACGGCGAACAGTTGGGCGTCAAGGTGATTCCGGTCAATGATATCTGGTCGGCGTATCTGCACTTCACCGACAAGGAATTGCCCAGGGGAGAAGCGGGCAACTTGCCGCCGGTTTCTCCGAAAATGAGCCAACACGTGCTCAATCGGATCCCCAAGTGGGTCAAGCTCTACAAATCGGCGCGTGAAAAATTCACTTCATGGCCGGAATACGGGCGGCCACAATACGCCCAGAAATACATGATCCAAGCGGACGAGTCCTATAAGAAGATTGACCGTCTGCTGACCGAGGGCCAGTTTGCTCCCGCGTATTGGGACGCGGTTTGGGCCGCGGCGCTCTCGTGGGTGGCGCACGAAGTGGGACGTTATACCTACACGGCGCAAGTTAGCGGCTCGGAGGCGGTGTTCGGTTTGGTGTTCAAAGACGAGTGGCTGGAAAAGGAGGTCGCCAGCACGTCGGCAGCAATGCGGTTCTATCGCCCTCAAACGTTTTCGCAGCTTTCGATCTATATGGAGGCATGTAACGCGTTCTTCGTGGGACTGAGTTATCGCCATTTGGCCGACGTGCTGCGCAAGAATCTGCCGAAGGACCCCGAGACGGCTGCGATCTGGATCGTGGCGATTGCCGAGCAACACACGATGTGCTGGCTGAACATGAAACTCGCTCGCGACTACCTGGAACTGGCCGACAAGTATCAAGGGGCGCCGATTCCCAAAGGGGCACCGTTCAATGAGTTGGCGCGGTTCTTTATGAGAAGCACCGAAGCCAGTATGTCGATGGTCAATGAATTGGAGGTCGCCAAGGTCGCCAAGCGCTTCAATCTGACGAATGACGTGGCGGTAGCGGAGTTGACGTTGCGGGACATCCAGTACGCCATGGCGCACATCGGAACCAAACAGATCATTCCGAGCCTTCCGAAGTACTTCGGCGACGGCGAGCAACTGCAGTACGCGACGCTGGCGGCGACGATCGGGTTGCACACCCGGGCGGCGATGCTCGTCGCCAAGTATTACTCGTTGGGCGTGGAGTTGGACGAAAACTACGAGTTGGTCGGCCTCAAGCGCGAGCGGGCACTGGAGGAATGGCTGGACGACTCGAAAGATCAAGCGCGGCGGGCGATCACCGAACTGGGCCAAGCCGGTATCGACCCAACGACCTGTCTGCAGATTTATGCGATCGCCCGCATTTATGAGGGACGCGACATCTCGGATCGTGTGGAAGCGCTCGAGTATTACTTTACGACGAACGTGCTGGCACAAGTTCTCCGCCGACTGACGCAAGGCAGCCAGGTGCAAGCCGCAGGATTGCCCGCGGCAGCCCCTTCACCACCGCCGTCGAGCGAGTAGTCGGCACTGGGACAGTGTCCAGACCTGATCGGGCGTGAGGCCGCGCGGCGGCTAGACCAGGATTCTCGAAGCGCGTTGCGGCTTGTAACCGACTTCGCTGATTTTTAGTCCGAACTTCTCGCCGATTTTCACAGCTTCACCGCGCGCGTAGATTTTGTCATTCACCAGCATTTCCAGTAGATCTTCGCACGGTTTGTCAAAGGTGATCAGCGACCCCGGTCCCAGGCAGAGCAGTTCATCCAATTCGATGCGCCGCTCGGCAAGTGTGACGATCACCGGAACGTTGAGGCCGCGAATCCGACGCAGCGGATCGTTGGCGGCAGGTTGCCGGGCTGAGAGTTGCGCAATCGCCGATTCCGCGACCGACCCCGCGCCGGACTCGGCGGGGGTCTCCGCTGCGGGCTCCGGCTCTGGCTCTGGTTCGCTTTCTTCGGCGGCAGGAAGCGGCCACAGCAGCCACAGTTGACATTGATCCTCATCAACGGTGACGGGTAATAGCGTGGCCGATTCGTCGGGGCCGGCTTCGGCGATTTTCTCCGCCAAGTTGGGGTAGGCGGTCGTCGAGAATTTGCTGCATTCCAGATCGGGCGGAAGCAGGTTCATCGACCATTCCATGGCCAACGTTTCCAGCCGCGCCCGTTCGCTGTCGCCCGGATCGGTGTACCAGTCAGGAATCGGCAGCGATTCGGGGATTACGCACCATAGCGCGAGATCGCCCACTTCGCAGGAGACCACCAAACCTGGTCCCGCCAATCCCTCCGGCACCTCTTCGGCGGTCCAGCCGGTCGGTTCTCCGACGGCTAATTCGTGGGTTACGTCGAAACACTGGTTGAGCGATTCGGCAATCGCGGCCGCGTTTTCACTGCAAGTGGATTGGATTGTTTCGACGGGCGTCGATGAGAAATCGGCCATGGTCCCCCTTTATCTCAATTCGGCGAGTCAACCTCACCGCGCCGGCAGCCTTCGCGCAGCCCTCGTTGATTATCGGCGCCCGTTCACGCGAAGCTTTCGATAAAGCCGCCGCAATCAATGGAATGGGCTCGTTGAGCCACTTGGAGCGCAGGAGCCACGCCGCTTGCCGATTGATGGTCCGCGACGCTAAGGTGGAACGACCTGGCCGTTGCCGCGATCGTCCCGAGGAGCCGCGATGATTACCTGTCCCTACTGTGCTGAGCAGATTCAAGACAACATTCGCAGTTGCCCGTACTGCGGTTCGAACGTGTCCGGCGCAAGGTCGCGCAGATCAGCGGCGCGGAAGTCCAATGGCTCAAATCTGAAGTGGATTATCATCATTGCTGCCGTCGTCGGCGGCGCCGTGGTGATTCTTCCCTGCACGGCCGCGCTCATGTTGCCCGCCGTTCAGCAAGCCCGGGAGGCCGCCCGCAGAACACATTGCGCCAACAATTTGAAGCAGATTGGAATCGCCCTGCAGAATTACCACCATGAGTGGGGGACTTATCCGCCGGCATACATGACGGATGAGAACGGCAATCGGATGCATAGCTGGCGAGTGCTGATTCTGCCCTACCTCGAGGACGAAGATGGGCAAGCAACGGCGGTGTATCAACAATACGATTTTTCCGAACCGTGGAACGGACCCAACAACATCCATCTGGTGGAACGGATTCCGGCTGTTTATCTCTGTCCCAGCACCGATCCCGAAGGCGCGAACACGACGGCCTACGCAGCGATTGTGGGAGATGAGTGCGTGTTCGCCGGCGCGATTCCCAAGTCGGAAACGGATGTCCTCGACGGGTTGAGCAACACAATCATAGTCGGGGAGGCGGACGGCGCGGGCATTTTGTGGACCGAACCTCGCGACATTAAGTTCGACGACTTCATGTTTCAGGGCGACCCGGACGGCTTCAGCAGCCCCCATAGCGACGGAGGCAACTTCCTCCGCGCGGACGGGAGTGTCCATTTTCAGAATGAGGAGATCGATCCAGAGATCCTCAGAGCGATGTTTACGCGTAGCGGCCAGGACTGAGCAACGTCGATGCTCGGCGAGGAACCGGCGCGGGCTGGCGCCACTTCATAACAAGTGACGTGCCTTGATCTCCAGATAGCTGCTGATCATGTCGGCGGACAAATCATCCGGGAGCGACTCGGTGACGTATTGCCCCTGCTCCTGAAGTTCGGCGATCTGGACCCGTTGCGAGGTGACGATCTCCGCCGCAGCCGCGACCTGGAACGCATCGATCTCAGTTTTCGGAACGGTGTTGAGCCGCTCATGCAGCGGAACGTTTTGCAGGAACGCCCCTAACACCAAGTGCGGCGAGCGGATTTGCCGGAGATGCGTTCCGATGGTATGGAGATGCAATTCGTCCAGCGCGTGTGTGATGACAATCACCAGCGAGCGTTTGCGAAAGCGGCGGCGCACTTCTTCGACCATCAGTCCGTAATCGGATGCTTCATAACGTGGCTCAAGATCGTAGACGTTGCGGATCAGTGTTTGAACCGAGCCGGCGCCGCGGAGCGGGCGGACACAGCGTTCGATCTTGTTGGAGAATGACAAGAATCCCACATAGTCGCCCTGCCGGATCGCGATATAGGCCAGAATGATCGCCGCGTTCAATCCACGGTCGAGATGGGTAATGCCGCCGGTCTCGTTGCACATGGACCGCCCCGCGTCGAGCACCAACAAAATGTTCTGGTTGCGCTCGATCGTGTATTCGCGGCTGATCAGCTTTTGGTGCTTGGCGGACGCCTTCCAGTCGATTTGGCGATATTCGTCTTCGCGGCGGTATTCACGGAGCCGCTCGAATTCATTGCCCCGCCCCACCAAACGTGAGAGCCGCAATCCGAGTTCGGCGACCCGATTCCGCCGTGCGAGCAACTCCATCGCGTGGACGGCCTGGATGTCGGGATAGATACGGACGGGCGATTCCAATTCGATCTCGTGGTGCAAGTACCAGAGCGACAAATTGCTGCGTGAACGCAGCGAAACTTTGCCGAAGTGATTGGTGCCGCGATGATGCGGACGTGCGTGGTAGACTCGATAGCGGGGGCGGTTGGGGGCGAGCGAGATCTCGAACGGCAAACCGTCGGTCTCACACGGCGCCGGCGGCTCGTCCTGGCACTCCACGGTGATCGGACCGGCGTTGCGATTGGTAAACCAAATCTTGACCGCGTTTCTCGCGCCGACACTCATGATCTCTCCCGACTCGCGATGAACTACGATTCGCGCCGGCGAGGGGGAGATCGCCAAGTCGGCCAATGAGACGGCGAATATCAGCAGGCTCACCGCGGCGCCGATCTGACCGAACACCGGCACGAACACGCCGGCGACGAGCGGAATACCGGCCGCGACGAACAACCACATGAGCAGGCGGCGCGGCGTCATTGGCGGGGCGCCTCCACGGCATCGAGCACTTCGCGAATCACATCGTCGGCGAGCACGCCTTCGATCTCGGCATCGGGACGCAATCGCAGCCGATGCCGCAGGACCCACGGCGTGAGTTCCTTGACGTCATCCGGCACGACGAAATCGCGACCGCGGCACGCGGCCAAAGCACGGGCGGCCAGCAAAATGTGCACCCCCGCGCGCGGGCTGGCCCCGACCGAAATCGAATGCCACGAACGGGTCTTGGCCACAATATCGCTGATGTATTCCACGATGGAGGGCTCGACAATCACTTTGCTGATTGCTTGTTGAATCTGTTGCACGTCGTCGCCGTTCATCACCGGCTGCAGATCGAACTGCGACAGGTCGCGGTTATCTTTTCCCTCGGCATACTGCGACAGAATCCGCCGCTCCTGCTCGATGAGCGGATAATCGATCAGGAGCTTGAACATAAACCGGTCCAATTGCGCTTCGGGAAGCGGATAGGTCCCCTCCTGCTCCAGAGGATTCTGCGTAGCGATCGTTAAGTAAGGCCGTTTGAGGGGATACGACTTGCCGTCGACGGTCACCTGCCGTTCCTGCATGGCCTCGAGCAAAGCCGATTGCGTTTTGGCGGGCGCGCGGTTGATCTCATCGGCCAGCAGCAGGTTGGTAAAGATCGGCCCTGGTTGAAAGATGAACTCTTGCTTCTGCGTGTTGTAAATGGAGTGGCCGGTCAAATCGGAGGGCATCAAATCGGGCGTGAACTGGATGCGGCCAAAGTCGCACGAGAGCACACGTGAGAGCGTGTTGACGAACAGGGTTTTGCCCAATCCGGGCACGCCTTCGATCAGCACGTTGCCTTCGCAGAACAGCGCCACCAGCGTGGCCTCGATCAATTCCGCCTGTCCGACAACGACCTTTCCGATTTCGGAGAGCGTTTTTTCGAACAGGCGTTCAATCTGTGCCAATTCCATGCGGGGAGGGGTATCCTGATTTCGAGTCGCTTTACGGGTCGAGATTGCCGACTGCCGGTCGGCAATGTGTATTGAACGACGGCGTGCCCATACTAACCGGATGGCCGCGGCGGGATCAATCATCGGCGGATGAATCAACTCTCACAGTTGGTCGAACGGGCAGCAAGGCAATCAATCCGCCGAAGATGGCGTTCACGCCGATTGGACGGATCGGCATGATGACGAAAACGAGGCGTCGGTGGGAAATCCTTTATTGACGCCCCTTCCAAACGAATCCGCACGAAGGGCTCGCCCCGAAGGGGCCTACGCAAACTAGCCCAGAGCAGAGCGCAGCGCCGCCCTGGGCTTGGAGACAGGAGACATTGAAAAGCCCTGAAGGGGCGACAGAATATTGTCCCGGCCGCGGTTCCGCCCTTTCAGGGCTATCTTGTTTGTCGGCACTCAAACCCAGGGCGGCGCTGCGCGGCGTTGCCGCTGCGCTCTGCCCTGGGCTAGTTTGTTTTGCCCCGTTGGGGCAGCCGTTCCTCGGACGAGTCCAGCGTGTGTTGCATGCGGTGTCCCACAATCCTCGACGGTTGGTGGTGGCGTCACGCCGGCCCAATCTGTTTTACCCCGTTTGGGCAACCAGGTAACGGTCGGGTCGAGCAATTGCAGCATCGGATTTTCGCCAATCCTTGACGTCTGTTCGAGGCGTTACTCTGTGGCGAAGACTATCAGCCGCCGGCTCTCCCAATTGGCATCCGGGGTTAGGGGGAATCATGAGTTCGCCGCAGCTTCGCCGTGGTCGAAACCTGTATTGCTTCGGCGGCGCGAATGCTGAACTGCCTTCTTGCAATTGGTGATGCCGCGGCTCGTATTGACATATTTTCTCGGCGATGATAGTTGCAGTCGCGGATTTCGTGACTTGCGCAGGGACGAAGCGATGGTTTTGAGTCAGCGGCTCGCCAAGACTGTGATCATGACGTTGGTCGCGGCGGTCGTGTATCTCACAATTGCGCCCCGCACAGCGACTGCCGGTGGAACGTTTGAGCAGATTCGCAAAGAAGTGCGTGACGATGAGGACAAAACCGAGCGGCAGAAAAAAGAGGACCGCCCGTGGTACGAGGAGGACGAGAGCGATTGTGACGATGACGAGTCGCTGATCGGCGAACTCTTCGGGCCGGTGGTTTTCGTGATGATCGGCGCACCGTTCATACTGCCGCACGTTTTGCTCGACGACGACCTCACTGACGACGCGGCATTTCCGGATTTTCCATATGACGACGTGCCTGGACATTTGGTGATCTTTCCGGAAATACAGAACGACTATCGCTGGTGGTCCGGCCGGCTGACGGGGCAATACGGCGATGACTTCGACGGGATCTCGCATGTGGGCGGACGGCTGCAACTGGACACGGCATTCCGGGTCGGTCTCGACAGCGAGTGGAACTATCGCCGCGAGGAATTGGGGTTTGCGCCGGACGATCGCCTCTGGACCGGCGACGCCAACCTGGTGTTCCGCTTTGCGCAGAGCGAGACTGTTGAATTCCGTGCGGGTCTCGGGGCGAATTGGCTCCACGACGACTCCGAAACCAACTACGGGTTCAACTTCACTTACGGGGCCGACATTTTTCCTGTTGAGCCTTGGATCATCTCCTCAACGATCGACTGGGGCAAAGTCGGCAGCGCTGAGCTGTTCCATTTTCGCGGCACGGTCGGCTGGATCTATGAAGGGGCGGAGATCTTCACGGGCTTCGACCACTTTCGCATTGGCGGCGCCAAAATCAACGGGCTGATCGCTGGAGTTCGGGTTTGGTTCTAGACGATGAACCAGCCAAAAGCAGCAGATCCGACAACTGGCGCAATTGAATCGTTGACTTGCGGTACGATTCTTGCGCGAAAGCTGCTTGATGCAATCGTGCCATGCTAATGTGCTTGACCTCCGCCGGCAGCGTGTCCATGATGGAAATCCGGTATGAACTGCGAAGCGCGAGCGGTTCTCGCGGTATCGACGACTCATCAACGGCGGGGGCGCATTATGATGAAGCAAGTTCTATCGGCAGTTTGTTGCTTGGCGATTGCTGTGCAAGGCGAACGATGTGAGGCAGAAGCTCAACAGAAGCGGATCATTCACGACGCCGAGTATTACATCCTCGAAACCCAAAACGGTCAGAAATGGGCTGCCGAGGATAAACAACTTAATGCGAAGCTTGCCGAACTGAAGAAGAAACACGGCACGCCGCCCAATATCGTTTACATCCTTTGGGATGATACGACGTTCGGAGCGGTCGGTTTTGCGGCGTTGCAGAAGAACTTCGGGTTTACGACGCCGAATCTGAACCGCATGGCCAGAGACGGCATCAATTTCACACGGATGTATACCGAACCGTCGTGCACGCCGACCCGTGTTGCGTTCTTGACCGGCCGGCATCCCGTTCGCAGCGGCATGGGTGAAGTCGGTATGCCGCACGAAATGGCCGGGTTGCGGGCCGATGAAGTCACGATTGCCGAGATCCTTTCTCAAGCAGGTTATGCCACGGCGCACTTTGGCAAAGGGCATCTGGGCGATATCGAAGAGAGTTATCCGCACAACCAGGGGTTCGACGAGGCGCTGTTTACGCCGATGAATCAGATTGTTTCGCAGTGGAATCGCACCGGCGATGCAGTCGGCGCCGCGCGCGGCTTCGCGCGCGAGAATTATCCGCCGGACCCGTACCAGTTGGACGATCCCGGTTTGATACCCACCGGGATTGTGATGGCCATTGAGGGCCGCAAAGGGGAAATGGGCCGCGAATGGCGGACGCCGACCAACAAGGATTACAACGAGATGGACCCGGAGTGTGAAAAACGGACCTTGGAGTTCATCCGCAAGAACGCCAAAGCAAACAAGCCGTTCTTTGTTGAATATTGGCCCAATCTGCTAAACCTGGTGAAGGCATATCAGCAGAAGAAGACACAGGCGGGCACGATGGTCTCCGAGGAATTTCAAGTCTTGGATGCGTTCGTGGGCCGGTTGATGGCGGAGTTGAAGTCGCTGGGCATTGCGGAGAACACGCTGGTGATCGCCATGGCGGACAACGGACCAATGGTACACAGTCCGCCGCCGCAATTCGGCATGCTGAGCCTGATGTACCGCGGCGGCAAGGGTGATTTTCTGGAGGGCGGAGTCCGCGTTCCAGCGTTCGCTGCCTGGCCGGGGATGATCAAGCCGGGACAGACGGTCGGAGACATCGTGCACGTGACCGACCTGTACACGACGTTTGCCCGACTGGCGGGCGCGACGAAGCATATCCCCCGCGACCGTGTGATTGACGGAATCGACCAAACGGCCCTGTTCCTCAACGGCGACACGCACAGCCGTCGAGATTATGTGTTCATCTATACCGGGCACGAACTGGGCGCCACGGTCAAGGGCCGTTATAAGCGGCACTGGCTCGGAGGCGGCGAAGTTGCCGCGTCGGGGATGCCGGAGGCCTACTACGACCTGTACACGGACACGCGCGAGGACAATCCGATGCTCGTGCCGCTAATCCACACGCAAGGCCAGTTTAACCGCATGCGAGCCCGGCACGAGTTGATGAAAGAGAAGTATCCCGACAAGAAAAAAGCGTACGGTATACCCTATACGGGCCTGGCCAACGCGCGTCCGGAGACGAAAGCGATTGCCGATCACATCAAGCGGAACATCAAGAACATGCCGTTTGATGTCCGCAAATATCTGGAATTCGAGATTCCCGGTTCCAAAGCGGACCCCGATTTCGGCCGTTGATGCTGCGAAGCAGCTCCAGTTGAACAGAATCAAGATAGTTTCTTCGATCGCAATAAACTCCATCGATGCCCGAACTGCCTGAAGTTGAGACGATGGTTCGCGGTGTGCGGCCGTTTGTGGAGGGACGGCGGATTACGGCGATGAAGAAGTGCCGTTGCCGGTGCAAGCCGATTTCGATCACGCCCGCCTGGTCGCGGCTGGTCCGCCGGGCGGTGGGGCAAACGGTCGCGGAAGTGACCCGCATCGCCAAACGGGCCGTGCTGAAACTCTCTAGCGGCGATGCGCTGGTAATTGAGCCGCGGATGACCGGGTTGTTGCTGCTGGAAGATCCTCCGGACCGGGGACATCTCCGTGTCCAATGGGACTTCGACGGAACCGGCGAGTATGATTCGCTCTGGTTCTGGGACCGGCGGGGATTGGGAACGTTGTCGCTGTTCTCGGCGGATGAACTGGCGGAACGGCTCGGTCCGCCCCATCTGGGCGTCGATGCGCTGCAGGTCACGGTCAAACAGCTTCAGCAGCAATGTGCGGGCACGCGGAGGGCCATTAAAGTGGCGTTGTTGGATCAGACGTTCGTGGCTGGGATTGGGAATCTGTATGCCAGTGAGATTCTGCATTTGGCCGGAATTCATCCGGAGCAGTCGACCGCGGAATTGGCGTTGCCGCAAGTGAAACGGCTGCACTCGAGCATTAGAAAAGTGCTGCGTGCGGCGATCCGTCATGAGGGTTCGACACTCTCGGACGGGACCTACCGCAATGCGCTGAACAAGAACGGGACGTACCAAAACGCGCACCGCGTTTATCAGCGCGCGAGCGATATCTGTCCCAAGTGCGGCGTTGCTGAGATTCGGCGAATCGTGCAAGCACAACGATCGACGTTTTTCTGCCCCGCTTGTCAGCGGTGCGAGTGAATTGTAGATGACTCGGCCGGTATACCCGGCGTTAACGTGTCATTGAATCACTTTCACTCGGTTGCAGGTGTCATTCCAAAGAAAGGACGCGCGGGGATCCCCCTGGCTGAACGATTCAGCCAGTGCGACCTGCGAGGGCGGGCGACCCACCACGAGCGGCGTCCCGGGCCGGTCACACAATGGCTTGCCGAGTCGCACGTCCCTCTTACACATAGGGGAGCGGGTTGCGCCGCGGGGTGGGAAATTGTCAGTACGACGATGGTGTTAGGCCGTAGGGTGCGTCGTGACGCACCTTCACCTGTCGAGAGATTTCACAAAGCAAGGTGCGTCGAGACGCACCCTACGAGAGTTCCGACCAATGCGGCACGCATAGCGTGACGTACGTTTTTTTCGTTCACCGTGCCTTGTCGGAGATGTCGTGGCGGCACCAGGCGCCTTCCCAGCGGATGCACTTGACCGCTTGGTACGCTTTGAGCTTGGCCTCATCGATCGTATTTCCCAGCGCGGTGACGCCCAAGACACGGCCGCCATTGGTAACGACTTGATCGCCGTGCTGGGCGGTTCCGGCGTGAAAGACTTTCGTATCCTTCAACGACGCGGCCTCCGCCAGTCCGCGAATTGGATGACCCTTTTCGTACGGTCCGGGGTAGCCCGCGGAGGCCATCACGACGCAGACCGACGCCCGCTCGTCCCACTGCAGCGGTGGCAGTTTGCTCAATTCGCCCCGCGCTCCTGCCAATAGCAACTCCGCTAAATCCGTTTTCAGCCGCATCAAGACGGGTTGCGCCTCGGGGTCGCCGAAGCGGACGTTGAACTCGAGCACCTTCGGCCCTTGGTTAGTGATCATCAGGCCCGCATAAAGGATCCCGCTAAAGGGGCAGCCGGACTTTTTCATGGTGTCGACCGTGGGGACCAAGACCTGCGAGATGATTTGATCCATCAACTCGGGAGTGACCAACGGCGCCGGGCTGTAGGCGCCCATTCCGCCCGTGTTGGGGCCCTTGTCGTCGTCATAGGCCGGTTTGTGATCCTGTGACGCTTCCAAGGGGATTATCGTATTCCCGTCGACGACCGCCAGGATGCTCGCTTCCTGACCGTCGAGACGTTCTTCGACCACGACGGTATCGCCCGCGTCACCGAACTCCGCATCACGCATGATTCGGTTGACGGCCTCGATCGCTTCCTCCTTGGTGGCACAGACCGAGACCCCTTTTCCAGCCGCCAATCCGTCCGCCTTGACCACCAGCGGTGTTTCTTCGCGCTCTTGAATGTAGTTTTCCGCCTCATCGGCGGAATCGAAAACCGAAAACTGGGCGGTGGGAACGGCGGCGCGTTTCATCAACTCCTTGGAGAACGACTTGCTTCCTTCCAGCCGCGCCGCGGCTCGGTTCGGTCCGAACACAGTCAGGCCCGCCGCCTTGAATTCGTCGACAATTCCAGCGGTCAACGGCGCTTCGGGGCCGACAACCGTCAGATCGATCTGCTCAGCTTGAGCAAATTGGACGAGCCGTGGAATGTCGTCGGACGAAATGTCGACGTTGATTCCGTCGGAAGCGGTTCCGGCGTTCCCAGGAGCGCAGTAAACCTGCGACACGGATGGTGACTGGGCCAATTTCCAGACTAAGGCGTGTTCACGCCCCCCTTGGCCGACAACTAGGATTTTCATCGTGTATGACTCAAATTGAAGATGTTGCGCGAACTTGCCGTAACTGCCGCATGTCCTCAGCAAAAATCGGTTTGGCCTGCGGACGCGCCCGCTGGTCTCTTGTAGGCACTAAGGCAACGGGCGACGGCGGGCCAAGGGATGATCGGTAGCAGTATAGCAATCTGGATCACGCGGCAAAATTCGGCGGGCGATAATTCGTGTGCTCAATTTAAGGAAAGGTTGCTGGTGATTGAATCTGTGGGGAAACGTGCGATATAGTAGGAAAATCGCCGCTGCGCCGAGCCATTCCGGCCGGAGCGGGTTTGGTGTGCTCAGCGATGTCGTTGAATGATACGTTTTTTTGACTTGAAGTTAACAAAGCCGGCCGCAAGAAAATGCTAGCGGCGGCGGTGTTTCTCATTCGGTGGAAAGGCGTCCGCCGAGATCTGAGTGGCAGCTCCCTGCGGACGCGAGGCCAATCCGGACGAGAGGTTCGGACGTCCCGTCACCACCAGCCGGCGCATCACAGATTTTCTGACCATGGCGGGTCTAATCCCGCCACCCTGACAACGAAGGAGATTTGAATCGTGTTTGAGACCCTGGCGGTCGTCGGCATCACCGGTGCAGTTGGCCGGATCATGCTGCGGCTCCTCGAAGAGCGTGATTTTCCCTGCAAAAACTACCGATTTCTTGCCTCCGCCCGGAGCGCTGGGAAAAAACTCTCGTTCAAAGGGACCGAATACACGATCGAGGAATTGACGCCGGAGGCGTTCGCTGGATGTGATATTGTGATCGCAAGCACGCCGGACGACGTGGCTGCTGAGTTTCTTCCCGCAGCGGTCGAAGCGGGAGCAATTGTGATTGATGAGTCCGGGTATTGGCGGATGAAGCCGCAAGTCGCACTCGTGATTCCCGAGGTGAATCCCGCAGCGGCGCTGGAGGCGAAAGGGATCATCGCCAGTCCCAACTGTTCGACCACGCAAATGGTAATGGCGCTGAAAGCATTGCACGACGCCTCGCCGGTCAAGCGCGTGATCGTGAGTACCTATCAGGCGGTCAGCGGCGCGGGCTCCCAAGGCACGGTTGATTTGGTTGAGGGAACCAAGGCCCACCTCAACGGCGATGAGTACGAGTATCAGGCGTTTGCGCACCCGATTGCGTTTAACGCGATTCCGCAGATCGGCAGTGAAAAGGAAGCGGGTTATACGAGCGAAGAATTAAAAATGGTCTATGAGACCCGCAAGATTTTGGGAGACGAGTCGATCCAAATTAACGCCACATGCGTGCGGATTCCGGTGGCGAATTGCCATAGCGAAAGCATTACGGTCGAGACGGAACGTCCGATTTCTCCCGAGGAGGCCCGCGAATTATTTGGCAACTTTCCGGGGATTGTTGTCGATGACCACGTGGCGGAAGGAAAATATCCCCTCCCCTCGGCCTGTTCCGATCGTGACGAAGTGTTCATCGGCCGAATTCGCCGCGATCTTTCGCATCCCGATGGCTTGAGCTTCTGGTGCGTCAGCGACAATCTCCGCAAGGGCGCCGCGACAAACGCAGTCCAGATTGCCGAGCTGATCGCCGAACATCGTTTTTCGAAAACGGCTGCGGGATAAGACGTCACAACATTTTCGTGTGCGCTCCCGGCGGAGCTGTGGACCGAAGGAAGAAGCAATTTTCATGGATCAATTCGCGTATCGCAAGGGCGAACTCTATTGTGAAGACGTGCGGATCGCCGATTTGGCGGCCGAGTTCGGGACTCCTTTGTGGGTCTATTCGCGCGCATCATTGTTGGGCAGTTTTCACGAGATCCGCAATGCGTTCGCCGCAGCGGAGCCGGTGATTTGCTACTCGGTCAAAGCCAACTCGAATCTGAGCATTTTGCGGCTGATGAACGAGGCAGGCAGCAGTTTCGACGTCGTGTCGGGCGGCGAACTGTTCCGGGTCAAACAGGCAGGCGCCGACACGTCGCGCGTCGCGTTTGCCGGTGTGGGCAAGACGGATGATGAGATTCGCTTTGGCCTGGAATCGAACATCTTGATGTTTAACGTCGAGAGCGAGGCTGAATTGGACGCGATCGCCGCGGTTGCGGGCGAGATGCAGCGGACGGCGCCGGTGGCGCTGAGGCTCAATCCGAATATTGACGCCAAGACGCACGTCAAAACGACGACCGGCAAGAAGGGCAACAAGTTCGGCATGGACATCGAGCGCGCCGGGCAACTGGCCGATAAAGTGCTCGCCGACGACCGATTGTCGCTGATCGGCATTCATATGCACTTGGGCTCGCCGATTCTGACGACCGATCCATACGCCCGCGCCGTTAAGAAAGGGGTCGAGGTCGTTCAGAAGTTTCGCGATGCGGGACACGACACGAATTGGATCAATTTGGGGGGCGGATTCGGCATTAACTACAAACAGAATGAAGCCCCGCCCGCAGCGGCATTTGCGGAGGTGATTGTCCCCGCGATTCGGGAGGCGAATTGCCGCTTGGCGCTGGAACCGGGGCGCTCGATCTGCGGAAACGCGGGAGTGCTGATCAGCCGCACGATCTTCACCAAACGGGAAGGCGGCAGGCTGTTTATTATTCAGGACGCGGCGATGAACGATTTGGCGCGGCCGGCGATGTATGATGCATTCCACCGGATTTGGCCGGTGAAGCCGGCGGTTGCCGCTCCGGAGGACTTTGAAGCTGAAATCAGCGGTTGCGAGCCGGCGGATGTCGTGGGGCCGGTCTGCGAATCGGGCGATGTCTTGGCCAAGGACCGCTGGTTGCCGGAGACACACCGCGGTGACTTGATTTGCACATTCAGTGCGGGAGCTTACGGCACCACGATGAGCAGCAACTACAATTCTCGGCCGCGGGGCGCCGAGGTGCTGGTCGACGGCGGGGAGTTTCGATTGATCCGCCGGCGTGAGACCTATGAAGAGCTCGTGAAAAACGAAGTTTTTGACTAATTCGGGTGCGGTGGGTGCTTAAGAAATTTCGTCTCGGTATTGCAGTTGGTTCGGCATTGTTTGACGAATTTTCGTCATGACCAGATTAGGAGCTACAAGCGGCCCGGTTCGAAACATCGACACAACCGAGCGCAACGCGCCAACCACTTTTGGGATGATGCGAAAATTGGACAAGGCTACAAAGTTCCGATTCGCAGCTTGAGTGACACGTGAAGTGGTTCGATTTTCCAGTAATAGGGAAAAAATCATTGTTTTCTGGTCTCAAAACACTCTAGTATGGCAGTTACGCCCTGTTGTGTGTGGAGTCCCCGCCGTGGGCGGTCCGTGGCCACAAATTGGGCTGAATGTTGAAGGTTTGAGGAATTGCACGTCGTGCGTAGGCGTTGATAGAGCATGAAATTGCGACTTTCGGCGGCTTGGTCCCCCGAGTGTCTGTTTGGGAGCGCATTGCCGTCGGATACCAAAACGTCGCGATCAATTGAATTGTGCAAGCAGTGTCGGAGAGGCGGATGGGCCGCCTGCAAGTGTCGTTAGCCGTTCGAAGTTCGATTTCCAGATTGACCGTCCACCAAGAAGTATTGTTGGAGTTTCGTTGATGGCCAACCTCTCCCGCCGATTCGTCGCGATCTTCACGCTGCTTGCGCTGTCGTTCGGTCTCTTGCTGGGCAGCCTGACGGCACAGGATACGGGCGACGTGGATCCGGACTCGGAAGCGGCCGCAGAGGCGAAGCGGCGCGAAGATTTGCTCAAGACGTCGCCGCTGCCACTGGAGCCGAAGACGGTTCCCGAATTGTTTGAAGCGGTTGTGTTAATGACCGACTTGGGCCGGCCGAACTTGGCGCGCGTCTATCTTGACAAAATGATGGAACTGCAGCCGGACGATCAAACGCTGCTGAATTTGCGATTGAAGTTTGGACCGGCGGAGTTTTTGAAGTTGGCGAACGTCAAAGAGCTGCAGCCGATTTCGCGGGACTTGCTGGAAACCGTCGACCGGCTGATGGCGGCGCGCGCCTCCGATCCCGCTCGCATCGCCGCGCTCGTCCAGCAATTGCAGGGGTCTCCCGAGCAGCGTGCGGAAGCTGAGCAAGAGCTGATTAACGCCGGGCAGCCGGTCGTCGCTCCGTTGTTGGACATCCTGCGAAAGGGTGTCGCACAGCCGCTACAGAACGACATTTTGAATGTGCTGATGGAACTCGGACCGCGGGCCGAGCCGCCGCTGGTGGCCGCTCTGGATATTCCGAACGACGACCTCCGCGCGGCGATCATTTCCGTCTTGGGTTTTGTGGGCAACCGGGAAACGATCAACCACCTTTGGTTTTATGACAACTCGCCGAACGTGCCGGAGGGAGTCAGAACCGCCGCACATGCGGCGATTGCCCGCATTGCCAAAATGGACACCGACCGCTTAGGGCAGTCGCCCATGAACAGCGTGGTGCGTGAACTGCATAGGCTGGCTCAGATTCACTACAAACAGAAATACGATTGGAACACCGACGGGGACGGCAACGTCTCGCTGTGGGTCTGGAAACGCGAAGAAGAGTCGATCGTCCAATTGAAGATGCCGCCCCGCGTTGCGTCCAATATCATGGGCAGCAAATTCGCACGGCAAGCTTTGTCACTCTCGCCGGAAAACCGTGAGATTCAGGTGCTCTTCCTGAGCATGGCCCTGGCGGCCGAAGGCATGCTTGCGGGTTGGGACAGTCCACTCCCCACGGGGCCGGGGACAGCCTATGACCTCGCCCTGGTCGCGGGCGAGGACGTCGTAGCGGATGTTCTGACCGAAGCCCTTAAGACCGGGCAAATTCCCAATGCCGTGGCTGCCCTGCGAGTTTTGGGGCAAATCGGCACGTTGCGTCTGGTCCGCTCGACCGATGCCGAGCGTTCGCCCGTTCTGGCGGCACTCAACTTTCCGGATAACCGCGTGCAATTCGCGGCGGCGACTACGATCATGCAACTCGATCCGCAGGACAAGTTTCCGGGCGTAGATCGTGTAACCTCGATTTTGGCCCGGGCGCTGACGGGGCGCGGTAAACCGGTCGCATTGGTCGTTGATCCGAATTCCGCTCGCGCATCCATTCTGGCGGGCCAACTGAACGAGTTGGGCTATGCACCTGAAGTGAAGGCCGCAGGCCGAGACGGGTTTTCGTTCGCGGCTGACAATGCCGACGTGGAAATCGCCTTTATTCACCCTGCTACGATCCGCTGGGGACTGAGCGAGACATTGGCGAATTTCCGTGCCGATTCCCGCACGGCGTCGATTCCGATCGTGATGCAAGGTTCAACGGACTTTGCAGGCCGCGTGCGGCGTCATGTCGAGAACAACGCGCTGGTCTCCTACGTGGTCAATACGGGAACGACTGACGGTCTACAATCGCAATTGACGCCGTTTCTGAACAGCTTGGCATCTCCGCCGCTCAATGAACAACAACGGGCCAATCAGGCAGAAGTTGCCTCGTATTGGCTGGCGCATATTGCCGAAGGCCAGCGGACAAAGATTTACGACCTGCAACTGGCCTCAGAGGCGTTGTTGTTAGGGGCGGAGAATCTGAATCTTGTTGAGAATTGCCTGATGGCGTTGAGCTCGATCGCGTCGCGGGACAGCCAAGAGAAAATGGCCGAGTTGCTGCTGGACGAAGCTCTGGAGACGAAACTTCGCGCCTTGGCAGCCGTGCAGTTGGCGTATCATATCCAGCGACACGGGCTGGTGCTCAGCAACGAAGACTTGGACAGGATTCACCAACTGTGGCAAACGCCGACTGACCCGACGCTCTCCACGGCCGTCGGAGCGGTCATCGGCTCATTGCGTCCCAACGCCCGGCTGGTGGGCGAGCGCCTGCAACGCTTTGAAGAGCAGCCGGCACTGGAGTCGCTGCAAAAGCAGAAGTAGTTGCCTCGCTGCAGCGAAAGTGCTGAGGGCTCTCCGGCGATGCGTCCCGCCATCCGCCCGCGCTAACCTCACCCGATTGCGCGACAATTGGCAGACGATGAGCGGCTTGCTCGTTTTGCGCTATGGATTGACACCAGCGGATAGCTCTGAGGGCAGATTGTGCGCTGGTGCTCAAGCACCGCGCACAGACTGCCCGATTACGTGCACCGATGCACATTTTTCATGCAAACAGGCCACTGAAACGCGTGGCGCGATAGGGTTTCTATTTGATTCCTAAAAAACTGGCGTCGATTTGAATATTCGACCTCCCACTTAGCGTGCTTTGTGCGTACAATCAATGCAACTACGCTAGAGCATGCTCGTAATTGCACAGATTCCAGAGAAATCGCCCCCACTCCGTCAGATGGCTACTTCGATCGCCGCTTCAAACATCCCCGCGCCGCAGACCGAGTCTTTTGAAGGCTGCGTCGGTCGTAGCGAGGTTATGCAGGACATCTACCGCATGACCCGTCAAGTTGCGGGGAGTTCGGCAACGGTGCTGCTGACCGGCGAAACCGGGACCGGCAAGGAGTTGATCGCACGGGCGCTGCACGAGTTGAGCGGACGTTCCTCAGGTCCGTTTGTGCGCGTCAACTGCGGCGCCTTGAGCGAGAGCCTGCTGGAGAGTGAACTGTTCGGTCATGTGAAGGGCGCGTTTACCAGCGCGCATGAGAACCGGACCGGCCGGTTCGAAGCGGCGCATGGGGGCACGATTTTTTTGGATGAGGTCAACTCTGTCAGCTACAAGCTGCAGGTCAAACTGTTGCGGGTGTTGCAGGAGCAGGAGTTTGAGCGGGTGGGCGACTCGCGGACGATTCGGGTTGATTGCCGCGTGGTCGCCGCCACCAATCGGGATTTGCTGGATGAAATCGAGTCGGGGCGGTTCCGCGAAGATCTTTATTACCGGCTGAACGTGTTGCCGATCGATCTGCCGCCGTTGCGGGAGCGAGCGGAGGACATTCCGTTGCTGGCGGAATACTTCATACGCCGCTATTCCGAGCGAGATGACCGAGTGGCTCCAAAGATCCCAACCGAAGTCCTGCAACTGCTCAAAGAGTACGCTTGGCCGGGCAATGTCCGCGAGTTGCAGAACTATATGGAGCGGGCAATCGTGCTGTGCGAATCGGAGTCGCTGTCGCCGGAATTGTTTCCGCGACATGTGCGGGGATTGGCACCGGTTCGTTTACACCGCAGCGACGTCAAACGGCCGGACGAACTGTGTGCCGAACTTGTCGAGTTGGGCATGCGTCATGCCGGCGAGGAGGCGGTCGATCTGTACACGCAAGTGGTTTCGCTCGTCGAGCGCGAGCTGATTCGTCAAGTTCTGCACTCTTGCCGCGGCGTCCAGACGAAAGCGGCCACGCGATTGGGGATCAACCGCAATACGCTGCACAAGAAGATCGCCGACTACAGCCTCGAGTAGGCCTGCCGCGGACAGATCAGGGGACTCGCCGCGGCAGCAACGCGGAGAGCGCCGCGAACAAACCTAAACCGCAGGCGGCTCCGACCGCGTCAGCCAGCCAATCCGCGGCATCTGCCGTGCGTCTGACCGGGATCTGCAGCAGTTCATCAACAGCGGCGTAAACCGCGATCAGCCCCCACATCACGAAGTAATTCTTGATCGACAGGGGGCCGCGCCCGCGCCGATCCGCCGCGAGGAGGAAGCCGAGTCCGGCAAAGGCGACGTAGTGCAGGAGTTTGTCGGAGACCTCCGCCACTCCCCGGGGGACCTGTGGGATGTGAGTGCCGATAAACAGCATCGTCCAGTAGGCAATCAGCACCAGGCGAATCGCGGTTGTGTGGCGTGATAACGGCACGTGGAGAATTCTTCCGCAGGTTGTCCGGAATTGGGCGGGCGCAGGGCCGAAATGACGATAACTATACAGGAATCAGTCTGTGGCGGCACGTATGGCGGACGAATGCGGGGGTGGAGCCTGTGCCGCGTTTTTTCCGCGTCACCGGAATAATCGGATTGGTTCTGCCGGGGAAGCTCAACCTCATAAGCTTTGTAATCCGCGCCTCTTGACCGTGGGATTTGCGGGCTGATATAGTGAAATGTGACGCGGCGACGGAGCGACTCGCGGCACCGCCCCGGCGACTGGTTTGAAGAATGTCGTTGTGGCGGCTGGTTGCGACTTGAATGTTAGTCATTCTAACAGGCAGGTCCACGGCTTGAAGCCGGCCCGAAGGCTGGTTCGGCCGACAGAACAACAAGGTCTCGAGCGAATCTACTGTGGAGCTTCGTGAATGTCCCGCTTTGCTATTCGTCATCTTGCGGTCGCCGTGACGGCGATAGTTGTTTTCGGTTCGGCATGGGGCGTTTGCCAAGCAGTGCCCCCCGGCGTCGAAACGCATGTGCGTCCCCAGATTAACGGGGACGAACGGACACGGCAGCCGGATCTCTGGGCGGTCGATGTGTATTACAAGTCGATGCGGATGATTTGGGTCGATGTCCCCGATAAGAAGACGGGGAAAGTCAAACGAGAGCTGATTTGGTATTTGCCGTATCGCATCGTCAATCGTGAAGTGGCTGGTCTTCCCGCAGCGAAGGGACCGGATGGAGGGCGGCCGAAGCTGCTTCCGGAGTTTGAACTCGTCACCAACGACAATGACGGCCTGAGGGTCTATTACGACGAAGTGATTCCCGCCGCACAGGAAGCGATCAATCGCCGCGAAGGGCGGAAGTACAAGAACTCGGTGGAAATTGTGGGAAGTATTCCCGAGGTGACGGCGGCGGACTCCAAGCTGGAAAATACGATCTACGGCGTGGCGATGTGGCGGGGCGTCCATCCGCACACCGACTTCTTTACGGTGTTCATGACGGGATTTTCGAACGGCTACACCAAGCAGGCCGGGGACCGTGTCGACCGCCGCACAATCATGCAAAAGTATGAGCGTCCGGGCGACGACGTGGAAGAAGTCGAGCGCGAGATCAAACAGGCCGGAAAACCGGGGTGGATTTACCGTCCCTCAGACGACAAGCCTGACGCCAAGAACAAGGCGTGACGCGTTTCGACGCTGCTCGCTATAAGTCGTTTCAAAACCCTCTGACGCGTCGCGCCGACGCTTGTTTACAAGTATCTCAGACAGGCGCAACCGGGTTTTGAAACTGGTTCTCGTGATTTCCGTCCATTGTGCCCGCGAGCCCGGCTGGCTGGGCATTTGCGCCGCCGACGGTTTTCACTTCGGCTGCAACTCGATCGTCGACCAGAGACTGGGATCATGGGCGATGGGGAAATCGGGGCCGACGCTGAGATACTGCTCGCCCAATTCGCCGGCGCGAAGCAGGTAATAGAATCCCAGTTCCGGCGCCGCTTCGGGGTCGAATCCGTTTAAGGCCGCAGCCGGAATCCAGGCTTCGATTGCGTAGCTGCCGGCCGAATCGCGTCGATTGACTCGAATCTCATTGGAGTGCTCAGCCGGCGCGTCTTCGCGCGCACGGGCGATGGTCAGTTGCCGGGCGGTCGGCTGCATTCCGTCGCTGCCGCCTCCTGCCGGCATTAGGCAGAAATGATGGCAGAAACGGCCGGCGCGGTGAATGTTTTGTGTGTTTCGCGTATCAATCCAGACTTGCAGGCCGTCGGACTCGGCCGGTTCATTGAGGCGGCAATCGAAGTTGTGAGGCGGCCCGTCGACCTGGGCCATGATTGCCAGCCCCGCCTCGTTCCAGGCAAGACGGACTTCCGCAAACGGCTTGCCAGAGTCGAGCTCCGCAAAGTCGGGCAGCGCACAACCGGCAGGCAGCTTCAAGAGACTCTTTCCCCGTCGCGGCACTTGCGCAACGTGGCGTACCGGAAACGAATAGCGGAACAGAAATCGGTGCGGCAGCAGTTGATTCATTGACCGGGCTACTGGTGGTTGAAACCGACGCATCGACGCCGAGTGTAGGAATTGCCCCGAATCATAGCCCACCGCCGGGTCGCCGCCTACATTATCGACGCGAAATTCCGTCTTCGAGGGGCGACAACGGCTGTCCGGCTGCTGCTTGAAAGCAGGACGGGGACGGTTATACTTCGAGTTGCGAATCGCTCGGCGCCCTCCTGTTTTGATACCAAACGACTCTGGTTTTTTATTCTTAGGAGCAGATGCAACGATGACTGTACAAGTTGGCCAGCCGGCCCCGGATTTTGCTGTCGAAGCTTACGATCGAACCAAGGACGGCTCGGACGATCAGTTCAAGGAAGTGAAATTGTCTGATTACAAAGGCAAATGGGTTTGCCTATTCTTCTATCCGCTCGATTTCACATTCGTTTGCCCGACTGAAATTGTCGCGTTTAACAACGAATTGGGCGAATTTCAGGACCGCGAGTGCGAGGTACTGACGGCGAGCACCGACAGCGTCTTTTCTCACAAAGGCTGGTGCGACAGCCATGAGGATCTGGCCAAGCTGAACTATCTGATGCTGGCGGATACGAACCATCAGATGTCCCAGGATTACGGCGTGCTGCTGGCTGACAAGGGGATCGCTTACCGCGGGGTCTTCTTGATCGATCCGGACGGCGTTGTGCGGTGGTTGGCGGTGCATGATCTTGGCGTGGGCCGGAACGTCAATGAGGTGCTGCGCGTGCTGGATGCACTACAAACCGACAAACTGTGTCCTTGTAATTGGAACAAGGGCGATGAGACTTTGAATTAGCGGACGGATTTCCACGTGACGTGTTGACCGGCGGCCCGGGATGTTCCGGGCGGCCGGTTTTGCTTAGCAGCGTTGGGGAGGATCAATCATGACACTCGTCGCATCGGTTCCTGAAGCGGAGGCCGCCGAGAAAGTCGCGCAGACGTACGGCCGGATTAAGGAGGTCTTGGGCTGCGAGACGGTTCCCGAACCGTTTCTGGCCTACGGCCGGGTGCCGGCGTTTCTGCAGGATTTTTACATGAACTACAAGAAGTTCATCCATCAAGCGGGAAGCCTGGATGAAAAGACCAAAGCGCTGATCGCGCTGGCGGTCAGCGGCGCGAAATCTTGCCGGCCATGGTCGGACATCATGGCTGCCCGCGTGCGGGAACTGGAGGGCGATGACCAGGAAATCGCCGACGCACTGGCGGTGGCGGCGACGTGCGGCATGTATAACACTTTCTTCAAGTTCCGAGACATCAGCGGCAGTGACATCTTCAACGGCATGTCGGTGGGACTGCGGGCGCACACGTTTGCCAATACGACGCTGGACGAGAGGACGGTGGAGTTGATTAACATTGCGATCAGCGATCTGAACGGCTGTAAGCCGTGCACTTCGGGCCATGTGCAAAAGGCGCGGCAGTTGGGGCTGAGCGATGAACAGATTTTGGAAGCGGTGCAGTGCGCTGCGACAATGTCGGCGGGCGCCGCGTTTTTGACTTCGGCCGAATAGCGGCCTGTCGCCCTGCTCTACGGTGTGTGCTTCGCCGCGCGGGGTGCCATGGTCTCACGCCGACAGGCGGGTGACCATGCCGCGTGCAACTCCGCAATCGCATGCTCACTCGTCACTTCGTGCCGCGAGAGCATGGCACCCGACTCCGCTAACTCAGGAAGATGCCTGCGATCAATGAGCCGGCGGTGATGAACGATAGCGAGGCCAACTTCAGCCGTCCGCGATAGGCTCCGTCGGTCATTCGATCCAGCCGCAAATAGGCGGTCGTTGTCCCGAGCACCAATGTGAGCACGCCGAGGGCCGTGCAGAAAACATACAGTCGGTGCTGAGTCTGCTGCGATTTCCAAGCGGGCAGCAAACGATCGACGATCTCGGGCGACAGGCGGACCTGGGCGTGGTAGCGATAGACTATGGGGCCGGAGTCGCTCTTTTGCTTTTCGGTAAAGGTCTTTCCATACGCGCTGCGAACGACGGGATCGGGAACCGGCAAATTGCCCGAGATGGGATAAGCTTCATTGAAGTATGAACGAATCAGGCTGACGGTCTGCGTGTAGACCTGCCGTCGGGTCGCGTTGACGGCGTCGTCCTTTTCGGATGGATCGACCGCCGCCCGGCGTCCGCTGCTGAGGACCACGATCCGCGTGTCGCCGACTACGGTTGTTGGGTGATGCACCCACTCGGGTACCTCCTTTTCGTGTACGTCACCTGCGCTTTGAGCCGTCATGGAGGCCAGGGTCGCTGGGATCTCGGACGGTGCGTCTCTGGGGAACGGTGCCGTGGGAGTGCGAACAGGTTGCGGCGTAAGCCTTTCGCCGGCAATCCAGAGCGGCACGGCGACGACGGCGACTGCCGGGATGAGCCACATCACAGAGATTAGTTTTGCTGCGACGGCGCGCCATTGGAGCGTTCCTCCTTGGGCCGCGAGATAGACCGAAACGCCGATTAACACTGCGAGGCCCAACATGAAGAGGATCGCCCCCAGACCGAGTACTGCGATTTCCATTTTCGGTTCCCTCACTGTCGCGACTTCGTGGTTAGGGACTCCAACCACCTGGTGATTTTCAGGAAGGATAATTGTCGTGTCGGCAGGTTTCGGAACTTGATGAGCACTGCGCGGCGCGACCGTCGACCCGATACGTTCCTCGGTGCCGCCCAGTAATGGGTCGGCGGGAAGAGCCTGCAGTTGCTGCCTCGCCTGCTGTCGCCGAATTGCGTCAGTCCTAGCAACTTGGTCTTGCTGAATCTGCTTCATCCGCACCACTTGTGCGGCTTCCATATGCGAAGTCCGTTGATAGCCCACCGCCGCAAGCATGCCGACGACGGCCAATACCAGTAACAGCGACAGGCCTGTCCACATCACGCCACGCAAGCCGGCTTTGCGGACGAACAGCGCCACACCCCAGACGGCAATTCCGCCGAAGATCAACAGCAACAGAAACGCTGCCGGAAACATGATGACCCTTGACATCTTACTTTCCCTCCATCAAGCCGGCGCGGGAGTGCGGGGGGGCCCACATGGCGGAGAGTTGCACAACGGAGGAAATCGCCACGGCCCAGAGGACCGCCCAGCCGTGCGGAAACGCACACAGACAAGTGATGGCGAAGGCCAGGATGCCGGTGAGCACGACGGAGCCGACGCGGAATCGCTTAGGGCGAAACGAGTCGGCGTGCCACCACCAGCGTCTCAATCCGAACAGCAGGGCGAAGAAGACGACATATGCGGCGAGCGTGGGTTGGAACTTCACGGCGCGATTGTGTGCGTTCGCCGGAGATTTCTCGAACAACGGTTGGTCGCCGACGGTTTGGAAGATTGCCCCTTTCTGGGGGTCGATTTCTTGCATGATTCTGGGGACGTCAGTCATCAAGGTGTGATCCAACCCAAAGGCCAACACACCGGCCACGATACCCGCGCTGAGGAGCACCATGCGGCGGATGGTGGGATCGGTGGCGGAGCCTTCCCAGATTTTGGAGGGCAACAGCACGAGCCATGAGGCGGCAACGGTGGTCAAGCCGAACAGCCCCAGCAGTCCCGGATCACGCATGGCCGGCAACAGGAACGCGATGACCGCGAGCACAGGCAAGGTGAATCCGACGGCGAGTGTCATCGACTGCGCGGCCGCTGCGACGCGGTCACGAAAATCGACATTGCGGATCGTCAGCGGCGTGAGCAGTGCTGACTGGGTCCGCCGCCACTTCTTCTTACTTTTTTTGACCTGATCGACTTGCGGCGTCTGCGACTCTTGATCGAGATGCACTGCGACTTTGACGTGTTCGCCGTCAGCGTCCGCGACGCGATGCCGATCGTCGGCCTCTTGCCGTCGCTTTTCCGCCTCCTCTTCAAGTTTGCGGTGACTTCCGGGGGAGAGTCCCGACGGCTTGAAGGGGACGAAAAACAGCCAATAGAGAAAGTATCCGATGCCGCCCAGAATGCCGGTGAAGGCAGTCGCTTTGAAAACAGTCCCCGGACCCATTGCGGCGACCGCCATGACGATCGCGAATACGATCCAGAAGACGTTTTGCATGGAATGCTTCTGGTCGGAGCGCGGCGTGTGCCGGTCGGAATGCTGCGAACGAGGCCTCTGGTGGCGTGTCTTCTCCGGTTTTGGTTTCCAATTGCAGGAAGCGGCTCGCTGCGGTTTTCTGTCGCGGCTTGGTTCCTCGGCCACGAACGAATCTTCAGGGATTTCAGTCGGGCGTTTCCTAGGGGCGGTCCCGTTGCCGCCTAAAACGGCCTCTCTGATTTGACGGGCAAAACGGGCGATGCTGTGCGTCCGTTGCTGCGGATCTTTTTCGAGTGCATTGGCGAGGATCGGCTGCAGTTTGGGGGGCAGCTTGCTCAGGTCCGGTTTTTCGGTGAGGTGCTTCATGATGATCTCGCCGGTACTCTCCCCGTCGAAGGGGACGTTCCCGGTGATCATTTCGAACACCATCACCGCGACGCTATAGACGTCGAGTTCGTTGCCGTAACGCCCGTGCGCGACTTCCGGCGCCATGTAATGGACGGTCCCCACACTTTCGGTGTGGCCGCTGCGGCGGCTGGGTGTGATGTACTTCGACAGTCCGATATCGCCGATTTTTACGACGCCGGAATCGAGGAAAATATTGGCCGGCTTGAGATCGCGGTGCACGACCCCGCGGTCATGCAGATAGGCGGCCCCCGCGGCGATCCCGTCCAGCCAATGCAGCAGCTCCTCCATCGGCATTCCTTGCGGGTGGTCGTCCAACGCCTGTTCGAGCGTTTGGCCCGCCATGTATTCCATGATCACCCAATGGTCGCCGTCGTCGTCGGTCTTGATGTCGAAGATCGTCATCAAGTTGGTGTGTTTGAGATTGATGCACTGGCGAATTCCCCGCAACTCAATGTCCATATTGCGCTGCAGTAGCTTGAGCGCGACTTCCTTGCCGGAATCGCTCAGGGCGTAGTAGACCTCGCCGAAGCCGCCACGATCGATCGCGCGTTTGATCGTGAAACCGTCCAGCGGCTTCGATTCCGGCTGAAAGGTGAATTTCATGGTTCTGCCGCCCTGTGCTTGGTGGGGTAATGTCTTGGCAAGGGAACCGGGCACGGTGATTTTCCCTGTCGTGTATGATTCGGATCGGTGTTTCGGGATATTGAGGTCGCTCAGGTCAACGTTGCCGCCGACTATTTGTTGGCTTGAGCCACTTCGTCTCTGAGAAGTTTTATCTCTTGGGTCTGTTGTTCGACCACCGTTCTCAGATTCTCGATTTCTGTATTGAGGTTGTCGACTTTGGTCTCAACGTCCTGCATCTTTCCGCCGCCGCTGAAGATCAAGACGATCAATGCAATCAAAACTAACGTTCCACATCCCAGGCTGACTCCCTGGGAGCCGCCGCGCTCTGACATGTCTTGCTCCTGCCAGTGAATGATGACCGGTCTGCAAATCGACGCAATTAGCCAACCGCCTCGATGCGAAACCGGCCGTCGATTCCGGTGACGATCGTTCCGTCGGTCAACGGCATACTTTGTTTGGCATGTTTGTTGTTGACATAAATATCCGACCGCGACTTACAACAGAGCTGTGAGTCTTTGCGGTGCAGCAACACGGGCTGCTGCCAGAGCGGACAGCGAATGTGGCTGTCGGCTCCCGGACCCAGAATGCAGGTATCGTCCATCAACACGACGGCGTCCACGGCGCGAGCGGGACGGTGATCGCTCACAAAGTCCAGCCGGGCGGTCCCGCTCACGATTGTGGGCAGCCGAAACCGTAATTTCACACTTTCTCCCAATTGAATCTCGTTGCCGTCCGCCAAGTATGTTCGCTCATGCACATCCCGCCCGGCAACCCGAGTTGCCGCGGACGCCTTGAGGTAGTAGCCTTCGCCGCTGCGAGCGATCTCCGCGTGCTGCCGCGACAGGTTGGCCAGTAATGGGATATCCGCGGCGGGAGGCTCCGACACGGGTCCCCCGAGCGAGATGCGGTCCCCGAGGCACAACATAAACGTGCCGACGCGGTCAATCCACAGCAAATAGCGCTCACAATCCATAAGGGCACCGCCCACAGCTACCGTCTGCGTCCCAGACGTCTCGGAGTTCTCCGGCCAGTTGTTCCACATCATGGTGCCTGGTCCCACTCCTTTGATTTTAACGGATCAGCGGGGCCAGGGGATCAAAACCCAGGCCGAAATTCGGGCTGGGCGGTCTGATTGGATTCCCCGATTGTGGCCGCCGCACACTTATAAAACTGAAATCTGCCAGGTTTTAAGACTTCTGAAACAAAAACACGGGTCGCCGGTTCCACCGACCACCCGTGAACGACTCTTTGACATCAAACCGCTTGCTCAGGGTGGCTACTCGGATTACGCATCCGAGTTGCCGGCCGGTTCGCTGTGCTGATCGTTGTCGAAGTACTGGTCGATCTGTTCCGTCAGATTCTCAGGCACCACAGGTCCCGTTTGGACGGGGATCAGCGGAAGCATCTGCTCTTCGGTGTCCAGCAGCTTGCTGCGAACGTCCAGTTTCTTGTTAAGTTCGGTGATCAGTTCTTTGGCCCGCGAGAGTCGCGAATCATCGATATTGACGTTGCTGGCGGCTTCCGCAGCTTGCAATGCCTGCAGACGAGCATCCAAGTTCTCGATTTTGACTTGCAGTTCGCTCTTCGCCGTCATCATGTTTTCCAGCTTTTCCTTAGCATTGTCGACCACCTGCCGACGCGTGTTCAGCAGCTTCCGCTCAGCATTCAGCCTTTGCTCGGCAAGTTTGAAGTGCTTGAAGCGGCGGGCAAGATCCTGTTCCAACTGGGCTTGCGAATAGGTCTGTCCGTTAACGACGTATCGAACGTTTCCGCTCTCGACGTCGAGTTTGCGAGCCAGGATTTGCTCTTTCTGTTTGGACAAAGCCTCTTCCTGGCGTGCGACTTCACGGGCACGGTAGTCGACATCGACTTCCGCCTCAGCAATCTCCCGCTTGCATTGGTCGATTTCCGGCAGCAGATTGTTGACCAGATCCCGCGCGACCTTGATCTCTTCATCCAGTGGAACCTGGGAACGAATCGCGTCCCGGACGGAGTGCGCGGAGGTCTTGACGTAGGTAAAGGCGTCACGGCCGAAGACGAACGTTCCGACCAGCGCCAACGCTGCTGTGCTGATGAGTACTTTCTTGATCATTTTTGTTCTCCCTTAAACTATGCGGAACAATCGCCCCCAAAACCGGGCTCGGATGAGCCGCTTGATTTCGGCCAAAGGACACCAGGAGATTCGCCACAGAGGGTGACTTCTTAGGCCAATTCGTCATAATTTTGGGATAATGGCAGGAATTGCTGGAGATTTGAGAGGCGGCTTTTTGAGGCGTTTTCGCCACGATTCCGCGAAATTGGGGTGTTGACGCGCGTTTTTACCGCGATCTTTGCAATTCTGCCGCTGCAGTGTTGTTGACTGAATTACTTGCACATTTCTACGAAGCCCGGGAGAAGCACTCATGGTTTCCAAAACAACAGTCGCCTTAGCGGCTTGCCTTTGCGCGGTGATGTTGACGACATCCGCCCGCAGTGAACAAAAAGCGGACCAGAAAAAGGATGAGGCGCAGCTCAACGAGCACGAGCGGAAGTTTCAGAAGATGCTCAAAGGCAAGGTGCTGGTGGGCAATTTCTCGGTCATCAAAGATGGGAAGGAATCAGACCCGAAGAAGGACCGCTACAAGATCACCGACATGGCGAAAATGGAGAACGGATTTTGGCGGTTCACGTTTCAGTACGGTGATAAGCCGGCAATTCCGTTTGCGCTGCCGGTCAAGTGGGCTGACGACACGCCGATGATTTCGCTGACGAATGTTACGATTCCCGGGCTGGGCACGTTTAGTTGCCGGGTGCTGTTTCACGAAGGGCAGTACGCTGGGACGTGGCGGCACGGTGAGGTGATCGGCAACATGTGGGGCGTGATCCAAGATCCGAAAGAGGAGAAGAAGAAAGAGAAGCCGAAGTCGTGAGACTTGGCATTTCTCGATTGGCGCGGGCAGAATTCCGAACTCTCACGAGTTCGGCTACGCTAAAACTGAAATCTGCCAGAGCACTGGTGCACGAATGATTCTCTTCGCTCGCAGGCTTAGAAACTGGGGGCTCGCTTCGCTCGACCCCAGCCACCCATATTCAATTCGGAGTTTGCCGGAATAGCCTAGCCGACGTCGTAGCCGCTGGCGCGGAGGATTGATTCGTGGACTGCCAGTTCGTGTGAAGGTGGATAGTCGGTAGCTTTCTCGCCGCGCAAAATCGCCGCCATGTCGCGGAATGCGCTGACGAAGATTCCGGGGCCTTCGGGCAAGGTTACGTCTTGATAACCGGTTTTGTATTTTCCGCGCGGCTGCTCGAGCGCCAGTCGAAAGCTGCGGCCGCCCAAGGGACGCAAATCGAATGTGCCGTGTTCGCCGCAGACGGTGAATTGGCGGCGGCGGCCGCCGTCGTATTCCACGAGCGTGCTGCGGATCGAGGCGATAGCGCGGGGATAGTCGAAGACGGCCAGTTGATTGTCGACGAGCGGATCCTGGTCCGGATGCGTTTTGCGGTTATATGCAGTGACCTGCTGCGGCGGTCCCAGCACGCGGATCGCCGCGTCGATGACGTGGCAGCCGATTTCAAACATCGATCCGCCCGCGAACCGGGACAAGTATTTCCGTGAGTCCGCGCCGACTTTTTTACTCATCACCGCATGGACTTCGAAGATATCGCCCAGCCAACCGTCGGTGACCGCCTGGTAGCAGAACTGAAAGGCGGGGTGGTAGCGATAGATGTAGCCCATCTGCAGGTGCAGCTTACGCCGCTGCATGTCGTCGAGCAATTTCTTGTAATCGGCGAGATTTTCTCCGGCCGGCTTGTCGAGGTGGATATGCATTCCCGCGTCGGCGCAGCGGCGCGCCGTCGGCAGCAAATCCTCGACTTCGGTCTCCACAACCACCGCCTGCAGGCCTTTGGTGTTGAGCAGCTGCTCTTCGCTGATCAGTTTCACACCTTGATAGGCGTTGCCCAGTGCCTGGCGACGCTCTGAGTCATTCTCGACGACGCCAACCACTTCGTAATCGTCGGTCTTCAGCAGTTGTGAGAAGACGCTCCGTGCGTGAGCGTGCCCGGTGCCGATCTGGCCGATTTTGATTTTCTCTCCCTTTGAAGCAGCGCGGCTCTGGGACGTGTTCAGAGCAAGGCCCGCTGTCGCGGCGCCTACGGTCGTCAGGAAATTGCGGCGAGTCACGGTCGACATGGGATTCTCCTGCCGGAATGTCGGATTGGAGCGAGATTGATGTCTACCATACTCAAAACCCGCAGGCAGCCATACCGTAGCGATGACGGGCGACACACGTGTTCACGAAGATTGGCATCGCTCCCTTGTTCCCGCTGCCGACCGGCGGCAGAATGGGAGATAGGTCTTCCGTTCCGACGGCATCTATTTGCAGGAGAGGAATTATGCAGCAGCAATCGACACGGCGTGAGTTCTTGCAGCGTTCGACCGAAACGGCCGCGATTGCCGGAGCGGCGACGGCCTTGGCCGGGATGCCGGTCTTTGCCGCGGAGAAACCGGAGACGGTCCGGCTGGGAATCATCGGTTGCGGCGGCATCATGACGCACCACGTCAAGGGGTTGGTGCAGCGCGGGGATGAGGTGTCGATCGGCTGGCTGTGCGATGTCGATCCCGAGCAGATCGAGCGGATGCACAAGCATCTGAATGGAGCAGCGTCGCATCAGGCCCAGCGAACCTCGCGTTATGAGGATGTGCTTGCCGACAAAAACATCGACGCGGTGATCATTGCGACTCCGCATCACTGGCACGCGCCGATGGCGCTGCATGCGATGGCGGAAGGGAAGGACGTCTACATCGAGAAGCCGATTTCGCACGTGTTCAACGAAGGCCCCCTGATTATCGCCGCCGCCAAGAAGTACGGCCGCGTCGTCCAGCAGGGGAGCCAGATGAGGAGCAGCAAGGTCACCGAACGGGCGGGCAAGCTGCTGGCCGACGGAATCATCGGCGACGTGAAAGTGGCCCGCGCTTGGACGGCCGAAACGCGAAGCGTCGTCAAACCGGTGCCCGACAGCGCACCGCCCGCCGGTGTCGATTACGACCGCTGGTTGGGACCGGCGCCTAAGCGGGCCTTTAACAAATACCGTTTTCACCGAACCTGGCGGATGTTCCGCGATTACGGCAACGGCGAGATCGGCGACGACGGCATTCATGATTTGGACATGGCCACGTGGGGGTTGGGCGTCGATACGCTGCCCAAGCAGATCACGGCCCGCGGCGGGCGGATGGCGCTGCACGGGCATGCGAGCGAGTATCCCGACAATATGGTCGTCAGCTATGAGTATCCCGACGGCCGATTGCTAGTCTATGAGAATTATCCGTTCACCGCTTACGGCATGCATGGCTTTGACAACGGCAACGTCTTTTACGGGACCGAGGGGTATATGATTTTCTCGCGGCGCGGCGCGTTCAGCGTGTTTCTGGGACCGAAGTCGAAGAAGGGCCCCACCGAGGGCGACGCGCGGCGGGATCGGGGTTATGAGGCGCACATGAGCGATTTTCTCAATGCCGTCCGCACTCGCGACACGCACACCCGCGCCCCGGCGGAAGTGGCCCACCGGTCTTGTGCGCTGGTGCATCTGGGCGAGATCGCGTATCGGACGCGGGGGCAACTTGATTTCGACGTCGAGAAGGAGCAGTTCATCGATTGCGACGAAGCGAATCAAATGCTGGGTAAATCGTATCGGGAGCCGTATGGGTTGGGGGATATTGGGTGAAGGGGACCCCCGGCGGAGCCGGGGGCTGATGGGTTTTTCGCGGCACGTTTTTGGGCGGGTTAGGATTCGAGGACTTTGAGGAATTCGCGCATCCATTGCCAGCCGTCGAGCGCGCCGCGGGCGGTGATGACCAATCCGTCGACCACGACCGGGGCGTCGATGTATTTGGCGCCGCAGACTTCGGCGTCGAACTTGCATTTGGGGACGGTGGTGATCGTTTTACCCTCGATCACGCCCGCCATCGCCAGCACTTCGATTCCGTGGCAGACCGAACCGATGGGGCGGCCCGCTTGGACCATCCAGCGCACGGCGGCGAGTAGGTCTTTGTCGTAGCGAATGTACTCCGGCGCCCGACCGCCGCTGACGAGCAGGCCGGCGTAGTCCTCCGGCTTGATATCGGCGAATGCGATATCGGATTGCATCAAATAGCCGGCCGTTTCGCGGGTGATGTCCCAGCCCTCGGGGCGTTCGTGCTGGACGAGCGAATAGGTCCGGACCTCCGGGGCCGCGACGACGACTTGATAGCCGGCTTCCTGGATTCGCATCCAGGGATAGAGCGTGTCGGTCACCTCGGCGGCGTCGCCGATGACGAGGAGGATCTTGCCTTTGTGTGAATCGTGCTCCGTGGAGCGGACGGCGGTTCGTTCAGTTTTCATCTTTGGTGTTCGTCAATGAAGTCGTGTTAAGCAAACAAAGGCAGCGGACGGCCATCGGTGATGGGGTGCGGGCGGTTGAGATTGTCGTACAGCCGCGTCTGAAGGTTGATGCCCATCGCTTGGAAAATCGTGGCGTGCAAGTCGCGCGGGCCGCAGGCCTGGGTGTGTGGAAACGCGCCGAGTCGGTCGCTGCTGCCGTAGACCTGCCCGCCGCGGATGCCGCCGCCGGCCAGCACAACCGAGTAGGCGAATGGATAATGGTCGCGGCCGGCGCCCTTGTTGATCTTTGGCGTGCGGCCGAAATCGCCGAGCATCACGACCAGCGTCTCGTCGAGTTTTCCGCGCTGGTCGAGGTCGTCCAACAGCGCCGAGGCGGCGCGGTCGAACGGCGGCAACAGGTTCTTCTTGAGTCGATTGAAGTTGTCGCCGTGCGTATCCCAGTGGTCGCCTGATCCGCCGTTGAGATCGCCGGCGGCGCAAATGACTTGAATGATCGGCAGCCCCGCCTCAGCCAGACGGCGCGCCAATAGGAGGCTTTGCCCGCACAGATGATCGCCGTAGGCCGCGTGGACCTCCGCCGGTTCCTGTGATAAGTCAAACGCATCGCGGACTTGCCGCCTGACCAACAAGTCCATCGCGAGTTCATGAAAATGAGCGTAGGACCGCTGCGGTTGGGCGTTGCCGACCGACGATTCGAGCGTGCTGTGTAACTGTCTCCGCGCTTGGAGGCGACCGCGATCGATCCCCTTGGAAAGATTCAGCACGGGCGATCCCAAATCGCGGGAGACGCCGCCGTACGGTTTGCCCTGCGGAGTACGGACCACGATCGGATCGTGATTCACGCCCAGCCAGCCGGCCCATTCGCCGGCCTGCAGCGTGCCGTTGTCGACGAGCGGATAGGGCAGCCGAATCGCGCCGGGCATGCCGGGACCGGGTGAGCGCAGCGCTGAGATCATCGCCGGCAGCGACGGCCAATCGTTTCGTGACGGCGGAAGATTGACGGCCGCTGCCGGTTGCGGCGGCGGGTGGCCGGTCAGGTTCCAATACATTCCCTTGCCGTGCGCCGTGCAACTGTGATGGATGGACCGCACAATTGCGAGCCGCTCGGTTCGTTCCGCGAGCAGCGGGATATGTTCGCCGACCTGAATACCCGGTGTGGCGGTGTCGATGCATTCGAATTCGCCGCGAACTTCCGCGGGGGCTTGTGGCTTGGGATCCCAGGTATCGTGGTGGCTCATCCCACCCCAGCAGTACAGGAGAATACATGATTTCGCCCGACCGAAGTTTGAATCACTTTCACCGGCGAGACTATTGAGTTGCAGGAATTGCGGCAACGAGAGCCCGAGCAGAGTGGAGCCGCACTGCAGAATCCCGCGGCGCGAGATCTGACGAGCCGGTCGGGAGCGCAACTTCGATTCTCCGCGATCCGCGTTTGTGAACATAGGGTTCTCGTGTTGAAACGATTCGTTGCCGCACACAATTCTCGCATAAACGGCCGTTGTTGCAAGTCGAAAGGGGCCTGTAGTAGATTGAACGGAGTCTACGGCTGCTGACGCGGAAAAAGTAACGCAGAGCCGCGGAGACGCTAAGGCGCAGTGACGATTTTTGAGAAGCTGTCCGGGAAACGAATCGTAATTTTCTGAGTCCTTCTCTGCGTCCCTGCGGCTCTGCGTTAAATGAATCTCGATCGGTCCGCAGAGCGGACCCTACCTAAGGAGTCTGATCGTGAATCGACGTGCCACTGTCTGTCTGTTTGTGCTGACGATTTTGGTTACGGTGCACGTGTCGGCGGCGGAGCCGGAAATAGTGTCAGTCAAGAAGATCTGGGACGCCGGACCGCACAATGCGTTTACCGACTTGATTCGCTTTGAGGACCGGTGGTACTGCTGTTTTCGTGAAGCGCTCGAGCATGGACGGAGTCTCGGCAACGTGCGGATCATTAAGTCGCAGGACGGCAACGATTGGAAGTCCGCCGCACTTGTTGAGGAGCGCGGGATCGACCTCCGCGATCCGAAACTTTCGCTGATGCCGGACGGACGTCTGCTGCTGATCATGGGTGGGATCGAAAACGACCAGCGCGGCAACTATCTCACGCGTTCACCCCGCGTTTCGTTTTCAGCGGATGCCAAGAGTTGGACCGCGCCGCATAAATTGCTGGCCGAGGATCATTGGCTTTGGCGGGTGACGTGGCACAACGGGCGGGCTTACAGCGTTTCCAAACAGGGCGAGGGCAAGAATCCTCGCCGGGGCATGCTGTATACCAGCACCGACGGTCTGGATTGGAAATGGGTCACGGAATTCAAACTGCCCGACAATACCTGGAACGCCAGCGAGACGACATTGCGGATTTTAGAGAACGACGAAATGATCGCCCTCGTCCGGCCTCACTGGATCGGCCGCAGTAAGCCGCCGTATACCAAATGGGAATGGACAAAGATGGAGCGCAATATCGGCGGGCCGAACTTCATCGTGCTGCCGGGCGGCGAGATGTGGGCGGCCGGACGCGACTACCGCCCGGGCGGCGCGCACACAGTGCTCGCCGAAATGACCCCGACTGAGTACACGCCCCGCCTGACGCTCCCCAGCGGCGGCGATTGCAGCTATCCGGGGCTGGTGTGGCACGACGGTTTGCTGTGGATGAGCTACTACTCGTCGCACGAGGGCAAAACGAGTATCTACTTGGCGAAGATTCGTTTGCCGCAGTGATAGGAATTTGTTGATTCTTCAAAACTCATCCTGCAAAAAATGGGCACCGATTCGGAAACCGATGCCCATCTTTCTGATTCTCAATTTGATCGATGGTGATCAATCCAATTTCAGTGGTTCGAACAAATCGTCGTGAAGGTCGACGTCGAAATCGAGGTAGTAGTCTCGTACCTGGACGGCGTCTGAGTTGGTGGTCGTGCGACGGACACGACGGGGATACCAATAGCCCTTGGGGGACTGAGCGTAGTCGTCGAACTCTTCGGTGTTCACGTATGCGATCGACTTTTTGTCGCGACTGATCACCGTTGACTCTGATTTTCGCAGGCAGAATCCATGCTCCGGGTCAAACCAGTAGCGATACGGCTCGGGCACGACCTGGTTTTCCGGCTTGTGAATGGTCAGCCGCCGGGTGTCGGCCGGCCCGTCATTGGGTACTGGGTCGAAATCGAACGTTCGCTTTTCATACGACGTCCACAGGTGTGGACGGCTCGCGTATTCGGGCATGAGGTGAGGCCAAGGGGCGGTTCGGTCATCAGGGTAGCCGCTACGGCGAGACGTGCTCCGTAACGCGACCTCAAGGTTCGGCTTTCCGACTCGTGGAATTGGGGCTTCATCGGCGACCAGCGAATAGAACGAATTGTTCTTGCCGTCACAAATCAGCATGGGTACCGACCAGAAGTTGTCGCGATTCATTTTCCACCATTGATGCATATCGGCGTCTGGCTCGGGAGCAACGACTCCCGGCTTCGCCTTCAGCAGGTGATCGACACGAAACTTGTCGCCTCTCCGCCGCACGCGTTTGACATCCAAATTCAACATGTCCGGCAGTTTGCCGGCGAGGCCCTCCGGATAGCCGACATAGATTGCGTCGTAGTCATCGAACTGCGTGCGTCCTTTCTTAATCGTTTCAGCGATCATTGTGACATCGGAGCTCGCCGTGCGATCCACAAGCTTCACGTCTTGCGGAATTCCCAGCGCATAGATGTCCGCGGGACCCGTATCAGGGTAATCGAAACGCGTCAGAAACCCCCGGTCCTTGTCTTCCCAACTGTGCAGCAAACCGGTTTTTTCGTTGACGAGCACCCGCACGGGGCGTTCAGCCTGCGGATTCTTCTTGTGTACCAATCGAAACGAATATTCGTTCATTGATTTGCCGTCGACCGTCACTTTCGATTTGGTTAAACCTTTGACGACTTCATCATGGTCCACAAATTGAGTCCCCGTCCGCATCAGGAATATTTCAAACCTCATCACAGCATCAATCGGCTGCCGCACGACACCATCGTTGCGCAACAGGCTCACTAAGTAGATCGTCTTGGTCTCTGCGGTGTATTTCGCTGATTGTTTCAGATTGTAATCATCGAATCGCGAAAACTGTGGAGTCTGCCCGGCAGTGATCCCCAGTTCCGGCGATTGCCAGTATTCAAACCTTAAATTTTGTTGATTCGGATCGGTGCTGGTCATCACCCCGTGCACCCACTTTTGCGCACGCGTTTTGGCCAGCACGTCTGCCAAGGCGTGTTTCGGTTGCGAAACGACTGAGAGCAACATGATCAACAGGGCCGCGGCGGCTGCGGTGGGCAGACCGATGAGCCAGACACGGCTGCGGCGTTTGGGTTGCGCGGGTTGTGGCTGCGGGGCCGGCTTGGTGCGGCCGAGCAGCTTTTCGCGGAGTTCGTCGATATGTTCAGGACGCGGATCGGCGGCGTATTGATCTTCCGTTTCCAGCGCCGCTGCTAATTCTTTGTCGTCCAGCGGAAAGTGGTTTGTATTCATGGGTGGTCTCGCTTTCTTCAATTGACCGATGTATTGAGCATTTCACGCAGCTCGGCCCGCGAGCGCGACAACAGCGATTCGACCGCTTTGGGGGTGCGGCCCATTTGTTCGGCAAGCTGGTTGACGGTCAGGCCGTCGACATACTTGCCGCGGAGGACGCCCCGCCAATCAGGCGGCAAGATGGCGAGCGCCGCACGGACAAAGGCGGCGTGTTCGTCCGCTTCGGCGAGGGCGTCGGGTTGCGGGGCGTTGCCCGCGATTGCCGACGCTTGCGACACGCGTTGCACGTTGGCGTCGCGAACTTTTTGCCGCCGCAAATGGGCGACGGCTTTGTTGCGGGCGATGCCGAACAGCCAGCCGCGGAGTGACCCGCGCTGGGGATCGAAATCGTCGATCGATTCGATCGCGGCGAGCCAGGTTTCTTGGTTGAGGTCTTCGGCGGTGGATCGGTTTCCACCCGTGAGGTGCCAAATCAGGGCATAGGTGGCATGGACCAGCGAATTGTAAAAGGCGGCCCACGCCTCCGTCTCGCGGCGGCATATCGCGGCGAGATCGGCTTGTTCGTCGTCGGAACACATGAAAAAGGCTCCCGGTTTTGCGCGATTTTCCTCGGCGTTGGCGCCGGGTGGAAAGTGCGGCGATTGATCGTTTCTTAGGTGTGTTGCGCAAGTCAGGCCGGCCACGCCGGGGACATCCGGGATACTATTTGCGCAGCGGGCGGGAATCCTTCGCTGGGTTTGGGGGAATATTCGATTTGTCCACGAAAAAGTGGGCCAATCGGCTGATTGGGACCGCCGTTTCGATTGATGATATTCGGTGCACGACGGCGAAGCCGTCGGCTTGGGAGGCGGGGGCTTTAGATATGCAGCGCCCGCCCGTCAACGGCGAGGGCTGCTTCTTTGACGACCTCGGCCAGTGTGGGGTGCGCGTGGCAGCAGCGGGCGATGTCTTCACTGCTGGCGCCGAATTCCATGGCGACGGCCGCCTCGGCAATCAGGTCGCCCGCATGGGGGCCGATGATGTGGACGCCCAGCACGCGGTCGGTCTGTTCGTCGGCCAGGATTTTGACGCGGCCTTCGGTATGTCCGACCGCCCGGGCGCGGCCGTTGGCGATGAAGGGGAACTCGCCCTTGCGATAGGCGACGCCCGCTTCTTGGAGTTGATCTTCCGTCCGGCCGACGGAGGCGATCTCAGGCGAGGTATAGACCACGCCGGGGATCGTGTTGTAGTTCACGTGGCCGTAGCCGCCCACGATCTGCTCGATACAGGCGACGCCCTCCTCTTCGGCCTTGTGGGCCAGCATGGCGCCGCCGATGACATCGCCGATGGCGTAGATGCCATCGGCGGAGGTCGCAAAGTGTTCGTCGACGGGAATGAAGCCGCGGGGGTCGGTTTCGATGCCGACCGTTTCTAAGCCGAGGTCCGTAGTGTTCGGTTTGCGGCCGACGGAGACGAGGACGCGATCGCAGGTGATGGGGTCGGCGCCGTCGATTTCGACCGTGCATGATTTGCCGTCGGTCGTCGCGCCGGTGACTTTACAGCCGAGTTGGAAGTTCAGGCCTTGCTTCTTGAAGATCTTGAGCGCCTCAGCGGCGATGTCACTGTCCATACCGGGCAGGATGCGGTCGAGGTATTCCAGCACAGTGACCTGCGAGCCGAGCCGTCGCCAGACGGTGCCCATTTCCAACCCGATGTAGCCGGCGCCGATTACGACCAGGTGATCGGGCACTTCCGAATAGGCCAACGCCTCGGTGCTGGTGCCGATGCGGTCGCCGTCGAGTTCGATGCCCGGCAGCGAAGAGGGCACGCTGCCAGTCGATATCAGAATGTGTTTCGCCGACAGCCCGGAGACCTCATCGCCGCTGACGGAGACTTGCCCCGGCCCGACGATGCGGCCGTGGCCGTTGTAGCGGGTAATCTTGTTCTTTTTGAAGAGGGCGTCGATGCCGCCGGTCAAGGCGCGGACGACGCGGTCTTTGTGCTTGAGCATCTTGCTCAAATCGAGCTGCGCGCCGTCGACGACGATGCCCCGCTCGGCGAGGTTTCCATTAACCTCTGCGTAGAGTTCGCTCGATTCGAGCAGCGCCTTGCTGGGAATGCAGCCGACGCGGAGGCAGGTGCCGCCCAAAGCGGATGCTTTTTCGACGCAGCCGACGTTCAACCCCAATTGCGCCGCCCGGATCGCCGCCACATATCCCCCGGGTCCGCCGCCGATGACGATTAGATCATGTTCTGCCATGAATCACGTTTATTGTTCAAGGTTTTGTGGGTCATGCTGTGCATGACGGATTGAAAGATACGGCCTAACCTTGTGTCGTCATGCACAGCATGACCTACTTTTGCTGTTCGTTTTCTCGAACCGTCTGCCGTTAGGCTGTGTCAATTGGGTAAGATCTCAAACATTGCTACAGATTACAATTGCCCAGATCAACCGCTAACAGATCACATGGTCCGATTCACTGACGACGAAGTCCTCCAACTCTTCGAGGATTTGCCGCGCCATCGAGGCTGCGGACTTTCGGACCTTGAGAAAGTGGAGGACACTCTTGGTGTATCGCTCCCGCCCACATATCGTCGTCTGATGTTGTTGGATGAGCGGCGCATGCTTGCTTGCGGCTATGTTCTTCCAGTCGATCGTTTGCCGGAGGGGAGACGAAATGCGGAAGAGCTACTGCAAGAAGACGGATTCGACTTCCGATTTGAAACGAATCACGTCGTATTCGCATGGTATGAAGTACACTCCTTCTTCTACTTCGAAGCCCGTGGACGCGATGACGTACCAGTGTTTGAGTTTGACTATTGCTCGGGCGAGAGTTACGGGCTCCCAATGAAACGTTTTCCCACGGCCAGGACGTTCTTGGTTGATTTAATTCGACAGTATTTGAAGCTCTAAGCGTCTCTCGCAGCTTCGTAGGTCATGCTGTGCATGACGCGTTTCAAGGGTATCGTCCACTCTTGTGTCGTCATGCACAGCATGACCTACAACTCTAGTCATCGCCTACCCGCCTCTCGTCATGCACAGCATGACCTACACTTCTAGGATGAGCCGTGCTGGATCTTCGATTGTTTCTTTGATTCGTTTGAGGAAGCTGACGGCTTCGCGGCCGTCGATAATGCGGTGGTCGTAGGTGAGGGCGACGTACATCATGGGGCGGATTACGACTTCGCCGTTGACGGCGACCGGGCGGTCGATGATGCCGTGCATGCCGAGGACTCCGCTTTGCGGCGGGTTGACGATCGGTGTCGAGAGCAGCGAGCCGTAGACGCCGCCATTGGTGATCGTGAATGTGCCCCCCTGCAACTCCTCGACGCCGATCTTGTTCTCCGCTGCGCGGCGGCCGAAGTCGTTGATGGCGAGTTCGATCTCGGCGAAGCTGAGCCGTTCGGCATTTCGCAATACGGGAACGACGAGCCCTTTGCCGCCGCCGACGGCGATGCCGATGTCGAAGTAATTGTGATAGACGATTTGCTTGTCGCGGATCTCGGCGTTGACTTGCGGGTACTCATTGAGCGCGGCGACGGTCGCCTTGACGAAAAAGGACATGAAGCCGAGCTTGACGTCGTACTTCGCAATGAACGCATCGCGATATTTGGCGCGGGCCTCCTTGACGGCCGACATATCGATCTCGTTGAAGGTGGTGAGCAGCGCCGCTGTTTGTTGGGCGTCGACGAGACGTTCGGCGATCCGCTGGCGGATGCGGCTCATGGGCACCGCTTCCTCCATGCGGCCGTTTTCCGCGGCGGGTTGTTGAAGCCGCCCTTGTTGAGATTGGCCCGATTGCTGTGATGCGCGGAGGGCGTCTTCTTTGAGGATGCGTCCGCCCGGCCCGGTCGGCGTGACGTCTTGCGGCCCGAGACCTTGCTCGGCCATGACGCGGGCGGCGGCGGGCATCACGGTGGATGCGGCTGATGCCGGTTCAGCAGAGGTTGCCACCGCCGTTTGCTCAGCCGGCGCTTGCTCCGCGGGCGAATCGGCGTCAGCGGGCTTTTCTGCGGGATCGAGTTCCGCGATGACCTCGCCGACTGAGGCCTCTTCGCCGTCACCCTTCAGGATTTTGGTGATAAACCCGCTCTGCGGCGCGGGCACGTCAAAGGTCGCCTTGTCCGTTTCGAGCGCGACGACATCCTGATCGATCTCGACCCACTGCCCCTCGGCGACGTGCCACTGCCCGATAAATACTTCGGAAATCGACTCCCCCACGGTGGGCACGGTGATCTGAACCGACATTTGCCTGCCACCCTTTCCTACGGATGTTGAGTTCTCGGCCCGCTGTAGGGTGCATTGTTGGAAGAAAGGGTCGGTTTGTCAAAGTCGTGGGACGTATGTCGCCGTGAACAACGTTATGATTTACCCAATCGACCGATATTGTGATCTTTGTTCGTTATTCCATAAACGGAACCTGCCCTGAAGAGGCTAAAACCAGCCAGCTCAGGTCGGTGAGCAACGCTGCACCGTGTTGACAGATCAAATAACGATCGAGCCCCGAATGGGCGAAACAACATTTCTGATGAGGCGATTTCAATGAACCAAGAAACGAAATCAAGCCGAACAGCGGTTGTTCTATTCTTGTTGTCAGCGAGCTTGTTCCTTGCCGCGGTGTTTATGTTTTTCGCCGACTTTACGACAGACATTCGCGTCGACCAAGCGGGCGGTGCCTATGCGTTTTCTCCGGATCGTCGCTGGATGGCGGAGATCTGGGATGGGGTTTGTGAAGAGAATGGGAAGAATTACGCCGTCGTTCAATTGTGGGACGTTGAGAAATATCCGTCGCTAAAAAACGGCATCTCTTTGCCCGCCGGTAAGAAGCCGGAGATTAAATTGGTTTTCCCCCAAGACTTTCACGCTCGTGATAGCAAATGTGATGTTTCGTGGGTGAGCCCCCAGGTTTTTAAGATCGTGTTTGAAAGCGACGGCCGAATGAAGAAATTTGAATATGACACTTCAACAGACGATTTTGAGTTGAGCAATCTGGCGCCTGGTGATGCCGTGGAAGCCGAAGAATGATCAACACCGACGTGAACGCCGTCGTCGGAAGCAAACCCGGGGCGGCGGCTCGTTCGGTTTGCTTGACTCGCCTTGCCCCGGGCTCGCTTGTTTTGCCCCTGCGGGGGAAGCGCGGCATTTTCACGATAGAGTTGTTATAAAACGAGGCGGCGATTCGTCCTTTCTATTGAGGCAACTGGCGCTCGTTCTCCATCCAGCGGCCTATGTGAGAAGTTTGGAAATTGATAATCCCAATTCAGGGAGCATTGATCGATGGAAAACCAGACCGATTCCTCACACAATTCCGAACAGAAGCCGATCACACTCTCGCCGTGGAAGATGGTCGGGTGGATTTGCGGCGGGGTGGTTGTGCTCAGCGTGTTGTCGTGCGTCGTCATTGCGGTGATGCGGAGCAACGGGCTAACGCGGGTGACTGTGACCGCGCTTGATCCGGATGCGGAACCGCGGGATCATGAGCTGCCGTTCTTCAAGAAGAAAGAGGCGCTGCCCGACTATGAAGTGATCGTGATACTCAAGGGAGACGAGTGGGTGAATCTCGGCGCCAAGCCGGACCGGTCCGCGGCTGACGGACTGATCTGGGAGTTGAACGAGCCGATCAGCACTTCCGATATCGCCAGCGTCAGGTTGCGCGACCAGGACAAGGTCATCTCCGACACGATTGCTGAAGTGCAACTGTTGGGCGATTCGACTACCGACGAGAATTATCAATTCGACTTTGAGTCTCAGCGCTCGTTTTCCGTGGGCCTGAGATCGTTCTTTCGAACGCCCATCGGAGTCGCGATTTCAGGTGGCGTACTTATCGCCGTCGTTCTGATCGTGGTCAGTCGGTTTGATTTGCCGGACTTGTTTTGAGTTTGGTGCGACTATCAATCGCCGCTTCCCCTGTGATCGGGTTTTATTTAACATACCGTAGCGTGCGCGGTACCTAAACCAGAACTCAGGGAGCGGGACGAATGACACGGATTAAGAACATTCTGGTCGGAATCGATTTGTCACAGGCGGATCGATTGGTGGCGTCGGAGATCAGCGCGGCGAATCGGCACGCGCTCGACAAGGCGTTGTGGCTCGCCAAACACGCGTCGGCGAAGCTGACGTTTATTTCCGCACTGGAGCTTTCCGCCCACACGCAACATATGATTGAGGAGGACCCGCGCAATTTTACCGACGTCGACAACAACGCGATGTCGGTCCTCGACGAGTTTGTCGCGCAGGCGAAAGCGGAGAATATCGCAGCGGAGTCGCGGCTGGCGTACGGTCCGGCCTGGGAAGAAATCATCAACGAGGTCCTCAAGGGGGACTACGACCTGGTGATTGTCGGCACGCGCAACCTGTCCAGTGTCAGACGGCTGCTGATGGGCAGTACGGCGATGAAACTGATCCGCTATTGTCCCTGTCCGGTATGGGTGACGAAGCCTGATTCTGAAACGGATACGACGAGCATTCTCGTGGCGACCGACCTGTCGAAGATCGGCGCCAGCGCGGTGAAGGTCGCCGCCGTGATGGCGATCGCCGAAGAAGCGGAACTCCACGTGTTGCATGCGGTCGAGTTTCCGATGGAGCGCCATCTTCGCTTTGCGCAGGTCGTGCAGGAGGAGATCGACAAGTACCGGAAGGAAAGCCAGGAGGAGGCGGAGGAGGGAATCAAGAAGCAGTTGGAGTGTGAGGAGGTTGCAGCGCTCGATCAGCCGCCGCAAGTGCACTTTTCCACGTCGCTCCCCGAAACGGCGATTTTTGAAGCAATCGAAAATCACAATATCGATCTGGTGGTGATGGGCACCGTCGCCCGCGGCGGGTTGACGCGGTGGCTGATCGGCAACACGGCCGAACGAATTCTGCCCGAACTCCCCTGCTCGGTTCTCGCCGTCAAACCGGACGACTTTAAATGTCCGATCAAACCGGAATAATTCGCTCTGGAACGACGGCCTCTTACAACTTGGAAGGACTTCAGATGACCATCCGTACCGTCTGCATGAAATTGGTTCGATCCGGAAACTACCTGTTGCCGCTGTTACTAATTGCCGCGAGCGCAGTCTACGAAGCACGCGCCGCGGAGCGAGGAGAATCCTATTCGATCGAGATTGAGGCTGATTATGGTGAGGACCTCGGTCAAAATTACGGTTCGTTGTTTCAGATTGTCGACGGACAAGGAGAGGTTGTAGCCGGCGCCGGGTTTGAAGGGGTGTTCAACACGACCGGACGAGGCAACCGTCGGCGGCTGTCGGTGTTCACCAAGCCGGTGGGCGATCATCCTGAATTCGCGATTAAGCCGCTACCGCGTTCAACGACCGATGCGGGGGTCTACATGTTCGACTTCCGTAACCGGCTCTACGCGCAAAGCGCCGGCGGCGGAGAGGACCGTACACCCCGTTATTGGGACGGGTCGCGATGGAGAATGGATCGTGAGGTGATCCCCTACTCGACGCCGGTGGGCGACAAAGTGCTTTCGATTTCGTCACCGCGGGTGTTATACGGGGGCCGCACGATTCTCGATTTGTCGAAACGTCGGCTGGGCATCGCACGATATTATTATGCGGGGGGGCATCTCTTTCTGCGCGTCAACGGCGATGGTGTGAACGAGATCGCCGCTTGCCCGTGGCGTCCGTCGCAGCGGGAAATCGATTACGATTCCGCGCCGAAGATCCAGATGCGGTCGCCGAGGGAGTTTCTATATGCCTACGGTCAACTGGGGGACCACGTCCTGGCGGCCACGAATACCGGCGGGGTGTATCGCTTCGACGGCAAGAATTGGACCTGTCTCGTCGAGCCGATTATGACCGTCAGTTATCAGGTCTATACCATGATCAATTACTACGATCGTTTGCTGCTGGGGCAATATCCGACGGGCGAGCTGTTTGAGTACAACGGCAAAGAGCTCAAACATCTCGACGGACAACCGCCGGTGATGCCGGGGGTCTCCGGGAGTGCCCGCGAAGCGCAGACCAGCGCGATTTACGGCGGCGATTTGTACGTCGGCGTGTGGCCTTGGGCGGAGCTATGGCGGCTGGATTCGGACACACACAAATGGCAACTCGTCCGCCGCATGTTTACGCATCCGGAGATCACGGACAAACAGGTGCATCCGTATGAAGCGGAGGCAAAGAGTCTGGGCCATGTACTCAACCGCTGGGGACACCGCATCACGGGGCTGGTGCCGTTTGGTGGGGCGTTGTTTCTGTCGACGTCGTCGAAGGGCTCTTCGCCGTATCAGCAGAGTTTCGGCTTCCTCAACGACGGCGAGCGCTGGAAGGATTACGGCCGCGTGTATGAAATGACGTTACCGGGACAGGTCTCGCTCGACACCGCTTGGAAGGGCGGCCGCAACACGTACCGGGTTGTCGTGACGCCTACGACGCTCACGGTCAGCCAGCAAGACGGTGAGGTTCGCCAAACGAAGATCACGCGCGGGGTGTTTGACGCGATTAAGAGCGGAACGTTGAAACCGCGTGAGGGGATTTATGGGGCGTATGGTGGGAAGACGCTGCAAATCCGCGCGAAGACACACTGATTTGACGGAGGGCACGGATGAGTTGTCGCCAGAAGTCGTCTTGCGTTTGGCGCAGATCAGTGATCTGAGGTGGATGGGAACGTGAAGGGTCAGCGGAAACTGATCGAGTCGCGGTTTGTTGAGAGAATTGCCGCAGTTCGTCCTCAATTCAAGAAGGTAAAGTGCGACGGGTTGGGCAACGCACTAGTGCTGAGATCAGTCGAGTTGTCTACAAGTTGTTATTTGATCCTATTCTCGGATCCGTTTAAGTATAAATTCACTCTTCATATCGCTTGCATGCTCGACGGCCAATCACCAGCTAAGGCTTGCTATGGCAAGCCATTTCAGGGTCGAATTGATAGTCCTGGCGTTTCGTTTGCATTGAGTAATTTTTGGTCGGATCACGACTGCCCATGGCTTATTCGTGACGAATTTGAAGAGACGCTCGCAGAAGAAGATCTGATGTTCGACATCTACACTCGATTCACAAAGGAAGCAGAGCGGAAATGGATTGCAGATCATCCCGATCTATACACAGAACCATTAGACGATGACCAGATCAATGTCTTTGTGCGTGTTGATCACATGGTCGAAATGGTCGAAACGTATGCAATTCCGTACTTCCGAGAAATGTCCGCCAAGTATAGGTCGTAAACTTTGTGATCTGTAAGTTCGCGGGTGGGTCGCGCAGTGACATGAAGTTGTGCCTTGGGCGTGCGGCGTGGGATGAGTTGTCTGTGTGGAGTCAAACGGGGAGTTGCGCGGAGGGCGCGGCTTCTTGTGCCGGAGGCACCCAACCGCTGCGCGGTCGGGCCACCCGGGAACACCGACCCGCTGCCGCTGCCTAAAAAATGCACCCTGTCCCGCACTCCTGTAAACATCCGAAGTACCCCCGGTGAGGCAATGTTTGATCGTTCGATTTGGACAATCTAGCCATGAATGAAATCCTGAGCAGAATCGTAAATCTTCTGAAAGCATATTCTGATCACCCACACATTCTCATCCCACGTAGTGGTAACAGTGTTGTGCAGTCGCTGAAAGCGATCGGAGTAGACTCTTTTGGAATCTGGAGGTACTACGAAGACCCATCATCTGAATTTGTCCGTCCGACGATGTTTATGCCTGTACAAGCATCAACATCTTTTGAGTTGGCCGATCACTGGTGGAGTGAAGCATATGGTGCTCGATTCCCTGAATTGCTCTACTTACCGGAGCATACGACTGACGAGGTGTATAGGGTGCTCTCGAGACTATGCGAACAGCGCGACAATAGCGCTTTATGCGAAAAGTACCTGGGAAAGATTAAAAACAAGTTGGTAGATTTGGATTGGGTGATTGCTCCTATCCACGTAACCAGTTTCGGGCACGACGAACCGACGTACCACTGCATGGTCTTGAGCAACGATATTGAGAATATCGATCTAGTGGAGATGGCGATGTCTGAACTGAGTGTCAGCACATTCAAATTCGTGCCAGGCTCGAATGAATGGCCGGTTTCTCTTGAGGCAGAAAACGAGGCCTGCAGGCTCTGGGAATCGGAACTCAAAGTGGAGAGAGAATAAGCGCGCGGGGTCCAAAAACAATGAGCAACGTAACTTGAACCCGCAATGGAAGAACAAATGAAGATGGCGGGTGGCCCGGCCGGAATCGGCTGGTCGCGCAGCGGCGAGAAGCTGCGCCTTGGGCGTGCGCCGTGGGATGAGTTGTCTGTGTGGAGTCAAACAGGGACGTGCGCGGAGGGCGCGGCTTCTTGTGCCTGTGGCACCCAACCGCTGCGCGGTTGGGCCACCCGGTCTAGGGGTTGTGGTCTGCGGCGCGTGATTGCAGTTGACGGTTGATGGGGGTGAGGGCTGGCGGGTCAGACGCACATGGAATGATCGCCCGAAATTAGCGGAGCAGCTTTTTGAATTGCGCCCAGGTGCGTGTGTTGGCGACGTCTTTTTTTTCCAGGCCGGCGCGGCGCGCTTGGTAAATGCCGTACTGCAAGACGTCGAAGCCGGTCACCGCATGGGCGTCGGTGCTGATGACGATGGGGATTTTTAGATCCTTGGCCGCTGCGGCGGAGGTGTCGTTTAAGTCGAGGCGGCTGGGGTGTGCGTTGATCTCCATCATCACGCCGTGATCGGCGGCCGCCTTGAGGATTTCACTGATGTTCATTTCCGCGCCCGGCCGCTTGCCGATTAACCGTCCGGTCGGATGGCCGATAATGTTCACGTGCGGGTTTTTGATTGCGGTGAGTAAACGCTCATGGATCTGCGCTTGCGGTTGCTTTAAGCCGTAATGCAAGACGGCGATGACCCAGTCGGCTTCGGCCAGTACGTCGTCGGGGAGGTCCAGAGTCGCATCCTCCAAAATGTCGCATTCAATTCCGCGTAGGATTTCGATTCCCGACGTGGCAGCGTTAACTTTTTCGATTTCTTTCCAATGCGCCCTCAGCCGGTCGGCGTCTAATCCGCCTGCCATGGTGACCCGTTTGGAGTGGTCGGTGATGGCGATATATTTCAGTTTGCGCGCCTTGGCCGCAGCGGCCATTTCGGCGATCGTCGCGGTGCCGTCGGTTGCCGTGGTGTGCATATGCAGGTCGCCGCGAATATCACTCAATTCGATTAAGGTCGGCAGCGCGTTGTTCTCCGCCCGTTCGATCTCGCCGCGGTCCTCGCGCAGTTCGGGGGGAATCCAAGGCAGGTCGACGGCGGCGTAAACGTCTTCCTCCGTCCGGCCGGCGATCGATTCATCGCCGCGATAGACGCCGTATTCGTTGATTTTCAGCCCGCGGTCTTGTGCGCGGCGGCGGATGACGATGTTGTGGTCTTTGGAGCCGGTGAAGTACTGCAGCGCCGCACCGTAGGATTCCTCGGGGACGACCCGCAGGTCCATCTCCAAACCGGAACGGAGCCGGACGCGCTGTTTGGTGTCACCCCGCGCCAGGACCTGTTCGATTAGTTCGTGCTCCGCCAGTGCATTCATCGGCTCTGTGGAGTCGTCCGCCGTGATCAACACGTCGAGATCGCCGACCGTTTCGCGACGGCGGCGGAGGCTGCCGGCGGTTGATATTTGCTTGACTGAGGGGAGTTTTGCGAGTGAATCGACGATTGCGTCCGCCTGCGGCTTGGCGTCGGCCAGAAAGACCCGACCGATCGATTCCTGAGCGCGGGCCAATCCCTCTAGAATGGACGTTTCGGTCTTTTTACCGAAGCCTTTGAGGCTGTGGATTTGCCCCTGCTCGGCGGCCGCTTTGAGTTCATCAAGATTTGTGATCGACAGGTCATGAAACAGGACCGCCGCTTTCTTCGGTCCCAAGCCGGGAAGGCGGAGCATGTCGACGACCCCGGCAGGGATCTTTTCCTGCATCTCTTCCAATTGCGGAAGCGAACCGGTCTCCACGATGGTCACGATTTTCTTAGCCAAATCCTTGCCGATCCCGGAGAGTTCGTCGGGAGACCGCTCCGAATCGGCGACGATGTCGGCCATCGGCTCCGGCAGATCGGAGATTAGCCGCGCCGCATTGCGATAGGCGCGGAGGCGGAACGCATTCGCGCCGTCGATTTCCAGCAGATCGGCTAAGTCGTCGAAGAGGCGTGAGATTTCGGAATTCTGCATGAGCAAGCTCGATCATCGTTGGTCAAATACCGGAGGAAAACGGCCCCCATTTTCTTTAGCAAAATAGCAGGCGGCAAGGGTTCTGAGGCAACCGGATCTTTTTGACGGTGCAGCATTTATGGCGTAAGTTTTAGATAGGTCAGTGTGGAATCTCAGAGTGACACATTGACTTCCATAAGTTGTTTGCAAAGATTCTTGTACAAGTCGTTTCAAAACCCTCTGACGCGTCGTGCCGATACTTGTATGCAAGTATTTCAAACAGGCGCAACCGGGTTTTGAAACTGGTTTTCGTCCATCAGCGAGTGTATCCGTTTCAGTCTGGCCGTCCAGTCGCCGCAAATCAGGTGGGTGGCTGACTCGAATCAGGCTGTACAGAAACAAGCGCTGTTTGAATTTTTGAATAATTTCCAGGTCCAGCGAGTTCTGCTGCCGGGCCTTTCATTGAAACACATCTTTTCTACCGGGGAATCTCTTTCCCCTTTTGCTGAGTTTCTTGGATGCGGCCGATTGGCGCGTCGAGGACGCTTAGTTTCATAAGTCATTTCTAACCATTGGGTTCTGTTGGTTTTCTCGACAGGAAGTTTGCGCGATTTAAGATGCAAGGAGGCGAAAGGCAGTATCCTCTCCTCACACACTTCGTTGACCTCGATACCGCCAAAAATCATAAGGATTTTCCGGTTGCGCCCGGGGAAATTGATGGTGCCCTAATTTCAATTTTCCAGTAACCTCCCGCTCCTATCTTGCAGCGGGGGGGAGCGATGCCGTGGTCCGGTTCCGGACAACGACACGGCTATGGACAGATTGGAGGGAGCACGATGTCCGTCACTTCCCAAACCGCCACTCTCCGTACGCATTCAACTGTCGCTCCCTGGCTGGCCAGTTATCCTGAGTTTGTTCCGGTCACTTTGAACTACCCGGAGCTTCCCGCTTGGGGATACCTGGAACAGACCGCCGCCTCTCACGGCGACAGAGTCGCCTGTCACTACTACCAGCAACAATTGACGTACGCGGAACTTCATCAGACCGCACGACGGATGGCTGATGTGCTGGTTCGCATGGGGGTGAAGCCGGGCGACCGCGTTGGTGTGCTGCTGCCCAACAGTCCCGAGATGCTGATCGCACTCAACGGCATTTGGATGGCCGGCGGCATCGTCGTCGCCGTCAGCCCGCTGATGGTGACGGGAGAAGTTTCACCGCTGTTGGAGTCGACGGAATGCAAGATCGTCATCGGGCTTGATCTCTTGCTGCCCCAATTGCTAAGCGGCAAGTATCAGCCTGAAAAGATTCTGCTGACCACACTGAAAGATCGGCTGCCGCTGGTACAAAAGCTGGGATATTCGGTGGCTCAAATCGCGCGGCTGGGGATTCGCAGTCTCGCGCGGGACGAGCGTTGTGTCGACTTTTCCACCGAACTGGCGCAGGGAGATCCCAATTTTCAGCCTGTGCAGGACCGAGGATTGGATGATCCGGCGTTCATTCTGCCGACCGGCGGAACGACCGCGGCTCCGAAGGCAGTCGTGCTGAGCCATCGCAATTTGGTTTCCAATGCGTGGCAGTTGCATCACTGGGGTGGAGCCACGATGGCGCAAGAGACGGTGTTAGCCGTTGTGCCGTTCTTTCACAGCTACGGTCTGACGACATGTGCCATGACGGGAACGGCGATGGCGGCAACGTTGGTGTTGCAGCACCGGTTCGTGCCTTCGCGTGTTTTGAAGGCGATCGACCGACACCGCCCGACGGTGTTTCACGCGGTGCCGTCGATGTTGTGCGCGCTCAACCAATTGATGCAAAAAACCAAAAAGAAATATACGTCGATCAACTATTGCATGTCGGGAGGCGCTCCGTTGCCGCCTGAGGTTGCCGAAGAGTTCGCCGAGCATACCGGTGCCATCGTCGTGGAGGGTTATGGACTCTCCGAAGCGAGCCCGGTGACGCATGCCGGTCCGCTCGACGGTACGGCCCGTCCCGGCACGATTGGACTGCCGCTGCCGGACACCGACGTGCGGATTGTGGATGCCGATACTGGATATCGTCCGGTCGGCCCCGGCGAAGTGGGTGAGGTGACCGTCCGTGGTCCTCAGGTCATGCTGGGATATTGGAACAATACGGAAGCAACCGACAAGGTGGTCCGCGACGGCTGGTTGTATACCGGGGATCTGGCCGTTCAGGACCAAGACGGCTTCTTCCGTATCGTGGACCGGAAAAAGGATTTGATCATTACGTCCGGATTGAACGTCTATCCGTCGGATGTGGAACGGGTTGTGCGGGAATTCCCGGGTGTTCTTGATGCGGCGATTGTCGGAGTTCCCGACGCTCGTCGCGGAGAAATTGTCAAAGCAGTGTTGGTATTGGACCGGAATTTGCGTCTGGACCGGAAGGGCTTTGACCACTTTTGCAAAGCACATCTGGCCAAACACAAACGACCGAAGCTGGTGGACGTAATTGACGGTGATTTGCCGAGAAATTTTCTGGGGAAGGTGCTCCGGAAAAATTTGCGGACATGAGTTTTGTGTACTAAATATGAAACACAAGTGTTGCAAAAAGGAAACACATCCATGCGGCGGCAGGCGAGCCAGTGGGCTGTGATCATGAAATGACCGAGGAGGGGTAATGCGGGATCTGACGGCAAAACGCGTGTTGATAACCGGCGCCGGCCATGGTGTTGGCCGTGAGCTGGCGTTGCAGTTTGCCGAAGCCGGGGCGGAGATTGTCGTCACCGATTTGGATTCCGTACGCGCCGACGCCACTGTGGAGTTCCTGCGAAACTCCGGACGCACGGCGTACGGTTATCGCATGGACGTTTCGGATACTCAGTCGGTTGCGGCCGTCCACAAGCAGGTGCTGCGCGACGTCGGACGGATTGATGTCTTAATCAACAATGCGGGAGTGGTGTTCGGGGGCGCGTTTCGGGATGTTCCGATCGAAAAGCATCTCGCGACGTATCGCGTCAATACGATGGGGCCGGCGATTGTCACCCATGAATTCCTGCCCGACCTGATTGCCCGCTCCGAGGCTCATATTGTCAATCTCGCCAGCGCTTCAGCGATGATCGCGCTTCCTAACGCGGCGACATACGCTTCGAGCAAATGGGCCGTGTTGGGCTTCTCGGAATCTTTACGCGAAGAGTTGCGGCTGAACGGCGAGGCACATGTTTCGGTCACCGCCGTCTGCCCCAGTTACGTCGGCACCGGTATGTTTGCCGGCGTATGCACGCCGCGGTTTACGCCGATGTTGACGCCTGAGCGTCTTGCGAAAAAGGTGATTAAGGCGGTTCGCGGCAGCCGCGAGCAAGTTCTCACGCCCTGGCTGGTCAAATTGATTCCGCTGGGACGCGGAACCATGCCCCGCGCCGCTTTTCGCTGGCTCTGTGATTGGCTGCGTGTGACGACGAGCATGGTGAGTTGGAACAGTCAGGTGCGGGTGAATGCCGAAGAACAACCACCGGTGAAAGTGGCGGCCCCGACGACTGCCGGGAAATCGAGAAAAGCGAAGCATGCGGTGGCGCTCGACGACACCTATCCTTAAGTCGAGCGGATCGAAATCCAGCAACCGCAAATTGAATAGAGGAGCACAACTCTGACGCACGACGGTGAGCTTGTAAGGGAGTAATGTCATGCATCAACAAAGTACCCAACCACGGCGCGGCGTCTCGCGCTGGTTGATAATTTCCGCAGTCTTGGCATCGGTCTGCTTATTAGGAATCTACGGCGGCACGTCGTTGAGCAGCCGGCAGCCGACGGCACAGACAAAGAACTTCCGCAAGAAACGTCAGCGCAAATCGGCGACGCCGGCGCAGCCGGTAGTGGAACCGACGCCGCAGGCTGAGATACTGCAAGTCTCCGCTAACATCACGGTCGATCCTCATCGCGAAGCGGTCCTCCAGTATATCGAGTGGTTGGAAAAGGGATATGACCGCCTCAAAAGCGCCGGCCACTACACGGCGACGTTCTTCAAGCAAGAACGATTGGGTAACGATCTCACCGAGGGCGACGTCGCGGAAATCAAAGTTCGCCATTCGCCGTTTAGCGTCTACATGAAGTGGACCGAGGGTGAGCCGGGTAAAGAGTTGCTCTTTGTTGAAGGCGCCAACGACGGCAAGATGCTGGTCAAACAGGTCGGCTGGAAGGCGCGGCTGTTGCCGATCGTGAAAGTCGATCCTCAATGCGTCTTGGCGATGAGCCAGTCGCGGTATCCGGTCACTCAGATGGGGCTGTTGGCGCTGGTGGAAACGCTGATCGCCGATCGCCAGCGCGACCTGTCGTCAAATCCCGCTTTCCAATGTCGAATGTTCGAGAATGAAACGTGCAATGACCGTCCGTGTGTGCGATTCGTGCTCGAATATGGAAGTCCTGAGGATTCGGCCACCTATCGCAAGTCGGACTTGTTCATTGACAAAGAACATGGCGTACCGCTGGAAATCTCCAATTACACGTGGCCGGAGAAGGATTGGGGCGACGATTGGGGCTGCGAGGAAATGGACGACGCCACATTGATCGAGTACTACAGCTATTGCGACCTGCGGCTGGGCGTTGAACTGGCTGACCTTGATTTCGACGGCACAAACGAAGAATATGGGTTCCGGCAATAGCGGCTGGCGAATGTGCCTGCCGCCGAGTCTGGAGCCAATTGCATTCAGTGAATTCCATCCTGGTTCCCAAACTCCGGATGGGACTCACCCGTTTTCGAAGCTCTGCTTTGAATCCAGTCCGCAAAATCAATCCGCGATAAGACCCAGAGGATGGGCAGCGAAGCGGAGCTTCGCGATAGTGCGTTTCCAAGCTGGGGCTTGGGAACGAAACATGAATTGCTGGACATGCATGACAGGGAGGGTCCGATGGCCAACGCCGTCATCGTTGAGGGAGTCCGCACACCGTTCGTCAAAGCTGGCGGGCCGCTGACCGATGTTCCCGCTCCCGAATTGGGACGGATGGTCGTTCGGGAACTGCTGGATCGCGCGAACCTCGATCCGCATACGGTTGACGAATTGATTGCCGGCAACGTCGCCTCTCCGGCAGATTCGGCCAACGTAGCCCGCGTGATCGCACTGCGGTGCGGGATGTCCCGCGCGAGCATCGCCCATACCGTCAACCGCAACTGCGCCAGCGGAATGGAGAGCGTGACCGAAGCGGTCGCCCGGGTGGAATCGGGAGCGGCACGGTGTGTGATCGCACTCGGCGTCGATTCGATGAGCAATATCCCCGTCTTCTGGAAGAAGAAGTTCGGCGAGAAGCTGTTCGCGGTGGTCAAATCGCGGAACCTGGCGCAAAAATTGGGCGCCTTGGGAAGATTCCGCCCGTCAGATTTTCAACCGCAGGTCGGGATCGAGATGGGACTTCGCGATCCGGTCTCCGGTTTGATGATGGGCGACACCGCCGAGAAGCTGGCCCGGACTTATGACATCAGCCGTGAAGAACAGGACGAGTTCGCGCTCCGTAGCCATCTTCGCGCCGCCGACGCGTGGAAGGAGGAACGTCTGAGCGGGGAGACGATGACCGCCTATGCCGGGCGCAAATCGATGCCAGTCGAGCAGGACATCGGTCCGCGCGACAACCAGAGTCTGACGGCGCTCGCCAAATTGAAACCGTATTTTGACCGCCGCTGGGGCACGATCACCGTTGGCAACGCCTGCCAAGTCACCGACGGGGCGGTCGCGCTGCTAATCATGGATGAGGAGACCGCCAAGATTCACGGTCTGGAGCCGCTGGGACGAATCCGCGGTTCGGCGTATGCCGGCTGTGATCCTTCGGTAATGGGTCTGGGGCCGGTCTATGCGTCTGCCAAAGCCCTCAAAGCGAGCAGCATGAAACTGAGCGAAATGGAACTTGTCGAGATCAACGAGGCCTTTGCCGCACAGGTGCTGGCCTGTCTGAAAGCGTTTGAGAACCCGCCGGAGGACTGCGAAGCGTACGAGGATCGTACGCTGCTCGGCCCGCTCGATCCGGAAATTCTCAATGTCAACGGCGGCGCAATCGCGCTCGGGCACCCCGTCGGGGCGACCGGGACGCGGCTGGTCCTGACTGCATTGAAAGAACTACAACGGCGAAATCAACGCATTGGTCTGGCGACGCTTTGTATCGGCGGCGGACAGGGAGCCGCAGTGATCGTGGAACGGATTGCCGCTTGATTGCGCTGGTATTCACTCAAGATCGATGAAAAATCCAACCAGGGAGGATCCCTCATGCCGTTGATGTGGCACTACGGAGAACCGGTAGACGGAATCTTGCACGTACGGATCGACCGCGAGGACCGGCCGGTCAATTCGTTTTCGCGGGCCACACTCGAAGAGCTGCGCGATCTGCTGGTGCATGTCCGGAATCACGATACGATTCGCGGCGTCCTGTTTCGCAGCGGCAAGCCGGGTAACTTTATCGCTGGTGCTGATGTGACGGAGATGAAGGATGTGGACCGCGAGGGTGCACGGGAAGTCTCGCAACTGGGTCAAAAGGTGTTCGATCAGTTGGCGGCGGCAAAAGTCCCCACGGTGGCGCTGATCTCAGGTGCGTGTTTGGGCGGCGGACTGGAATTTGCGATGGCCTGCCAGTACCGGCTGGCCGACGACCGCTCGAAAACGAAGTTGGGACTGCCGGAAGTGAAGCTCGGCTTAATTCCCGGGTGGGGCGGGACGGTCCGCTTGCCGAAACTGATGGGGTTGATCGACGCGATGCCGATGATCCTCACGGGCAAAATGCTCAACGGCTTCCAAGCCCGTTCCAAGGGGTTGGTGAACGACGTGTTGCCGCATGAGGGGCTGGAGCGGGCGGGAGTGCAGGTGCTCACGAGCGGGCTTCCGAAGATGCGCGTCCGTAAGCGTCCGCTCTGGAAGCGGCTGATGAATGGTTGGGGAGTGTTGCAGAAATACGCGATCAACCAAGCGGAAAAGCAGGTCCGCCGGACTACGCACGGCCATTACCCGGCTCCGCTTCTGGCCCTGAAGTCATTTCGGGCACAAGCGACTTCCGGAACTGATGCGGGCTATGATGTCGAAGTGGATGCGATTGCCGAGTTGAGCGGCAGCCCGGTGACGCGCGAGTTGATGCGGTTGTTCTTTCTGAGCGAAGCCGCCAAGAAACCGCCGGCCGATCTGAAAGCAGAACCGAACGCGGATGCGCTGACCGACGCCGCCGTATTGGGGGCGGGCGCGATGGGAGCGGGGATTGCACTTCTGCTTGCGCAAAAGGACGTTTGGACACGTCTAAAGGACATTAATCCCCAAATGGTGTCCGCCGGTCTGCAGACAATTCACAAGCAGCTTGATTCCTCGGTGGCTCGCAAACGGATGACTCCTTTGCAACGGACGCGGACGTTAGACCGCATTCGTCCGATCACCGATTACAGCGGCCTCAAGCGGACGAATCTGGTGATCGAGGCGATCATCGAGGATCTGGATATCAAACGGCAGGTGTTTCGCGATTTGGCGGAGGCGACGGGACCTGAGACCGTGTTGGCGACCAACACCAGTTCGTTGACCGTCTCCGAAATCGCCGAGGGCGTGCCTAGCCCGCAACGAATTGTGGGACTGCACTTCTTCAACCCGCCGCACCAAATGCCGCTGGTGGAGATCATCCGCACATCGCAGACCAGCCCGGAGGCATTGGCGACGGCGTTTGCCGCGGTGCAAAAGCTGGGCAAGACCGGCATCATCGTCGGCGATTGTGCGGGGTTCTTGGTGAATCGCATTTTGGCGCCGTATATGAATGAAGCGGGGTACTTGTTGGAGGAAGTGGCCGATCCGCTGGAGATTGATCGTGCGGCGGTTGAGTTTGGGATGCCGATGGGGCCGCTGAAACTGGCCGATCTGGTTGGCTTGGATATTGCCGCTCACGTGGCGGAGAACATGTTCGCCGCCTACGGCGATCGCATGAAACCGGCTCCGCTGTGGGAGAAGCTGGGCGAGATGCGGCAGAAGTCGGGCGGTGGAAAACGTCTTCTACAAGGCAAAGGTAAGAAGAAGCAGCTAGCACCGGACGTCACAGCGACAATCGAACAGTTACGCCGCGCCGCACCTTCGGGGATTGGCGCCGCTTTGTCGCGGCAGGATATCATTCAGCGGCTGGTTTACCCGGTGATCAACGAGGCGGCCCGCTGTCTCGAAGAGGGGATCGCCTCCTGCGCGGAAGATGTCGATTTGGCGATGGTGTTCGGCACCGGGTTTGCGCCTTTCCGGGGCGGTCCGCTGCAATACGCCGATACGGTCGGGGCGAAACAGATTTGCGAGACGCTCGATCAGTATGCGGAATCGATGCTCCGGATGACACCGGCGGCGGCGCTCAGAACGCTCGCCGACGACGAAGGAAAATTCCACGACGAGAGTTCGGCCGCGTTGCCTGCTGCGTAGTGGCGGCCGAAAGAGTCCGCGCGTCGGGATCTCAGTCGAGGGGGGACGGCGCAAGATTGCTCAACTCTAGCCCGCGCTTTTGCAGGTGAATGACCAATGACTCCGTCTCGGTGAATTGTTCCGCCTGGAATCCATGGCGGCGGGCGGCCAAGATGTTGTCTTCGATATCGTCGGTAAAGAAGCATTCCTCGGGCGCGCACTCGATTTTGGCAAGTGCGGCCGCAAAGATGGCGTCATCCGGTTTGACGGCGCCGACTTCGTAGGAGAGCACGTAGTCGTCGAAGTCATCGAGGACGCCGAAGTTCTCCCGCACGAACCGAACGTGTGGTGCGCTGGTGTTTGAGAGCAATACCAAGCGGAAGCCCGCGGTCTTTAAAGAGCTGAGGACAGGCACGATTGAGGTATTGAGCGCAAAGATATCGGAACCTGCGCGATAGAGTTCGTCCCGGTCCAGGGTCTGTCCGACCTGCCGCTGCAACTCCGATTGAAACTGCTCTTCGGTGATTTGTCCCCGCTCGAACTGGAACTGCAAGTCCGAATCGATCAGCAGGCGGCGGATTTCGGGGCCTGATTTGGCGCACAATTCGCCGATTTGTGCGCACATGCGGTCGTGGCAGAAGTGGACAAGGACATTGCCCATATCGAAGAGAAGCGTGCGTATCATTCTCGAATCCATTCCTGGGACTGGTTAAGAATCTGCATGCTCAGGCGAGCCGGAAGAAGTGAGTGATCACACGATCGGCCCATTGACGATCAGAGTTGGATTTGTCATAACGTGACATAACAAATGATTTGCGCGGCGCAAATAGAGATTCCGCCGACGGGGCAATTGCGCAGGGCGATTAAGGACAAGAACATCGACTTCGCGAGTCCTCATCCGCCTTCAGCAGACAGACGGCTGCAAAGGCTGCCTCGTGCGACTCTTGGTTTGCGAGAGACGTCCTGCGGCGAGCGCCAGGCCGCCATTGTAGGGAGAACCTGCCGATGAGTTTCGGCGCAGACGACGTGATGGACCCCCTCACGATGCGCGGCCGCGACTGGCCCTGTTTGAGACAGTTCTGTGTTTTTCTGGAGAATCGCGTCGGGGCCTTGCATGACCTGCTGCGGCGGTTTGAGGGGCATGATATTCGCGTGATCGCATTGAGCATCGCCAACTCCGTCGATTGCGCGATTGTCAGACTGATGCTCAGTAACACCGACCGTGGACGCGAGATTCTCGACTTGTCCGGACTGGCGTACTCAGAATCTGATCTGGTCGGCGTCGAACTTCCGGAGAGTTCGCAGCCGCACGTCGAGATTTGTATCGCCCTGCTGCAGGCAGAATTGAACGTGCATTACACCTATCCACTGCTCTTTCGCCGGCATGGCCGCGGAGCGATTGCCCTGTACGTCGACGACGTCGACTTGGCGATGAAGACCTTGCAAGACAAGGGACTCAGGTTGATTTCTGAGCGGGATCTTTGGGACCAAGATGATGAGTTGTTTTGATCCCTGACGACTCTCACGCCTCAGCAATCAGCGCTCAACAGGACAAGTTGTTTCAACACCCTCTGACGTATCGCGACGTCACGCTCGTCCGGCCGACCGGGCACCCTACTCCAGTGCAACCTTTGACGGAGGAACTCAGTGGACTTTCAGACAACAGGACTGCCCGTCGACTTTATCGAAGCGGGCGGCAATGTGAGTGCGGCCGCCAATGTCGCGTTTCTGGAAGGGCCGGCCGCCTCGGCTGAGGGGTTGGTCTATTTTTCGGACATCGCCAACAGCCGCATCATGGTGCTCGAAATTGAATCGGGTGACTGCCAGATCTGGAAAACCGCCAGCGGCTGCGCAAATGGTCTGCTGTTCGACGCCGACGGCCGGCTGCTCGTCTGCGAGGGGGACAATTGGCCGCCACATACCGGCAATCGTTGCGTCTCACGGATCGACGTCAAGACGGGACGACGGGAGGTTCTCTCTGAACGTTATGAGGGTGCCCGGCACAATGCGCCCAATGATATCGCCGCCCGTAAGAACGGACAGATATTCTTCACCGACCCCTGCTACGGCGACCGCAGTCAGATGGAATTGGATCATGACTCGGTGTATCGGATTGACACGAACGAAATCGTGACGCGGATCATCACACAGCCGGAGATTCAACGTCCTAATGGAATTGCGCTGTCACCGGACGAGAAGACGCTTTACCTTGTTGACAGTTGCCCGATCGTGGGCGGCAATCGCAAGATCTGGGCTTTCGACCTTTCCGACGACGGACAGGTCGGCAATCAGCGCTGCGTCGTCGACTTCGCCCCCGGCCGCGGGGGAGACGGCATGGCGGTCGACGTCGAAGGCAACCTCTATATTGCCGCGGGCATCGCCCGCCCGCGCGGCGAACATGAAACGACCGATGTGCCGCCCGGCATTTGGATCTTCACTCCGAAGGGTGAGATGCAAGGCCGCATTCCCATTCCGGAAGATGTGCTCACCAATGTGACATTCGGCGGCGACGATTTGCGTACGCTGTTCATCGCGGCTGGAAAAACGCTATTTCAGACTCGCATGAAGACCCCCGGATATCTTGTGCACCGGAGTCCGTAGCGGAAAGTCGAACCTGACAAACTGCGTGCCACTGGCTTCGCCAGTCCGAAGAACGTGGTTCAGACATTTGTTTTGCACTGGCAGAGCCAGTGGCACACAATCGTAATATCAAGCCGGCACAACGCAGCACTCAACAAGAGGTTCGATCGCAATGCATCAACATGACCAGCAGACGAGTCGCCGTTCGTTTTTGAAGACCACCGCAGCAGCAGCAGCAGCCGTCGCGGCGACCGGGCTGCCAAGTTCTGCGCGAGCGGCGGGCAAGTCGCCGATCGTCGACACGCACATGCACGTTTGGGCCGCGGATTTGAAGAAGTATCCGTTCGCGCGCAAGATGAAGCCGCCGAAGATCCCGGCGACGGTGGAGTTGCTCAACGAAGAGATGGACCAGTTCGGCATCGACTACTGCGTGCTGGTGCAGGTGATCTATCACGGCTGGGACAACCGGTACGTGGCGGAGTGCATCAAGCGGTTTCCCAAGCGGTTTCGCGGCCATGGGCTGATCGACCCTGAAGATCCGCAGGTCGCGCAGAAACTGGAGTACTGGATGCGGGAGCACAATTTCGCCGGCATGCGGTTCAGTCCGATTTACTACCAGGGCAAGGACGACTGGCTCACCTCTAAAGCCCACAATCAATTGTGGGAAAAAGCGGCCGAGTTGGGAGCCGTATTCAACATGTTCATTGCTAGCGGGCAGTTGCCCAAGCTGGAGACGATGATCGCCCGCCACCCGACCGTGCCAGTGGTGATCGACCATCTGGCGAACATCAAACTGAGCGAACCTGATCCTCAGACCGAATTTCAAAAGTTGTTGAGATTGGCCAAATACCCGAACGTTTATTGTAAGGTCTCGGAGCTTAGCGCCCGTTCGTTAACCAGGAAGCATCCCTACAACGATATGTGGCCCTATGTGCGGCGGATGTACGATGCGTTCGGCGCTGACCATCTGATGTGGGGGACGGGCTTTCCCGGCGCAACGCGCGCCCAAGACCGCCGGCCGCCGTTGGAAGAGGAACTGGCACTGATTCAAGAAGACATTCCATTCTTTAGCGATGAGGATCGCCAAAAAATCTTGGGACGGACGGCCGCAAAATTGTGGAAGTTTGGTGAGCAGAGTTAGAATTCATTTCACGGCCGTTTTGACCAACGACACCGGTGCCTGCCGCTCAACGCGCAGGCGCTTGGCTTACTTCTGCTGAGTCTGCCCACGATGCCGCCGCCTTTGTTACGTCTTTCGGATATCTCCAAGTCGTTCGGCGGAGTCGAAGCGCTCAAACCGTTTTCACTTGAGCTTGAAGCGGGGACCGTGCTGGGTCTGGTGGGAGAAAACGGCGCCGGGAAATCGACGTTGATCAAGCTGCTGAGCGGCCTGCATCGGCCCGACGGAGGGCAGATCGCTTTGGCGGGGCGTCCCTGTTCCTTTGGTTCACCCAAAGAGGCGCTTGACGCGGGTATTGCCACGATTCAACAGGAGTTGGAATACGCGTCGCACTTAACGGTCGCGGAGAATCTGTTGCTGGGAGAAACGTGGCCGCGAACGTTTTTCGGCGGCGTCAATTGGCGTTCACTGTACGCAGAGGCTGAGCAACGGCTCCGCGATTTTGGCATTGAACTGCCGGTCAGAAGCTTAATGAGCCGGCTGACCGCTGCGGAGAAACAGGAAGTCGCGATTGCCGGAGCACTCGCGCGCCGGGCACGGTTATTAATCCTCGATGAGCCGACGGCCAGTTTGAGCGAGCCGGAAGTCGCCCGCCTGCTGACTCATCTCAAGCGGCTGCGCGATCAGGGAGTCACCTTAATCTACGTCTCGCACCGTCTGGATGAGATTTTCGAGATTACGGATCGCATCGCCGTGCTCCGCGATGGAGAGTTGGTCGCGACGCATGAAACCAAGCAGGTCTCAGCGGGTCAAATCGTGCACGACATGGTCGGCCGGCCGCTGGAGCAGGTTTATCCGCGGACGCGGAGCGGTCAAACGGGTGAGGTCTTGCTGCAGTTGGACGGACTGACACGTGCCGGGATGTTTGAGGACGTCAGCTTGTCTGTGCGGGCGGGCGAAATTGTCGGCTTGGCCGGGCTGGTGGGTGCTGGACGTTCGGAATTGGCCCGCGCGGTCTACGGGCTGTATGCCACTGACCGGGGGACGGTCAGAATCTGCGGCCGTCAATGGCCTTTATCGGGACCGGACCGGGCGCTGAGGAGAGGTTTGGTGTACATCCCGGAAGAACGAAAGCGTCAAGGGTTGGTTCTGGACCATAGTTTGGGATCCTCGCTTAGTATCGGCCTGCGGGATTCCCTCTCGCGATTGGGCGTGATCCGGCCGCGGCGGGAACAGGTGAAGGTTCAGGAGATGATTTCGCGGTACGACATCCGCGCCACGGGCCCGGAACAGCTGATCGGCACGCTCAGCGGGGGCAATCAGCAGAAAGCACTCTTGGCGCGGTGGTTGGAACGCGATCCGCAGGTGATTATTCTCGATGAACCGACGCGCGGTGTCGATGTGGGGGCCAAGGCGGAAATCCACGCCGTGATCGACCGGCTGGCAGCGGCCGGAAAGGCGGTGCTGTTCATCTCGAGCGATCTGCCGGAAGTGCTGGGGATGAGCGACCGGGTGTTGGTCATGAATCGCGGCACGATTGAGACCGAACTTCGCGGTGAGAGGATGACCGAACACAACGTGATGCTCGCGGCGTCGGGGCTGGATATCGAATGATCGAGGAGAGCAACTTCGTGCGGCGACACTGGTTTCATGACCTTTTGAGCCAACCCTTTTACGGACGGAACGCGGCGTCAATTCGGCAACGCATTCTGTTTCTGCTGATCGGGAACTGCGTGTTGTTGGGCTTCATCTACGCACGCTCGATCCAGACGGAAGGCGTGTCGTTTTTGAGTGAAGTCGCGTTGATTCCGGTCGCGTTGGCCCCGGTGGTGATCGCCGGGCTGGGGTTGACGGGAATTATCTACGCTGGGGGGATCGATCTTTCGATCTCGACAATTATTGTGGTGGCCGGGACGGTTTTCGGAATCTTGTTTCACAATCAGGCGAGTCCGGCTGTTTGCTTCGCGGGATGTTTTCTGACGGCCGTCGCGCTGAGCAGCTTTAACGGTCTGCTGGTGAGGTTGCTTAGGATATCGCCGATCATTGTGACATTGGCCGGACTGCAGTTTTACCGCGGGTTGGCGCTGATTCTGGCGGACTGGAGCATTCCGAACTTCGGCGGCAGCCTGACCGTGCAGGCGGACGCCTATCAGACGCCCGCACAGCAATATGCGTGGCAGATTTTGGCCGTTACGGTTGTCGTGTCGCTGATTTGGGAGGCGTATGGCAAAACGCACCGTAAGTTTCTGGCCCTGGGATGTTCACGGGAAGCGTGCCGCATCGCGGGGCTGCATCCGGACCGGATCACGCAGACATCCTACACCGTGGGCGGTCTGTTTCTGGGCATTGCCGCGTTGCTGTTTGTCACCAACCAACAGGTCATCGAACCGGCCCGCATGGCACAGGGTTTCGAGTTAAAGGTCATCGCCGCGGTCGTGTTGGGGGGCACCAATATCTTCGGGGGTGAAGGCTCGATGCTGGGGACGGTGTTGGGGGCGCTGTTTTTGTATTTGATTGAGCCCGCCATGATCTACGCCGGTGTCAGCGAATATTACCGCACGGCAATTCCCGGATTTATGATCGTGGCGGTAATCAGCATCGACTGCGCGCTACACCGCCGCCAGAAGCTGTTGGATGAACTGCGATGAGATTCATTTCCCAGATCGCGAGCAATCAGAGAGTCAATCGGCTGCTGCTGGTGCTCGCTGTTGAGCTGTTTTTATTCGCTCCTGTCTGCGGTGTGCAATTCAGTTCATTCGGCGCGTTTCAGTCGTCATTTGCAAGCTTGATCAGCGACTTGTTGGCGCAAGCCGCTCCGATGATCGTGTTGTCCGTAGGCATGACATTGGTGCTGATGACCGGCGGGATCGACCTGTCGATCGGCGCGATGGTGGCGCTGATTGCCGCCGTTATGGCTCGCATTGACGTCGACTACGCCCTGTGGTCGACCGCGGTACCGATAGGGCTGCTGTGCGGTTTGGCGCTCGGGTTTTTCAACGGCACGCTGATCGCCCGCCTGGACGTGCCGCCGATCATCGCCACACTGGGTACGCTGTTTTTGTTTCGCGGGTTTTGCGAGATCCTGCTGGAAGGCCAAGAGTACGGACAATTTTTGGACGTACCGTCGTATCGCTGGTTCGGCACGCCCTCCGGAGGCTTGTTGCTGGTCGGAGTGATCCTGGGATTGGGGGGGCTGTGGTTTTCATTCTCACGCGTCCGCCGGGAGCTATTGATGCTGGGTGGAAATCGCGTTGCCGCCCGGTATGCCGGCATTCCCGTTTTTCGTCGAATCGTGCAGGTTTACACGCTGATGGGGGGGCTGGCGTTTGTCGCCGCGGTTTGTCTGACCGCGCGAAACGGCTCGGTCTCCGCCAGTTCGTTTTCCGGCATGGAACTGCAGGTCATTGTGGCGGTCGTTTTGGGTGGCACCCGCGTCGAAGGAGGAAACGGCTCGCTGGTCGGTTCCGCGATCGGCGTGTTGATGATCGCCGTCTTGGCGGAAGGTCTCCGCGGCGCTTCAATGTTTCACTCTGATCTGTTGCCGTTTAAAATCCAATACCTGGAATACGTTTTGATGGGTGGTTTGCTGATTTGGGGCGTCTGGATGAATCGCCAAGTCGGCGGCCAGGACGCGTCACACTAGCGCCGCTTTCAGACCCCAGTTGCGCCTGTTTAAGAAACTGTCATACAAGGGTCAGCGAGACGCGTCAGAGGGTTTTGAAACCAGTAGTAGAGCCGCAGAGGCGGGCAGATGCTGTACGTCAACGACACGATTCAAATTCCGCTGACCGAACTGACGTTTACGTTTAGCCGCAGTTCCGGTCCCGGCGGGCAAAATGTGAATAAGGTCAACACGAAGGCGACGCTGCGGTGGCCGGTGCAGACGTCGGACAGCCTCGACGCGGGCGTGAAGGAGCGATTTCTGAACAAGTTTCGCCGCCGGATTACGTCGGAAGGCGAACTGGTGATGCACAGCCAGCGGTTTCGCGACCAAGGCCGCAATGTCGCCGATTGTCTCGACAAATTGCGAAACCTGCTGCTGGAGGTCGCCGCTCCACCCGTCGTCCGCAAGCGCAAGAAACCGTCGCGTGTGTCGGTTCAAAAACGCATCGAAAGCAAGCGTCGGCGCTCGGAAAAGAAACAGAGCCGCCGCAAACCGTCGCTGGAATAATGGAGCCAGTTCATGGCTAACCACAGCAACTTGCAACGGCTCTTGGATCGAGGGATCAGTGATTCACCCGCCAAGCTCGCGCTGCAATTTGAAGAGCGGCGGTTGACTTATGCCGATTTGGATCAACAGGTGGGCCGCCTCGCGGGGGGGTTGTTGCAGGAGGGGGTCAATCCTGGCGACCGGGTGGCGCTGTTTCTCCCGAACCGGTCCGAGACTGTCCTCACAATTTTGGCCTGCTATCGAATCGCGGCGGTGGCGGTGCCGCTGAATTACCGCTATGTCGCGCGTGAAGCCCGTCACGTGCTCGAGCTGGTGAAACCGGCGGTACTGGTGCATGCCGAAGAGAAGTTTGGAATTGTGGAATCGGTGCTGGATGCGATTGACGGCGATCGCATCTTTTCCGTTGGTGATGAGCAGAGGCCGGATTTCTCGCGGCCGTTTGAGGAACTTTTCGCCAACCAGGCACTCGAAGATGAAATCCACGTTGAGGAGGACCAACCCGCGCTGATTCTGTTTACGTCCGGCAGCACGGGGGACCCGAAGGGAGTCGTGCACTCGCACTCCACGGCGTTTGCGGGGATCGACGATTCGCGGCAGATCTTTGATTTTGTGCCGTCCGATACGGTGCTGGTGGGAAAGTCGATCAGCCACGCGGGCGGCCTGCAAACGCAACTGCTCGCGGCACTGCTGGCCGGCGCGACTGTGATTCTAGCGATGAAGCCGACACCGGCTGAAGCGGCGGCGTTGATCTCGAGATTCTCGGTGACGCAGTACGGCATGCTGGCGAGCGATCTGATCGACTTTGTTGAGTATCTGGAGACCGACCCCACGCCGTTGCCGACGCTCAAAAACAGCATCGGCTCGGGTGACAGCGTTCCCTTTGAACTGCATCACCGATTCCGCGATCTGTTCGGTTGGCAGGTGATGGAGGGGTGCGGGATGACCGAAATCGCCAGCTACTACGCGGCGAATCCCCGTTATGGAACTCGCAAATGGGGATCGCTGGGTTGCGCCACTCCGCACACCGAGGTTCGCGTCGTTGACTCCCAGGGAAAGGATCTGCCAACTGGAGAGACCGGAGAAATCGTAATCCGCACGCCGGCGGCAACGATTGGATATTGGAGCAATCCCGACGCGACGCGGGAACTCTTCCGCGATGGCTGGCTGCAGACCGGCGATCTGGGACGTTTTGACGAGGACCGCTATCTGTGGTTTGTGGCGCGTAAGAAATTGCTCATTGTGCGGCGCGGATCGAACATCGCGCCGGCGGAAGTTGAAAACGTCATCGACGACCATCCGCAGGTCCATGCGTCGGTCGTGGTCGGTGTTTGCGACGCTGAAGACGGGCAGGTCCCGGTCGCGTGGGTTGTGCCGGTTGATGAATCGCCGCCGCTGAGCGAAGAATCGTTGCGGAGTTTTGTCGCCGAGCGGCTGGCGGGCTATAAAAATCCGGTGCGGTATCTGTTCCTGGATGAGATGCCCCGTACCGGCACGGGAAAATTCGACCGGCATCAGCTTGAGACGCGCGCTGCTGAAATCGTCGGATAGTTACCTGGTACGTGAGCTACGTAGGAATGCGGGCATCGAGCCACGCGAGGATTTTCTGGAGCGTTTCTTGCCGGTCGGTCTCGTTGAGCAGTTCGTGCAGGTGTCCGGGCAGCCGGTAGAGCGTCTTGTCCAGCCCGCCGGCGGATTCTGCCCAGCACTCCGTCGCCACGGGATCGACAATGCTGTCCGCCCCGCCCTGCAAGACCAAGAGGGGCAGATCCATTTGCGGCGCACCTTTCCAGGCCTGCCGGATTCCGGACTGGGCTGCGAAATACCAGCGGGCGGTCACCGTTTTTTCAATGAGCGGGTCCAACTCGCGTTGGCGTATTATCTCTTCATCTCTGGTCACCAAGCTGGGATCGATTCCGGTGGCGAATCGCGTGCGGGGAGCGACCAGCGAGAGGACCCGGCCCACAGCCGTGACGAGACGATGTGGCGGAGTTCCCACGCGCAACAGCGGACTGCTGACCGCCAGCGCGGCAAGTTGCTGTGGATGTCGTTGAGCAAACCGAATCGCGATCAATCCTCCCATGCTATGACCCAGGACGGCCGTTCGATGTGGCGAGAGTTGGCAATCTTCTCGGACCAATTCCACATCGCGGACGTACTCGTCGAACCGCTTCACGTGGGTTCGCCGGCCCGATGACAGTCCGTGCCCGCGTTGATCGGCGATGACGACCTGCCAGCCGGCCTTGGTTGCCGCGTCGGCGACATGGCTATAACGCCCGCCATGTTCACAGACGCCGTGCACAATGAGCAGTGTGCGGGAGGTTCCTTGCCTGCGGGAGGGATACTGCCGGACGTGCAACTCCAACTGGTCGGCGGTCTGCAGTTTACGAGTCGTGGGATTGATTGTGATTTCGGCGTCCATGCGTTCGATCCCATGAGAATTCCGTCCAGCACCGATTGCTCAGCGGGACGTCAGGCATGGCGCAGTGCTCGGTCGATTGTTGGTGAACGTGTTGGGTGATTCTGCGAGATGGTGATCGGGCTCAAGCGTGCCTGACCTACCGTGCGAGAGCGCTCTACTCGGCGACTTCCTGCCCGAATGCCAAGCGCTTCTGCGGATCGGTCTTCTTCTCCCATTCCTTGAACAACAGACTCGGCTGAATGTCGGTGTTGTTCTGGTATTTTTCGCTGTTGTATTCGGTGATGTCCCCATGCAACTGGTGATAAAAGATCTGGCAGATGGGGATTCCTGGATAGATGCGGATCGGCTGTACGGCGAACATTTCCAATGTCCAAAAGCCCTTGAACCCGACGTCGCCAAATCCAGCGGTGATGTGCACGAACAGCCCCATCCGGCCCACCGAGGAACGGCCTTCGAGCATCGGCACAAAATTGTGCGTTTCCGTCCGCTCCAACGTCCGTCCCAAATAGAGCTGATTGGGATTGAGCACGAATCCTTCGGGCGGAATCGTGTAGCGGCGAAAGCGATTGGGCCGCTTCATGTCCAGCACGATCTCCTCGTAAACGATCAATTCGTCGTGCAGGCGGAGATTGTAGCTGTTGGGATTGAGCAGTTTCTCGTCATACGGTTCGATGACGATGTTATTACCCATCTCCCGTCGAATTTCGCTCCCGGAGAGGATCATGGATTCTGTTTGCGTTGTGAGGAGGCGGAATCAAACCAAACCGGCCGCTGAGACGCAACCATGCTAACGGGAGCGGCGACCGGCGTCAATTTGCCCGCGCGTCTCCACAGCGGTGTGCCGCAAGGGCGTTCGGAAACAGCGGGTTTTCCAGAATTAGTACTCTGTCAAATTTCAGTTTAAGGGTAGCCGAACTCGTAAGAGTTCGGGAATGCGCCTGCACCGTTTGCGTTTTCTGAAGTCTCACGACTTCTGCTACCTCAATTCTTAAGCCTGACAAGGCACCATAGTTCGTCGGAAAACTTCGAATTGGCGATGAGTGGCTGGGGGCGAGCAAAGCGAGTCCCCCAGATATCGAACCTGGAGGCGGACTAACGTCCGACCCCAGCCACCTTCAAACGTCTTATTCGACGAAACCTACAGTGGCGGTCAGTTCCAATCGGGGAACGTCCCCTCGGCGGCGAGCGACTCCATTCGCTGATTGAGCAAGTCCATAAACTCGCCTCGATTGCCGGTCCAATGAAGCGCCTCGCCCACAAAAATGTCGCAGAAAAACGGGACAAACAGAGCCTCGCCGCGGGGCAGCGACTTGCCCAAACCGTGCATGTAGATCGGAGTCACCGACGTTTCCGGAGAGCGCTTCGCGACGTGGGCGACGCCGGTCTTGAATTCCGCGAGTTGCTCCGGCTCGCCGCGGGTTCCTTCCGGAAACAGAATTAGGATTTCGGAACGCTCTAGAGCCGCAACAATTCCCGCCAGCGGATCGCTCCGCGTGCCCTTCGGCGCCCGGTCGAGTGGAATGATTCCGATCACGCGCGTCGAGAACCAGCCCAGGAGCCGGTTGCGAAGGAAGAAGTCCGCCGCGGCGACGGGCCGCACGTAACGGAGCCGCTTGAGCCCGAACAGGGAAATCAACGTCAGGGCGTCGAGATGGCTGTTGTGATTGGCAACGATCAGTGCCGGACCAGCTTGCGGAAGGAGTTCGCGACGCCGGACATTGAGTCCGATCAGAATCAACGTCATCGGGTACACCACGAAGACGAAGAAGAGATAGCGGAGCACGTGATTCATGCGGGGCGATCAAAAATAGAAGTAGTGGACGAAGTGAAAGAACATCGGGGCCGTGTAGGTGAGACTATCGACGCGGTCCAAGATGCCGCCGTGCCCGGGCAAGATGCTTCCGGAGTCTTTAACGCCCAAGTCGCGTTTGAGGGCTGAAATCGACAGGTCTCCGGCAAATCCCCCCAATCCGATGATCAACCCCGCGAAGAGAGAACGTTGCCAGTCCATCAGCGTTAGCGCCGGCCCGATCAACATTGCCAAGACAACCGTTGTGGCCACCCCACCAACCAGGCCGGCCACTGTCTTGCCCGGGCTGACATCGGGGGCGACGCGGGTGCGTCCGAAGGACTTGCCCCAGGCGAATTGCGCCACGTCATTGAGTTGGGTCAATAAGACGAGCATAATCAGCAGGCCAGGTCCGGGCTCCTCGATGGCGTGCTCGCTCGGCCAGGAGGGTGAAATCCGCCCCGACTCAACAGGCTGCAAATTCAGCAAATACGCTGCGTGCGACAGGCTGAAAACGGCGGTCATCAGCCCCCAGTGGACGGTTCCCATGGCGCGGATGTAGCCGTCGGTATTGCCAATCAAGACGGCGCGTGTCGGCAACAGCAGGAACATGTAGACCGGAATAAAGATGATGAACATTCCGTACCACTGCGAATAGATCCAGTAGTATTGAATGGGTATGGCGAGGTAGGCCCAAAACAGCACGCGACGGTCCGCCCTTCGGGTGGGAATCAAGGAGAGATACTCTTTGAAGGCCAGGAAGCTGACGAAGGCAAAAAAGGCGACGGCAAACGCCTGCGACCCGGCGACAGCCAGCGAAAAGAGAACGGCGATCACCCACCAGGTTCGCAGCCGCGCAGTCATCTCGGCGAGGTCGGCTTGCGGCTTGAGCCGCCTCCAACAGTAGAGAAGCACAGAGGAGAGGACCAAGACGGCGAAGATGCCGGCGAGGGTCCAGTTCACTTCAGTAGGCAGTTGCCGGATCATGCTGCTCCTTCATCCGCGCGTTCCCGCATTGCTGCGGCGATCAGCATCAAACGCCGTACGGCGGTCACTGCGCTGCCAAGGGTGATGACCAGCAGCACGCCCGCCATCACGCCCGCTTCGCCCCACCAGGGACCCTGCCACGCCCGTGGGGCGGCAGCGCAATAGACACATCCGACGGTCATCAGCGCCATGCGTTGCTGCTTGGCCATCGGGCCCGCGAAGACTTGCCCGACACCGACGCTCGCCCCAATGGCCCGCACATACGACACAAACAACGCCATAACGGCAGCCAGCAGCCCCAGCGTTTCGTTGCCGCCGGCGGCGAATCCGGCCCCGATCAAGATCGCAGGATCGGAGACGCGGTCTGGCACTTCGTTGTAAAGTTCGCCGACAGCGGACTTCTTGCCTCCCTCGATCGCCACCATGCCATCCAGCAGATTTGCAATCAGCCGCAGTTGGATCAACGCCGCCGCCCCAATCCACGCCACACGGAGGAGTGTCGAACCGTCGATCGACTTGGTCGACGCCAACACAATGCCCGAACAACAGGCGAATAGAATGCTCAACAGTGAAATCTGATTCGGCGTCACGCCACTGCGGGCCAGTCGATCCGCCAAGCTGCGGAAGAATGTCCACTGGCGGGTTTTGAGCGGACGGCGGTTCTCGGTCGAGTCTTGCGGTTCCATCAGCGCCCCATGAAATACATGCCTGCGATCAACAACCCCATACCCAAAATATTGGCCGCCTTGATCGGCGTTCCGTAGACGTATAGGGCGAGCAGTGCCGCCCAAATGAACGTCGTCGCGTAGATTGGGTAGAGGACAGTCAAAGAGCCTCCTTTGCGAAACGCCGCGACAAACAGCACCATTACGCCGACATAGCAGGCAACCCCGATCAGAATTCTGACGTTTGCGAGATAACTCATCAACGAATTCCCTGCGGCGTCGGCGCCCGCCTTGTAGAAGTACTGGCCGAGGGCTCCGAGCAGCGAGGCGACGAGGAAGAAGATGATCGATATCATCGGTGTGTTCATGAGCACTCTCTGGCCCGCTTGAGCGATTTCAGTCTGCGAACGATGATCGAGGAGCACGATTTCGAACGCCGACGGATTGAATGTTGATTCTCCAATTGTTTGCTGAATCTGCAATCGTTTCAGGATGCTGGTCGAACGGGACTATTTCCCACCGTCCAGCGGCGGAAGTCCCGTCCGGTTACAGTTCTTGAGCAGTGGACATTCCGCACAGCGCGGGCGGCGGGCGATGCAGATTTCGCGGCCGAGATAGATCAACCGGTGCGGCGTTTCGATCCAGCTCGACTTGGGCAACACGCGCTGCAGGTCCTGTTCGATCTTGTCCGGATTGGTATTGTTAGTCAGGCCCAGTAGCCGGGTGATGCGTTTGACGTGCGTATCGACGACAACGCCACTGGGGATGCCGAACGCCGTACCCAACACAACATTGGCGGTCTTGCGGCCCACGCCGGCCAGCGACGTCAATTCGTCGAGTGTCTTGGGAATCTCGCCGTCGAATTCCTCATTGAGCTGTTTGGCCATCGCCCGTAGGTTCGTCGCCTTGGCCCGGAAGAATCCCAAGGGGCGAATGATTGACTCAACCTGTTTCTGCGTGGCGGCCGCCAAGTCGTGCGACGTGGGGAATCTCTCGAACAACTTCGGAGTCACCATGTTCACACGCGCGTCGGTGCACTGAGCCGATAAGATCACCGAGACCAACAGTTGAAACGGGTCGTGGTGTGTGAGGCTGCACTCGGCGAGCGGGTACTTCTTCTTCAGCGCCCGCAGGATTCTACGGCCTTGTTGTTTTCGGGCAACATCGTCGCCGTTAGAGTCGGACCGCGCCATACTTTCTCCGCAAATCATTGACGTATCGCAATGGACATCGCTGCTGGACGACGTCTAAACTCAATATTTCAAGTCCCTAAACGGCGGCACATCGTCATGGACGCACCGACGGATTATCCCGCAAAATACCTGGAGGGCTTGCAGCTTTTCAACGACGAAGAGTTTTTCGCGTGTCACGATGCACTCGAGGAAGTCTGGACAGAGACAGTCGGTGCGGAGAAAGAGTTCTATCAAGGTCTGATTCACGCTGCGGTTTCTCTGTTTCACTTTGAAAATGGCAATCTGGGCGGAGCCCGGAAAATGCACGTCTCCTCGCTGAAATATCTGGAGCCGTACGGCACACGCTACATGGGAATTGACATTGAGCGACTGGCCGCCGAATTGTGGTTTTGCTTCAAGGAACTCCGCAGCGCTCAACAGGAAACGCCGAAACTGCGGCTCGACCGGACATTGATTCCTAAAATCGAACTTCCATCACTCCATCCGAACGAATGACTGCTGAATTTGAAACGTGGCGCCCGCTGAAACAGTTCGACGGCACCGCTCCGACTCTGTTGCAGCCGCACATGGTGATGTTTCCGGGATCATCGCAGATCGTCTCGGTCCGCGAGAACGTCGTGAGACGAATGGTCTCTGCGGCACTGAATCGCCGTCGGTTGATCGCCGTCGCACTGGCGACTCCGACGATCGGAGACCGGACGGTGCGATCTCACGACGTCGTCTGTCTTGCGCAAATCAATCATCCGCACCAATTGACTCCCGCGGACGGACATATCCATCTGACGGGGCTGGTTCGGGCCCGCTTGGTCGCTCCCGCGCAGGGATCGAACGCCGCGCGAACTCACCAGTTGGAACTGTTGCACGACCACTACGCTGCCGCGCCGCAGATCGATCGCCGTCACCGGACGGCAGAGTTGCTCTCGCTGCTTCGCCAACTGTTTCCGCATGTGGAGCAGAATGAATTGTTTCAATTCTGGTCCGACACAGAGCATCAGCTCGGCACCGTTTGCGACCTGATTGCGGAAATGATGGGGATTGATCCCCAGTGGAAGCAAGAGTTGCTGGCGGAAGTTGACGTCGACCTGCGCAGCGACCTGCTGCTGGTGCGGATGCGTGAACTCGTGCGGCGCCAACGAGACCATGTGATGCTGTCGCCGTCTTTGCCGCTGTTTAGCACGAACTGAGTCCCGGCATTGCCGCTCTGCCCGCATCGCCGCTGCGAACTCAGGGCGTTATCCGCCGATTGAATACATCGGGCGGTCGGGCTGGATGAACCGGGCGGTGTTGATCTCGTGCCCCTCTTTTTTCGCGGCGACCGAATTGCGAATCGCGTCGGCGATTTCGTCGTCGCTGCCCCCGCCGCGGATGATCGCCTTGACGTCGGTCTCTTCGAGGCTGAACAGGCAATTCCGCAATTTGCCGTCGGCGGTAATGCGAAACCGATTACAACTCATGCAAAATGGCTGGCTGACGGACGCAATCAGCCCGATGCGGCCTTTGCCATCTTGGAACTGAAAATCGGTCGCCGGCGCGCCGGGATCACTCTGTCCCAACGCGACCAGCGGGCCAATCTCCCGGCTTAAAATGTCGATGATTTCGTGGCCAAAGAGGACTTTCTCACGCTGCCAGGCATTGTCGGCATCGAGCGGCATGTACTCGATGAACCGAATCTCGACTCCGGTGCGCCGCGCGAACTCGCCCATCGGCACGATTTCCTCTTCGGTCAGCCCGCGGACGGCGACGGCGTTGACCTTTACGGGGCGAAAGCCGACACGCTGGGCGGCGGTGATGCCCTCGATGACTTTTTCAAAGCCTTCGCGCCGGGTGATCTGTTTGAACTTTTCGGCCGTCATGGCGTCGAGACTGACGTTGATGCGCCGCATCCCCGCGTCGTACAAGTCCTGTGCCTGATCGGCGAGCAAGATACCGTTGGTCGTGACGCCGATGTCGTGAATTTCGGGGATGGCCTTCAGCATGGCGACGAGTTTGTGCAAATCGCGGCGAACGAGCGGCTCGCCTCCGGTTAAGCGAACCTTGTTGACGCCGAGCCGCACCGCGACTTTTGCGAAGCGGACGATCTCCTCAAAGGAGAGCAGCGACGCCTTCTCCATAAACTGCACATTGTCGGCCGGCATGCAATAAAAACAGCGGATGTTACAGCGATCGGTCACGCTGATCCGCAAGTTCGTATGCACACGGCCGTATGCGTCGACGAGTTGTTCAGTCATTACAGGAATCTTGAGAGTTCTACTGGGCTGAATCGATCGGGTTTAGCCACGGATGAAACACGGATCAAACACGGATTTTTCTGTTCAAAACAATTACATGATTTGGTCATTAACTCAGTCAAACGCGAATTAACAGACCGCGACCAATTTCTGACAAACAAATATTGTTTAACATTTTGTTGATCATCCGTGTTCAATCCGTGTCTCATCCGTGGCAAAACTCCCGTCACGACACATCGAATTGAATTCCTCTGACCAACATTGCATCAATCACTGTGAGCATTCTCAGAATACCATTCGCTTGAACTCGACCTTGGTTCGGCCGAAGTTGATGAGCAGACCTGTTTTGACCTGTCCTGCTTTGAGAACGTTTAGCAGTTGAGGTTCGTCTCTCAAATTGTATTCCTTTGCCGCTTTCAATTCGACCAACACTCTATCTGCAACGAGAATGTCACCTCGGTATTCTCCCACTAGCGTGCTTTTGTAATGAATTTTGATCGGAGGCTCGACTTCTGCCTTGAGCCCCCGTTTTCTCAGCTCGACCTGCACGGCTCGCTGGTACACTTTCTCCAGAAAGCCGTAACCTAGAACATTGTATACCTCGAACGCGGCACCGATGATTTGCTCGGTGATATCTTTGTTTGTTAACTCCATTGAGCGCTTTATCCGTGGCTATTCGTTGGTGCTCTCGGTGGATGGTTGGTCGATACCAGGGTGGACCCATTCAGTGGTTCCGTCGCTGTAGGTCTCTTTTTTCCAGATGGGGACGATTTCTTTCAGCCGGTCGATCAGATGGCGGCCTGCTTCGAAGGCCTGCGGGCGGTGCGGGCTGCTGACGGCGACGGCGACGCTGATTTCGCCCAAGTCGTGGCGGCCGGTGCGATGCACGATGCCGACCTCGATGACCGGCCACAATCGGCGGGCCTCGGCTTCCAGTTCGGCCATTTTGGCCTCGGCCATCTCGGGATAGGCGTCGTAATCAAGCACCGCGGTCTGCCGACCGTCGGTCATCTCGCGCACCGTGCCGAGAAACAGCACGACGGCCCCCGCTTGATGCGACCGCACCGATTCGGTCAACGCCGTGTAGTCAATCGTCTCTCGCGTGAGTTCAATCATCGATCGTTGAGCCAGATGTTGGAAATCAGCCGCCGCTGACCGGCGGGAAACAGGCGACGTCATCTTCGGCGTTCAAGGGTGCGACATCGTCGGCATAGTCGACTCCAACTGCGATCAGCAAATGCGCTGCCAGAGGCGCCAAGTCGGGATATTGGGCCGCCAGTTCCGTCCGGAGTTCCGCCACCGTTGCTTGGTCGGGCAGTTGGAGTGCGACCTGATCGGACCCGACAAGGTCGCGGGCCTGCGCAAACAGGCGAACGTTGATTTTCATGTTACGACGAGGGAACTGGAGGGATTCTTTAACTTGTCTCGGAGTTCGGGGACGAGGCCGTAGGAGAGGGCGAGTAGTTTAATGGGGTGCAGCGTGGCAATCGTGGTCCCCTGCTCCATCTGCATCTTGCAACTGCTGCACTCGGTGGCTCCGATGTCGAGCCCGTCTTGCCGCAATCGTGTGATCAGTCCTCGACCGATACGCAGCGAATCGCGGAAGTTTTCCGTGGTCAGTCCGTATGCCCCCGCCATACCCGAGCAGCCTTCATTGATTCTATGCAGCTGCAGGCCGGGAATCAAACCGAGCAGTTCGCGTAGCGGTTCACGTTCGCCCAGTGCCTTGAGATGGCAGGGTGTATGGTAGCCGACCTGAATTTCCAACGGCGCAAAATCGGTTTTCAATTTGCCTTCGTCGTGAAGGCCGGCCAGAAATTGCCCGGCATCGATGGTCTGCTTGGCAACTGTGGAGACATCGGGGTGATCGAGCAGAAGCGGATACTCTTTCTTCAAACAGAGTGCGGCAGTCGGTTCTGTGCAGACAATGGGGACCTCTTCACGGGCGAATTCCGCGAGTTGGCGGACATTTTCGCGGGCCAATTCCCGCGCCGCGTCCAGATCGCCTGCGGAAATGAGAGCCATCCCCGAGGCGAGCTGGTCGGCCGGGGCATGGACTCGGATGCCGTTGTGCAGCATGACCGCCAAAAACGACCTGGCTAATTCCGGGTCATGATAGTTGGCGAAATGGTCAATGAAGTAGACGACCCCTTTGCGGGCAGTCCCCGCAGTCGGCGGGTTCAGCGTTAACGACTTGTGCGATTTGAGAAACGGCCGGCGGGCAAAACTGGGGAGTTTTCGATGCCGCGAGATCCCGAGTATTTTTTCCAACAACCAGCGGACAAACGGGCTCTGCAATCCCCAATTGACGACCAGAGACGCGGCGCTGGCGGCCGAGGCGAACTGATGCAGCCGCGACAATATCCATCTGGAACGGGAGAGCCCGTTGGCATCGACAAACGACGCTTTGGCTTCGATCATCAACTGTGGGATATTGACGTTGGTGGGGCATTCCAATTCGCACTGTTTGCAATTGAAACAGAGGTCCGCGACGCGTTTGAAGTCGGAAGTCGCCATAAGATCCGGATCGAGCGTACCGGAAGCAATTTGACGCATGAGATTGGCTTTCGCGCGCGGGCTGGCTTCCTCGAGATGCCGCGAATGAAACAACGGGCACATGCGGCGGTTGGCCTCCTGCGTGCGGCAACCACCACAGCCGTTGCAGCGGTCTGTTTCTTCGGCAATTTGCTGCCAACTCCAATTGAGCTGCAGCACCGGCAAATCCTCATCGAGAGGTGTGCGGGGCCGCAGATTCTTGATGGTCAAGTGGGGATCGTCGCTAATAATTTTTCCCGGGTTCATCAGATTGTGCGGATCGAAGATCTGCTTGATCTGTTTGAAAACGGTGTACAGCGAGCCGTATTGAGAGCGCAAGAACGATGTCCTCGACAATCCGTCGCCATGTTCGCCGCTGATCGTTCCGCCGACGGAGAACACAACCTGGTATAAGTCGCGGGCGATGTCCTCCAGCCGTTGCGCCTCGTCCGCCGACGGCAACGTAAGAAACGGCCGCATGTGCAGTTGGCCGGCGGCCGCGTGGGCATACAACGACGAGGTTACTTCGTGCTTCTTGAATACGTTTTGCGCCCGGGTCAGGAACTCCTGGAGTGCCTCGGGCGGAACGGCGACATCCTCGACAAAAGGCAGCGGATGTGTTGGCCCGGGCAGCCGCATCAGCAAGGGTACGACCCGCTCGGGAAGCCGCCACAAAAACTCGACCTCGTCGGGCGTGTAGGCCTCGTGGGTGACGGCGTTGATGCCGGGCAGGTCCTGCACCGCGGCAACCACCATGCGAATACGGTCGCGGATTTGCTGAAGCGTAAAACCTGTTTGCTCCACCAACAGTGCAGCTTCGCCGGTAACGGGAATCATCTCGGCAAATCGCGGGTCGGCGTCGCGGGCCAGAGAGAGGACGCGGCGGTCGAGCAGATCGCAGGCACTGGGTTGCTGCAGGGCAACGACCTGCACCGCCCGCAGGGCCGCTTCCACCTGTCCAAAGATCAGCAGCACCACGCCTCGATGGGCGGGCAGCGGGCTGGTGTGCAGGACGGCGGAGCTGAACATGCCGAGCGTTCCCTCCGACCCGATCAGCATCCGCACCAGGTTCAAATGGGTCTTCGTCAGCACGCCGCGCAGGTAATAGCCGGAGCGGTTGCGAATCAACGGCGGCTGGTGCTCGCGGACCAAATCAGCGTTGTCACCGAGCAGCTTGGCGATTTTGCTGACCAACGTCCTTTTGAGAGTGGGGGCATCGCTGCCCGATTCCAGTCCGCCGGGACTTTCCGCAGCGTGCATTTGCGGCGGAGCAGCGGTCGATCCAGCCAGCGGCTCGATGCCCACCTCCACCGACTGTCCTCCGGAAAGCACGACGTCCAGGCTCTCGACGTGATCGCGTGTGGAACCGATGCGAACAGAGTGCGAACCGGCCGCGTCCAATGCCAACATGCTGCCGATCGTCGTGACGTTCGCGCCGGAAGGATCGGGGGGGAAATATCGGCCCTGTTTGCGGAGCGCGCGGTTCAGCTCCGAGCGAACGACTCCCGGCTGGACACGGACGGTGGAATCGCGGATTTCCTCGATATGCCGCATGTATCGGGAAAAATCGACGATGATTCCCTTTCCAAGCGACTCGCCGGCCAATCCGGTTCCTGCCCCGCGGGCGACCAATGGAATGTCGGTCGATGCTGAGTACTCCGCGAGGGTGACGACATCCTCGACATCACGGGGAAAGGCAACGCCCGCAGGGGCGATTTGATACAGGCTGGCATCGCTGGAATACATCGCGACCGTCAGCGGATCACAACGGATTTCTCCCTTGAGAACCCCACTGAGGTCTTCGGAAATGCGTAACCGCGATTCATCCACGTGTCGATCCGGCGAAAAGATGCCTGGGCGATGTCCTCATGTCATTGTCGGTATTGATCTTGGACATTCAAGGAGTGATCTGCTGAAAGCTTCGACCGTTTTTTCCCCGGTGCGCCATTGCAGCGAATCTTAGGGCTCGCAACCGGGACCACCCGCACAATCGCCACAGCTGCCTCGCCGGTTGGAGAATCACTGTGATGCGGGGGGCCGCTGTTTGGACTCGGCAAGACGAATCGACTCTTGCCGGTACCGTTCGGCGGTTTCCAGATCAAACGCGGGATGCTCGTCGACGAGATTGGCTTTCCGATGAGCGGCCCCGCAGCGATAGCAGACCAGCACGTCGCTCATGTACAGAAACAGCAGGAGATCAATGAGCGCAAAGAACAACAGCACGGCGATCGCCGTCTTGTGCCAGTAATTGTAGTAGGCGATCGTGCTGAGCAGCGCGCCGGCGGCGACCAGTCCCACGCCCAGTTTTTGTGGGAAGTCTTTTTGCCGCCACAGATCATCGCAGCCGCACATGAGACACCGCTGTGGGCGGTTGTCGGTCACATCGCCGGCGGCCACCGGCCGCGACCAATTGCAGGCCGTGCAGTGTAATGTCGCCTCTGAGGAATCTACTTCGCCGCGGACCGGCTGAAGACAACTGGGACATCGCCCGGAAACATGCATCGATTCGTACGCCTCGAACTCAACTCACACGCCACTTTCGACCGCGGGCCCAGCCGGAAAACACTCCGCTTAGGCTTTGTCTGAAAACTCCGAATTGATGATGGGTGGCTGGGGTCGAGCGAAGCGAGCCCCCAGATGCTGATCCTGGGGGCGGACGAACGTCCGACCCCAGCCACCCTAAAATGATTTTTCCGACAAAACCTAAAATGTCAGGCCCATCTGCAAGAATAGCAGGATGCCGCTCAGTTCTCCAAGGAACGTGACGATGACCCCCACGAACAGAACCCCGGTGGCCGATTGGGTATTGCGGTATTTCAAGATTCGCCAGGTCATCACAAACACGGCCAGCGGGGCGATGATGCCGAAACACCACCGCATCAGCAGCAACATCACGGTCGTCGCGCCGCTGATTTCTTGCCAGCCCCAACAAAGCCCGATGGTTGAAAACAGCAGCCTCAAACCGGCGGCGACTCCAAACAGTTTCGTCATCCGCAACAGCGGATCGAGCGACATCGTGGGCGCCGTCAGATACCAGTGCCCGAGCAACATGCCCGTCATTGCGCCTCCTAGAATCACTCCTGACGAGAGATTCGAGAGCGTCTGAAATGACCAAAGCAGCGGTGTCGCGCTGCTGATCCGCGCGTGAACCGCAAGCCACGCGGCCGAACCGGCAAGGATCAACAGAACCAGCCGATAAGCCGCCGGCTTCCGCTCAAGCATCCAAAACACGGAACCCAGAAATGCGGCGGCGGCGATTGCGAGACAGTCCCAAAACAAAAATCGGGACTGCCACAGAGATGGACTCAACTCTTCGTGGACGTGTCCGGCGAACATCGACGCGAGCACACTCAATCCCAAGACGACGAGCATCTGGATGCGATAAAAGCCTGACGAGGTTTGCCGATAGTCGGTTGCGGCGAGCATGGCCGCCATGCCGAAGATCAGCCTCAAAGCAAATTCTGTCAGAGCTTGGGAGAGCATGGCGGGATTTATTTGCGGTTGATCAGCGCCATCGCTTCCGCCCGGCTGGGAGGATTTGATTTGAACAGTCCGCGGACCGCGCTGGTAACCGTCAGCGCGCCGGGTTTGCGGACGCCGCGGATCGACATACAGGTATGCTCGGCTTCCAGCACGACGACGACCCCTTTGGCGTCCAATTGTTCATTCAGCAAATCGGCGATTTGATGGGTCATCCGCTCCTGAACTTGCGGCCGTTTGGAGATTTCCTCAACCACGCGGGCCAACTTGCTCAATCCGGCGACTTTGCCGTTCGGCAAATAACCGACGTGGGCGACGCCCAAAAATGGTAGTAAATGGTGTTCGCAGGTGCTGTTGAATGCGATATCGCGGACGAGGACCAATTCGTCGTACTTTTCCTGGAAGGCCCGCTCGAGATGCCGTGCGGGGTTGGAATTCAGCCCGGAGAAGAGTTCCGCATACATCCGCGCCACGCGGGCCGGAGTGTCGAGCAGCCCCTCCCGATCCGGATTTTCCCCGATCGCGATCAGAATCTCTCGGACCGCGCGTTCAATCCGGGGCAAGTCGACTGTGGTTTCGTCCATCAAGTGGTGGCCAAAGCGGAGGATTTGGGAAAGAGACGAGATTCTAGAACCTGGTCTGTGACCGGTCAATCATAGCAGAAAGCCGCCAAGTCCGCCGTGTGGATCGTTTGATCGACCAGGAAGTTGCGCTGACATGATTTGCTCGGAGCCCCTTGGCCGCGTGAGGGCTGGCGGAATGTTTGGGACAAATGCTATCCTTCAAGGTGGCGCCAAATCGAATTCGATTTTTCCCTGAACATCGTGCCTCACATCGCCGGTTATGCAAACTCAGCTCGGCCGCTGTGCCGAATTAATTGACTCACAAGTTGCCCAGTTGGAACAGGAGTTGTCGGAGCTTCGCCGGTATCTCCATGCGCATCCCGAGCCGAGCGGGGAAGAGGTCGAAACCACGCGGCTCGTATTTGGCCGGCTCGAGGAGGTCGGGCTGGATCCGCATATTTGCCGTGGAGGTCTGGGGCTGATCGCTGATTTGGATATTGGTGATCCGCCGGCGGATGCTCCGCGAATTGCGCTGCGGGCCGATTTGGACGCGCTGCGGCTGATCGACGAAAAAGAGGTGCCCTACGCGTCGCAGAACCAAGGTATTGCACACGCATGCGGTCATGACGCCCACACGGCAATCGTCTACGGTGCAGCGAAAGCGGCCGCACAATTGCAGAAGTCGTCGACGGCGGATCAGCCGTTGCCTGGTGCGCGGTTGCGGTTCATCTTCCAGCCCGCGGAAGAGACGTGCGAAGGGGCAAAATCGCTGGTGGAGCAAGGAGTACTGAAAGGGGTGGACGTGATCCTGGGATTGCATCTCGACCCTGAACGTCAAGCCGGGGACATCGGGGTTCGCGACGGCGTGCTGACGGCCAGTTGCGACGAGGTCGACTTTCGCATTCAGGGCAAAGGGGGACATGCCGCGCGCCCACACCACTCGATTGGTCCGATCGCCGCCGGCGCACAGCTGGTCAACGCGCTTTACCAATTTGTGCCCCGCTCCGTCGATTCCCGCGATCCGGCGGTGTTCACGATTGGAAAGATTGCCGGCGGTTATGCGCCAAATGTGATCCCGGAGGGCCTGGAGCTGTGGGGGACGCTGCGAACGATCGGCCGGGAGACACGGGCGCGCATCATACAGCGAATTCGGGAAATCGCTCACGGCGTCAGCGAAGCCAGCGGGGTTAACATCACGGTCGAATTTCGCAATCCGCTCGGATCGGTCGACAATGATCCGCGGATCAATCAGTGGCTGTCGCAAGCGGCCGCAGAGGTGCTTGGTCCGTCACACGTAAAAACCATCGAGAAGCCGAGTATGGGATCGGAGGATTTCGGCGTTTACTTGGAGCATGTACCGGGTTCGATGTACCGTCTTGGTTGCGCGCCGGCGGACGGTCCCAGCCATTTCCTGCACTCACCCAAGTTCGACATCGACGAGCGGGCGTTGGGCTTGGGAACTCGCATCTTCCTGCGAACGGCGCTCTTGATTTCCGAAAATTACCAACCCGCCGGGGAGGCTGCTGAGTCATGACGACGCCATTTTTGGAATTCAAGCGGAACGACTATCCCACGATCGGCGTCGAAGTTGAATTGCAACTCGTCGATGCCGACACGCTCGGTCTGTCGAATTCGATTGAAAAGGTCCTTGAAGGGCTACCGGAAGATCTCAATGCGCGGGTCAAGCCGGAATTGATGCAGTCCTATCTGGAAATCAATACGGGGATTTGTAATACGGTCGACGACGTGGAACGTGATCTGCGGGAGAGATTGACGCAGGTTGAAGCGGTGACCGACTCGCTGGGTCTGAGACTGTTTTGGGGGGCGACGCATCCGTTTTCGTCTTGGCGGGACCAGAAGATTACCGTCAACGACCGCTATTACCGGCTGGTGGAACTGATGCAGGACGTGGCCCGGCGGCTGGTGACCTTTGGTCTGCACGTGCACATCGGCGTCGATACCGGGGATAAGGCGATCATGATCTGCGACCGGATGATGCGGCACTTGCCACTGCTGCTGTCGCTGTCGGCCAACTCACCGTTTTGGGAGGGCCGCAATACCGGTTTGCACTCGAACCGCTCAAAGATCATGGAGGGGCTGCCGACGGCTGGTTTGCCGAGCCTGATGCGAAACTACAGCGAATATGTGTGGCTGGTGCGGCACTTGGAGGAGACCGGCTTTATCAACTCGGTACGGGAGATTTGGTGGGATATCCGCCCGCACAATAACTTCGGGACGGTCGAGATACGCGTTTGTGACATGCCGGCGCGGCTGGACCAGGTTTTGGCGTTGACGGCGCTGTGCCAATCGTTGGTGGTGGCACTTTCGCGGGAAATCGATTCAGGAGCTTATCAGTCGGACTCGCACCCGATGATGGTTCAGCAGAACAAGTGGCGGGCCACCCGATTTGGCGCGGACGCGCGGCTGGTCAACAGCGATGATTACAAGCCGTATTCCGTGCAGGAGACGACCGACCGGCTGATCGACCTGCTGCTGCCCATCGGCAAGGATTTGAATTGTCTGGAATGGTTGGAATCGGCCCGTGAGCTGCCGCAACAGACGGGGGCGGACCATCAACTGCAGGTGTTTGCCGAAACGAACAGCCGTAAGGAAGTCGTTCGACGGATGCTGGAGTCGAATCGATTGGTGGACTAGGCTCTGTCGGAACACTCCAATTTGATGATGGGTAGGTCGGGTCGAGCAAAACGAGCCCCCAGATATTGAACCTGGGGGCGGACTAACGTCCGACCCCAGCCACCCGCGAATAGTGGACTAAATGGGCACCTTCAATTGGCGAGGGCGAGTTCGTCGGCGCCGAGCGGGCCTTCTGCAATTCCGGATGTCGTTAACGAGGCGCAGCCGGTACCAACCGCCGTTTTGATCAACAACCGATGATCGACCACGTGGCGATCATGAATGAGACTCCTAAGAATTCTACTTCGCCGCCTGATCCCGCGGAAAAAGTGCGCAACTTTCCGACGACGCCGGGGGTCTATCTGATGAAGGATGGACAGGGGCGGGTGATTTACGTGGGCAAAGCGGTCAACCTGCGCAGCCGGGCATCCAGCTACTTCACCGATGCCGCCGCGGCGGAACGACGGACGGCGGAACTGGTGACGCAGATCCGCGACATCGACTATCTCGAGGCAGACAGTGAAGTCGACGCGCTGCTGATGGAAGCGCGATTGATCAAAGACATTCAGCCGCTGTTCAATCAGGAACTCAAGGACGACAAGACGTTTCCCTACTTGGAGATCTTCATCCGGGAAGATTTTCCGCGGGTGGAGTTCACGCGGACTCCGCAAGCGCGGGGAACGAAACTGTATGGTCCGTTCACCAACGCCAAACAGTTGCGGGGCACCATCGCCGTGCTGCAAAAGATTTTTCGTTTCCGCACCTGTTCATTGGAAATTGATGAGGGGGACGAACGGTGGCGGTGGTTTCGCCCCTGTTTGCTGTACAGCATCAATCAATGCACGGCGCCTTGCAATTTGAGAGTCACCAAGGAGGAGTACCGCCGCGATATTGGGCGGTTGCGTATGTTTTTGGATGGGAAGAAGGACCGCCTGCTCAAAGATATGCGTAAGGAAATGGAGGAGGCCTCAGCATCACTGCAATTTGAGAAAGCGGCACGGATTCGCGACCAGTTAAAATCGCTGGAGAGCATGAATCTGCGGGGCGATCTGGAGGAACACGTCCAGCCGGAAGTGTTCTACATCGACCCGAAAAAAGGAGTCGCGGGACTGAAACGGATCTTCAAACTGGAAGAACCGCCGCGACGGATTGAGGGTGTCGACATTGCGCATTTGGGAGGCGGAGAGACGGTGGCATCGCTGGTGCAATTCATCGACGGGCTGCCGTTTAAGAGCGGCTATAAGCGGTATAAGATTCGGACGGTGCAAGGAGTGGACGACTTTGCCGCCATTCGCGAGGTGGTCGCGCGGCGTGTCGACCGGCTGCACAAGGAGGGGGAGCCGCTCCCCGACATCTTGCTGATCGACGGCGGCAAGGGCCAGCTTAGTTCGGCAATGGCCGCAATGCGTGCGCTGGATATTGCGCCGCCGCTAACGCTATCACTGGCCAAGCGTGACGAGGAGGTCTTTCTGCCGGGCGAGTCGGAGCCGCGGCGGCTGAGCCGGCATTCGTACGGATTGAGGCTGCTGCAGTATGTGCGGGACGAAGCTCACCGCTTTGCACAACATTACCATCACATTCTCAGGCGAAAATCGACGTTGGGCGAGTGACCGCGCGAAGGCGGGAGGCGGACGTGTTTTCAGTCTTTGACTTTGTGATGATATCAATCGTGGCCGCACTGGTGGGCGGGCTGTCGGGGTTCTTCGGCGTGGGCGGCGCGTTTCTGCTGGTGCCCCTGTTGACGATCGTGCTGAAAGTCCCCGTCAAATTGGCGGTCGGGGCGTGCGCCTTTCAAATTCTGGGATTGGCCACAACGTCGCTATTGGCAAGACGAATTCAACGGCCGCAGCTACGGCTGCCGTTGATTCTAGCCGGCGGGCTGTTGTGCGGAGTCCTGGCGGGAGCGCAGATTCTTGAACAGGCGAATTCCGTTGGCAGAACCCAGATATTGGGCAAGGAGGTGGACTTCGCGGATTTTTTAGTGCTGTCGGTCTACTGTCTGCTGCTGTCGATCCTGGGGGTGTTGAGTTTTTGGGAAACTGCGCATTCGAACAGCGCACAGCGGCGAGGCGGTTGGTCGGGGCTCAGAATTCCAGCTCACGACGATCTGTCGGGTATAAGCGCGACGTCAATCATCTGTCTTTCATGGCTGGGCTTGGCCGTAGGAGGCTTGTCGGGGCTGTTGGGAATCAGCGGTGGACTGATTCTGTTGCCGGCACTGACGTCGCTGGCGGGAATGAGAACGCAAGACGCGGTCATCGCGTCGCTCTTGACGGTGTGGATCGCCTCGGCTCAAGCGACGGCGGTTCACGCGTTTCACGGCAATGTGAATCTAGTGCTGGCGATTGTGCTGCTCATGGCAGGCACGATCGGAGCACGTCTCGGCTCGGAACTCGGCCTTCGCGTGCATGGCCGGAGGTTTCGCCGCAGCCTGTCCTATCTGCTGTTGGGTACGGCCGGGCTGATCGCCGTGCGCCTGGTGTGGCTGTTTGCCGCCGGACCTTGAGACGTGTGGTTGGCCAAAGGCAGCTTACGAGCCGCGGCCAAAGCAGAGGCAGGAGAGCTCCCACAGGCGAAAGCTCATGGCGGCGATCATCGCCCAACTCCAGCGAGACTGAGCGACGGGTGAGTCGGAGATCGGATCCTGTTCCAGGCGCTGGAGCAGTTCTTCCCGAATTGATTGGTCTAAAATGTCCTCCATCATGACTCCGAGCTCGCCGAGTGATGGTTGCGGAAGAGTGGGAATAGAGGACCAGACACGCGAAATTGGTTTGGGTTCGGAGTCACTCTTGGCTGATCATGAGGGCGACGCGGAACATGATTGCGTTCCGGCGTCGAGGAGAACATAATCGGGCACGTTTGTGATCTGCATGAACTCAGGAATGTGTGATGAAACTTTCGCTCTCCGTTCGCATCGCCGAAGCGGCCTGCAAGACTAAGCTGAACGTCCCGTTTGCCGAAATTGTCGGTTTGGCCAAGGAGTTGGGGTACCGGGCGGTCTGTCTTCGCGCGAGTGCGGGCGGTGTGCAAACGCCGATCCCGGAGTTGCAGGAGATGCGCCGGGAGGTCGAAGCAGCCGGTTTGACCGTGTCGATGGTAACCGCTGACTTCGAGGTTCCGCTGAACAATGAACGGGGACCGGACAGTTTGCGGGATATTCGCCCGAGCCTGGACGTTGCGGAGGCGTTTGGCTGTGATTTGATCCGCATCTGCATGAAACGGCGCGAGGACATTCCCCGTGCGCGCGAGGCGGCGGATCTGGCGGCGGAGCGCGGCATCCGGCTGGCGCACCAGTGCCATACGACGTCGCTGTTTGAACAGGTTGAGCCGATGTTGGAGGTCTTGGGGGAGATTGACCGCGAGAATTTCGGCGTAATCTATGAGCCGGCGAACCTGATGCTGTGCGGAGAGTCTTACGGGGCGGATACTCTGCAAAAACTGAAGCCGTATTTGTTCAACGTGTACGTCCAAAACCACAAACTGGATCCGGAAGGTCCGGTGGAGTTGGAAACCTGGTGTTTGGGGATGCGGCAGTTTCACCATATTCCCATCTGGGAAACGGGAGGCGTGGTGTTCGAGGAGGTGATGGCGGGTTTGACGGAAGTCGGTTACGACGGCTTTTTCACCGTGCATCAAGCCTATGCGGAGATCATGGGCCCGCGCGAAGCGGCGGTGGAGAGCTACCGGTACCTGACGGGATTGGCGGACTTTGAATAGCCGATGCATGTAGTCGTCGTCAGTTTCGATCGCTGGTCGCTGGGATTTCTCGGCTGTTATGGAAATCCCGAGGTGCAGACGCCGAGCATCGACAAATTGGCGACGCGCGCGGTCGTCTTCGACCAGCACTTTGCGGAGAATCTCTCGGGCGAATCGGACAATCATGCGTGGTGGACCGGCCGGTTTCAGTTTCCACTTCAACTCGGCGCACAGGCTGCGCTGCGGCCGATATTCGGCAGCGAGAAATCGGCGGACCTGCAACTGCGATTCTTATTGGAGGAAAACTCGCCGATCATTTCGCAGGTCGAGAGATTCGTTGCGGGAGTCGGCGAGATCGACGTTGCGCCCCTGAGGGAAGTTCTGGGCGACGCCGCCGGTCGCATTTCGAGCCTGAATGACTTGCCCGATCGAAGTTCCCTGCTCTGGGTACACATGCAGGGGCCCCGATTTTCCGCAAACGTCGACGACTACATAGCGCAGTCGGAAGCGATGGATGCCGCAGTCGGAGAGTTGTTAACGGCGCTGGAACAATTGCCGGAATCGGCCCAACCACTGTTGATGATGACGGCGGCGGAAGGGGAGGTGGTTCTTTGCGATGGTGAAGCGGCGAACTCTGCGCTGGCGGAGGAGCGCGTGCACTGTCCGCTACTAGTATCGATCCCGGGCGCGCAGCAGATGGGGAGCCGGCGGCAGGCGTTGACGCAAGCGGTCGATATCGGCCCGACGCTGGCGGACTGGCTGGATATTGCCGCCAACTCGGATGAATTGAATGGTGCGAGTTTACTGCCGTTGATCGAGGGAGATGTCGGGTCCGTGCGGGAGTACGCGTATTACGGAGCCAATGGCCGTGCGGCGGCACGCGATCAGAATTATCTGCTGATCCGCGATGAGGTAGGTATGACTTCGTTGTTCCTGAAGCCGGAAGATCGTTACGAGCGGGCCGACGCCGCGGCGCAGTACGGCGACGTGGCAGAGGAACTGGATGCGAAACTGACGGCGTTCTTGCGAGAGCGGGAATGAAGTTCGGACGCGGGAGTCCGTTCAAAGGAGACGCCCCGGCTCGGGGAGACTGAGATGAAAAAACTGGGGATCTTCGTCAAACGACCAGATGCGGGGCGTGTGAAAACGCGATTGGGGGAGGCGATCGGGTTTGAGAATGCGGCGGCACTTTATGGGGCATTCGTCGAGGACCTGGTATTGCGGTTTTCGGAGTTCGGCGACGAGCGCATTTTGTGCTATGCCCCGCCGGACGCTGCGGCATTTTTTGCGGAACGTACGGGTGACGAGTATCAGTTGTGGGAACAACCGGCCGGGGATCTCGGCGTGCGGTTGCGCGCTTTTTTTGAGCGTCACATTCGACAAGCGGACGACCGCGTCGTGGTGATCGGCTCGGATAGTCCCACGTTGCCGGGCGAATACGTCGAACAGGCGTTTGATATGCTGAAGGACGTTCGCTGCGTGTTGGGTCCGGCGACTGATGGTGGTTACTACTTGCTGGGGATGCGGGGTGACGTATTGCCGCTGTTTGACAGGATTCCCTGGAGCGGACCGGACGTCCTGGACGCCACCGTCTGCGCGCTGCAATCCGCAAATGAGGAACTCGGTCTGCTGCCGATCTGGTATGACGTGGACACGGTGGCTGATCTGCGGATGCTGCGCGGCCATGTCCGGGCATTGCGTCATACGCAAAGTCCGTTAAACTTGGACGCGGTGGCGGAGATCCTAGAGTCGCTACGTGACGACGTGTTGTAGTTGGTCTCGGCACCACGTTTGATCAATTCTGGAAAAGCACATATCAAAACCGCCGATGAGCTAACGGATTCGAGCGCAATTTGATCGCAGCTCAGCCGGAACTTCGCGGGAATCGACCGAACTCTCAGTTTGCCTCAACGAGAGAGGAGGGACTCATGACATTCGAAATCAGCGATAAGCCGTCACGGATTCTGATTGCTGACGACAATATTCCGAACTGCGAACTTTTGGATGCATATTTGGCAGACGAAGGCTATGAAATCGACATGGCGCACGACGGGCAGGCGGCGCTTGATCACGTGGCGGAGACGCAGCCGGATCTGATCTTATTGGACATCATGATGCCCAAAATGAGCGGATACGAGGTCTGCCAGCGGCTCAAAGAGAATCAGGCCACGCGCGACATTCCGATTTTGATGGTGACCGCGTTGAATGAGCAGGGCGACATCGAGCGGGCGGTGAACTCCGGCACCGACGATTTCTTGACCAAACCGGTGAACCAGTTGGAACTGCGCACGCGTGTGCGGTCATTGCTCCGCGTACGGCACTTGACCAATGAACGGGACCGCTTGCTGGCGTATTTGTCTGAAGTCGAGTCGATTCGCGACGCAAAGTAGTTGCAGGTCCGCCAGCTACGGCGGCCCGCACAGCGGGCCCTACCATTGTTTTTACTCGGGAATCGATGAGCGAGTCGCACGCCCGACAACTCGAGCGTGGTGAACGCATGTCAGAATTGCCGCGGGTGGTGATTAAGAAACGTCGCGCGTTGCCATTTTTCTCCAGGCATCCTTGGGTCTTCGCAGGCGCGATCGCGCGGATTGACGGCGATCCATCGCCGGGCGGCGAAGTCGAGGTTGTCTCCGATCGCGGCGAGTTCATCGCCCGGGGACTGTACAACCCCCACAGCAACATCCGCGTGCGGCTGTACAGTTGGGAGGACGACCGGGCGGTCGACCGCGCGTTGTTTTCGCAGCGGCTGGATGAGGCGATTGGACTGCGGCGGGATCTCCTGCATCTCACTGAGCCGCGAACTGCGTGTCGGATGGTCTCCAGCGAAGCGGACGGGCTTTCCGGTTTGACGGTCGACCGCTACGACGAGTGGCTGGTGGTGCAATTTACGTCGTTGGCGATGGCGGAACGAACGAGCGACATTGTCGAATTGTTGCAGGAAAAACTGTCGCCGCAGGGCGTTTGGCTGCGGACGGAACGCGGGATCCGGGAGGCGGAGGGATTGGAATTGGCTGACGGATTGATCGCCGGTGCCGAACCGCCGCAGCCGCTGTTTATCGAAGAGTGGGGCGTGCGGTACGGCCTGGATTTGGTACGTGGTCAAAAGACCGGGTTCTATCTCGATCAGCGGGACAACCGGGCGGCGTTTGCGAAATACACGTCCGGGCGGCGCGTGCTGGATTTGTTTTGCTACACGGGCGGATTTGGATTGAATGCGTTGATCAACGGAGGAGCGGCGTCGGTGCACGGAATCGACACGTCCGAACCGGCACTGACGCTGGCGAAGGCGAACGCCGAATTCAACGAGGTCGCCGCCCGAATGACCTGGGAGCGGGGGGACATTTTTCACGTTCAACAGGACTTGCGCGGTTCCGGGCAGCAGTACGGCGCGGTTGTACTCGATCCTCCGAAGATGGCTCGACACCGAAACGCCGTCGCCGCGGCGCTGAAGGGTTACGCAGCACTGAATCGCACAGCAATGGAGATGCTGGAGCCGGACGGAATACTGCTGACATGCAGTTGTTCGGGGCTGGTGTCGCGTGACGACTTCGAGGGGATCTTGGCCAAGGCGGCGAACGAGGCGGGGCGAGGTCTGCAGATTCTCGAGCGACGGGGTGCCGCGGCCGATCATCCGGTTTCGGTGACCTGTCCTGAGAATGACTACCTCAAGTGCTATCTGTGCCGGGTGATCTAGTTGCGATGGCCCCTTTCGTGTGGCAGAGTTCATAACGACTCGTTAGCATGCAAATCAGCGATCAGCGGGCGTCCGCCGCAATCTGCAACAAACCTCGCTATGGGAGACCGATTTATGTTTGAACGTCTTGCCAATGGGTGGGAGTTGGCGAAAGCCAGTTTGAACGTTTTGAAATTGGACAAGGAGTTGTTGCTATTTCCGTTGATCAGCGGAATCTCGTGCCTGATTGTCTTGGCCAGTTTCGGCGTCCCGCTGTACTTCAGCGGATATTTCGAGATGATTGCCGAAGATCAACAAGGGACCGAGGCGATCTTGGGATATGTGGTTCTGTTCTTGTTTTATCTTGTCAACTATTTCGTGATCATCTTTTTCAACTCCGCGCTCGTCGCTTGTGCGGTGATGCGATTTAAGGGGCATGACCCGACGCTGGGCGACGGTCTGTCCGCGGCGTCACGGCGGATACCGCAGATTTTGGGCTGGGCGGCCGTCACGGCGACGGTCGGGTTGATTCTGAAGATCATTGAATCACGCAGCGAGCGCGTGGGAGAGATCGTTTCGGGGCTGCTGGGGATGGCGTGGTCCATCACGACGTATTTTGTGGTGCCACTGATCGTGGTGGAGAAAGCCGGTCCTGTCGACGCGTTTAAGCGCTCCGTCTCGATAATGCGCCAGACGTGGGGCGAAGCACTCGGCGCGAATTTTGGAATCGGTTTCATTACGTTTTTGTTTTGCCTGCCGGGAATCGGCCTGGCCGTTGCAGGGATCTATTTCATCGGCACAGGCGCCGGGATTGTGGGAGGCACACTGGTCGGAGTGGGGATCTTGGTCCTGTTGCTGGTGTCGTTGATGTCCAGCACACTGGATGCGATTCTGTTGGCCGCACTTTACCTGTATGCATCGGAAGGTACAGTGCCGCGATACTTCGACGCCGGGATGCTGGAGCATTCTTTCACTCGTCGCTGAGCACGGTTGGCGCACTTGACATGGGCGACGCTGGGACGTGATTCGGCGAACCTATTTTTAGCAGCCGTGTCAGAACGGCGCGGCCTTGTCTTGACCGGCCAGGTCGATCGTAGTATTTTGAATTGAAACAACGATTTCTACAGGAAATTGGATCAACTGATTGATGTTTCGTCTCGACCTGCTTAGCCTCGCTCTTGGATTGTCCCTTCCGACGGGGGGACGGGGTTAAGTTCTGTTGAGAGGAATCTCTGCGAAATTCAGACCCTGAGCCTTGTCGGAAAGGCTTCAGGGTTTTTTTTATGTACCGTGTTTCCTCAACCCTCACTTCCCAGGGAGAATTTTGGGATGTCCGGCGAACAGATTACGATCTTTGATACGACGCTCCGCGACGGGGAGCAGTCACCCGGCTGCAGTATGAACACCAACGAAAAGCTGGAGGTGGCCGGTGCTCTCGTCGAGTTGGGGGTGGACGTGATCGAAGCGGGATTTCCGATCGCCTCGCCGGGTGACTTCGAAGCCGTTCAACTCATTGCCCGCGAATTCGGGAGCCGATCGACGATCTGCGGGTTGGCGCGGTGCCGCAAGGAGGACATCGACCGGGCGTGGGAGGCGCTCAAAGGATCGGAGAAGACGCGAATCCATGTCTTTCTGGCAACGAGCAGCATTCACCGCGAACACAAGCTGAAGATGGACAAGGATCAGATCGTGCAGCAGGCGGTCGATTCGGTCAAACGCGCAGTCGATTACTGCCCGAACGTGGAGTTCTCTCCCGAAGACGCGGCGCGGACGGAGCTGGATTTCTTGTGCGAGGTGATTGAAAAGACGATCGCCGCCGGAGCCACGACGGTGAATATCCCCGATACGGTGGGATATGCCACGCCGTCACAGTTCTATAACTGCATCGCGCACCTGAAAAAACATGTGCCGAATATCGAGCAAGCGGTGATCAGCACGCACTGTCACAACGACCTGGGTCTGGCCGTCGCCAACAGCATGGCGGCGATTGAGGCGGGGGCGCGGCAGGTGGAATGCACGATCAACGGATTGGGCGAGCGGGCGGGCAATGCGGCGCTGGAGGAGATCGTGATGGCGCTGCGAACCCGCAGCGACTATTACGGCTGCGACACGGCGATCAATACCAAAAAACTGTTTCCCACCAGCCGATTGGTCTCGACGATCACCGGCATGCAGGTGCAACGGAACAAAGCGGTGGTGGGGCAAAACGCGTTCGCTCACGAAGCGGGAATTCATCAGCACGGGATGCTGCAGGAACGGACGACGTATGAAATCATGCGGCCGCAAGACGTCGGTTTCGCGGGAACAAATTTGGTGCTGGGCAAGCATAGCGGACGGCACGCGTTTCGCGATCGTATCGACTCGATGGGCTACGTGCTGGACGAGGAATACTTCGAGCAGGTGTTCGCCGATTTCATTGTGCTGGCCGACAAAAAGAAAGAGGTCTACGATGCAGACATCGCCGCGCTGATTGAAAATCGCATCGGCGATACGGACGAGAGTTGGAAACTGCTGAGCCTGCACACGTCGGCGGGGACGGGGAGCATTCCGACGGCGACGATTGAGTTGCAATACCAGGACCAGGAACCGGTCCGCGATGCGGCGACGGGCGATGGGCCTGTGGACGCGGTGTTTTTAGCACTGGAGCGGGTGATCGGCGTCTCGGCTCGACTGCGGGATTATCAGGTGCGGAGCATCTCGATCGGCAAGGATGCACAGGGAGAGGTGACGGTGGAGATTGAATCGGGCGGTCGGGCGTACTTCGGGAAGGGGTTCAGCACGGACATTATCGAGGCGAGCGCGCATGCGTATTTGAAGGCGCTGAACAAGGCGGTGGTGAGCGCCGGGAAACCGGAACCGGAGCGGCCGGAGGCGGTTTGAGGCGAGCGTGAGATGTAATTGCTCTGGTGAGTCGCGGGTTTCGGGGTTGGCCACTGATTGACATGGATGCGACACGGATTAGTGGGTGGCTGCGAATGTGACACAAACGCCGACCAGGAATCGGGACGGCGAAGCTCCTGCTGAACCGAATTTCGAAGACCGTGTTGGGCTCGGCAGGAGCCTCGCCCTCCCAATATACGCTCAATTTGCTGAATTGAATGTCCGGACGGTCTCTGCTCCACAATCAGGGTTACGCGCGGAATTCGCTATTGCTCCGATATCGCGGGTCGAATCTGTGATACAATTGGGACGTCAGGTGCGCCGCGAGGCGGGTGCCTGTCTGCGAATTTTCCGGATTTGATTCTGCTTGAGGTCTGTATGACGAATCCACGACGTTGCCTTCACGGGAAGCTGATCCTGGTGACCGCCGTGTCGCTACTCTGCTGGCTGCTATGGGCGCCGATGCCGACGACCGGAGCAGGAAGTAACAAAGTCCCGTTCGATCTCAGACAGTTTGTGCAAGCGGCGATTCCCAAGAAGGAGATTCAGGGGGAAGTCAAGGAATCAGATCAAGCAACGGCGCCGTTGCGGGCCGGACCGGCGGTCTTTTCGATCCGCTCGGTCACCGTGAGGAGAAAAAAGTCGAAGCCGCTCTGGCTCGGCCCCGGCAGCTACTCCAAGAAGCGCAAGTCCGATTTTGACTATATCGTGACCTTGACCGTGAATGTGTATGACAGCCGCAAATCCGCGCTGGAGGAAGCCAAGAAGCAGCACGACTTTCTGGCGCCGCGAAAGCAGAACAAGGTCACCAAGTTTAAAGCGGGCGACTTTGCGTTTACGGATTTGACCTCGTTTTTCAACGACAAGATCAAGGTGAATGCGGAAAGCCATATCATTGCCGACCGCTACTGGATTAAGGCCCGCGTCACGCATCGCAATCCGGCATTTGTCGGCGAAAGTTTCGACCAACGAGCATTCACGACCAAGGAGTCAAAGCGGTTCGCGTTGATGGCGTTTGAGAAACTGCGCAAGTACTTGGGACCGCCGCTGGAGGTCCGCGTCACGCTGCGGGACAACGACCGGCAATTCACAATCGCCGACCTCGCGCGGCTTAGCGTTACGGTGATCAACAACGATTCGGAGACGATTGAAGATTGCACGGTCCGCTGCACGATTGTCGGCCAATTCGGCGACGCACAGGAGCCGGTGCTGTATTTTCCCAAGAATGACGGCAAAGTGACCGCCGAAGAGCAGCCGCGGCTGCCGCTGCGGCCGAAAACCGAGCGGACGGTTACGTTTCCACTGCGGTCCGCCGGAATCGGCACACGGCAAACGGCGGCCAGTTATCAGGATCAATGGAAACTTGATCGCAAGTCCTGGATGCATCTCAATTTGGTACGTGCCAAGGCTGGCGCGGTGAAACCGAAGCAGGAACTTTCCGTGCCACTGAAGAAAGCGGTGAGGGTTGAAGTCTACGGCAAGAGGGGGAAGAACGGCAAACGGGAGTTGCTGCTGGAGGAGACCAAATCAATTCGCGAGAAAGGCTCGAAGATCGCGAAGCTCGCATTTCCGGATTTCCGTCCGGTTGTCGGCGCACCGACGAAAAATGCCCGCCCGCTCGATTATTACATGAACGGCGACCCGCGAGAGTCGTACGTCGGCGATTGGACAATCCGCGCCCTGGCGATCCGTGCCGCCCGCTACGGCAGCAGTTGGAAGACGATCGAGGGAAGTTCGGCGGACCCGGAATTCCCGGATGATCCCGAGCAAGTTGTGGAAAACGTGGCGAACTTTGTGATTCACGCGCTGATGCCCAAAGGGGCGCCGGCCGATATGTGGGCACCACGGGATAACGCCAAGGACCTCTGGCGACGGACATACGGCTTTGACACACCGTTACCCGCTCGCAAAGAGACGGACCCCAAGACCGGCTCCACGTATGTCTGCCAGGAGCATGCGTTTCTGTTCGGGTCGTTGCTGAGATCACTCGGATTTCCGGTGCGCGACGTCAATGCGGTCACGTTCGTCGGCATCGTGATCAGCGACTGGCAAGATGCTTCGAACGACGTGTGGTATGACGGCCGTTGGAATTATTGGGGATTGTTCGACTACAAGAGCGCAAATCCCAAACCGTTTCGCGACGCGCAGAAGTGGTACATCAAGAATTGGGGCGATCGTTGCGTGATTTATCGCGGCGTCGCACCGTTTGATGCGGACAAGGCGGGCGTCACCAGCCGCTTTAACATCGGCGAGGACTCATACCTGCCCGTTGGCGGAAACTTGACGAAATCGGGCGTTTGGATCTGTGACGACAACGCGACCTATCTTGAGGATGGCCGCGTAATCGTGCGGAACGGGAATCAAGTCTATATCACCGTCCACTCGCCGGTTGCGGCGCTGGTGGAGTTGCCGGACGGGCGGCGTTTCGGCATGACGTCGAAGCCAAAGGGCGATCTGAAACAGTGGTTCTTCGGTGACGACCGCCCGGGACTGATCAACGAAATCCCGGGCAGCCTTTATCTGCCTGAGGGCCTGTTTTCCACAGAGCGGGACAAGCAGAATGGCGGACAGGCGGCGCCGCAACGGCTCGCCGTGCCGATTCCCGCCGGCATGAAGATCGACGACATCAAGGTGCGACTGACAGCGACGGGGACCGGCGATTATCGCGTCGAACTTCACGATCTCAACGGCGACGGATTACAGGAATATGAATCGCGGTCGGGTACGGTTCGGCAGGGTGACGTGCTCGCAGTAAGAGTGAGCGAGTTTACTCCCAAAGGATCGCGAATCGGGTTCCGGGCCACACGATCCACTACACCGCCACATGAGGAGGGCGAAGCGACGGCCTATTTGGGCGTGTTCACGCACGCGATTGACCAGGTCTTGGCGGACGAATTGAATGTCGAGAAACACACGGGCGTGTTGGTTGGATACGTTGAGCCAAATAGTCCCGCGGAGCAAGCCGGATTGCGGGCCAATGACGTGATCACGAAGATCGCCGGTCGCGCCGTCGGCAATCGCGCCGACCTCCGCTCCGCGCTAGAGAACTTCAAACGAGGAGACCGGGTGCAACTGGACGTTGTCCGACTGGGAACGGTTACGGCGATCCTGGGCGAACGTCCGGCAAGTTCGAAGCAGTCGCCGCGACACGATCAGTTGCTTGTTACGGATCGATTTGATGACTTACAGGAGCGGGTCGAAGAACGGTGGGCGGACGGGTTTCGTGTGATGAGCATCGCCGGACGCGAAGGCCGCTGGTACACGTTGTTTGCGCGGCAATCGGCGCACGAGTTGCAACGGATCGAAGCGGCGGACAGTTTTGACGCGTTGAGCGGACTGATCGAGCGATATCGCACATCCGGTTGGGAGGTTCGCCACCTGAGCAACAATGACAGTCAATGGGCGGCGGTTTTCGCCAAGCGATCCAAACGGCGGGAACAGGCGGTCACCGCGCACACACGAGTCTCGGCGCTTCGAGATGAGATCAAGCAGCGGTGGAAGCAGAAGTTCAAGGTGACTGCCGTTGCGCATCAAGGTTCGCTGTGGGTTGCCGTCTACACGAAAGACAAACGGCTGGGACGGCAGTCGTATATCTGCTACAGCGATTGGGAGAAGGTCAAGGAGTCGATCCGTAACAAGTGGAATGAGGGCCGCCACATCACCAGCGTGGCCCGTGACGGCAAGCGCTGGCTGGTGGTTTTCTCCAAAGCGGCGCCGCTCACGCAGCGGTGGTTCATTGGGACTGACAAATCGCTCAAACAGCGTCTCGACAACGCCCGTGCGGACGGTTATTACGTCTCGCTGGCTGCCGACGCGTCCGGGAAGTGGTTTGTGGTGATGTCGAAACCGGCGGCGGAATCGAAGTGATACGGGTGATCGGTAGGTCATGCTGTGCATGACTCGCGTTTGGTGTGAGTCTGCTCCGCGATTCGTCATGCACAGCATGACCTACTTCTGGCGATGAATTAGCTCGTCGTCGAAATAGTTGATCGACATGCCGGCGTCGATGACGAGTCCCTGTGCGTTGATGCCCGAGGAGCGGGGGCTGATCAGGAAGGCGGCGGCGTTGGCGACCTCTTCGGTCTGGACCGCTTGCTTGCGGAGCGTGGCCTGTTCGGCGTAGAGGTAGCTGTCGACGTAGCCGGGGATGCCGGCGGAGGCGGAGGTTTTGAGCAGGCCGGGGCAGACGGCGTTGAAGCGGACTTTGGAGAACTGCGAGAAGGACTTCGCCAGAAAGGCGAGCGACGAATCGAGCGCTGCTTTGACCGGGGCCATATAGCCGTAATTCTCCGCCGCCATCCGCGTCGTCGAGATCGAAATCGCCACTACACTCCCCTGCTCTTTGTCGAGCAATTCACGGAAGGCATTTGAGAAGGCAATCAGCGAGTAGCAGGAGATGTCAACCGCCTGCAAAAACGCCGCTCGCGGCGTCTCGTGAAACGGCAGCCAGCCGGCGGAATAGTCGGCAAAGGCGATCGAGTGCACGATGCCGTGGATTTGGGGGTGCTGCGGGGCGATTTCATCGCGCAGTGCGTCGATCTGCGTTTGGTGTTCGACGTCGCAGATATAGACAGGGGCGTCGCCGACCAGTTTTTGCACCGATGCTTGACGCTCGGGCGAGCGGACGGAATAGAGAACGTTCGCCCCCGCTTCGGCGAGCAATTGGCCGATGTGGTAGGCGACGCTTTTGCGATTGGCGACGCCGAAGACGAGGATCGTTTTGCCGGCCAGTTGTAGGAAGTCCATTGGTTGCCGTTTAGTTGTTCAGAGCCGAAAGCAGAACCCCCGGCGGGGCCGGGGGCTGATTGGGATTGTGCAATCCGCACTTTGACAGAATCGGCGTTGGGCGGCAAGCGTCGGTTACCTCAATATGCTCCCGTAATTCCGCGACCAGAGTTCGTTCTCCGACTCGACATCGAATACAGCGACGGTTGCGCCATCGCAATACGCAACTCGTTTGTTATCCGGCGAGAAGCAAGGCGACCTCAGACGGCTCAGCACACCGTTGATCGACGTCCGCATTTCGCCAGAGGATGGATCCCAGATCGTCAACTCGCTCTCCTGTCGGGAGCCGGCGGGGTTGACGGTTCGAATCGTGCGTCCCGTGCCGCCGCTGGCGAGCATTGTTCCGTCCGGCGAGTAGCTGATCGACCATATGTTCTTGTTGTAAAGTGTAATCGACTGCTGGAGTTCGCCGGTCTGTATGTTCCAGACCTGCAGTTTGGGACCGTCTTTTAGGCTGTAGATTGTCCCGGCCAAGTGTTTCCCGTCCGGTGAAAAGCAGACGGAGTAGACGCCCCAACCGTTGCCGCCGAAGGAGCGTTTCAGTTTGCCAGATTTTAGGTCGTAGATGCGGCCCGTTTGGTGTTTTCCTTGAATGAACACACTCAGGGCTAAGCTTTGGTTATCAGGGGAAAGGTAAAGCGACCGGACGTGGGCTGCGCCGAGTTTGATCGTCGAGAGCTTCTTGCCGGTTTCGACGTCCCAGGAGGTGATATCGTTACCCGCAACCCACACAGTTTTTCCGTCAGCCGTGAACTTCAAGTCCTTGATTATTTCTGCAAAACCTTCGAGAGTTTGCACGCGGCGTCCTGTGTTGGCATCCCAGAGAATGACCTGGCGGTCGTGTCCGCCGCTGGCGAGCAGCGACCCTTGCGGCGCGAAGGCGACTGCCCGGACGCTCAGTTTGTGGTCTGAGAGAGAACGGACGAAGTCACCAGATTGGGCGTCCCAGATCTTTACGGTTGAATCGAACGACGCGCCGGCCAGCAGTTTTCCGTCGGCTGAGAAGGAGACGCAATGGACGTACGTGTTCGGTCCTGCCGCGACCTTTTCTTCCTTAGCAGATTCGTCAGCTTCCTGTGAAAAGGCTGGCTGCGAAGGGCTCATCGTTGCCGAAAGGGTGAGCAATACAGCGATGTAGAGCATGTAGAAGTCGCCGCGAATCGACGACGTTTGATGTGGGACGTTTTTAGGCTGGACCACTTCCAATTCTCCTATGAACGCTGTCATCGGACTATGACTATTACAGAGTAAAGACCGTGCGAGCGGGTGGCGGCAAGCGTCGGTTATTGGGTTCAATACTTTCCGGTCCAGACGTCGTCGCCGGAATCGACTTCGATGACGCTGACGGTGGCATAATCACAATACGCGAGATGCTTGCCATCGGGCGAGAAGCAGAGTGACGTCAGGCGGGCGGAGGCACCGTTGTGCCTGATTTGCACATCTTTTCTGACCGGATCCCAGATCGTTAACATACTCGTCAGTCGCCAGCCGGGGGGGTTTGTTCGAACTTTCGGACCTTCACCGCCGCTCGCAAGCAATTTGCCATTTGGGGAATAGCGCAAGGCCCAAATTTCCTTGTCAACGAGATCAAAGGTCTCTTGAATTTCACCGGTCTCAATATTCCAGAACCGCAATTTCGGACCTTCTTCACGACCGATGCATGTCCCCGCCAAAGTTCTTCCATCGGACGAAAACGCTGCCGCGTAAACTCCATAATGCGGGTCACCGAAATTGCGAATCAATTCGGACGACTTGATGTCGAACATCTTTGCAGTGAGCTGTTTACCACTGATAAAAAACGTGACTGCCAAATACTTCTCATCTGGCGAGAGATCGAGCGAAATGACATTGTTGGCACCAAGCTTTATCGTCGATTGCTTCCGGCCGGTCTCAACTTCCCAGGATGTAATGTGCGCACTTGCCACCCAGAGTGTTCGTCCGTCCGCAGAGAATCTCAATTGCCCGACATCGTCCTCAAATCCTTCCAGCGTTCGCAATCGTTCGCCGGTTTTCGCGTCCCATAGAATCACCGTGCGATCGTCACTGCCGCTGGCCAACATTGAGCCTTGAGGCGCGAAGGCCACCGCTTGAATCCTTTTTTTGTGAGCCTTGAGAGTCGCCGTGGTAACGCCGGTGGCCGCGTCCCATATTTTCACAGTCGCGTCAGATGATCCTCCAGCGAGCAGTTTGCCGTCGGGCGAGAATGAGACGGAACTAATGCCCTCACTGGGAACCTCGACGAATCCTACTTTACCGCGCTGAGCTAACGCTGGGTTGTCGAACACGAATGAAATTGAGAACAACAGCGCCGCGGCGGCAATCAGGGTCAAATACCCTCGTTGACTCCATGTGATATTACTGTGAGAGTTGCTGTGCAGGACTATTTGTAGTCTCCTTTTGAACGCTTTCACAGAACCGAATCCGCTGGCGATCGGCGGGAGGCTCGGTTGCTGCGGGGACAGAAATTCGACGGTCTCCAACAACGACCGCGCGTAAGATTTCGCCGAACCGGGCAGTTTCTGGATCACCCAGTCGTCGCAACAGGCTTCTTCAGATTCCCGCAATTGCCTTGAAGCCCACCAGGCGACAGGATTCCACCAGTGCAGAGCCAGGACCAACATTTCCAGCAGCCGCACCCAGCGGTCGCCGCGGCTGAGGTGTGCCAATTCGTGGGTGAGGAGTGTTTCCTGCTGACGCCTGTCGAGTCGCGGCAACAGGTCGGCGGGGATCACGATCACCGGTCGCCGACGGAGTCCCCACAACAGGGGCGGAATGCGGTCTGCAACGATCAGGACATGGGGCACACTACGCAGTCGAAACTGTTGCGCGAGGCGTTGACACATATCCTGAATCTCGAATGAAGCCGGCGCCGCAGATTTCAATTTCCGTCGGAACGCCACAATCCGCCATGTCGCGACGATAATCCAGAGGACAGATCCAGCGATCCAAATTGTTCCGACCGCGACATCCCACCGCAGAGCAAATGCGCTGCTGTGTGAGCGGTGGATCGTTTGGGCGAACCAGCTGGGTTGCGGCGTACTTTTGTCGGCGACTTGATTTCCAGAGGAGTTTTGAATCGGTTGCGAAGATCTGACTGCACGATCGTGAGACGCAGGGACCGGGATGATGTTTGACGATCTGGCTGTCGAAGCGCCGGCAATTCGCCACTCCAGCGGCAGAATGGGCGGCATGATGAATCGCGCGAGCACCAGCAACCACAAGATGTGCACGAGCGGCGCATGGCGGACTCGCCGCGAGACGAGAAATAGAAATCCGGCCAACAATGATGCCAGCACGGCATTCGTCAGACCAATGGTCATTATTGGATTCATGAGCGGCCTCAGTCATCTGCATCGTTAATGAGTTTACGGAGCGTTTCCCGGTCGCGTTTTGACAGCCGCAATCGGCCGACGAGGTGCATCAGCAGCGGGGTGGCCGAACCCTCACACAGCTTGTCCGCGAGCACATCTAAGCCTTGTTGAATCAATGCGGAGCGCGGGATCTTGGCTCGAAAGGTGTGCGCGAAGGAACTGCGATCGCGCGTCACCGCGTCTTTTTTTTCCAGACGTTCCAGGAGTTTTTGCACCGTCGCGTGCGCGGCGGTCGTATGTTCTCCATAAATGGCTTCGGTGATCTCGCGAATTGTCGCCGAATCACGATCCCACAGAACGTGCAGCACGGAGAGCTCGTATTCAGAGACTTCGAGTTGTGGTTTCGGCATGGGGATTTCTGCTTGGGCAACCAACATCAGTCAATCTGACTGATATCAATATAAGTCACCTCGACTGAGATTTCAAGTCCGACCGAGCCGAAATTAGATCTCTTAGGGAGACTCTGCATAAGCTGCGAAATGCAGTGAACCGACTTACGCCTGAACCGCTGCCGGTTGCGAGCGCAGTTCTTCGATCGCTTTTTCGACATCCGCAAACAATTCCGAATGTGGCAGCCCCGCGGCGGATTGCAGTTCTTCTTGGAGCGATCCGAGCAGGTGGGTTTTGAGCAGGTTGGAAAACCAGGTGACGCGGCGAGCGGTGAAGCCGGCTTGGAGTTGGCGGAATTTGGCTTCCAGATAGCGGAAGCCTTCCGACGTGCTGGTGACGGCTGCTTCGCCGACAACAACGGCGCCGGTACCGCCCGCGATGTCGCCCACAATGTGCACGGCCGCTTGCGTGAGCGCGTCGCCCATCAGCGGCGAGACCGCTTGGCCGACGGGGATGCCGCCCGCGAAAAAGAGCACGACCGACGTCATGGGGCGGGCGGCGGCGGCGATGGTGTCGAGGCGTTTCAGGAACGCATACATCTGCGGGCTGTCGTCGCGGAAGGTCTGCATCTGTGCGGTGACGAGCCGATCCATCTCCTCAGTGAGGTCAACGGCGTCGAATTCGGTCTTGACCGTTTCCAACAGCGATTCGCGCGACTTGCCCGCGAGCACCTTTTCGAGGCGCGGGCGCAGTAATTCGTTGCCCAGCAGGCTCAATTGCGTGAGTCCGTCGTAGAGTCGGCTGATGGCTTCGACAATCGTATCCCATTCGCGGCGGCGGTATTCCTCGAGCGGATCCGCCGGTTCTCCAACAAAGCGGTTTCTGGCCCAGCGAAACGGCGCCGTGATGCCGCGGCCGAGCGTATTGTAGAAGTCGTGGACCGCCCGCGGCATGCCTTCCCGCTGTTTGCGCCACCAGTCGCGGATTTGGTAGACCAACAGCGAATTGGGCGCCGGCGGCCAGTTGTCGATGCGGGCCAGTTGGTTTGTGGAAAAGAGTTCCGCCGCCGATTGAAAATCGAGGCTCTTCTGCCGCACCTGTTCTAGGTAGCCCGGCACGCCGTCGGTGAGGTCTAAGATCTGTTTCAGCGACGTTTGCAGGGTGTGGTATTTGATTTCCTCGAAGTGCAAGCGCGAGAGTTCCGCGGACAAATCGCACGTGTCGCCGGTTTCAGCGATGCCCTCGGCGGGAGGGGGGTAGGTGCGGGAATAGAACGGCAGGCGATTTGCTTCGGCCGCCTCGCGGTCGTGGGGCGCGATGTAGACGAATTCCGGATCAATGGAGGTCTCCGCACAGAATGTGTCGAGCCAGACCGGCCAGTACTGTTCATCTTCGGGAAGCTGGCACTGGTTGAAGATGACGATGACCGATTTGCCCTCCGCGGCCGCTTTGCGAAAGAATTGTTTGACGGCGGCGTCGTTGTATTTTTGTTGGGTCAGTACGGCAATCAACACGTCGGCACAATGGCGGATGCAATCGGCACGGTGCCAATTGACCTGTGCGTCGCTGTCGATATCGGGTGTGTCGAGAACGAGCAAGTTGTCGGGCATGCCGTCGATTGTCCGCCAGAACAACTTGTGCTCCTCGTCGTCCTGCAACGGTGCTTCGGCGGTCGACCAGGATTCGACGGTGAAGCCCTGGAAGATCAGGGAGAGTTCATGCCGCTCAGGGAAACCGGGCGGGACGAGGCAGGTGGGGTGGCGGGTTCCGGAGGCGAGCGGGCTGGTGGCGCTGGCGCTGCAGCCGGCGAGATGGTTGAAGACGACGCTTTTGCCGATGTTTGTGCCGCCGACGACCGCGGCGACGATATAGGGGTCGTCGACAAGCTGGGGGATCAGCTTGCGGGTGAGCAATTCGTACCACTCCCGCCCTGCCAAGTGAGGCAACTGCAACAGCCGCGTCCCCTGTTCCAGCTCGACGAGCGCGTCGCGCAACCGCCGCACTCCGGCGGCGCTCTCGGCAAAGGGAGTGCTCATGAAATCGGGCTTTAGGGGGAAATCAAATTGAACCGGCAAGTTGGTGAATCCATCATCAGTATAGCAGAATCGGGAGTTGATTCAGAAGCTGAGTTTGCGGCGTACGCGACGTCGGCGCGCGGCTCCGTACGGTTATTCGCCGTCGCGGAGCAATCATTGACACTCTTGCGGCGATCCCCTAGATTGTCGAGCGATTTGACTCCGGGGCGATTAGCTCAGTTGGCTAGAGCGCCACGTTTACACCGTGGATGTCGGGGGTTCGAGTCCCTCATCGCCCACTTGATTCTCAGGTAAGTAATCGCACCCGGCCGCACAGTCCTGCAAGACCAGCGTTTCGTCGTCGGCCGACTGTCCCGATTGCGAGTCCGCGCGACCCGAAACGGCAACGTGCTGCACCGGATTCTGCACCGCTTTTTCGAAGTGCTCATCGGTCAGTTGCAGGTAGTGCTTCATCGCCACGGGCTGAGAGTTGCCCAACCACGCGCAGACGACATGCATCGGGTAATCTTCTGCCAGTTCGGTTTCCCGCGTGCTGCGGAGATTTTGGAACAACTTCGGCCAGCCCTTCAAACCGGCCCGCTTGATGATCCGCAGTAGTTGCGTCCGCAGGTTCGAATTCGCGTCTCGGTACCGCGTAATGACGAATTCTTCGCCGTCTTGGGCGAGTTCGTAACACTCATCGAGGTACGGCCGCAGTTCGGGGAACAGCGGGAACGTTCGCGACTCCCCTCCGGCATGATGCGCCGTCTTGGAGCTACTGACGTTGATTCTGCCGCGTTCCCAGTCGATGTCACCCCAACGTAGGGCAAGATGCTCGGAAGGGCATCGTAGGCCCCCGTAGCGGCTCAGAGTAAACAGCAGACGCCATTGCGCATCGGGGCAGGCGTCAAACACCTTTTCGGCCATCTCCCGAGTGATGAAGAATTCGCGAGATGGATTGCCGCTTGTGGCTGTTGGAATGTCGCGATGCTTGAATGGGTTTCGGCCGATCAAGCCGCGATCGACGGCATCCTCGCAAAACTGCTTGGCAATGCCACACGTCCGCCGCACCGTGTTGTCCGAGAGGCCCAGCAGCAGCTTGCGCCGGAAGTCCTTCGCTTCGCCCGCTGTGATTGTGCGAATGTCCCTGTCAGCCCCGAAGAATGCGACAAGATGTTTTCGCGAACGTCGCCATACCGTGGCTGTTGATGGCTTCGCATCCGTCCGTCCGGCAATGTAGCTGTCGACGAATTCCCCCAGCCGAACGGCCCCCACAGGTTCGCGTTTCGGGATCAACCCGACATTCGCCAGCTTGTCAGCCATTACAGAATCAAGGTCCGCGACCCAACGGGCTGTCTCGCCATCCAAGGCGTGGCCCGACAGGGCAGCCCCGACCAAGTGTTCCACCTTGGCCTTCACTGCTTGAGCGGTTCGCAGCGATGCCTTGCCCAAACGGATCGACCGGCGTTTCTTGTCCGCGCCGACAAATTGGATCGTCTTTCGTCCATTCGATTCGCTCGTGATGCTTGCCATGCGCTACTTGCTCCGTTTGCTTCGCTTGCGACGTATGATGATTTCCAGCCCCAGAAAATCCGCCAGACGCTCCAAACTGTCGATACTCAGACCGGACGTTCCGGCCATCAACCGGGACAACTGGGCTTGGGGAATGCCTGTTGCTTTGCTGATGGCGTACCGCGACGTCCCGCTGGATTCGATGGCGTTGCGGATTTCATCGAGAACCTTGCCCATGCCTTCCAACCCTCTGTAATTGCCTGCCAAGTAAGCACACTCATTATGGCGATGCTTACTGGAAAGTCAACCATTGTTTTCCATTTTGTGTGGGATAGCCATCGAGGTTTCGAAGTCCGTAGGATGCGCTTCGAGCGGGGCGGTTCTGTATTCTCCTTCGCTTGTTCTGTTTGACGGGGGGGTAAAAAGTACGACCATCCTGTTGCCAGTCTGTTGGGATGAGCCATTAGGCTTAGTCTGTCATTGTGCGGCCGAATCCACCCTGTCTAGTAGCGGGCCGGCATTATTTTCGGTGTCACTCCCAGCCGGCCAAACTCCGCGATGACCGCCGACTCGACGGCGGGTATGTGCGCCGCGGTTGTCAGGATCGCGTCGTGAATCGTGACGATTGGGATCGACGGCTCGGCCAGCAGCGATCCAGCCGCGCCGTCGATCATGAGTCGTGACTCCAGCTGCTGGCAGTCGCGGGCCAGGTTCTGGTAACAGTCCCTTTTGGCGTCAATGATGAAATCCGCCAGCGCCGACCATTCGGTCGCCACCAAGTCGAACATCGGCATTCGCCTGGTGGTGGCGACGTCGGCGAACAGCATGACCAGAAACTGCCGCTTCACGTCCTTCCGGCTCAACGGCCGGTCTGCTCCGTATCGGTGCCAGCGATCGGCCGGGATGCAATCACGCAACGTCAGCTGGCCACGGCAACGCTCCTGCAGGTGCTCGTACAGTTTGCCGCGCTCACACAGTTCGATGTAGTTCGTGATGTTTTGATCGGTCAAAAATGCGCGGCATATGGAATAGGTGGAATTTGTTGTATCTGTTTTGGTTGTGGGTTGGGTGTCGGGTTGTGGGTTGTGTCTGTTGTTGTGCGTGGCCAGCAGGCCCAATATGAGAGGTTGGCAGTTCGCTACGTCGATCTCGAACAGTTGTTGTCCGTTTACGGTCAATTGACTCCGCACCGCTCGCTTCAAACCCGTGAATGTGGAGTGAAACCGGCCGTACTGGCAGCGTGTCGCGTAAAACGATCCGGCGCGGATTTGGGCCGCGCAGAATCCGTCCCAACCGCTCGCCGTCCCCGTCAGTCGAACCCGCTTGAATTGATCCACCAGCAATCGCCCAACGGAATCCGTTTCGTCGATACGAATTCTCGAAGCTGTGGAACGAGTACGGGGCAGGGTGTACGGTCGAGTTTTCGGCCGCCGGTAACGTTTCGCGAGCCGGTAGCTTTTCGGGAATCGCCCCACCGAGTAGCGGTCATTCGTTTCGACGTAACCGGCTGCGGTTGCCTCCCGGATGGTCGCCTTGTAGCGCGAACCCAGGATTTTCCGCCATTGCTGCCAGTGAATCGGAATCCAGAATCCGGCCCGCCGTTCCTTCGTCGTCGCCGTGGCCGCCATTAGCTCGGCCAGCAAGATAGCCATTTTGTCATTCGTCGGGCGAGTCCCGCGTGGTATGTCGAGGTTCATGGCATTCGTCCGAGTTCGACTAGTCCAACTCTGGGTCGCCAGCGATCGCGTCCCGCACAATTTGACGGCGGACGGAGATTGCTGCGTTATCTTCGTCTTGCAGTTGAACCTCCGCGTTGTAGTTGTCGATGTTGATGTTTGCGCGAATTGCCTTATCCAGCATCGACTGCAAGATCTGCGGACTCACTGCCTCAAGCTCATAGCAATCTTCGCGACCATGCCGTGCGATAAACTTGGGCGTCACCGAGGACTCCTTGCACACCAGACCGGGTTTCTCTGACAGCCCATATTCGTCGGCTTGCGCGTGAGTGAAGGCGACGCGAATCGCCTGTACCTCGGTGATGCCAAACTCGTCGCGCAAACTGTGAGCCGTGGTTTCGGCGATCATGTCGCCTGCCGGGTCGCAGTCTGAAAGAACGAACAGAACGAGCTTGCGTTTGCCCGATGAATGGAACTGTTTGGCGATTTGATACCGTGCATCGATTCCAGAATTGCCCCGCAGGATTACGGTTGGAATCGTGTACTTCGCAGCCACCTTATCGACGAAAGACTTAATCGTCAGCTTCTCGGCAACAATCACATAGTGATTGTCCTGCGATTGCATCAAGTCTCGCGCAAATCCTACCAGCAGATTGCGGACTTCTGACTCGAAGAACTCAGCAGCGTTCGCATATGTCGTCCAATTGGTAGCAGGACGTGTTTCGTCGATGATGCGATGCCAGGGGACTTCACCCGTCAGCCGCAACCGCGTTAGCATCCGGCTCAGAGCTGCGACCGATTCTTTGTCCTTTCCGGGTGCGCCGTAAATGAATCCATCCTTGCGTGTACTTGTGCGGACGTTCAACGGCGGCAACAATCGATAGTGGATTGCCCGCTCGTTGACGTTGAGTCCCTTCAAGTCGCCTTCGTTCAGGATGTATAGGATTGCGTCCGCAAAATCTCGACTCACCTTCGTGATACGGGACCGTCGCTTCTTGGTCGCCGGGATGTCGATTGTGTCGCTGGTCACGTCGAACGATTCAACGAGCGAGTCAACGACTTGCCCCGCCGTTTCGACGACCGCAACGTCAATCATATTCTCACGGATAAGTTCATCAAGCGTCTTCTGGCGTCCCGTGTTATGCTCACGCAGGATGGCCACCCATTCATCCTGCGTTTGATCGGATCGTATCTCGTTAAGAACAATGATCGGAACTTGCGACAGTCCCACTTCCATCGCTGCGGCGAGTCGCTGATGGCCGCTGATGATGTATCCGTCACGGGATACCAGCAACGGCGCTTTCACATCCTCAACACGGATACCTTCAACAAGGCGTCGAAAATCCGCGTCGGCGGTGCTGCGCCGCCGATAGACGAGATTGTTTTCGGGCGACGGGATCAGTTCCTCGCACTTCACAGTTTGCAGGCCGACTTTGAAAACGTCCGCTTGCTTCCGTCGTTTACCATTCGCGGATACACTGCGTTTGTAACTGTCTTTCGCCCCTTTTCGGACGCCACGCCTGGGGGCTTTTTTCCTCTTGCTCATTGGTCGTCCCCTTTCTCGGCTTCCGCTTGCCGGCTCAGCCAGGCTTGCAGATCGGCCACGGGGTACAGCACCGTTTGCCGCTTGCCGTGTCCGATCCGAAGGCAGGGGATCGGGCCGCGTGGGGCCGTCTGTCCCCACAGGGTCCGGGCGCTAATGCCCAAGGCCTTTGCCGCTTCGGCGGGCCTCAATGCCAGGCGTCTCGTGGCCGTCGTCAGATCGGGGGTTTCACTCACATTTACTCGTGCCACTTCGTGGTGCCGAAGGGCCAGAGGTACAATGGACTGCCTTGCCATCGTTGATTGCTCCAAAAGGTGGCTCGCCGCGAAATGCGGCTTACATACCCCTAATCCCTCGACGGCAACCAGAATCGGCAACTTGCAGCGCATGAAAAAAGCCGCAGGGCTTTGCACCGTGCGGCTAAGAATTGTCGAATGTTTTCGAGCGTGGCAACCTACCGGCAACCAGTTGCCGGTTTACTCATCATCGCCCGCTTGTCGGTCCCGCTCATATGTCTTGCCTCGTTGGCGGAGACGGTCTCCTCGCTGGGCAATCTCCTCATCCTGTCGCCCCTTGCGTTTCTGCTTGTACCAACTTGTCTTCTGAATGGCGGCCTTACTGACACCAAAAGCGTTGCCCAACTTCTCGCCGGATACCGTTGGCGGAATCGGCATCAATTCGTCGATCTTCCATAGCTTCTCATCGACGGTCAGATCGCTATTGAGAACAATGCTCGCCTTTTCAAGTCGCTCGTCAGCCAGTCCATTCGTGTAGATGTTCAGCAGACGAACTGCCGCAGAGGCACCTCCAGCCGCGTCTTGATCCCCCGATTGTTCCACGTTGTGACCGACCACCGCACCCGAAGGTTCGACCGCCGGGGCGCCGCCCTTCTTTGAGTCCTTCAACCATCTACGGACCGCATCGGCTTCGTTATCGGTCAACGCGCTGGCCGCCCGCATCAATACCAAGTACGCCCCGCCCTCACCCCGCATCCATTCCGTGAAGGCCACTAGGTCTTGGTTATCCTCCGGTAAGGGCCACGGCAGAACCTTGTCGCCGCTCAGGTCGAACACGTCATGCACGGCACTCAAGGCCGCCCACTTCTCGGCCGGAGACCGCGGGCGATGGGATGGAGGAAGGGGTAGCTCGGGGAACTCGGGTTGCCAAGTCCATGCCGCGTCTCTTGCCTGTCTTAGTTCCTGGTCTTCGGGCAAGTTATCCGCGATCAGGCTCAGCGTCCAATCCTCGGGGTAGTGGAGAGATTGCCGGACCCGCGCAAACGTCTCTTGCTGCTTGGCCCCTGCGGTGTTCACCTTAGCCACCCAACCCGATGCCCATTCCCGGACAAATCCCTGCACAATCTCCAGTCTTTCGCGGTCCCAAATAGCCGCATGAATCTCATTGGCCAGCGGGGACCAGACCGGGTGATGGCCACAAGCGAAGGGGAGAATACTCGACATGCTGCACCTGCCTTTCTCTTGGTCGGGCCGATCTGGGCGGCGGCTTTGAAAGGCAGGTCAAAGTAACCGCCACCCGGATCGCTTGGCTGCCGGTTTGCAACCCGGCCGGCCGTCCCGAACACCTACAATTCTCGCGAAGAAACGGTCACCCGCAAGTGCGTTCAGTCAATCGCTCGCTAACATGAGAGTCTTCCATCGCGAACAGAAGGCCATTGAGTTCCACCGCCGATTTGCCGCCTAGCGAAGCATGTCAAAATACACGATCGTTGGCATGTACCCTCTGGTCATCCCCCCGGGCATGAAGTCCATTCCCTTCGCCCGACGTTCCCAGTAGAGGGCATCTGGATGCTTGTGGTCCTTGTGCCAACCCCGGTAAGTAAAGCACAGCCCCCACGGCGCCGCAGGGTTTTTCGGCTCAATTGCCAGAAAATCCTTGTACTCTTGTATCGCGAGTTCGTACTGGTCGCCGTCGCGATAAGCCCAAGCGAGTGCCAGCTTGATCGGCACATGAAGCGAATTGGTCGTGGGCAGCGTGGTCAGCGATGACACGGGCGAAAGCGAATCACGGATCAGATAGTCATCCAAGTTTGCCTTTTCTTCCAGCTTCAAAGCTTCCTCAAGAGGCTTCCAAGCATCTCTTACATTAGCCCCATAAAGCATTGCGACGCCCAGGTTGTACTGTGCACTAAAGTCCTCGGGATCAAGAGCCGCAGCCGTCTTGAAGTAGCCGATCTTCTCCTCGTTGGACTCTGCACACAGCCCACGTATGACGTAAGCTGGGGCGTTAGTCGGGTCCAGTTGTATCACTCTCTTGCACAAATCCCTCGGAGCATCCCAAGACCGTTGAGAATCATCAAAACGGAGAGCCAAGGCCAGCCGGAGTAAGCTCTCAGTGTTGTTGGGATCATTTGCAACCGCATTGTCGAATGCGGCCTGCGCCTCGCCAAGGTTTCCGATCCTGAAATGCAAATGTCCGCTCGCAATCCAGTAGCCGGTTCCCCTTCGCTCGCTCGGTATTTGTGCCAGCATTCTCAGTGCATCGCCTGATTTATTGGCCCGGATTGCGTCCCAGATCGCAGCAATCTTGACCGGATAGTCTTCTGTTGTGATCTGTTGATTCTCAGCCCCTACCCGGACGCACGAACGGAATACCAGGCCCAGATTTTCGGCCGACAGGTTTCTGAAGGTCGGGAAGATCGTCGGGTGTGTCGGGCCGGTGCAGGTTTTGTTCTATGCGCGACATCGCTTTGACGGAGGTCGGTTGGCTACGTGACGCGAGTTCGACCCTGAACACCTCCTCTCAGATGAGTGCCACAACGCGATAATCGCCGCACCGAAATCTGACCGTAAGGTAAATGTTGTTAATACGTTACAAACCACATCCCCAATGAAACACATTCAAAATACACATAAAGAACATTGCATTGCAATTGAAGTGTCATCCGATTATCACTATGATTACCTTCGTAACGCACAAGCCCTCAACAAACCTGGAGAAATTGCAATGCCCGAAAACACCGCCAATAGGTCGGACACGAACAGCCGAGTAGCGTTCGACTTGGCGCCGGCGATGGCTGACGAAGTCGATCGGATCTTGGCGATCACCGATCTGGGCTCCAAGCCTGAGGTATTCCGACGAGCTTTCACACTGCTGCGGATTCACGTCGAGGCCGCCGAGAGAGGCCGAGAAGTCTATATGGTGGACCCCGATCGGCCGACCGAGAAATTCATCATCACCTTGCCATTCAATGTCCGCCGTCGTACGGAGTAGCGAAATGGCTGCTGACAACGAGCCCGTCGACGTTGAACCGGTCAAGGACAGCGTACGGGCGGTTACCGAGGTCGGGCTCGAAGCGGAAGACGTTTACATTCGTCGCGTGAAGGCCGAAGTCACTCGGTCGAAAGCAACAGCGGCCATCTGGGTGACGGTCATCTTAACGATCGGCCTCGTACTTTCTCTGCCCTGCTACGTTGTCACTGTGCTATGCATCGAGTCAGCCAAGATTGAGGTTGTTGCGAGCGTTTTTGCTGAGTGGTATCGCGTTGTAACGCCCATTTTGGCAGCAGCAGTTGGGGCTCTGCTTGGCGTCAGTCTATCCTCCTCATCGGAAAAGTAGGGGGCGCTGGCCATCCTGGTTTCATCATGAAACGAAATGAAGATCAATTCGAGCTTGAAAAAGTCTCTGACTACTTCGGTGCTCGACCGACAGTGTACCTCGGTTGCAGCCTAACCTCTCCTGATTTGACGTCGTTACGATCAAGGCTACTGCAGGAAGCCGCTGAAGTCTTTCAGGATTGCGGATTCGATGTTTACAACCCGGCTGACCACACACCTCCCGGATCACCCCATTTGCCACGCGAGGTTTACGCGGTCGATCACACCAACGCGATGCGGTGCGATCTCGTTTTCTTCATCCGGCTTCAGCCGTCTCTCGGGATGGGAATGGAGGCCCAAATTGCCGCCGACATGCTCATTCCGTGGGGCGACGTCAAAATCAAGGACAATTCCTGCCGTCTAACACCCCTCGTATCCGGCTTGCCGAATTGCGGGTTGGGTTTTCAGGTCCACCTTGAGCAAGCCGATCCAGACGCATTTCCGGGGCGTCTCAGACAGATGCTCCGCGAGCGAATGGTCAAGACCCACGCACGTGAGGCGCGACAGGCGCGAATCGCAGCGGGCGGAATTGTTAGGCACATGCGTCTCCGAAGTTGCCTGCGGCGACAGCGGCTGTTGTTGAACTTGACATCCGAGGAACTGGCTAATCGGACCGGAGTCGCCGCATGGTGGATTGAATGTATTGAACGGGACGAGAAACTGTCCGATTGCGTCACGCTGATTCAACTTGAGCGATTGATGGTGGAAGCCAGGCTAGCCTTTTCCAAAACCTCCGATGGCCGGCTCGAATTGGTGCCTATCGATCACTTCGATCAAAGCGTGATTGAAGCGGCAGATGAGTTCGTCGCCTACGTTCATGAGATGATTGCTTCTGGACTCGCTGCCGGAATCACCGACGAAGATTGGTTCCATCGCTGGCGCGATTGGCTTCGTGCACGGAATCTCGACGGTCCGGTTGTTGCTGGCTCTTCGAACTACAACGAAGTGGACGAACTCGTCAGCTATCTCTCGATGCCGGTGTCGAACGTCGATGAAGAAACAGAGTGGCAGCTCCGTCAGCTTACCCAAAAAATTGACGGCGCCATCAAGGCGGCCGGACTACCCGTCCAGATCGTACTCCCAAAATTCCAGCGAACGAATCGAGAGGAGCATGCGACGACGATCTACAACCAGACCGTTTCCTCGATTTGTTCAGCTGACTTCGGAATTGCCCTACTGACTCCTCCAGCCACTGGAGTCGGTGTCACGGCCCAGTTGTTCGCCAACGCAACACTTCCTTGCATGCTTGTTGCCAAGCAAGGAGCAGCAATTAGCCGAATGCTGCTTGGCGCTCCGTTCGCTCGAATTGGTGAAGTGGTTCTGTATGATTCATCTGAGACGGCCGCTGATGCGATCGTTGATACTCTGAAAGTCAATTTCAAATCCTTGAAAGAGGCGGCTGGCCGAAGGCGCCGAGCGTTGACACACCCGAGCAATCGCAGCTTGGTCGACGCTTTGGAACGATTCCGCGTTTCGCACGGTCTAAGTCACGATGATGCCGTGTCCGAGTTGGGTAAAGTTCCGTTTCTGCGGGAAGAGTGGTTTCAGGCAATGACCGATAGTGAAGGCCGGACTTCGCAGGTTACGCTCCTTCAACTGGCCCATATCGTTGTAAGTCTCGGATGGCATCTTGACGTCGGTCCAGGCGGTGGTTTAGCTGTGCTGCCTCCATGCAAGATTCATGGAACGGAAGGTGGCGATACACCAACGAATGCCGAAGTAAGAGCTGCGGAAGAATCGCTAACGAATTTGCTTGAAGCCCGGAACATCGCCAATAAAAAGCAACTTTTTCCGGTCGAAGATTCAGTCGTGTTTGAAGGCTGGCGGAAATATTGCCACGAGCTAACAATGGATGCTGGCCGAGCGGAGGAAAGCCGTTTAGTCCGAACAACAAACGAGTGGGTTACCGAATTGCTGTCCGATGAAATCCTGTGACGGAGACGCCACAATGAACGTTTCGTCTCAGCAGCAACGCCTTGCAATAGCCTTCGCTCAGGAATTGGTGCGAGATCAGGTAGACAGTGACGTTACGCCTCATGAGAGGCTCTGGAATGTAGCGCGCCAGCTAAACGTTAGTCAGATCGAAGCCGGCGCTACACGAAGTGAAGGATTCGTAAAGTGCCTCCCAGACGGTACCTATGCGGTTTACTTTTCAACGGCCCTTTCTAAGCCACGACGTCGCTACACCGTCGCACACGAACTCGCACACCTCGTGCTCGAACGTTTCTTGCCGCACGTGACGCATGAGAATACCGTTGCGCGCCGGGGATCTCGACAAACAGAGCTTGAGCGTGTCGTCGATCGTATTGCGGCGGAGTTGATAATGCCGACCCGCTTGGTCAGCCATGCCCTTGCGCGTGAATGTCGAAGGTCCATGCGGAATGATGGCGAACTCAATAAGTTAAGGATAATCCGAGAGATAAAGGCTCGGCTGGGCGTATCCCTGACCGCAATGGTGTTTCGATTGGTCGAGTTAGGGAATCTTCTGTCAATCGTATCCTGGCAGGATTATGATTCATTGCGAGATCGATCGCTTCGTCGTCGATTGCGAACATCTGAGCACGTAGGGCATGATTCGTTGCGAGTAAGCGATGGCCTTGATTCGATCCATCCGGTGCGCAGCGCTGGGTGCTACGATGGAGAGGGCGTGAATTATCTCGATCTTGAAACGCCCTGGGGTTGTCGGCGGCTTCGTTGTAGCTCGTGGATCAGAAAGAATGGATTATCGACGCGTCAGTCCTTTGAGTATTGGACAATTGGGTGGACTTGGAACACCGAGTCGATCAGCAGCTACGATGATTCCACAGCGGTGCAAACTGATTGAGTCGCTCTCGGCTACCTCCGCGATTGCTCCGCCCAAATGGCGGGCAGACGCACGTGGGAAGCTTTGCCACGCTCATCCCCCTCAGTTTCGTTCCCATTGAGAATGTGATCGACGACGTGCGTCGGTGAAAACCACTGAACGCAGGAGTGCCCTTCTAAGAGGCTTCATGCATGGCGAACGCGGGTGGATACTGTGTGCTGCGGAACGTGCTGATCGAGCAACTGCGGTAAATCGCGAAGAATTCCTCCGGCCCCTGCAGTGCGTTCCCTTGTGACCATGCAGTCCATACGGTCGCTCCTTGCCTATCTTGACACCATTTGGCGCATCCGCGTTGGAGGGGGATGATAGTATACCGCAGTTCCGGAATGGGTGGCCGGGTCTGGTTCGATTTCCGGTCGGTTCGTATTTCAGCCGAGTTCGTCTAGTCCAACTCTTAGCCGCTGCCATCGTCTCGCATCTCGTCCATCAACGCATTCATCTCATCGATGGCCATCCTCTCAAGCCTCATCACACTGGCCTCTCCATCATCGTTGGCTGTGGCCTTAGACGCCACATCAACGAACTTGGCATACGAACGGATGCTGGTCTCTAACCACCCCAGAGCAGCCCAGCTTGGGGCAGGAGACAGGGCCTTATCGAGGTGAACCAGCGTCGCCTTCCCAGGCCGCTCTTCGACCACCCGAAGCCGATTGGCTTGTACCAGCCCAATCTCATGAGACATTGTCGCATTCGATGTCAAATCAGGATATTTGGGGGAAGCTTCCGCAAGTCCCTGAATAGCAACACTATCTGGAAACGCATTAGGGTGATTACTATGAGACAATGTCTCATTTTGGCGTGAAGCTGGGATATCTGCGCCCTTTTCCTCCAGTGGCGGGTACATGCGGTCGAGCTCGCCGTAGACCCACTGCCGCCGCTCTTCCTTGTCGGGAAACCGCTTGTTCGAGTCCCGCATCATCTGATCGCGCTTGAGATCGATCCTGCCAGCCCAACGGCCCTCGGCTTCCAGACGCCGCTTCACCGTGGTTTTCAGTGGTTCCTCGCGCGCGTAGTTGGGTCAGTTCTATGACAAACTGCTGCTCATGCGAGGGAGTAGCCGACAAACCCCGTCAGCCGCCCCTCGCGCGCGTGCGCGCGGGAGAACTATTCTTGCGCGCTCTCCCTGGCCCTTTGCACGTCCCCCTGCCAGTCGCTTAACGCGTCCCTTGCTCCACAATTACCAAGTTTTTGCGTTGCCGCCCCGTCCGTCTCTCGTCGTGGCTTAACGGGGATTCCGTTTCTTGGGGGTGGTCGCGTTCAGTCGTCACATCGGTAGGATGCTGTCAGTGGGTCGTAGAATAGTCCCCTATTCCTACGAGTCGTCCGACTGAATAGCGTCTCCCGCGTAACTGCTGCTGAGTCTTCGTCGGAAACGGCCTTGCCAACGTCAGACGGCAGCCCGATCAGTGGCAGGCCCTTTGCAGTCCTGCGGGCGTTGACCCATGTCAGCAAGGAATCGAGGTCCCGCGAATCGAATTGGCCGCGCTGGGCGTACTGCTTCGCAGTGTCTCCAGCAATCGCAGCCAGCCGGCCGATGTCGTCGTATGTAATCCGTACCAAGACGGTTCGGCTTCCCTTTGGTCGGGCCATCGCGTGCTCCCAGATATTGCGTTGCAATGCACCAGTATAATCAATTGCCTATTTTGACGTCGTTTCTGCTTTGGCTGGAGAACCGGTCATCCGGAGTCCCGTGAACGATACCCCGGCGGGTGGCGGATCAATTTCCGGCCGGTTCCGCGATCGACCTTTCGACGTTTGTCGTTACCCTTCTTCCCTCATCTCATCGACCAGCGTCTGAACCTCGTCCAACGCTATGCGCTCGCGCCGCATCACACCATCATCACTGCTCGTGGTCTTGGCTGCAACGTCCACGAATTTGACGTATGAGTGGATCGAGGTTTCCAACCAGCCGAGTGCCGCCCGACTGGGGGTTGAGGAAGGGGCCCAGCCCAGGTGTACGACCGTGGCGTCGGAAGTCCGCTGTTCCACGATCCGAAGTCGAGAGCGCGGATCCGGCCGTCTGAATGTGACGATGTCCCTTTTTCAGAGTCGCCAGTCTGATCGCCAGAATGGGACTCGTCCCATCGTCGAGCGGCGGGTGTCACAACCGAAAACGGCACTCGCCCGTGCAGGCAGTGACTGTCAACCTGGCGTCTATGCGCAACGGCAAACTCGCATCGGAAGGAATCCGCGCAGGACGATATGACCGAAGCGCGTTGACCGCTTCAGCGAGACTGCCCTAGGACGGTTCGTCCTTGTGCACGAACGCTCTTGCTGTACTTTGTGATTTCAGTTTCACGGTCACATCAGCGATCATCGTAGGCATCAGGAGCCGGTATCGGGGAATCAGATTGACTCGCAACAAATGCGAAAGACGCGACTTCGCAGCAGTGCAAAACGTATTCGTTGTCACCAAGATCAGTTCGTCGCTGACTCCTCTCGAATTACTGAGTGACAATACGAGATGCTCGTGCATGGCGTAACGCGGCACCAGCACTGCCCTCTGAGTCAGTCTTGTGAAAGCGTTTGGGACATCGAATATTAAACTGCTGACGTAGTTCGATCAGTGGGACGTCGAGGTACTCATCGTAGCTTGCAGCTGGCCACTTTTGCGACATGCGAAATGACCGAAGAATCGTCGCAATCATAGTGGGGATATTCTTGAACCACATGCGGATCAGTTTGACGTATCCGATCCTCGCAAGAACCTGCCGATGGTCTCGATGCATGTTTACGCGATGCATGTCACGCAGCCGCAGCGTTGTCCCAAAGAGGGTCCATAAGTGGGCACTGATTTCCCCGGAAAGATTTGTTGGACATCCGAACAACACATGAATCGCATCATGCATGTGTAGGTCGGGCACCAGTTCCGGAGCGACATTCTCAACGGCATCACCGTCGGCTCCTTCTGCCTCTCGTAACTCAATGATTCCTTCGCGGAGGGTCATTGATGAATGCTGGTCGAGGTATCGGAGTTGTCTGCGCTTTGCCATCGATCTTTTCCTCTTCTGCGAATATGAGTTTCCAACGTTAGAATTGCCGGTCGGATCGGACGATCCTGGCCAAATGTTATTCGACGATTCAGCAATTTGACAGTTACAGACTCCCTACAGATTTATTCAACTCGATTCCGGTAAGTCTCCGAGGAGAGTCCTCAATCAAACCAACTTGCGATCCGCTGCATCTCGGATTCCTGTTCGGCCGACTGTCCTTCTCCAGCAGTTTGGTCTTCGCTGACTTTGCGACCGAATTTGAAGAACAGGGCTGGTGTGACAACCTGATCAAGAATCGTGGAACTGAGCAGTCCGCCAATGACCACGATTGCCAGCGGGTGCAGGATCTCCTTGCCGGTCTGACCTGCTCCGAGAGCCAAGGGAATCAGGCCGATGGTCGTGGTCAATGCGGTCATCAGCACCGGTGCCAGTCGTTCCAGGCTGCCGCGAATGATCATTTGCTCTCCGAACGATTCACCTTCAAATTTCATGAGGTGGATGTAGTGTGAGATCATCATGATGCCGTTACGGCTGACGATGCCAATCAACGTGATGAAACCGACCCAGTGAGCGACGGAGAGGCTCACACCCGAAAGCCAGATTTGCGGCCAGTCCCAGGCCGCCGAGCCTTGGAATGCTGCGAATCCGGGCCAGCCAGTGATCAACAAGGCGACAATGGCACCGATCGCGGCCAGCGGAATGTTGATCATGACTTGCAAGGCCGCCCGCCACGAGTTTAGGCACTTGTAGAGAAGGAGATAGATCCCAGCGATTGAAAACGCACCAAGGACCAATAATCGAAAGTTGGCCTCCTTTTGGGCCTCGAATTGGCCGCCATAATCAATGAAGTAGCCTTCAGGCAATGTTGGCACAACGTCGTTCGAGACCACTGCCTGAATGTCTTCAACGACGCTGACTAAGTCCCGGCCAGCGGTATTCGCCTGCACGACGATGCGGCGGACAACATTTTCGCGATTGATTGTGTTCGGCCCTTGGCGTCGTTCCACTGTCGCAACACTGCCGAGCTTGACACGAACTCCCGAAGGTGTGCCGATCAGAGTGTCGTGAATCAGTTGGATATCATTTCGCGACTCTTCATCGAACCAGACAACCAAGTCGAAAGTCCGCTGTCCTTCGAGCACCTGCGAAACGGTCGAGCCTTGCAAGGAGGTCTCCAATGCTTCTGCGACATCGGCAGGAGGCAATCCATAACGTGCCGCCTCTTCGCGAAGCACCGTAACACGGACTTGCGGTATCTCCACTTGCGGCTCGACCTGAAGGTCAACGACGCCAGGTATCTCAGCCATAAGTTCTTCAATCTCGGCTGCCTTCTGCCTGAGGACTTCGAGATCCTGGCCGTAAAGCTTGACGGCGATTTGTGCCCGAATGCCCGACATAATGTGGTCGAGTCGATGCGAAATCGGTTGACCGATGTTGAACACGAGCGTGGGCGGGAAGCTTCCCAGCTTCTCTCGGATCTCCTGCAACACAGCCTCGCGGGGACGTCCAACCTGCTCCACGCCATAGCTGTGCAAACCGGGGATGGCCCGCAGGATTGAGTATTGCCAGCCCGCTATCGGTCTTACCGGTTCTTCCAGCCCGACGTCGATTTCTGAGAAGTTGACATTCTCAGCATGTTCATCGAGTTCCGCCCGACCAGTGCGGCGGGAGACATGAGTCACCTCCGGAATCTCCATGAGCATCGATTCCGCACGAGCTGCCAAGCGGTTGGACTCCTGCAGACTCGTTCCCGGAGTGGCCGTGGCTCCGATGGTGAGTGTCCCCTCATTGAAGTCCGGCAAGAACTCGCCCCCCATCCAGAAAATTGTGGTCACCGAGATCAGAACCATCAGCGTGACAGCGAGCAGTACGACTGTTGTGTGCCGTAATATGAATCGCAGAACGAAGGCGTCCACCCACTTCAACCAGCGGAGCAAAAACGGGTCACGTTCGGACTGCAAGAACTTCGCCTGCGGAAGGAGGTATGATGCGAGGACCGGCGTCACGGTTAGAGAAACGACGAGCGACGAGAGGAGCGTCAACAGATAAGACAATCCCAATGGCGCAAACATCCGGCCCTCCAGTCCGGCGAGCGAGAATAGCGGAAAGACGACCAGCACAACGATCAACGTCGCGTAAACGATGCTGTTTCGGATCTCCGACGAAGCCAGAAATATGACCTTGAGTGCATTGTCCGGATGTTCCTTCTGTCGATTCTCCTTGAGCCGCCGATAGATGTTTTCAATGTCAACAATGGAGTCGTCAACCAGTTCTCCGATCGCAACCGCCAAGCCACCCAACGTCATCGTATTGATAGAGATACCGAAGTATTTGAACACCAGTGCAGTGATCAGGATTGACAGCGGCATCGCTGTGAGCGTGATGATGCTGGTACGAAAATTCCAGAGAAAAATGAACAACACGACGACCACCCATATCGCCCCATCACGGATGGCCTCTTCAACGTTGCCGATGGCAACTTCGATGAACGTGGCCTGTTTGAAAATGTCAGTATCGATCGTCATACCGGGAAGCGTGGCCTGAATCTCTTCTAGCGTCTGCAAGATTTCTTGCGTTAAGGCCAGCGTATCTGCTCCCGGTTGTTTCTGAACTGACATCATCACGGCCGGTTCGCCGTTGACACTGCCATCTCCTCGTTTTACGGGACCAGCGAAACGCACATCTGCCACTTGGGCGACCGTTACAGGTACCGCATCGCCCAACCGGATGACCGTCTGTTCGATGTCCTCCAGACTCGTTGCTCGTCCAACGATGCGAATCAGGGCTTCCCGCTCGCTGCTTAGCAAGAAACCGCCGCCGGAGACTGCATTGGACTTCTCCACCGCACGCGTCAGCTCATCAAGGGTCACATCGTATCGAGCTAGTCGTTCTGGTGACGTCAGCACCTGGTACTGCTTCAATTCTCCTCCCATCACAGTAACCTGTGCCACGCCACTGATTGCCAGCAGCCTCCTCCGCACCACCCAATCCGCAGCTGTGCGGACTTCGAGTGGAGAGGTGTCGCCCTTGGGCCTCATGCCGATGAGCATGATTTCACCCATGATCGAAGTGATCGGCGTCATCACCGGATTGACGTCGCCGGGCAAACGATCCCGGACAAGTTGCAGCTTCTCCGCTACGATCTGTCGGGCAATGTAGATATCGGTGCCCCAATCGAACTCGACGTAGACAATCGAGATTCCAATCCCAGACGCCGATCGAACTCGACGAACACCATTCGCGCCGTTCATCGCCGCCTCAATTGGGAATGTCACGAGCGTCTCCACTTCCTCTGGAGCGAGTCCATGCGACTCGGTCATGATCGTCACGGTGGGGCGATTCAGGTCAGGGAAGACGTCAATCGACAGTTGCGAAGCTTGATATCCCCCGAACAACACAAGTACCAACGTTCCAGCCAACACCAAGAGCCGGTTTTTCAGTGAAAATGCGATGACGCGATTAAGCATGGGAGCATCCGATTTCGATCGGCGTAGATGGCAGACAGTCGATGAGTTAGTGTTTCTGGTCGTTCAATTGTCTTGGGGACGAGCGGCTACTGGTCGGCCGACTATTCCGGTATTCAGTTTCACTCGCGCGAACATCCCTTCTCGGAAAAACTGATCTGTTGTCCGAAGTTCGATCCAGACCGGCAAGACACGTTCCGGTGAGTCCAATGCGGGTGCGAGCCGGACGACAGTTCCTTCGACTTTCAGTCCCGAATGGGCAGAAAACTGAACTATGGCTTTCTGACCCTCGTGAACGTTGACTGCATCCTCGTCAAAGACATAGCCTTCAACCCAGATCGTGCTCATGTCGTAGATCGCGAACAATTTGTCTTGAGATTCAACAGACTCTCCTTGCACGAGGTCGAACTCTGCCACACGTCCTGCTGATGGTGCACGAATTGGCAGCGACGTAATCGTGGCATCTGACGAAATGGAATCTGTCGGCTCCTGGTTGGCGATCCGTTCAATACGCTCATTGGAGATGCCAACCAGTTCGAGTTTTCGTTTCAGGCTTTCGATTGAGTGGCGAAGGTTCTTCAGTTCGGACTCAAGTACCCACAACTCTCTGGCTGCGGTGATCCCTTCTTTGGCCAACGGCCGGAGCCGACGTACGGTGTCCTCGACGAAAATCTCCTTTGCCCGTGACTGCAAGAGTTCGAGTTGGAGATTGCGAAGTTCCAAACTTTCGATTTCAGCTAATACATCGCCTGCTTGGACCTGTTGGCCCGGCTCAACAAGGATTCGAGCGATGCGTCCCTGGATCAATGTTGTGGCGTAAGTCTTTTGATGCGTGGGCAACTCGACTGTGCCCGGTAAGACGATTTCTTCGCTTTCTGAAGACGTTGACGTGCGTGAAGAATCGACCGCAGTTCTTTGCTTTCGTTCCGCGCCGTCTCGGAGTTGGTCCCTTTCCAGGTCGCCCCGTGAATCAAACATTGCCGCCAATAGTTGAGTGCCTTGCACGATTACACGATCGCCCGGAAACAATCCCGTACTGATTTCGACGTGCTTCCGGGTACGCATGCCAATCTGCACGGATCGGCGGACGAACTTACCTTCGCCCTGCCGCAGCAACACGTAGCTCTCCGTACCGGTTTCAATCAGTGCATTCGCCGGACAGACAATCGTCTCTTGGGCTTTGCCGGTCTCGATCATCATGCGGCCGAACATGCCGGGACGGAGCCTTCCGTCCCGGTTATCGACCGGAATCACTACACCAATCGTGCGTTTCGACTCGTCCATTCTGAGTCGAATATGACGAATCTCTCCGGCATACTCTTGGCCTGCAAAGGTGACCTGGACCGGCATGCCCTCCTTGATGCGAGAGACGTCCGCTTCCAAGACTTCACCTACAAGCGACAGTGAAGACAGGTCAACAATCTTGAACAGACCATCTGCTTCTTCCACGTACTGACCTTCCCTGGCGACCGAATGCTTGATCATGCCGTTGATTGGTGCGGTGATGCTGATCGAGCGAATTGGCTGCTCTGTGGACCGAACTTTGTCCAACAACTCCTGGTCCAGCCCGACAGCACGTAACTTGCGGATCGTGATTCCGAGCGTTGCGGACTTCTCCCGAAACGCGGCTTCCGTTTCCAGCAGCTTTGATTTAGTGATTGCACCCTGTTCGACTAAGTGCCGCCGTTGTTCCAACAATTGCTCAGAAAGCCGTAGTGCTTCTGACGCCTGCAGCATCTCAACTTGCAGAGTTTCAAGTTCAAGACTCTCCAACTCGGCAAGCTTCTGACCGGCTCTCACAGATTCCCCCGGTTTGATCAGCACGCTGGTGATACGTCCGGGCATCAGTGTGCTAACAATCGCCTGCCGGTTCCAAGGTAATGCAACGCGGGCATTCAATCGCAGCATGTCGCGGAGATCCGCGAGGCTGACCTTGGCCATTTGCATGTCGATTGCCTCGATGGCTGCAGGAGACAGCAGCAAATTGTCACCGTCCAAAATTGCACCCGTGGAGGGAAGGGCTGCATGACCTTCATGTGCCGACACTAGATTAGAAGAATTGATTGCGGCAGATGCCGCGATCAGGCCAGTCAATGCGAGACGCATAACTCGGCTGAAATCTGTAGGTCTCATCGGTCGCATCAACATTTTGCGACTCCTCTGGAAATGATTAGAAACAAAAAAATCTATTGTTCTTCGGACGGCTTTATTGCCGCGATTGACTCGATACTGGAATCAATCTCATCGGCCACAGCCTTGTAATCAGACTCTTTCCCCGCATCGATGTTGGCGTGGATCTTGTTGAACAAATCGCGGAGTTTTTGACCGGTGGTATTGACCTCCTCCCACTTGCTCTTCGGAATACCGCTCTTCTGGGCAATCTCCGGTAGCCACTGCAGCACGTAATCAAGCTTATCCAAAGGCTGATGAGCTTTGTCCGGATTCCCTCCCGTCGTTTCGTCACGGATCGTGTCGCGATAAGACCGAATGTGGTCGATTGCCTCGGCATAGGTCTCATTCTGTTTCCGAAGGTTCTCGATATCTTTTTCTGTCAGGTGTGCTTCATGCGGATCGGTGGCATCCCCACCTTGGCTGGATGTCGTGGACGAAGGGTCATTTTTGGGCTTAGCGGAATCTGCTTGTCCACAACCGAACAACAGTCCTGCGGCGACAAAGGGAAGAATCATATTTCTGAGAGTCATGCGTACGTTCCTTCTGGAGATTGGGGAGTCAAATTGCGCGCACGGGCGAATCCAACTCTGAGAATAGGCAGGACGGCTACTGAACATCGCGTCTATGCGAGTTCTAGCCGGACAAGAAGCGAAGCGGCGATTCCGGTGCTATATTAGCAGCACACCGGAGCACGCTCGGCGCGCAGCGTCACACAGAGACGGATGCGGCGGCATCACGGGGTACGTGGATTTGGCAGAATCGCCGTCAATCACGGCTGCCGGAAATGACAGAGCGTTCGGCAGTTCTAGCGGATGTGGCGAAAACACGGAGGTTGGCGATACCACTCGTACCTTCTCGCCAATCTGGTAGAAGGTCTCCACGTCGATGTCGTCGGTATCGCTCGGCGGAGCGGGAAACGTGAAGGCAAATCCAAACCAATTGAGATGGCAATGTGATTCAATCGCGAGGGGTTGGTCAGCCTCTCGACGTTCTTGAACATTATGATTGCGATCAATCGGACAATCATGGTCTTCGCAGCGGTGCCCGATTGTCACACGACCCACATGGTGATGGTCCTCGCCTCCGCCCGCATGGGAATGCCGCATGGCAGGCGCCACATTCACCCCAAGGAGCAACGCTGCTGCCAAAAGCCAGTTCATGCCTTTTTGGGCGTCTACCATTATCCAAACGCAGCTTAAAACTGTTGTGCAAGCCTACTGTCATCGAGACGAGTCTTGTTCAAACATAGACAACACCGTCACCACAGTCAAGGTGCGCGTGACTCGATCGCCCAATGCGCAGGCTTTGTGGCTCTGTCTAACTGCGAACTCATAGAAGTTGGACAAGCTTCACCAGATTGGCTCTCATTCCATCTTTCGGCGGTGGCGAAACCGCTGCAGCCGCGCAATTCGATCGACAACAGGCCTGCATTGGGGCTTGAAACCCTCGCAACGGCAATAGGTGCGTAATGACGGCGTGTCCTTTGCGCCCAGCGGCGAAAGCGGAAAATCAATGTGTCAAATTGAGACTTTGATCGGCTTGACCTCCCCAATCCGTGTGACGTGCCCGTTTCCAGCGGCAAGTCCCACTGATGCAACCATACAGAGCAACAGCCGAATCGCCTAGCTTAACACCGTTTTCGGATATTGGCTCTGGGGGGATATAGCACCAGGAGTCCCACCGACCCCAGGGGGGTCTGATTCGATTTCCGGTTGGTGTGACATTGTCCCACTCGATTCGGTCAGCTCTCACCGCCGTCGGTATCCATCATTTCATCGAGCAGCGCCTTTATTTCTTCGATGGCCATGCGTTCGCGCCGCATCACGCTCGCTTCACTCTGCCTTGGCCGCTGTTACCATCGCCAGGATGCTGGCCTTGATTGCTTCGGGCAGGGCCGGCCAGTGTTCGATGACCGCCTGCAGATCGTTGTCGAAACGGGCGCTGTCGGAATCAGCTGAGCCGAAATCTGCACCGACTGCACCAGATTCTGCACCGCTTTGGACCGGACTTGCAGTTTTCCCCGCGTTTTCCGATGATGTTTCGAGTCCCTCATCGCCCATTGCTGCGGTGCGCAGCTTTTCGCACCGAGCGGCAGACCCCTGCAATTGCGGGGGTTTTTTGTGCGCGAGCGGTTTTGCTTGGGAGCCGCTGGGCCGTCAGTCACTGCCGCTTCTCGATCTTGCACTCCGGCAGCGCCTGATGGATTCGCTCAATCCCCTGTGCCGTCACTTTTGCGCCACTGAGACTCAATGACTTGAGTTCCTTGAGCTGGTGAAGATGCTCCAATCCTTCATCCGTGATACCTGAGCACGACCAGAAACTGATCCGCTTCAGATGCTTCAACTGTCCGATTGATTTCAAACCGTCATTGGTAATCTGTCGTGCATGCTGCAAGGTCAGGCCTTCAAGGTCCGCGTGCTTGGCGATCGATTTTAAGCCGTTGTCGGTGATTTTGCTGCAAGATTCAAATCCGAATTCCTTGACACCCTGCAATCCTTCCATCTGCTCGAGGAGTGCGTCATCGATTTGACTATACGAGGTAATTATACCTCTGTTGCGAAGGATTCTGAGCGTAACCAATCTGCCACCTTCTGCAAGGACCTTGGCCGAGGCATAAATCTCAGCATCAGGGATACTTTCCGAGAGGTCATATAGCGCGGCGATGCTCAACGGCATTTTGGAGAGACGGAGTCGCTTCAATTTCGTCAGCCCCTTCAAGTGCTCAAGCCCGGCGTCGGTGACACCTCCTTCGTCGATCAACAGGTTCTCAAGTTTCGTCAGTCGAGCCAACAGCTTCAGCCCTTTGTCGGTGAATGTGTTTTCGACGTGTGGAATCCCTTGACCTCGGGATATTTGAATTTGCAGTCGTCTCAGATTGCTTAGCTTCGAGATATGTAGTAATGCCGTGTCTGAAATGGGCGTGAAAGAAAACGACAATGATGTAATCTGCTGGAGTTGCTCGACTGGTTCCAACTGTTTGCCGGACAGGTCGTAGCCGCCGCTGATCGAGAAGTCTTTCAGATCCGGGAGTCGGCTGAGTTGCGAAACGGCGGCGGCGAGATCCTTGGGACTATACAATGTCACATGCGATATTTCTCCATCGACGACACCAGGATGAAGGCGGCTCCCGAAAAGTCGTCGGAGTTCATCGAACGCCTGCTGTTGCTCCGACGGCAATTTTGCAACCTCGACCCTCAGTCGCTGGAATCTCTTCCAACTCTCGTTGTGCAGCGGCAATACATGTTGAACCTCGCCCTGGCGTCTGATGATCAGCCGATGCGGACCGTCGATCTTGGCGCTCAAAACGAGTGCATAATCAACCGGCGGACGCCGAGTGGTGGCGATGTGGTCGACGCGCGGATCGCCAGGTTGAAATTCAAGTTCAAATAGCCGACGCCCCAGGCCGGCGGGATCCTTGGTTGGTCGTGCCAAAACCCAGAACTCGCGGAAGCCCATGCCAGCTGCTGAGGCGATCACAGCGTCACCGAAAAGGTTGAAACTTGTACGGTTCGAATCAAAGGTCAGTTTGAGTTTGCCATCGACGCGCCGATATATGGTGATGTGGGCTTGAAAACTTCTTTCCCGTTCTCCAGTCGGATCATGTTGAAAGTACGTACTCTTTAGCGAGGAATAATCACGTAAGTCCTCGCTACCGGGTCTCCCATGGTCCGGTCTCTGATTCACATCGGGCAGGACATGCGCCATTTCAACTGGATCGTGGTCCGAATTGCGCTCCCGGCTCAACTTAATTTCGGTGAGCTTCCCCTGACGCGGGCGAATCAGCAGGCGACTACTGGTAATCGTGCCGGGAGACCAAACATAGTAGAAGCGGTTCCGCCATCGATCGTTCTCAAAAACAACTCTGTACGCGCGCCGAGCTTCGTTGTTGAAATCAGTCGCAGGAATTCGGGTGAGCGTCACTTGAAATCTTCGAGTTTGCCGCTCATTCACAACTTCGGCATCGCCAAATTCATTGAAGGCCGCTCTGCTGTTTCGAAGTAAAATTGTGGCAGTGCCCCCTTGATCGGTCAGCGCTGAACACTCCAACTTGATATTGGTAATCCCAGTCGCCCTGGGGTCATCAGGAATGACGATCGGTGTGGCGAAGTAACCCGAATCGTAGTTGACACTGCGGATCGTCGTCTTGGGGAAGGTCTTGCTGTCTGCCGACGACAGGAGTTGTGCGGCTGCATTCGTCCTCGGCTGAAGAATTGTCGCAACGACGATGAACAACCAAATCAAGACCATGTACTTGGGGAATACATTCATTCTTGACCCTCCCGATCGAGAACGCTGTTCGACGATCGACGCAGTTTATCACGCTATTACTACTGTAAGGCGGTGAACTTAGACTCATGCTATGTCAAACCGAAGAATTGGGGTAGTAGAAGTTGCGAGATCTCAAAGAAGTTGATTGATGCAGGAAAGGTCGCAAACTCTCACGAGTTGGGTGCCCCCAATGCTGAAGTAATAAATCTGCACTAGCTCTCGGATTTGCGGGTTGGCCATTCCGTAATTGCCAATTCGTCAATGCGCTGCAACTCATCGAGCATGTCCAGCAGTCTGCTCATCTCGGCGGGGCTCGATTCTTGCCCAAATTGACACAAAAAACGGTCTTGTGGCGTGTTCTGGGTCGTGTGCATCAGATTTAATCACTGGTCCATCTTGAATTTTGAGTTTGTATTAGGGAAAATGGGCTATTGTCGACCTTTGAAATCAACGCTCGTCGTGCTGCTCTCAATCGCTGCTGTCAAACTTGATCTTTGCGAGGTCGTTTCTGCCACATCGATTCGGCCTGTGCGAAAGCGCGTAAATCTGCCTCGGCCGGATTCTGTGAGTTCCCAACTACGAGTCACAATCAGGGACTCGATTGATTCTCTACTTGGCCGACCGATTGCCGGCCAAGATGTCGTGCGAACTTAAAACTGCTCGACCACACGGAACGTGACCCTTTCGGAGTGGAATCGAGCCGCTGATAATTGTTGCCGCTGGTGAACAGCAGCGACGTCGTCGCTCGCTGCGACGGACCGGCATTGATTGCTTCACCTCAAGATGCTCGGCCAAACACCCTAAGCCACAAGCTTAGCCGCTATAACGCTTTACGTTGTTCTCGTCATAGAAATGCCGGTTTGTGACACAAAACAGCCCGCAGTCGCGCCCCGGTTTTTGAAGAATTACGCCCTAATTGATAGCGATCGCCCCATGAAAATCACTCCAAGTGAAGTCCTCGGATTGATCGAAGCAGCAAAGCGCGGGGACCGTGAGTCCTTGGTCCAGCTATTGGAGTCATACCGGGGCTACCTCCGGGTCTTCGCGTCAAAGAAGATCAGCACTAAGCTGCAGGGTCGGTTTGATGCATCCGACATCGTGCAACACACACTCAAATCGGCAGTCTTTGGTTTTCACAGCTTTGAAGGAGCGACGGTTGAGGAGTTACAAGCGTGGCTGCGTCAGATTCACGAACGCAACCTCAAGGACGCCATCCGTGAGCACCTGAATGCCGCAAAACGAAGCGTCGATTTGGAAGACGGGACAGCTGAGGAACAGGCGCCGGAACAGGAGTCATGGGTCGGTCCGAGCCGAATCGTGATTTTTGGAGAAGATGCCGCCCGGGTGGCCAATGCGCTTGGTGAGTTACCTGATGATCAACAAACCGCCATTCGATTGCGATATCTCGATGAGCTGTCGCTTCAGGAAATGGAAGAACGAATGAACCGGTCTAAAGCTGCCTGTGCCGGCCTACTCAAACGAGGGCTGGCGCGGTTACGAGAGATCCTTGGCGCAGATTGATTGTTGAGGCAGATCATGAACATACCAAATGATGAAGAGTTGTTATTGGAAGAACGCTCTAACGCGTTGATCGCGCGCTACTTAGAATCGGTTGATCGGGGCGAGCAAATCGATCCCAAAGACTGGGTCGACGACAACGAGGGGGATGAGTCACTCTACGCATCGTTGATGGAGTTCCTGGGCAATTGTGAATTTGTGGAAGGATACTTTCAGTCGTCTCAGATTTCGATCCAGAGCGACCCGTTGCATGATGACGACTTCGAATTGCATATCGGCCCGCAGCCCGACAACGCGAAGTCGAGACTGTCTTTGCAACAGGGCAGCAACTTCGGACGTTACGAGATCCAGGGCAGACTTGGAACCGGGGGGATGGGGAGCGTCTACCTTGCATACGACTCGAAAATGGCTCTAGAGGTGGCGCTTAAGATTCCGGACTTGAGCCGCGATCGGAATTCCAATTTGGCCCTGCGGTTCGAGCGCGAGGCGCGCGCGCTGGCAAACGCGAGACACCGTAACATCTGCCCGATTTATCACGTCGACGACGAGGACGGCTACCCGTACATCTCGATGCATTTCATCAACGGGAAACCGCTCTCCGCCTTGATTAGCGAAACCTCAGGTTTGCAGGTCGACTTCACGTTAAGCACGGTGGCAAAACTGGCGGATGCGTTGCACGTCGTTCATCGGCAGACGATCATTCACCGCGACCTGAAGCCGTCCAATGTGATGATCGATCAAGATCAAGAGCCGATCATCTTGGATTTTGGGCTTGCCTATCGCCCAGAGGAAAACGCCGTTTCTCATCCCGGACTTGTGGTGGGGACACCCTACTATATGAGCCCCGGCCAATTCGGTGGGCGGGCGGGCGCCATTGAGCCGAGTTTCGACATCCATGGTCTGGGGGTGGTGTTCTACGAGATGCTGACAGGCCGGCATCCTTACAATGGGGGGAGCACCGAACAGATCAAGGCCGCCGTGATTGCCGCGACACCAATTCCGCCGTCAGCGTTCCGGGACGACATCCCGGAGAGCGTCGACGAAGTTTGCCTCAAGATGATGGCGGGGCCGGTCAATTCGAGACATTCCTCGATGGACGAAGTGATCGATGCCATCGGCCGGTGCCAACGCGACCTCAGATTGACTCCGACTGTCTCCCGGCCAACGCCGGCCGAGAAGCCCCTGGTCGATGACGCGATAACTCATTTTCAAACTCGCAATGAGTTCGATACCGACGAGGGAATCGACCAACTCACTCCCGACGAAGTGCAGCCTCCTACCAGGGCCTATGAGGATTCGCTGCCCCCCCAGGACGCCGACAGGGAACGATTGACTGCGAAGTGGCGCGATCGAGTTCGCCGTATCGGAACCAAGAATAAGACACTGCTGCTGGGCGTTCTCATGGTCGCCGCCTTGTTCGGTGCGGCCGTATTTTTGCCACGCGACATTCCAGCAGCCACGTTCGAAATCGACGAATCGGTTCCTTCAGACGCGGTGGTCAGCATTGATGATGAAATCATGCTACCGAACCAGTCAAAGACACCGCACGAGGTCCCACTTCAACCGGGTCAGCATGTGTGGAAAATCATGCGCGGTGAAACGCTGATTCTGTCGCATCGGTTCCAGGTGAGCGCTGATTCAAACGGCCCATTCAAGATTGCGATTGAACGTGAAGTCTCTCCCGCGCCGCCCCCCCCACTAGATCCCGAAGAGCCGCTCGTCCTCGCGGACCGGTTGGAGGGAGTTCAAGGGACGGTGCGCTATTTGACGTACAGTCCATCGGGACATCTTCTTGTGGTCGCAGATGACCAGAATCTCGTGAGGGTTTGGGATGTGCACGAGAAAAAGACGACCTTGGAACCGATCGCAGTCACGGGCGAGATTCAAGGCGTCGCTTTTTCTCCGGAAGGCGACTCGTTTGCAGTATGTCATGGAAAGATGGTGGAGCTTCGCGATGTGGCTGATGGTACGCTATTGCGCAAGTTTGAACGAGAAGAAGCGATTTCGAGCCCGATCGAGTACAGTCCCGACGGAAAACTGATTGCCGTCGCGGAAACAGCCCAGTCGATTGGCCTGTGGAGTACATCGTCCGGTGAGAGGATTCGGTCGTTGCCTGTCAATATGGTTCGAGGTCGTGAGTTTGTTTTTCATCCGGATGGTCGACTCTTAGCCGCGGTGGAAAGCCTCAATGTCCTGCGGTTCACCGATGTCCACACCGGCAACGTCGAACGGGAGATTCCGATCGCCGCCAAAGCGATTTCGGCGATTGCGTTCACTTCCGGCGGACGGAGCATCGCAGTGGCGATGAGGCTCCAAGAAAGGGCCGTCGATCTAGTTCAGTTGATCGATGTCACCACAGGGAAGGAAATATCAAAGTTCAAAGGTTTTGCTGGAGCAGTCGGCGACTTGGCGTTTTTGCAGGGCGGCTCGGTGCTGGCAACGGTGAGCGACGACCAAACGCTTTGCTTGTGGAGAGTCGCCGATGGTCAGCGACTCAAGCAGCAGCATCTCCCCATTCCCGCGGAACGGATCGTCTCCCAAAACCACGGCCTGCTGCTGGCGACAGCAGGAGAAACGGATGTGTCGCTCTGGCGCGTCGGCCGCAATTTCTTTGCCGAGGTTCAAGAGCCCGTCCGGCTAGCGGTCCTGACCGGCCACAGCGGCCCGGTTCGTTCCCTCACGTTCTCGGCGGACGGCCGGTACTTGTACTCTGCCGATAGAATCTCCTTTGAAGACAAAGCCCCCACGAAGTCCACGATCAGAGTTTGGGATATGACCAGCTATGAACTCACGAAGTTATTTGCGAGTCAATTCAAGAGTATTGAGAAAGTCAGAGTTTCTAGTGACGACCAGCACTTGTTGGCGATGAGTGAAGACGGAGGACGGTTCGAGTGTTGGAATCGACAGACAGGACAACGACTGCACACCTTTGATGGCGCAGGACATGGCAACATTGCCGAAGGCAGAGTTCGTGATTTTGATTTCATTCCGAACCGGCACCGCATTGTTGTTGTTGGAGAATTCGGGCATACGATCCTGGATACCGACACCCTTGATGTAATTTCGCACTGGAAGACTCTTGATAAAGAACTGAGTTGTGTGACCGCATTCGGCCAGGAGGGACGTGTGATCTGCGGCGCTCGCGGCGGTGACCAAGTTCGCATCTGGAATACTCGGCTTATCACGAACGTTGCATCGTTCACGACACGTGACGCCCCGACAAGAATTCTTTCGGTTTCTGAATCTGGTCAGCACTGTTTGGTTGGAACCGCTAGGCAACTCCAATTGTGGGATCTGGCCCCCGTTGCAACAGCGCCCAACTTCAGAATTGAGAAATCAAAGACCACCAATCGAGTTGTGAGAGACGTAACTACTTTGTCTCCGGACGGACGTCATATTATTGCTGTCGATCCAGACGGCCCGGGCTACTGTGCAATACTTTTTGATGCGGCAAGTCTATTGGAAACCGGCACGTTTGCCCATGGCCGCGCATTAATTGGAGCTGTTAGCTTTGGACCTCGCAGTGATCTCCTGGCACTCGGCAGAGAAGATGCGACGATCGAGATATGGCAAGTTCCGAAGGCTCCAAACCTCGACGCAGTTGCAGCGAAATGGGCACTCGCAATTGGCGGGCAAGTGGTAGTGAAAGGTCACGAACAGCCCGTCACGTCCGATAAAGAACTACCCGATGAGCCCTATGAATGTGTCCGCATCGATCTCTCCGGAAACGATCGCGTTACTGCCGACGGGCTTGCCTATCTTCGGGGCCTGTCGAGCCTCGTTGAGTTGAATCTCAGTAACTCCTCCGTGACAGATGATGGCTTACAACATCTTGGCAGACTACCTCGATTGACGGTGCTAAACTTATCTCACACATCGCTCACTGGCAGTGGGTTCGCTCAAATCCATTCGCTACCCGCCCTGCGATCGCTATACTTAGATCATTCAACGTTGAACAGTGACTATGTGTTTCATTTGACACGATTCGAAGATCTGCGTACGTTGACTATTAGTCACACCTTAGTCAATGATTTGGCGATGGCACACCTCGCCACTCTGCCCTGCTTAGAATATCTGGCTGTGGAAAGTACCAATATTTCAGACGACGCCATTGATTCTTTATCACAGTTCCAGTCACTAACTACGTTGAGAAGTAGGGATTCTGGGTTGTCTAAGTCTGGACTGAGTGAACTCAAAGCGAAGCAGCCGCAAATCAAATACCATCCTTCTCCGTGATTCTCCGGCAGGCTTGAACCTTCGACTAGCGTAGTCAGTCCACTAAAGCTGCATCACAGCGATCATACACCCTTTGACTTAATCTGCTTGTGGAGTAAGAAATGGCCACCCAAACCAAAGAACCGAGGAAAGTCGATGTCGCCATCATTCACGAGTGCGAGAATATTCCACTTGAAGACTTTGCGATTTGGCGAAATCCGGAGAAGGTGTTAGCAAATACGGCCGGATCAGCGAGAGTCAATTTCGGGAAACGAAAGAACAAAGCACGGAGTTCTGCATTCTTGATTCTTTACGATTTTGGCTTCACCGGTCCGGGCAACAACAACGAAATCACGGGCATCAAGATCGTTATCAACGCCCAGGCGGACAACAGAGATGTTGCTTTTTTCGACTATGTCACTCTCACAAAGAATGTGAGACGAAGGATGAACATCTGTTCGAACAGAGGAAGCACCAAAAAGAAGATTCCAAATCCCTTCGGGGATGTTTCTTATGGAGAAGCTATTGCAAACAGTTTGAGCCATTGGCGCGCCGACCTCCACGGCAAGGAAGTGAAAAAACGGAGGTTTGGCGTAATCTTGAGAGTCTCAAGTCTCGTCACAACGCCCGTAGAAGTTCTTGTCAAGAGCTTAAGGATGACGTTGGAGTATTAAATTGCAGTCAGGGTGAACTTTGCGACGTTGAGAAGCCTACAATCAGATGGTTCAAAGTCGTTGAAGTAGTTCCGTCCTCAGTGTGGCCAATTGCAAGCGAGGAACCAAAGATATGCCTGCCAAGAGTGCTTCCCAGAAGAAAGCTGCGAGGAAATCGAAAACGGTAGCAGTCGCCAAGAAAACTGCCCAAACACAATCAACGTCAAAGAAGGCTCCCGCAAAACGAACGAAGAAAGTAAGCGTCAGCAATTCGGAAAACACTCCAGGAGATTCGGATGACTTCGGTGGGGGCGAATACTGGGACAACCCCCACCAGCTTCCAACGGGGAACACCACAGTCTTACTGGGCAGATATGACGAATCGGGGCAATTGGTCGCCTGGGATTTCGGATTTGGAATTGACTCGTCAAAGACGATTCAGGGAATTGAGGTGAAGGTGACGCTCGCCGAATCCCCAATTCCCGACGGTTATGAGTGTTCGGTGTCATCCTGTTACTTAACTAAGTCGGGGAATTCATCGCCAGCAACAGTAAATGGATTGAATGATGTATTGATCACCGGCGGGGAATTAACGGCAGGTTCTTCTACGGATCTCTGGGGAACAACCTGGAGCCCATCTGAAATCAATAGTTCAGACTTTGGAGTGATCCTGCAAGTTGAGCGTTATTACTGGGACAACCATACCAAGCACACCGTCACGTACTCTCAGTGCAAAGTCAAGGTTTACTATAATTAGGAATTAAAACGCGGACTCCAATCTGAGACCACTTATTCCCCCAGTCGGCATTTTGCACTTGGGAGCGCTCAGGCCGTGTGTACATTGGGACGTTCTTTTGTGGGAGGGGTTTTGCGGCCGCTCGACGACCTAGCCTAGACAGCGATCCGCATTGGACAACCAAGCCCTAATCGGCACGGAACAATCAAATACGCTTGCGAGGGTCATCCAGGAAGTCCTCGATGAGCTTCCTTGAGCGGCTTTCCATCGTGTAGCCCCATTTGATTTCGTAGAGGTCGTTCCACTCTTGGGTCGAGACTGAGCGGCTGCGTCTTCTCTTTTCCGTGTAGGTGCTGCGGATGATCTTGATGACGTCGTCATGCAGCAGTTCGTAGCCCTGTTTTCGCCGGAGCGAGCGTGAGAGCGCCTTGCCCAGTGCGTGGCGGACGCTGCGATCGCGGACCTTCAACTGCGCCCTGCAGCCGGCTGACCCCTCGACGCTGACTGTCATTTTTCCGGCGGCAATGATGTCGGGTACGTCTGCGCCGCCGATTTGGGTCAGGCTGCTCAAGAACCGCCGCCATTCGCCTTTGCCGACCACCTCGACGCAGCCGTAGGTGCCCCACGGGTCGTAGGTGAAGGTCGCCCCTTCGTGGATGTAGAAGTTTCCGGTGATCACCACTGCGCCCGGGACTCCCGTTCCGGGATGGCTCTGCGGATTGTAGTTCGGCAGCCAGCGCTTGACCTGATAGCGGTGCCGCCGGAAGAGGCCGGCATCACATTTGCGGCGGAGCGGAATCGGCCGCCGATTTCGCCGCTGCAATCCGAAGCGGATCACTTCGAACGGTTTGGCCACGCCGTCCACCTTCATGCGGAACGCCGGCACCAGGTACTCCGGCGCCGCCCAGATTTTGTTGATCGGGTTGTACGGCCGCAACGTCCAACGGCTCTTGAGCTGCGTTTTGGTGAGGGTAATGTTCACGCGGTTAATCGTCATCGTGGGGCCCTTCGATCTCTACGGATTGGCTGCTAGAAACAGAACGCGGCGATCAAAACAATGTGGCGCGAAAATCGCGGCGCCGGCCGAATTGAAATCAAGGTCTGATGCCATCCGGGCGGCCGCGTTTGATCGCTGAGTGACTGCGAGAACCGTTACAGGCCCACTCTCGACCGGGCTCCATTGGCCTTTCGCGTGCCAATCGTCGACAATCAGTTTGACGACCACCGTGTTAGTGTATACAATACACTAAGGAGGCGCATCATGTTTGACGTTTATCGACCCGGGTTGGCACTGTTGACCGATCTGTACCAGCTGACGATGGCCAATGGTTATTTGAAGCTGGGGCGCGGGGACCAGGAGGCGGTGTTTCATCTCTTCTTCCGCAAACCGCCGTTCGCGGGAGGTTACGCGGTCGCGGCTGGGCTAGAACCGGTGCTGGAGTTTCTGCAGGGGTTCCGGTTTGAGGAGTCGGATCTGGCCTATCTGGGGGGCCTGACTGGCAACGACGGCGAGCGGCTGTTCGAACCGGGGTTTCTGGAGGAGTTGCGGAAATTTCGATTGACGGTCGACGTGGACGCCGTGCCGGAAGGAACGGTGGTCTTCGGACAGGAACCGTTGCTCCGTGTGCAGGGACCGATCTTGCAATGCCAACTGCTTGAGACTCCGCTGCTTAACCTCATTAACTTCCAAACACTGATCGCAACGAAGGCGTCGCGGATCTGTGCCGCTGCCGGCGACGATCCCGTGTTGGAATTTGGTCTGCGCCGGGCTCAAGGGATCGACGGGGCGCTTTCTGCAAGCCGTGCCGCGTATCTGGGCGGTTGCTCGGCAACGTCGAATGTTCTGGCGGGTAAATTGTTTGGAATCCCGGTCAAAGGGACGCATGCACACAGTTGGGTGATGTCATTTGAATCGGAAGCCGAGAGTTTCGCGGGCTACGCCGATGCAATGCCCAACAACTGCGTCTTTCTGGTGGATACGTACGGTACGCTGGAGGGCGTCAGGCGGGCGGTCGCGGTGGGACGGACGCTGCGCGAACGGGGGCACGAAATGGTCGGGATTCGCCTCGATTCGGGGGACCTGGCTTATCTGAGCATTGCCGCTCGGCGGTTGCTGGATGAGGCTGGATTTCCAGAGACCGTGATTGTGGCCTCGAACGATCTGGACGAACACATCATTGAAAACCTGAAAAGTCAGGGAGCGCAAATCGCCGTCTGGGGAGTGGGGACGAAACTGGCAACTGCCTACGACCAGCCGGCGCTCGGGGGCGTTTACAAGCTCGGCGCTTTGCGGGAGGGCGGCGGCGATTGGCAGCCGAAGTTGAAGCTGTCGGAGCAGGCGATTAAGACGTCTATTCCGGGAATCCTGCAGGTTCGCCGCTATGAAGGCGAGGACGGGCTACTGGGGGACATGATCTACGACGTGACGCGCGGGATCGCCGAACCGCAAGCCATTGTCGACACGGGCGATCCAACGCGGCGCAAGGAACTGAAGCTTGCAGCACGAAGCTACGACTTGCTGATCCCGGCGATTCGCGGTGGACAACGCGTCGCAGAACGGGAAAGCCTGGAGACGATTCGGCAGCGGAGGCACGATAACCTGGATCGGCTGCACTCAACGAGTCGCCGCCTGATGAATCCCCACACTTACTCGGTGGGGCTTGAGTCAAGTTTGCACGATTTCCGGAACCAGTTGATCGAACAAGAACGCAACCTGCAACGGGAGGACCGCCAATGAGGCTGCTACGTGTGGGTGCGGCGGCATTGAACCAGACACCGCTCGATTGGAACGGCAATGCCGCACATATCACAGAGGCGATTCGCCAAGCGCGTGCGCGCGGCGTGAGTGTACTCTGCCTGCCGGAACTGGCGATCACCGGATATGGCTGTGAAGATGCATTTTTTTCGTCCGCCGTACTGCAAACGGCGCAGCAAATGCTGGATGAAATCGTCCCGCAAACACAGGGGATGGTCGTTTCGGTCGGGTTAGCGCTGATGCATGCGGGGGGACTGTACAATGTCTGCGCGCTGCTAGCGGACGCGAAGATCATCGGCTTTGTTGCCAAACAACGGTTGGCGGGCGACGGATTGCATTATGAACCGCGTTGGTTCAAGGCGTGGCCGGCGGGCGTGACGACGATGGTTACCGTTAACGGCACAGACTATCCTTTGGGTGATTTGTTGTTCGAGCTGGGCGGGATTCGCCTGGGATTCGAGATTTGTGAAGATGCCTGGGTGGCGGAGCGGCCCGCGGCCGAGCATGCCAAGTTAGCGGCGGATTTGATCCTCAATCCGAGTGCGAGCCACTTTGCGTTCGGAAAGGCGGAAATTCGTCGCCGGCTGGTGACCGAAGCGTCGCGGGCGTTCGGCGTCACGTATCTGTACAGTAACCTGGCCGGGAACGAGGCCGGGCGGATCATCTACGATGGGCAGACGTTGATCAGCACTGGCGGCGAAGTGGTCGCTTGCGGTCCGCGGCTCAGTTTTCTTCCAGTCACCATGTGCGATGCAGTGATTGACATCGATGCCACGCGAATGCGGAGAGCGCAGTCAAGCAGCTACCAGCCGGAACTGGTTTACGATCAGTCCCGGGTTGTGAAAGCTGATTTCTCCTATGCGGACGCCGAGTGGACGCGCGAAGACGTTGAGGAAAGCCGCTGGGAAGCAAGTGAGTGCTTAGAAGAGGAGGAATTCACGCGGGCGATTGGTTTGGGGTTGTACGATTACCTTCGGAAGAGCCGCTCGCAGGGATTCGTGGTTTCGCTGAGCGGCGGCGCCGATTCGGCGGCGGTCACCTGCCTTGTCTCACTGATGGCCAAATTGGCCGTGTCCGATTTGGGTGTTGATGCCATCTGCCATGCTCTGGGAGTCAGCCCGATCGAAGCGCCGCCGGAAAGGGCGATCGCTGAATTGACGCGCCGGCTGTTGACGACGGTCTATCAAGCGACGGCGAATAGCTCCGCGGCCACGCGGGGTTCGGCGCGCACAATCGCCGCCGCGGTTTCCGCCACGCATTATGAATTGGACGTTGACGACATCAATTCGCTGTATGTCAGCAAGGTCGAAGCGGTACTTGGCCGGGAGTTGAATTGGGAGGCCGATGACGTCGCCCTGCAAAACATTCAGGCCCGGGTGCGCGGGCCGGCGGCATGGATGTTGGCGAATTTGAAGAACGCGTTGCTGCTAGCAACGAGCAATCGCTCCGAGGCGGCGGTGGGGTACGCGACGATGGACGGTGACACGTGCGGCGGCATCAGCCCGATTGCGGGGATTGACAAGGCGTTTCTGCGAAGATGGCTGCGTTGGCTCGAACAAACGGGTCCGGCCGATCTGGGTCCGATTCCGGAGTTGGAGGTGGTCAACCGCCTGCAGCCGACCGCGGAGTTACGGCCGCAAGCCGCCGGTCAGACTGATGAAGAGGACCTGATGCCGTACGATCTGTTGGACGCGATCGAGCACCATGCCATCGGCGAAAAACGCAGCCCTCGCGAAGTTCTGTCGGCTGTTCGGGCGGAGTTCGACCAGTATCCCGGGCCGCAACTGGAGAAGTGGGTCCGCCGGTTCTTCGAGCTGTGGAGCCGCAATCAATGGAAACGTGAGCGGTACGCTCCGTCATTCCACGTGGACGACAAAAACCTCGATCCCAAGACCTGGTGCCGGTTTCCAATCTTGTCGGGCGGATTCCAGCGTGAGCTGTCCGAGCTCTAAGCGGATTGGGGACCCGAGTCAATAATTGCCCCCCAAATGCGATCAATCGCAAACTTGCCCCTTGACTTAGTGTAGTTTTGACACCATAATAGTGTATAGAGAACACTAAGAAACTGTCGTGAGGAGGATTCTCATGAGTCACACATACGAATATGCCCGCCCTGCCCTGACCGTCGATATCGTGGTGTTCGCGCTCGACGATGAGGATTTGAAGGTGATGCTGATTCAGCGCGATCTGCCGCCGTTTGAAGGGGGCTGGGCGTTGCCGGGCGGATTTGTGCGAGTCGACGAGACCTTGGAAGAGGCGGCCCGCCGCGAACTGGCAGAAGAGACCGGCCTGACGGATATTTTCGTCGAGCAGTTGTATACGTTCGGGAATCTCGGCCGTGATCCACGGGAGCGGGTCGTCACCGTTGCCTACTACGCGTTGGTGAATCTGGAAGGCCACAACGTGCATGCCGCGACGGACGCGCGGAACGCCGCTTGGTTTGCGGCCAATGATCTGCCGGAATTGGCATTCGATCACAACGAGATTCTGGAGGCCGCTCACGCACGGCTGAGGGGGAAAGTGCAATACCAGCCGATCGGATTTGAGTTACTGCCGGAGAAGTTCACGCTGAGACAGCTTCAGCACGTGTACGAGGTGATTCTGGACCGGGAATTGGACAAGCGAAACTTTCGCAAGAAAGTGCTGAGCATGGAGATCGTCAAGGAAACCAACGAAATCGAAAAGGACGTGGCGCACCGTGCAGCGCGTCTGTATCGATTCGACAAGCGGAAGTATGACCGATTGATCAAAGGCGGATTTAACTTCGAAATTTGACCATGGACCGTTATCCCTACATCTTGGGATGCCTGCTGGGAACCGCATTGGGCGACGCTGTCGGGATACGCCGAGAAGGGCTGTCTCGTCAACGTGCGACGCGCCTTTACGGCGGCCAGCCACTGCGGCCGGATCTGATCTTTGGACGAGGATTCTGCAGCGACGACACCGAACATACGCAAATCGTCGGCCGCGCATTGGTGATGTCGGGGAGGGATGCCGCAGGCTTTGAACGGGAACTCGCACGACAATTGAAGCGATGGTTTTTGACGCTCCCGCCTGGGATCGGATCGGCGACGACGCGGGCATGCATCAGACTCTTAATGGGATTCAGGCCGGACCGTAGCGGCGTGTTTAGCGCCGGCAACGGCCCGGCAATGCGTACGGCTTTGATTGGGGTGTGCGCAGAATCGGACGGCGAGATGACGGAACTGGTTCATCGCTGTACGCGAGTGACCCACACCGACCCCAAGGCGGAGGAAGCCGCCCTATTGGTCGCGCGGGCGTCTCGATTGAGGGTGAATGGCGCGGGAAGCGAACCGCTGGATGCTCTCAAATTGTTCGCAGAGAACGTCGCAGGGGCGGAGTTGAACGAGACTTTAATACATGCCGTGTCTGCTCTTATTGATCGGAAGACGCCGCAAGAATTTGCAGCGTCGCAAGGGTGGTCGGAGGGCGTGAGCGGATATGTGAATCATTCGGTGCCTGCCGCACTGTACTGCTGGGCATATTCTCCGAACGACTTTCGCCGCTGCGTCGAGAACGCGGTGCTGTTGGGTGGAGATTCCGACAGTGTGGCAGCGATTGCCGGTGCGATCTGCGGAGCCAATCTGGGTAGCGAAGCGCTCCCCACTGACTGGCTGCAGCGCTTGTGGGAATGGCCCCGGACGTTGCGGTGGATGGAGGATCTTGCAGGCTGCCTGGCGGGCCGCCCAACGAACAATGGGCGTCGCGAGCCGCCGAGTATGTATTGGTTGGCCACGATCCCTCGGAACTTGTTGTTTACTGCCGTCGTTATGGGACATGGATTCCGCCGTCTCCTGCCGCCGTATTGAGGACAAAAACATGAACTGCATCGAAGCCCCTGCTGACTACACGACCACTGACTGCGCGATTTTTCTCGCCGGTGGGATTACGGATACGGAGAACTGGCAGCAGCAACTGATTGCCTCGTTGGACGAGATTGACGCGACGCTGCTCAATCCGCGGCGGGCAGATTTTCCGATGGGAGACTTCATCGAAGGCCGCAAGCAGATTGAGTGGGAATATCGGTCACTGTCGCGTGCCGACTTGGTCGCGTTTTGGTTTCCACCGCAAACGGTCTGCCCGATCGCGTTGCTCGAATTGGGCGTCTGCTGCGAATCGGGGGTGCCGATGGTGGTTGGTGCGGACTTGAACTATTCCAGGCGTTTCGACCTAGTTGCCCAACTCCGCCTCCGGCGGCCTGACGTGAATCTGGTCGACAGTCTGGAGGGACTGGCGTCAGCCATTCAGGAGCATCCGGTCGTCACGGGGAGAGCACGATGAAGGCGTTATTGCTGATTGACATTCAAAACGATTTCTTGCCGGGAGGCGCGCTCGCCGTTGCGCGGGGCGATGAAGTGGTGCAGGTCGCCAACAATTTGATGGCAGACTACCAACTCGTCGTTGCGACACAGGATTGGCATCCGGCCGACCACGGCTCGTTTGCCGCCCGGCATCCGGGAAAAGAGGTGGGTGACATCGTCGAGCTTGACGGGCTCGAGCAGACGGTTTGGCCGGTCCACTGCGTGTATGGCACACGCGGCGCAGAATTGGCGCCGGAATTGAACCGGGCGGGCATTCATCACGTCATACCAAAAGGAACCGACCGCAACGTCGATAGCTATAGCGGATTTTTTGACAACGCACGGCGGAAGGCAACCGGGTTGGAGGATCTGCTGCGGCGGCACGGGGTTGACGAGGTGCACATCGTCGGGCTGGCGACGGAGTATTGCGTCAAGTCGACAGCACTCGACGCGGTCGATTTAGGGTATCGGACGGTCGTACTGAGCGACGGAATACGTGGAGTTGAACTGCACCCGGGCGATTGTGCGCGGGCGCTGGAGCAGATGGTGGCCGCAGGGGTCCAGATCGATGAAGGAGACCGCAATGGCAATTGAATTCTATGCGAAGTTTGAATCTTTTGGCGAGCTCTCGAATTTTTCCGACCATGGTATCGAGATGGATGGGAAGTGGTATCCCACCGTGGAACATTACTTTCAGGCTGTAAAGTTTCCTGGCGATGCACATGCGGAGAAGATCCGCACGGCTGAAAATCCGATGGTGGCCAAGAGTCTGGGCCGCACGCGAAAGGTCCAGATTCGGGAGGATTGGGAAGAGATCAAAGTCGACGTGATGCGTGAGGCAGTGCGAATCAAGTTTACGACCCACGACGAACTCCGCGAGCTGCTGATCTCAACAGGAAATGAGGAACTGATCGAAGCGGCGCCGTCGGACTATTTCTGGGGCTCGGGCAAGACTGGCACGGGTCAAAACTGGCTGGGCCGCATCTTGATGGAGGTCCGTGAGGAACTACGAAGTCAAACAGAGGATTCAATGGGAGATGAACATGAATCGGAATAGTCGTGCGAAGATCGGCCGCGAAACGGTCGAGATTGTTGATCGAGGCTGGTACGAGACTGGCGACGGCCAGCGGCGGGATATTGCCCATTTGGTCGCAGACTGTCTGAGCGACACGAAGCTTTATACGCCGGCAGGTTTGGAAGCGCTGGAGGTTTCAGCTGAGCCGGGCCAGTGTGAGACGGTGTTTGAGGTGGTGAATGAGACCAGCCTATCCGCCGGGAAGCGGCTGGTTGTGGAACGGGGGCTGACGTCGACTCTGTGCCTCAATTTCGCGTCGGCCAAAAACGCGGGAGGCGGATTCCTCGGCGGCAGCCAGGCGCAGGAGGAGAGTTTGGCGCGATCGTCGGCGTTGTACGCCTCGCTGATCAGTCAGGCCGACTACTACGAGACGAATCGTGCTTGTGGCACGGCGCTGTACACCGACCACATGATCGTCTCGCCGAATGTGCCTGTGTTTCGCGACGACGACGGGGAAATCTTGAATGAACCGTATTTGTTAAGCATGGTCACATCACCTGCGGTGAATGCCGGGGCCGTTGCGAGAAATGAGCCGCAACGCGTTGAGATGATTCGCCCCACGATGGCTGAGCGGATCGCGAAACTGCTCGCGGTGGCACTTTGTCACAACTACGAACATCTGATTCTGGGAGCGTGGGGTTGCGGCGTGTTTCGCAATGATCCCCGCGAGATTGCCGAGCTGTTTGCCGCGGCATTGCTGGGCGACGACCGTTTTCACCAGCGATTTCAGTCGGTCACGTTTGCCGTCTTGGACGGATCCGCGGACGAACAGATTGTGGGTCCGTTTCGGGAATTGTTTCAGGCGGTGGGTGACGCGCCTGCCAACTGAGAGTCTACGACGTTTGTTTTGAGGAATTGGATTGATGATCGGTTTTCGAACAGTCCGCCGCGGCGATCGCATTGCCGTGTGGAATACCGCGGGCGATGTCAAGATTGTGGACGGCCCCAAGCGGCTGGTCCTGTTTCGTGAACGAATCGAATCGCTGCGCCGTCTTCGGGCGGAGCCGCACCAGTATCTGCGAATCCGCTTCCGCGACGGCCGCACGGAACATGTTCGAGGACCGGCGGAGTTGTGGTCCGATCCACTCAAGCACGATTCGATCGAGATTCAAGACGTCGAGACGATCGATGCCAATCACGCGGTACTGCTCTACCGGCGGGATGAAGATGAAAGTGTTTCACGGCGGGTGCTGTACGGTCCGGCTCAGTATATGCCGCACGCCAATGAATGGTTGCAGCGACTCGACCGCTTGCGGCGGCACAATGCCGAGTCCCAACAGTATCTCGTCGTCCGCTATCTGGATGGCCGGACGGAGCATCTGCGCGGCCCGGCCGATTTGTGGTTCGATCCGGACGAACATGAGTCGATCGACGTCCAGGACGCAACTCCCATTGATGCGCATCAGGCGCTGGTGATTTACCGCCGTGAGACGAGCAACCAGGTCAGCCGGCGAATCCTGCACGGCCCTTCGCTGTACGTCCCGGAGGCGAATGAATGGCTGCACCAATTCCGCTGGCACGGAGCCGATCCGAACAACACCAGACGCAAAGTGCCGCGGGCACTGCGGTTTACCAAGCTTCGCGTGATCCCCGATCAAATGTACTTCGACGTCGAAGACGTCCGTACCGCGGACGACGCGCTGCTGATCGTGCAGGTGATGGTGTTTTTTGAGCTGGAAGACATCGAGCAAATGCTGGAGCAGACGCACGATCCGATCGCCGATTTTATCAACGCGTTATCGGCCGACGTGATCGATTTTGCCGCCGGTCGGACGTTTGAGGAATTCAAGGAAGCGACGAATAACCTCAACGAACTGGAAGAATATTCGAATCTCGTTGCTCGGGCCGGCCGGATCGGGTATCGCATCAACAAGGTTGTCTTTCGCGGGTACGTCGCGTCGGAAAAGTTGCAGACGATGCATGACGACGCGATCGAGAAGCGAACGGCCTTAAAGCTGGAGTCCGAAACGGAGCGACAGGCACAGGAGTTGGCTGATTTGAAGCTCGATCGCGAGGCAGAGCGGGAAGAAAAGCGGCGCACGATGCAGCGGGCTCAGGTCGAACACGATCAGAGTATCATCCAGTTGCAGCACGAAGGTGACCGGGAGCGGCTGGAATCGGACCACGCGATGGAACTCGCCCATCAACGCGATCAGCAACGGGCCGAGATCGACCATCTGCACAGTGAAAACGAAGAGCGATTGCGGTTCCTGCGCGAGATCCAGGGACTGCAAGTCGACTTGACGCGCTACCTGGTCGCTCAGTACCAACATCCGGACCGTTTGATTCAAATCGACGGAGCCGAGGGAAACCAACTGCATCTGCACGACCAATCATAAGAGGATGAGATGACTGATCGAGACCAAAGCACAACCGTCTATGCGGGCGAGCATCTATCGATGGCGCGGCGCGGTTCCTGGGAGTATGCGACGCGAAACACAAATCGTCCGGCGGTGGGGATTGTCGCGCTCACCGACGCCGGTGATGTGGTGCTTGTCGAACAATTTCGGCCACCGGTCGGCTGCACAGTCGTCGAGATCCCCGCCGGACTGGTCGGCGACGTTGCTGGCGACGAGGACGAAGGCGTACTCAAAGCCGCCCGACGAGAATTGCTGGAGGAAACGGGCTATGCGGCCAGCCGTTGGTCGGAATTGGGCTGCGGGTATTCGTCGCCCGGTCTGACCGACGAGACGATCGTACTGTTTCTCGCCGAAGGATTGGAGAAACAGACGGCGGGCGGAGGAGACGAATCGGAAGAGATTACGATTCACGAAGTCCCGCTGGAACAGATCACCCGCTGGCTGAAAGATCGTCAGTTGGCAGCGGATCTGAAACTCTTCGCCGGCCTGTTCGCCGCTGAGCAGCATCTTGCCCAGCGTGCCGCCCAATCGCAGTAGCGCGGCACAGACTCTGAGAATTGCAAAGACCTGTACGCCTACGGTTTGATCATCTCCGCCTGGTAGTAGAGATTGACGAGTGCCCGATTGACGAGCCGCTCGCCGGCGCCCACCTCGACTTTCGTGGCGGTCGCGGCTCCATAGCCCCCTTCCGTCGTGGCTTGGATCGTGGGAAAATAACCTAACTGGTCATTCGTGTAGCCGACAAACAGAGTGTGCGGAAACTTGCTTTGCTGTTTCAGGCGGAGTCCGTGTTCCACAAAGAATTCGCCAGGAAAGGTGGCCAGCGCAAGTTCCCGACCGATTAACACCGTATTAATCTCAGCCGCAATCGCCTGCCCGATCCGTTCTCGATCTTGGCGCCCGGCGACCGGAATGATCTCGCGGCGGACGGCCATTTTGGGTTTGTTGTCAAACTGGCGAATCGATTGAGAGACGCGGACGGCTTCCTGACCGATCTTGCGGCCCATGACTTTCATTTGTTCAAAAGCGCCGTCCTTGGGCGGGGTTTTGTCCCAGAACGGATTGATGTCGCCTGCAGCGCCCTGCAGAAACAGGCATTGCCCGCCAAGCGATTCCTCAACGAGTTTGGTCAGCACACCGACATAGTCCGCGGAGATTTCCAGGTTCTCCGGCCCCAATACGACCGGATGACAGGCGAAATTGATCAGGTGGGCAATTGGTTTGCCTTGCGGGGTTTCGACGCGGACGACGCCGAGTGAATAATCGACCGGTTTGGTAAAAATGCGGTCGCGATTCTCCCAGAGCATAATCACTTTGCCGTCGGTCGTGATCATGCGGCGATTGTGGCCCTCTTTGGCTTCGCCCCAGCCGACACCGATGCGGGCCGGCTGAAGTTTTTCGGCCGCTTCGAGGATGACGGCGGCAATTCTTTGATTGGTCTCTTTGACCCAAGAGGCTTCCGCCGACGGGAAGTCCTCGACGGCACGTGGCGCTGAGTGCGTGTGTGACGCGACGAGCAGGATCTGCTCGATGTCGCTGGATTTCTGCACCTGCTGCTTGATCAGTGCGGTATTCTTGGCGGATATCGATCCCAAGTCGAGCGCGACGATCGCCAGCTTCGTGGCACCGTCATCGAGAACCAGCGATTTGGCGAACAACGAGTCGTGCACTCCCGTGGAAACATTTTTGCCGCGTGCGCCGTATCCGTACATGGGGCCACCCACCGGGGGCGTGATATCGACGGTTGCAGTTCCCGCCGAGAATTGTCCCGCCTCCACGCCGGCTAAGGGAACCAAAAGGGCCACGCTGAGGATGAGTTTCCACATGAGGCATGCTCCGTGATTTTTGAGATGACAATCCGTGGTGATACGCGCGGAATATCGAGGATACCGCGCGCAAGTGTTGCTTCGCAAACGCGCGTCCTTTCGTCATGCGGGCAGGCACTTCGCAGCGAAGGTCAATCATTGGAGATGACTGTGGTATTTGTCGATATTTCTTAAACGACGCGATCGGCACTTGAAGAAAATCCAGCTCAATTTTCGCAACCTTTTCATTCACCCCAATCCGCCACGTGTAGATTACGCAACGCTGTTCCTCGTCGGTCATTCGACTTCGCGTGCCGGCGTCGATTCAGATAAAAGAAGTCGCATGCGCCAGTCTCGAAGAATCGTCGCTCAGGCAGTGTGCTGTGCCGCACTTTGCCTAATCGTATGCATGCCGGTGGCTGCGCTGGGGCAGATTGACGAACGGGATTGGCCGAACATTCAAAATCCCGGAATGGATCTGGGCGATTTCCCCAACAGCTCCTACACCATTCCGGCAGGGACGTTCCAAGTCGAGATTGCACCGCTCTCCATTTTGGGTGAGGATCGATTTGATCGGCCACAATACTTCACTCAGTTTCTGCTGCGGTACGGGGTGACGGACGATGTGGAATTTCGTGTTTTGGGAGACGGGTTGACCGTGCTCTATACGGACCCGCAGGTGACAGGCTTCAGTCCGATTTCCCTGGACGCCAAAGTCCACCTGTGGGATGCGCACCGCGAGTCTTTGATTCCCGCTTCATCACTGGAAGTTGTACTGACGACGAATTGGGGGACGAGCGCACTCTCGAGCGGGTTTCAGCCGTCGATCAATCTTAATTTCGACTTGCCAGTCACTGACTCGCTCAACTTGGAGTGGACGGTCGGTTACGGTGAGGTCGTCGGCACGGTCCTGGCTCGGAGCCGTCGGGGTGAGCTGGTGCAAGTGGAAGGGAACGACAATCAGGCGTTGTTTCAGTGGGCGGTTGAGCAAAACGTGACGGACAGGCTGCAGGTGTTTGTCACGGGCCAGGTCGTGGAGCCTGTCACGGGTGTGACGGCGGGAACTTCGGTCGCGTTCGGCGGAAGTTGGGCCGCGTCAGACCGACTCATGTACTTCGCGTTGCTGGGCTGGGGTCTGACTCCCAATGCCCCCAAGATCGCTGCCCAAGCTGGATTGGGCATTGCGCTGGGCCGCCGGAGAGAGCGTTGAACAGCGACTGCGATCGTTACAGTTATGCGCTGCCGATGAGCACTCCCGCGAAGAAGACGATCAGGCCGCCGATCACGACAGTGACGACCGCGGCGGTGAGTGGCGTCTGCATATAGCGGTGCCGGATCCATGCGATGACCAGCAGTTCCACGATCACCACTGCTCCCGCCAAATAGGCTGCCAGTTGGAAGGACTGAATGAGAAACGGCAGTGTGTGTCCGATGGCGCCGAGAAACGTCATGCCGCCGCAAACCGCTCCCCGCAGCCACGGGCTGCCGCGACCGCTGAGTTTTCCGTCGTCAGACAGCGCTTCTGAAAACGCCATACTGATCCCGGCACCGACCGCAGTCGCCAGTCCCACTAAGAACGCCGTGCGGCTGCTCCGCGTCGCCATCGCGGCGGCAAACAGCGGTGCCAGTGAAGAAACCGACCCGTCCATCAGCCCCGCCAGACCGGGCTGGATCACAGAAAGCAAGAACGACTTTTCGTCGTCCAGCAACGGCGCAGCATCTGCTGCTGATTGATCAGTGGAATCGATAGCCGGCCGATCTTGGTTCATAGATTCTTGCAGGTCACAGTTCATCAAAACGCGTCAGCGGAACCAGCCTGCGCGGTAGAAGCCGTACAGCATCGCGAAGGCCAGAATTACCATGAGTCCCAACGTGCTGAAATACGCGTATCGCCACGCAAGATCCGGCATGTATTCGAAATTCATGCCGTAAATACCGGTAATCAACGTGAGCGGGATGAAGATTGTGGAAACGATGGTCAACAGCCGCAGGCGGTCGTTGGTTTTGGTTTGCAGTTTCAGTTGGTACTCCTGCTGGATCGCGTTGAGATGGCCGACCTGCCGGGTGATGACACGCGACGCGTGATCGAGCAGTGAGACGGCGTCGCGGAAGTAATCCTGCAGGCCCTCGACGTGGAACGACTCCGACTCAATCGTTTGCAGCGAGCCGATGCAATACAACTGGTCTTCGAATGCGGCCGACAACCGGGCCAACTGCCGCTTGAGCGGACGGACCTGCTCGGTCAATTCGTCACTGGACTCGTCGTCCAAGAGTTCATCGACGCGATTGATCGCGTCGCGGGTCTGCAGCGTGAAGGCCAGATTCTCGTCGATGATGTGATCGATGATTTGGTACAGGATCGCCGACGTGCTGTCTCCGTGAAACCGCATGCCGCCGGTGTATTGATCGAAGACATGGGTCAGCGCCGGGATCTCAGCCTCGTGTATGGTGACCAGCATGCCTGGCAGGCAAACGACCAGCAAGTGTGATCGACGTGGCGAGTCCCAGGCGGAATGAATCGGCAGTCCCATAAACAGCGCATCGCCGAAGGCGGAGAGCCGTGCGGCAGGTGTGCCGTCCAGGCAGGCCTCGACTGCTAAGGGGTGCATCTCGATCGAGTGCAGCAGCTCGGCCATGGCTTTCGTCGGGGTCTGATGGATGTCGATCCAACAGACGGACTGCTGATCACCATCGAGCGCATGATCCCGAGGGCATTCCTCCAGAGAGCGTTTGCTCGTTAAACGAAAAGTGCGTACCGACATTTCAACACTCATTTGCACAGGAATTGCTGGTCGTTCGGCGAATTGGGTCTCCAGCATATCAATTTTCGCGGACGGGATCACGATACCTGGTCGACGGTATCCGACGCGCCGGCCGCGGACTCCACTCGGTCCGCCCGCCACTCCCGGTCGACGATCAGCCGCGCGCCGCGACGAAATGTCATGTAAGACCAGGCCCAATTCAGCACGACAATGAAGCGATTCTTGAAGCCGGTCAAGTAGTAGATGTGCACGATCAGCCAGGCGAGCCAGGCGAACCAGCCGGCGAGCTTAAAGCGGCCGACTTCCACAACCGCGCGACTGCGGCCGATGGTGGCCATTTGCCCTTTGTCGTGAAAACGAAACTCCGAGCGCGGCTTGCCGGCCACTTCATCGCGGATCGTCTTGCCGATAAACCGACCCTGCTGTAATGCGACCGGCGCCGTTCCCGGCAGCGGCTTGCCGGTTTGATGCAGAAAACAGGATTGATCCCCCGCGCAGAATACGTGCGGATAACCGGCGATGCTCAGGTCCGATTCGACGACAACTCGCCCGCGATTGTCGAGTTCGATGTGGGCGGCTGAGGGGATTTCGACCGCTTCGGTTCCGGCGGCCCACAACACCGTCGCGGTTTCAATTCTCTCTTGGCCCATATCGACGCCGTCGGCATCGACCTTGGTCACGCCGGTCGAGGTCCAGATTTGCACGCCGAGCGTCTCGAGGTCGCGCGCCGCGCGGTTGGCCTGAGCGACGGAAAACATCGGCAAGATTCGCGGGCCCGCCTCGATGAGGATCACGCGGGTCGAGCGGGGATTGATGTGGCGAAAATCGCGGGCCAGCGTGAAGCGGCTCATCTCACCGATGGCGCCGGCCAACTCCACACCGGTCGGCCCGCCACCGACCACGACGAACGTCAGATACTTTTTCTGCTCGTCAGGCTGCTCAATGCGTTCCGCCTGTTCAAACGCGGACAACACACGGCGGCGGATTTCCGTCGCTTGCGGCAGCGTCTTGAGCCCAGGAGCGAACTCTTGCCACTCGTTGTGGCCAAAATAGCTGTGCGCCGCCCCGCACGCCACAACCAGATAATCGTAGCTGAGTTCTCCGAATGTAAAGTCGACGGCGCTCCGCTCGAGATCGAGCGAGCGAGCCTCGCCCTGCAGCACGCGGATGTTCTGGTAAGCTGACACCAGGCTGCGGATGGGAGCGGCGATATCGGCCGGGCTGAGCCCCGCCATGGCCACTTGGTACAACAGCGGTTGAAACAGGTGATAATTCTGCCGATCAACGAGCGTGACCTCGACGCCCTGCACGCCGCCCAACTGCTTGGCCGCATTCAGCCCGGCAAACCCGCCGCCGATGATTAAGACCTGTGTTGCCATATTTGCCGTTTTACCGCTGCCGGATTTTGCTGACTCGCCCAAAACGTTTTGAACGGTTGACGTTATCATAGCGATCGCGGCTGCTGCTTCCCACACAACAGTGTTCGGGATCAGCGTGGAGCGACACATCACGATCGTGCCGTCATCTGCGAGCCTGATCTGGGTGTTGCTTGTCGAGAATTCCCTCGGCGACGCCGATGAGCGCCAGTACTCTCTTATTGAGCGCGATCCTTGCTTGCCACTGTTCGTCCGCATAATCGTCGTCGTCATGTGGCGGCACAATTGCATCTGAACCGATTTGGCGCGCCCATTCGAAAGCTTGATCCGCATCTCGGGTCTTGGCATGCGCTCGTGCAAGCGCCCGGATGACATCGGGCCGACGGATGTCGCAGAAAAGTTCCTCGAATGGCTTCTTGTGTTGAAGATCTAGCATTAGCGACAACGTCATAGCGGCCGAAGCGAGTTCGGCACCTCTGCGACTAAACACCGATGTGCGGGGATGTTCATACAGATCCGCCCAGGTCCGCGGATTGCTGTAATCAAACATGACGGGTTCCGCTTGATAGATCGATCTGTTCTCTTCATGTTGCTCCAGCCGAATGCCGGCGGCGATTTCTTTGGCGGCCGCTTGATCACCGGCTTTTTCACAGGCGATGGCAATTTGAAGTTGGGCGATCGCTTTTTCAATCGAGATGCCGATTTGCTCGGCCGCAGCGAGGGCGGCGTTTCGATCACCACGTTGGATTTGAGCGCTTACGATTTCTTCAAACGCGGTCGCTTCGTACTGGAAGTGATCAATTTCCTGGGCGGTCTCCAACGCCCCGTTCATGAAGCCTGCGCGGGACTGGGCGAGCGAGATTTCGCAGAACGCCGACTTGGCGTCCATGTACGAAGGGGAATCATCGCTGCTCTGATCGATCAGGCTGGCTGTGCGCCGTGCGTCATGAAAGTACCCGACCGATGCCTGCGCCATTGCAATCCTTTTTAAGTAATACCCCTTCTTCTCCTCCAATAAGCGTGATGGCGATTCGATCTCGATTAGTCTCTTGAGCGCCCGCTCAAATAACCGCTGGGCATTGGTCCGGTCTCCGGTTTTCGCGGCGAGAACGGCGGCTTCACGGATTGCGGCCTCTTTTGCCGAGCCCTCGTTGAAGGAGTCGGCCTGTCGAAGCAACCGTTGAATCGTGGCAGCAGCAGCATCGCTGTCAGCGAGTTCGATTTGAGAATCTGCAATTCTGCAGAGCGCACGAGCGCGATCGAATTCATCCTTAATCGACTCTGCAGCAGCCACAGCACTTTGAAAGTGGGACTTCGCTTCTGCCTTGTCGTCCTGCTTCATCGATGCCACGGCCAATTTTTGAAAGCTGGCGGAACGAGATGCTGCAGCCTTAAAATCCTCGAGAATCTGGCGGGCCTGCTGCAGATCGCCGCGAGACAGTCGCGAGTCGAGATACGCCAACCTGAGACGATCGTCCCGCCAATCCTTCTTGCTACCGTTACAGCCATTGGTGGTGACGGGAGGCAACATTTCAAGAGCTTGCTTAAGATGCCCGCGTCGAGCCACAACTTCGGCGATATCGGTGAGAAAAAAATGTTCACTTCCGTAGTTAGTTTTCGAGAAGCACTCGCGTGCCGCTTCAAGGTCTCCCGCCTGAATCTGAACCTTTCCAATCTCCCAGAGCAGTCCGTGGTACCAATCCCTTTGCGCTTGTTTCTGCTTCAGAACAATTTCTGTGGCTTCTTTCAGCAAGGCAGCCACTCGGAGACTATCGGGCGATTTCTTTCTCTCGGCCCCGTTTGAACCAGCATGATCCGCGGAAAGGGAGAATGCTGGTCTCAATAGCATTAACGTCACAACCAAGAGAGGGATGAGTCGCATTAGACCGACCTTCGAAAGAATCAAGCGCACGAGTCAAAAACGCAATCGCGCGTATTGTGGCAACAATCGCTAGCTGCCGATAGGTTGATTTCACGCCACGAATTGACCGCCGATATGACTGGCACGCTGGCCGGATGGTGCGGTAGGCTGTCTATTGGTCCATACCAAAACCACCGACGTCGAAACAGTTCTGAACTCATATAGAAAGGCGATCGATCATGAAGACGCTCTGGGGGTTGCTCGCAGCGTGTTCACTGCTTACGACTTCAGCTGCGCAAGCCGAACGCCCGAACGTTCTCTTGATTCTCGTCGATGATCTCGGCTACTCCGACGTCGGCTGCTACGGCGGGGAGATCCGTACGCCGCAATTGGATCAGTTGGCGAAGAACGGGTTGCGGTTTACGCAGTTCTATAACACCGCCCGTTGCTGGCCGACGCGTGGGGCGCTGCTGACCGGCTACTATGCGCAGCAGATTCGCCGCGACAACTTGGAAGGAATTCCCAGTGGCGGGCGGGGGAAACGGCCGGTCTGGGCGCGGTTGCTGCCCGATATGCTCCGGCCGTTGGGATATCGGTCGTATCACTCCGGCAAATGGCACATCGACGGCATGCCGTTGGCGCAGGGATTCGATCGCTCGTACTACCTGCGCGATCAGGGGCGGTTCTTCAATCCGAAAGTCCACCACGAAGACGATCAGAAGCTGCCCGCCGTCGCTCCGGACAGCGGCTACTATGCAACGACCGCCATCGCCGACCATGCCGTCCGCACGTTGAAAGAACATGCTCAGTCGCACAGCGAAAAGCCGTTTTTTCATTATCTCGCGTTTACCGCTCCGCACTTTCCACTGCACGCCCTGCCGGAGGACATTGAACGGTATCGCGAGACATATCGTGCCGGTTGGGACCGCATTCGGGCTGAGCGTTGGCAACGGCAGCAGGAGATGGCGTTGGTCGAGGCGGAATTGTCGGCGGTGGAGCGCGAGGTGGGCCCGCCGTATCATTTTCCCAAGGCGCTGAAGATTCTGGGTGACGGCGAAGTCAACCGCCCGGTGCCGTGGGATGAGTTGTCGGACGCGCAGCGTGTGTTTCAAGCGGACAAGATGGCAGTGCATGCAGCGATGATCGACCGGATCGACCGGGAGATCGGCCGCGTGCTCGAGCAATTACGGGCAATGCAGGCGCTTGACAACACGCTGATTTTCTTCTTGTCGGACAACGGGGCCAGTGCCGAGATCATGGTCCGCGACGACGGCCACGACCCGCAGGCGGCTCCCGGCTCCGCAGCGACCTATCTATGTCTCGGCCCCGGCTGGTCGACGTCGTCGAACACGCCGTTTCGGCGTCACAAAACGTGGGTGCACGAGGGGGGCATCTCCACGCCGTTGATCGTGCACTGGCCGAACGGCATCGCCGCGCGCGGGGAATTGCGTCGCAATCCCGGGCACGTGATCGACATCGTGCCGACGATCTTGGAAGTCGCCGGCGGCAAGCGGTTCGAGTCGTACGACGGTGTCGAAGTTCCGTCGCCGCCAGGAAAGAGTCTGGCCCCAGTTTTTCGAAAAGAGGGCAGCGTCGCCCACGATGATCTGTGGTGGTCGCACGAGGGGAACCGCGCGATTCGCGTCGGCGACTGGAAACTGGTCAAAGCCAAAGGCGATGACTGGGAATTGTTCGATCTGAGCCGCGACCGCACGGAGCAACGTAACCTCGCTGCGCAAATGCCGGAGAATGTGCGGGAGTTGTCGCAGCGTTGGCAGCGGCGGGAGGACGAGTTTCGGAAGCTGGCGACGCGCGACCTGCCAAAGGCCAAAGCGAAACCATAACGACGATTGAGATGACCGCCGGTCAGACATCCAGGCCCATCTTGCGCATCAGGGCGAGTGCGTTGCTGGATTGGACCACGCCGGGGCGCATCTTGTAGTCAAAGTGGATCTCGTCATCCACTAGTTTGTCAACGAAGTGAACGTTTGCCGCCCGCCCGTCCAACGTGTCGACAATTCGAGTCAATTCGAGGTCGTGCGTGGTGACCATCCCGACGCCGCCCCGCTCGATCAACCTGCGCACCAACGCCTCGGCGCCATGAATTCGGTCACGCGAATTGGTCCCTTGCAGGATCTCGTCAATGAGAAACAGCAGCGGCCGGTCGCCGTCCTGCACGTCCAACACTCTGCGGAGCCGGGTAATGACCGCGTAGAAGTGCGAGGTTCGATGTTCCAGCGAGTCCTGAAACCGCATTGCGGTGCCGATCGAGAGCGGCGAAATGCAAAATTGTTTGGCGCAGACGGGCGCTCCACACAGCGCCAGTACGGCGTTGACACCGACGGTGCGAAGCATCGTGCTTTTGCCCGACATATTCGATCCGCTCACCAAAAGGAGTTGCAAATCGCCGTTGAGCTGAAGATCGTTCTTGATCCGCTCATTTTCACGAATCAGAGGGTGGCCCAGTTCGATTGCGTCGTAGCAGGTTTCAGTTTCGACAATCTTGGGAAACGTTGCTTCCGGCCGGATGAAGGTATACTGCGCGAGGCTGGCAATCGCCTCCAGTTCACCGAAAGCCAGCAGTCCTTCTTCAGCCGGCTTTGCATGGGAACGCCGCCAGCGATCGACACCGGGGACGAATTGACAGAGTAGAAGCAACAGCGGCGGTAGCTGGGCGAAAAACGCGTACACAGCGCACAATCGCGACGGTACTGCCGCGACCTTCTGTTGAATTTCGGCCAGACGCCGTGATTCGAACGAGGAATTGCCTAATGTCGATCGCACCGACGACAGGAAAGAGAGCGTGGCGACGGCGGAACTGCCGTGGGAACTGATTGGCCGCAGGCGTCTTCGAAACCATGCGTAGAATCCCACTTCAAGGACGACAGCTCCCGTGATGAACCAAATGCTCAGTCCAGAACCGCCCAAGATTACGCCTGCGAGAGCGGCGGCAAGGATGAGGCCGGTGACGCGCGCAGACCGATTGGGCAGAAGTTCAGGAGCACGCGTCCACTCGACAACCGCGTGCGGCTGAAACGAACGGCCATCCAACTCCAATAGTGCCAACCGTTCGCGCAGATCAAGTTTGGCGGCCAGTTCACGAACGGCGGACTGACGTTCGAGGATTTCGCCGGCATCGGCCGGCTGGGTAAGCCAAGCGGCAAGTGTGTCGTCTCCGATTGAAGTCCGCGTCGCACACAGGAACTGAAACAGCGAACCATTGCCAAACAAATCCAGGTCGTCCGCAAAGACTTCGTCGTCGTCCAGGTAGTGCTCACCGGTGTCGCCGTCGCCGATCCAGCGATCGTCAATGCGGGCCACAGCATGCCGATAAAACTCAGCCGCCCGATATGCTCGATCCAGTTTGCGGCCGATTCGATTCTGAACGAGCACCGCAGGCATCAGCATGATGAACAACGGCACAAGAATAATCGTCGCCGTTTGATCAAGCACGGCATACCCGACGACGCCGAAGATGATGATCTTCTTGTGCTTGACGTAGCGATGCAAACGGTTGGATAACCGCTCTGTCTCCGCCAAGCGATGCGTCAAGCGGTCCCGGCACAACTCGGCATGTACTTGACTGGCCGGGACGACAGGTTCCACCATAGATGTTTCTTGCGGCGACTTTGCCGGGAGTTTCGTGACGAGGAGCTGTTCACCCGATTGCCTACTACGTATTCGCCACGCGCCGGTGGATATTAGCAGACAATCAACAATTTGGTGCGGTCACCGAGATCATGACGGGAGGACTGAAGCCCGCTGGGAGATTGTCGGATCGGTGTCACTTGGGGTCGGGATACAGTGTCGGCCAAGGCGATTGAAACTCAAAATGGAACAGATACCTCAGCTACGGGAAGGTTTGCCGCATGGATTTAGCAGCCGAGTCTTGACGTCAATCTTCGGGCCACGATGAATCGAATTGGGCAACTGGGATGCCGTTCGTCGATGCCGATGCGAATCCCCGTTCCAGAGCGACGAGAGTATCCGCGATATGCAGCACTTGCTGTTTGGCGAACAGATTTATGGGGAATATCGTGAGAAAATCCAGCCATTCACAGGCGTGCTCTACCGTGATCTCTGCACGAGTGCCTCGCCGATGCGGCGTTAAATGGATTGTCGTACAGGTTTGATATGTGACCAGCCAGCAGGTCTCAGAATGTGAAACGGTTATCGTCATCTCATCAGGATCGGCTGTGACGGTCCCGGATTCCGTTACCTGAAACAGCTTGTGCCACAGATGATCAATCCGAGAATCGTGCTCCAGCAAATAGTCCCAACAGACGTTCGGGGGAACTGCCACGGTAATTGCTTCTTCGAATGTCGCCATATTCGTTGCGCTCACTTTCGCTCTTATGCTCTTGTGGAGTCGTCTACCTTTCAATGAAAAATCGATTTGCGGATGGAGCTGCGTAAATACGCACCCTGTCACGCTGATGCCACAAGTCAATTCCCAGCGATGCGGCAATCGTCATAACTCGAGTCCATTCGCACTCCAATTGCATCGCCTTGGCTTCGCCCGGAATCGGAATGCCGAAATCCTCTTTCACTTCGCCTCCGCGATAATGGGGATCTTCTACGACGTATTTTCTCACCAGCTTGCCGTCGCAGTGGTAGGTGAAATCATAGGAACTGTCCGTGTCGCCCACGCTGCAAGTGTAAACCTCGTGTTTTTCAGCAATTCTGTCTATCGCGTCGCGAAGTTTCGACATGTAGTAGAGTGTGTAAGACCAATCGTCCGCGATGTGCACCCAGTTTTCGTCTTCAGTAATCAACACGATTGTTTGGCCGAGTGAACGGAATTCTTCCGGGGTATACCCTTTTAGTCCCAGCATCCTTAGCAGTTTGTTGTCTGAATATGTTCGTGCGCAGCGAATGAATATGAAGAACGGGGAATGAATCACACCGTTGAAAATGTCGAACGGAGATTCGCGTTTCACAGGCGGTGTCAGGACTTTTTTGACCCAAGCCAACATTGGTTACGATTCCACATCAGGTCCTGTAGAGTAATTCAGATCTGCCAACCGCGCACGATACAACGACGTATCCGGTTCCGAATAGCAGCAGAAGACCACCCGTCGCGGAAACTTGTTCGCGTCCAACCACTCGACGACGGTGTCGACCGCGACCTGACAGGCCTCCTCGTTGGGGTAGGCGTAAGTTCCCGTTGCGATGCAGGGGAAGGCGATCGAGAACAGTTCGCGCTCCGCCGCCAATTCGAGTGATGAACGATACGTGGCGCGGAGCAGGTCGGCTTCGCCGCGAGAGCCGTCTTCATAGACCGGCCCGACGGCGTGAATGACGTGCTGGGCAGGCAGCAGGTAGGCTCCGGTGATGCGGGCCTCTCCTTCCGGGCAAATTCCAATCGACTGGCACTCTTCAAACAGCCCCGGACCGGCCGCGGCGTGCACTGCTCCGTCGACACCGCCACCGCCCATTAACGCCTCATTGGCCGCCGTGACGACTGCGTCGACGTCCAATTGGGTGATGTCGCCTTCGACTATTTCGATACGGTCTGTCATCGGCTGAGTCTCCCGTTCGTTACATCAGAATATGAACGTCGGTCCTACATTACGCCCGGCAGCCGTTCAGCATTATACGGTCGGCATCCGCACCGCTCATAGCCCGCGCGACGCATGCATTAATCGCACTGCGGCGGGCCAGTTTAACTCGTCGGATCTGCCGCTAAAGTGCGTTGCGTTAATTTCGGCGGCTGAGAGGTCCTCCAAATCGTCAAACCCGGAGTCGGTCAGCATTGTCGCGACTTCGGTGGGTGTGAAAATCCCGTGCCATGGTTCTCCCAGATCGGCAACCCGCTGGTGATACAGCGTAAACCACTCGCGGTCGTCGGTCGGCAGGGTTTCCGGCGGGACGACGTAATCGAAGACCAATTGCACCCAACTATCGGTCAATTCCAACATGTCACGGAGCGTCGCCTCGATCGCCGGTCGGGTCAGGTAATACGTCACGCCCAACCAGGAGAAAATGGCGGGGATGCGGTTGTCGAAACCGGCGGCCGGCAGTTCCTCGCTCAGACGATGACGTTCGAAATCGACGCCGACGAAAGTCGTATGTGACGGAGCAGAGAGCCCCAATTCGTCAAGGCGTTGCCGCTTCCACAGTTGCATGCGCGGGTGATCGACCTCGAAGATCTCAATCTCGTTTGCCGAGTCCGGTGTTCGGAGCGAAAACGAATCAAGGCCGGCGCCCAGGATCACGTACTGCAGGGGGCCGCTGGCCGCCGCATCGAGCACCAGATCCTCGACAAATCGTGCGCGGTATACCGAGATCGCCCGCGTTTGGATGCGGTCGGGCGTGCGGTGCACAGGCTTGTCGACGCCGAACCAGGAATCCTCCGTCACACCGGAGAGTTTCAGCGCGAAGTCATCCCGCAGAATAAACGGCGGCTGATCCTGGATCAGATGCACGGCGCGATGCAGGGCCATGCGTTGTGCGGTGATGGAGGGTTTGGGCATGAGACGCTGCAGCTAGATTGGTTTCCAGTCACGTTTCCAAGCTTCAGCTTGGAGACGCAGATTCGCGAAGCTCTGCTTCGCCGGCGGATTTTAGAACTGCATCTTCGTAGAAAGCGTCGATCAACGCTTTCGAAGCGGAGCTTCGAGAGAGTTGGTTCCCAAACTGGAGCTTGGGAACCAGGGGATTTTAAATGGAGCGACAACATCGGCCGATGAACTTCGTTCAGCGTATCCCGCCGACAACGCGGATTCAATGTCTTGTGGTTTCGTTTGTAGTTCTCACGCCTGACTTTAGTGCGGTATACTCAGTTTTCCGGCCCGCATTCATGTCTATTCGTCGGCGGCGGACTCATTTTTTTGGAACCATTCTCGTTGATCGGCATGCCGCAACTCGCAAATAGGATTGGCCAGGTTCGGCCGTCACAGACGGTGGGTCTCGCGGACATGGTCCGCAGGCTGCGCGCCGATGGTGTCGACGTCGTAGATCTGACCGCGGGACGCGCAGCGGAGTCGACGCCCGCCCCAATCGTGCAGGCGGCGGTGAAGGCATTGGAGTCGGGCGATACGCATCAGACTGCGGCCCGGGGAACACGTGGCTACCGTGAAGCCATCTCCCGAAAATTGGCCCGCGAAAACGGAATCGACGCGGATCCCGATACAGCGATCATCGCTACACTTGGTTGCAAACAGGGGTTGATGCTGGCGCTGCTGGCGGTCATCAATCCGGGGGACGCAGTGATCGTTGAGGATCCCGGTTTTGTGAGCCATGCCGAAACGATTCGCATTTTGGGCGGAGTGCCGGTTCCCGTTCCGCTGCGGCGAGAGAACGACTTTCGTTGGACTGTCACGGAACTAAAGCAAGCCGTCACACCACGGACGAGAGCAATTCTCTACAGCTCCCCTCAGAATCCCACCGGAACGGTCCACAGTCGGACGGGCTTGGAGTGCATCGCCGAGTTGGCCACCGAGCACGACTTGACCGTCATCGCGGATGAAGTCTACGAACGGATGGCGTGGAACGGGCGCCGGCACATTTCGATCGCGTCGTTGCCGGGGATGGCTGCGCGGACGGTCACGTTGATGGGGCTGACCAAATCGTTTTCGATGGGCGGCTGGCGGATCGGATTTGCGACAGCGGCTCCCGCAGTGATCGAGGCGATGGTGACGATGCAACAGCACCTGATGACCTGCGCGGGTTCGTTTACTCAAGCGGGAGCCGCCGCCGCATTGCATGACGAGCCGCCGGAGGAACTCACGGAACTTTGGGCTGATTGGCAGCGGCGCTGTGCGTTTGTCTGCGACGCCTTGAACGAACTGCCTCGCGTGTGTTGTGCGCGCCCGGAAGGTGGATTTTACGCATGGGCCGATGTCCGGCAGCTTGCGAGTGACTCCGAACAACTTGCTCGAAGGCTGCTGGAAGAAAACCACGTGGCGGTGGTTCCCGGTTCGGCGTTCGGTGCGGCGGGAGAAGGCTATTTGCGAATCACGTGTGTCAAATCTTGGACTGAACTGCGAGCCGGGATCGACCGGCTGGCTCAGGGATTGCATTGAACCGGACCGACATGCACTGTTTTCGTCCACAACGACTCGTATTGTGTTTTTGGATACTCGCCGTGACTGCGTCATTTCCTTCAGGCAGGGCCGTCGCCGATCCGGGCAGCCGCGAAGATCGCGAATTGTTGTTCTCGTATCTGTTGACGAAGACGCTCGAACGGGAGGCGTTTTCCGACGTCAAAAATCGCAAACTGAAGCTCGACATCAAACGTCAGATGCTCGGCTTGCGTGAAGAATTGATCAACGCGGACAGCGACACCAAGCTCTACTATGCACTGGCAAAACTCAGCAACGCCCGTAAAGACCGCCACTTGCGGCTCGCCTTAGTGTCCGGCGGGCTACAGTTGGAACATGACGCGGGTCTGTATCGCTACGACGCGGAGCATGGGCTGCAAAAGAACCCCGTGCGGAGCGCGCCACTGCGGTTTGCGGTCGACTACGGAACTGCGGATTCGTACTTCCTGTTTGTGAGCGATTTCGGCAAACGTATCAATGAGCTTAGCGGCGGCAACGTCCCGCAAATTGGCGACCGCTTATTGGCGATCAACGGCACTCCTGCAGACGAACACCTTAAAAACATCGAACCGTATCTGCGTTACTCGTCGATCAACGGACGCTGGCACCAGTTTGCGTTGAGCGCTACAGTTGACGATGCCCAATTGCCGCCCAGTCTTTATCGCGACGATGTTACGTATGACTTGGAGCGTCGCGATGGATCGACGTACCGGATCACACTGCCCTACTTGGCGCCATCTGAGATTGACTGGAATGAGCACGATCGGCGGCAGTATGACGGATTTCGCCGACTGTTGGAAACGGGGACGTTCGACCTCTACGTCTCCGAGGGAGACCGGCAGATTCTGATTCTCACTTGGCATCAATTCGGTGCGACGCTCGTCGAAGACATGGACCGGCTGATGACATACGCGGAGAAGCATGAACTGCTGGACCATGCGCTGATTATCGACGGCACCCGTTCCAGAGGGGGCTCCAAGGGCGCCTATGCGATTCAGCGGCTGACGCCGAAGCCGTTTAAGACGACGTTCGGGAACCTGCGGATCAGCGATGTGACGCCTCGATTCATCGAGGAAAAGATCAAAGAGGTCCGCAAGACCGGTGCGCTGGATCGCGGCGTGAGTGAAACAACTGACGGCGGCCGCTGGCTGGTCGACTGGCTGGAGCACGATGTGATGAACGCCGTCCGCGCGGGTCAGAGGTACACCAACAATGTGCCGTTCAAATCCGCGCACTTGCCGAAGTGGTCCGACGGCGTCATTCGTCCCGCCGCGGTCCATTTTAGCGGTCCGCTGGTCTGCTGGTTTGGACCGTACGGCGGCTCGCATCTCGACCAATTCGCCGCGATCATGCGTGACAATCGGTTGGCCTACTCGATCGGCATGCCGACAGGCGGGTTTAGCAACACCTGGGAATGGGAGGAAACGCTTCAGTTTCCCATCAGCGGCAAGCCGATTGTTCGCTATATGTGGACAATGGGCCACACGATCCGCCCCAATGGAGAAGTGCTCGAAGGAAATCCCGCTGATGTGGATGAGGCCCTGCCGGTCACCCGCGAGAATTTTCGGAGCTACTATTCACTGCTGCTTTCCCGAACAATGCAACATCTGGACCGCTTGGCAGAATAGTGCTTTGTCGAAAGAGACGTTTAAGGGTGCCTGGGGTCGGACGATAGTCCGCCCCCAGGTTCACTAACTGGGGACTCGCTTTGCTCGACCCCAGGCAGCCATCGTCAATTCGGAGTTTGCCGATGAGGCCAAGAGAAGCAACGGGCGGTCGCTTGTCGGAGAATGGTTGTCGACAGCGTTTCGACCTGTGACTTGGGGTACTCTATGGGAACAGAAACGTGACGCCGACGTTGACGCGATGATCGTTCTGCCGGGCGCCGTAGCCTGATCCGACGCGGGACTGATAGTGTCCTGTGCCGAGACTAAGGTCGAGTGACAGACTGCTTTGCGATCCGATCGGTTCGGCGACTTTGAGCTTTCCTCCGACGCCGACTTGGGTCTTGCGGTTTTTGTCATTTTGATCCAGTTCGCCGTAGAGTTGCATTTGAAGGTTCACCCGTTTGGAGACCTTGCGTTTCACGCCCAGGTCCGCACGACCTTTCGCCGTGTCGGGATTGTTGTCTTTACCCTGTTTCCAAGATCCGCTGCCGCTGATAAATCCCGTCGTGCGCGGGTTCAGAGCCAACGACACGCCCGCTTTTGCTCCGCCGCCGACCAGCTTGTCGTTTTTGAACGCCGCACTCAGCTCAAGGTTGGCTTTGACGCCGGTCCATTCTCCCTTAGCACCTATCGTGGCTTCGAACTGACGCTCGGAGGGTTTGAATTTGACACCGCTGGCATTTAACTCGACCGATCCCAGCTTGATGGGCGTCAGAAACGGCAACAAGCTATAGGCTTTGGCCGGAACATCGCCGGATCGCGTGTAATACATGGCGACTCCGCCGCCGATCGCTCCAACGGCACCCACAATGATCAGTAACATCTTGTTTTCGTTGACGAATGCGCCGACCGGAGTGTTGTCGAACGCACACTTGAACTCCGCCAATCCCTTTTCCAATTTCTTGTACTCTTCGGTCTTCTTCAATTCCTTGACGACCGGTTCCTGCAGCTTCTTTTGAGCCGCGGCGCCGACCTTTTGCAGCGACGCCCCCATGGAGATGCCTTTGCCTTTGCTTTCGGCCTGCTCCTTCATCAGTTTCTCGCCGGCCTTTTTGAGTTCGTTGGCGACGGCGAGCTGCAGCTCTCTGTCTTCCAGGACTTTCGTCACCGAAGAGTGCGCTGCCCCGGGAATCTTGATGGCGAGAGCGACGGTCCGTTTCGCCGCGGCGGGAAGGCTTCGGCAGGTTTGCGTGGCGGCTTTTTTCTCTTCTTTGGACTGTTTCTTCTCTTCGTTGGATTTGTTACCAGACATGACGTCGTTCCTGAAAAAAAGAACTGGTGGCGAAGGCGAACACAATCCAGCGAAGATGGACGGTCTGTGTCACCTCTTGAATGGGATCAGGCTGCGTCTTGCAAGCGGTGAGTTGGTGGAACATGGCCTGCGGTCGAATTGTCACTTTTCCGTGACAATCCAGCGCTCGGTCACTCGGATTATCGTGCGTTGAAACGAAATGTTGCGGAGAATTCGGAGGAGATGAGGGAAATTTCCGTGCATGGTTGTTCTACCATTCGAGATTCCCATACCCATCTCAGGGAGGACGTCGATATCCCAGCAAATCGATTGGAAATCGCTGCATTCCTATGGTTCAATGATTGACACGAGGCTGACTCGGCACGACTGCGCGATGTGCATCACGTGCTGCAATTGCTGCTCCAGCTGCCAGTGCGGGCGGCGGTGATTGCGAAATTGAAAACCATCAAAGGTTCCGGAAAGTCGGCCAAGCTTGCGCGGGAGTTGGCACGACTGGTCCGCGCGGAATGCAGCAGACGAACTGACGCGGCACGGCAATTGGTCGAGTCGCGTTTTGACCAAGCCCAAAGGTGGTCGCAGTCCATTGCTCACGGCAAGTAGAAGCCGAAGCTCGCTTGGATACGGTTCGCTTCCCCGCGGCGGCCGTTGTTGTTTTCGCGGGTGCCGAAGAGGTATTCGATTCCCAGAAACAGCCGGTCACCGGGATTCCACAGCAAGTTGGCCGCCAGGTACGTGTTCTCGTGCAGGGCGTCGGGGCCTTGCAGCTGTTTGTTGTCGATGGTGTTGATGCTGTAGGTGAATGTCGAAGACAGGGTTTCCGTCCACTGGTGCCGATAGCCGACCATCCAGGCGAAGGTTCCCAGCAACCCGCTCTGACCTCCCAGCAGCGCGGCCGCATCCGGCAATCCGCGGTAACTGCCGATCCCGTCGCCGAACATCACCTGATAGTACACGGCATCGTCGTCGGTTGGCTGTACGTAACCGGTGAAGTTAAAGCCCCATGCCGTGTCGGCAAGGACGCTTTCTCCCTCGGGCTGAAATCCTAACTTGCGAATCACCATCGCCGCTTGCAGTTGCACCGGCTCGGTCGAATAGCGGATGTGCGACACAAAATCGGGTGATTCGGTACGAGTCTCGCCGCGGAATTCTTCGGGAAAATCGACGATCACGCGGGGATCCTCCAGGGCAATCGCGACTGCGACGTCGTCGAAGGGCAAGGGCTGAGTCCAGCGGATCTGGGCCGGCCGGCGGGTGACTACCGAGACTGAACCCTCGAAATCAAGCGTATTGGGCAGCGAGCGCATGTCCGTGAACGTGGTCCAGGTTTGTCCGACGATGAGTTCGCGGATCTCTCCATAGGCGTGACGCAGGCGAAAACGATCACCTTCGCTGAAAAAGTCCCCCTCAATATACGCCCGTGCGGTGCCTCTATCCGTCGGCCAGCGGGTGTCGAAGCTGAGCCGTGACGTTCGCGCGTGAAATCGTGTGTTTTCGCGTGGCGGCGCCCCCACTGGGATTGTGCTGGGGTCGAACAGATCAGTCGAATCGATCGGATTGAAATCGTGGATCAAGTCCGCCTTCACGAAACCGCCGATTTTCATCACCGCCCCGATCCCTTGGATCACGATCCCTTCTTTGAACTCGGGCGATTGATAGAAGTTGCGGCCCAGACCTGTATCGGTTGTCGCCTCGCCTTCGAACTGTTGCGTGAGTCCGGGCGATTCGAGTAGAGCGGGATCGGCGGGTCCGAAGCTATCGAACAGATCGTCGGCTGCTCCCCCCTGCCGGAAAAAACTTGTCAATTGAAAACGCCGCGATTCCTGATCGGGATCGTCGAGCTCATGCGACCCGTCGAGGTGAAAGACGCCTTCCGACTCGACTCCAGCGGCCGGTGAATCGGCCTGCTGTTGCTCAAGCATTTCGACACGCCGCCGCAGTTCTGAGATCTGATGTTCAGCGCGGTCCAATTCCTCCAAGAGCTCAACCGCAGAGACCTCTTCGGCGTGCCGATGGCGCGGCTCGCCGACACGACGCTGGGCGCAGGCGGCAGGCGGAGAGGAGATTGCCAAAGTGCAAATGGCAATGATGATGCAGAATCGAGATGACATCGAATAAGACCGCGATCGTTGTGCGCGCGCAGCAGTGACCACAAAGTGTTTCGGACACATTGAGATGGGGATCGACCAGCCGGCCCGTCAAACTTTAACGATTGTAGGGATTATGCAGACCAGCGTGACGGGAGCACGCAAATCAGTCACCGTCCCAGCGGCACCGACGGTCGGGACAGTCTCCCGCAAACTTTTCAAAACGTCCGCGCTATCGCCTGCGGGTGAGTTTTCTAAGAATGATGCGGTAGACTTTGCGTTCGTCGACCACGGGGCTGTTTTCGCGGTAGTTGCGCCGTTTGTTGTGTTTGTGGCTGTAGAGGCCGTGGCCTTCGACCGCTTGGACGAGATCCTGGTAGGCGTCCTTCCAGGCCTGGTTTCGCGATCCGTCCCGGTTCTCGTAGACCATCTTGCCCGCACCGTGATAGGCGACTTGCCACGGCTTGTTTCCCTCGCTGATCGACCTGCCCATCGTGTGGTTGGCGACCGCTTGTGCTACGTACGCGTCAGCTTCGATGTACTTGACCTTGGAGCGGATGTCGCGCCAGTCCTGAATGGCGTGCGTCACTTCATGCACGGTCATTGACGCGTAGCTCTTGCTCCCCAGCCCGGCGACGAGATACAGCTCATCGGACGAACTGAAATAAACGCCCTTGCCCGTCTTGGTCCGCTTGTGCAGGCCGGAATCTTTGAGCTCATACACGAACAACCAATGCTCGTTGATCAAATACTTGATCACCGAGTAATCGCGCGGAGTGTAGCGGATGTTGGATCCGGGACTTTTGAAATTGATCTTATTCGTGAATTGTTTGAGCGCGTTGTTCAATTTTGCGAGCTCCGAAGATGCCAGCAAGAGTTTACCGGACCCGTCACGGAGCGCTTCTTTGGCCGCGCTGGTCTTGAGCTTCTTGATCAAGTATTCCTTAGCGTCGGTGCCGAAGCGGGCATCGTCGATGATCAGCACCAGCGCTTTGGCTTCCTTTGTGCTGATGCGCTCATTGTCGACGGCCTTATTGAAGATTACTCGGGCTTCACGTTTGCTGATGCTGCCCCGGTAACTGCTCCCCACGGCGGATTTGTAGGCCGCCGCGATCCCCCGATCGAGTCTTCGCAGCTTGGTGTAGAGTTCACTGGACATGCAGATCTCCTTGGGGGCCTGGATGTACAAAATCGACGTGAAAATGATTCGGTGGTTTCAGCCGAAAGACGTTGGAACTGCAGGACTTGCGCCGCATGAATAAGCTGCCGGCTGTTGATCGAATATCGAGCAGAGACGATGCCGATGAACACGGGCGCCGATTGCTCCTCATTTGATTATCGCCGATTGTGCGCGAGTGTTGCGGCAAACTCGCTGTGAAGTCCGAAAAACTCAGCGTGGTAGAACATCTCCTGTCGTGATCGATTCGGCATAGACCAAACGACCGGTATATCCGTCGTGCCAGCGGACGACCACTTGCGGCTGCGCATAGGCGCTATATTGGTATCCGCCGTCGGGTGCGGCGACTTTCAGAATGTTGTTGACCTGCACAATGCCGTAGTACGTGTTGCGAATCTTTTCGTAGTGGAGGTTGTTCGGAAAACCGGCGACCCAGCGGATCGTGACATCACGGCCCATACTGCTCCAGCGGCCTCCGGTGGGAGGATTCCCCATCGTGGCCAATGGATGCCCGGTCGATCCCAGCGGGCCGCACATCAATTCCCAAATGTTATCTGTAATACGGATCGATGCCGATGCGTGAACGTCGCCGGTAAAGATGAGCACCGGTTTGTCGAGGGCGTCCAGCGCGGCAATCAGACGCTCGCGCTGCGCCAGGAACGACGGGAACCCATCGCCCTTGTCGTCCTTGTCGTCGCCACCGACATGGGCGGCGGTGTGGTAGATAACCCATGGATCGGGTGAGATCAGAAAAACGAACTCCGCATCGGTACTGCGCACTCCGTCGAGGAGCCATTTTTCTTGCGGCTCGCTCAAAATAAACAGTTTCGGATCGGCGCGATCTTTCGGGTTGCGATTCGATCGTTCCCCGCGGGTATCGAGCGCAAAAAAGTGACAGTTGGCGATCTTCCAGTCGTAGTAGTGATGCGTGCCAATGCTGTACGGGAGCGACTCGTCGGCTCGTGCCTTGGGTGTGAATTCCAGATGCGTGGCATCAATGACCTTGGTCAGCCCGTAAACGCCGGCGTTTTTCGGAGCCGATTTGCGCCGGCCGAGTTTTTTGCTGCGTGTGTAGTTGCCTAAGTGGATCGTACTGACCTGCGACGGATTGAGCGTTGTGAAATCTGCCTGCGGGTCGAACAAGACGTTGCCGCCCGCTTCGACGCGGCCCCGGCCGAACCGGATTCTGCCTGATTGCGGACCGCGATAATTGGCCCATGAAAGAAACTCCTCGTAGGCCCGCAAGCCAACATCGCGTATCAAGTGGCGGCCTGCTCCCAAACCAACTTGTCCGCACCCGTGAATATCCCAGCCGACGTCGTGATCATCAAACGTAAACAGCGCCGGCATTGAACGAAACAGCGACGCAAACGATCGCCCGCGCGAAAAATAGAGCTTGTAGTTGTCGCGGACTCCGTCCAGTTTGCCGTTGCGCAACTCCTCGTAGATCACGTCGCCGTTGACCACCGCAAACATTGCTTCGTCCGCATGATGCCGACGGATCATGTCATAGGCCGGCGTGCTGGTATACATGCCGCCGCTACGGTCGGGATCTTGCGACGCGCAATGCCCGATAGCGAACTTCACGTTGAAGAGCCCGCGTGGATTGTGGGCCGCATCGACGAATGATGTCTGATTGGGCAGCGTTCGGAACGACGGCCATTGATCAGAGATTTCCGGCCGCAAGTCGGGGAGCACGCCGTCGATGCTCACCGCGTAGTAATAACGCGTATTCGGCGCGAGCTTGTTCAGTTCAACAACGCCGGTCTGATCCGTCGCCTTTCGCGCGATGCCGGAGACACTTGATGACTTGTCGTCGAGCGGCAAAGTCGTGCCGTAGAGGACCGTAAACTTCGTCGGTTTGCGGGTCCGTACCCAAACGCGAATCGAGTGGTCCGTGACCGCACCCAGCAGCGGTCCGTGCGAGAGGCCGCCCGTCGCGTAGGGCACGACGTCGTTGGCGACCGGATCGGGCCATGACGTCTGCTGTGCCAACAGCGGATTCAGGACGGAAAACATGAGCGCGATTGGTGCCAGAACCGGTAACGATCTCATCTGGAAAACCTTGCTGAGCAGTCTAAACAAGCCCACGATCCGTCATCGAGCGACTGAAAGTTACACTCTGATCATTCGAATCCCGCTGCCGGTCATTCTAGCTTGGGTTGTCCGCAGATTCACCGCCATTGAACGAAGTCTCGGCATCGGAGCGGTTGATTGAATTTTGCAGGTGACCCCTAGATACTTAGGCGGGACCGGCGAACGGTCTGTGGCTCTGCAAATCGTGACGAGTTGCGCCGATCGTTATCTTCAGCCGTCAAACAGACGAGCAGCTGATAGGCTGAGTTTCCACTGCATCGTTTGCCCGTATCGATACCGCTGAGGAGTACTCTACGATGTCTCTAAGCCCTTCTTCACTGCAGAGTTTGCGACGGGTCTTTCACAGCAGTTTTTCCGCGCACGACATCACCGAATCGCTGATGTCGTGCAACGATTCGGACTGCGCAGAGGAGACCTGCGAGTTCATGTCGTCGCGCAATCTTGAAGTCTTGGGAGTACGACGCGAGGGTACGATCGCCGGATATATCGAGCGGTCCGCACTGGGCAGCGGGACGTGTGCCGACTACTTGCAGAAGTTTCGTCCACACGAAGTGATCCTCAATTCGACTCCAATTGCCGAAGTGATTCAGGGACTCAAAGAGCAGCCGCGATTGTTCGTGATGGTGTTCGGGCGGGTCGGAGGCATCGTCACCCGGAGCGATTTGCAGAAACCAACGGTCCGTATGTGGCTGTTCGGAATGGTGACGCTCATTGAAATGCGGATGACGCGGATGATCGAACAAATCGCGGAAGAGGGGGGCTGGAAACAATTCCTGTCGGACGGGCGGCTGAAAAAAGCGGAAGAACTCTTGGAGGAACGGATGCGGCGCAATCAGAATCTGAACCTGATCGACTGTCTGCAGTTCGCGGATAAGTTTCAAATTATCGCCCGGAATGAACACTTGCGCGCTCTGACTCGATTCGAGTCGCGGCGAAGCGTCGAGGATGTGGGAAAACGCCTGGAACGGTTGAGGAACAATCTTGCTCATGCTCAAGACATCATCTCCACCGACTGGGAAGCGGTCATCGACCTATCGGAAAACTTCGACGCCGTGCTAAATGTGACGGCGGTAACGCACGAACAGTCGCCCTAAACGTGATCGCACAAGGACGCTCATAGAGCTTCCCCCAGTTGAAACGACGACCATGTATTCCATCGAACCTGCTCTGTTGATCGCCGGAATTTTGCTGATGTCGGCCGTTGTCGCCAGCAAGCTGTCCGATCGGCTCGGCGTCCCCTCCTTGCTGCTATTTCTTGTGCTCGGGATGTTGGCGGGGACAGAGGGAATTGGGAACATTGCTCTCAGTTCACCCGACGTCGCTCGATCGGTCGGCACCGTCGCGCTGCTCGTCATTTTGTTTTCGGGAGGGCTCGATACGAACTGGTCGGAGGTCCGCCCCGTGCTGGGACCGGGGATTCTGCTTTCGACCGTGGGAGTGCTTTCGACGACTCTGTTGCTGGGCGGATTTGCCTGGCTGATGTTGGGGACGTACTCCAGTTTCGACATCGGCGTGCGCGGAGTCACGTGGTTGGAAGCGCTGCTGCTGGCAGCCATCGTTTCTTCGACCGATGCGGCGGCCGTATTCTCCGTGTTTCGGACGAGTCCTGTGCAACCGACGAGAAAAATCCGCTCATTGCTGGAGTTCGAATCGGGCAGCAACGACCCAATGGCAGTCTTGCTGACGACGGCAATCTTGGGTGCAATGACTCAAGGAACGTCGACGCTGCTAGGGCTTGGACTGAAACTCCTGGGTGAGCTTGCTCTCGGAGGAGTCCTGGGCGTGCTGCTGGGATTTGCCGGTGCGTGGGTCATTGATCGGCTACGGCTTTCGGCGGCCGGAATGTATCCAATCTTCGGCATCTCTTTGGGTTTGATCAGCTTTGGACTTTCGGACCTAATCGGGGGAAATGGCTTCTTGGCGGTCTATGCAACGGGCGTGGCAATCGGCAATCGCGACTTTACAAATCGCGATACAGTCCTTGGATTTCACGACGGACTGAGTTGGCTGGCACAGATCGCGATGTTTATCGCGCTGGGATTGTTCGTGACGCCGTCACGGCTGGTCAGTGTTGCGGGTGTCTCTATTGCAATGGCACTGTTTTTGATGTTCGTCGCCCGTCCCGTGAGCGTCCTGATCTGCCTCTTGCCGTTTCGCCCGCGTCGCAATGAGTTGGCGTACGTCTCCTGGGTGGGCCTGCGGGGTTCGGTCCCAATTGTGCTGGCCACATTTCCGCTCTCCTACGGAATCACCGATGCACAAACTGTGTTCGACGTGGTGTTCTTCATCGTCGTCACATCGGTGCTGGTACAGGGCTTCAGCGTCGTACCCTGCGCCCGTCGGTTGGGAGTGACCGAGGAACCAGAATAATCCGCGCTTGGAAAGGAGTTTCTGCCCGCTCGCGCTGCGGCTGCGTTTGAACGCCGATTAAATTTGCGATAGCTTGGATCTTTGGGAAGCATACAAAGAATGCACCGACTGTTCGAAATCTGAGTCTCACAAGCAACCGAGGATCCGCCAGCATGTCGTTCACTTCCGAATCGCCCCAGCGCTCCGAATATGGCGGGACGGCTATGTTGTATTGCCTGCTCGCTGCGCTGGCGATGGGGTATGGCTGGGGTTATCGCGGAACGGTGGGGCACGAATACGGCGCCATGGTACCTGGCGCACTTTTGGGTCTGATGCTGTGCGTCGCATCAGGACGGCTTGATTGGCATCGCCGGTCGGCAGTGGTCGGTCTATTTGCCGCCGTCGGCTGGGCGTGGGGCGGCTCGTTGAGTTACATGGAGCAGACGTTTTACGTGCTGTCCGATTCCTTTCCGGACGTGCTGTACGGCTATGCAATGATCTTCTTCCTCGGCGCGCTGTGGGCGGGCTGTGGCGGGGCCGTGCTTGGGTTGGGATTGACGGAATCGCGCTCAAATTTGGAATGCCTGATTCGCCCGTTTGCGGCGGTCAGCAGCGTGTTTTTGCTGGCGTTCATTTATCTACGCATCGATCCCCAATTGAGCGATACGTATTACACGTTTACGGCGATTCATCTTCACGACGGCAAATGGCTCGCGGCGACGCTGACGTTGGTAGCGAGTGCCGTGTACTGGATCGTCGCTCCGCGCGACCGCCAGGGGACGTCGCTCTTCTTTTGGGGCGCGGTCGCGTGGTGGTTGGGCTATGGGCTGCTGACGAAAATCGGCGGTCTACGTCTGGCGCCCCTGCACCGCAGCGAGAGTTGGGGTGGCGTGCTGGGCGTCTTGATCGTGCTGATCATCTCTCTGATTCGCCGCAAGAATTGGGCGGCGCTGACACTTTCTCTATACGGCTGCTTGGGTGGAGGGTTGGCGTTTGTGCTGGCGGTCTTTGTCCACAATGCGATGGAATTGCGGTGGGGACCGATCGCGAACACCAATTTGAATATTCCGGCATGGAGAACCGCAGAGGTCACATTTGGGTTCTTGATGGGATTGTGCCTGGCACTGGGAACACTGCGGCTGTTGCGCGGCGGACTTGCGCCGGCGGACGAGGATTGTGACCCGGCCCCGTCGGATACGTTCTCGGTGTTTGTGCTGATCGTCGCCTTGTCGTGGGTCAATTTTCGCCGTCACCTTGCCCGTCTGTTGCAGCTTAGCCCAAATGCAGATCCTTTTCCGTTCCTGGGCATCTCGACCGGCGGCTGGTATTTTCTGCTAGGTGTCTTTTTGACGATTCCGTTCCTAGTGCTGTTGTGGCGTTACCGATGCGGGGACCGGAGTTGGGCGCCCCGGTCCGCTTTCGGAAAGGGTGCGGCCTTAGTCCTGTTGCTGCTGTGGGGCACCTGTGCGGCACAAATGTTCGATGGATACCCAACTCGGCAAGGGCTGTTGGGCCACTTGATTGTCTGGATCCCGGCGATTGCCGCGACCTGTCTGCTGGTCAGTTTCGTCGCCCCTGCGGAACGTGCAGATGTCCCCACAGGCGCCCGGACGTCCGCCAGCGACCCGGGTTGGCATGTGGGATGGCCCTACCTGACGGGCGTCGCGGTGATGCCTTGGGTGATCGTGCTGGTTGCGGCGTTGAGTGTCCATCTGCAGGAAAAATCGGCGGGAGAGCGCGGACGCCTGCGGTTCGGTCCAGACGCCTACTGGAGAAAAACTGAGCGATTGAAAGGTACGTGGAAAGTCCTCGGCATGACCGATGAGGTCGGCGGTACGGAGGTTGTCGAAACAGAGTTGCCGCTTAGGCAGATCGACTTCGGCATCAATCGTCGGGTGACATCCGTTCTGCCCGACGGTGAAGAAGTGAAGAAACACCAGTGGTTTTTGAAGAATCAATACATCTGGCTGCGATGGTACGGTCGGGAGCGGGGACACAAAGAAGCAGCGGAAGTCCCGCTGCAATTCGAAGACGACCTGTTGTACGTCAAGTGGCCACCCGCGGCTGAAAACGGCAAGTTTCTGGTGCTGGAACGGCAAGTGAACGAGGAGTAGGCGCGCAGAGGGAGCAGAACTGCCCACAGCCTAACGACGACTGCCCGATCACTCCCGGTCTTCGGCCACTCCCGCGCGGGTCATGGCGTCTTCGAGGAAGTAGTTGATGTCCTCGGCTTCGTCGGCGTGCAGAATGTTGTATGCGTGGGCGGCGCTGCGGGCGTGGTACAACTGTTCGCGGAGGTTGACGTCGCGTGTGATCGCCGTGGCAAAGGCGGCGAGGACTTCCAGATGGCGTTTGCGGTCCGTCTTGGGCGTTGCCAGCAAAAGCACGGCGTGCACCGGACGTCCATCGGGGGCACCGAGATTCAGACCTTTCGAGCTGATGCCCAACATGCCGGTCATTTCTTCGCCGTCATCCAGGATTGCGTGCGGGATCATCAGGCCTTCCGCGAGGCAGGTAGTCTCCTGATCTTCACGCTCCAGCACGATCTGCAGAAACTCCTCTTGCGGAACCGAGGGCTTGACCTTCGTCGTATAGAGTTGCGCGACCAACGATTCAATCACCTCTCGTTTCGAGGAGCCGGAGATATTGACGGAAATGTGATGTTCGTCCAAGAAGTCGAGCAACCGCGGCATGTCTTTGCCGGTTTCTCCAGCCTGCGAGAGGGCAAACCGCGTTCCGCTGGGACCGACCAGTTGATTGACGGCCAGCGCAGCCAAACCGACGGTGGTGACCGTCTCGGACATTCCGCTTAACGCCGGCGAAGCCTGGACCAGCAAAATCAACCCCACCGCCACGCCGCCGTGGGGGATCAGCGACAATCCCAGATAGTTGCGGACACGGGTCGGGACACCCGCGATGGACATTGCCGCAAACGCCCCCGCGTACTTGCCGAGGAATCTCGCAATGAAATAGAGCGCGACCAATCCTGCTGCTCCCAACACCAAACTAAAATCGAGTTTCATGCCGGCCAACGTATAGAATGCGGCGAACAGGACGCCCCCGATGGAGTGAAGATAGGCTTCGGTGGAGAGAACGGTATCGTGCCGCACATTGGAAACGACAATGCCGGCGAACGTGCAGGCCAGGATTCCGGACGCGCCCCAGCCAACCGCCCCGCCCCACGCGCCCAAGATGACGGCCACCATCGTCGGTCCCAAGAAAGCGGGTCCGACGACCGTACGCGTCAGACCCAAGGCAAACAGCGCACTGCCGGCCCCCACGAAGAATGCGAAGCCGAATTCGCGTGCGACTGAAGCAAGCGCCGAAGGACCGGCGGTGTGCAGCGCGGTTACGCCGCTGCCTCCGTCGGCGAGATACGACGCCGCGAAGGCAAAAATGCCCACCGCCACCATATCGATCAAGGCGACGGCGGCGACGAGCGTGCGGGTGAGAATCCCTTTGGCCCGCGCTTCCTGGACGACGAGAACTGTTGTGCCGGGTGCGCCCGCGATCGCGATTGCAGCCAATATTAAGCAGACGTCAAATGTCATCTGTTCCGGCGCCATCAACCCTCCGACAAAGAACAATGCCAATACGACAACCGTTGGCGTAACAACTGCTTCGCCCAGCAACAGCAATGCGAGCCGTTTCCCGGCATTTCGCAGGCTCGCAAAGTGCAGCGCCGCGCCAACCGTGAACGCGATGTACCCCAGCACGAAATTCATGTACTGGTCGAAGCTCTTCACGGCCTGGGACGTCAATCCACTGACGGCACTGTGCTGCGGTTCCAGCGCCCGTATCAAAATGCCGGTGCAGATCCATCCGGTCACTTTCGGCAAGCCGATCCGACCGACCAGTTCTCCGCCGACGATGCCGGCGACGAGAACGAGGGCCAGTTGATACAGCGGTTCATCTGCAGTGAAATGGACATCCATGAATTGCGGCTTTCCGAGAGAATTCAGCTTATGAACCGAGACAGAACATGTGGCCGTCGGTACGAATGAAGATTTTGCCGCCGGAGATGGCAGGTGTGGCGTTGCAATTGTCGCCAAGTTTGTTGCGGGCAATTTCTTCGTACTTATCGGGATTCGGCTTGAACACCAGGGTGGTTCCGTCCTGGTTGGTCACGTACAGCAAGCCCCCGGCGCCGACGATCGATCCCCAATTGGCGCCGACTCCACGATTGCTCCAGCGGACTTTGCCGGTCTGTGGATCGAGACATTGGATCGCCGGAGCCCCGGCGTTGGGCCGGTAGATGAATCCATCCACCGCCACCCCGCTGCCAATACTCTGCGGGCTATTCTCCTTGCGGTAGAGTCGGTGCGTCTTGGTGACATCGTTTGAGCCGCCGAGCCGGATTCCGATCGTCGGGCCGCGGTAGCCGCCGGTGACGAAACAGACATTGTCGGCAATAACAGGTGAGGAGTAGGCGAGACTTCCGCGGCTATGAGGGATCCCGCTGCAGGACCAGATGATGGCGCCCGATTCGGGATCGTACGCGTTGACGCGTGTTGGCATCATGCAGATGATTAGATCCTTGCCATTCACCGACGTGACGACCGGCGTGCACCACGAGCCCATTGGGTTTTTGTCCTCCCGGCGGTTTCCGTCGCCTTCGACCGGCTCGGGTGTGGACCAAATTTCGTCGCCGTTAGCGGGATTGATGGCGGTTAGAAAGACGTTCTTGCCGGGACCGGCGTGCAGAATGATTCTGTCGCGGTAGAAAAATGGGGAGGCGGCATAGCCCCACATGTGGCGAAATTCGCCCAGATTGCGCGACCACAATTCGTTTCCGTCCAGGTCATAGCAATACAGCCCGGCCGAGCCGTGAAAGACGACCACACGTTTGCCGTCGCTGGCCGGTGTTGATCCGCAGTAGGGGTTGGTCTTATGGGTCGGCATCTGTTCATCGATGCTCACGGTCCGCACCCAGAGCTTGTCGCCGTTTTTTGCGTCGAAGCAATACAGGCTTCGCTGTTTGCCCTCCGCATCTTCCGCACTGGTCACAAACACGCGGCCAGCGGCGACGATTGGGCTGCCGTTTCCGGGTCGGGGGAGATCCGCCTTCCAAGCGACATTTTCGGTTGCGCTCCATTGAACCGGTGCCGATGATTCTTTCGAGAGACCATCACCGTTTGGTCCGCGAAAGGACGGCCAATCGTCAGCACACAACGGAGCAGCGGCGGCAACGAGTAACAGCGTTGACAACAGACATCGGTCCATGAGAATTCTCCCAATGTAGTGCTGCGGATGTGGGATCGATCGTTTTTCTCAGCGTGCACTGGCAATTGTCACGGCTTGAGGAAATCGCGTTCGTTGAATTCAACGCGTAGTCCGCCTGAGGCGAACAGCCAAACTGTACCGGGTTGCGGTTCAAAGACGTAGGGATACGCCATCCAGAGTCCCGGTTTTTTGGCAATCACGACCGGCTCGGTCCATTCGGTTCCGGAAGGATCGCCGATCGACAACGACACCTCCTCGCGGCACCAACTGACCGGCGTGGCGGACCATTTGCCGATGCGCCGCCGATAGTCGGCCTGCCCTTCCGGGGCGACACGATTCCAGATGAGCAGCAACCGCCCGCTGTCAAGCTGATGGAGAAACGCCGGCGAACTGCTGGCATCGAAGCGGCTGGGGCGCGTCTCGCGGAAGAATCGTCCCTCCGCGTCGGAGTACGCAGCCCACAAGTAATCCAGATTCGTCCGCATCAACATCATGACGCGTCCGTCGGAGAGTTGCGCGATCGTCGGTTCAAAGTTGCCGGCGTGGTTCCCCAGGTCGCCGATGTCGAGCGTGTTGCCTTTCTGCCAGGTTTTACCGTCGTCACTCGAAACATAGGTCCGCGTGATGTTCGTGTTGCGGTCAAACAAGAACTCTTGCACGGGAACGACGACGTTGCCGTTGCTGGTCTGAATCAAATTGACCATCGCGCCGCAGTAGCCGCCGTAGATCATTTGTACGTCGCTCCACGTGCGGCCCTCGTCGGTCGATCTTAACGTCCAGACTTCCCGGCGTCCGGCGACGGCTTTCTGCTGCTCGTCATCCCACTTGAGGTGCACGCTGTTTTTGGCGTTGATGGTCACGGCAATCAGTACATTGTCGCGGGTCCTCAGCAGCAGCGCGCCGGAATAGGAGAATTCATTGGGGTAGCGGTCAGACTGCACCTGCCCCTGTCGCGACTCCCAGGTTTGTCCTCCATCGCGGCTGATCATCAGATTTCGTCCCGACAAATAGGCGAGCGCGCCGTCGGCCAGTTTGACGTAGTTCGCTTTTCGCAACTCCGGCCGCCAGGTGAGACGCGGGTCCAATTCGGCGCCGTACGAATTGATATTTCCCGGCGCATACGGCTGCAACGAATCCGCCGCGACCGTGAACTCCGAGACCCATAACTCTCCCGTACCGGGGAACAGCGAAACTGGGCCGACATCCTCGCCCAGCAGCTTGTGACGATGGATTGACTTGCCGTCGATGAAGAACTCGACCGAGCCCTGTTTGCCGACCGCTTCCAGCAGGAACGGTTTGCCCGGTTTGATGAGCCCGTCGTTCTTGCCGACGATCGTGTAGCGGATCATCTGTTCGTTCGGGATGAACAGCGGGCCACCCAGAATGAATCGACCGCCGTTTGCGTCCAGCTGCAAGTAACTAGAGCGGCCGAGGCCCAGTTCCGGGTTCCTCCGGGAGAGTTTGGGCAAAGTAAGCAGAGCGCGCACGTGGAAATTGGTACCGGTGATCTGCTGGCTGGATAGCAAGCGTGAACGGTCGGACTGTCCGACGAGACGGCCTTTCTCCTGTTTCCACGCTCCACCAACATATTGCACGTGCTCAGCGCAGCCATCGCGAACGAGCACCGCTTCGGCGGCTGTCACGCACAATTCTGTGAAAGTCGTTAGTGTAATCGCCGCCACCCATAAGAGCGGACGATTAGGTTTGGATGTGCGCATCACGAAGCCTTTGGGAATCAAACGAGTCGATGGTGCCGCATCAGGAGCCTCGCATTATCTCGCCGCGATGAAATGCGGGTCAAGCGACCGATAGCGGCTGTGGAGGGTGAAGCAGGGATGGTCAGAATTGTCGAAGTCAACGAGCGGGTTTTGCAAGTTTTCTAAGGGTTTCTACCTACAAATCATGGAATCTGCGGAAGACTCTGTGTAGATTGGAACGGTCGTGACATGTTGCAAAACTGGGGCAGCATGCGGGCTACACGACAATTGAGCAATCCTTGCTAATGGAAAGAGGTGCGTGAAGATGGGAAACTCGAATCGAAAAATCGAATCCTTGGAGACACGACTACTGCTGTCCGGCAACGTCGAGTTTCGTTCGTTCGACGGTTCAGGAAACAATGTCGACAACGAAGATTCGGGAGCGGCAAATACGCAATTGCTGCGTTTGACCACGGTCGAATACGGCGCGGGGATGGAAGGAGAGTTTCCGGCACTTGCCGAACGAGTCGATTCCAACGGCGACACAATCAACCCGCGTACCGTGAGTAATCTGCTGTTCGATCAGGACGCGTCGATTCTGAACGATCGTGGTCTGACGAGCTTTGTCTTTCAGTGGGGACAGTTTCTCGATCACGATATGGACCTCACCGAGGACTTCGCTCCTGTTGGAGCAGCCGACTTGGACGGGGAGAATATCAGCTTCTTGGTCCCGAACGACGGCACCGAGAGTGAATTGCCGGCCGGGACGATCATCCCCCAATTGCGTTCGCGTTTTGAATTCGACGACGAGGGCATCGCCCAACAGATCAATCAAATCTCGTCGTACATCGACGCGTCGAACGTCTATGGGTCGAGCGAGGAACGGGCGGCTAGCCTGCGGGCCGGCCACGGCGGGCTGCTGCTCACCAGCGACGGGACGACCAACGTCAGCGATGGGAGCGGCGAATTCTTGCCGTTCAATTTCGAGGTCAACGGCGAGTTTATTGAAAACGCCTCTCCGCCGACCACGGGGACTGGCGTGCCGCTGACGCCGGACGATTTGTTTGTCGCGGGCGATGTCCGCGCCAATGAACAACCAGGGCTCACCTCGATGCACACGTTGTTCGTTCGGGAGCACAACTATCAGGCGCAGCGTATCGCTGACAAGCTGCACCTCGATGCCGACGATCTGGCGCGGCCGGAGGTCGACGAGTACGTCTACCAGTTGGCCCGTGCGATCGTCTCGGCAGAGATCCAGTCGATCACGTATAACGAATTTATCCCGGCCTTGCTCGGCCCAGACCAGTTGGAGAGCTACCGGGGATATCAGGAGGAGGTCAACGCGAGCATTGCGAATATCTTCTCCGCATCGCTTTACCGTGTCGGGCACACAATGCTGCCAAATGAACTGCTGGTGCTCAATCCGGACGGCACACCGGTCGACGACGATGACGACGTGTTGGGCGCATCGGTCATCAACGGCGAAGTATCGCTGGGAGACGCGTTCTTCAATCCGGAACTGATCACGCAATATGGCATCGAGGCCTATCTGCAGGGACTCGCGGACCAACAGATTGAGGAGGTGGATAATTTCATTATTGACGGCGTGCGGAACTTGCTGTTCGACCCACCGGCGGCGGTTGATCTCGGCGCGACCAATCTGCAGCGCGGGCGCGACCATGGGCTTGCGGACTACAACCAAACCCGCATCGACTTTGGGTTGGAGCCGTTGACGAGTTTCGCGGAGATCTCCAGCGACCCGTTTGTGGTGGATGCGTTGATGCAGGCCTATGACGGCGACATCAACAATATCGACGTGTTTGCCGGCGCCGTTTCGGAAGACCACGTCGCCGGCGGCAGTTTGGGCGAATTGATCCACACGGTGCTCGTCGACCAGTTTTCGCGGCTGCGGGACGGCGACCGCTTCTACTACGAGAACGTCTTCAAGGGGAAGGCGCTGTGGGAGATTCAGAACACGCAGCTGTCGGATATCATTCGCCGCAACACCGACCTGACCGACATTCAGGACGAAGTCTTCCGCAGCGAAGAGGTCTTCACCTACCGGGCTGAGGAAGGCTACAAGGGCGCCAAGTTCACTCTCCGCGTCCGCGATGATGAGTTGCAAGTCGTCGGACGGCGAAATCGGGTGCTCGCGTCGCAATCGATCGCCGATACGGAGATTGTGGCGCTATTCGGCACGTCGCGCAGCGACCGCATCACGATTGACGACAGTGTCGCCGAGCTATTTGGCGGCTCGATCGAAGTGCATGGCGGCGGCGGTTATGACCGCTTGATCGTGCAGGGGACCGAATTGGCCAACGACATGTCCATCGCGACGACGGAAGTGGGTGTCGACGGGCTTTCGATCTACTTCGGCAACTTTGAAAAAGTGGATCTCCGTGCCGGCGGCGGAGATGATTTCGTGTTCGTCGAGGAGACTCCCGACGTGAAACTGACTCTCGACGGCGGACGCGGGAATGACATTCTCGTGGGCGGCGAAAACGGCGATCTGCTGTTCGGCGGCCGCGGGCGGGACATTCTGATTGGTGGTGCAGGCCGCGACGCCCTGTTTGGCAACGGCGGCCAGGACATTGTGATCGCCGGGATTGTCAGCGCCGATCGGACCGTCCTGGAAGATGCACGGGATGTTTGGACGAGTTCGCTCAGCTTCTCGGATCGCGTCGACGCATTGGAGAATGTGCTGACTTCGCAAGACGACGGAGTCCGCGACTTCTTGTTCGGCGGATTCGGACGCGACTGGTTGCTCAAAGACCCGCTGGATATCGGCTGGTTCTAAACAGCAAGTCGCACTTGCTTGAGATGACGCACTTCCGTGGCACCGGCGGTCAATCCGCTGGTGCCACTTGTCGTTTAACCGGCCGCCGCTGTAGCGCGTCGCCGATCTGGTCAAGATTTCGGGAGCGTTTGGAAGAGCTGGAGCAGAAAATCGCGATTGTCGGCGGTGAGATATCGCATCCGCCCGCCCATGCGATTGAAACTCTTGTTGTAGCGGAGGTAGTAGTCGGGGTTATCCTCCGGCGGCTCACCCTGCGTCCAATCCCAATGTGATTCGGCAAGATCGACGACGTAAATCGCGTGATTCTCGATCAACGTTCCCTGTTGGATTGCCAGATTCTGCGAAATCGACAACGATTTTTCGAAGACCATCGGCGACATGACGGCCGACCCAATGGAGAGATAGACCCCGCCCTCAAGGCGGCTGACGCTCTCGGCAAACGTGAGGAAGTCTCGTTCGGCGGCGCGGCCGAGACTAGCGCCGTAGTTCATCGGATGGTTGTAGATGATGTCGTGCCCGAACATGGGATGGCCGGTGAGTGGAATTCCCAATCGAAACGCGGCCGCCTGTACGCTGAACCGCTTCCAAGGATGCGGCACGTCCATTCGGCCCGCCGGGAGGTTGAACGTGTTGACGATCGACAACAGATCCGCAGCCCGCGCCGCCCGCCGCGGATCGGAGGAGGCCGACTCGACAATTTCCGCGTGCAGGGCCGACGCTGCGGGGATATCCAGACCCTCGTTTTCGATCATGGCGCCGACCGCTTCGCCGTAGCCTCTCTCTTCATAGGCTCCGACATTCAGCGCCAGGTTGATATTGAATCCGGTTTCTTGCCAATTCCCAAATTGGCCGTGGCGGACGTTCTCCTCGACATGTTCGCTGGATTGCCCCTGAAAGGCGAATTCCCAGTCGTGGATGATGCCCGCTCCGTTGGTTGCCAGATGCGTCACCCACCCCTGCTCCATCAGTTGGATCAACGTCGGTGCCATGCCGTTTTTGATGGTGTGCGCACCAAACGTCAGCATGACCGGCGCTCCGGACCGGCGGGCGGCCACAATATCTTCAACAGCTAGTCCGATCACTTTTTTCGCGGTCTCGGACAGCCGCCGCGGCGGGCTGTCGACCGGGACATGGTCCTGCTCGATTACAGTTTTGTTAATGCGCTCCGACAGCGGGAGCATCTTGACGGCATGGCGGTCGAACTGTGGATAGGGCATCAATCGATTCCAAAGCTACGGAGGAAATCAAATCCAGTCATTGCGGTGAGCCAAAGCCGAACAGTAGTGCGACGATGCGGGAAAATCAATCATCCCCTCTCAACGCTGTGAAAGGGTCTCGCTCGGTTGATTGACGTCGTCTTCGAGTACAGCCTATTCTGGATTCGTGGCATCAATGGACGGGCCGACCATTAGGGGACGTGACTTTGTATCGGCAGCGTCGAGAGATTGACAACGCGATGGGAGCAAATTGGATGAGATTCACGAGTTTTTGGGTGTCCGGAATTCTGATGATCAGTTTCTGCGGAAATCTGTCGGCAGCAAACCCGAAGGCCAGCAAACAGCGAGCATCGGAGTTGAACACGCAGGTCCGTGTGCAGATGAATTACCTGCTGTATATTCCGCAGGACTACGAACAACAGGAATCGTGGCCGTTGTTGCTGTTCTTGCATGGAGGGGGCGAACGGGGCGACGATCTGGAATTGGTCAAAATGCATGGCCCGCCGAAGCTGATTGCTGCGGGCAAGCAGTTTCCTTTTATCGTGGTTTCGCCTCAATGCGCGAAAGATCGGTTCTGGGAGCCGATTGAACTGCTCGCGTTGCTGGACGATCTCAAACGACGGTACAAGGTTGATCCGGACCGCATCTACGTCACGGGGCTGAGCATGGGCGGGTTTGGGAGTTGGAGGTTGGCGGCTTACGCGCCAAACCGGCTGGCCGCCATTGCGCCGATTTGCGGCGGCGGGGAAAAACATTGGTGCAAGCTGTTCCCTCACCTACCGGTCTGGGCCTTTCACGGCGCCAAGGACCCCGGCGTCCCTCTCGCGCGATCACAGGAGATGATCGACGAATTGAAAAAACGAGGGGGCGAGCCCAATCTCACGATCTATCCCGAAGCGGAGCACGACTCGTGGACGGAGACATACAACAACCCACAGCTCTATGAATGGCTGTTGGCACAGAAACGCAAGCCCGCAACAGGCGATGCGAATCCGGACAATTGAGGGAGCCTGCGGAATTCACTTCTTGATGGAATACAGGTGACTGACGCCGCGGACCAACAGTGCATCTTCGGTCATTGCCGGCGACGCCCAGCACTGTTCGTCGATGGCGTTGGTGTCCAATACCTCAAACTTCGGTCCGGATTTAAGCACATGCGTGGTTCCGCTGTCGTCGAGACAGAAGATCTTGCCGCCGTAGGCCCAGGGTGAAGCCCAGAAAGCGCGGGCTCCCGGGATGCGCTTTCGCTGGTAGACGGGCTTTCCCGTCTTCGCATCAAAGCAATTGACCATGCCAGACCGGCGGGCAAGGACGTAGACATAGCCGTCATAGATCAACGGCGACGAGGCTTGTAAACCGGACTTGGGCCGAGACCACAGGAGACATTGACTGCTGTCTTCACCGGAATTGGGTGTAATATCTCCGGAGGCACCCGCCTTGACGGCGAAGAGCGTGCCACCGCCGTCATCATAGCCGCCCCGGTTTCGTTCTTCAGTGCCAATGATCAACATCTCCTCGTTAGCGACTGGCGAGGCGGCGCTGCGCCCGCCGGGCATCTGCATTTCCCAGAGGATATCGCCGTCTTCAGGGTTATACGAGCGAACTGTGCGACCTCCGGTGATGAGTTCTGTGCGTTCCTCGTTTTTCCAGATGATCGGTGAACTCCAGTTGGATCGCTCTTGGCGTTTTCTGCGCCAGCGTTCGTCTCCCGATTTCTTATCGTAGGCGACGAGGAACGAGTCCTTTTCGTTGTCGATCTGCAGAAAGATCAGGTCGCCATGCAGCGCCGGAGAGCTTGACGTTCCCCAGCCAGCCTGCATCGGAAAGGTGCCCGGATCTTTCTTCCAGAGCTGTTTGCCATCCATGTCGTAGCAGTACAGCCCAGTCATTCCGAAGTAGGCGAAAACGCGCTCGCCGTCGGTTACGGGTGTCTCGGATGCATAGGTATTCGACACGTGGGTTGGGACCCGCGGGCGGCCTTCAAAAACGGTCTCCTTCCAAATCTCGCTGCCGTCTTTCTGATCCAGACAATGGATTTCCCAGCGATAAACCGCTTTGGGGGGGGCCTTCTGGCCGTATCCGCCGCCCCTGCGTCCGCCACGTCGTTGATTGTTGCGGGGGCGATTTCCGCGTCCGCGGCGGCGCGGTTGCGGTTTTTCTCCCTCAATAAATACGGCGGACGTGACAAAGATCTTGTCGCCCCACACGACCGGTTGCGACCAGCCTTTACCGGGGATCTCGACCTTCCACTGTAGGTTCTCCTGATCGCCCCAACTTTGCGGCAACTTATCGTTTTCGGCAACTCCGTTTGCAGAGGGGCCGCGAAACTGATGCCACTGCTCCGCAAGCAGAGGAGCTGTGATCCCGGCAACTACCAACAAAAACATAGCCAAGCGCTGCATGCTGGAACCTCCGCTTTGGTGATGTTCTTTAGTTATAAAGCTACAGATTAAGCTCAATTCGAGCGATTCGTCGCGGTGGACATCATAGACGCAACCTGACTGGGCTGCAATGTTTGCCGAGTTGATCGCGCTTTCGGAGTCGGCGATTCGTACCCAACAATATGATCCCGGTTGATGGCAGCGTGAGTCGTCGGTTCGACTTGCTGTTCAGGGCGCAGAGTGATTGGTTTTCCGGCGGATGATGTCTACGATTTTCTCAGTGAAAAACATCGATGCACGTACGTCGTCGGGCACGGCCGACAGCTTGCTGAATTTTAATGTATGGTGAACTTGAGAGGCGCAGCACGCGTCGGATGTGCTTCAGAGAGACTGCTGAGGGGTCCAATCAATCATGTCCGGCACGATTGTCTGGTTTCGCAATGATTTGCGTTTGGAAGACAATGCCGCGCTGCGCGCCGCCGTGGAGCGGGAACATCCGGTTGTGCCGGTGTTTGTAGATGATTCGGTCAAAAACGACGTTTGGGCGCCCGGGGCGGCTAGCCGGTGGTGGCTTCACCGGTCACTGATCAGTCTCAATCGCGATCTGCAGAATCTCGGCTCGCAACTGGTGATTCTACGCGGGGATCCCGCTGAGCAACTTCAGCGGCTGACTCAAGATTATGCCGCCGACTCGGTCTATTGGAATCGGCGATACGAGCCGGAACTGATTTTCCAAGACGAACGAGTCAAGATGAGGCTGGAAGAACCGGGCGTCGAGGTCAGGAGCTTTCCGGGAAACCTGCTGTTCGAACCGACCGACATTTGCACACAACAGGGAAATCCTTATCAAGTTTTCACGCCGTTTTGGAAGGCCTGTCTGGCATATCGAGAACCGGATGAGCCGACGGCGGGGCCGGTGGCAATTCCTGCGCCTCAAGAGTGGCCCGATTCGCTCTCCGTTGGCGAATTAGGATTGAACCCGCGAATCGATTGGGACGCCGGTCTGCAAGAAGCGTGGGAGCCTGGATTCGACGGCGCCCAGCGACGGCTGGAAGTCTTTTTGCAGGAGGCGATCGCCGGCTATCAAGCGGGGCGGGATCGGCCCGATTTGCAGGGGACCTCGCGACTTTCGCCCCATTTGCACTTCGGCGAAATCAGCCCTCGGCAGATCTGGCATGCTGTCCAGCGGGAATGTCGGACCGATCGCCGAACGACCGAGGGGCAGAGCGTGGAACGATTCAGCGCCGAACTGGGCTGGCGGGAGTTTGCGCATCACGTGCTGTTTCACTTTCCAAAAACACCGGACCAACCGCTGCGGAGCCAGTTCTCGCGCTTCCCTTGGGTCGAAGACGAGGCGGCACTGAAGGCGTGGCAAACAGGGAGCACAGGCTATCCCATCGTCGATGCGGGCATGCGTGAGTTGTGGTCGACCGGATGGATGCACAATCGCGTGAGGATGATCGTGGGGTCGTTCCTGACCAAGGATCTGCTGATATCGTGGCGTGCCGGGGCGCGCTGGTTCTGGGATACCCTCGTCGACGCCGACTTAGCCAATAACACACTGGGCTGGCAATGGATTTCCGGCTGTGGGGCGGACGCCGCACCCTACTTTCGCATTTTCAATCCTGTTTCGCAGGGTCAAAAATTTGATCCGGACGGGGCATACGTGCGTCGATGGGTTCCGGAACTCGAAGCGGTGCCGTCGCGCTGGATCCATGAGCCGTGGAACGCGCCGGCTGGGGAACTGAATGCGGCCGGTGTTGAGCTGGGGATCGATTACCCGGAGCCGATTGTCGATCATGCGGAGGCTCGGCGCGCGGCTCTGGCGGCCCTGGAAGCGACCAAGGGCGACTGAGTTGCTGGTACCGCTTTCGGGACTGAAACATGCCGCGCGCGGTACCGCAATCACATGCTCACTCGTCACCACGAAAGTGACAAGTGAGAAGCTAAATTCCCACGCAGATTCACGGTGCCGGAGACCAAGCGTGTGGTGTTTCGATTGTGGCCAGGATTAATCTCGAACCCCCGATCGATCTGCTCGATTGGCTGCTGCATGAATTCTCGCAGCTGCGCCATATCGGCTCGCTCTAACGCTTCTCGCAGTCGCTGGACGCTCGCGATTGCCTCCTCAACTTTTTTTCGCGTCGGCTTCCTTGATGGTTTGCTTAAGAGTGATGCAGATGCGACGTGTTCTTCGAATGACAAACGCCCATGCCGTGCAGCTACCGTGAAGACTCACCAGGTAGGAGAGTGACACGACTTGTAATGGATCTACGTCCTTGTATCATTCGCCACAGCGGCCACCTAACGGGTTTAGTGCACGGTCTTCTCGGCATGGCTTCGCCTATACGCAACCGTGTTCAAGTGTGTGAAGGTACAGTTGTGATCACAACGAGTAATCACCGCTTGAATGCATCCCGTTTCTAGAATCGGCAGGAGTGTCCTGTTGCAGGAGGTCAATTTTGGGCAAAAGTGACAGATTTCGCTGTATGTTTCGTCTGGGTGAGCTAGTCGACGGGTATGACATCGCAGTCAGGTTTATGGACCACATTGACAACACTCTTGTCAAGGCTCACTCATTTGAATATGCAATTCGTGGATTGAACGAGCGCGCTGTTCTCGGCACACCGTTGGGCCCCGTGGGACCTGGGAGGCGGGGTGAGACCGCTGAGTTGCTTATAGGCGAGAAGTCAGAGCTGGGTCGCGTGCCATATACGATGATGCAGGACGACTAAAGCGGTTTCGCGTGGGCTGACGAGCGATTAGAGTTTCTTGAGAAATGTATTCAACCGGGCAAAGAACTGCAAATTGCTGAAACCGCGAAGGGACTCGATAATCATGAAATCGAATGGTGGTTCTGGGGCAGCACGATGGTGTGGTTACCTGGCGACCCAACACTGCGTCCAATTTGGGCGCTGAGGCAATGGATCGATCGTTTCACAGTGTACGTTCCAGTGCTGTCCTGTAATTGTATTCTAACTGGGCGAGGGCACAATACTTTTTATTTTGAACTGTCCACTGACGCGTTCGTGTGGTCCTATCTCGCGCCGGAGTTCGACGAGACTACCCGACGCTGGAAGGACAAGGAACAGACAGAGGGAGTACGAGAGAATGCAGAATTCCTTGTTGCGGCGATACATGACTTTGTGAGCAGTATGGATCATGGAAGTGTATGCTGGGAGTGTGACTACGAACGAGAACCTAGCCTTGGTGGCGACATACCAGAGTTCTGCAATAGGTGTTTTGGAGAGGCGCAGATGGAGCGCAGGATTTGAAACCTGTAATTCTGGGGAGTCGGATGGTGGGGCTGTATTGTGAGTAACTGTCGTGTTGTATGATGTGTGGTTTTCGTAATTGCGCATACCGACGAGTGTGGTGCCGTAGTAGACAGCATCGCAACTCGACACACGGTTGATGTATGTAGAGCCATCGTCAAGACCTCTGCAATATAGTGAGCGAACATGCGAGTTGGGCGAAACTCCAGAAGAGGTGTGCGTGCTCTTGCGGTCCAAGAACAATGACGGACCGCGCGGTCCAAAAACAATGACAAGCGTAACTTTAACCCGCAAAGGAAGAATAATCAAAAATCGCTGCCGAAAACTGACGGCGAAAACATGTTAGCGATGATCGCTCCGCAACAGCTCCTTTGCCGTCTGCTGCAATTCCGAAGGCACCAAAATCGTGCGGGCCCAAATGTCTAGGTCGCGATGACGGTCTTCGTCGATGCGTAAGTCGGTACGAGCTGTCGGGCCTCAGTCCGCGAGCGAGAGCACCGTAAGGTGTCCAGAGTGACCCGACGCACACTCAAACTTTAGAGAAGGAGGACTTCTCGACACAGAGTGGCTGGCGACCTCCAGAACGCAAATCAAGCGGCTTTGGCAAACAATCGCGCTCATCAATTGGAGCCACTGGAAGACCCGTAAGCCCATCTATTCCGACTAGCCGGATCAAGACGCATCGTCCTGCCTCCGCAGCCGTGATTTCTGCAAATGTGTCGAAAAGGATTCGACAACCGCAACTTTTGGCCAATACTTTAGCGCGTTGTGCCTCAGCGGGCTTTCGATTCTTAACGGAGTTTATTATGTACTTGTTTTACGGCTCACGTACGTTCGGGAAAGTCGACGAAATCGAAGGCGTCGGCCACGTTGCCACCGAGTTTGGCCACATTTTCTGGTTTCCGCTGGTGCCCAAAGAGACATTTTTCGTTACCAAAGAAAAGTGGAACGGCGTCGAAGGCATTCCAATCGGCATGTCCATGAAGTCAGTCGGCACTGCGTATGGGCGAGCCGTGGCGATCTTGTTCATCATCGCCGCGCTCGGCGCGGCGAAGACCGTTTTTGCACCCGAAGCTGGGCAGGTCCTCGCACCTGAGCGGGTAGCCAATATGAAGGTCATCATGATCTTAGGTGCCTTAGCGCTGCCGGCCCTCATCGCCACCTACACCTCGTGGTTTACCAAGGCAGATTATGAGACGGCCGTATCGCTCGTCAACGAGGGCGGGCTCGACCACCAGCTCAAGGTGCTAGTCGACTACCAATACGACAAGATCGACGAGGCCGAAGCGAAGCAGAGAATCGAAAACGGCCCCGCTGTCGACGCAGCCTTGCAGGCGGCCGGCGACTGCAACGTCGAATCGGCCAAGTATCTGAATCGACAATATTCCAAAGCTTGAGGCCGCCAACGTGGCAAGACTTCACCCTCCCGATTACGGGAGGGTCGAACGCTTCGCGGTCCGCAACAGTGTGCCATCGATTGAGTTGAGGAGGCTCTGCCTCAAGCTGTCGATTCCGCAAGCAGATCATCCTGGTCGAGCTGCTCGGTGCCAGTCGGAGGCAAGCTGGCGATACATCAGGTTATAAAACATCTCTAAGTAACGCCGGGGCTCCTCGCGTTCGATGTTCGAGATGTGTTTCCAGAAGCCGTAAATCCGAGCCAATTTCAGCAGACGATTCGCGTCACGCTTCCACTTGGATCGCGACGAGATTCTATCAAGCGCCCTTGGGAGATCTTGTCGGTCTCGTCCGGCGCCGCAGAACAACGAACGAAAACGTCGCAGATCTTCTCGGCGACCGACTCGCTATTGTTAATGCAATTCGTGCCTTACCGCCGCGAGAACATGGCACCCCACATGTCGGTTTCAGGCGTGCGGGTGAGGTACTAAGGGAGTTTCCAAATGCTTACAGCCTGACTTGGCCGGAGTTCACCAAGGCGGCTGCCAGGGGTTTAATGATTTGCTGCAAGGCTTCTTGCGGCGTCTCTTTGGCGTAACGGGGTTTTCCCGGCGTCTTATTCAAATCCAATAAGCCGTCCATTGCACCGAGCACACCCCAGATCCAGCCTCCCGGCGGGCTATTCGGCTTGTCCTTGTCCTTTTGCATCAGGAACGACTCGACCGGCTCGGGCAACACCCATTTTGCCCCGTCCCAAACGGCTGCGAAAAGAGCGCCTCCCATCATGGAGAACGGTTTCAATGCGTCCGGCGTGGCTGCGACCCGCGAACGGGTGTGAAAATAGTATTGCGCGCTTCGATTGACCGGGTCGAGCGAGTCCAGCTTCCGCGCGTGGGTAGCTGATTCCAGTGCTTTCTTCAAATACTTGGCCGGCGGGCCGATGGGGGATTCGTCCTCCTCCAGCCCCGTTGTGATCCGAATCTGTTTTTGTTCGGCGGGAGATTTGCCCTTGAGCATTTCCGCTGTAATTTCATCACTGCGAAACGCCTCGTCGATGAACTTGTTAATCGCCGCGAGCACCGGCTTCTCCGATGCCTTGTGTTTTTGGATTTCAGAATCCATGAGCGCTTTGGCTTGCTGCGACTCGTCACGGTTTTCCGGATCGGCCTGGGCAAGCATGGTTGGCCGCAATGGTTGTGACCGCCGCGGCTGTGCCCCGTTCAACGGGCCGGGCGTGCGGAGTTTCTGTCCGGGCAGCGGTTGGAGGCGGTAGTTGGTCATGGCCGGCGTTGGTTTCTTGTCGTCAGTGATAAAAGCCTTGGGGGGAAATTCTCGAACGTTCAGATGCGAATGAATGCAGAGAAACGCGATTCGCCATTCAAGAAAGCGGTTGCGAATCGGGTTTGCCGGTCCCGGCGGCCTCTACGCTTCCGCTATTTCAATAGGCGTAAAACGGGCTGAAATGTTACCGGACGCGACCGGGATGATTTCACGTGTTTTCCTCGACGGAATGGGATAAGATGCGTGTCGATGCTTCTAGAGTCGGCCTGCATTGCCAGCGTGAGCGTGCCTGTCCCTCCGCGTGCAACCGGTCGTGATGCCGGTTTTCACACAAAGAAGGAGCAACCGATGATTACCGTGCTGGGTGGTAAGCGGCGAGGATGCAGCGGTCCTACGCGGCGCGAAACGCTTAAGGTCGGCGCGCTCTCGCTGTTGGGCGGCTTCTTCAGCACTCCCGCGCTGGCCGCGTTGGAGCAGCAACGTCACTCCGCAGGACCGCCGGCGCGGGCCAAACGTGTGATCTTGCTCTATCTTCAGGGCGGCGCGCCGACGCAGGACATGTACGACCTCAAGCCGGAGGCCTCCTCCGAAGTCCGTTGCGATTTCGCGCCGATACCGAGCAGCGCGCCGGGGATCGACGTTTGCGAACTGTTGCCGATGACCGCGCGGGTGATGGATAAGACCTGCGTCGTCCGCTCGGTCTATCACAACGGTCCGTGCCATAACAATCAGCCGATGTACACGGGCCGCGATGAAGGCCTTCGTGACGAAGGAGCACGAGCCAGCGATCCTCCCAGTATGGGCTCGGTGATTGCCCAGTATGACGAATTGAATCATCGGCGAACTCTCGTGCCGCCGTATGTGTTTCTTCCCTGCGCGCTGGGATGGGGCGAACGGCGGGTTAAGGGCGGCCCGCACGGGGGATTTCTGGGACATCGCTACGATCCCTTTTCGACGACTTGCAAAGCTCATGTGGCGAAGCCTCCCGATGAAAACTGGAATCCGCAGATGGTGCTCGGCGAACCGTTGCTGAACGAACTGGACCTCGGCGACGGCATTACGCTCGACCGACTCTCCCGCCGGCGCGGGTTGCTGGACCAATTTGATGATCAGTTGCAGCACCATGAAAATACGCAGTCCGTGCGGCAATTCAATCAGCGGCAAGGCGTGGCGTTTGAATTGCTGACCTCCAAGGCGATCCGCCGCGCGTTTGATTTTCATCAAGAATCGAGCGAGCGGCGCGACCGATATGGCCGCACGCTCTTCGGCACGAGTACGTTGCTCGCCCGCCGGCTCGCGCAGGCGGGGTCACGATTTATCAACGTCAGCTACGACAACATGGGCAAACGCTTCGGTGTCGCGCAATCGGCTTGGGACACCCACGGCCGCAACTTCAACATGCTGCGGCGTTCGCTGTTGCCTGACTTTGACCGCGTCTATTCCGCGCTGATCGAGGATTTGGACGACTGCGGCATGCTGGATGAAACGCTGGTCGTCGTGATGGGCGAAATGGGCCGCACGCCGAAGACCAACAAGGACGCCGGCCGCGACCACTGGACGCATTGCTATTCCGCCTTGTTGGCCGGCGGCGGAATTCGCGGCGGAATGACTTACGGCGCGTCGGATGCCGATGCGGCGTGGATCAAAGATCGCCCGGTGCACATCAGCGACATCTGTGCCACGATCTATCACAGCCTGGGAATCGATCCGGAAATGCCGGTCTACGACCGGACCAACCGTCCCATTCCCGTGGCGCGGGGCGGCAGCGCGCTGACTGAATTGTTCTGAGGCGGTTGCGGATTGCCCGCTGCAGAGGATTGCTCCGGCAAGCTTCATTTCGGCGCAACGATCGTCGCTCGCATCTCGACTGCGCCGGTGATACTGTTGAACGTATCGTTCCAGACCGTCCGTTTCGATTCGCGCGCAGCAAGATCATTGGAGCACATCCATTTCGAGGAGATCACGATGCACCGCAGAGCATTCCTGAAAGCCGGCCTGTTCGGCGCCGCCCAGGCTGTTGGCTGTTCACTGTTTCCGCAGGAACTTCACGCCAAGATTCCCAGTGACTTGAAGGTCACGAAGTTGAAAGTAATTCCGGTGTGGACCGGCTCGATGACGTACGTGTTCGTCAAGCTGTACACGAACCACGGAGTTACCGGCGTCGGCGAAGGTGGGCTCCGCGGGCGGGCGGCGACGATGATCGCTGCGATCAAGGAGCACGAACGGTACATCGTCGGCAAAAACCCCATGCAGATCGAGAAACATTGGCAGGCGATGTACCGCGGGCCGCGCTGGCGGGGCGGGCCAATTCTCAACAGCGCAGTCAGCGCTGTCGACATCGCATTGTGGGATATCGCGGGCAAGGTGTTGGACGTACCGGTTTATCAATTGCTGGGGGGCGCCGCGAAGAAAAAGATCCGACTCTACGTCGGCGGCGGTTCGGCCGAAGGGGTGCAGCGGGCCAAGGAAATGGGCTTCACCGCGGTCAAAACCGGCCCGAACATCGCGGCCGGCGGAGTGATCAAACAGCCGTTTGTTGTAAAGGCGGAAGTAAAGCGGTTTCGCGAGATGCGAGACGCGGCTGGCGACGATTTTGATTTGCTTTATGACGCGCATACACAATTCAAGCCGGAGATGGCGCTGGAATTCTGCACGCGAGTCGAGGAGTTACGGCCGTTCTTCGTCGAAGAACCGATGCTGACGTCGGACCTTGGCAAAATGAAATGGCTGGCCGATCGCGTCAAGGTGCCGCTCTGCCAAGGCGAGAGCCAGTTCATGAAGTTCGGCCTACAGGAGATGATCGACAAGCATCTGGTTAGCTATGTCAATCCCGACGTGATCCATGCGGGCGGAATCACCGAGTGCAAGAAAATCGCCGCAATGGCTGAGGCGCACTTTATTGACGTCTCCCTGCACAACGCTCAAAGCCCGGTGATGACGTTGGCCGGTTTGCATGTTAATGCCAGCTCGACGAACTGCGTGATTCATGAATTCAATCAGGCCCGCAAATACGCCGACTGGGAAGAAGAACTGTACGGCGGAGTCCACATCAAATACGCCGATGGATACGCCGAGCTTCCAGCAGGTCCGGGACTGGGAATCGACATCAATGAGGAAGCGGCCAAGAAGCGTCCAGGGCGGCCGTTTGAGAAAACGCGCGGGACGTTGGAATGGCCCGACGGATCGGTGGGGGACACGTAGTACCCGGCGCGGCCGCACTGCAACCAAAACCGACAAAAGACCTCGCCACGAATCGCACGAATTCACACGATTGATCCGCCGGCTTTCGTGAAGATTCGTGCGATTCGTGGCTAAATCATTTCTTCACAAAACCAAGCCGACCGCTTGCGGTCGCGAGCGACGGACGTGTGGCTTTGTCCCGCCACTGAATAGGAATCCCGGTTGCTGTCGGCGGTCAAACTTATCTCAACACCGGACCGGTTTCGCGGTACATGGCTTGCATCGGCGAGATTCGCACGCCGTCTGCGGTGACTCCGCGTGTCGGTTCTCGGTACTCGAGGCGAAACAGCGTTAAGCGGTCGGCGGGTGAAGTTTCGCGGCCGGTTTTTGGACTTTGCATGACGATTTCAGTCTTGCCGAAATCCGACAGTGCTTCCTGTTTGCGCGCGCGGGTGAGGACGTAGACTTCGCGATCCGCAATCCGGTCGTCGCGGGCGAAACTGAGGTTGTGCAGCGGCACGCTGTTGTCGCCGAGATAGAACAACAGCATAAATCCGCGCAGCGCTTCGACATTTAAGTCGACCAAGACCGGCCCGTCGCCGTCGGTCCGCTCGCGAACTTCGGTGAGGAACTTGGCGTCGAAGCGATGCGTGTCGACATGGTTTGCCGCGATCCAGTGTCCGAAACCATAGGCGATGGCTAGCGTGGCAAAGACTGTCGCGGCGGCTCGCTCCGGGCGGAAGTGCATGATCGCCCAGGAGAGAAAAACCGTCATCACCGGGCAGAGTCCGATCAGGATCATCGGCAGGCGATCTCCTCCCGGCAGGCGGTCGCGAAAGATCCAAATCACCGCCATGATCGGCGCCGCGGTGGTCAGCAGGCTCCAGAACGGATTGTGCATCCGCCGCGGCCAGGACAGCATCGTTGCGTGGACGCGGATCAATCCGACCGATCCGAGGATCACCCAGGGTGAAATGGCGTGCAGCAAGTAGTGGTGGTGTTTTCCTCGCGCAAAGGAGAAGACGAGGGGGACCAGAATCGCCCAACACCACAGAAAGCGCTCGGCCGAGAATCGCTGGCGGAGGGCGGCGTTTCGCGTGGCCCACAATCCGGCCGGAACTACCAACGTCCAGGGCGCCAGGATCCACAATAAGTTCATGGGGTAGTACCAGAGCGGCTCCTGGCTGGCTTGATAACTTCCGTCAAGCCGCCCCCCCAAATCGAACTTCCAGACGTCGATCACATCGGGATAGCGCAAGTAAGCTGCCAGCGGCCAGGCGAACATGACCATTGCAAATGCCAGCCATCCCCAAAACCAAACGTAACGCCGAATTCGCTTCAGGTCCGCATTCCATAGCAAGAACCCGCCGATGGGGATTACGGCCATAGCTGTGCCGAAGATAAGGCCCTTGGCCAAATTGGTCATTCCCAGCAGGACGAAAAGTGCCAGCACCAAGAGAGGACGTTTGGAAAAGAAGCCGACGCTGTCGCTTGCGGCTTCAGGTCGCGAAGCGCCGAATTCCAAACGGACAAATAGCGCGACGGCCGCGGTGACCAGTCCGCAAAGGTAGATTTCATCCTCAGCCAACCACGCATAGCGGACGAATTGGCAGGTAGTCGCCATCATGAATCCGCTCAGCAGTCCGATGCTGCGGCCGAAAAAGAGCGCCGCCATCCAGGCCACCATCAACGCAACACCGGTTGCAACGAGCGTCGGCCCCAACCGCACGACCCAAACTGTATCACAGCGTCCAAACAGGTGGGCGATGCTGACGGTGACCCACTGCGGCAGCGGCGGCGACTCCATCCAAGGCGCTCCGCCGCGTTTGGGAACGATCCAATCGCCGTCGGCAAACATCTCCCGCGCACTTTGCGGCAGAACGCTCTCGTGAATGCTGAGCGGGCGTCCGCTGAACATCGCGAGGCCGAATAGAATCAGGCAAAACGCGGCCAACAGCAGGTAATCGCGGCGTTGTAAGGTTTCCGGTTGCGTTTCTGAATTCATATTCACTCCGTTTAGCGACGAACACCCTTCCGGCTTGAACGGCCCGCCATCGACGGATCGTTCAATACCAACGACGCCCGGATCACGGGATGATCGGAGGCGTCATTCGGCTCCACGCGGGCCGAGACGGCCGTCATGCCTTTCGCGATAATCCAATCGCCCTTGTTCGCGGGGGCTGCGGCGAGCGCGTTGTGGATCCCGGGCTTGGCCAAGAGCGCGCGAAGTCCCGGATGGTCCGCGTCGACATTTAGATCACCCATCAAGATCGCCGGCGCGGTCAGCGAGCAGAATAGGTCGGCCACGGCCTGGAATTGCCGATCGCGGTCCGCAAGGAGATCGATATGGACGACGAGCAACTGGACAGTTTGATCGCCGTATTGAAACCGCGTGAGGAGGGCATTGCGATAGGTATGTTCGGTCATCGCCAGCGGAATCTGCTGGATACCGCCCAGTCGAATCTTGGTCAGCAGACCGTTGCCGAAGTCATTGCGGCCCCAGCGCCATTCGGTGGGGGCAAACAGCGAGGCCATTTCCAAGTTGCGGCCCAATTCGTCGGCTTGATTGGTGGCATAACCGCCGCGCACCTCATGCAGCGCGACGATATCCAACCCGTGCAGGCAGTCCGCCACTCGTTTCAGATCACGCTTGCGATCCGTCCCCTTGCATCCGTGAATGTTGAACACCCCCACTTCGACCGGCCGCGAGTTCGGGAGCGAACTTTGCACCGCGCCGGTTGTTTCCAGGGGTCGCGACAGGTCAACCGGACGGCGCAATGAAGCAGCCCAGAGTCCCGCAGCGACAACCACGAGCCCAATCAGCCCCCAAGGCAACATCCGCTTGGAAAGTGAAGGTTGTGTCGGCATGGTTTGAGATATCTGGTCCGCGCGGTATTGCACTGGGCTCGCCGACGAAGCAGCGAGAATAGACCGTGCGATCGCTGGGCACCTGAATCGAACGTGAACGGACGGCGACGCGGCTCATCTGATTGTGATGGACGGCATCCCGAAACTCCCTCGGTTTGGGCGGGGACGATAATTGATTTGAGAGATCAGGAAAAGACCGTTCTTGTGCCCCCTTTTTGCCGGATGTGAGGGTCGTGGACGGACCGCACGGGTGGCCCTGATTGCTGCGTGAGCTCCAGTTGCTGTCGCGCCGGACAGGGGACGGTGAAATTGCGGCCTCGTGTGCCTGTGGCACCCCGATTGCGTTGCAATCGCGGCCACCCGGCTTTGTCTCGCTGGCCCCGATGTGATGGTGGAGTTGCGAGCGAGAATGTAGTATTGAGATAATTGTAAAACACTTGGCCACGGTATCGTCACGGCTATTTCCCGTTGGGAATCACATGCGGACCGACCAGCAGAACATCGATCGGCTCAGCCTGCACCGGCCGGCTCGTCTCTGGACGCGGCTAATCTGGGGATGCTGTTGCGTGTGGGCGGCACTCGCCAGCGCTACGGCCGACGATGATTCGACAACACATTGGTCGTTTCGCCCTCTAAGACGCGCGGCGCTGCCGACGGTCGACGATCGTGAGTGGGTCCGGACGCCGGTTGACGCGTTTGTACTGGCTCGACTTGAACAAGCGGGACTTTCGCCGGCAACTCCGGCGAAGCGGATCGCGTGGCTGCGGCGGGTGACGTTTGATCTGATTGGACTTCCGCCCACACCCGAAGAGGCTAAAGCGTATCTCAGCGACACGAGTCGCGACGCCGATCTGACAGTTGTGGATCGCTTGCTGGCCAGCCCCCGGTATGGCGAACGCTGGGCGCAGCACTGGTTGGACGTCGTGCGTTACGCGGACAGCGACGGATATGAATACGACGACCCCCGCACGGAAGCCTGGAGGTATCGCGATTGGGTGATTCGCGCGTTCAACGAGGACAAACCGTACAACGAATTTGTGATGGAACAGATCGCCGGCGACGAAGTCCGGCCGCAAGACCACGGCGCTGTCGCAGCCACGGGGTTTCACCGTTTGGGTCCGCTCCGCCTCAGTGCGGGTAATCAGGACGAGGAGAAAAACCGTCAAGAGTTGCTGGTGGAAATGACCGACGCACTCGGTTCGGCATTTTTGGGACTGACGATCGGCTGCGCCCGGTGCCACGATCATAAGTTCGACGACATCACGCAGGCAGAATACTTCAGCCTGCAAGCACACTTCGCGGCGACCCAACCGGTGCAGATCCCGCTGGCATCGAAGCCGGAACAAGAGGCGCACGCCCTTGAGGTCGCGGCTTGGAAGAAGAGTTTGGAGGAGAAGGAAAAAGAACTGGCTGATCTCGACAAAGCGGTGCGCGCACGGATCGCCGAACGGCGACGGACCGAACTGCCGGAAAATGTCCGCAGCGCGCTCGCCGTGAAGGATTCAGACCGAAACGAAGCACAGAAATCGCTGGTCGCCACTGCGGCTGAGAAACTGGAGATCACGGAGGATGACATCCGTCGCTCGCTCAATCCGGATGAACGCACCCGGCGCGAATCGCTCCAAAAGTCGCTCGAATCCCATCAGCGGGAAAAGCCCAAACCGCTGCCGGCCATTCGCGCCGTCACCGAAAAGGAGGGGACGGTTCCCGCCACGTTTGTGCTGCAGCGCGGGATGCCGGGCAAGCATTTACAACAGGTGCAGCCCCGATTCCCCGCCGTACTGACGTGGGATTCGCCGGCGGCCGACGCGCGAGACGAGAATTCCGCACCCGCGCAACAAACTCGCCGGACGGCGCTGGCACGGTGGATGGCCTCGGACCGAAATCCGCTCACTGGTCGCGTGATTGTCAACCGGCTGTGGCAACATCATTTCGGACGCGGCTTGGTGGCCACGCCGGATGATTTCGGCGTGATGGGTGACTTGCCGTCGCATCCGGAATTGCTCGATTGGCTGGCTTGCGAACTTGTCGCCCGCGGCTGGAGTCTGAAGGAAATGCACCGATTGATCGTTAACTCGGCCACTTATCGGCAATCGACCGTGAACGAAGCGGCACAGCGGAGCGATCCGGAAAATCAACTCTGGGGACGAATGTTACCGCGGCGATTGGACGCCGGGCAGCTGCGGGATGCCGTATTAGCCGTTTCCGGAACCTTGAACCACGAGGCGGGCGGTCCAGGTGTGTTTGTTCCGCTGGCGAAAGAGGTGACCGACCAAATCTATAAGGGGGATTGGACGCCGACGGCGGACGCGTCGGAGCATGACCGCCGCACGATTTATCTGTTCGTCAAGCGGAATGTGCGGCCGCCGCTATTGGAGGCGTTCGATGCCCCGGGCACATTGCTCGCATGTGCGCAGCGGCAAAACAGCACGCACGTGGGACAGGCCTTGGCCACGCTGAACGGGCCGTTCATGAACGCTCAGGCGGCTAGGTTCGCTGCGCGGCTTATCAAGGAGACACAGGCGAAATCGGCGGCATCTGCGGACGTCGACCTCCTGACCGAACGGGCTTATCAACTCGCATTTTCCCGCGCGCCGACCGACAAGGAAAAGAAGATCGCGCGCCGTTTTTTGGCGGAACAACGTCAACTACCACGCGCGTCGCGGGCGGCTTTGACGGATTACTGTTTAGCGATTCTGAATTTGGACGAATTTCTCTATTTGAAGTAAGCAACGTCAATGCATAATTCCCGGTACATTTCGGCCGACTCGCGTCTCGAATTTAGTGCGACGCGCCGGGAAGCACTCTGCCAAGCGGGTCGGGGATTGGGCGTCGCAGCGTTGGCGTCGCTGTTGGCGGATGAGGGCTTGCTCCGCGAAAGCCGTGCCGCCTCGCGTCGACCTGTTAATCCGCTCGCCGCAAAGAAGCCCGATTTTGCACAGCAGGCGACTTCGGTGATCATGCTGTTCATGGCGGGCGGGCCGAGTCAAATGGAGACGTTTGACCCGAAGCCGAAACTGAACGACCTGCACGGGCAACGTTTGCCGGAGAGCTTCGGCAAAGTGCTCACCCAGCAGACAACCGAGGAATCGCTATTGCTCGGATCGCACAGGACGTTTGAAAAGTGCGGCGATGCGGGTGTTGAAATCTCGGACCTGTTTCCGCATCTGCGGCAGTGCGCTGACGAATTGGCGGTGATTCGTTCCTTGCATGGCGACAGCGTGGTGCATGCCCCGGCGATGTACCAGATGAATTCGGGCCGTACATTGATGGGGCATCCCAGCCTTGGTTCGTGGCTGTTGTACGGACTGGGAAGTGCCAGCGAAAATCTGCCCGCGTTTGTCGTGATGCTCGATCCAGAGGGTCCACTGACCGGCGGGCCCCCCTGCTGGAGCGCGGGTTATCTGCCGCCCGTCTATCAAGGGACGCAGTTGCGATCCGGAAAATCGCCGGTATTGAATCTCGACCGCCCGGCCGGCAGGACGGCCGCGCAGCAACGACGGACGTTGGATTTGATCAATGAACTCAACGGCCTGAATCGTTCCGCCGCTGATGCTGAACTGGATGCGCGGTGGGCGTCGTTTGAGTTGGCGTTTCGGATGCAGAGCCACGCGCCGCAAACTGTCGACCTCTCCGGTGAAACCTTGGAGACTCAGCGGCTGTATGGATTGGATCAGCCGCAGACGGAAGATTTCGGCCGTCGCTGCCTGTTGGCCCGACGGCTGGTCGAGCGCGGTGTTCGGTTTGTGCAACTGTACCACGGCGGCGGCCCCGGCAACCGCACCTGGGATGCCCACGGCGATATCGAAGAAAACCACAAGCGGATGGCGGGCGAAGCGGATCAGCCGATTGCCGGATTGTTGAAAGACTTGCGGCGGCGAGGATTGTTGGACAGCACGCTGGTCATCTGGGTGGGTGAGTTTGGACGGACGCCGATGTCGCAGGGAAAGACGGGCCGGGATCATAATCCGTTCGGATTCTGCGGTTGGCTGGCGGGCGGCGGCGTCAAAGGAGGACAGACGATTGGCGGCACTGACGAGGTTGGGCTGCGAGCCGTTGATGAACCGCACCACGTCAACGATTTCCATGCCACGATTTTGCATCTTTGCGGTCTTGATCATTACGAATTGACCCATCTGCACAACGGGCGGGAGGAGCGGCTGAGTGACGCCGAAGGCGAAGTCATTGAGCGGGTCTTATCGTCACCCGCGCCGGCCTGAGATGCGTCAAAAACCTGCGGTGGTTCTATAGCCACGACTATGCTGCGCGGTTATGCTGAGGAGAGACCCTCCGCGTGGAGGCCGCCTTTGCTGAAGTCGCGGCGGCCGAGCGATTTTTAGGATCAGGAGCACAGTCATGTCGAGACAAAACGGGCAACTGAACCGGCGACGGTTTTTGACCAAGACACTTTCGGCCGCCGGCGCTGCGGCCGTCGCGCCGATGATCGTTCCCTCATCGGCCCTAGGCCTAAACGGAAGCGTCCCACCCAGTGAGCGAATCGTGGTGGGAGGCATCGGCATCGGGCGGCGGGGCACCTACGACCTGAGCTGCTTTCTGGAACAGCCCGACGTCCAATTCGCCGCGATCTGCGACATCAAGCAGAAGCAACGGCTGGGCATCAAGAAGATCGCCGACGACCATCACGGTACGGACAAGTGCGCGATGTACCGCGATTTTCGCGACTTGCTCGATCGAAAAGATATCGACGCCGTGTTGATCGCCACCGGGCCGAATTGGCATGCGACTGCGGCGATGACCGCTGCCAAGGCGGGCAAGGATATGTATTGCGAAAAGCCCGTTACCAAAAACATCTCCCAAAGCCTGATTCTCAAAGAGACGATGCGGCGGACGGGGCGGGTATTTCAAGCGGGAACGCAGCGGCGAAACTTGCCGCACTTTGCGTTTGCCTGCGAGTTGGCCCGCACCGGGAAACTCGGCAAGCTGAAAAAGGTCTTTGCGCATCCGGCCGGGATGCAGGCCATGATGAGCGGCTGGCTGATTCCCGAGACGGAACCGGACAAGGAGGTCGTCGACTGGGATATGTATCTCGGTCCCGCCGCTTGGCGGCCGTTCAATGAAAAGCTGTTGGACGGTTTTAATTTTGAAAAAGGAGGCGGGCTGGTCGGCGGCGGCGTACTCGAATGGGGTTCGCACTGCGTCGATCTGTGCCAATGGGCGGTCGATGACTGTGCGCCGCCGGTCGAATACAACGCTCCCAAGGACGGTTACTTGGTCGCGCGGTATGATAACGGTGTGGAATTGATCTTCCGGGAGACGGGTTGGATTCCGCTCGGCTCCTGTCCGGTCCGGTTTGAAGGCGAATCGGGCTGGGTTGAAGCGGGTGACAGCGGCAAACTGGTGTTGAGTTCACCCGCACTGCTGGCGGGCCGCAAGGTCGAGGAGATCGGCGGATATCCGGCGACGTTCCACGTCCGCGATTTTCTGGACTGTGTGAAGACCCGCCGCCAGCCGAAAGGCAATGCCGAGGCGGCCTGCAACGCGCACATCGCCTGTCACGCAGCCAACATCGCGCTGCACCTGGACCGGCAGGTCAAATACGACAATCAGAAGCACGAGTTTATCGGCGACGAAGCGGCGAACCGATTGCGGTCTGAAGCGCTGCGAGAGCCGTGGCGGCTGTAATGCGGTCCCAGTACTCCGCACAGGCCCAGCGCGCGATTCAGAACTCCTAGAATTCAAGACTGCCCGACCTATTGGATCGAGACTATGCACTTGCACCGAAATCTCAATTGCCTCGTGTTATTCGCCGTCTTCTCTGCTATGGCTGTGCTGCCGCTGCAGGCGAAAGACGGCGCGAACTCTTCGCCGCAGATTGAATCGCAGCAACTGGAAATCCTGCGAAACGATTCGCCGCCAGCGGAAAAAGCGATCGCCTGCAAAAAGCTGGCGATTCATGGTTCCAGCGCCGCCGTCCCCGAGTTGGCAAAGCTGCTGCCGAACCCGCAGTTGTCGTCGTGGGCGAGGATTGCACTCGAAGCGATCCCGGGGACCGAGGCGGACGAAGCACTACGCAAAGCGACCGAGTCGCTGGAGGGCAAATTGCTGGTGGGCACGATCAATTCGATCGGCGTCCGCCGGGACGCGAGGGCGGTCGACGCGTTGACGGCACGTTTGAGCGACAAGGATCACGACGTGGCAGCGGCGGCCGCGGTGGCGTTCGGACACATCGGCACAACCGCCGCGGCTGATCAATTGCGGCGGTCGCTGGGCGACGTTCCGGACAAGGTTCGTTCCGCGGTTGCCGAAGGGTGTATTCTGTGTGCGGAGCGATTCCTTGCTGAAGGAAACTCGGACACAGCGATTGAGATCTATGATGAAGTCCGAAATGCGGATGTCCCCCACCAGCGGATGCTGGAGGCGACGCGGGGCGCAATATTGGCGCGAAAGAACGACGGAATCCCAATGTTGGTCGAGCAATTTCGCTCGCCTGACAAACGGATGTTCCAATTGGCGCTCGGGACGGCACGTGAGTTTCCGGGCGGAGAGGTCGACCAAGCGCTGGCGGCGGAATTGGATCGCGCAGCGCCGCAGCGGGCCGCGCTGATTGTGTTGGCGATGGCCGACCGTGAGGAGACCGTCGTCCTGCCTGCCGTCGTCAAAGCCGCCGAAAAAGGGCCCAAGCAAGTTCGCCTCGCAGCGATCAGCGCACTGGGACAAGTTGGAGATGCTTCCTGCCTCTCAGAGTTGATAGCAATCGGTCTCGAAGAGGACGCCGAGTTGTCGCAGGCTGCCCGAGATGCGTTGGGCGTTCTGCCGGGCAAAGAGACCGACGCTAAAATTGCCGCGATGCTGCCCGACGCCGAAGGGAGAGCATATCCATTGCTGATCGACGTCGTCGGCAAACGCCGAATTGACGCCGGCCCTCAGCTGCTTGATGCCTTGAAGCACTCCGACCCCGCGGTGCGAGCCGCAGCACTGGGAGCGCTGGGCGAGACGATTCGATTCGCACAGTTGCCGATGTTGATTTCACAGGCCATCAATCCCGAGCACGCCGAAGATGCACCGGCGGCGCGACTGGCGCTCAAGACGGCCTGCGTCCGGATGCCCGATCGTGAAGCCTGTGCGGCCAAACTCGCTGAGGCGATCAAGAACTCCGCTTCCGTTCCAACGCGAACAATGCTGCTGCAGATTCTGGGGGATGTGGGCGGCACCAACGCATTACAAACCATCGGCCTTGCGGCCAGGAGTGATGACCCGCAGCTTCAAGATGTCAGCAGCCAATTGCTGGGTAAATGGATGACCGCCGACGCGGCTCCCGTATTACTGGATTTGTCGAAGACGGCGCCGGCGGAGAAGTATCAGATTCGCGCACTGCGCGGGTATATCCGCATCGCGCGGCAATTCAAGCTCCCGATCCGCAAGCGGGTTGAGATGTGCCGTAAAGCGCTCGAGGCGGCGGACCGGCCCGCCGAGCAAGAAATGGTAATGGATGTGCTCCAGCGTTATCCGCATCGACAGACTCTCAAGCTGGCAATCGAGTCGGCGCAGACGCCGGCCGTGAAGAAGAAGGCAACGCAGGTCACATTGGCCATCGCGCAAAAATTGGGGAGCCGGGGTGAGGAATTGCGTGAGTTGCTCACTCAGGCAGGACTTGAAAAAGTCGATTTGGAGATTGTCAAAGCAGAATATGGGACCAACAAAGTGCAACAGGACGTCACGAAGGTCCTGCAACAAACCGCAAGTGATTCGCCGCTGATCGTCCTTTCGTCGTCAAATTATAACGACAGCTTCGGCGACCCCGCGCCGGGAGCCGTGAAGCAACTTAAGGTTCGCTACCGCATCAACGGCAAAGAGGGTGAAGCGACGTTTTCCGAAAACGACTTGATCCTGCTGCCATTGCCTGAATGATTGAAAGGCAGCGGCGTCATTTTTTTGACTGCTGCTGGCAGTATTTGAGGTTGTTCTTTAATACGCCGGCATCGGGATGCAGCTTCAGTCCCGCTTCGTAGACCTCGATTGCCTTGGGCCAGTCCTTTTGATCGATGTAGGTACCGGCCCACTGGTTCCAGGTGGCGATCGCCTGCTTAGTGAAATAGGAATCTTTCGGGTACCGTTTGAGCGCCTTTGTGTAGATGTCGGTGGCCTCGGGCCATTTGTCGGCGGAGATGAAGTCGTCCGACCACTTGTCGTAGACGTAGTGCGTGATTTTGGTCCACCGTGGGTCATCTTTGAAGAGTTTACGGCTGCGCTCGACGCTCTTCAGCGCCTGTTCGTACTGCTTCTCCTTGACCCGTTTCAGCGCGGTTCTCTGCAGATGACCGGCAGCGGCATCGCGGACTTCTTCGCTGGTGGAGAACCGCTCGACGAGATCACTGAGCACCTTTTCGGCGGCCTGTTCCCCTTCGTCCTTGAAAACGGCGCCCGACCACTCCTGCGTTAAGTACGCCAGACGCGCTTCGAACTCGCCGTCGGGATGCTTGCCCATCGCCTCGGCGTACACATCGGCCGCTTGACTCCACTTCTTTGCTTTCATAAGTTGCTGCGCCCACATGTTCCAGGTGACGCGCAGATTGTGTGTCAGATGAGAATCGGCCGGAAACTGTTTCAACGCATCATCATAGACGGTGAGCGCCGGCTGCCATTTGCCCTGTTTGATCAGGTCTCCCGCCCAACTGTCGATAATATTTCGGGTGACCTTGATCGCGATGTCACCGTTGCTGAGCAACGACTTGTATTGTGCGATCATCTGCAGTGCATCGGAATACTGTTTGTCGTCCCGCAACTGATTAACGGAACGAATCACGAAATCGTTTCCCGCATTCTTGACGGAATCGACGTCGCCGTGTTTCTTCAGCAATGCGGTTAACACCGCCTCGGCTTGCTGCGGACCTTTCGCATCGAGCGTTTCGTTGAGCCACTCTTGTGTCACATAGCCCAAGTTATTGATCATCGAACGATCATCCGGAACGGCGGCGAGGCCCCGTTCCAAGGTTTGCATCGCTTGTGCAAATTGTTTCTGATCCAACTGGGCGTTGGACCAGCGGAGATACAAACCGCGCCGCCAGTCGTCGATTTCTTGGCGGGCATCCTGCTCGACCTTTTCCCGCCCGGTATCGGCAAGCGCCAACGCCTGTTCCCATTGGGACTGTTTGATCAACTGTTCCGCCGGGCGCAGGTAGACCCAGGATTGCATCGCGCGGAAATCTCCGTCGGGCGCTTGCTGATGAGCCTCTTTGAGCAGCGCCAAGGCACGGTCGTTTTCTCCCGCGTCCATCGCCGCTTCAACGCGTTCACCCCAGATTGCCTTGCGGTTATTGATCAGCGTGGCATCGCGCGGCGCCAGTTTCAGTCCCGCATTGACCACCTCGAGCGCTTGTTCGTAACTCTTGGCATCCGCCAGCTCGACGCTCCAATTGGCGAGGGCGGAAAGCACGTTTTTGACGGCGGACGAGAACTCCGGATCCAGGCTGAGCGCGCGAAAGTACGCGAACAGTGCTTCGCCGTACCGTTTGTCCTTTGATGCACTGACGCCGTGATTGTAATAGATGATTGCCGCCAAGCCTGCCTCGCCGACCTCGCGCCGCTGTTCCGGATGTTTCTCGGGGATGTAGCGGAAACCAGTCTGCTCCAAGAGCTGTTTCTGAACCGCTGGATCTCGCGACGGGTTGAAACCGGATGCATTGGTAGTCTCCACATCGGCGTGTTTGGTGTCGACGTAGAGTATCGAAAACGCATGATCGGGGACTTCGATCGCCCGCAGATCCAATCCCAGCCGGCGGCCGATTACGTTGTACAGCACCGCCGAGGAAACGCAATTGAACGTCCCTTCGTCCAGCACGACCGACAGATCGGTCTGCAGCGCGCGGTATCCCGCAGCCAAAGACTGTTCGTGCAAATACTTCAGTAACAGTTCACCGCGCTGGTAGTCGGTCTTGCCCGGTTCGATTGCTTTGCGCGCCCCAGTCTCTATCTTTTTGAGACGGTCCAAGTACGTTTTTCGCCGTGCTTTGTCGGTCACTCCGGAGGCCAGCAGCGCAGCCTCGGCAAACGACCAATCGTCGAGCTTGCCGTCCTGAGCGTCGGCAAACAGCGAGGCCTCGTCCTTGGTGATTTGCACTTTGACGAGATGCTTGAGCTGAGACAGGACGCTGAAAGCTTTGGCGGGGGCTTCGGCAAAGGCGTACCGCGTCACGGGGCGTCCCAGCCGGCCGAGCAGGCTGATTTCCGCAATCGAAGCCTGGTCCGCACCGGCGGCTGGAAAGATTCGAATGAGAATCCAACGCGCACCGACCGGCAGAAACGTGAATTCCTGTTTTCCCGCGACCGGCTTGAGCATGCACTTGCGCACCGATTGAAAACCAGCGTGTGGCGAGAGCGAGGATGCCAGGATTTCAATGCGCGGAGCCGCCTTAGTTTCGACCTGCTGGGGTGACAACTCGACAGTCACTTTCTCGGGAGCGATTGTCGATTTGTTGAACGCGTAGACTACGTCGATGTGGGAGTTCCCAGCCGTCGTCAGTTCAACCACGGTGGATGAATCTCCGTCGGTTAGCGCTGAGAGCTGCGACGCTTCGGATTTGGACGCGGTTGAATGATCGATCGCCGCCGAATCCAATTGCAGCAGATTCTGCGGCTTGTCCTCGTCAGCCGCAACGGCACTGCTTGCCGCTACGGCGAGCATGATGCCGCAGTGAACAATCTTGGCGACTAGCCGACTCCAATAATTCCCCTGTCGCATTCTGAATTTCCCCCCTGGAGTGTCCGAGCACAGGTGGTGCGCGGATTTTGAATCTGCTTAATCGTTGTTGAATTGAGCCGGAACGTCGTCCGGCTCGTGAATCATTTGTTTGAACCGGTGAAGTAGTCTAAGACGCCGGAGATGAGACCGGCGGGAATCGCCGGAAGCCCGGACCCTGCTGAGAGAGCTGTCGCGGGTCCCGCATTGGCCAGCCGCCGACCGGCCGCACCGAGACTGCCGGCGTCGCGTGGAATCGGCGAGGCTCCCGCTTCTGCTAACGAACCGGCATAGTCCGATGCACCTCCCTCGCCGAGGTTGCGGGCCCACGACTGTGCGAATTCGCGAAAGTCCGCGTCGTTTTGCCGGGCGTTGTTCGTTAATGCACTGGTATCGCCGGTCTCGATCGCATTGCCGAGGAAATCGAGCGTGGTCGCCGCCTTGTTGTAGGCCTCCGCAAGTTTGATGTGATAGTACACCAGACCTCCCACCAGTAAGGCGGACGGGGCTCCCATGCTGGCTAACGCACCTCCACCGAGCGCTCCGTAACCGATTCCCGCTGCGCGAGACCGGGAGAATCCGCCCTTGGCCTGGCGTCGCAGATCGGTGTCGGACAGCACGCCCAGCAAATCGCCCGTTCGATAAATCCCCCAACTGGCCGATGCGGCTTTGTCGACATGGATGACGACGCCGTTGCTACCCAGCACTGCCAGGCGGATGTCGGGATTTTCCCGATCGGGCTTCTCCTTCAAATCGTCTTTGACAGTGACCCGCAGTGAGCGCGCGGATTTCAGCAATTTGTGATTGACGCTGGTGGAATTGAGCAGTTGCGCTTCGGCGGCGCAGATCGCCAGACCCCAAGCGAGATGGTCGCGGCGAGTCGCGCCCCGCGAGGGGAGAAATGTATGCGCGAGCAAATCGAATCGCCGATCGCAGAATAGTCCCTGCTTCTCTTTGGCCAGTTGCATGGAATCGATGAAGACCGTCGGGCCGATCCAGCCGACTTCCACGTTCTCGCCAGAGAGACCGATCGTCGTGGCAAGCAGAGTATTGATGGCTCGGGCGGTCTGCGACGAGATGCCGCGCTGATAGCTGAATTCGGCGAGAGATTTTCCGCCGTCGAGAAGCTGGCGCATCCGGACGAGATCGATCAATTCGTCCAGCACGCGGGCTTGTGCCACCTCGGTTGGAACGGCGGCGACACTGATCCCGATGCGATGCATGGAGATTAAGCGGTGGTTGTCGAATCCCGGCGTGAACGAATGCATGACGCGAGAGAAATGACGCGACCAGCGCCAGCTCTTGCTGTCGCGGCCCTTGAGGTCGAACTTCAGCACCAGTTTCCCGCCGGTCGCGGCGGGCGGCGCCTGCGGTTTGCTTCCACCTCCGCCAAAGAGGCCGCCGCCAAACAGGTTTCCGCCGGCGGGCGGTTTTGGAGCTGCTTTTGCGGCGCGGCGCGGTGCAAACTTTTCGCCTTCGATTTTGGTCGTACCCAATCGCAGCAGCGGCGCCCATTCCGTGATTTTGGACGCGTCGTTCACTTCGCGCAGCGACTTGAGTTTGGCATCCGCCGGCAGGAAGGTGAGTGACATATCAAATCCCAAGACTTCACTGATCGGCCCGCTCCATTGCAGGATTTCCTTCGCTGCTTGTTTGTCGTCGTGATGAACGAGTCTCACCGTCAAGGTGACCGGCGAAGGTTTAAAGTCGTGCTTTGTCTTTGAGGGGCGCGGCTGAGAAGCGAACACCGGGTCGAAATCGGCCCAATCTTCGCCGTTTCGTCGCGCCTGGACCCAGACCCAATCTCGGTCAGGGAAATTGAGGTGCATTTGCTGTATCTTCTCATCGTCGTAGAATTTCGACGCCAAGCCTTGTTTCTCAATCAGTCTTTCGATCACGTCGAGCGAGGCTTCGACTTCCTGCCGAGCGGATTGCATTCTGTCACCGGCGCTTGGCCGGTGAGTCCGATTCTTGCCGGTGGCGGATGATTGATAGGTAGACGAAAGTTTCTGCAGCGCTGGACGTTTGCGCGTGCGGTCGCTCAAACGGTGCGGAGCAGCATTTTTGGGCCATGGACCGCGCGCCAGACGGACGTCATAGCCCAGTTCGCGAAGCAGCGCGGCTAGCAACAGGCTTTGATCGGTGCAATTTCCCGTCCGCGTGCGGAGTGTTCCCGCCGCTCCGCCATACGATCCGCGGTAGCTGACGTAGGCGACGCCGTCTTTCACGAACCGGAATGCCTCGTCCGCCGAGGCCAGAGCTCGTGCAGCTTCCGCGAGATTGGTGCCCGGCCATTCCAACTCCGAACGCGCTTGTACCAGCTGGCCCAGTAGTTGCTTCGCCGACGGGTCGGCTGCCGCGGCATCATGTCGGGTGGTCAATGCCATCACCTGAACGACGATCACAACCGTCAGAACCGGACTACCCCATCGTCTTGAACGACTCATACTTTTCCCCTCGCTCTATTTCCGCTGCAGAGAGCGTTTCCCCTCTGCGGTCAAAATTTTGGTTAGAAAATCCTAGCTTTTTTCGTCCTTCCCGTTTCCTCGCATGCAAAACGCCGTACAGATCCCGCGACGACTTATCCCGGTTAAGCGGTTCATAGCGACGATCAACTCGCTACGAACCGATTGCCGCGGCGACCGGCGCGTGTTTCGCTTCGGCAACGCACCCAGCCGATTTCGGCGCATATCCCCAACGATCAATATGCTGCCGCCACCGCCTGTAAACCCGCTGCCGCAGGTCAGCGGAGATCTCGTAGCGATTCGTGCGGTAATTGCGGCTGCGGGCGTCGAACTCTTTGAGTTTTCCGCACACCGCCTCGAACTCTCCCAGTTCCAGGTGGTCATAGATTGAGCGGAGCGCGACGGTCATGTCGCCGATCAGATCTTCGTAACGTACTTCAATGAAGTTTTCGGGGTCGATCAGGTGGCGATCGCGGTCGAACGCGTGATACATCGTCTCGAAGTTGTTGAAGACGTACTCTTCCAATTCGTCGTCCTCTGCGCTGACTTGCAAGCTCTGTGCGCGGCGCAACGTCTTCCAAGTATGGATCGAGGAACTAAAGACAACAAACGGGTCGCGGACGATGTGCACGAATTGGGCGTCTGGAAACAGTTCGAGGAGAGTCTTGATTCGCGCCGTGTGGGTCGGTGACTTGAGCACCAGCCGGCGGGAGTCCATCAGCGTCAGCCGCTTGAGAAACCACATCAGCCCCTTTTTCCAGCGTTGACGCTGGCGGGGAGGCAGCGTTTCCAAATCGAGCGACGCTTGGTCATCGCCGCGATGTCTTGGGAATGCCAACGAGGCATACGGCGACGGCAGGCCAAGGTGGCACAGGGCGAATTCATCTTCCTGGGGGCGATTCGGACCGTTGTCCATCTCGTCCATCGCACGGCGAGCGGGGAGCATCCAGCGCCAGAGCAATCGCCCCCACCACGCAGTCAGTACAAAGTGATGCGGCTGAAGACACGCGTACGTCGACGGGTAACTGTGGCGATCATCCAACGTGAGCAGTTCGTGCAATAGAGTCGTTCCGGTTCGCCAGTGACCGATGATGAAGATCGGCGGCTTGACGAGGGTCCGTGCGGCGCGTCGGGCAAAAAGTGCTTCGGAAAGCAACATCAGCAGGGAATTCGAGAGGCTGCAAAGCGTAGCGAATGCCGCAAGTGCCCATCGTATTGGCGAAACGGCGAAACGGTTCCTCCAGAGCAAGTGAACCCAGACGCTAAAGGTCATCCCTTGCCAGATTTGCCACAGGGACCAACGCCAATCGTGTTTGGTTTTTGAGTCGTTCACAGTTGTTGACTTCATCGGGATCGATCCGCGTTTAGAGTTCTTGCGCTGTGATGATCTGATCATTGGATGACGATGCATTGAGACGTGACCGTCGGCGGCCGGGAATTGCTGCGTCAAATGACGCGATCGTATCGACGTGAGGCGTCGAGCGAGTTCGATTTGGGTATCGCTGTCCCGGCCGATGCCGTCGGATGCTCGCGCCGCAGGAGAAGAGGCCCGCCACACTGTTGAGCATGACGTTGGAATCTTCATCGTCCCTCCGCAGCGAGGGAAACAGGCTGACGTCCAGCTCACACTCGCCGGCACACTGCGTGATGCAACCCGACAGTACGGGGTGTGGTCCGATTTCGAGAAAGACCTGGTAATCCCGGCGAACCGCCCACTGGCATGCGTCGGCGAACCGGACCGGCTGACGCATGTTTTGCCACCAGTAATCGGCGTCGAGTGAAGTTTCCGCAACCGGATTACCTGAGACGGTGGAAATCATCGGAATCTCGGCCGGCTGAACCGAGATCGGCCCCAAAGCCGTTAGCAAACCCTCCCGCAACGGCTCCATGGCTGCGCTGTGAAAGGCGTGGGGGATCGGCAACATCTTTCGCCATTTTTTGGCGGCTCTCAGTTGAGATGACAACTGTTTCAACTCCTCGGGCGTTCCCGCAAATGTCACGGACGCAGGCCCGTTGACCGCGGCCAACTCGAGCGTTCCGCAATTGTCCGCCAACAGGTTCCGTGCTTCCTCTTCAGAGACTGCAGCGGCGAGCAACCGGCCGCCGGTCAGGTCGTCGTCCATACAGCGGCCGCGATGGAACACGACCCGGGCGGCCTCATGGAGTGAGAGCATTCCTGCAGCGTAAGCGGCGGCGACTTCGCCGATGCTGTGGCCAATGACAGCGTCCGGCTCGATTCCCCAGGACTTCCACAACTCCACCAGACCAGCTTGAAGGGCGAAGATCGCTGGCTGAGCGATGGACGTCTCTTCCAATCGGCTGCACGATTCGTCACATCTAAACTCGTCGAGCAGAGACCAATCCGCTCCGAACTTGTGAAACAGTCGGTCACAGGTCTGAATGAACTCGTGGAATCTTGGTTCCGTCCGCAAGAGCTCGCGTCCCATTCCCCACCACTGTGAACCCTGTCCCGCGAAGACGAACACAACTGGTTGCTTGTTTGGACGACAATGCATGACGCTTTCAAGCGACGGCAGCGAATGGTGAAGGTCTGCTGCATGTCGGCGGCTGACCTCAGATCGACCGGAGTCGCCGAGGCCGAATCCGGCAAGTTCGGAGCACTGCCGGGGATCTGATTGTATTTCGGAAAGATTCTCTTGCATTCGTGAAACCTGTGTATCATCGTGCGCGAACCAAGGTTCGTCGCTGAGTTGGTGATGTTCAAAACTTAATCTCTGCCATTTGCACAGAGTTCTTGGTGTTCGACTTCTCTTGAATCCTGCGATGCCGCGGGCCGTGCGGCGTCGACGTAGACATCGACCTGCTGGCCGACAAACAATTGCTCGCCTGCGGCCGGGTTGAGCGCGTAGATGACTTGCAACACGCGCGTATCAACTCGCTCATTGCCGTAGCCGGTGAGTGAACGTTTCGGAATGACGCGCTGTTCGACGCGGACAAAACGTAAGGGGAATGCGCGATCCGGATGTCCTTTGAGAAAGGCGTTCGCGGCGGACCCCGCGCGAAACCGGGGGATTTCGAGTTCGTCGATGTCGACTCTGACGTGCAAGGTGTCGACATTTCCCATGACGACCAACGCCTGTTGAGCCGGCGCACCGACAAATTCGCCGCGATGTACGTTAATCTCCAAAATCGTTGCCGATTCGCGAGCTCTTACCGTCAGCCGCTCGAGGGCTGCAAGCGTTTCGTTGAGTCGCGCTTCTGCGCGCTGCACTTCCGCCGCCGCCAGGCTTTTTTCAGTTTCCGACGCGCCGTTGCGGAGCAATTCCAGCTTCGCCTCGGCCTGCTGGACGTCGGCGGCAGCCATCTCCGCTTCTTTTTGCTGCTGAATGTGCGACTGCTCTGTGACGACCTTTTCTTTGTAGAGCCGGTCGACGCGCTGCAACTGGTCTTTCAAGTACTGCAGCCGGGCCGTTGCTCGTGCCAGATCCGCTTCAGCGATCGCAATCTCTTCGACGCGGGGACCCGCGATGAGATGCTCATAATCCGCACGAGCACGGGCTCGATCAGCGCGGCGAGTCTGCGCTTCCGATTGAAGTTGCCGGTCGTCGAGCCGAAAGAGCGGGTCCCACTTGTCGACCCGCTGACCGACTTTTACGAAGACATCCGTCACAACGCCGGAAACAGGCGCCCCCAGCTCGATGTTCTCAGTCTGTGCTTCAATAAGCCCGGCCGCAGAGACCGTCTGCACGAACGGCGACGAGGAGGGTTGCACCGGCGGTTCTTGAAGAATGTCCTGTTCTGCTGACTCGGCGACGTAGAGGATCGACGCCGCCAACAGCACAAGGCTGGCCACAGGTAATCCGAGTTTAATGATCATGTCGTGATCCTGGTTGATGTGACGTTACGGGCAGGGGCTTTGTGATGGCGCGACGTATTCAGATTGAGGAAGACTCCCGGCCGGCGTGCGTTGGATTCGCTCGTCGCCCGTCACGCGACCGTCTTCGAGATGGACGACGCGGTCGGCGAACTCGAAGATCCGCTGATCGTGTGTGACGACGAGTAACGCCCGGTTCTGCTGCACCGCATGAGCGCGGAGCAGTTGCATGACGTTCCGCCCCGTCTGCTGATCGAGAGCTGACGTCGGTTCGTCGCAAACGACGATCCGCGGCTGATGCACGATTGCTCTGGCAATCGAGAGCCGCTGCTGTTGCCCGCCGGAAAGTTGCGACGGAAACGCGCCGCCGCGATCGCCCAATCCGATCTCATTCAACAGGTGCTGAACCGCCGTTCGCGACGGCTTCGGCGGCCGACGGTTGATCGTGAGCGGGACGGCCACGTTCTCGGCGGCGGTCAAAGTTGGAATCAGGTTGAACTGTTGAAAGACGATGCCCACGTGCTGCGCGCGAAACGCCGCCAGTGACCGTTCCGTCATGAAACCCAAATTCTGATCGGCCGCCTTCACGGAGCCGGCCGTTGGTTTCAAGATCCCGGCGATGATCGAGATTAACGTCGTCTTGCCGCAACCGCTGGGACCGACGAGCAACGTCAGTTCGCCGGGTAACACGTCGAGATCGACCCCGCGCAAAGCGGTGGTCGCTCCTTCGCCGCTGCCGTACGTCCGCGTAACGCCGCGGCAGGTCACTAGGGGTATTGGAGTTGTTGTGATCATGATGTGATTTTGTGTTCCGAATTTGAGTAATTGCCGTTGAAGACTGTTTGACTAATTTCGATGCCGATTCTTATTCACGGAAGGAGAGTGCGGGGTCCATCCGCAGGACGCGTTGAGCACTGACCAGGCTCGCGGCGGCAACCATCGAAAACACTGCGAGCGCCGTCCCGGCGAGCACCTGCCAGGGCACGTACGAAATCAATTGCGACTTGCGATTAATCGCTTCGCAGAGAAAGACCGCCAGCCCGACTCCGAAGCCAAAGCCGACCGCACCGGCGAGAGCGCCCTGTGCCAGGATCATGTAGAGGATTCGCGTATTGCGGACTCCCATCGCCTTGAGCGTGCCGAACTGCGGCAAGTTGTTCAGTGTGAAGAGATAGAATGAGTGGGCCGTCACTGCGCAGCCGATCAGAGCGCCGAGCATCACCGTGATTGCAAAGTTAGCGACGATTCCCGTCTCGTTGACATAAAACAGCATTGTCTTCCAGGTGAATCCTTGTTTAGTCAGCGCCAGCAATCCGGTTTGGGCCTCGATGCGCCGGCAGACTTCGTCAACAGACTCATCCGGTTTCGCATTCGCCAACACGTACGACGTCAGTTTTCGTTCCGGAGGCACGTAACTGGTCGCCTGGCTATATCGCGTGTAGATGATGGGGAGCGTGCGGAATGTCTTCGAGGCGCGGCAAATCCCGACCACTTCGGCGCGCTTTTCGTTTAGCTCGAAGACTTTTCCCGCTCGGACCGGCTCGCCCGGCCACAGAATCTGAAACCCGACCTCGTCGATGATGACCGCATCCGGCCGTCGCAAGTCCGTGATGTCGCCCTGCTGCATCTGGCGCGGAGCACCGACCAATGTCGCATCGTCGAAGCCGAGCAGAATGACGTCCTGCACAGCGCCGTCGTCGAGACGGGCACGGCTGATCCACTTGTAAAACGGGACCGCCCACTCGACGCCTTCGACACCGCGAACTTGATGCATCGCGCCCGAGGAGAGCGGACGAAAGTCGGCAATGAATTTGATGTTGGGATCCATCACCCAAATCTGCGCGTCGCGCACATCGCGGATTTGGCTGGTGGTCAGCCGCATCAGGCCGCAAAAGATCGAGCACTGCACTGCGATCAGCAGCGAAGCGAAGGAAACCCCGGCAATAATTGCCAGGTACTTCCCGCGATTGCGTGTCAGCATCTTCAGCGCGATTTGAACCATTGTAGATTCTCAGAGTAACGTTGCTTAAAGTGGCGCGCGACCGTCTTTTCGCGGCGGCTATGCGGCCTCCGGCATCAGATCAGCCTCGACCTTCGTTTCCTCGGCGAGCGACGATTGAATCGTGCGAACGTATGTTGCCAGGAGGGCATCCGCTTGCTCCTGAGTGAACCGCGAGCGAGCGAAGCTCATCGTGAGGGTCAGCTTTTTCGCGTACCAGATCGTTGCAAATGAAACGGGGGTAAACGGGTTGACCGGCGGCGCTCCGTCCACCGCTTCCAGAGCCATGCCGCCGGTGTAGACCGTTCCCCGGCTGCGCGACAGTTTCGCGCGGGCGAAGACGTTTCCCGTTTGACTCAGTACGGTCGTCGCGTATCCCCGCTGAGAGCGGCGGCGCATCAACCATTGCAACGGGAGGCAGTGGCTCACCACTGCCGCGACGCGATGAAACGTGAGATCGCGGCGCAGCGCGCGAATCTCTCGCACTTCAGCGTGAATCCCAGCCAATAGGTTTTGCGGGTCGTCCAATGAAGCCGCGTCACGGTCGATTTTGACCATCGACACCCGATTGCATGCAGGGAAGAGCTCGTCTTCTTCGGGTGTTCGCTGTGTGACCGGCAACATTACCCTGAACATGTCCGTACGGTTTGGTGCGTCCTGTCCGTGATTCCACGCGTCGATCGCGAGGAACAAATCGCGCATTAACAGATCATTCGACGAGCAATTCAAGCGGGACGTCGTCTTTCTCAAGGCCCGAGTCTCTGCAGCGGTAAACGTGTGGGTCGCAAAGTTCGAGACCGTTTCATCATTGCCGGGCGTCAACCGTTGAACGCGTCCGGAGCGGAGTCCCTCCGGCAGTTTGGTGAAAAATTGGGATACGGCACGAAATGGATGGAACAAGTCTCGTTTTTGCCGGTGCGTCTTTTGGGGACGGTCCAGGTTGAGCTGAGTGCGATTCGCCAGACGTTCGGGCTCGAGCGGCCGCAACGCGGCTTCCGACGCGTCGCCATAAACCACTATGTCATAGGCACAGAGGATATCCTCCAGGACCCGGTAGGCTCCGATTCCGTCGCAGCAGGCGTGATGAAACTGAAAGTGCGTTTCCGTCCGCTGCTCATCGCAGCGGACCCAGATTCGCAGTCCGGTTTCCTTGCGCAGGTCGATCTCTTCTCCATGTTGATAGGTCACCGGCTCAGAGAGAGGGCTGTATTTCAGCGAGGGCAACGGGTCGTCGGCCGGTACCCATGCCAGTGTTTTGCGATTCGTGCCGGTGACATGTGCACGCAACAGGGGGTGCCGTCGGATCGCCTCGGCGACTGCCGTCACGAACTCATCCTGCTCAACCATTCCTGAGAACGACAGGCGAATGTTGAAGGTCATCGATGACTCTTGTCCGCCCTCGAACATGTACCACTCAAATGGCGTGAGTGGGAGTGGGCCTGCGGTGGGCCAGTCCGAGTAACGTGCGTCTTGACAATCGACTGGCTCACATTTGCGCGGGGAATCATTGGCGGTCTGCTGTACCGTGGACATGACTGCGGTGTTCAATCGTCTTCTCCCCTCGCGATCGATCAAACGCGCGGCGCGCAGTTTGGGGCGCACGTTGATCTCCTCGATTCGCATCAAAAACATGGAGCTGTGCGAACCGCGCGAAATTCAGGGCTATGATGGGTGGAAAGGTGATGCCGGCCGGTAACTGCTGTCTAATACCGATTGCCGGTTCAATAACGACTCTCGATTCGAGGTCGACAGAGAGTTGCTTGGCAGATTGGTGGGAGGTCGCTGTTCACAAGACTGACGGTGGTGTGTGCTGACAGATTTGGGTTCGTCCGTCTGGATCACGATTACTCATGAAACCAGGGCGGCTGCACGGCATTTTTTCTTGGTTTTTGCAAAATCTCGCGCTATCGCCGCCCAGCAGCAATTGACGCAACCCGAACCCGGAGAACGTCTTTGGGTGGGCTTGGCTGCACGGTTCGGCGGCGCTGCATCCACCTCCTCATATGAGCTGGACAGGCCTTTGTGACCGGAAATCGCTCACAAAACCTGGAAGTTGAACCTGTGACGATGCCCGAGACTCGCTCCGTTCGCGTTCTCTCGCAGTGAGTGTCCTCTGCGATCACTCTTTCCAGCGGCACGACCGCATCGCACGGCGTTGCCGCCTGCTGATTCGATATCACTTTGCAGCCACCGGAGTCCGGTTGCCTTCCCGGATTCTTGCAACGAAGGAATCAGGCTTCGTCCGACAACTCCCAAATGGCGACGGCTGGGCCGATGTGAGGCGTCGCAGTTACCACTGCCGGTACTCTCGCGCGAACAGCACGTCAGCGACGGAGAAAATTGTCGTCGGCACCAGCGGCATCTAAGGCGCTGAGGTGAGATTCCTCACCACGGGGTGACCATTAGCGGGTAGACAGACGAGTTGCTCCGGGTGAGACGTAAAGATGAATTTCTCCTGCTGCCCGGAAAACAAGTCACCCATGTAACGGCCGGTGGATACGTGCCAGACTTTCACACGGCCCTGATCATCGCTACTGATCAACGACCGCCCGTCAGGCGAGAATGACACGCAATTGACTGACGATTCGTGGCCCACAAGCGTCCGAATTGGGGCCCGGGAGGCAACGTGCCAAAGAATGATGCTACGGTCATCGGATGCTGAGGCGAGCATCGTACCCAAAGGATTGATGCAGACGCTGTTGACGGTGTTTCTGTGCTTGCCCATTCGAACGGGCGGACTATTGTCCGTAAGATTGTACACAACGACGTCGTTGCGTGAGCCGAACATCAGCAATCGTCCGTCGGGCGAAAACTGAAGCGACGTCGCATTGTCGATTCTCAAATCACGCAGCCGCTTGTTCGCTGCAGTGCTCAGAACTCTAACCCTCTCTTCGCCGTCCGCGAGCCTGACGGCATAGTTCGATCCCCCCGGCGAGACGACCAATTCATGAATTTCATTGCCGGAATCAACTTGGTGGCCGCCGAGCAATTCGAGAGTTCCGGCGTCCCAGCGGCTGACACGACCGTCGTGATGGCCGGTCAGAATCTGTCGGCCGTTATCCGAGAAGTCGACACAGCGGATCGAGTCATCGGTCCGCGACACAGCCACCTCATATTTGCGTCCGGTATATCGATAGACTCTTAGCTTGGGAGTCCCGGCAACAACGACGAGTCCTCCGCGGCGTGCTACTGCGACATCTCGATCGCCATGGTGTTTTCCCGACTGACCCGGAGCGAGCAACTGGTCCACGCGATTCTGGGTCCGATCCCAACGCTTGAGAACTCCGTCGCTTCCCACTGTGAAATACGTGTTGCCTGCACGATCAAAGACGCCAGTCCAACAGCGCCCTTGATGTGCCATCCACGAATCGGTCGGCGTCATGTCGCGGAGGGCGCGCGAAACGTCGGGACTCGCTGTTTCGTTTGACCCTTGTTGGCCAAGCCCGCCGCCTAGCCTCCACGTGCGCTGCCTGCCGGTATGAAAGTCGGAGGTGAATAGAGATTTTCCGTCCGAAGAGAATCGAATCAAATCCGCCGGCTCGCGCCGCGACCACACCTCGCGAGACTGCTGCAGATCCCAGATACGAATGTTGCCGGCAGGGCCGCTGTTTCCCGTGGCCAACCATCGTTGATCTGGTGAATATGCGGCGGATTCGATGCTGCCGCTCGAATTCTCCGCATGCAGCGGAATAATCCCGGAGATCTCCCCGCTCTGCAAATTCCAGAACCGCGGCTCCTTGGCAACGCGTTGGCAACTGATTAGGGTTTCGCCGTCGGGCGCAAAGTCCAAATCGAGCACCCGGCCGCCCTTACGACTCGGGAGACTGACGACGTGCCGGTGCTCCTTGATATCGAAGATGTCGATATCATCGTCGTAACAAGAAATTGCGGCCAAGCGACCGTCGCGCGAGACGGCGGCAACATCCGAAAGAGATCCGGGCCGGTGTTTGGGATCGAGACGCGTCAGATAATCGCCGATGCGTCGGCCGTCCTCCAATTGGAAAAAGCCGACCTGACCGCCCATCCGCGCGTTCACGAGAGTATTCGAGTCGGGGGCGATCGCCAATCCAAAGACTCGTTTGGCCTGCGTCTCGATTTGACCTTTCCACTCCCAGGTGATTTCATCCTGGTCAGACCGGCGGTAGAGATCATTGAGGACCGCGAAGTAGCGGCCGTCGGGACTGAAAGCGCAGATTTGTTTGGCAGTCTGACGTGCGTACTCGCCGAGCAAGGTTTCCTCGCGGAGGGGCATCGTTGTCGTCGTCCCGGACGCCAGATCGCGAAAGTGAAGCCGTCGCCGATGCAGCACCGCCGCGGTTCTCCCGTCTGGACTGAGTCCGCACCAGTCCACACGTTTGTCGGCGTCAAAATCCCAGCGTCTGTGCAACGTCGCCACGGCGACCGCCGCTTCACCGCTAATGGTTGGACTGCGATAAGGCCAGTTGCGGACTGCGCCGTTCTTGTCGGTTGTCATCATCGCGGAGCAATCCGGGTGAAACGCGATGCTTAACACCCGATCGAAACACTTGCCAATCTCGCCCTGGGCGGAATACGCGACCCCCCAATATCGTACCCAGCCGCTCAGGTGGCCGGTGATGATTGCACTGCCGTCCGGCGAAAACGTTGCGGTCGTTGCTCGGTCTCCCTCCGAGATGAAGTGTCGAATAACATTCAGCCCGTCCACTTCCCAAACAAGAATCTGCTTGTTGTGATCCGCGGACAAGACGAGCTTCTGATCCGGCGATATCGCGAACGCGGTTATCTGAGATTGATGTTGCTTAAAACGATCGATGAGACTGCCGGTCTGTGCGTCCCAGAGTCGAATGATCGAATCCTCACTCGTGGAAATGAGTTTGGCGGCGCCGTCGACAAATTCGAGTTTGAACGCCTTTCCGCCGCCGGTCTTGATCGTGCGAGTCGGCTCAAACGTCTGCAAACTCCAAATCTTGAGTGTCCCGTCATCACCTGATGAAGCCATCAACGATTCGTCGGGCGAAAACGTCAATCCATTAACTTCAATCTGTTCCGTCGAAATCGAGCGGACGATCTCGCCGGTTTGAGTGCTAATTAGCCAAATTGTGCCGGCTTCCCCGGCAACAGCCAATGTCTCGCCCGACGGGGACAGAACCGCGGTATAGATCGCTTTTTGCGACAGTGGCAGCACCGACTGGGCGTGTGTCAGTTGGCGGTGTAGAAGGGTCCATTCGACGCCGCGCGCCTCAGCGTCGGTGAAGTCCTGCACGGCGTCCTGCAGCAACTGTGTCGCCTGATACGGATCATTACGCTGTTTCGCCTCATATGCCTGCCGCATTGCCAACGCGTAAAGAGTATCACGCGCCACCAACTCGTTTTTCCTCGCTTCAGCGCTGCTTTGCTTCGCACGTTCGAATGCGTCGGAACGACCGCGCTCGGCACGGTCCAGTTCGGAAATGGTCTGCGCCAGTCTCGAATTCTGCAAGGACAACACAACTGCTGTAACACTTGCCAGTACGGTCAGCAACACGACGAACGAGAGAGTGAGCAACGTCATTTCACGATGTCGCCGGCTCCATTTCCAGAGGCGATCGACCGTGGATTGCCGCTTGGCCAGGATCGGTTTCTGATCCAAAAACCTCTGCAGGTCGTCGGCCATTTCCCCGGCGGTGGCGTAGCGGTCGACCGGTTCCTTCGCTGTGGCCTTGAGAATGATCGTCTCCAGATCGTCGGGGATGCCGGAATTCAACGTCTTGGGCGCTACCGGATCGGACTCCGCGATTTGCCTAAGCAGGACGGCGCGATCCTTTTCCGGAAACATCTCCCGAATCGTCAGCAATTCGTAGAGGGTCGCTCCCAGAGAATAGACGTCGCTGCGCTGATCGACGACTCCTCGGCGTCCTACGGCTTGCTCGGGGCTCATGTACCTCAGTGTCCCCAAGAGGTCACCACTCATCGTCAATCCGGCGGTGCTCTCCATCTGCGCGAGACCAAAGTCAGTCAACCACAACTTGCCGGTTCGATCGACCATCAGATTCGACGGTTTCACGTCACGATGGATAACGCCGCGGGAATGCGCATATTCCAGCGCGAGGGCTGCCTGTTGTCCCATTTCGGCGATCGCGCGGACAGCTGAGGACGGCTTTGTCCCGGTCACTTGAGAAACCTGCGAGGTGAGACGGTTCTCGCGTCTCGTTGCCCCGTCATCGATGATCGGTTCGGTGGCTGGTTTGGGTGTTTCGACGGTGCCCGTGCCCAGCGGCTTCGAACTCGCACCGCGCGACTGAATCCGTGTCGTTCCGGCCGACGCGTTCAAATTCTCGAGGTCGACCTCGCTCCGGCTGCTACGGAGGATCGCTGCCAGATCTTGCCCGTCGACATATTGCATGGCGTAGAAGTGGGTGCCACGGTCACAGCCAATGCCGTACACGGGAACGATGTTCTCATGATGCAAACCGGCTGCCGCACGTGCCTCGTTTTCAAAGCGGGCCAATTGCAGTGGATTCAACAAAGACGTGAAGGGAAGGACTTTGAGTGCGACTCGGCGGTCGAGCGAAATCTGTCGGGCTTCGTAGACGACTCCCATTCCCCCGCGACCGATCTCACGCACCAGTCGATAGTCCCCCAGCACGGCATCTTTGGACAAATCCGACTCGGGTCGCAATGGCGACTCATCAGCAAATGCCGACTCGATGTTTTGAGTCATTCGTCGAGAGTTCCCCACCAAAGTGAGTTGATGCTCGATTCCGAATGGGCCCGGCGAGAACAACCGATGGCCCCACCACAATTGATTTTTGTTTGTTCTATAACTCGCGGAGCATGCGTCGAATGGGCTTGTCAACCGCGCGGTGAGGATTCTTTTGACGGGCTTCTTGGGTTTTATGTTGAGACAACCGCTCTCGAGCTGCAGACATCCTCCTCCATACTAAGCTCAAGCCGCCTGTTAGGCAAAGCTGCCCCGCCGAGAAAACGGCGGCGTCGGCCATCGTCGTTGACTTGCCACGGGCAACGTAACGCGCTGCCCGCCCATATGCCTCAAGATTTGTAGCATTACCCGCGTTTCGGCTTACTGTGACGACCGATTTCCAACGTCCGAGGAACGCCGTTCGCCGGCCGCGACCGAAAACGCTCGGGTTTTCCAGCAAATGATTGCGGCAAGCGTCAATGACAACCAACTGATGATGTAGATTGCTCCGGAATTCCTCCAGCCAACCCAGCCTTTCCAATCAATCCACCACTGCCAGGGAAATGAAAAGAAGGCAAAATTGAGCCAAAAGTACAGCGCCGCGGCCACGACCAATCCAATACAGGCGAATGATCGCGCACGAATTCGATCTTCGCTCCGCTTCCCGAAGTACAATGCCAGGAAAGTCGTGAGTACCAGCGGAAGTGTGACAATCAGGACCAGTCCGATCGACTTCGGATAAAAGTCCATGTCTCGACAACGGGCCAGAAACGTCTTGACGGCGATCGGCATCGCAACGATTGGAAGAACGTACAAAAACGGCCAATAGCGTCCACCGACAATCGCCGCCATGGGGATAATGCCCATCAGCAGACCGTGGTAGTGAAAGAGGATGAAAATCGTTTCCGGATAGTACCAGCCGACTCCGAGCAGATAGAGATAGATGGCGACCAGCCAGCCCTCCCATCTGGTCGACAGCGAGACGTCGTCAGCGAAGTCTGACGGTGCGATCTGACGGCGATTCAACCAGACGCCAAGCCCCAAGACCATTCCAGCGACGGTCCCAAAGGTGACCTCCATCATGTTCCAACTATTCACGCCGTACTGCCAATACGAACCATTACGAAATGCCTCTGAATTCCAGGCGTGGGACGCTTGGAGGGACTGGCCGATCGGAAAACCGAGCCCGCCGAGGACGCCCCAGATGGCCAGATTCTGCGCAAGGAGATCGCGTTTGACAAACTGGAGATAAGCTGCCAGTCCGACGAATGCGAAGAGTAGCCCGCCCCAAACCTCTGGCCGCGGCTTGACGAATTGATCCGGCTCCCAGCGCCAATGGTCGGAAAAATAGAAGTGCGGAACGATGTGCAAATCGGGATCGAACGGCGAGTTCAGCGCCCACCTCCCTAGCACAAACAAAGCCATGAGAGTCAATCCGAGCCACATCATTTCGCGAGGGCGATAGTGCCGGCGTCCCATGCCCATTCCCAAGAAGGCGCCGCCGAATCCAATCCAGAGCCCTCCCTTCACGGCGAGGCCGACCATGCCCCAGCGGAAGGCGGCAGCGTTCCAATAGCGTTCGCCATCTTTAGTGTAGACTTCGCGATCGTGTGTGAGCCCGACCGTTTGGCCGTACGACATTGATCCTCCGAACCCAATCGCCACCGTAAATAATGCCACTGCCCGAGCGGCCTTGAGCGCGCTGGCATTTGGCATGAAGAGCATCACCAACGTCAGGCCGACTAAGATCCCAAACATCATCGCGCCCAATTCGTGCCCGTACTGGCCGCGAATGCCCCATGCCATTCCGCCAGCCAAAGCACAAAGCAACATCGCCGCCGCTAACAACGACCAATTTCGATCGGGGTTCAGACGATGTGATGCCGAAGTTGGATGGCTATCAGACTTTGTCACGTGTCACTCTCGGGAAGAGGGGGTGATGTCCCGGGGAGGCGGGACGCTCGAGTGTTCTGTCAGGGAGTGCTGATTTGATGTAGCTTGCGGTAGATCTCCAGAGCCCGCTCATACTCGGCGAGTTCATCGTCGCTGAGCACTTCGCGGTTCCTGCGGATCTCGGACTGGACCGCCTGCACCAGGAACTCCGTTTCAACCGCATGCGGTCTAAGCGGCCGACCCGGAACGGTGACGTACACCGGCGCCGAATGGGCAAATCGCAATCGGCCGGTTTGGGGGTGTTTTTGAAAACATCGAACGGCGAACCAGGACGTGTTGTCCACCTCGAAGGACTCATCAAAGGAGGAAACCCACGCTGTCTTTCCCGTATTCGCAGCTGGTGTGATCGTACGCACAATTTCGCCGTTTTTGACGATCTCTATGCGGTCCAGCGGTCGTCGGCTATGTGCTTCGCCATGCACGCGCAAGGTTGTCGGACCGGTGGATTGAAACTTGGAGCCGGGCGAGCGGCCGTTGAACTCTGCGAACAGCATGGGCCCGGTCGTCACGAAACTCCGCCCGGCGTTTAAGCCGTCAATCCAATTTTGGTAGTCAAATCCATCTGGGAGAGAGACGTAGACGCGTCCAAATCCCAGCGGCACCGGATGGACGCCCGAAGCGGTACCCGCCGTCGGCCGCATGTGGAATCCGCAGTTCAGCAGCGCGTAATAGGTCTTGAATCCGAAGTCCATCCACCCCCATTCGGTGAAGCCTTGGGAGTCGGTTTCGATATTCCACGCCTGCGGAAGCTGCTCGAGCGTCCAGCGTTTGAAAAAGAAGTCCGTCCGCCAAATATGATTGTTGGAGAGTTCAAACAAATCAACGTTCATGATCGGCACGAGCATCATCGACCAGGGCCAGGAATGCTTGTCGAGATCCAGCAATGCATGTTGCCGACGCGCCTCGGCGGCGATCGGCGCGACGGGCGGCGCCGACGGGGCGAGCGGCGTTTGATGATTCAGTACGAAGACCGCCCCAAGCGTATGCCGTTTGCCATTGACGGTGAAGATTTCGTATTCGGTGTTCATCGGCCAAATCACGCGGTCGCGGTCGACGTGAATCAGCCGTGATTCGGCCGGCACGGACTTGTCGCCGCGCAGGGGCGGCGTATAGGCGTCGCGCACCCAATAAGAGAGCGGCAGCGCGACATTGAGGTCCTCGGCGCGCATTACGTTCGGAAGATCGGCAAGCGACCGATGGACGTGCGTATCGCCGGAGTACCAACGGCGCTGTTCCATATTAATCCACTGTTTCAATCGGATCGTCCGCTCCAGCGGCGAATTCTCCACGTTGACCGACAGCTCGGCGGGGTGATATTCCTTGCCACGCTCGACGACGATTCGAGAGCGTCCCGGCGGCAGTTCGAATTTGAACGGGTGAGCGGAAAGGGTCGTGTGTTTTTCGAAGCTTTCTGGTGAACGAGTCACGTCGTAGCGGACGGCTGTGCCGTCATCCGCCATCGACTGGGCGAAATGCCAAGTGCCCTGCTCCGATTGGGCGTATGCGCGACACGGCAACAATTCACCAGTATCGGCATCGACGACACGGCATACGAGACGCGTCGACTCCGCCGCATCGCAGATCCTTGTCGCCAATATCGAGGCGAACAACAGCAGCGCCTGCATTATCAGATGTCTGCGGTCGATCACGCTGGGCTTCATGATACTCTCAACTCCGAAACAAGTGGGCAAACTCGATCGACGATTTTTCGCTGTGGTGGCGCGAACTTGGCATGTGGGTTCAGTTACTTTCGTTGCAGATCCGCCAAGATAACAGTCCGCGTGCTGCAAGCCAAGACGCCCGCTGGTTGACTCACTACGGTCCGATCAGGATACTGGAATTTCGTTCGCCGCCGCATGCGTGAGTTCAGCAACGTCTCTCAAGAACAACTACAGGAACCAACATCATGAACAGTGGTCTCAGGCTCATCGCAACGACAATCGTGCTTGCTGTAGCGTTTCCGGCGTTTGGTGCCGATAAGGTCGAGCCGGTGCGGATGGGGTGCGGGGAGATGACCTTTGACACGGTGCCGGGTTGGGGACTCGGACCGGACGGAAAATCGGTGATCGGCCCGACTCACGGTGCTGTGGTGATCGATGAAGCGGGCAACATCTATACGAGCGCAAAGGACGGAGTCTTCGTTTTCTCGCCGGACGGGAAGGTCATCCGCCGGTTTTTGGATGATGAACACTCGAACCTCCACGACATGGAAATCCGCAAAGAGGCGGACGGCGAGTTTATCTATGGAGCTCGAAACGTCGACGCCGAAGGCATCAAGTTTCACGCGGAGACGGGCGACATCGTGTTGAAGCTCAAATTCCCGGAGGAGTCGGGGTTAAAGTTGAAGAAGTTCAGCCCAACTGCGATTACCGTCGCACCCAACGGCGACATCATTCTCTCAGACGGTTACGCCAGCAATCACATTTTCAAGTTCGACAAGAATGGAAAATACCTGTCGCACTTCGGGGCTAAAGGGAACGGGATGAGAGAATTCAACACGGCGCACGGGATGACGTTGGATACCCGCTATGCCCCGCCGCGGCTGTTGATCTGTGACCGCAATCACAAGCCGAAAGGCCGCCTGCTGCATTACGATTTGGACGGCAATTTTATTGAGGAGGTCGTCACCGGCTTGGGCATGCCGACATCTGTCTCAGTTCAGGGGGATTACGTCTCCGTGCCGGATCTCCACGGGCGGTTAGTGATTCTCGATAAGAGCAACACGATCATTGCAGTTCTCGGCCATAACTCGAATCCCAAGACCCGTGTGAATTTTAACGTTCCGCAAGATCAGTGGATCGAAGGCGTGTTCAGCGGGACGCATGGTTCATATTGGGACAAAGAGGGCAACTTGTACGTCCAAGATTGGAACGTCTCCGGCCGGCTGATGAAACTGGTGCGTGTTAAGTAGCGGCCGGCGCCAAATCTCAAAACCGCACCGACGTCCCGCGCAGGTCCCGACGATTTTATCTGGATAAGGTTTGACACCTTTGACGATAAGTCGGAGAGACCAGATGCGGGAATCGTCGGAACCACGCACGCGACAACCGTCGCTCGGAGACTGCCGCCAAACTGTTCCGACGTGCCATCTTGCTTAAATCATGGAGATTTGAGAGCGCTTGGTCTCTTGGGGCCATGGATGGTAGCGGGTGACATGGACACGCAGCGAGCGCTTCAAAATCTGCCGAGGGGTACGCACCCTGAAGCGCCCAAGTTAGCGACATCGGGGGTCGACAATCTGCTCAAGGACCTGCTTGGCAGACGTGTTTTGCGACTCGTCCTACTCTGTGTTTGTTGTGGTTGCACGCCATTTCGCGACTACCTGAGAAACGATTTTAAAGTCGGACCGGACTACAAACGGCCGCCCGCACCGGTCGCCCCCGATTGGATCGATGCTCATGATCAGCGCGTTCACGCCGCAGGCGAGGACGACAGCAATTGGTGGCTCGTCTTTAACGATCCCATCTTAAATGGTTTGATCGAGACCGCATACCAGCAGAACCTGACCCTTCGCGAGGCGGGATTTCGGGTGCTGAGGTCCCGCGCGCGGCTCGGGATTTCAATTGGGGAGTTCTTCCCGCAAACACAGGGAATGGAGGGCGGCTATCAGCGCGAGGGGGTCAGCGTGAACGTCGCCAATCGTTTCGCCAACCTCAATCGTTGGTTCAGTCAGTGGGATCTCGGGTTCGCCCTGGCTTGGGAACTCGATTTCTGGGGACGCTTCCGGCGGGCGATCGAAGCCTCCGAGAGGACACTCGATGCCTCGGTGGAACACTACGATGCTGTGTTGGTAACCCTGATCGGGGACGTGGCGTCTAATTACGTGCAGATTCGCACCATCCAGCAGCAGATCGCCTACGCCGAGCAATCGCTCGCGCTGCAGAAGCAAAGTCTCGAAATCGCGACCGCCAAATACAAGGGTGGCCAGACGACGGAAGTCGACGTCAACCAGGGCCAAAGCGACGTCTCGAATACCGAGGCGTTGATCGAACAATTGCGGATTGACCTGCGGCAAGCGACAAACCAACTATGCATTTTGCTGGGCATGCCCCCGACCGATTTGAATCAAATGCTGGGCGACGGTCCGATTCCAACCGCGCCGGACCAAGTCGTCGTGGGAATTCCAGCCGACCTGATTCGCCGCCGACCCGACGTTCGCCGTGCCGAACGGCTGGCCGCCGCGCAGTCTGAGGAAATTGGCATCGCCGAATCTGATTTCTATCCGCAATTCAGCCTTAACGGCACTTTGGGTTGGTCTGCGGAGCACATCGGCAACGGGTTCGACCGGGACGCGTTTTTGGGATCGATCGGACCGTCATTCCAATGGGCGCTGCTGAACTATGGGCGTATTTTCTACAATGTGCGCGTCCAGGATGCTCGGTTTCAGGAACTCGTCGTCAATTACCAGAACACGGTTCTCAATGCCGCCGCCGAAGTTGAGGATGGACTGGTCACGTTCCTTCGCTCACAGAATCAAGCAGAAGACGCGGCGAAAGCGGTCACCGCCGAAACGTCGGCGTTTCACGAAGCTTTCGCCCAATACAAAGGCGGCCTGACCGACTACAACCGCGTGGTCGTCATTCAAGAACGTCTGGTCAGCCGTCAACAATCGCTGGCAGATGCCCAAGGCGCGATAGCACAGGGCTTGATCCAAGTCTATCGCTCGCTGGGCGGCGGGTGGCAGCTTCGCTTGCAACAGCCATCAGGAGTTTGGATGCCCGAACAGGTTTCAGATGAGTTGGTCCCGCCGCCGCCTCCGGCCGCCGAAAACCCACAGGATCCTGCAAACCCCGAAGCGGAGACCGGCCCTGTCGTCATCCCGTGACCCCCGCCTGACATAAGCCCGCGAAAGTGTGTCTCAATGAAATGGACTTCAATATCGGCCGTCGCCGTTGCGCTGGTGGTGATTGGCAACACGCGCGCCGACGCCGGATATCCCTGGTCGCTGTTTGGCAAAGGCTGCCGATCGTGTCCCCGGCTGGGATGCTGCGATGACTATTGTCCCAAGCCGTTGCCGTGCGTGCGGCCGAATTGCCGCGGCTGCGTCGACGATTATTGCGGAAAGACGTTGCCCTGCGTGCCCTGCAACTGGCGTGGCTGTGTCGATGACTACTGTCCTAAGCCGTGTCCCCGCTATTTGCCGCCGCTTTGCGGTCATTGGTACAGTTGCGGAACGCAGGAGCGATGTTACTCCGGTTGCCACTCATCGCCGGCTTGTGATTCGTCGTCACATTGGCTGTTCGGCCGCAAGCGCTAATCGGAGACGGCGGGTTCGTCCGCATGTGATTCCTGGGCGGCGGTGCCGCGCTCGGCACACCAGCTAATTACGTAGTAAAACACCGGCGTCAGAAAGATGCCGAAGAGAGTCACCCCAATCATTCCACTGAAGACCGCCGTCCCCAACGAGCGGCGCATTTCCCAGCCGGCGCCGGTGGCGATCATCAGCGGCAGGACGCCCAAGATAAACGCGAACGACGTCATCAATATCGGCCGCAGCCGCAGTTTGCAGGCCAGCAGCGTCGCCTCGCGCCGACCCAGCCCCTGCTTGCGCTGATCGACCGCGTACTCGACGATGAGAATCGCATTCTTGGCCGCCATCGCGATCAGCACGATGAAGCCGATTTGGCAGAAGATGTCGATCGGTTTGTGGGCAATCCACACCGATCCAGCGACTGCGCTCAGCAGACACATGGGTACCACGAGGATAATTCCCAACGGCAGCGACCAGCTTTCGTAAAGCGCGACTAACACCAAAAAGACCAAGACCACGGAGAGCACAAAGATGAGGCTGCCCGTTTTGGACGCGGTCACAGCCTGATAGGCGATGCCGGTCCACTCAAAGCCGAACCCTTCCGGCAGGTTGTCAGGACGGCAGAGCTCTTCCATCAGAGCGATCGCCTGGCCGGCACTGTAATTGGAGCCGGGCCCGAAAATGAGTGAGGACGAATTGACGTCGTTATACCGCATGACAAATGTCGGTCCGTTGTCGTAGCGGACTCGGACCAATGTTCCCATCGGCACCATCCCACCCTGTGGATTTCGGACCTCGAGCAGTTTGAGGTTGTTCGGGTCGGTCCGGAAGGCGCCTTCCGCCTCGACGTTGACTTGCCAGATGCGGCCGAAGCGGTTGAATTGATTGACGTACATCGATCCCATCGTGGCGCTGAGGGTCTCATTGACCTCATGCAAACTCACGCCCATTTGCATGGCCGCCTCTCGATCGACATCCAGATACAATTGCGGAGCGTCGGCGCGGAAGGTCGATAACATCAGGCCGATTTCGGGCTGCGCCTCCGCTTGTGCGACGATCGACTCGGTGACCTCCTGCAGCGCCTGCAAACCCCGCCCGGTGCGGTCCTCGATTTGGATTTGCAATCCGCCCGCACCCCCCAATCCGGGAACCGGCGGTGCACCGAGGACCTTGGCTTCACAGCTGATGACCTCTTTGTGGTACCGCGCGTTGAGCGCCTTGACGAGTTCGTCCGCCTGTGTTTCGGGCGTGGTGCGATCCGCGAATTCGTCGAGGATGATAAACATCGTGCCCCAATTGGACGCATCACAGGCCAGGACGACGGAAAAGCCGGCGATCGACATCGTCGACTCAACGCCCGGTGTCTCCAGGGCGATTTCCTCCAACTGCTTCATCGACGCCTCGGTTCGCTGCACCGATGCGGATTCGGGAAGCACGACATTGACGATCAAGTATCCCTGATCCTGCTGCGGGATAAATCCCTTGGGAGAAGTCCGCAGTCCATAGCCGGTGAGTCCGACCAGCCCCGCATAGACGACGAGCACCAGGATGCATAACCGCAACGACAGTCCCACAATGCCGGTGTATCCCGCCGTGCAAGCGTCGAAGAATTTATTGAACACGCCGAAGACCGCGGCAAGGATTCGATTAATCAGCGGGCCGATGATCCAGCCGACCACCGCCCCGGGGATGAATAGCACGGCTTTCGTTCCCCAGTCGGTGTATTCGCTGTCGCCCGAAAACGGCAGGTCAACGGACCAGCGGTCCAAGAGAAGGACGCTCACAATACCCAGCAAAGTTGCAATGCCAAGCCGAGGCAGCGCTTCGCGTTCGACGCCGTGTTCGCCGCTATGCGGTTTGATCCAAGCGACTGCACGGGCCGGCGCCATTGTCAGCGCATTCGTCGCGGAAAACAGCGCGGCCGTCGCGATCGTCAGGGCAAACTGCCGGTAAAATTCGCCGACCAGTCCGGGAATAAACGCGGCAGGGATAAAGACCGACGCCAGCACCAAGCTGATTCCGACGACGGGACCGGTGATTTCATCCATGGCTTTGAGCGTCGCCTCGCGGGCGGGCAGGCCCTGCCCCATCCAACGCTCGATATTCTCCACGACCACGATCGAATCATCGACGACGATCCCGACCGCGAGCACCAGTCCGAAGAGGGAAAGATTGTTCAATGAAAATCCGAGCATTTTCATGACCATGAATGTGCCGATCAGTGCGACGACGATATCAATGATCGGCAGCAGCATCGCCCGCCAGTCCTGCAGGAACACCAGGATTACGACAATCACCAGCCCGGCCGCGATATAGATCGTGTTGATGACGTCCCGGACCGAGTCACGAATGAAGGGGGTGGTGTCATAGGCGATGACATAGTCGACGCCCTGTGGAAATTGCTTTTTCAGCTCTTCCATTTTCGCTTTGACGGCATCTCCCGTGGCCAGTGCGTTGGCCGTCGGCGTGGTGTAGACACCCAGTCCCACGGAAGGATAGCGAATCGACTTCCCGTCCTGATTGATACTCAGCGTGCAGCTCAAGTCCGCGTTCTGCGCGCCCAGGTCCATGCGGGCGACTTCCTTGAGATAGACCAGCCTGCCGTCGGAGCCGACCTTCACGACAATGTCTCCGAACTCTTCGGTCGTGCTGAGGCGGCCCAAGGTGTTGAGCACGAGTTGATATTCTTGGCCCGCGGGAACCGGTTGTTGCCCGATGTTCCCAGCGGCGACGATCACGTTCTGCTGCCGAATCGCCTCAACCACATCACCGGCAGTTAACTCGAGGGCGGCAAGTTTTCGCGGATCGAGCCAGGCTCGCATGCTATAGGATCGTTCGCCCAAGAATTTCGCCAGTCCAACGCCCGGCACGCGGGAGATTGGGTCGAAGATGTTGATTTCCGCGTAATTGCTCAAATAGAGCGAGTCGTAGCGGCCGTCCGGCGAAATGAGATTGATCGCCAGCAGCATGTTGGCCGACTTTAACTTGACGTTCACCCCCTGCTCTCGCACGCTCTCTGGCAACTGTGCCATCGCCAATTGTACGCGGGTCTGCACCAGCATCAGCGCCGTATTCACGTCAGTGCCGACTTCAAAACTGACGATCAAATTGTACTGGCCGTTGTTCGTGCAGGTGGAGGACATATAAATCATCCCCTCCACACCGTTGACCTGCGCTTCGATCGGCTGCGCGACGGCGTCAGCCAACGTCTGTGAATTGGCGCCGGGGTACACGGCGATGACTTGAATTGTAGGCGGCACGATCGGTGGATATTGCGCGGTCGGGAGCGTCCAGTAGCAGATGCCGCCGGCAATCACGATGACAATCGCGAGCACCCAGGCAAAATTGGGACGATCAATAAAAAAACGGGACATTGTGCGGAATCGCCGAGGTGCCTGTATAACCAGAAAGTTGAGAGTTGGACTGACGCGGCGTCAGGGCTTCTTGTCGTTGCTTGGTGCTGCGGATTGTGGTGTGCGCAGCATCGTCTGCATATCTACGGTTTGCGGATCGACTTTGATGCCCGGCCGTACGCGGAGCAGTCCGGCTACGATGATGCGGTCGGTCGGCTTGAGGACTTCCACTTGTTTCGTCACGTCTGTGCCGTCTGGCTTGGTATCAGTGATCGTGCGGAAGCGTTTGACCTCGCGCAGGCCGTTGTGCATTTGACCCACGTCGACGATGCGGTACTCCACATCCTGCTGGTCGTTGACGACAAGCACGTACCGTTGTCCCTGGTTGGTCCCGACCGCGGAGTCGGTCACGAGCAGCGCTTCGTGCGGCGGCGATGCGGGGACGCGCACGCGGGTGAACAAGCCGGCGACCAATTTCCCGTTTTCGTTGTTAAACACGGCGCGAAGCTGGATCGATCCGGTCGTTGCGTCGAGTTGATTACCCACGAAATCGATCACGCCGTCGATCGCGAAATTCGGATCGGCGCCGATCGCCATTTGCACCGGAATCTCCGACTCCCGAGGCGATTTGATTTTCCCCTCTTTGACCAGTCGCTGGTAGTTCTCGGCGGTATTTTGATCGACATAGAAGTAGGCCCAGATCGGACGGACGGAGACAACATTGGCCAGCGTCGTCACTTCCGCACTGACGAGGTTTCCCACGTCAACCAGATGGCGGCTAATGCGGCCGTTGATGGGCGAACGAACCTTGCACCAGTCGAAGTAGAGCTGAGCCAGCTCAATGTCGGCTTTGGACTTGTCGACCGACGCCTGGGACTCGTCCCGCGCGCCGAGCCGCCGCGTCAACTCCTGCTCGCTGATCGCTCCCTTGTTCTGCTTCTGAACATTCAGCCCGATGTCATATTCCGCCTGATTCTTGATCAAGCCGGCCTGTGAGAGCTCCAGTGCCGCTTTGGCCTGATCTAGCTGCGCTTTGTAGCTGCGGTCATCGATCTCGAAGAGGACATCCCCTTTTTTGACCTCGTCGCCATCTTTGAACAGGATCTTCGTCAGATAGCCGGAGACGCGAGGTTTGATGTCGACAGACTGCGCCGCCGCCGTTCGTGCGGTGAAGATTTCGTAATCAGTGACCTGCCGCTTAAGAGGCAGACTGACTCTCACAACCGGAGGGTCGGACTTCTTGACTTGTGGTGACTGTTGCCCACAGCCGCAAAGCACAACCACCAGCACCATCGAACTGAGAACGCTGAGTCTTGTGGAGATCCACGCCAATCTCATGGGCAGTGCCTTTTTGAGCCAATCTCATCTCTCATCGAACCGCCGCATTCAATCGAGGGGGGTCTGTGCGGCGATTGAAGCGGAACAATGTTAGGAGCGGTCTACGGTGAGCTAACCAGTCCCAGCCCCTCTAAAAAGCTGAACTTGTCCCAATTAACCCAGCTTTCGACCAGTTTGCCGCTCTCGTAGCGATCGGTCTGCACTCCAGTCCAACTGGTGGTTTTTCCGGTGGGCTCCATCGAGGCGAATTCTCCCGAATGGACAGCTGTCATCCGCCATCTTGAACAGACGATGTCGCCTTCGGCAACTTGTGAGAGAACTTCCGATTTCACATCGGAGAAACCGGCATGAAAATCAGCGAGCAACTTTCTCCACTCCTGAAGCGAAAGACTCGAGGTTCCGCCGGACGCATCCGGCATTTGATGATTGGTGTAGTTACTCGACAAGTACTCGTCTGATTTGTCGAGCGCGTTGTCTCCCCAGATCTCGATAATGTTTTTTGAGGATTCTTTGAGGCCGGCGGACATGTTAACTCCCTCGCGCAAGGTGGTTGGCCCACCCCCGAACGTCGGCGGGTGTCGTAGCAATGCGTACAAGATAACGTCTCACTTGGTAGAGGCCAATCCTCAGCACAATGCCGAGCAAGATTGCGATTCTGTCGAATTTGCCGAGCGCTGTGCTCAACTTTGAGAACCGTCGACTTGAACTACTCCCGGCCATTCTGCGCTGTCTTCCAGCTTGATCAAATCCATACTGTTCGGCGAGCCGAATGCGACTACCAAGCCCAAATCGAATCGCTGTTCGCCCAGAATCGCGGGACCGCTCACCACACACCAACGCGATCCGCGCCATTCCGCGTCGGGAATCTGTACATTCTTAATCAGTGCATGTCCGAATCCGGTGTGACTCACTTGTCGCGGCCAGAGCTTTACCTGCGGAGCCTGTCTTTCGATCACCTGGGAAAGACCGGGCACGAATCGGTCAGCTAGGGCGGGGATTGACTCAACGGTAACGGCCTCTGAACTCTTTCCCACCGGCGCCAGTACGACCGCAGCCAGACTTGCGGGTATGTTTCGAACCCGAACGGGAGACTCCGGCGTCGTCTCCGAGACCGCGTCTAAGCGGATTGCCAGCGGCGAATCGGCGTCCGCCTGTTGTTTGGGCCCGCGAATCCAAGACCACAGAGTCCGGAGAATCACAATCACAACCAGTCCCACACAGACGGCAACGCCAATTCGTCCCACGGGCGAGTCTATCAATTGGCTCAGATCAAACGCCTTTGGATCGGGCATGTCTTGGATCCTCTTCAAGAGAATGCGGCAGTATGTGAGAACCGTTCGCTCTAATCGCGCACGCTCTGCTTCCAGGCTAGATGGCAATCAAGATCACAACGATTCGCCCGCTGCGTTCAGCCACGACAGCGCTTTCTCGCGGTCGGCAAAATCGAAGTGTCGTACCTCAGCTTTTACGAAATGGTCCGCGATCTTGGGCAAGATGGAAAGGAACCCGCTGTCGGTGACCGCCGCGACTTTGGCAATCTGCCGATGATGGTCCTTTACGAACTTCAAATGGTTGATCAGGGCAGCGAAGTCACTCCACCCGGGAAACGTCTCCGTACAAATCATTAGGCCGGCTAATTGTCCGTGTGTGTTGATGAATTCATCGGCAACCTCCTTCAACCGGTCAAAGTCACTTTTTTCCAGCGGGCCGGTGGGCGTGACGACCAGGATTCCTTGCTCGTCAAGAAGTTCGTAATGAATCATCCGTCGTTCCTTTCCCAATTCTCAGATGCTTGAGCCGGAAACAGATTTCGATTTTTGGGTAGCCGAACTCGTGAGAGTTCGGGCACTTGCCGTTAGTAATTGAGTCTTCAGAAGTCTCACGACTTCTGCTACGCCAATACTTCGGTTTCACATAGCTCCAGAGAGACACCATCTGCAAACGGGGCAAAGCGCTACGGTGGGGAAGTCTGCCCCACCCTCGTCCGCCCACAATCGGAAAAACAACAGGTCCTCGCAGAGGTTTACGTCCTGCTGAGTATGCGTTTTCAACAGATGGCGCTCGCTTTCAATGGTTCGACTCCTACCTCCGGTGCCGTTTGGCACGTGAGTTGCAATTGAACAATTCGCAAACGGACTCATCCAATCGGCGGATTTGTCCCACGCGGCAGTGATGGCGTTTTCCATCCTACAATCGAATCAGGAGAAGAACAGATGAGTCAGAAGTTTTCCAAGTTCAAATACCCAATTGTGATGACCGCCATGGTCGGCATGGGGGCGGTCGCGCTGGGGTCCAGCTTGCTGCAATATCGTCCGCGAGCGGCCCGAGCAGAGTCCGAGACCGCGGCGCAAACTCAAGCTGACAACAAGTCGGCCGACGCGACGTCAACTACAAAGGAGAACGGCGTCGATCAAAATGCGCTCAGCTATACGCTCGGCGTCAATATCGCCCAGAGCATGCGGGAGCAAAAGCTGCCGCTGCAGATGACCGATTTCATCGACGGTTTTCGCACGGCATTCGCAGGGAAGCCGTTGAAGTTCACGGAAGACCAAATGAAGGAAGTCTTGATGGCGTTCCAAAAACAACAAATGGAGGAATATTTTGCCGAGCAGAAGCGGATTGCTGACGAGGCAAAAAAGAAGGGTGATGAATTCCTCGCGAACAACAAAACCAAGGACGGAATCAACATCACGGAAAGCGGATTGCAATATCGTATTCTGGAAGAGGGCTCCGGAACCAAGCCGAAACCAGCGGACCGCGTCAAGGTTCACTACCGCGGGACGTTAACGGACGGGACGGAATTCGACAGCTCGTACAAACGGGGCGAGCCGGCGGAGTTCAAAGTTAATGGCGTGATTCCGGGATGGACGGAAGCCCTGCAATTGATGTCGAAAGGCTCAAAATGGCAACTGTACATTCCCGCGAAACTGGCCTACGGCCCACGGGGCGCCGGCGGGGTGATCGGACCGAATGAGGTGTTGGTCTTCGAAGTCGAACTGCTGGATATTACCGAGCAGGAACCTTCGGACAAACCGATTCTGAATCTGTCCGACCTTGATTTCGACCAATCGTCGACAGAGGCGACAACGGCGAACGATGACTCCGCTCCGGCGGGTGGCGCAGAATGATGAAACGTGGAACGTGAGAGAGAGTGGAGTGTGGTGAACTCCTGAGGGATGGCCCGCGTCCGGCAGAGTCGGACGCGGGTTCATTCTGCGCTGTGCCGTCTCTACCTTGATGCTGTGACTGAAGAATCACCGGCTACCTGAATGGGTCATAAATCAACGGGCGCGGAATTCCGCCCCACAGACAGCAGATTGAATCCAACTGATTCTTAGAAAAACGCGGGGTTTGCAGCGATATCAGCAGGGTTTAGCGGGTTGGCACGGAGCTTGCATCCTCTCAAGTTAGGATCGGTGGAAGGCGATTCACAGGAGAACCAACTTTCGATCTCGGCGGTTGCAAGTCAGAACTTGCAGAGCTCCTGATTGGCACCCCAAGCCAGAGATTGTTGATAACCACTGGAGGAGAACATTCATGAATCAAAAAATCCAATTGATACTCGTGATTGCCGTCGCCGCAACGGGAGCTGCCGTTTGGTCGATGCGGCAATGGTCAAACGCGGATCAACTGCAACGTAAATCGGCGAATGTGATTATCGAACGGCAGTCTCCGGCACCTCCAAGCGGTGACGTGACGAGGCGGTCGAATGAAACGACCGACAGACGACCAGCAGGTACACGCAACGAAGCCGCTGAGGTAGTCGACGTCACCGATGCCACATTCTCCAGCCTGGTCCTTAACAGCGACCGGCCGGTACTTGTGGACTTTGGAGCAGACTGGTGCGGGGCTTGTCGCCTCATTGAACCGGTTGTCCAGGACTTGGCTGAAGAATTCGATGGACGAATGGTCGTAGCGCGGGTCGATGTTGATGCGAACCCCAATGCGGCCGAGGCATTCGGGATTGAGGCATTGCCCACGTTGCTGGTTTTCAAGAATGGCGAAGTCGTCGAAAAAATCGTGGGTGCGGCAAGCAAGGAGAAACTGCAATTCAAACTCCAACAACACATCGTCGCAGACGGCACATTCTTATAGCGGATCAGCGAAATCGAACAGTGGAACACACCTTTTGAGGACTGCACCGACTCTTGGGGCCAACTCCGCAGGGAGTTGGACCCCAGGAGTCAATGATCTACCCAACCCGGCTCGAAGCTGAATCACTCTTATTCGTCCCCTCTGAATTCAACGAGGAACTGTCATGAACAATTCACTCATACGCAAGGGCGCGATGTTGATTGCCGCAGCGACGGCACTCGCATTGCTGTCGGCGCAGGTCTTTGCTGCGGCTCCAGGAAAAGCCGCACAGCAGGCATCCGGAACGGCAAAGGCCAACGGGGCTCCGTCTTACCAGAAACTCTTGGAAGGCGCGACCGCGGTGAACGGCATTGTGCCGCTGTACCGCAAAGGCAACCGGCTGTTTGCAGAATTCGGTCCGCAGCAACTCGCGCATGAATACATTGTTCTCACTTCCATCGCCCGCGGGATCGGCAAAACACCGCTTCTTGGAGGGATGAGCTGGGGGTTCGATGATGATTGGGTCTGGAGATTTCGCAAGGTTGACAACCGGATTCAAATCGTCCGCCGGAACATTCGATTTCGGGCCAACCACGGAAGCCCGGAGTCTCTAGCCGTGCGCAAGGCGTTTACCGACAGCGTTCTGTATAGTTTGCCGATCATCACTAAGGGGCCGAACGGCGGCGATTTGGTGGACATGACCCGCGTGTTTATGTCCGATCTGCCGCAGATCTCACACGTGATGCCCGGTTTCTCCTTCGCGGCCGACCGCTCGAGTTGGGCGAAGGTCAAGGGATTCCAAAACAACATCGAATTGGAAGTTGCGGCAACATACGCGTCCAACGGCAAAGTGAAAATCGATACCGTCGCCGATACGCGGGGGGTGACGATTCACGTGCATTACTCGATCAGCCGGCTGCTGCCGTCGGACTACCGGCCGCGATTGGCGGATGAGCGGGTTGGATACTTCGTGACCGCAGTGAAGGATTATTCCAACAACGACGGCGACGACCAATTTATCCGGCTGATCAACCGCTGGAACGTTCAGAAGGCCGATCCGACCAAAGCAAAGTCGCCGGCCAAGAAACCGATCGTGTTCTGGATCGAAAAGACGGTTCCCTATCAGTATCGCAAGCCGATTCGCGAGGGAATTCTGGAGTGGAACAAGGCGTTTGAAGCGGCCGGAATTCTGAATGCGATCGAAGTCCGTCAACAGCCGGACGATGCGACGTGGGATCCGGAAGACATCAACTACAACACGTTCCGCTGGATGACCGCCAATGCGGGGTTTGCGATGGGACCGTCGCGCGTGAATCCGTATACCGGTGAGATTCTCGACGCGGACATCATTCTCGATGCCGACTTCGTCAAGTCGTGGAGTAACCAGATCGAGACGCTCACGCAGGAAGAGGTGGCGGCCATGACCGGCGGACCGTTGGATATTGATAGCTACCATCAACAACAGGCGACGCAGTCCGCCAATGGCCATCAACACGAATGCAGCAACTGCCGAGAAATGTCCCGACAGATGGCGCTGGTGCACAGCGTGTTACCGCTTCGTGCACAAGGGCAACAGCTGGAGGAACTCAAAGAGGCGGCGATTATGCAGGGTCTGAAGGAGGTCGTCATGCACGAGGTCGGCCACACGCTCGGGTTGCGGCACAACTTCAAGGCCAGCACATTTCGCAGCCTGGAGGAACTCAAAGATCCCAACGTGACGAAGGAGTCGGGACTGGCCGCGTCAGTGATGGACTATCTGCCGACGAACATCGTTCCCAATGCCGAACAGCAGGGAGACTATTTCTCCACAACGATCGGCCCGTACGATGTTTGGGCAATCCAATACGGTTACACGCCGCTGCCGGGCGGCACGCTGGGAGAGGTTGCGCATCTGCAAAAAATTGCGGCCCGCAGCGGCGAGCCGGGATTGAGCTTTGCGACGGATGAAGATACGCGTGGCATCGATCCCGATCCTGATGCCAACCGCTTCGACTTGGGCAACGACCAGATCGGCTACGCGCGACAACGGCATGAATTGGTTCGCGAATTGCTGCCGAAATTGGTCGAACGCGCGACGTCGGGCGGCAAAGGCTACGAGCGCGTGCGTCCTTCGTTGAACAATTTACTGTCGATTCAAGGACAAGCAATGCACTTCGCCGCCCGTTACGTGGGGGGCGTGCGAATGAGCCGCAGCCACGCGGGCGATCCCCACGCAAAACCTCCGGCGGAAATCGTGTCGCCGGCGCAACAACGCGAGGCTTTGGCACTGTTGGAAGAGGCAGTCTTCGGCGGGACCGCGTACAACATCCCGCCGGAACTGTTCAGCCAGATGAGCCCGGCGCGGTGGTCGCACTGGGGGAATGACGTTGCGGGCCGATCCGACTTTCCGCTG
>JANQPT010000042.1 GCA_028285345.1 Planctomycetales bacterium
CCAAAGCCTGTTTGTGGAAGCCGGCCTCAAAGTCTTGGCTTACGCCCTGCGGCGTTAGCCGGTTGGTTATCGTCGTAAATTAGTTTTCAACAAGGCAAACCAGTTTCAAAACCCGGTTGCGTTTGTTCAAGACACTGACATATAAGCGGCTGTGACACGCCTCAGAGGGTTTTGAAGCCAGTTGTAATGACCATACCATCAAGTGAGCCCGTTCGACAGCCATTCCCGGGACGAGCCTCCCGTTTCGTCATCGTTGTTTTTCCTGATTGTCGCCGCTGCTTCAAAACACAATGACCAAATCGCGAGACGACCCGCAGTCTCTGTGCGGCGATCGTGTCGCACGACTAAACCGCGTTGTCCAAGTGATTCGATGGTGATCGTGGAATTCTATCTACAGGGATTCGTGGCGACCGAGACACTCCCTCAATCGGGCCAGTGCTTCGTGTTCGCACGACCATTACGATTCGTAGAGACCGCTAGTCTTCGTCGTCGATACACTTATATCGCACGGCTGTGACATACTCTACGAGCATGTTTGTCACGTACGCCTGGATCTGGCTGTCAGCGCAACTCGTCGACGAACAGACCGGCGTACACGAATCCAAGACCATCCGAGTCGTCGGACCGAGAGAAAGCAGGTCTTGCGTCGAACACCAATCTGGATTGGCCGAGGGAGCACAACATGCGTTTTGGAAGGCCCATCTTTCGGAAAAGATTCCTTTCCGGCAATGAGCCTCCGATTCGATAGTGACGCCGAATTGGACGAATTCAACGCAGTTGTGCGTACTGCAAGTTTCGCCGGCGTCTGCAACCATATTGAGGATCGACGAAAACCCGGAGAATATTAGTGTGACAACAAGCGTGATCTGCAACCAACGCTGGCGATTAACGGTCATTTCAGTGGTCTCCCTAGTTGCGAAACTTGACGTCGAGTTTAATCCATTGCCCCACAAGAGTCTCCATCAGATTGGTAAGCCTGCCATTGCCGAATACGAGAATATGAGCGCGACAAATTCCACTGGCCCAACGTGGGAATCGCCGACACCAACCACGGGGTCTTGGCGAAGCTTACCGTACACAAGTCAGCACTGTACGCGTGATGATCGATATCGATGCAGTATCAGACAAGCACCGGCACAGACGAACACGATGATGTTCGCCTTGACCCAGACGCCTTTCCAAAAACTATTTCCGACAGAACCCGTGCCCTTCGACAGCAACACGTCATAAGGCAATCCGCGATCCGACACCGCAATCGGCCGTTGTGTGCCGTCGGCCATCACGATGTGCTGATGGACTTGACCCTCGTGAACCAAGGTTCCCTCGGGAAAATCAAATTCGAAGTCCGTGTCCGGAATATCAACATTGATCTCCGCACGGGTTAGTGTGCCGTTTACTGAATGAATCGGATTCCCCTTGCTGTTGAGCATTGCGAATCGCCAATCGCTGGGAACCCACACCCCCCCCTGGTCGTTGAATTCGTAATCAATATCCAGTTGATTACCGACTCTTCCATCTCTGACGAACTGCTGACGGACAATCAGGAAATCGCGTGACGGATCGACCCACACATCATAACCGTGTGTCGGCGAGGCACGGTGGCGCAGGATCACACACTCACGGCCTTGGTGAATGACGTGATCAGGCACGACGTCGAACACCTCCATCGGCGCCACCAACGCGCCCGACGTCGACGTACGAAACGTCCAAAGAAACGGCTTGAGATAGACCGAAGCAATGTCATTGCTTCCATACTCATTGGTGGCATGGCCCATCGGGTAGTCGGAGACATATCCGGGAGGTAAATAGACCTTCGAGGTGGTCCCGTTTGAGACGCTGACATATTCATTCTCGCCCCGAGGAGCATTCTCCCGCCAAATCGACTTGCGGAATGTGTGACGAATCTGATCCCCTTTTAAGCTCAGCGACGAATCCACACCATATTGCGGATCGTCAGGCTCAACGCGCGTCTCCCCCGGCAAAAACAGGTCAGCGGTCGTGTTGCGAACTTCGCTCCATTCGAAACGTGCCGAGCGGACCTGCTCCTTGCGGCGGTTCCATGCTCTGACGATGTCGTCGCGACTTATGGCTGCGGCGCTGCCCTTCTCATCGGCACGCGCAAAGGCAGTCGGAAACGTCACTAGGAAAGCCAAGACGACTGCACATCGCAGCGTGAATCGCCGGTTCCATCGGGCAACGGGAAGAAAAATCATGCGGTTGATACCTCCGGGCTCTGCTGCCAAGAATTTCTGATGGGGCTCAGATCGCGGCGTTACCCACTGTATAAGTGAGACGAAACGAAACGTTGGATTGTTGTTGGTCGTCAGACTGAACCTGAAAACCGACTGTCGCCGAATAGTCTCCCGGCTTGTCGGCCGCACTCACCTTGACGATGTACGCAACACTTCCGTCGGTTCGAGGTTGTTGATTTCGGCTCGGCAAGATTTCGACACGGTCGTCGGAACAAATCACAGATTCAATATCGAATTGCTGTCCCGACCGAGAGCGAATGAGAATCGTGTTTTCGACGACCTGGCCAGGTTGTAGCAATCCCAGCACAGACTCCGCGGGGTGTGGCATTACGTCGCTGACGACTCGGCCCGTGACGGGAATCGTGATCGGTGGCAAATCAACTCCGCCACCTGTTTTAGCGATCAATTTCATTGGGAATTCAAAGCGACCACCTTTGCGATGACTCACTTGAGTGCGAACCGTCGTCAACCCTGCATCGTCATTGGAGAAAGTCGCCGCCCCCTGCTCAGCGTCGCAGCGAACATCGACAAGTGACACGCCGTCTGCGGCCTTGATCATAAATGACACGTTCTCGGACTGTGATATGTCGCCAAAATCCACGACGCTGGGCACCCCATAGAACGAACGCCGAACGTGACCTGTAATCCGCCAAGTGTCTCCGGGTGCCGCCCCGCCGGTCGCATACTTGGGCCGAAGCACGGCTGAAAACTCCGACAGCTCCCGCGGCTCGGAAACTGGCAAATCCTCGTCGGAGCCTTGTCGCAGGTCTAACGTCACATCCACCGTCGCAGTTTGACCCGGCTCGACGACAAATGCTTGCGGCGTGGCTGCGATACATTTGCAACTCGTCTGAACGTCTTGTACCGTAACCGTCTGGGAACTCTGATTGCGCAACCTGACCTGCCACCTGAAACCAGATTGCTCCCACGCCTCCCCGAAGTGGAGCGATCCGGCAACCGGCTCTAGCGACGGCGGAACTGTCCGCGTCGACTGAGAATTGCACCCCAGGACAGCCAACAAGGCAATCACTGCAAGGTGGCGGGGGTGGGAATACATGCTACAATTTCTCCGAAACAGGGGAGCGGGCGCGGCGCGCATGTTGAGTACTTTAGGGCGACCTACTAGGAGGACGTTCCAACAGAACGGCGGAGTGGGAAGTGACTCGTTCGTTCGCATAGAATAATGCGCAGGCGTGACAGTCTGGGAAATCGACTACGTAAGATTCAAGTCTTGAATACTCTCCGCCGGGGCGCCGTTTCGGTTGAAATTAGTACTTTTACGCAGATCTGCTGGATCGCTCGAAATTAGCCGACTCGTACCAATGTTGTTCGCCGAACGTTTCCTTCAACCGAACCGGTCGCATTTGCGGCTGGATTGTGGCATCATAGAGGTAGCATTTTAGACCGAGAAGCAGTCACAAATCTGCTGTACTAGGTTTTTGAGGAATGCAAGACATGCCTGACGCCCCGACTTCACTGAGTCTCATCGCCCGAGCCCGGTTGGATGACCCGGACGCATGGCGAGAAATGTCAAATGTTTACGGACCGTTGGTCTACCACTGGTGCCGCCGCGCCGGGCTACAGAGCTGCGATGCCGCGGACGCGACGCAGAATGTGCTCACATCGGTTTCGCGTAGCATCAATTCTTTTCACAAACATGAGTCGTCCGGGTCGTTCCGAGCGTGGCTGTGGACGATCACTCGCAATGAAATCAATTTGCACTTTCGCAAGGCAAAGCACGTCCCCAACGCAATTGGCGGCTCGCACGCGGCGGACTGGATCGCGAGTCTGCCCACAAAAGAACCCAAGGAATTTGATGAACCTCAGCCTCCAGGAAAGATCAGCGGGTTGCTGCTACGTTGTTTGGAGCTGGTTCAGCAGGAATTCCAGCCGAACACCTGGAAAGCTTTCCGCTTAACTGCGATGGAAGGCCGCACAAGCGAGGAAGCCGGTCGTGAACTGGGAATGAAGCCGAATTCAGTTCGGAAGGCGAAGTCACGGGTCATACAACGACTTCGAGCAAAGTTTGAAGGAATCGTGGTTGGTGAATCCATTTCGCGTCTATTATAATACTGGCAGCAATCGGTTCCGACAGGATGCCGGTCCATTCCAGTGGTTTGCCGATCTCGCCTTAGCGCAAAAGGAGTATCGATCATGGAATCAACGGAGTGCCCCAGCGGACAACTGTTGTTAGACTACATCCTGGGACATCTCGATGAAGGAACGCTCGAGTCCGTTGCCGATCACGTCGACCATTGCGACCGTTGCGAATCGGCCGCGAAGGAACTGGACAACACGGCCGACACGCTGATGGAACTGCTGCGAGCCAGTACGGCAGAGAGTCCGTTCGAAGCAGAGTCAAACCTCAACCGCGCTTTGCAGGCGGTGGTCGGACGCTCAATTTGCCGGTCAGCGTCAAGCTGGACGGCCGCACGGCTTCCCGAGCAGTTCGGCCGATACCGCATCCAAAAACAACTCGGTGCCGGCGGCATGGGTTCTGTTTTTCTCGCCTGGGACACCACGTTATCTCGTCGGGTGGCGCTTAAGATTCCGCACTTCTTTGTCCAGGATCGGGTAAAAATCCGGGAACGTTTCCTGCGAGAGGCGAAAATTGCCGCCCAAGTGGAGCACGTCGGGATCTGTCGTGTTTACGATGTTGGAGAACTCAACGGACTCTGCTTCTTGGCGATGGAGTTCATTGAAGGACCGACGCTTGAAAAGTACGCCGCGGACCAGATCGATTCTTGGGATGAAGTCGTACGAATCGTCCGTACCGTCGCCGAAACAATGCAGGAGTTACACGAACTCAAAATCATTCACCGGGATCTGAAGCCCAGCAACGTCATTCTTCGTGCCACAGGCGAACCGGTAATCATGGACTTTGGTCTTGCTCGTGCATTTGACGACGGAGATACGGATTGCCGCATCACTGTCAACGATATGTTGCTGGGATCACCTGCGTATATGTCCCCCGAACAGGCAGCGGGCGACGTCGACAAAGTCACCTTCAGAAGTGACATTTACTCGCTCGGAACCATTCTGTTTGAATTGCTGACCGGGACTGTCCCCTTTGGTGGGAACGTCGCGAAAGTCTTGATGAGCGTGCTGAACGACGAACCTCCCGCCCCGTCGTCCCGCCGCGCGGGAATCCCGGCAGCCCTGGACCACATTTGTCTCAAGGCCATGCAAAAAGACAGTGCGTTCCGGTTCTCATCAATGTCGGAGTTTGCCGACGCGCTGCAGGAGTTTCAATCTGCCGGCACAGAGCCGAAGTCGCCAAATGGTCGGAATGATTCGAACGTGACCAAACCAATCGGCGACCGTCGCCCAAACAACGGCGATACGCACCCAAGGAATATCGCCACGGTTCAACTCAATCGCACGGACGTGGCCAATCATGGAAGCGGCGAATCCGAGCAGCGTTCCAAGTCCGCAGACTCCAAATCGCACCGGCGTTCACCGTCGGTATTGATTATCGTAACATTGATGATCATTAGTTCCATGTCGCTGCTCTTGACTGAATTCGTTCCTTTGCTGGGCAGAGATTCACAGGAAGTGGAACAGCGTGTTGGGACAATTCGTCTAATCCTCGACCACCCCGATGATTCTACGTTGACAATCTACGTCGACAACGTCCCTGTCGACGCGAAGGCACTCGAACTACCGCTCCAAGACCTGGAAGTCGGCAAACACAATTACGAAGTGCGGCGGAACGGCCATACAATCAACGCCGACCATTTTAACGTGAATCCAGGCATGAATCCCCCGGTATATATCAAAACGCGATGGGAAAAAAAGCCGGCGGAATAGATCGAGTCTGTGACGAATCGCCTCTCACCGATGTGCGCTGCTCGAGCAGGGTCCCGCAACGGACATCAACCACACGCCTTCCGCTCGCGCTTCGACGACTGCAATCATAGAAGTTCGAATCGACGGTCTCACAATTCTCCGGAGTCGCAGTGCTCCCACACCGTCTCGTCCGCACACGCCGCCGGGAACTGCACCGAACCGCCGCAGCCAGGCGACATTCGCGAATTATTGGGAATCGGGTTCGTCGTCGAGAACAGTACTGACCGGCACCAGAAATTGCTCTTCAGTGACGAGATCTTCGAAATACCAATGATCCGGGTAGATCACTGACCCAGAGATAGCCAGCGCCTTCTTTTGGCTTCCGCCAATATTCACGATGTAGGTCTGTCCAACCTGAATTCTAAGTTTCAAGTCTTCGTTAGGAGTGCTCATACGCGTGCCTCTCAACCACAGTGCGCCCCTTCTCTACAAAGTTTAATGCGCCAGCGCGACAATTCCTCAGTCAACATGAACTTCACTGTTGCATGTCCGCGTCACAACTTCGATGATAAACTCTTCGGACCTGCAACTACGTCACAAAAATGAACTCGCTCACCCCTCCCACCGATCGGGTACATTTCTGCCTGAAGCGCGGAGTGAGAGACCCGTATTAAGCATTCCAACTTGCCGAGGCGTTAGCGACGTGACGAAAAGCACTTTCTCTTCATTTCTTAAGAATTACGTTGGCGTTGCCGACTCATGTTGAAAGCAGTCTGTGTTCGATCAACGCGCTCGCAAGATCTCCAGACTTCGGGTCGCGGCCACCGCGACTCAGTCACCCTTCATGCTCCAAGTGACTCACCAGATCATGGCAATCAATCAGTATCCACCGCCCATTCGGCTGACAGCGGAGGAGGAAGAGCTGACCCTGCGCGTCCTCAACTCACTCGATAAGCTGGCGGCATGCTATGAAGATCAGCAGACAGTGAAACGCGACCATCCGCGGCATCACTTTCGCCAGAAAGTCCTGGTGCATATTCCGAACGATCCGACTGACGATGCTCGATTCCAAAAGAATCCTGAAGGATTTGCTTTCGAGACCTGGTCGAGGAATCTTTCCAGGGGCGGAATCTCAATCGTGTTTCCCACGGAACTTCAATTCGCGTGGGGCCGCATTTGCCTGAGCCCTGCGGCCGACCAGCTTCGCTGGCAGAAGTTTTCTCTGGCCCACAGCTCGCAACTTCTGCACGATTTTTGGGAATACGGCTTGAGGTTTGTAGGAAACGAGCAGGCCGACGAGAACTAGCACAGCCCCCCTGGACTCTGGCGAGCGCACCCGGGGCAGGCAAAGTCACAGAAGGGCTGTTGATGCTAATCGGAATCTGACTCGACTTCGGAAACGTTCTCCAGAGAGACGAGAAACTGTTGTTGGCTGCCGGGATCTTCGAAGTACCAGTGACCGGGATGAAGTGCGGAGGGGGAAAGAGCCAATGCCTGCTTCGTACCACCGCCAACAGCTACTGTATACATGCGTCCATGATAGACAACCTGCTTGAGTGCTCCGTCAAAATCGTTCATGTCTTGCTCTCCCGCGCTAGAGACATCCCTCTCTAAATAAAATGCGCGGGCGTGACACACACTCGGTCAACAATCGGATTTGCTGTCACACTAGCGCATTAAACATTGATGTGCGGGCATGCGCTACTGATACGTCGGGGCTGGACTCTCAAACAGGTTGGTCTGCGAAGGGCAACGAAATCTGCTCAGTCACATCCAAAACTCAGAGCAACTTCACTCAAGCGTCAGACTTTACGCGTTTTTGAGTTGAAACCAACACAACATTCCGCGCCGGCCGATCAATCCTGGCGATTCGGTCAACCTCTTCCGTTTTGCGCTCAAGAGGACCAAAACGAGGAGTTTCTCAATGGTGATCTTGATTGTTGATACCGTGCAGTTGGTGCTGCGCAATCTCGATCGAATTCTCAGTGGCTACGGCTACGAAGTCATTACCGCCGATTCCGGAAAATCGGCCCTGGAAATCATTAAGCGCGATCACCGCGTGAAACTCGTGATCACGGATCTGAAGATTTCGGGAATGACCGCAATTGAGCTGTTCAAGGCCAGTCGAGACGTTGAACGGGTCAGCGACGAAGGAGGCTCCAATCCTCCTGAGTTCGTCATGCTCACCAGCGAACGTCCGGACCGGGACGTCAACAGTGAAAATGTCAAGCTGTTGCAGGAAGCGCTTGACCTTGGCTTTATTGACATCCTGTTCAAGCCGCTCGTCCGGGCGAAGCTGATGCAACACGTCCAGAGCGTCGGCTCCCCTCTTCCCGATAACCCCTCACAATCAAACACGCACATCTACGATCGCGCCTCCGAGGCGGCATCTTCGTTTCAGCAGCAGATTCAGCGCCTCGATGAAAAACACACCTCGATGGAACGGCGGCTGGATGATTTCGAGGAAAGCCAGATAAACCTTCAAAATGAGCTGGCGCACATCAAAGCAATCTTGGTTGATATGACGACAAACGTCGATTGATCGGCGTGGCGGCCAATCTCGTCACACAAAGAGCAATCGCGACCAAGTCTGCAGGAGCGCGGCGTCAATTGGCTTCGATTCCAGTCCGCCCTCGCGTGCAACGACGCGCTTTCCAGACTTCGTAGACCACGGCGTTTATCCGACTATCGACGGCGGAGAATTATGAACGTCGCGTCGTCAGGCTTGCTGGGATGCCCGACCGCTGTCCCCGCCATTCGAGCTTGCAATGTGCTCAGCAAGTTCTTTGATGCGACAGCAAGTCTTCCTTTGCGGATGAGTTCGACAATCTCCGAGGTGTAAAAGTTGTCAAACACTCCGTCGCTGGCCAACAGCACGGTATCACGCGGGTTCATCTTTCTGGCCGGTCCAATATCAATTCGCATATCATCGTTACCGATCACGTTCGAGACGATGTGACGGTCCTCGTGATGCAACGCTTGAGCGTCATCGATCAGGCCGGCCTCGACGCCGTATCCCACCGGCGAATGAGCGAGCGTTTGCAGCTTGATTTTTCCGAGTCCCCCCGTAATCAGAATTCCGGAGTCGCCGACATGGTAGGGCCGAATCATTTCGCCATTGACCTCAACGACGGCCAGCGTCGTCGCACCGCCATTACCGAGCTTGCGCACCGCCGCGTTGGCACTCTCGATGCCGTTGAGAATTGACGTTCGGAGCAACACGTCCGATTCGATCGCCTGCACGACGGCCGATTCAATCGCCTCGGCAGCGATTCGAGCGGCCTTTTCACCCACCGCATTTCCACCCAGCCCGTCGGCGACGATCAAGACGGCCGCAGCATCACGATACGGTATGACCGCGGCAACATCCTCATTGCAGGTCTGCTTGCTTGGAGACCGATGGGAATAAACCGCCGCCCATCCGCTGCACACTGGAATGATTTCCGGCTCATCCATGTCTTCCTCGAAGTAGAGCCGGCTGTCGGTCGCAACGCACTGATTCATTCCGTCAAATCCTGCTTAGCGATTTGCCACACCACGGGCAATAACTCCAAAACTCAGGCACCACTCCCCAGCCGCAGCTTCGACATTTCCCTGTTGATTTCTTGATGCGCCACTTACGCCTGACCTTTTGGCGACACCAGGGGCAATAACGCATAAACGGCATGAGTTGCCCCCGCGGACAATTGGCCGAATTGCACTGCGCGGAATAGCGCACGTCGGTAAATTGTCGCGTCGTTTCTACCTCAAAGCCGGGACCATAACACCACGGACAGTTCGGCCAGTCAAGTTTGAGTCCTCGGCTGCAGCGCGGACAAACGATTGGAAACTTCGTGTCGTCGCGATGGACGTGACGGTCCGTTCCACACCAGGGACAGGTCGTCATCGGCTCTGAGACTGGCCCTTGGCAGCTCGAGCATCGAAACCGGGTCTCTAACGACTTGCCGATCAGCCGCTTGAACTGGCGAAACTGGACAGTCTTCCAATCGTGAGTCGAAGCGGTCTTTTTTGTCGACCTCGACTTCCGTGATCGGCGGGGGGACGTGTGCGAAGCGACCTTCTCAAAGCTGGCCAACATGGCGTCTGCATTCGCGAATCGCTTGCGAGGGTCAAGCTCAATCGACCGACGAATCAGGTCGATCAACGGGACCGGCGCCCGTCGTCGAATCTGGCGATAACCGGGGGGAGGCCAGGCGAACGGCCATTCGGGGAGTTGTCCACTGAACATCCGATAGATGACTAATCCGCTCGCAAATACATCAGACCGAAATGACGGCTTGCCCATTGCCTGTTCCGGGGGGCAGAATCCCAGCGTTCCCGAGCCCGACGCCCTGACGGTTCGTAAGGCGACTTTTGCGATCCCAAAATCGGATAGCATTAGAGTTCCGTCACGAAACAACAGCAAATTGTCCGGCTTGACGTCGCAGTGCACCACGTGGTGGCGATGCGCGCAGGCGACGGCACTCAAGAGCTGTCGGGAGAAGTCGGTCGCCGTGGCCACCGCGAGCCGGGACTGAAGTCGTTCGGCCAAAGTACGCTCAGCCAGCGGATACGCGACCACCAAGTGTCCGTCAATGACGTCCGCGGTCTTGAGTTGCAAAATGTTGGGGTGTTTAAGCTTGGAAACCAGCCGTATCTCACGCCGAAAATCTTCGAGGACTGTCTGATCGACGGGGCGCTGATGAGGAATCTTCAGCGCGACGCGAAGTCCCTCAACCGTATCCATCGCCTGATAAACGGAGGCGAACCCGCCGACGCCCAGTGACTTTTCAATTCGGTACTTTCCAAGTTTTTGACGAGTTCTGATCACTTTTCGATGCTACGCCTGCAAACAGTGGGTGCAAATCAAGGCTTGACAGCCGGAAAATTGACGATGCGGCTACCAATCAATCAGGAAAACGCCTGCCGGCGTCCGTGCTGAGTGCCGGATCGGTTGGATGATCTTCCGGAGTGAGAATGCTGCGTCGCGAGGTGCGACGGCGAGCCAATTGACGAATCATAATCACGACCCGAATTCGAGGAAATAGCATCGTGCCGAATTGATTGGTCGCGGCAGGCGGACCGAACGGCTATGACTTCCCCGACGAGCCAAACGTCGGTTCGCTGCGCGGAATTTTGAATCAGTCCGATTCGCGTAATTGAGGATTACGGGCTACCGGCAACGCGAGTCCACGGCGTTGGAATACCATAATCCGCCCCCGTTTATCCCACCAGGGCAGGGATTGACGAACTTTTCCCCACACTTGACGACGAACTGCTCTTCAATCATATCTTGCTGCTCATCATTTGAAGCCGCGAGTTCTTCCCATGAAGCAGAATTCCGTAGATTTTGACTTCCTGTTCTCGCTCAGGGTATGTAGGTTCGCTGAGGTGGATTGCCCTATGGGACAATCTGCCCTCTCGCGCTGACCTCGAATTGCGCTCCCATTGGCAGGCAACAATCCGGGAATCCCGCCTGAACAGGTTCAAAACCGAAGCATGAGATTGCTTTGAAGCAAGGAAATCAATGCAGAAAATCAAGCGATTATTGGTCGCAAACCGCAGTGAAATCGCCATCCGAGTCTGTCGCAGCGCCCACGAACTGAGCATTCGTACAGTCGCGATCTATACGCACGAAGACCGTTTCTCGCTTCACCGATTCAAGGCCGATGAAGCGTATCAGATTGGCGATGCGGGAGAGCCAATTCGCAGCTATTTGGACATCGACTCAATCATCGCCATTGCGAAGCAGCACGAGATCGATGCGGTCCATCCCGGCTACGGCTTTCTTTCGGAGAATGCCGAATTGGCGCGAGCCTGCGAAGAGGCCGGGATCATTTTCGTGGGCCCCACAGTCGCGGCGCTCGAACAACTGGGCGACAAGACAGCCGCGCGGCAAATCGCACAAAAAGCGGGCGTCCCAGTGATGCAGGGGACGGAGAAGGCGATCTCATCGGCGAAATCCGGCGAGAAGGTCGCCAGCAAGATTGGCTACCCGGTCATCATCAAGGCGGCAATGGGCGGCGGCGGGCGCGGAATGCGAGTCGTCAAGCGGCCGCAGGACTTCGCGGGTGCACTCGAACAGGCACAGCGCGAAGCGCAGACGACATTTGGCAGCGCTGCCGTGTTCATTGAAAAGTATGTCACAAAGGCAAGGCATATCGAAGTACAGCTTCTGGGCGACAAGCACGGCAACCTGGTCCATCTGTACGAGCGCGACTGTTCCGTGCAGCGGCGTCATCAAAAAGTCGTCGAAATCGCCCCCGCTCCCAACCTCGATGCTGACGTTCGTCAACAGATCTGTGAAGCAGCGATCGAGATTGGCCGTCAGGTCAACTACGAAAACGCGGGAACGGTCGAATTTTTGGTCGACCGCGATACCAACGAATTCTACTTCATCGAAGTCAATCCGCGAATTCAAGTCGAGCATACAGTCACCGAGGAAGTCACCGGGATCGATATCGTCAAGTCGCAGCTTTTGATCGCCCAGGGCAGATCGCTCGACGACAACGAGATTAACCTGCCGTCACAAAAGAGTGTCACGACCAACGGTTTCGCGATTCAATGTCGCGTCACCACTGAAGACCCGGCCAACAGTTTTCTTCCCGACTATGGACGGGTCACGCACTATCGCTCGGCCAGCGGATTGGGCATCCGCCTTGACGCGGGCAGCGCCTTTTCTGGTGCGATCGTCAATCCGTTTTACGACTCGCTGCTGGTTAAGGTAACGGCGCGCGGCCGCCGCTTTGTTGACGCCGCCTCTCGAATGGAACGCTCGCTGCAGGAGTTTCGCATCCGCGGCGTGAAATCGAATGTTCCGTTTCTGCTGAAACTGATAACGCATCCGGTGTTCCTGAACGGCGACTGTACGACGCGGTTTATCGACGACACCCCGGAATTGTTTGATCTTCCCGAACGTCGAGACCGAGCGACAAAACTGCTGACTTACATCGCTGACGTGATCGTCAATGGAAACGCGCTCGTCAAAGACCGCCCCAAGGCCGCGCGGCGTGAGCCGGCGCCCATTCCTCATCTCGACACAAGCGCGCCGTTGCCGGACGGAATGCGCCAACGCCTCAAGCAGCTCGGACCTGAGAAGTTCTCAAAGTGGATTCTCCGCCAAAAATCGTTGCTGATCACCGACACAACGTTTCGCGACGCACATCAGTCGCTGCTGGCAACACGATTTCGAACGTATGACCTCTTAGAAATCGCCGACGCGTATGCGCGTCTGTTCCCCAGTCTGTTTTCACTGGAAATGTGGGGCGGCGCCACGTTCGATGTTTCAATGCGATTTCTAAAGGAATGCCCGTGGCAACGGCTCTCCCAACTGCGGGAACGGATCCCCAATACCCTCTTTCAAATGCTGCTGAGGGCATCGAACGCCGTCGGGTACACGAACTATCCTGACAACGTGGTCAAGGCGTTCGTCCGCGAAGCGGCCGACGCGGGGATCGACGTATTTCGCATCTTCGACGCCCTCAACTCGCTGCCCAACATGCGTGTGGCGATGGACGCGGTGCTCAAAACGGACGCGATCTGCGAAGCGGCCATTTGCTACACCGGTGACATCCTCGACGAATCGCGTCCGAAGTACAATTTGCAGTACTACGTCGAGATGGCCAAGCAGCTTGAAGAGATGGGCGCTCACATTTTGGCGATTAAGGACATGGCCGGAGTGTGCAAGCCGTACGCAGCGGAACTGCTGGTCAAAACGCTGAAGCAGGAAATTGGAATCCCGATTCATTTTCACACGCACGACACGGCCGGCACTCAGACTGGGGCAATCGTCAAGGCCGCCGATGCCAAAGTTGACATCGCCGACGCCGCTATGGCATCGATGTCCGGCGGCACGTCACAGCCGAATCTGAACACGCTGGTGGAAACCCTGCGCTTTACTTCGCGCGATACGGGACTCGCCGCTGAGCAACTCGACCAAATCGCGGAATACTGGCGCGTCGCACGGCAATTCTACACTCCTTTCGAAAGTTCCGCCCTATCCGCCACCGCTGATCTGTACGACCACGAAATGCCCGGCGGCCAGTACACCAACCTGTTCGAGCAGGCCAGGGCGCTCGGCCTCGCCGACCGCTGGCGCGAGGTGTGCCACGTCTACTCAGAAGTCAATCTGATGTTCGGTGATATCGTCAAAGTGACCCCCACGTCCAAGGCCGTAGGAGACATGGCCCTGTTTATGGTCGCCAATGATTTGTCTGTCGACGACGTGCTCGATAGCAAGCGAGACACGGCGTTCCCCGCCTCCGTGATCGACCTCATGGCAGGCCGTATGGGACAACCGGTCGGCGGTTTTCCGAAAAAAGTCCAGCGCCAAATCCTACGCGGAGAAAAACCACTTCGGGGCCGCCCGGGTGCAAGTTTGCCTGCCGCGGATATGAAAGCTACCGCAGCGCAGCTAAAGACTCGGCTCGATCGAGAGCCGACGCGACAGGAAATCGTGACGTCGCTGCTTTACCCGGAGGTGTTTAAGCAGTTTGTCGAGCACCAAAACTTGTTCTCCGACACAAGTTGCCTCCCCACACCGGTCTTCTTTTACGGTCAGGAGACGACGGAGGAGATCGCCGCGGAAATTGAACCCGGCAAAACGCTGATTATCAAATTCATCGGTGTCGGCGAGCCGCACCCAGATGGACGCCGTCACGTGTTCTTTGAGTTGAACGGCATTCCGCGGTCCGTCAGCGTCGTCGACCATTCGTTGGAACAGGACGCACAGCACGCCGAAAAGGGCGACCCGGACAATCCCGATCATATTACGGCAGGCATGCCCGGCATGGTGGTGATGCTCGCCGTTCAGGCCGGCGATACGGTGCGTGAGGGACAAAAGCTGCTCATCATCGAAGCCATGAAGATGCAAACCACAATCTCAGCAGAACGCGACGCGAAAGTGGCCGACGTGCTCGTGAAACCGGGATCACAGGTTGAGACCGGCGACTTGCTGCTGCGGCTGGAGTGATCTGAACGCGTGCTAACGTCCGGGCGGGGGGAGATTCCCAATGGGCGAAAAGTTTAGGAACAAACCACAAGCACTATTGTGCTCTGATCAAACGACCCATTCAGACAAAGGGTACTCCGCGGAAAGCGCGACAACCCTAATCCTTCTGAAACCGCAGCAGGTAATTCTCTTTTAGCGCCGGGATGTCCACTTCGTCAATCAGCTTGAAACCGGCATCGACGATTTCGCCGCGGAAGACTTCTTTGCCCGCACGGACGTGCTTCAAAATGAATTCCCGGGATTTGCCGGGGATCCGCTCAAAGTCGATCACAACCAACATTCCGCCCGGTTTGAGCGCCCGGCGAATTGACTTGAGTGTGGAAGTCGGATACTCGAAGTGATGATACGTGTCGCAGATAAACACGACGTCAACGGATTCCGGCGGCAACAGCGCCGAGCGGTCGGAGCAGAGCACGCTGGTGAAGTTCGTGACCTTGTCCTCCTGCAGACGGCCGTTGATATGTTCGAGGAAGCGGGGCGATATATCTACCGCGTAAACCCAACCCTCTTTCCCAACGGCGCCCGCAAACAGGCGGGTGTATAAACCGGTTCCTGCTCCGATATCCGCGACACGCTGGCCCGGCTTAATTCCGCACGCCACCAACACCTCCTTGCGCGCCGCGAAGACCTCACGGCTCTCGACCTCAAACCGGCCGATCCATTCGTCGACTTTCAGTTCCGGATCGAGGAAACGGTCATTGATACCCGGGCGGACACTCTGTTCCGATTTATCGTTTTGGCGTTTTTCGATATATGCAAGCGCCTTGATTTCATAGCCGGGTGTTCTCAATCCCACCGTTTTCGCTTCCCGGCGCGCATCATCGATACTAATCCGGTCGTTGAGCACGCGGTGTGCGAACCAAATCGCGCCGACGCGGTTCGCCGACGCACAGTGCAGCATCACAGGTTTGTTTTTCGCATCGGCAAGAATCTTGAGCGAATCGTCGAAGATCGCGTCTGTCAGGGTTGTCGGCGCTCGAAACCCCAGTTGATGAAAATCGAGCCCCAGCTCTTTGATCGTCGCCGGCTCGTCCCAATCGATTTCACCGTCGCTGCGCAGGGTCACGATAACCTTAATGCCCCGTTTCTTGGATTCGGCGAAATCTTCGGCGGTCGGCTGGCCGCACAGCAAGATCGTTCCGAACGAATGCACGTTGCGCGTCGAACCAAGTTCTGCTGGTTGAAGTTTTGGTTCTTCGGCGGAGAGCGTCTCGATCGACGCGGTGAGCATCGAGCAAGCGAGAACAACGCGAGCGATCAATGGCATTTTCAGTTGCATGTGGCTTCCTGCTGTCTGGGAGTCCGATCAAGACGAACGATCTATCCAGCTTACAGATCGGCTGACGCCGTTAAAAGCCATCGACAAATTCGGTACACCCAGCGAGGAAAGGTTCGCCGCGATCAGCGGCATTACGAGCAACGTGAACAGCATTCACGTTCGAATCTCGATCTCGCTCGCATCGTCAGTACTTTTGGGCAGTTATTTGAGCAGCGGCATGTACGCGTATCCATCCGACTGCAGGTTGACGAGCGCCGTCAGTCCGGAAACGGCGACATCGGCGACCACAGCGACGTCTGCAGGTTGCGCGTCCTTTCGCACCAGCGACTGGCCGCAGACGTAAATCTCCACCCCTGCTCTCTGCAGTTCACGGAGGCAGTCCAGGTTGGGGTTCTCATTCGTCTGAAAACGCTCGGCGTAGGCGTCCGGATTGAGCACGTTGAGCGTCGCGTCACCGTGCAAGACCACTGCAATTCTGACATCGGCCGGCTTTGCCCCGGCGCCACGATAAATGTTTGTGAATCTCGCCACCTTCTCAATGGCGGGATTCAACGCGTCTGGTTCTCCTCCCTGCGTCACGTCGACGACGATGCGGCTGCCGTCACGCGGTTGCTGTTTGGCGCGCGGGAGATTGACGACAGAACCATATTTCTCGATCAGCGGATTCGTGAATTTTCCAATCTTGGGGTCCACCTGCCTGGGGACCGAGTGGTTCTTCGCTGCCTCGGCAAAACCTCGTTTGACAAACATTGAAACCACCTTGGCGTGGGCCTGGATGAGCCGGACGACATGCGGATCGTCAGATGTCTCAATCACGCGGACACCGTCGGCAGTTTCGGTGCGCTGCATGTCGATCTTTTCGGTTTGCTTAAAAATTTCGGCAAACAATGGATCGCGCCGGCGGATCGGCTTCTGCTCACGAATTCGGTAGTCCATCCACTTCACGTGCTCTTTAATCTTTGCCGCAATCTGCGGATCATCCGATTCCGTGACGGTTTCCACGCCGTCCGGACGCTCCTTGACCCTCCGGGTGATCTTATCGTGATGAGCCAGCAAAAAATGAATCACCTCGCGGTCCGCGGCATGACGTTCGTCACGGCCACGCCCAACGCCGCGCCGGGGAGGTTGGCCGCGATCCGCAGCAGGACCGCGGCCGCCTCGAAATCTCCGGCCCCGGCCCTGCTGAGCAAGTGCGACTGTCCCCAGTACGAGACAAGCGACGATCGCTGTTGTGATTTGTGCTCTCGGTTTCATGTCATCGCTCCCAGACTTATCTAGTGACCGATCCCCTTTTACGTCGTGAAATACGCGGCTTATTATTTGTTGATACTTTGTTCGCCGTCGCCTGGACTCAGTTGGCGAGGTTCTGCGTCACGCGCAGGAATGTGCGATTCCTGTGCTTGTTCAGCATCAGTCGTTGTGGAGTCCGACCGGACTCTGCAAGCACCGCTCATTCAAGTCTGGACGCCGAATCGCGGCAGGATCCAGGCGTTCAATACGAACCAAGCAACGATGATTCCAATTGGCAGCAAGATGTCGATCATTGATTTCTCCCGTTTCATGTGCACGTCCCCGAGGTCGCAGTCGAAGCGCAGACGCTCGCCGGGGTTGAAATCGTCACGGGCAGCCCCTCTGACATCCACGCATGAAAGCCCCCCGTCATGTCAATCGCCGGCAGGCCGGCCGATTGCAGCAGGCTGACGGCAATCGCTGAACGCGTGCCGACTTGGCAGTGCACCACAATCGGTTTGCTGCCAGAGAACTGAGCCAAATCGTCCGGCAATCGGCCTAAGAAATGATGTTCGGCACGCCCAATGCGGCTTGTGGTCCATTCCGCATCCGAGCGAACATCGATCAACATGACTTCGCCTTCCTCAATTCGCGAAACGAGTTCTGCCGGCGTCGCTGATTCATACGTCTCTATCGCCAGCCCCGCGGAGCGGACTGATTCTGCATCAAAATAGCCGCGAACGTCGTCCAGCCCGATCTTGTGCAGAACCCGCACCGCTTCGGCCGTCTGTTCGGCAGTCGCGATGAGATGTACCGGTCTCTCATAGTCAACGATCCAGCCCGCCCAATCGGACAAAACAGACAGTGGGATGTTGATCTTCTGCGGTACATGCCCGCCGGCAAACACGCTCGCCGCCGACAGGTCGATCACCGTGGACGTTTCGATCGCACCATCAATTTCCGAAACTGCGACAGACGGCAGCGGCTCGACCTTGCCAAGCACCTGTGGTCCTTCCTTGTTGACGCGTTTCATGACCGCAAAGTACTTGGGAGCTTCCGGCTGATCCGACAGGATATATTTCACGAATTCCTCTTCGTCTGTGAACTGTAGCGCCGGGTTAAACAACTTCTCATAGCCCACAGTTGAGGAGGGAATCGCTCCCAATCCCTTTCCGCAGGCGCTGCCCGCCCCGTGCGCCGGCCAGATCTGCAGGTAGTCCGGAAGCTGTTTGAACCGCTCCGCGGAGCGGAACAGATCGCGAGCGCCCGGTTCAGCCGTGCCCACAATTCCGGCGGCTTCTTCCAATAAATCGGGTCGGCCGATCGACCCCACAAATACAAAGTCGCCGGTGAAGATGCCCATCGGCTGATCGGCGCCGCCGCCTTGATCGGTCACCAGGAATGAGATGCTCTCCGGCGTATGGCCGGGGGTGTGAATAATCTCGAACTTGATGTTGCCGACCAGAAATGCATCGCCGTCATTAAGGAATTGATGGTTGTAGTCCTCGACGTAGTGGTATTTCCACTCGGCGGGGCCCTCGTCCGACACGTAGAGCGTCGCACCGACACGGTCCGCCAACTCGCGAGCGCCGGAGACATAGTCCGCATGAATGTGCGTCTCCGCGACAGCTGTGATCTGCAGGCCGTGGGCTTTCGCCGTTGCCAGGTACTGGTCGATGTCTCGACCAGGATCGACGACCACCGCAACATTGTCACGTTGGCAGCCCACCAGATACGAGGCATGGGCCAGCGCATTGTCGTAAAAGTATTTGAGTAGCATTTCTAATCCTTCGCTAATTCTGTCTTGTGAATCCCGATTCGCTCTGTGTGTCGCCGACAGCGGCAGCCGTGATCGTCAGGTCCCGTTGCGGCGACACCAGCTTGCTGCCTTCACGTACGAGGACAAATCCGCCGAGCAGGATCAGAAATACGGCAAAGGTTCGTCTGAGGACTTGTTGATTCAGACGTGCGTTGATCATCTTTCCGATCAAGCTGCCCAAAAGGCCGACCAGCACGAAAATTGCAATTGTTCGCACATCCACCGACGTGTCATGTGACAGCAGGTAGTGCTCATACTTCACAAAACCGACTGACGCGTTAACGGCGATAATCACGAGGCTACTGCCGATGGCGAGTCGCATCGGGAGCTTGCCTAACACCACCAGCGCCGGCACAATGAGGAAGCCGCCACCCACCCCGACAAATCCTGTCACACTTCCGACGGTTGCGCCTTCAACTGCGATCTTCCAAATCGGAGAACGATGAACTGTCGCATCATCGGCATCCCCGCCGGTCTTCGGTTTTCGCAACATCACGTACGCTGCGGTAAGCAAGACCACACCGAACACGGCAAGCTGGACGGCATGCCATGACATGCCACCCAGCCAAGCCCCGAAAAAGGTTCCGAAACTGCCGGGAATGCCGAAGCACATAACGCTCCGCCAATCGATTTGGCCTGACTTCGCATAAGGAATCGCCGCGGCGACGGAAATCAGCGCCACAATCGCCATCGATTCGGCAATCGATTCCTTGGCGCCGTGCCCGACGACATAAATCAGCAACGGCACCGTGATCGCTGAGCCGCCCGAACCGAGCATGCCCAACGTCAAGCCGATGATTAATGCTCCCAGTAAGATGAGTGCCATCGCTATTCCAACTTTGTGTTATTCGTGTTGGTTTGCAGAACAACAGGTCGCGCTCTCTTTCACTTGATTCCACGGCATCTTGGCCAGCACCATCGCCATCCCGCAGGTGTCGGTAATGCCGGCGAACATCAATCCGGCGCCGATGAAGCCGGACAGCAAAATGAAGTAGATGTTCCAGAAGCTGAGCGCAACTCCCACCAACACCAGGAATCCCGCTGCAATGCGAACTTGCCGTTCGAGCGAGATCGCTTTTTTCCCGCGGACTACCGGTAACCCGGCTTCGCCCCACGCGTTGGTGCCCCCCTCGACGTCGACGACGTTCGTGTAGCCCGCCGCGACGAAGCGTTCTCGCGCCTTCGAGGACCGGTTGCCACTGCGGCAGATGATGTAGAGGGGTTTGTCACCCGATCCGTTCCGTTCCTTCATCACCGCATGCGGATCGAGCGAATCGAGCGGGACGTTGCGGGCAACCGCCAGATGCACTTCCCGATACTCAACCGGCGTCCGCACATCGATGACGTCGATGTTGTTCTCTGCGCCCAGTTCTGCAAGCCGCTTGGCCGAAATCGTAGAATTCGTCAACATTTCTTTACCTCGTTAGCTCGAAAAGTTACGATATTTTTTGACAAATAAAACAGGTCTATCTTCCCGACAGAAACCGGCCCTCAACGCAACTCATCAGGTCCTCCAAATGCGGCTCGGCGACCCGGTAAAAGACCCAGCGCCCTTCACGTTCGCTCGTGAAAAACCCGCATCGCTGCATCAGTCTCAAATGTTCTGAGGCGACATTGTCCGGCACGCCGCAATCCTCCGCCAATTCGCCGACTGTATACCGCCCGTGCAACAGAAGTTGCACCATCCTCAGTCGCACAGGGTGCGCCAACGTTTTCAGGCACTCCGCCGCCTCGGCAAACGCCTGCACGTCTCCAGCCGGCTTGGGTTTTCGATTGACTTGCTTGGACTTCGTCGGCATTTCGCATCTCCTTCAATATCATTATATCGTAATGTAACGACATGTCAACCATTTATTTTGTCACTTTTTTGAGATTTTCTGGAAATTCGAGGAAGGCGTTCCTTCGTTGCAGCAACCCGACTCAGCGGGGAAAAAAATGCTATTGTTTCGCATCATTTTTGCGGAATTCCACGCTTTTCCGAGTAGTCGAGCCCCTCCCATGTGCAAAAACCGGTATTTGCTGCTTGCGGTCGTCTGTCTCGCTGGTTGCGGCGGGGGAAAGCAATATAAGGACGACCCGCTTTTCGCCGCCCAGATCAAGGCCCGTAAGGAGCAGGAACGGGCTGCACAGGAGGCGCCGCCAAAACCGTACACCCAGGTCGAGGTGACTGAGAAGCCGAAAGGGCGTATTTTGTACAACTGCTTCCGGGATCGCACAGTCACCATGTGGGGCGTCGATATTGGAGGAGAGCCTGAACGTCTCAAGTGGTTCCGGACGCCGCGTGTATCACCCAACGGCAAACAGGTGCTGGTCTCTTACCTCGGTGATAAGACCAACCGCTTCGAATTGGGCGTGACCGGTGCGACCAAAGGTGAGGTCACCGATGTCGCCACGAGTACCGACCATGACTCAGTGAGTGGCGCCTGGTCGCCCGACGGCAAACAGATCGCATACGTTCAGCGAAAGAACAATAAGGGCGAGATTGCAATCATTAACTTGGATGGCACCGACCGTCGACTGATCGCCCCGCACGAAAAAGACGACAAGAACCCCAACTGGTCACCCGACGGCAAGACGATCGCGTTTTCGTCGTTTCGCGGCGGTCGCTGCGGCATCTACACGGTGCCTGTCGGCGGGGGACAGGTGAAACGCATCACACCGGACGATGAAAAGGCCGATCAGCCCGCATACTCTCCCGATGGAAACTACTTGGCCTACGTCGTGACCTATCGGCATCCGACCAACCGCGACTGGGTGCGTGATCTGCGTGTCATGAAACTTGACGGCTCAGGACAGCGCACGTTGGTGACGGCGAAAAAGCAGATCGTCGGTGTCGACTGGTCCCCCGGCGGGCAATGGTTGATCTTCGGCTGCAAGGACGAGGGTCAAAGCGATCTCTGCATCGTCGACATCAACGGCGAGGGCTTTCAAAAGATCACCGACGACCCCTACGGCGATACCCATCCCAGTTGGCAGTCCGTCGCCGCCAAATAGACGTTCGCTCGGCTCGCGAGCGACCAGTCGCTCTTCACCCACTGAATGCTGACGCGTCGCGACAACCGCATCGGCCGGCAGTGAATGACCTCGCGGATCTCTTTTGCAGGACAGTCCGCGACGATATCCGTCCGCTCGCGGCGACTCACTTCGTGCCGCACCTCGCAGAATCCAGTGGTCCGCTCCACCCGAATTCGAGCGGATGAGGCTTGAGGCGTCTGGCGATAGGCCTCAGAATAAAACTCTGCACGCCCCCCGCCTGTCACAGAGCACACACCATGAGCAACACTCGCCTCGCAACCCGCTCCATCTGTCGTCCCCTGCTGATCTGCGCTGCGATCGTCTTAATCTCATTGCTGAGTCCTTACGCAAGTGCGGGCGATGAGGCAGCGAAGAGCGATATTGCACACTATGAATTCAAACCGGCGGGCGAAGCGGATGAGCGGCTGATCTTTACGCCCCCCGGCTTTGACAAAGTCGGCTTTCCTGCCGTCGCGTCGGAGAACAATTCGGGGCGCGTCAAGATTCGGGTCATCGATCAGGCGAACGGTCAGCCGACGTTTTGCCGCATCAACGTCGTCGGCAGTGACGGCAACTATTACGAGCCGGCGCGGAACTACCTCACCAAGTACAGCTTTACCGGAGTCTGGCCCAACTGGCCTAAGGCTTGGGGCAATCGGCAAGGCAAGGCGCCGGTCCGGTATCTCGGACGGTTCTTCTACTCCTACGGCCAAGCCGAAGTCGCGGTCCCGCCGGGAAAGACCCGCATCGAAGTCTGGAAGGGATTTGAATACCAACCGGTGACCCTCACCACTCAGGTAAAGAAGGGAGAAACTGTAAAGGCAAATCTGACGCTCCAACACGCGCTGCCGATGCCCGGTCGGGGCTACTATTCGGGCGATCCGCATATCCACATTCCCCGCGAAGAGGCGGCCGATACGGCGTCGATTTTGGATTTGATGCAGGCCGAGGACATCCACTACGGCAGCATCTTGGCATACAACGAACCGGCGGGGCCGTATTCCGGGTTTCTCAAGAAGATGGATTCGCCCCAGTTGCAGGGGATCGGCAACGATTCGATTCACACCCGCGACGGCTACTCCATTCTGTCGGGGCAGGAATATCGCAGTGCCACTTACGGCCATTTGAATCTGTTTCTCAACGGCGACATTGTGCTCAAGGGAGAAGACCTCAACGCCAACAACTGGCCGCTCTACGGGGCCATCGGCCGCCGGACGCAACAAAACGGCGGATATGCGTTTTACGCGCACGGGGGTTATGCCAAGGCGATCTATGCCGATCTTGTGCAAGGAGACGTCAACGGAGTCGAGTTGTTGCAGTTCGGGGTCTATCGAGGCATCGGGCTGGACGACTGGTATCACATCTTAAACTGCGGCTTTCGTTTCCCCATCACCGGCGCCAGCGACTACCCCGCCTGCCGCAAGCTGGGAGACTGCAAGACGTACGTTCACGCGCCCAATCAACGGCCCTCGTTTCGGCAGTGGTTGCAGGGCACGGCGGAGGGACGCAGCTTCGTCACCACCGGTCCGATGCTGCTGCTAAAAGTTGACGGCCACCATCCCGGCGAGATCATCCGCGTTGATCAGCCGACGAAGAAAGTAGCGATACGGCTGCAGATGCAGTCCGTCGTCGCTCCGGTATCGCACATCCAGCTCATCGTCAACGGCCGAATCGTCGCACACAAGGAACTTCCCGACGGCCAGAGAGAATCCGGCGGCTGGATTGCACTCGACGCGGACGTGGAACTCACAAAATCGAGCTGGGTCGCGGCGCGGGCGTTCTCGCTGTCGAAACATGGCACACCCGATGCTGAATCGCATACCAATCCGGTGTACGTCTACTTCAACCAGCGGGCGCCGTATGAACAACGCTCGCTCGACGCCATTCTGGAAAAACTTGATGGGCAAATGGACATCCATCGCAAACGCGATTTCAAGGAGAAGTCGCGCGTGCTCGATTACTTTCAGAAGTCGCGCGATCTGCTATTGGCGATTCGCGCCGATCGAGGTATGGACGCGAACGCCCGCCCGCCGTTGGGTGCTCGCAACGACATTGATGCCAGCGATTCCGAGATCACCGCTCAGTCGCTCAAAGATCTGCTCAAACCGCTGCCGCCCAAAGAGCCACAGCAAGCGCTCAAAACGTTCGAGTCGGCCCGCGGTTTCACCATGCAATTGGTCGCGGCCGAACCGCTGGTGCACGACCCCATCGCCGCCGCGTTTGACGAACAGGGCAATCTCTACGTAACCGAAATGCTCGACTATCCCTACCACCCGCGCGAAGGCGAGCGGCCCATCGGACGCGTGCGCTACTTGCGCGATACGGACGGCGACGGAGATTTCGACGAAAGCCACATCTTCGCCGAGGAATTATTATGGGCCGGCGGAGTTAGTCCCTGGGACGGCGGCGTCTATGTCGCCGCTCCGCCCAGCATCTGGTATCTGAAGGACACCGACGGCGACTTCAAGGCCGACATTCGCCGCGAAGTATTCAGCGGCTTTGGCGACGCGAACCAGCAGGCGATGGTCAACAATCTGAAATTCGGCCTCGACCACAAGATTTATGGTGCGACCGCCGGGAATGGAGGAGAGATTGTCACCGTCGCCAAACCGGATGACGAGCCGATTCTGCTCAACGGCCGCGATTTTTGCTTCGATCCCCGCACCGAACAATTCGAAACCGTCACCGGCACCGTGCAGTTCGGCAACACTTTTGACGATTGGGGAAATCGCTTCATGTGCTCCCAAGGCATCCCCGCGCGGCACGAGGTGCTGCCGCAACGTTATCTCGAGCGAAACCCCGCCCTGGCCGTCTCCAAAACGTTGGAGGTCGTCGCTCCGGCCGGAATTGCGATTCATCGGATCAGCCCCATCGAGGCCTGGCGGCGGATTCGGGTCGCTCGCCGACGGGCCAAGAATCCCTCCGCGGCCGCCACGACCGGTTCGACGCATCACGTCATCGACGCTTCGGCCGGCACTACGGTTTATCGCGGCGACGCCTACCCGGCGGAGTACTGCGGCGACCTGTTCATCGGTTGCGGCCAAAATAACCTGGTGCACCGCCGCAAGCTGATTCCGCACGGCGTGACGTTTCAAAGTCGTCGCACCGAGCAGCGGCACGAATTCATTCGCTCATCCGACATCTGGTTTCGGCCGGTCAATTTCGTTAACGCACCTGACGGAACGCTGTATTGTCTTGATATGGCGCGTGAATTTCTGGAATCGATCCACATTCCACTCGACGTCGTCGAACATCTCGACCTGACCAGCGGACGTGATCGCGGACGAATCTATCGCATGGCGCCGCCCAATTTCAAACGTCTCCAAACTCCCCGACTTGGCCAAGCGGACAACGCAGCACTCCTCACTGCGCTGACGAGCAAAAACGGCTGGAAGCGGGATACCGCGCATCGTTTGATCTATCAGCGGCAAGACCGTTCAATGATTCCGGCGCTGCGCAAGATCGCATCGACCCACGAATTCCCACAAGCGCGTCTTCATGCACTGTGGTCGCTACAGGGACTGGGAGCGTTGGACGAGAAGATGCTACGCCGAGCGATCAACGACTCACATCCCAGAGTCCGCGAGCACGCGGTCCGGCTCGCCGAACCGATGTTGCAGACTAACGAAGCAATTCTCAAGCGCGTGATTGAGTTGTCCGGCGACAACGACGACCGCGTCCGGTTCCAAACGGCCTTCTCGCTCGGTGAGACAGATTCCCCCGGCGCAGTCGAAGCATTGGCAGCACTGGCGCGGCGGGATTCCGGAAATGACTACTTGAGAACGGCCGTTCTCTCTTCGGCCTCGTCATCCGCCCATCAATTGTTCGCCCTGCTCTGGAACGATGTGCCGTTTTGTGAAAGTAAAACCGGACAGAAAACTCTGAGCCAATTAATGCAAGTCGTCGGTTCGCGCGCTGAGGCGGATCAAGTACGACAAGTGCTTTCGAGGCTCGCAGCGGCGCATCGGCAACAGCAGCGGGCGAAAATCGCGGTTGCACTGTTTGAACAGCTCTCCCGGGCATTAATCGCGTCGGGCGTCCGCGCGACGGAATTTTCTGATTTGCCCGCTGAAACGAAACTCTTCCTGAAGCGGTTGGTGGACTCCGCGGCGGTCGAGGCCCTCAACGAAAAGCTGAAACCGGAAGTGCGCCGGCAGGCTCTGGGCCGGCTGACGGCGGCATCCTTCGAAGAGACATCCGCAACGTGGAGTGAACTCATGCGGCGCCCCTTGCCCGCGACTTTGAAAGTGGCCGTCGTCCGTACTCTGGGAGAGTTCTCTGACCAGCGGGTCTCGGAACTGCTCTTAACCCATTGGCGGACGTATTCCCCCGAGATTCGCAAGACGGCTCTGGACGTTTTGCTCGCGCGCGAAACAGGCACACTCGCCTTTCTGCGAGCCGCCGAGCGAGAAGAGATCTCGGTGACCGCGATCGACGAAACACGCCGAACACTACTGATAAAACATCGAAATCCCGAGATTGCCCAGGCAGCGGACAAATTGATCGGCCGCCTCAAAAACAGCCCACGCACGCAAGTGGTCGAGCAATACCGTCAAGCATTCAAACTCAAGGGAAATCCTGATCACGGTCGCGAAGTGTTTAATAAAACCTGCAGTACTTGCCACAAAGTCGCCGGCTTGGGAACCGAGATTGGACCCGACTTGATGGGAACACTCTCTCAGGACACCAGCAGACTGGTCGAACACGTCTTCGACCCCAATCGGTACGTGGCTCCCGAATTCGTGCAGTATCTAGTCGAGGACCTCAACGGCCGGTCCTACTCGGGAATGATTGGCGAGCAGAACGCAACCAGCGTGACACTTCGGCGGGAGAAGAACGAATCGGTCACAATCCTCCGCCGCAACATCGACCGGATCCTCAGCACCGGAAAATCGCTGATGCCCGAAGGGTTAGAAAAGACGCTCACCCCGCAAGGTTTTGCCGACTTGATCGCCTTCTTGCAAAGAGAAAAACGTACGCTCGACCGCCAAGCCCAACAAGCGGAGAAGCGTCGGGCACGCGACTTCGGTACGATTCCGGGATTTGTCGATCCCGGCAAGCGCTAACCTGACGCGACGCGGTCCAACTAAACCGAATGCGCACCGATGCTGTCGGAGTTTCAGCCGCAGATGTGGCGAAGCGCGCGCCACCCAAGTTGACGATGCCTTCACTGTTGTCGGTCGTTCAGCGACGATCTTGGGGACGCCCTTCATTCCGCCACCAGCGAAACTCGTAACTCCCATGCTCGGCACATGCTGCAATATCCGGCCTGCCGTCGCCATTCAGATCGGCAATGATGACCTGATTGGCACTACGCCAATTCTTCTTTAAGTGGTGCAGTGTCCATGCACCTCGGGGGTCGCCGCCATTTTCAAACCAGGCGACGCGTCCGGGGTTCCTCCACGATGTGGCGGCCACATCGATATCACCGTCGCCATCCAAGTCGCCGGCGACTGCCTCAAATGCGTCATCGAACTTGGCCCCGATCACACGCTTCTTCCAGGGACCGCCTTTAGGGGCTTCGTTTTCGTACCAAACAATCTGATTCTCCTCACGTTTCTGTGACGACTTGGGGTCGTTCGAACCGGGACGATAGTGGAATCCCAAGGCCATAACGACGTCATAATCTCCGTCACCGTCCATATCAGCCGGGTTGCCGTGCGCCGGGCAGACCGACTGGCCGTCGATGACATGTTTCGTCCATGAGACCGCTCCCTTGGCGGGACGGTTTTCGTACCAGACCACCGCCGGACCCTGCCGAATCGTCCCCAGTAGATCGGGATCACCATCGCCGTCAAAGTCCGCCGCTCGCATCGTCCGCGTCTCAGGTACATCCTTCTCAATGAGGTGCTTCTTCCATTCACCCGCCGCTGGAGTTCCGTCGTTTTCAAACCAGGCGAACTGATTCCCCAGCACCCAACTGGACGCGGCAACGTCCAAGCGGCCGTCTCCGTTGAAATCTGCCAGCGCGACATCATAGGCACCTGGAAGTTTGGTGGTGATCACGTGTCGATTCCACAGTTTTCCATCCATCGGAGATCCACTGTTCTCGAACCAGAGGAGGTGTCCACGCAGGTTTTTAACGATCACGACATCGAGGTCGCCGTCAGCATCCACGTCCCCCACCATGTGTCGTTCCAATCGTTCGGGATCATTCTTTTGGATCACATGGCGTTTGAAGTCCCCCATCCCGTCGTTTTCGAAGAGATAGAGTTTGTTGTGCGGTGTGTAATCCGCGCTGGTCAAATCGAGGTCACCGTCCACGTCAAAATCGGCGGCTGCAATCCCGTACGCATAGGCGTAATTGTCGGCGATCATATGCTCAGTAAACCGGATCGCCGCTTTGCCAGCGGCATTTTGCGGTGTTCCAGCAACAGCGCCCTCGGCGACGCGTTGGAACGGCTCAGCAGTCCTAACCAGGGTCATTGCAAGCCAAACCACAATGACGCTCACCAGGAAACCGAAGATCGTAAAGCTTCTCATCTCACATTCTTCCTGAAGCAAACCACATCTGAGTAAATCGGCATTGTAACCGCGATCAGCACCAGGAGCAGCCGTCTAAATGACCGCCGATGCAAATTCATTTACTTTTCTGCAAGTTGCGCGGGTACGATCTTGTTCGTCCGCATGCGTAGAATGAAGCGAACGCAACGCTCGTCGAACTCTCCAAGCAGACAACAAAGACGCATTTGGTCTCATTGCATGAGTTGCGGTTTCCGCAGCAGCGGAAAAGAGTCTTTCTTGCCCCTGATGCGTTGTCCGAGCACCTTCATTACGCCCGTCATTGTCTTTCGACCGCGCGCTGCACTTCAACTGCTCCATGAAGTTGGGACTTCAGCAGATTCGCGGCAACAGGGCGCCCGCCGGTTCATCCAGCGGTCGCTCGCTCCCTAACGTGCGCTGAATTGTGACTGGTGCGATCTTGCGGTCGACGACTTGCCCGATCGCTGCCGCACCCTCTGTCTGAGGGAATGACCGTAGTGCGGCGAGAGCGTCCTCCACTGCGTCGGCTGCCACCACGGCGACGAACGTTCCTTCATTCGCCACGTGCAGCGGATCGAGTCCCAGCAGCTCGCAAGCCCCGCGAATGTCGCTGCCCACGGGTATGTCACGTTCGTGGAGGTTCATCGTCAGATTGCAAGCGGCCGCCCACTCGTGCAGAACGGCTGAAACGCCGCCCCGCGTGGCGTCGCGGATTGCGCGAATCTGCGGGCCGATCGCGCGTCGCAACGCGGCGATTGGATCGGCCAGCGGCGCGGAATCAGTCGTGGGCGGCGGATCGAATTCGATCTCTTCGCGAGCGCACAACACGGCAACGCCGTGCCGCCCGATCGGACCCGAGACAATCAGCGCATCACCGGGTTGGATCAAGCTAGGTCCTGGCGGAACCGGCTCGATAAGCTCACCGACTCCGGTCGTCGTCAAAAACAAGCTGTCGGCAGCGTCCTTAGGCACGACTTTCGTGTCGCCGGCAACCACCACAACGCCGCAACATTTCGCGGCGGCGGCAACGCTCTCAAGGACGCGGTCCAGCAACACCAACGGGAGCCCCTCTTCGAGAATCAACGAGAGCGTGAGCCAGCGCGGCTTCGCCCCGGAAACCGCCAAGTCATTGACCGAGCCGTAGACTGCCAGCGAACCGATGTCGCCGCCCGGAAAGAACAACGGCGAAACAACGAAACTATCGGTTGTGACCGCCAGGCGGCGGCTCTCCGCGGTCAAATGCGCCGCATCGGGCAGTTCTGCCAATTCGGGACTCTCAAAGGCAGGACGAATGTGCCGTTCGATCAATTGCCGCGTCAACCGCGCGCCTTCACCGTGTGCCAACGTGATGCGGGCGGCGTCCTCGGCGATGGGAATCGGACAATGCAGTTGCCACGAATCGCCGTTCATTTTGCCGCGTCCCCCGAGGCAATCGAGGAGGGATGCCGGCTGGCGAATTCTTGATCCGCGTCCGTGCTGTGGTAATGAAAATAGGCGGCACAGGCACCCTCTGAGGAGACCATCGGCGCTCCCAGCGGAGAATCGGGCGTGCAATGTAGGCCGAATTCCGGACACTGCGTCGGCCGCAATCGCCCGGCCAACACATCCGCCGCACGGCAGGTCTCGACGGCAATCACCGGCAATTCTGAATTCGGAGCGACGCCCTCGAACCGCTTCTCCGCGTCAAATTTCTGATATTTCGCCCGAAGCCGATAACCACCGCGCGGAACAGTTCCGAAACCGCGCCAGGGACGATCGTCGATCTCATAGACCTGGGTGACGATATCTTGCGCCGATTGGTTGCCTTCCTGCCTGACGGATCGGGCGTAGCAATTCGAAACCTCCGCGCGTCCCGCTTCTAGCTGGCGGACGCATTCCAGAATTCCCTCCAACAAATCGATCGGCTCAAAACCGGTCACTACAACAGGAACCCGGTACTGTTGCACAAATTCCTCGTACGTGTCGAACCCGGTGATCGTGCAGACATGGCCCGCCGCCAGAAATCCCTGCACGCGGTTATCGGGAGAATTCATCAGCGCCTCCATCGCCGGCTGGACGCGAACGTGCGAAACCAGTAGTGAGAAATTCTCCAACTCCAATCGCTCCGCCTGCAAAACCGCCAGCGCCGTTGCGGGGGCGGTCGTCTCAAACCCGACGGCAAAGAACACCACCTGCTGATCAGGATGCCGCTGAGCCAACATGACGGCGTCGAGCGGCGAATAAACGGTTTTGACTTTCCCGCCCCTTCCGCGGACCCCCAGCAGTGTCTCACGGCTGCCCGGCACACGCAGCATATCGCCGAAACTGGCGACGATGACATTTTCGTGGAGCGCGAGTTGCTGAGCGAAATCGATTGCTTCAACCGGCGTCACACAGACCGGGCAGCCCGGACCGTGAATCAATTCGACCGTGTTGTGCAATACTTCCTCAATGCCATGACGCAGCAGACTGTGCGTTTGTCCGCCGCACACTTCCATCAGCACCCACCTCCGGGAGGCCAATTTGCGGATCGCGGCGGCAAGTTGCTCAGCGGCCCCAGGATCGCGAAACTCATCGACGTACTTCACGGCGCCTCCTCGTCGGAAACTCGCGGCGCGCTATTTTGGATTTCCGCAAGCTCATCGGCCAGTCCGAATTGCTGCAATTCTTCAATTAATCGTTGCGCTTCGTCGGCGTCAATGCGGCTGATCGCAATTCCCGCATGCACGATGACGTAATCCCCCTCTGTTGCGTCGGGTACACAGGCCATATGGCATGTGCGGCGGATGCCGTCGAACTCGACTTCCGCCTTCCCGAAGGTCGGATCGCGATCAATCCAGCGTGTGACGCGGCCCGGTACGCCTAAACACATTTCTGCGAGCCTCCCCTGAGATCTCCCCGGTCCAATCGCGCCGCAGCAACCGCCAATTGCCCGGCCGCCAATCCACCGTCGCCCGCAGGGATCGTGCTCGGAAGTCCGATCGGCTGCGGTGAATTGATGAACTCTGCACGCATCAAATCCGTCAGCAGGCAATTCTGAAAACAGCCGCCGGAAAACACAACCGGCAACTCCGCGAATTGGCGTGCGACACCGGCGATTGCACCGGCCATGCTGCGATGAAAACGCATCGCGATCGCGCCAACTGATGTGCCACGCCCCAGTTCGGCGACGATCTCGCTGACCAGGGGTCGCCAGTCGAGTGTTAACAGTCCTTGTTCGTTTATGATGGGAAACGCATAGCAGCCTGGCGCTGAAACGTCGCACAACGATTCCAGCCGCATGGCCGGCTCCCCGGAAAAAGACAAGTCTTCCAATGGCAACAGCAGCGCGGCGATCCCGTCAAACAACCGCCCGGCACTTGTTGTGATTGGTCCCGATCTGCGGCGCTCCACCAGCCGGGTCAGCGGTTCTATTTGTTTCGAGTCAGCGCGCTCGCGCAGCAACTCCCGAGCGGCTGCGCCGCCGAAGGTTTCCGTCAACAACGACAACGTCACCCGCCAGGGATGCCGGACCGCCTGTTCGCCTCCCGGAAGTGCAAACGGCCGCAGATGGCCCACCCGCTGAAAGTTTGTCGCGGTTGCCTGCAAAAATTCACCGCCCCAAATCGTGCCGTCGGTTCCGTATCCGGTCCCGTCGAACGCAACACCGAGCACTGTCCGGTCGAGCCAATTTTGTTCCAGCATTCCCGACGCGACGTGCGCATGGTGATGCTGCACGGCAATCGTCGGCAGTTGCTGTTCAGCAGCCCAACGCGTTGTGAAGTAATCGGGATGCAAATCGTGGACGATAAACTCCGGCTCGCAGCCGTAGAAATCCCTCAGTGACCGCGCTTGATCGGCGAAGCGCTCGCGGGCTGCCAGCGAATTCAAGTCGCCGATATGCGGACCGAGCACCGCCTGCTCACCATTCGCCAGCGCAAACGCCGACTTCTGGTCGCCGCCGGCCGCGAAGATTGAGTGCGGGGTCGAAATGGGCAGCGGCAGTGGAGCAATCCCCCGCGCTGCACGAATCGTGGCTATTCTTCCCCCGCTCGCCTGCACCACACTGTCGTCGATGGGACGGACGATCTGCCGATCATGATGCAAAATCAATTCGGCCAGTTCGCGCAATTGTTCGGTCGCACTCGTATTCTCGAAAGCGAGGGGCTCCCCCTCAACGTTTCCGCTTGTGACAACCAACGGCCGCTCCGATGTCATTAACAGCAGCGCATGCAGCGGCGTCGTGGGCAACATCACACCGACATTGTTCAGATGGGGATGAATCGACGCTGCCAAACCGCTCACGCAGTTCGCGGGTACCAGTACGATCGGATTCGCCAGGGAAAACAGCGCGTCAGGAAAATCAATCCGCGTCGGCGGCTCAATCATCACCGGCAGCGGTTTTGTGCGACGGCGTTTGCGATCACGCAACCGGCGGACGGCCGTCTCATTTGTGGCGTCACATAGCAACTGGTAACCGCCGATTCCTTTCAGTGCAATAGTCCGTCCTGCTTGTAGCGCAGTAGCGGCCGCTTCGACGGCTGCCGTTCCGCGGGCTTGGGGTTCGTCACACCAGACTGTTGGACCGCAAGCAGGACAGGCATTCGTCTGCGCATGAAACCGCCGATCGTCTGCGTCGATGAATTCCGCCTGGCATTGCCGGCAAAACTTGAAAGGCCGCATCGAAGTCTGCGCCCGTTCATAAGGCATGCAATCGATGATCGAATACCGCGGACCGCAATTCGTGCAACTGGTGAACGGGTAGTCCCGGCGACGGCCGGAGGTGTTCAAGACCTCAATCAGGCATCCCTCGCAAACCGCCAAATCGCGAGGAACGGGTGTCGCCGGTTTGCCGCCTGATTCAGAGTGCCGAATTTCAAACCGCGCTAGTCCGAGCCGGGCTTCCTGAACTCGTTCCAAATGATGGACGTCCGCTGCCGGCGGCAGTGCGGCTTCGAGCTGCGCTGCAAATTCGTCGATCTGCTGTACGCCCCCTTCGACGTGGATCTCCACCCCGTGAAGTTGATTGTCCACAAACCCACACAACTGAAGTTCTGCCGCCAATCTGGCAATCGCGGGGCGCACCCCGATTCCCTGCACGCTGCCTTGTAACAAGAATCGCGCTGCGACCGGCGTATCGACCTGCGAAGTTGATGTCAGTTCAGTCACTTCTCGGCGTGCTCGATTACCTGTTGGGGAGAAGTCAACATGCGCTGGCGCGCGTCGTCTAAGTAGTCGCACCAGTCGCCGATCCCCTCACCGGAGAGCGAACAAACGGTAAAGGCGCGCAAGTCCGGTTGAATCAATCGCGCATCGGCGAGGGCGGCATCGACCGAAAACGGCACATGCGGCAGCAGATCGCTCTTACTGACCACCACAGCACCGCTAGTGCGGAACATCTTCGGATATTTGCCCGGCTTGTCATCACCCTCCGTGGTGCTCATCAGCACGACGCGCAAATGTTCGGCGAGATCGTGCGAGGCGGGACAAACCAGATTGCCGATATTCTCGATGAATAGGAACTCATAGTCCTCGTCCGGCAGCCGCTCCAGTCCCCGCTCGACCAACGATAGCTCCAAGTGGCAGGCGCCGCCGGTCGTCAATTGTTCGACCGGTACGAATGGCCGCAGCCGCTCAGCATCACGTTCGGTCGCCAAATCGCCGACCAGCACCGCCATGCTTCGCCGGCCTTGCCAATATTTGGCGGTCGCCTCCAACAGACTCGTCTTGCCTGCTCCGGGCGACGACACCAAGTTGACCACAAACGTGCCGCGTTCGGCAAATGACGTTCGCAATTCGGCGGCCCGGCGTTTTTTTTGTGCTTGGATGTCCTGGTTGACGGCAATCGTGCGCGTTGATGTCGTTGTGGTCATGTTCGTGCCCCCGCACTCTTGCCTGAGATTTGCTTCGCAGTTTCTTCCGCTTCCAAATCCGACTGCAGCGACACGGTCAGCAAGCGGAATTCGTCCCCACCAGTGATCTTTATTGATCGCGATTCGCAGCTTGTACAGCAAAAATCAAATTCCGTCAGTTCAAAGTCGGCGCAACAATTCAGGCACCGCGCCGTAAGAGGAACATTATGGATCACGAGTTCCGCGCCGGCCAGACTCTCTTCCACGACGAGCGCATCAAAGGCCTCGCGCACCAACAGCGGTTCCACGCCGCTGAGCGGACCGATCTCGACCTCGATGGTTTCCACAGCGATCCCGCCATGTTGTCGGCGCAGCCGCTCAACTTGACGAAGCAGAGACCGCACCAGGGACAGCTCGTGCATGGTTCAACTCGTTCAAAATGGCATCGGCAACTTTCGGCAAGGCACGCTCAATGTTTTCTGTCATTGCGTCACCCGCGGCGAACCGGTTGCCTCCGACTGCCCAGATGACAATTCGTTGCGGAAGGCGCCGCAGTTTTGCCGCAAGATCGAGCACTTCCATCAGCCCAAATCCATGGCTGCCGCCGCAACGCATCCGTGTGAACTCTGCAAAGAATCTAGTCAAAGAGGAATTCTCGGATTCCGCGTTCCACTCCCAGCGCCGAATCGCGCCGGTCGACATCGCGTCATGAACTGCGTCACAAACGTGAAGACAGACAACTCCTTCCAGATGATCGAGCAAGTCTAAAGGAACGGCGGCTTTTCGGATGGCAACCCCATTGGGCACCCGAGCGTCGGCGGCCAACCGATCAGCGACAAGCCAGCCACTTTGGTCGTCGCCGTGAGGGCTGCCAAACCCGACAATCAAATTGTGATATGTTTCGCTCACGACTCGATTCGCTCTACGGTCAGTTTCAGAAAATGCGTTGAGCAACTGATGCAGGGGTCGTAAGTGCGGATCAGCCGTTCGCAGTCCAGCGCCGTCCGGCGGTCATCGTCCTGCAAAACTTCCGGCAGCCAACCGCGCAGATCGTCCTCAATCTGCCGCTGATTTTGCGAGGTGGGCGGCACGATTTTGGCCGCGTTCACTTTGCCCTGTTTATCAACCGCGTAGTGATGATAAATCAGCCCCCGCGGGGCCTCGGTCGCTGCGCAACCGCTGCCTGCGGTGTGCTCATATTCGATGCGCGGCGGTTTGAATGGCCGATAATCGCGGAGGATCTGCAGTGCTTCGTCGTAGGCGTGAATGACCTCCAGACCGCGTGCAACAATCGCCCGGAACGGGTTCATGCAGGGCAGCACAAAACCAATTTCATCGGCAACCCGCTGTGCTACCGACGACAATTGGGCGAAGTTGAGATTGAGGCGCGCCAAAGGTCCCACGTGGTAGCAACTGTTGCCAGCGGTGCGGACGGAATGCAGCGCCGTGCTTTGCGAGACGTGCTCCTCCGCAAATTCTCGCTCATAATCACTAACATCGATCGACAAGCCGGAAGTCGACGCCACTTGGCCCTCGTTCATCGCGTATTCGTTGGGATGACTCAAGGCGACCATATCGTATTCGCGGTCGAAGTCGGGGAAATCGAGCGTCGCTGCCCACCGCGTGGCCTCGATGGCCGCATCCAATCCCCACTCGAAATCCGGAATCAACCGCTCCAGTTCGTCCCGTTTGGGGGCGCGGTAGAATCCGCCCACAGCGACATTGATCGGGTGAATCGCCCGTCCGCCCAGCACTTCCAGCAGCTCATTGCCGTGCTTTTTCAATCGCAAGCCCCGGTTGACTTCGTCAGGAAACCGCCCCGCCAATTCAATGCCGCTGTCGACACCGAAAAAATCCGGGGCGTGCAGCAAGTGCATGTGCAAGCAGTGGCTTTCGATCCATTCACCGCAATAAAGCAATCGCCGCATGCGGCGGATTTCCGGCGTAATCGAAACACCCAGTGCCGCTTCCAGCGCGTGGACGGCACTCATTTGATAGGCAACCGGACAGATCCCGCAAATACGGGCCGTGATGTCGGGAACCTCTTCCAAGGGACGGTCGCACAAGAACGCCTCAAAAAATCGCGGCGGCTCGTAGATCGAGAGTTGCACATCTTCGACAACGTTACCGTTGAGCTTGACGTGTAGTCCTCCTTCGCCTTCGACACGGGTCAGAGCTTCGACCTTAATGCTGCGAGTTTCCGTCATGGCCGGCCTCCCGTGGTACTCAGGCCGGCGGATTGACGAATTTGATTGCCAGCGTCGCGAAACTCGGGAGCGTCAGCATTGAAGTTGTGGAGGAGCGGAATCAGGTCCTCGTGTGTGGAACCGGTGTCGAGATATTGTGCAACGAGACTGTCACAATTCGGCTGCGCGGCCGGACCAAAGCAGCCGTAGCAGCCGCGGTCGTAAGCTGGGCAAATCGCACCGCAGCCAGTGTGCGTAACTGGCCCCAGGCATGGTAGGCCCTGCGCAACTTCCACGCAAACCGTCGCTCGCCTCTTGCAATCCAAACAGACGCTGTGCGATGGCGTTCGCGGGCGGCGGCCGGCGATCAGCGACTTTAACACGTCAATCAATTGATACCGGTTGATCGGACAGCCCCGCAATTCAAAATCGACCGCCACGTGATCGGCAATGGCGGTCGAAGTCTCTAGCGTCGAGATATAATCGGGCCGCGCGTAGACACACCTCAGGAAATCTTCGTGATCTGCCCAGTTCTTCAGCGACTGAATGCCGCCGGATGTTGCACAGGCGCCGATCGTGACTAGATAGCTGGCTTGGCGGCGCACTTCTTGGATGCGCTCGGCGTCATACGGCGTGGTGATCGAGCCTTCCACCAATGCAACGTCATATGGTCCGGGAGCGATGCGGCTGGTAGCCTCTAAAAAGTAGGCAATCTCCACCGCGTCCGCCACGGCCAACAACTCGTCTTCGCAATCCAATAGCGACAACTGGCAGCCATCGCACGAGGCGAACTTGAAAACCGCCAGTCTTTTCTTCGTCCCGATTTCAGGAAGTGTTTGCTCAACAGGAGATTTCACAGATCATCCACCTTGAGAATCGATGTGACTCGGTCGTAGCGGAAAACCGGTCCGTCCTTGCAAATAAACTCAGGTCCAAACTGGCAATGGCCGCACAGTCCAACAGCGCAATTCATGTTCCGCTCCAACGAAACATATAAATTGTCGTCACGAAATCCACACTCGCGCGCCGACTGAATCGTGTACCACATCATCACTTCCGGTCCACAGGTCATTAGCGCCGTATTTTCCGGTCGCGGCAGCGTCAAGCGTTCTAAAAGTGTGGTTACGACCCCCACATTTCCTTTCCAGTGATCGGTAGTGCGGTCGACGGTTGTTTGGATGTCCAATCCTCGAGCACGCCATTGCTCATATTCATCCGTATAAAGCAGCCCCGCGGGTGTTCTTGAACCATACAACAAGGTCAATCGTCCATAACGATCGCGATTCGCGAGCAGATCATAAATTGCCGGCCTCAGCGGGGCGAGTCCGATGCCGCCGGCAACCAGCACGACGTCCATCCCGGCACAATCGGCCAGTGGCCAACTTGCCCCGAAGGGACCACGCAATCCCAGCGATCCACCCTCCCCTAACCGCGCAAGTTCCTGTGTCACGTTGCCGGCCACGCGAATCGTGTGCGGCAGTTTCGACCTGTCGGCCGGATTGCCGCTGATCGAAATCGCGACCTCGCCAACGCCCGGCAAATACAACATGTTGAATTGGCCGGGCAAAAACGAATACCGGCCCCCTACGTTATCATCCGTGAACACAAAATCATAAGTCGCGACACCGGGTGTCTCCGGTATGACTCGGTCGATCGTTACCGAATGGGCCAACCATGGGTCGGTTGCGCTGCAGGCTGCGGCGGAGGTCATGGTGCATCGTCCTCGTCGGTTCGCTCTGGTGCTTTGTCTGTTGTCGATTGCCGAATCGCGGCCACTTCCTCGGTCAGGTCGATCTCTACGGGACACCACGTTATGCAGCGGCCGCAGCCGACACATCCAGACGTATCGAACTGATCGTGCCATGTCGCAAGCTTGTGTGTCAGCCATTGCCGGTAACGGCTGCGAATCCCATTTCGGACCACGCCGCCATTCATATAGCTGAAATCGATGTTGAAGCAGGAATCCCATTGGCGCTGCCGCTCAACGTGATCCCCGGTTAGATCGCTGACCTCGCTGACAGACGAGCAGAAGCAGGTCGGGCAGACCATCGTACAGTTCGTGCAGGAGAGGCAGCGCGTCGCCACGTCGTCCCAACGGGGATGATCCAAATTCTGCATTAGCAAGTCGCGGATCCCGTCCGTATCCATTTTCTTTGTGATCTGATCAACTGCCTGCTGTCGCGCGGACTCCGCTTGGTCCAGCAGTGCGTCCTCAGCCGGTTGTGTGGGCAGCCGCTCTAGAATATCGTCCCCATCGTCTGAACCGGATTCAATAATGAAGCCGCCGCTGATTTCAGTTAGCGCCAGATCAAAGCCGCTGTTACACCGCGGTCCGGTGTTCATTGACGTGCAGAAACAAGTCGCAGCCGCCTGGGTGCAGTTGACAGCGACGATGAACGCCCGATCCCGCCGCTGTTGGTAGATGGGGTCCACGAACGCCCCTTCGAGGAATACCCGATCCTGCACTCGCATCGCCGCAAGTTCGCAGGCGCGCACACCCAGAAACGCATAACGCGGTGCATCATGATCGGGTGTTCGCATTTGCCAACCCTGATCCGTGCGTTCCGCTGTGGCAACTGTAACGGCTGCCGGGAACAGAAACCGCTTCCAAGAGTGCGGCCCCACCACATAGCCGAAAAAAGCGTCGTCGTCTCGTTCTTCCAGGCGATACTTGCCCGCTTCCTGGCGATCGGTCCAGCCGCGCGGCAAGTCGTCGACTGATTCGATCTCGTCGTAAATGATCGCTCCTTGATCAATCGTCGGGCCGACCGTCCGATATCCTTGTGACTGTAACTCGTCCAACAGGGTCTGCAGATCGTCAGTGGCCAGGAATTCTGTCCGGCGAATCTCAGTGCCGTCTTGCATCGCGATTCTCGTTCCCCTCCTGTGTCAACAACTTTCGGCTTCGTCAATCGGTGGCCAATCCGCTACGGGGACTGAGTTTCGGAGAATAGATCCAACAACTGCAGCCGCGAAGCGAGCAGGCGACGCGATAACGCGATCGCCATCCGCTGCATCACTGCAAATCCGATTTCCCGGTCAGCGTCACAAAGCTGCTGCAGTTTCTTGCCGGGAATCGCGACCAGTACGGTGTCCGTGAGCGTTGTTCCGGTCGCCGTCATCCGTTGGTCGCCCCACAGAGCTGACCACGCGAGTATTTCTCCAGCGCCCACCGTGAGAATTCGAATTTGCCCGCGTCGCGGAACATGCATGTCGATCGCTACACTGCCGTCAATCACCAAGTACAGGTTTTCGCACACCACGCCTTCTTGAAAGACCATCGCTCCGGCCTCCAGATGCCGTATTTCCGCCTCGTCAGCAATTTTGTTCACGTCCGAATCAGTCAAGTCGGCGAGAAAATCCACCTCGCGAATTAGCTCGAATACCGTTCTTTCCTCAATGTTCATTTTCGATCCTCGCCGTCGTCGTGGAGTCGGCCTAATTACGTGATCGACTTTAATTGCTAACTTACGACCATCAACTTGTTGCGGACAAATCACCGGCACAACGGCCAGGGAGGGCGACGACGAACCATGTCGGCGGCGAATCCGAAGCCGTTGCCAACACCTCTTGCATCAACGGATTGTACATCACGGACAGATGAATCAAAAAGGCAGTCAATGCACCAATCAGCAAGATCGGACCGCGTAGCTGAGCAAAAGCGTTAGTCAACAACTCCTTCGCATCAACCCACAATGGCGATCGGTTGGCGTAATGCCTTCACGCCTCGGGCGATGGTGTCTCCGCAGGCAGCTTTTCCTTCTTGGCAGGCTTGACTGCCTTCAGCCAAGCCGGGTGCAGGAATTCGTCCAGAGCTTTCGGATCTTCTTTCGGATCCGACAGAAACGCCCCGTGATTCATCGTTCTCCAATACGAGTAGCAGGCGGCGTGCAATTCGGGGTCCGTAATCTTGAATTTTCCTTGCTGTTCCTGCTGCTTCATCCATTCGTGCATCGCGTCGAACGCTTCCAGTCCCGCTTGTTGGAACAAGATACGGCCGCCCCCGTACTGCTTGTAGAGATGGACCTGAAGTTTCCAGCGTGAGAGGTTCCACTCCGCCGCGAACTTGCCGCGCTCACCTTCCAAGGGACTAAGTTGCATCTCGAGTGCAAGCTGTTTCGTTTTCAATCGCTCTTGCTGCTTCTCAGTCAGACCAGGTTTGGCGAGCTGCTCCTTGACCTGTCGTAGCTGCCGCTTCAATTCCGGACCGACTTCCTGCAGGTTCTTCTCATGCTGCTTGCGAATGGTTGCGAGGAATGCGTCGATTTCGGGCTGCGTGGGCTGCAATTCCTTCTCCAACTTCTTGCGGTATTGCTCCCACAGCGGTCCCAAGAACAGCCGCACGGTTTCCTTTCGCAGTTCAGCGGCCTTTCCCTTCGCGTCCGACGCCATTAGTTTCAACTCGTCTCGATAGACCGGTCGGCCGAGCACCTCACCGACTTGCTCGCGTTTTGGCTCGTCGGCAATCGTCAGACCCGCGGATGAAACAATGACTGTTGCCAGCAATAGACTTCGCATGACTCCCTCATCGTTCGCAGTGAGTTAGATAGCATCGCTTCGGAATTGCCTAATCTGTTGGCAACCTACAGAAGTATACCAACTTACTCCCACAATTCTCGAATCGCCGCGGGCAGGACGTGCTTGACGTCGTCGATTTCGCCGGCGCTAACGTGCCGGGCGATCACGCGGAACACGCCGCGAGTCACAGCTTCCGGATCGATTGTCGGCGTCCCCAGAAAGCTGCGACCCCAGAATGCATCGGCGATGTGTTTGAGGAAGTCCTCTTTCGACCGCTCCTTGACCGGTACGTCGCGCGGATCCCAGGCTTCATAATAGTAGCCGCGAATCAGCACCGGCAATTGGGCGCCGAATTGAACAGCTTCGTCGATTGGCAGCCGATTGCGGAGAGCGCGGAGAACGGCCTGAAAAGCGTGATGCGCCCTGTGCCGGTCCTCCCAGCGCAGTTCATCCATTACGTCGGCCAGCCAGAGATTCGAGGTTTGGATGGCAGCATTAAACTCACTCAATCCGGTCTGTGTCATCAGTCACCCCCTCCGGCTGTCCCGCACGGCCGGCATTCAACGCGGCTTCACAACGTCTTGCGAATCCGGTCGAAGCCGGTCTTGATTTCTTCTCCGAGCAGCTTCAAGGCCTGCCACACGTCCTCGCCTCCCTCGCTGGCGGCGTCTTTGAGCGGCTCGAATCTCTTCGTCAACTGAAACAGCTTTTCGTTCAGTTCGTCCCATTCGGCTTTGAGTTCATCTTGTCCCAGATGCATTTTCAGCGCGAGTTCGTCCCGCTGTTGCTTGAGGCTGCTGACGAGTTCTTGTAAACGTCCAGCTCTTTCCGACATTGAGATCTCCTTTGCATGAAAAGCCGTTTCGCCGACGGCTCATTGCTCCCCGTCAGCTTCTAACCTTGATTTTACGCGACTTCGATTCCTCCGTCTTCGGCAGGTTGATGGTCAGAACGCCGTCGGAGCACTGAGCGGTGACCGTTTCCTCGTCGACGGGACAGGGAATCGGCACCATGCGGCTGAACGATCCGGTCCTGCGTTCGATACGGTGGAATGTCTTGCCCTCGTCTTCTTTTTCCTCTTTGGTTTCCTCCTTGTGTTCGCCGCTGACCATCAGCGAGTCCGCTCTGACTTCGATGTCGATTTCATCAGGCTTGATGCCGGGGACATCCACTTTGACTTCGATGGCGGTGTCGGTTTCCATAAGGTCGAGTGTCGGGATCCGCTCGCCGGACAGCCATCCGCCCTCGTCCTCAGTCGAAAACCGGCTGAGTAGATCGTTCATCTCCTGACGCAGGCTCGCAAACGGCTCACGGCTAGACCAAGAACCCAAACCGTGTGATGTGCGGGCGGGGAGCGACTTCGTCACTGCAAATCTCCTTCGGATCCTACGTGGTGATGGTGAAAGCAGATCGCGGCACACCGCCGCGAAGCGAGGAATTCTCATTTCTGAGCCGCTATTTGCTCGCAGCTCCCGTCCCTAACAGGTGGGAATGATGCTCGACGATAAATGCGATATGGACGGTCGCTCGGTACTCGATGATGTTGCCTTTATCGACGAGCGCGGTCTGTTTGACGACGTCGACTCCGGTAATCTCTCGCAACGACGCGGACGCTTCCTTAACGACATTCTTGACAGCGTCTTCCCATCCCTCGTGGGACGTTCCCACCAACTCAATAACTTTGACCACAGCCATGATTGATCCCCTACGACGATAACCTCTGCGGATTCTTCCAGGTTGCAGTCTGTCCGCCACATGTCACCAATACTCGATCGGTGTGACATGTGAGCAAATCAGACTATAGAATTGACGTCTGTTAACAACTCACCCTGCTAGTCCGAGATTTTGGTCGCTTGCGGCTGGCAGTCGATGTCTCCGGCGGAACCGACGGGATGCCGTCGATCTGCTCGTGCACTTCGCTGCGATGAATGGGAATCTGTCGTGGGCAAGAGATCCCTAATCTCACCCTGCCGCCTCTCACAGCAACGACGACCACCTCGATTTCGTCGGCGATTCGAACACTTTCACCTTTCTTTCGAGTCAATACCAACACGAGAACCTCCCTGATTTCTCCATTAAGCCACGATTCGAAATCCGCCGTCGCGTCCTCAGTATCCTTGATTGCGGCAGCAACGGCGGGCCATAAAGACCATCTGTTCCAGCGTCTCTCGATCATAGCCGTCCAGACGACCGAGAATGTCCCTGCGCGGCAGCGGCAGGTTGGATTGTCGTATGACACGAATCAGCTCATCGCGCGCCATCCGAGATATCTGAATCAGGGACAGCTCGGCGATCGCTCCTTTATCCAGGGCGTCTTCAAGCGGCAGCCAGTTGAAATGCCGATCACGATTCGGAGCGTCATCGACAGCGGGCCTGTGTGCGTGCGGTTGAGTGAGCGCGTCGGCCATGAGTCTTGCCCTTCATCTATTTTGGATTCAGCGGTTCTGGGGCGTCCATATATGTCTTGATCGAACCGTTAGGGATACATGTAGTAGTCCGTTGGTTGATACGGCTCCAGTTCGTAGCGAGATTGCAGAAACGCGACGAGATCTATCAGCTGAGTTACAGTCATCGCATCATTATAATTCTCCATCTTCGACTCGCCGTCCGCCGCGACCTCCTCGGGTGGATATCCCTTCGCCAGCTTATGTGACGGGTTGATGATCGCGGTCACCAACTCGCCGTAGGTCTTGATCCGCGCGACTTGTCCACCGAGAGCGATTGATTGCTCACGTTCAATCTCCGGCAATTCGATACCGGAAACGGTATGGCAGGCATGACATTTCAGCTCGACAAAAACGGCTTCTCCCGTCTTCGCATCACCGTCGGGCAGACTGAAGCCCTTGGAAGACTTTGGTCCGCTATCGCAACCGCAGACACCTATCAGACATAAGCCGGCAATCAGTGTGACGATGATATGTCTCATCGTAGTCCTCACCTTTGAATTCAGGTCGCCAACACCGCGTCTTCGCCGCATCAGTCGATACCCGATCAATCACCTCGAATTCGGATCCGCCACTTCAATGTCATTCTGAAGCAATTCAATCGGTTGACCTTGCATCGCTGCGACCTGGGCCATTTGTTTGAGGTAGTACGATGGGAGCGCCCCCTTGAGCGTTACCAACCCCTCATGGACAACAACTTCAACGGTCCGCAAGAGCGGGTGTCCGCTCGCCGCCAATGAACGCTCAACTTGTTTCTTGACGGCGGAGTCTCGTAGGTTCGCCTGCAGCGGTGCGCATACTGCCGCGGCCGATGGTTGTTGAGTCGTGGGGAGTTTTCGTGGCGCAGAACGCATCGTGGTGACTCCTCTCGCCTGAGATAATCGAAGTCGGCAATAAAAAAGCCCCGACCGCACAATGGTGTGCGAAAGGGGCTATCATGGCCAAAAAATAAACCCTTCTCAGCATGTCAGTCGCTGGAAGGGCTTCATCGCCGTTGGCCCGTCGGTCATAAACGCGCCAAGTTGGACAGATGATGCTACGAAGAATGTACGAAATTGTCAACCCGTACTAACAGCATTCTCAGCGGCCTCACGGCCGTCGTTGATCTTTCAGTCCCGCACGCCGAAACACCGATCATGCCCCAAGCATTGAATCAACGTGCCTTTTCTTGCGAGCTTCACAAACATATTATTAAGTTCCGCGGACGGCCTCGGAAGACGACATTCGAACAGCGTTTTCCGTATGGTGCCGATGTTCGATTTGGCAAGTGCACGGTGGAGTTGTGCAGCTGAGGCTAACCCACTGCTCGGTGCGGTTTGCCAGGAATTGAACATCGACGGTTGCGGTGGACGGCTTATCACAGATGGCAAAATCCAAAATCGGAAAGGATGTTGACCATGGCCGAATCACCTCCTGACAGATTGCTGAAAGCACTTCAGAGCGAGCATGACGAGGTCTCGGAGCAGATTGCCAACCTTCGCGCATTTTGGAGCGAAGTCAACGAACTTGGCCAAGGCCCGAAATATGAGGAAATGGGCTCACGGGTCCGTAATTTGCGAGAACTGCTGGCAAATCACTTTGCTTGTGAAGAGCGCGACGGTTACTTGGCGCCGGCACTGAAACGAGCGCCCCGTTATACTGCTCAAGCGGATCAATTGCGGCGGGAGCATCCACAGTTTCTCGATTCGATTGACCACATCGTGAATCGACTCCAGTCCTGCGAGTCGGCCTATCAATGTTGGCAGGAAGTGCGGACGGAGTTCGAAGACTTTTTACAACGTCTTCAGGATCACGAAGCTGCAGAAATCTCAATCGTCGAAGCTGCCGAGCGGAACGACAACAGTACCAATAGTGAAGTGGTCGGGAGCTAACTGAACGAAAATCCGCAAGAGCGCTGATTGGCGGTTTTCGCTGTCGATTAGGTGGGCGAACTCTCTTCACGTACATGCTCACCGAAACGACTGTTGATATGCAGGAACGAACAGCAGGACGATGACGCTCGTCGGAGATGTCCTGCGTTGGGGACTCATCTGATTTCGCCCCAGTCCGTGAGCGACAGACCGGCTGAAAATCAGCCGATTTCGTGCGCCTCGCACTACTGTGAGCATTCCCCCGCACATTTGGACAATTCCGGCGTCAGATGACTGACAACGTCCTCGAGCGTGGCATTCGTGTAGTCTTTATTCACGTCCAGGACCACCATCTCTTTTAGCGGCGACGGCAACTTCTTGCGCAGAACACCCAATAGCAGCGGAGGCGCCACAATCGCGAGCTTGCCGAATTCCGCTTTCGACCGACCGGACTCCAGCTGAGTGATGAGTTTGGCGGACAGTTGTTCTGCGGTTTGGTGGCGCAGATCGGTGTCATGTTCGCCGCCGTGATGCCCGCCAAACTTCTCGGCAAATGTTCCCGGCCCGTCGGTCGTCACGTCGCGGCCGTGTAACGCTCCTTCCTCGTAGTCGACCGAGGCGACTTCGTTCCAATCGTCGATTCCCGGCCAACTTGCGGACAAAATACGCGCGCGCGACCGATCGGCGACGATCGTCCAAATAACCGGGGGAATTCGCTTTTCGGGCTTGAACGTCATCTGCGGATCCCTTTCGTCTTGCACCGCGTTGGCAATAGAAAAACCCAAGCCGCTCTGGACGGACTTGGGCTGACACAACCTGTCTCCACCTGCCGAATCGTGGCAGCGGGATTTTCTCGAACATAATCGACGATCGCGTTTGTGTCAAAGCGCGCTCGGCCGGAAGCACGGTTCACGTTATTGTTCGATCTGTTCAGTCGGTCCGTCGAAACGCACTCGGACGTGTTGTTGCACTTTGTCAGTCGGATGCAAGACAACAACATCGTTTGACGAAAGCCCCGAGACAATTTCGGTTTCTAGACCGTTGGATTCTCCGATTTGCACTTGTTGCAAGTCTGCCCGGCCCTCAACTACGCGGAAAACGAACCAATTCTGCCCCTCCCGAAACAGCGCGCCCGTCGCGACTTTGAGCGCGTCGTCCAGTTCCTTAATGACGATCCGCGCTTCGATGCGGTATGCGTCGCCCAGCGTCTCACGGTTTTCGAGTGGGCTGGTAAAGCTGGCGATGACGTTGACCCGCTGCTCCTCCACGCCGAGTGCCGAAACTTTCATAAACGCAGCCGGCTCGATGATGCGAACATCCCCCTCCAGCATGCCGTCGCCGCCCCAGTGCTCGACGAATACCTTTGAGCCGGGCCGGATTTTCACGGCGTCGGTCGACAGGACGTCAATCTCCATTTCTAAATCGCCGGGATTGCCAAGTTCCAGAAGTTCAGTCCCGACCGTCACGGCACCGGCATTCTCTTCTAAGACGCGGAGCACACGCCCTGTGACCGGCGCCAGGATCGTCAGCAGCGCGGGTTGATCGTCGACATCATCGGCGGGCCGCGTTCTGACTAAGGCGGCTTTGGCCAATTCCAATTCAAAGCGAGCTACGTTCAACCCAAACTCAGCGGATCTTTGGTCCGCCAAGGCCATGCGATGTTCGTGTTCCGCCTGGTCCAAATCCTCTCGCGTGATGACTTCCTTCTCGATCAATTTACGAGCACGATCGTAGCGGTGGTCGGCAAGCTCGCTTGCTTCCTGGGCGTGCTGCAGCGAGGCCTCCGCCTGTTGCTGCGCGGCCTTTGCGGCCTGCACACGAGCCTGCGCTTCCGCATGGGAGCGTGCATCAAGCAAGGTCGGATCGCTCGGCTCAATCCGCGCCAAAACGGTCTGTCCCCGCTGGACCGCGTCACCCTCCTGCAATTCGACGCGCAGCAGCTTGCCGGAGACCGGCGCCGAAACCACGTACTTCTCACGAATGCGCGTGATGCCGTCGTCGTTGACCGTCACCAACAGCGGTCCGCGTCTGACTGTCGTCACTTCAACTGCGACCGGCGCCGGCCAGAAGCCATAGGCCAACATCGCCGCCAAGACAACCAGCAGCAGAATCCAGGGTGATCTGCGTAGCACGCGATTAATTCTCGTCGAGCCCTTCAAGTTTCTTCACTCCTTCACCTTAAGTACGGCGATCAGGTCAAGTTTGTCGAGCATCCGCCTCACAATCAGCGCGGAAATCGTCGCCGTGGCCAAAATCATGCACGTCGCATAGGCGTACGTCGCCCGATGAATCACCAGCGGCACGCGATGCGTCTCGGTATCCATCACAACGGTTGTCAAATGCGACAGCCAATATCCCAGCGGAAGTCCGACCGGCAGACTGGCGAGCGTGATGACCGCCAATTCCCCCAGCAACACCGTCGAGACCTCGCGCCGGGTGAATCCCATAATTCGCAGTGTCGCCAGATCGCGGCTCCGCTCGGCGAGAGTAATCAGTGCGCAATTATAAATCACGCCAAAGGCGATGATCGACGCAAAGATGGCATTGACGGTTCGCATCCGGCGCAAGTTTTCGGCGATCGTCTGCTGGAAACTCTCTTTTGCCGCCGTTGTCACGGTGATTCCGGCGACTGCCGGGGTTTGCTTGACCTCCGCGTGGAGATCGGTCACGTAACGGGAGTCGACGGAGATAAACGCGCCGGAGAGGCGCTCCCCCTCATTGAGCAGCCGGTGCAGTTCGCGCCGGTTGAGGTAGGCCGCCGGTTCGGTGAAATCGGGAAAGATCGAACTCACGCGGACCATACGGTTCTCGTGTCCCCCTTCGAGGAATTCGACCTCGACTCGGTCCCCCGTTTTGACGTCCAGCACCTCCGCCAATTTCTCGGAAATTGTAAGTCCGCGATCGGCCAAACTGACTACGTGCTCGTTGCGATCGAGCAACCGGAATAAACGGGGCTGAGGTTCCAACCCCATCAGGCTCAACCGTTTCGTGCGCCGCCCATTTCGCAACCGCACCGGCGTGGCCCGAAACGGCTCCACGTCCAGCACGCCGGGGAGATGGCGGACGTCGTGCACTGCGTGTGCCGAGGCAGATTCATTGAATGTCAAAGTCACGTCCTGCCGCTGCGCCCGCTGGAACATCATTTCCATCACGTAATCGATCGTGTCCTCAAAAAACGAGCCCAGCACGAGAATCGCGACTCCCAATGCCATGCCCAGTACGGACAGTGCGGTTGACCGCAGATTTCGCTCCAACCGGCGAAAGACCATCAGGCCGACCGGCGTAACAAAGCCTCCCAGGCCGATTCGTTCGATCAGCGATGCATGATAGTGAGCGGGCGACTCGGGCCGCATGGCGACCGCCGGCGGCAGCCGCATCGCCCGCCGCAACGCCGATATCCCGCCGGCAACCGCCGTCGCCAAACTGAGCAACAGTGCAAACGCAACCTGATCCCAGGCGATGACGTACGTCACGATCGGAAAGCGGAAGAATTGGGCGAAGTTGGAGGTCATGCCCCGAGCCAGCCAGATTCCGACGGCCGTGCCGCAGACGACTCCCAAGACGACGAACACCAGCAACAGCTTGAAATAATGCAAGCCGATTTCGCGCGATGAGTATCCGAACGCCCGCAGCGTGGCGATCTGGTCTTGTTGATGATGCACGATCCGCGAGAGGACGAGATTGAACAAGAACGCCGTGACCACCAAAAAAATCATCGGCATCACAACCGACATGCTGCGGAGTTGCAGTAATTCGTCGGTCACGCGGCGGTGAGACGGCTGTTCGTCGCGGCCGTACGCCCCCCGACTGCCGTACGGTTTCGTGAGCCGATCGACGTGGAATAGCACATCCTGCTCAGACGCGCGCGGTTGCAACGTCAGCGAGAGATCGTTAAACGCGCCCTCCATGTTGAACGCCGCGGCCATCTGTCGGTACGGCATCCAGAGAATGCCAAATCGGCGATCATCCGGCAAAAATGAGCCGGGCTGCATGGCGTAGATGTACTCCGGCGAGAGGCCGATTCCGACGATCCGCAGCCGCTGCTTGCGGCCGCCCATGATCACATCCAACGTCGAACCGGGACCGAGCCGGTGGGCTTCGGCGAACAATTCGCTGGCAACGACTTCGCCGCGGCGCGCGGGATCCGGAAATCGTCCCCGCCGCAGATGGATCGCATTGAGGCCCTGCTGGGGATCGTCCGGAATGGAGACCAGACGTCCTGTCGCGGGCTCGACCATGCCTGGAATGTCGAGAATCACCTCGCGGACGGCACGCGTCTCGACATCGTCAACGCCGGGGATTTCGCTCAACCGCACTCGCAACTGGTTCGGCGCGCGTTTGAGTTGTGCGAAAACGTCGGCAAACCGGTAATCGCGGTAATAGCGGCGGCACATGATTTCGAGAGACCGATGCGTGCTCGTCGACATGACGAACGTGGCCACCCCACAGGCCAGCACGGCGCAGATCGCCAAACCCTGCCCAAGCATGCGCCGGATATCGGAGAACAGCAGCCGATCCAGTGTGAGCATCGTCGTCTACCAAACCAATTCGTGTGCGGGCTTTTTGGCCGTATTGTGATCGATACTGGCGATCATGCCGTCGGAGAGGTGCACAACCCGGTCGGCCATGTCCGCAATGGTCGCGTTGTGTGTGATCACAACCGTCAACGTTCCCAGTTCGGCATTACAGCGAGCAATCGCATCGAGCACGACGATCCCCGTCTTAACATCCAACGCGCCGGTCGGCTCGTCACACAGCAACACGTCCGGCCGCTTGGCAATTGCACGCGCAATGGCCACACGCTGCTGCTCACCTCCGGAGAGCTGTGCCGGATAATGATCCTTCCGTTCAAACAGGTTGACCAGTCGCAGCGCGTCGTCAACGTCCAAGGGATCGACGGCGATATCGGTGACGATCGACACGTTCTCCCGCGCCGTCAGTCCGGCGACCAGATTGTAGAATTGAAACACGAAACCGACGTGCCGGCGGCGGTAAAGCGTCAATTCGTCCTCGTCGGCATGCGTCAATTCGTGATCGCGGTAAAACACGCTGCCGCTGGAAGGGACGTCCAGCCCGCCCAGAATATTCAACAGCGTCGACTTACCGCTGCCCGACGGGCCGAGAATCACCACAAACTCACCTGGGAGCAAATCCAGGTCGACGCCGCGCAGCGCTTGCACGTCCACTTCACCCATACGGTAGACTTTGGTGATCCCCCGCGCGAGAAATGTCGTGGCGGAATCAGTCGACGACAGATTCGGAAATCGGTCGTCCTCCGCAGGTAGACGAGATTCTTCCATGTCAGATCACGATTCTTGCCGTATGAGTTTGCATTAGATTTCCTGTCACATCCGATTATCCTATGCCGTATCGAATGTCGCCAGTAATCGCCGTGAGAATTGCAGCGAATTGGAAACTCGATGAATAGGGTCGATCAAGCAAAATGGCTCACACTCCCTAACGTCATTACGACGGTGCGCATATTGGGATCGCCGGGATTGATTCTACTAGCAATTGCCGGTGAACCCTATTGGCTGGGGGGCTGGGCGGTGTTTCTTGTCTTCACGGAGTGGCTGGACGGCTTCCTGGCCCGGCGGCTGCACGTGACCTCCGCGGTCGGGGCTCGGCTCGACACGATTGCGGACGCGATATTCTACTCGTCGCTGCTGGGAGCGATTGTTGCGTTGCGTCCGGACTTGATTCGTCGCGAGATCACCTGGATCGCAGCTGCAGTGGCGAGCTACCTGCTGAGTTGGCTGGCAAGTTGGATTAAGTTTCGCTGCCTGCCGAGCTATCATACATGGGCCGCCAAAGGCGTATGGCTCATTGTCGGGACCGGCATTGTCTGTTTGCTGGCCGACGGACCTCTCTGGCCGTTTCGTACCGCGATGGCGTGCGTGGTTTTGACCAACCTGGAGGCCTTCTGTATCACGATCGTGCTGCCGGAATGCCGTGTTGACGTTCCCACCTTCTGGCACGCCCGGCGGAAACAGCGAGCTTCCCAGCATTGATGCTGCCGGAATTCCCTGTTGCTCAGGAGTCGCCTTTTGTCCGCATTCCGTGTATCATAGAGATGTTGAGTTGACGAAGTTCGCTCGCACCCCGGGAGGTTATGACAGCCCCTCAAACGCATCGCGTTTGCAGGGGCTTTGTTTGTGATCGTGAGTTTTCGAGAGAGGTCGAAATGAGACGGTCCATCGTCGCGGTTGTCCTGAATTGTGTGATCCCTGGAGCCGGGCTGTGGTATCTGGGCAAGCCCGCGTGGGGACTTGTGAACTTGCTTGTCGTTGTGCTTTTGGCACTTGGAGGCGTACTGTTGCTGCCCCAAGAGATCTCCCATAATTCCATACACTACTTCGTTTTGGGCAGTGTGGCGGCGTGTGGCGGTTTGGCGCATCATGTCGCATTGCGCACACTGCGCCCGGACGGAGTGTCAGAACAGTCGAGATGAACATGTTCGCACAATTCCAACGTCTTCTCGTTCCCGTCGATTTTACCGCAAAAAATGAACGAGCGCTCGACATCGCTTTGGAAGCCGCCCGGTCGAACTCCGCCCATGTCACGTTGTTGCATGTCATCGAACGGATTGAAAATCTGCCGGACGAAGAACTGGTTGAATTCTACGATCAACTCGAGACGCGCGCCCGGTCGGAGCTAGAGTCTATGGCCGAACGCTTCTCGCAAGCAGGCACTCAGGTCGATCGCACGATTCGATTCGGAAAGCGAGCTGAAGAGATCGTCCGCGAAGCGGCCGATGCGGACGTCGATTTGATTGTCATGAGCTCACACAAGCTCGATCCTCAGCAGCCCGCACGAAGCATGGCGACGCTCAGTTATCAAGTTTCGATTCTCTGTCGATGCCCGATTCTGCTGGTCAAATAGCAATGAATCGGACGTGGGCACCGTCGATCGCAGCGGTATGGGCACCCGGAACAGTACGTCTGTGAACGCGACACCTCAATCCAGCACATCCGGCCAGCAAACTCGACTGCGTCGATCTCTCGGACTGACGGCGCTCACCTTTTACGGCGTTGGAGACATCCTGGGAGCCGGCATTTACGCGCTGATCGGCGTCATCGCTGGAATCGCCGGAACGGCCAGCTGGCTTTCGTTTTTGTTGGCCATGGGGGTGGCAATCATCACCGGGCTCGCATATGCCGAACTCGGCGGTCGGTTTCCACGGAGTGGTGGAGAATCTTATTTCTGCCAGTTGGCGTTTCGATCCAGCGCAGTGGGTTTCATCGCCGGATGGCTCGTTTTCTGCTCCGGCGTGGTCTCTTTGGCGACGGTCGCTCGCGCATTCGCGGGTTACTGCACCGCGCTGTTGCCGACGGCGGAGACCATCGCTCCAAATGTCGCTGAATCGGCCGTGATTATTGTGCTGTTGGGAGGCTTGGCCGCGATCGTCTTTGCCGGCATGACCCAATCGTCGGTATTCAATATCGTCTGCACCTGCGTGGAAGTGGGCGGACTGCTACTGATCATCGCTGCGGGAGCAATTTTCATCCGCCGCGGAACCGCACCGGTCGTTGTTGAACAACCGCCGGGTTGGCTGTCGATCGCTCAAGGTGGTGCACTGGCGTTCTTCGCGTTTATCGGATTCGAAGACATTGTCAACGTTGGTGAAGAGGTCAAATCACCCAAGCGCAATGTCCCTCTCGCAATTATTGCAGCAGCGCTGATTGCCGGAGGTATCTATATCCTGGTCGTGCTGACGGCAACTTCAGTCATTGCTCCTGGTGATCTTGCACAGTCGAAGGCCCCTCTAACCGATGTCATGCAACGGGCGGCACCAGCCACACCGGCGTGGCTGTTCACCGCAATCGCCTTATTCGCTGTGGCGAACACCGGATTACTGAACTTCGTGATGACGTCACGCCTACTCTATGGCATGTGCCGCCAGAATCTGTTGCCGAGTTGGTTCGGTGTCGTGCACCCCAGACGGCAGACACCTCATCGATCAATCTTACTGATCCTCCTGACAGCAGTTGCGATGTCGTTGTCGGGAACGCTTGCATATTTGGCTGCCACGACCAGCATGCTGATTCTGATCGTGTTCTTCTCGGTTAACCTCTCCTTGATCATCATCAAACGTCGAAGCAGCACTCGTCGAACCGGCTTCCGCGTTCCGTTTTTCGTGCCAGTCTGTGGCGCATGCAGTTGCCTCATTCTCTGCGGTTTCATGGACGCACCAACGTTTTACACCACCGGTGCGGCACTTGGAATTGGAATCGGCGTGTTGGCGGTCTCACGATGGTTTCGAAAACAAAGTTCAACTCGCTGAGTAAAATCACTTCAGGCCACGAAAACTGTGCAGTATTAGGCAGTACATCCCATGTCCACACATTCTTACGACGCGATAGTGATTGGATCAGGTCTTGGCGGTCTAACGGCAGGTGCACTCTACGCGCGGACAGGCGCGAACGTGCTGCTCCTGGAGCGCAACAAATCATTCGGCGGGGCCGCAACGACCTACCGGCATGGCGCTCTGACCGTCGAAGCATCATTGCACGAAACCACCAGCCCCGCCGTACCGAGCGATTTCAAACACGACGTTTTCGAGGCCCTCGATCTCGACGATATCGAATTCCTCCCTGTGGAGAACTTCCACGAGATCCGCTGCCCGCTGATCGGTGAGCCGTTCCTCTTGCCGCATGGGCTACAAGCGGTGGAAACACGGCTGGCGGAACGTTTCCCTCATCAACGTTCGAGGATTCACGCGTTTCTGCGCCATGTGAACCGCACGCTGAAGGCATTTAACCACTTGCAGGGCCAACACAGTGTTCTTTGGCAACTGGCACATGCGGCGGAATTGCCGCTTGAGCTCTGGGCCGTTCTTCGCGACATTCGATCTTCGCTCTCCGACGTCATGGCAAGGTACTTTGGCGATGATGAGGCGATCAAGTTTGCGCTCGCGGCCAACTTGCCCTATTTCGCGGATGATCCCGACACGTTCTGGTGGCTCGGCTACGCTATTGCTCAAGGCGGCTTTCTGGCCAGCGGAGGCTACTTCATCAAGGGTGGCTCGCAATCCTTGAGCGACCGAATGGCCGAGGTGATCCGTCAGGAAGGCGGCGACACACTGACCGAATGTGAGGTTACCGCAATCGACCTTGACCCTGCGGGTCGCGCGTCAGGCGTTCGCTACCGATCGGCAGCGGACGATGAGGAAATCGTCGCCCGCGCACCAATCATTTTCGCGAACGCCGCGCCGCATGTGATCGAAGGAATGCTGCCCAACGACCACCGTCAGGCGTTCATGCAGCCCTACAAAGACCGGCCTTTGTCGATTTCGCTCTTTTCAGCCACCCTCGGCCTGAACAGACCGCCCGCGGAATTCGGCGTTTCGAGCTATTCGACCCAGTTGATCCCAGCTTGGATGAAGCGCCTGAGCGATTACAAGCACAGCGCCGAATTGATGAGCGAGATCCCTGACGACCGGATTCCGGCGATGGGTATTGTCGATTACAGCCAGATCGACAGCGGACTGACCGATGGCGAACTCTTTCCGCTGAATGTCGTTTGCTCTGACCGGCTGACAAATTGGGAAGACCTCTCGGACGATGCTTACAGGCAGAAACGAGACTCCTGGACCGACGCAATTGTGCGGCGCCTCGACGAAGAATGGCCGGGAATTGCCGGCGCGGTGGTCAATCGAGTCGTCGCCACCGCACGCACCATGCACGAGTATCTGAACACGCCAGGCGGTGCTGTGTACGGCTTCGACATGCGGCCGCCGGAGCAATTAGGGCCGCCGGGCCGGCCGGAAACTTCAATCAGCGGACTGTGGCTCGCCTCAGCCTTTGCGGGGAGTGGCGGTTTTACTGGCGCGATGACGTCCGGCGCCGCAGCGGCGAAGGCGGCACTGGGCTACAAGCCGTGACCTTTCGCCGTTTGTGCGCGGGTACGATTTTGTTCAACGGCGTGCGTAGAGTGGAGCGAATGCGACGCTGTTCGAACCTTTTCAAAGAGACCCTAAAAGAGTCATCTGGTGTCGTTGCAAGAGTTGCCGGTTCTGCAGCAGCGGCAAAGAAGCTTTTTCGCCACTGCGGCAATGTCCGAGTACCCCCAGCGCGGTAATCCGCCACCGCGGAACGAGACGATCGTGCTCAATGAGATCGTCCGTCACGAACGGATCGGCGGGCTGATCAAGTGGTACGAACGTGTCGCGTGAATCGCTGACCAACCGGACTTTCATCGACCGCGCAACCGGTGCGCGCCCTGGCTGAAAAGTTGGCGAAACTTGTTGTGGATCGATCATCTTTTGTGTATATTCGCGCTCAGTTTCAGGTGCCGATTTTCGATTGTTCTTCCTTGGCGGACTCAGTTTGCGTACATCATTGTTATTGGACCGCGTGTTGGTGATCGGTAACATGTTTTCGCCGTCAGTTTTCGGCAGCGATTTTTGATCATTCTTCCTTTGCGGGTTCAACTTACGCTCGTCACTGTTTTTGGACAGCGCGCCGTCATTGTTTTTGCACCGCGCACATGCGACTTCTTCTGCGCCACAACCCTTACGCATCATGGTTTCTTGGCGCATTTCACACTCTAATAAGTCGAATTATATATAGAGTTATTATGCTTGCAAATACTATGCAAGACCCCAAGGACCACATAAACAATTTAACCGACCTTACTCGCAATGCCATATACATAAATGGAAGTCCAACAAACATGGCATTTAATCCGGACAGGCTCATAAATAGCATTGAAGCACGGTAACCCCAGCTCACTGTGATAACACCTGCAGCAAACAATATAACTGATGATAAGGATGCTACTCTCGCATAATGTAAGGCTTGACTAGCTGTGATTTCATTTAATGGTCGCGATTTGTTGTTCGGTATCCTGTAGACTTTTAAGTTAATAAATGCCATACATGTTGCAATTATTGCTAACACTATATCTATGGTAGTGTGGGTTGCCATAATAATATAGTTACACATTGCTAGATCTCGCATCCATATTCTTTTGTTATTCTGCCATTTTGTCGAAAAATTTATCTAGTTCTTCTACTACCCCAGTAATTATTTTTATCAAAGCGTCTGATCCCATAGCATAGGCGGTTGAAAGAAAGGTTTTGAATGCCTTTTGCATTGGACCAGGAAAGTGGCCTATAATGTCTTTTAAAAACGTAGACTGGGTGACGCCAATGACGGTATTTTGTATCGCGTTGTTAAACGCATTTCCCAATTGATCAATTGACTCTAAGGCTGCTAGTTCATTAAAGAAATTTACTCCGAAACTGTTTGCCGTTACGGCTATCAATTTCTCGTAGGGATCTTCGACGCCGTTCTCGTCCAAGAATGCAGAGAATTCATGTGCCCAAACCGAACTTGCAAAACCTTCGACAAAATCTTGCGTGATTCGAGGATGAGTGTAGTTTTCCAGTTTTCCATTAACAAGGTGTTCGAATGCCTTGGCAGTAACTTTGCTCATTCCTCCAAGAAAACCTGCCCAAGACGTTTCAAGCAAATATTTTTTGCCATTGACGGCTCCTCCGCCACGAGCGTAAGCAATATTTAATGAAATTCCTATTTGTGTACCTACAAATGCACCTTTAACTGGACTGTCCTCGAAATAAAAATAGTAGATACCACTTGTTGTGAGTCCTGCTACAATAGTAGTGGCAACTCCCACACGACCAATATTACTAATAATTGATGATACAAATCCAATAGATAAGGACAAAACGCTTTCGCCCGTTGGATCAATCCCATTAACCGGGTCGCCATGTGTATACAGGTATTTATGCAGCGATTGAGGATCGCGAATGTTGCCCGCAAAGTCGTCCAGGCGATTGAAGCGGCCTGTGTTGGGATCGTACCAGCGTGCCCGCAGGTATTGCAGCCCAATCCGCGAATCGAACGCGTCGCCGCTGTAAAGCAGCGCGGTCAGTGCCTGCGCTTCATCGAAACCGAGGGCGATGCCATATGCGGTGTACGCGTATTTCTGCAGAAACGCCGCCGTGTTATCGAGCAGAGCCCGCGTTGAGCCGTGACCATCGTACAAGAATGTGCGGGGCGACCCCGCCTGGCTATTACCCGGCGTAAAGCTCGTCTGGTCGATCACATCGTGTCCCAGCGTGAAGACTTTGGCATCCGTGACCGTCTGCGTGCCCGCATCGCGGGTAATCTCTTCGATGATTTGGGCGTAACCGGTGTGGTTCATTTCATCAATGAGGTAGGTCGTCTCTTCCTCCGACGTGACCACCAGGGCCGTGTTTGGATCTTGGTCGGTATCTTCTTCGACCTTGTGAGTTGAGGAAACACGGATGCCGTTGGGATTATAAACGTAAGTCGTCGTCTCCTTCTTGACGATGTTGTTGTTGGAATCGTAGGTATCGATCACTACCTCTGACATACGTCCCTGCAGATTGTAATCGTAGCTGACGACGCTCAGGGTTTGGTTGGCGTAGGTCGACTTGACCGTTTTAGTGGTCTGCTGCGTGGCATTGTAGCCGTACGTCGTAGTTCGGTCGTCGGTTTCCAAGTTGATTCCGTCATCGACGTTGCCGACGATTGTGGTTTCGGTGATCAGCCGGTCGTTGTCATCGTAGGTGTAGCTATACTGCTCGTCGATCGTGCTATTACTACCCTGATCGACATCTTTGGACAGCCGGTTGCCGACAAGGTCGTACTCGAATGTCGTTGTATAGTCGAGATTATTGTCGTGGCTGTCGTATTCTTCTTCGATCAATCTTCCCAGGTTGTCGTAGGTCCAGTCGATTGTCGTGATGTAGCTGGAGGAGTTCTCCCAGTAGGTCTCGGTGACCGCCGTGCGGCGACCGTCGGCGCGGACGGTGTAGTCGAATTCATAGAGCTTATCGTTGTCACTGAGGTCTTGCGGCGTGCCATCCGCCTCGTAATGTGTGAGCACGTCCAAGCGATTGAGTGCGTCATATTCGTAGAACGTAATCACGCCGTTGGACTGATCGATCCGCTCCAGATTACCAACGAGGTCATAGCTGTATGTCGTGACTTCCGGCGACGTTAATATAACGTCGTTGCGCTCAACGGTGCTAACCGCTTCCAAGCGGCCCAATGAATCGTAGCTGAACGTCCAATCGTGGGTCGGATCGGCAGGGTCGCCAATGAATTTGCGGGTCTGACGACCGAAGTCGTCATACTCATAATTCAGAATGCCTTCGGGCGTATCGACTTGGGTCAGTCGATCGTATGCGTCATAAGCATAGTCCGTATCACCCCGCTCATCGGTGACCGTAGCCCGTTGGTCGAGGCTGTTATAGAGATACTCGACAACCTCATCGGCAGGATCAGTGTCCGGATCGCTGCCGGGGGTGTAGTAGCGGAGTTCGTCCAGGAAACCGAGGTCAGTATAGACCCGCTCGGTGATGTTGCCTTCGAAGGAGGTATGCTCGACCAGCCGTAGCGTATCAGCATCGTACTCGAAGTATTCTTTTTGTCCCAGCGGCAGTTCGCGAGTCAGTTCGTTGCCGAAATCGTCATACGTGAAGAGCGTCTCGCGGTAATCGTCGCCGGTAAATCCGTCGTGATCATAGTCCAGTTGTCCGTTATCCCAAATGATGTTATCGCGGATGGCCGTGCGGTTGCCGAACTCATCGTAGATATATTCATAAGCGGGCCGCACGCTGGCGGACGTGTCGGGATGCGTCACCGACGGCAGAATCACCGCCGTCAACCGGCCCTGGGCGTCGTAGACGTAGTCCTTCGTATTGCCCATCGCCTCCGTCTCGCTGAGGACGCGGCCGTAATCGTCGTACGTCGCCGTGATATAAGAGGCGTCGTCGAAGGTCGTCTTGACGACATTGCCGCGGTCGTCGTATTCGTACGTGGTCTCGCGGTCGAGCGCATCGCGCATGACAACCTGGCGGCCGAATTGGTCGTATTCGTATTCAGTGCGGGCGGTGACCCCGTCGGCTGTGACCTGCATCGCCGTCTGTTTGCCGTAGTAGTCGAACTCGTACTCGGTGACGACTCCCTCGCTGGTCTCGGTCTTGATCAACCGGCCGTATTGGCCGTCGTAGGTGTTGGTCCGCGTGTTGCCGAAGCGATCGGTGCTGACATCGACCCGCCCGAAACCGTCATAGGTTGTGCTGGAAGTGGAGGCATCGTGATAGACGGTCTCCTTCACGCGGCCGTGCTCATCGTAGAAGGTTGCCGTTTCGCGGCCGTATTGGTCCTCGACCATAACCTGCCGGCCGTACTCGTCATATGTATATTCGATGCTCCGCGAAGTCGTGTCGATGGTCTCGGTCGTCTTGCTGGTGCGGCCGTAATCGTCGTATTCATAAGTCGTCGTGGAACCGCTGCTGCTGGTGGAGGAGAGCAGCCAGCCGCTGACGTTATCGTACGTGCTGCTACTGCTGGAAAGCTCGGCTCCCTTGCTGGTGAAGGAGGACGTGGAGTCACCATCCACCGTTGTAATATCGATCACCAGATTCTTATAACGCTTAGTTTCGATAGCCCGATCGAGCGCGTCGTAGATATATTGCGTGCCGTTGACGTCGTTGCCGCTGAGATAGCGATCAGTTGTATAAACAGCACGGCCCTTGGCGTCGTAGACTGTTCTGGTGATTGTGCCGTCGGTATACGTCGTCTGGATCGTCTGTCCGCGGGGGTCGTATAAGGTCGTCGTCGTCAAGTCGTCTGTTTCGGACGAGGTCGTATCGTCCAGACCAATGATTTGTGTGGTGGCAATCACCTGTCCGGCGGCGTCATAAGTAGTCGTTGTCGTGTTGCCGTTTTCATCCGTGTGGCTGGTGACGCGGTTGTTGTCGTCGTATGTGGTGCTGGTGGTGACGCCGGCGTTGGGGAGGACGTCGGCGGGGTCGTTCCAAGTGCGGAGGGAGCCGATTTGGTTGCCGTAGGCGTCGTAGGTGTACTCGATGGTGCGGTGCTGCAGGGCGGCCCGAGTCTGGAGGAAGGGAATGTACCAGTGGTCGATGTTCGTGACCTCAATCAGATTCCCCTCGTCGTCATACCTGAAGGAGACGGCGGTTTTTTGGGGGGTGACAATCATCTGTACCGGGCCGGTGTCGGCGTCATAAAGGAAGTTAGTGTAGTGTAGGCGGGTTGTGTTGCCCAGCGGATCGGTGATTGATTGAGGCCTATCGTATTGATCGCGTTGCACGTCCGTGGTATTACCAAACGCATCCGTATAGCGACCGCTTGTCACACCGTCGGGAGTGGTAACGGTGAGAAATTCGCCTTCACTGGTATACGTATAAGTCGTCGTCAGATCGTTCGTTTCGCTGCTGACGGAATCTTCCAGGCCGATGACGATCGTTTCGGTGAGCAGGTTGCTGTCGTTGTCGTAGGTCCGTTTGGTGATGCCGCCCAGATGGTTCTCTTCGCGGGTGACGTTGCCGTTGGCGTCTAGGGTCAGCTCGGTGGTGTAGCCCAGCTGGTCGGTGATGGTTTGGACGTTGCCGCTGCCGTAGGAGTAGGTGATGGTCTTACCGTCGGCGTCGGTGACGGTGTCGATGCGGCCCTGGCTGTCGTAGGTGGTGGTGGCGGCGGCGCGGCCGAGGGGGTCGATGATTTCGTCGAGGTAATGCGCCGGGTCTCCTGTGCCGTCGAGGTAGGTGAACTGCGTGGTGGCCTCTTCGCGGTCGGTGACGGAAATGAGGTCGCCGGTGGCGTAGTCGTAGTCATAGGTGAGGAAGTTGCCCAGCGGATCGGTGATCTTGGTGATGCGTCCGGCGTAGTCCCGCTCGAACTCGACCCCCTTGCCGGAGGAACTGGTGATGCCGTCGCCGGTGAAGTAGAGCGCGTTGCCGTAGCGGTCGTGGATGGAGGCCAGATCGCCGGTGGTGGCGTTGATCACCAGTTCCACGCCGGTCCGCAGCCGCAAGGTGTAGGCGTTGCCGAACTCGGTGCGGGCCGGGTTGTAGGCGGTGCCGGTCGTGTAGTCGACCCACTCGTCGCCGACTTGCTTGAGGTGGACGTCCGCCTCATTGACGAACAGTTCCGACTCGACGCCCGCGTCGGCCACGAACTTTGGTTTGAAGTCCGCCTCGATCAGGCTGAAGACGTAGGCCGGTTCGGTGTAGAACGTGAAGCCCTCGGTCGTGCCGTCGGGGAGCGTGACGACCACGCGGGTACCATCGGTAAAGGGCGTGTATTGGCCGAAGCCGGAGAGGATGTTGCCGTCGGGGTATTCGACCTGAATCGCCGTGTTGGAGATATCGAGGCTCCAGCCGTAGCCGAAGTCGCCCTGTTCGTCGGCATTCAGCGTGCTGTAGCTGCGGCTGATTGTGATCGGGAAACCGGGCGCGGGGACTTCCATGTCGACAAACGAGATCGCAAACGCGCCGAGTTTCAAGTTGCCG
>JANQPT010000055.1 GCA_028285345.1 Planctomycetales bacterium
CCCGCGGCAAGCAACTCAAGACCGAGATCTCGTCCAACGAACAGGAATTGCGTGAATTGGAAACCGAGTTGCGGGCCGAGCAAACGCTCGTTCCCAACATGACGCACCCCGACGCGCCGGTCGGCAGCGACGACGACGCCAACCGCGTGGTGCGTCAAGTCGGCGAGAGACCGAAGTTCGATTCTCCGCCGCTCAACCACGTTGAACTGGCCGACAAACATGATCTTCTCGACCTGGAAGCAGGCTCGAAAGTTGCCGGACATGGGTTTTACTACCTCAAAAACGAAGCAGTGCTGCTGGAGCAGGCACTGATTCATTTAGCGCTGCAGAAAGTTGCCGCCGCCGGATTCACGCTGCACACCACGCCCGACTTGGCCCGAGATACGGTGCTCGAAGGAATCGGATTTAGCCCGCGCGGACCGGAAACGCAGATTTACTCCGTCGAGCAGTCCGACTTGAGCCTTGTGGCGACCGCCGAGATCACACTGGGCGGCATGCACAAAGACGAAATTCTCGACGCGGTCGACCTGCCGATCAAAGTCGCCGGCATCTCGCACTGCTTTCGCACTGAAGCCGGCGCGCACGGCGCCGCGACAAGGGGCATTTACCGCGTGCACCAATTCACCAAAGTCGAGATGTTCGCGTTCACCGCCCCCGACCAATCGGATGCCATCCACGAGGAGATCGTCGCTATCGAAGAAGACATCTTCCAGTCGTTGGGCATCCCCTATCAAGTGATCGACACGGCGACAGGCGACTTAGGCGGTCCGGCGTACCGCAAGTACGACCTCGAAGCGTGGATGCCCGGCCGGGGCGACGGAGGAGCGTTCGGCGAAGTCACGTCCGCCTCGAATTGCACAGACTATCAAGCGCGGCGGCTGGGAATCCGCTACAAGAGCCCAGAAACCAAAGGCACACAAATGGTCCACACGCTCAACGGCACCGCTGTCGCCGTAACCCGCGCGCTGATCGCCATCTTAGAAAACTACCAGCAACCCGACGGATCGGTCGTGATCCCGGAAGTCCTACGGCCTTGGGTCGGTCAAGACCGAATCGGTTGACCGATGTAGCGGCGCGACTCACGCGACGTCGTGATTCGCCCCCAACTCCGGGTGGCCGCGATTGCAACGCAATCGGGGTGCCGCAGGCACAAGAGGCGGCAATTTCACCGTTCCCTGTCTGTCGCAACCGCAAAACATTTTGGCGCTGAAATCACGGCCACCGTTGGCTTGACGATGTACGTTTCATGCCAACTGCAAACCAGGGAATGCGCCCATGTAGTGGCGCCTCTCACGCGCCGTCGTGATTCGTCCCCAACCGCTCGCGGAGATACCCGGCACGAGCCACATTGCGTTCGCCCGATTCGAGCTCGGAGTGCCGCAACTTCTGCAGGTGCGCCGGCTGGGTGTAGATAAACAACTCGTTGACGGTCGAGATCTCCAGATCGTCGATCAAACCCAAGTTGATGCCCAGCCGCACGCTCGACAGCAGGTGCATCGTCTCTTCCGAACTGATGGTCTGCGCCGTGCGGAGAATGCCATAGGCCCGCGAAACCTGGTCGTGCAAATCGCGGCGTTTTTCTTTGACGAGAGCTTCGCGATACTGCCGCTCATAGCCGATGATCCGCGGGATCACGTCCATCACGTCCTGGATGATCTGCTGCTCGCTCTTGCCCATCGTGACCTGATTGGAGATCTGATAAAAATCCCCCATCGCCTGGCTCCCCTCGCCGTACAGGCCGCGGACGGCGAGGTGGATTTTCTGCAGCGCCTGAAAGACCTTCTGGATCTCCTTGGTCATCACCAGCGCCGGCAGGTGTAGCATCACGCTCACGCGAATTCCGGTTCCCACATTCGTGGGGCAGGCGGTGAGGTAGCCGAGTTGCTCGCTAAACGCGTACGTCACTCGCGCTTCCATCGCGTCGTCGATCGCGTCGATTTCGCTCCAGCAATCCTCTAACGCCAACCCGCTGCGGAGCACCTGCATCCGCAGGTGGTCTTCCTCGTTGACCATCAAGCTGGCGTTTTCTCGCTGGCTGATCCCCACGCCGCGGGCGCCGCTGCTTTCGCTGAGTTCGCGGCTGATCAACTGGCGCTCGACCAAAAACCGCCGGTCGATCTCATCCATCGTATCCACATCGAGATACGTCAGGGCATCCTTGATGTCCAACTCTTCAATGTGCCCGCTGAGCAGTTGGGCGATTTCCAGCCGTGTCGCTTCATCGGCCCGGCTAAGGAACGGAAACTGCGCCAGGTTCCGCGCCAATCGGATGCGGCTGGAGATGACGATGTCCGCTTCAGGGCCGGTCCCTTGCAACCATGCGCCGCTGGTTTGAGTGAGGTCGTCCAGTTTCACAATCAAGCTCTCCCAGCGCTGCCCTAATCGTACTATTTCCTCCGTGTCCCATTCCTCCCTCCGCGTCGAGCGGCGGCGAATGTGTGACAAGCGGCCAACATGGTAACGGCAACTCGCGATGCCGCGGCGAACCAGCGGGGCGGTCCCTGCGCCTATTCCCCCGCCTCACCCGAAAGCGTCGTTTCCATGTTCTGAATTTCGTCTCGCAGTCGGGCGGCCTCTTCGTACGACTCTTCCGCGACCGCCTGACGTAATTCGTTCCTCAATTTGATCAGCTGATACTGGCGCTGGCTGTCGGACGGAGCCCGTTTCGGCACTTTGCCGCAGTGTTGCTTCTCATCGTGAATGTTCTCCAGCAAGGCTTCCAATTCTTCGCCGAACACCACGTAATCATGCGGGCAACCGAATCGTCCTTGACTGCGAAATTCGCGGAACGTAATCCCGCAATTCGGGCAATCGTGTTTGTCCAATTCGGCCAGTTGTTTCTCGTCGGGATCCAACTGCAACTGAATCATCATGCCCGCTTCCGACTCCGCCGGAAGGGAAGGTTCCCCCTCGCTGAGATACTGCTGCGCGCAGTCCTCGCACAGATGGATCTCACGCGGAACCTGGTTCTCAAGCTCCGTAATGTGCAACGAAGCAGGTTTCGGACATCGGCTGCACTTTTTCATCGAAGCGATACTTTATTTCAGAGAAACCGCGCGAGTGAGACGGCCATGAACCAATCTAGAAAAGCAACATCCTACATTTTAGATCAACGGTCGACTCGACAACAGTCCAACTCGTGGGCTCGGTTTTCAAAACCTCTACGGCTTATCCAGTTTCAATTCTATTCGCGGCCCCTAGAGTGTCAAGCGTCACTTTTTCCGGCTGTTTTACCTAAGAGTAAGCTGCTACTATGGATGCAACCGCAAAAAAACCACTCGACGCAAATTAAGATGACGCCGCGACGGGCCCACGCAACCCCGCGACTTCTCGGCACCCTGTTCTTCCATGCAATACTATCCCGACTTCGATTCCTTCTCCAAACTGGCCGCCGACTCGCAGATTGTCCCGGTTTATCGGCAATTGGTCGCCGACACGTTAACGCCCTTAAGCGCCTATTGCGCCATCCAGTGGGGCGCCTGCTCCTTCCTGTTTGAGAGTGTCGTCGGCGGAGAGCAAATCGGCCGCTATAGCATTTTGGGCGCGGACCCGTTTCTGCAACTTGACGCCTATGGCCAGAAGATCGTGATCACACACGCGGACGGCCGTCGCGAAGAACGGCAATCCGATGATCCGCTCCAGGAACTCGAAACGTTGCTCAATCGGTACCAGGCGCCGCATCTGCCCGGTTTGCCGCGGTTTGCCGGCGGCGCGGTCGGTTACGCCGGCTATGACACCGTACGATATGCCGAACACCTTCCCGACGCCCCGCAAAACGATCGAAAGCTGCCCGATCTTTCATTCGCTTTCTACGACCGGCTGGTGATCTTCGATCAGATCAACAAGACCGTGCTCGTCGTCGTCCATGCCCGCACCGACGGAGAGAATCTCAAACAGGACTACGAAGCGGCCTGCGCTCGCATCGACGAACTTTGCAAGCAACTGCAGATGGGGGCAACCGACTTGCAGGTGACCGACATCAACGTCACCGGCGATGTCCACTTGAAATACCGCTCGAACTTCACGCAGCCGCAATTCGAGTCGGCCGTTGAGTCCTGCAAAGAATACATCCGCGCGGGCGACATCTTTCAGGTCGTGATCAGCCAGCGTTTGGAGTTGGAGACCCACGCCCGCCCGCTCGACATCTATCGCAGCTTGCGCGTGGTCAATCCCAGTCCGTTTATGTTTCTGTTGAAAACACCGGCCGTCAATCTCATCGGCAGCTCGCCGGAGATCATGGTCCGCGTCGAAGACGGCCGCGTCACCATTCGGCCTCTGGCGGGGACGCGCCGCCGCGGCGAGACCGACGCCGAAGACCAGCAACTGGCCGAGGAACTACTGGCCGACCCGAAGGAACGGGCCGAACACATCATGCTCGTCGACCTCGGCCGCAACGACGTCGGCCGCATCGCCCGTTATGGCAGCGTCGAGCTGAGCGACGTGATGGTCGTCGAACGGTATAGCCATGTGATGCACATCACCTCCAACGTCACCGGCGATCTCGCTCCTGGTAAAACAGCCCTCGACGCCCTGCGGGCCGGATTGCCTGCGGGAACCGTTTCCGGAGCTCCCAAAGTCCGCGCCATGGAAATCATCGACGAGCTCGAGCCGCACCGCCGCGGACCATATGCGGGAGCAGTCGGCTATGTCGATTTCACCGGCAATATGGACACCTGTATCGCCCTGCGAACGATGGTCATGCAGGGACAAACGGTTTATGTCCAAGCAGGTGCGGGAATCGTGGCCGACAGCGTCCCGGAGAGCGAGTATCACGAAACGCTCAACAAAGCGCGGGGGCTGCTCAAAGCCATCGAAATCGCCGAGCAGCAACTGTAACCCGGCGCGGCGACGGACTGATCTCACGTTTCTCGGCTTTTTATTCGTCCGCGCTCAACGGACGCAATCCAAGTGAATTGCGGTAGCTGTCCCGAACCTTCTTGGCGCCGACCTCCTCGGAAATCGCCCGCCAACGCTCGGCGGTCGTATCGAGCGCTTCCTCAATTGTGACCTGATCCAAAAACAGCCGGCCCAGCTCCTCTGACAGCGCCGCACGAAAGCTTTCACGATTGACGACCGGCAATTCGGCCACGACCGGCGTCTGATCCAAGCTGCGAGCGACTTCGCCTAGATAACTCCCCCCCTCCGCAGCCGTGAGGTCATGAGGAATCCAAATCTCCGGAAAGGACATCAGCGACGTACGGCACAAGGTCCGCATGCTGGGCGGAAATGTTTGCGCCAGTTGTTCATCGGCAGTGAGATATTCCAGCAAATTCCAAGCCGCGGCGGCTTCCGCCGGTTCGGTCTGCGCGGAAACCGTGGCACACAGGCCGCCGAAGCCTGCGAGCGTAACGCGATTGACGCCGTCATCCTTCCCCGGCCGCCATTCGCCGTTGGTGTGGTGATAGACTTCCGGGCTGCCCGGCAATCGTACAAATCCCACCTGCAACGCCTCCGGACGCTCTTCTGGTCCAGCGTCGCTGGGGTCGTGATCCCGCATCGGCACCAAAGCGGGAAGCGGGTTCCCCACTCCCGTCTCAAACGCAATCGCCATCGCCGCCCGCCCCGCCATGAACTCTCGCCGGCAGTCGACTGTATCATACGTCAGCACCTCATTCGGCATCGTTTTCACCGCTTTGAGGCTCTCCGTCAATGCCCTCTGAAAGCCGGGGCGGTTAATCAGCGGCTCGCCGCTGCGGATATCGAAGAACGTCGAATACTCATCCGGATCTTTGACATACGGCATCGCCCGCGCGAGAAACATCGTCGCGCGAAACTCCACGCCCCATGGTTCGATCCCGGGCAAACCACCGGCCCACTTGTCAGTCGTTTCGAGCAACGTTTGATACTCGGTCCAGGTCCGCGGCGGCGAAAGGTTCGCAGCCGCCAGTAGGTCCTCGCGGTAGTAACAAACGAGCACCGGACAAGAGATGGGAACAACTCCACTGCCGCCGTACTGGGTGCAGACCTCTTTGCGGAGCCCTTTGAAGAAGTCCTCCCAATTCAACGCGGGACTTTCCTGGCGCTCTGCGGAGATTCTGGAGATGAGCCCCGCGTCGGCAAAGTCCGCGATGCCGGTTATCGGCAATAGGATGAAATCGCCGGCCGCAGCCGGACTCCCGCCGTAGGACTCCAAAGAGTGACGGTCGCCGACCGACGTGTTGCGCGGATGTAGTTCAAAGCCGGCGCCGGTTCGCTCCTTCCACTCCGCCAACGACAACTGCCATTCCTGCTCAAGGCCGTAATCCGCAGGAAATGACACCGCGACCGTCCGCCCCGAAATCTGCTGATCCTTAGGCTGCGGCTGGTCCGAATCCCCGCACCCCGGACAACAAACCAACACCCATCCCCACAGCAACGCGAACATCCCGCATGTAAATCGCATCTTGAGTTGTCCTCGGTCAAGTCTCGCGACAGCCCTACCGCTGTTCCCGAGCGGCGGTTGTGGTATCTTAAACACCCAGATCGATTTTTCTATTCAGAATCACCCGCTAGTCACGAATATGAGTAGGCTTTACCTGGTCCGGCATGCGCAGGCCTCATTTTTTGAGGACAATTACGACCAACTCTCGGAATTAGGCCGCGAACAGGCGCGGCAACTCGGTCGGCATCTCGCAGAGCGAGGGATGGCCTTCGACACTGTCGTCACCGGCCCCGCCGTCCGCCATCAGGATACGGCGCGATTGGCGGCTGAGGCGTATCGCGAGGAAACCGGCCACGCCCTTCCCGAGCTCAACGTCATCGATGAGCTCGACGAGCATAACGCCGACCACATCTTGCGCCGCGGCCTCGACGACATCGTGGTCGACCATCCCCACTTGCTGCCGCTCGCCGAAAACTTCCGCCGCTCCACCGAGCGTACCGACATCCAAAAGAACTTCCAACGTCTGTTTGAGGCGGTCATCGATCTCTGGATCGATAGCCGTATCGCCGTCGACGGCGTTGAATCTTACGACGATTTTCATCGCCGCGTTTGCAAAGGTTTAGAAAAAGTCACCTCCGCCAACCAGAACGGACGCAGCGTGCTTGCCTGCAGTTCCGTGGGGCCGATGACGGTCATTCTACAGCACGCGCTGGGAGTCGAGCCGGCCGCCGCTTTACAACTCGGATGGCGGCTGCGAAATTGTACGCTGAACCGGTTCTTGTTTTCCGGAAATCGCATGACGCTCGACTCCTTCAATTCAGTCGCTCACCTTGAACCGCAACACATAACCTATCGATAACCACACAATTCAGATTGGATAGAGCAAAATGGACTTCTCGGTTCCGACAGAGATTCAAGAAATGCTGGCTAAGGTCCGGCAATTCTTGCACGACGACGTTTATCCTTTGGAAGCCCAGTTCATCAACGGCCGCTTCGCAGACCTGGTTTCGGCGCTGGAGGAGAAACGGGCACGCGTGCGGGAGATGAAACTCTGGGCGCCTCAAGTCCCTGCTGAATTCGGCGGCGTGGGTCTGGCATTCATGGAACACGCGATGCTCAGTGAAGAGCTGGGACGGACGCCTTTGGGACACTACGTGTTCAACTGCCAAGCTCCCGACGCGGGAAACATGGAAATCCTCGCCGAATTCGGAACCCCCGAGCAGCAAGAGCGGTTTCTCAAGCCGCTCGCCGCCGGCAAGATCCGCAGTTGCTTTGCCATGACCGAACCGGATTGCGCGGGATCCAACCCCGTCTGGATGAACACGACCGCCGTCAAGGAGGGCGACGAATACGTGATCAACGGGCACAAGTGGTTCTCATCCGCCGCCGACGGCGCGGCGTTCGCCGTGGCAATGGTGGTCACCGACCCGGATGCAGAGCCGCACCGCCGCGCCAGCCAGATCATCGTGCCGACCGACACGCCGGGCTACCAGTTTGTGCGGAACATTCCCGTAATGGGCCACGCCGGCGACGGCTGGCCGAGCCACAGCGAACTCCGCTTTGAGAATCTCCGCGTCCCGGCGGAAAACCTGCTGGGCGAGCAAGGCGCAGGATTCGCCATTGCCCAAGCCCGCTTGGGTCCGGGACGAATTCACCACTGCATGCGCTGGATCGGCATTTGCGAACGCGCATTCGACTGCATGTGTCAGCGCGCGGCCGAACGTGATCTCGCACCCGGAGACAAACTGGGAACCCGCCAGTCGGTGCAAAACTGGATCGCCGAAAGCCGCGCCGAAATCAATGCCGCACGCCTCATGGTCTTGCAGGCCGCCTGGAAAATCGACAATGAAGGAGCAAAAGCCGCCCGCGAAGAGATCTCGGTCATCAAATTCTTCGCGGCCGACGTGATGATGAAGGTCGTGGACCGCGCCATTCAAGTTCACGGCGCACTCGGCGTCAGCGACGACACGATCCTGCAATACTTCTATCGCTTCGAACGGGGCGCGCGGATCTACGACGGCCCGGACGAAGTCCACAAGAGCGTAATCGCCAGACGGGCGCTTAAGGGATACGGTGTCGCGGGAACTTAAAACACCCCAGCCCAACCGCCCGTCGCTTGGCCGCAACCAAACACAAAGAAGATTCCGCTGGCTTTCGTGAGAATTCGCGCGAATCGTAGCGAACACAGTCCTTAGTGAAACCAAGCCGACCGCTTGCGGTCGTGTGCGACGCCCAATAACAAGTGATTCACCCTCGGCACACAATTTGATCCCTAGGGCCTCCCACTGATTCGCCCAAAAGTCAAAAGCTTTAAAGCATTATTACCACAGTGTCTCAGTAGTTTGACCCAGCTCGCCAATTCCCCCGCGAAAGACGTCTCGCGCGCAATCAGCCTTCTGTCACAGCAGTTTTAGCCGCCTCCCAAATACGGGTAAATCCCCGTAATTGCCCGAATCGCTGCCGTTCACACAAACTTCACGCACTGCGGTTCACATATTCGCGCCGGTCCTCTAAAATTGCTCGATGCGCGAGAAATCAGTGATTGCGCAACTATGAGAATGCGACTGCAAACGGAGGCAGAAACGCCGGAATGGGTATTACGACCTTGTTGGAGCCGAAATTTCGGGGCGATATTCGGTTTCGCGGCGCCGCTTATATCAAAGCTGAGCGTGTGACGATTACGCATGTCACGACGGAACGCGTTTCGGCCGTCGTCAATGACGGAGTGGGCTACGAGACGCTCTTGGACCGCGGCGACGGCGAGTTGCAGATGTATTGCACCTGCCAGAACGGCGAAAAGTCGAAGCGGCACTGCAAGCACCTCTGGGCCACGCTGCTGGCGGTCGACGCGGAAGGGTTGATCGCAGGGACGGTCACCCCGGGCAATATTCCCCCCTTCGCCGCAGACCCGGTCCCCTCGCTCAGCTTCGATGCGGAATGGGACGAGGACTGGGACGACGAAGGCGCTTTTGGCCAGACTTCGCGCAAAACGAAGGCGACCGCCGTTGAGGTCGAGCCGCAACTGCCGCCGTGGGCGCTCAAACTGCAACAAGTGAGCGACGCCATGCAGGCCGGCACCACGCTGCCGGGCGTCTCACCCAAAGAACGCGAAATCTTCTACGAAATCGACGTCGCCGCCAGCGAAGAAGCAAGCCAACTCGTGATTCAGACGTCGCAGCGCGAGCGCCGCACCAACGGCCAATGGGGCAAGATGAAGCCGCTCAAGTTGCGGACGGGCCAATTGGACGACCTCGATGACGAGGAAGACCGCAAGATTCTCTCCTACTTGGCAGGCAGCACCGTTGATCGCGGAAACTGGCACGCGCAACAAACCGAGATCCAGTCCACGGCGTTTCGGTATCGGTTGCCCTATGAATTGTGCGGTTTGGTATTGCCGATGATCTGCACCAGCGGCCGCGGCCGGTTCCTCAATAGCTCCGAAAAGGATTCGCCTCCTCTGGAGTGGGACGAAGGATCCGCCTGGGAGTTGTGCTTAAGCGTCGAATATGACGAGGAATCGTCAGAATACCGCGTGTTCGGGTCGTTTGAGCGGGACGGCGAATCAATTCACGCCCGCAATCCCAAGCTGGTGATCCCCGGCGGGTACCTGTTTACGGAATCGCGAATCAGCACGTTTCGCGACTACGGCGTTTACGAGTGGGTCGGCGTGCTCCGCGGTGCGGAACCCATCTCCGTCCCCGCCGGCGAGGAACATCAACTGGTCGACCGGCTGTTTGACATGCCGCTGTTGCCGCGGCTGATGTTGCCCGAAGACCTGCAATTGGAGGAGGTCCGCTGCACGCCCTCGGCGCGGCTGATTTTACGTTCTCCACGAGGCCACAAGTGGCAGTCGCGCAAGCTGCAGGGCGAAGTCCTCTTCGAATACGACAGCACACAAATTCGTGCGACAAGCCCGCAAGGAGCCGTAGTGCAACGCGAGGAACGGCGGTGCATCCCCCGCGACCGTGCGGCTGAAGAGAGCGCCTGGACGTTATTAAGCGAGAACGGGTTTCGCCGTTTGCTCGACCATCGCCGACGCAACGCCGATGTCGAAATCGACGCCCGTCACTTGGGTCCGGGTGTCCGCACCCTGGTCCATGAAGGGTGGATTGTCGAAGCGGACGGTAGCCGCGTGCACCAGCCCGCCTCGCTCAACTTTCAAATCAAGTCCGGCATCGACTGGTTCGAATTGCATGCCGACGTCGACTTTGACGGTCGCGGCGTGGAATTTCCCGACTTGCTGTCGGCCCTCTCGCGGGGAGACAGCACCGTACGCTTGGACGACGGCTCGCTGGGAATCCTGCCTGAAGAGTGGATTTCTCAATACGGATTACTCGCGGGGCTGGGAACGGCACAAGAAGACCACGTCCGCTTTTCGCAGCACCAAGTCGGGTTGTTGGACGCTCTGTTGTCGTCGCAAGAAGGCGTCGAATTCGACAGCAAATTCGACGAAATGCGAACGCGATTACGCGAGTTTACGGGCGTCCAAACGTCGAAAGAGCCGGGGGGATTTCGCGGTGAGCTGCGAACCTATCAGCGCGAGGGTCTTGGTTGGCTGAACTTTCTCAGAGAATTCGCCTTCGGCGGCTGTCTCGCCGATGACATGGGACTCGGTAAGACGATTCAATTCCTGGCGTTGTTACAGGATCGGAAACGGCAGCGCAACAACAAGGTCATACCTTCCTTAGTCGTCGTCCCCAAATCGCTGATTTTCAACTGGAAAGAAGAATGCGGACGATTCACACCTGAATTAAAGGTCTTGGAATATACCGGAATGGACCGCGCGGAACTGCGGTCCAAGTTTGATAAGCACGATTTAGTGTTGACGACCTACGGCACACTCCGCCGCGACATTTTAGAGCTCAAGGAGATGTCATTCGATTACGTGGTGTTGGACGAAGCCCAAGCGATCAAAAACGCAGGCTCACAGGTCGCCAAAGCCTCGCGCCTCCTCAACGCCAACCATCGCTTGGCGCTCAGCGGAACGCCCATCGAAAACCATCTGGGCGACTTGTGGTCCATCTTCGAGTTCTTAAACCCGGGGATGCTGGGCCGCGCATCGGTCTTCAAACTGCACGCCACCGACTCTCAAGACACGCATTCGCGGCAAATGCTCTCCCAGGCGCTCAAGCCGTTTATTTTGCGGCGAACCAAGAAGGAAGTGGCCAAGGAGCTTCCCGATAAACTGGAACAAACAATTCACTGCGATTTGGGTGGTGAACAGCGCAAGCTGTACGACGAACTCCGCGAGCACTACCGCGCGTCGCTGCTGGGCCAGATTTCGCGCGAGGGCTTGGGCAAGACCAAACTGCACGTGCTTGAGGCACTCTTGCGGCTGCGGCAAGCCGCCTGCCATCCCGCGCTGCTCGATGAAAAGCGGAGCGGCGAATCGAGCGCCAAACTGGACGCGCTCTTCCTGCATCTGGAAGAGCTGCTCGATGAGGGGCACAAAGCGCTGGTCTTCTCGCAATTTACGAGCATGCTGTCCATCGTCCGCGAACATCTGGACAACCGCGGCATCGTTTATGAATACCTGGATGGGCAATCCCGCGACCGCCAGAAGTCCGTCGAGCGATTTCAGTCCGACGACCAGTGCCCGTTGTTCTTGATCAGCCTCAAAGCGGGCGGATTCGGCCTGAACCTCACTGCGGCGGACTACGTCTTTCTGCTCGATCCCTGGTGGAATCCCGCCGTTGAAGCCCAGGCGATCGACCGGACACACCGCATCGGACAAACGAAGCAGGTGTTCGCCTATCGTTTGATTTGCCGCGACACGGTGGAAGAAAAGATCGCCGAGCTGCAAAATAAGAAGAAGGACTTGGCCGACGCCATCCTCCAGGCGGATAATAACCTGATCAAATCGCTGACCGTACAAGATTTGGAGATGCTGCTGTCGTAACCATCCGGCAGCAGTCGCTTCTCTTGCTGAATCCCACTGGTCGGCACGCCGGCGAGATGACTCCTGCCCCGTTGGGTCGTTCCCTCCACAACACGAGTTGAAATTTGCAACCGTAAACACCCGCGGAAAAATGGCTGCGCTGTTTGAACATCCCCAACCTGCCCCGCGACCACCCGTCAGGTACGGCCCGCTTGAGCTCCCCTCCCGGTTTTTGCTTTCACCGCTGGCGGGATTTACGAACTTGCCCTTTCGGCGAATCGTCCGCGAACTCGGCGGGGTCGGTTTGGGAACCACCGATCTGGTCAATGCTCGGGGCTTGCTGGCAGGCAACGCCAAGACGCTCGACCTGATTTCCACCTGCCCCGAGGATACCCCCTTTGCGGTGCAGATTTTCGGAAACGAACCGGATTCAATGTCCGCCGCCGCCCGCTGTTTGGAGGAACGCGGAGTTGACTCGATCGACATTAACATGGGCTGCCCCGTCGATCGCATTACCAAAGGCGGAGCAGGTTCCGCGATGATGTGTTCGACCGACGCCACCGTGGATCTGGTCAAGTCGGTGGTGGAGGCAGTAGAGATTCCCGTAACGGTCAAGATGCGGCTCGGCTGGGACGCGTCCAGTATTACAGCGCCGGAATTCGCGCGGGCCTTTGAGCAAGTCGGCGTCGTCGCCGTCGCCATCCATGGACGAACGCGGGCACAAGGGTTCAGCGGAGCCGTCAGCCGCGCAGGAATCCGTCAAGTTGTCGAGGCGGTCCGCTCGATTCCTGTCGTCGGCAATGGCGACATCCGCAACATTCCCGATGCCGCAAGGATGTTTGATGAGACCGGCTGCAACGCCATCTCCGTCGGGCGCGGCGCGCTTGCCAATCCCTGGATCTTCCGGCAACTCACCGAGTGGGAACAAACAGGCACGTACGGTCCGGCCGGGACCTTTCAGGACCGTCTCGAGCTCATGCGAAAGCAATTCGGCTATCTGGCAACACAGCGCGGCACCGAGCGGGCGATTCCCGCGTTTCGCAAGATGGGACACTGGTATCTCAAAGCCATGCACGTCCGCGCCGCGTTGCGAAACGACTTCCAACAGGCAAAAACCGAAGCACAGGTCAGCGCCGTGTTAGCACGGATCCAAGAGGCCGGTCCGACCGTCGGTTCCAAAACAGGCGAACTGCCCGACTTTCGCATTCCCGTCCCCAGCGGGCCGATCGCTCATTGGTAACCGCGGATCAGCCAACATCAGCCCTCTTCGACCGATTCTGCCATTTCGGCCGCCCCGGCGGCGTCGACTTCAATCCGCACGCGCACAATCTTGCGCTTGTCGGCGTCCTGAATCGTAAACCGCGTTCGCTCCCAATGAAACGTCTCGCCGATGCTCGGAATTCGCCCCAAGACCGAAAACGCAAAGCCCCCGATCGTGTCATAATCCTGGTCGTCGGGCAGTTCCAGTTTCAGCCGCTCGTTAACGTCATCGACATGCACGCGGGCATCGACGTCGATCACGCCGGTTGAAATCGTACGAAACTGATCGGTCTCGGCGTCGTCGAATTCATCGACGATTTCGCCGACGATCTCTTCGAGGATGTCTTCCATGGTGGCCAGTCCCGCCACTCCGCCGTACTCGTCGAGCACAATCGCCAGATGCACGTGCTGCGTTTTCATCATCTGCAGCAGAGTGTCGATGCCTGTCGTTTCGGGAACATAAAACGGCTCGCGCACGATCTCCCGCAAAGTCGCCGACGAGCTGCCGTCGCTGCTCAGATAGTTCAGCAAATCCTTGGCATACAGAATGCCAATAATATCGTCGGTGCTTTCCCCAATCACCGGCACGCGGGAATGCCGAGCATCCAGCAGAATCTTCCGCGCCTCCTGCAAAGTCAAGTCGGCATGCACGCACGTCATATCAGTGCGGGGCACCATGATCTCAGCGACGTCCGCCTCCTGAAGTTCCATCACGCGATGGATCATCGTGCGGGCTTCTTGCTCCAAAACCCCTTCACGCTCCCCTTCGTCGACGACGGTCAAGATTTCCTCAGTAATCGTGGCCGCATCGCCGTTGTCAGGCTCCTGCCGGCCGGAGAGCCGGTGCATGATCGTATCACCCCATCCGCACAGCCACAGTACCGGCTTCAACGCGACCATCAGTCCGCTGGTGATCGTCCACGAGACATAGATCAGCGGCTCGCCCGCAACGCGTGACACCGACCAGGGAAGTACGATCGCCAGCGCAGCCAGAATCGAAGCACCAATAACCGCTGGACCGACGGTCTCAAGCGTCCAAGCGGACAAATCCAGCAACGGAATTTGCAGCCAGCGGGCACCCAGCAACACGGAAACGACAAAGCTCAGCAAGAACACGATTTCCCATGCCAGGATCGCATGTTCGTAGTGCCGCAAGATCGTGCCGAACCGCGATTCGCGCTTTCTATGTCGGCAGATTTCTTCCAGACGCCTCCGCGAAAAATCGCGTAAGCTGTACGCCTGCAGCGCGCTGAAAAACATAATCAGCGTCGCGATAACAGTCATCCACAGCAACATCATGCCGTCTCGAATTTACCCCGGAAAACGATTTGCGAATCGAAAACCCACTCGAAACCACTCCGCATCAGGCCGTGTTCTTCCCCGGCATCTCACGGCCCTGGGGCGTCATTCCCCAAGTCTCCATCACTGCTCGCTCTCTGTCGTACATCTCCGCCCGGTCCTCCGCGGTTGCGTCATCGTATCCACACAAATGCAGCACGCCGTGAACGAGATAAAACACCAATTCGCTCTGCGGCCGCCAGCCGAATTCTCCCGCCCGCTCCCGCGCCATCTCCGCGCTGATGATCACTTCTCCGCTCAGCCGCCTGACGCCGCCGGCGCGTTCGTCATTCTCGGAGTCGAGCAGAAAACTCAGCACGTCTGTCTCATAGTCGTGGTCGAGGTATTGCCGATTCAAGGCGCGCATCTCAGCGTGGTCGATCACGGCGACACTAATCTCGGCCTGCCGAACCTGTTCCAATTGCAGCGTCCGCTCAGCAGCCTCGCGCAGGAACTCGACGTCCACAGCCATCGACTGCTGTGAGTCCGCAATTTCGATCTGATAGGAAGATGTGTTGATCGTCGGCAACTACGCGGTCTTCTGATCGGGGTATTTGATACGGCCGTGATAGATCGCCGTGAGGGATTTCACCAGCGACTCCTCGACCTGATGAATCTCGCTGAGAGTCAGCCCGCATTCCTCAAACTGTCCGTCAAGCAAGCGCTTCATAATAATCTCATGCACCAGACTTTCAATCCGCGCCGGCGTCGGCTCACTCAGAGTGCGGCTGGCGCTTTCCACCGCGTCGGCCAGCATCATCACGCCCAGTTCCCGCGATTGCGGTTTGGGTCCCGGATAGCGGAATGACGACTCCTCGGCGTCGGTCTTGTGATCCGGTTTTGACCCTGCCTGCTTGGTCGCCTCGCGATAAAAATACTCCACCAATGTCGTGCCGTGATGCTGCTCGATGAAGTCTATCAGCGACTTGGGCAGATTGTGTTGCCGTGCTAAATCGACGCCGTCTTTCACGTGGCCGATAATGATCAAGGTACTCATCGCCGGGGCCAAGTGCTCGTGCCGCGATTCGGCGCCCTGCATCATGTTCTCGATGAAATACTGCGGCTTGAGCATCTTGCCCACATCGTGGAAATACGCCCCCACACGAACCAACCGGCCGTTGGCGCCGATACTGTCGGCCGCGTTCTCGCCGATGGTCGCCACGGCGATCGAATGGTTGTAGGTTCCCGGCGCCCGGCGGACCAATTCTTGCAACAGCGGATGCGAAATATCACTCAGCTCCAACAAGCTGATATTCGTCACGATTCCAAACGCCGATTCGATGAACGGCAGACTGCCCGCCACCAGGAATCCGGCAACCAGACACCACGCCATCCCACGTATTCCATCCCACCAAAACGCCGCGTCCCACCAGGGGCTCGTCACCAATTGGCTGCCCAAGATCCCGCAGCCGACCGACACGGCAAGATACGTGATGCCCGCCCAAAATCCCACGATGATTAACGTGGAGCGGGAATCGACGCTCGGCAGCCGAATGACGGAAACCGCGCACACGCTGAGAAACACTACAAATTGATCAATCCCCGCACCGGTGGAGAGTGTAATCAACAATCCCAAGGAAAACGCCGTCAGAATCGCCAAAACTTGGTTATACGCGATGGCCAAGATCATGACCGTCGCCAGCAACGGCACAACCTGCATTCGCCAGGGATCAAACGACAGAAACCGCGACGCAGCCGTCGTGCCCACAACCAACGTCAGAAACACCGCCAACCGCCCCAGGCTCTGCACCAGCTTCTGCTCGTTGTTGACCAGGTAGTAGCCATTGAGCGCTCCCAGCACCAGGATCATGACCGTCACCGTCAACACGCGGACCGCTCGATCGTGCCAGGTTAACTGCCGATCCAACGCCGCATATTCCGATCTCAGCAGGCTCAACCGTTCTTGGTCGATCAGTTCACCCGGTTGAATCAGTTCATCTCCCTCGTTGTAGGGATCGAGCACCTCTGGAGTCTCTTCGCGGCGGAGCCTCTTCGCTTCGCGGGTCAACTCGGCGTCGTAACTGACGAGTCGTAACGAATTCGGCGGCCGGCTTTTAATCCAGTAGTCCCACGTCTCCCGCATCGGAACCAGCGCCGGAAAATGCGTCCACTTGCTTCCCAGGATTCCGTCCGACGCGAGCACCGCCCCCAATTCGATTGCGGCGACGGGAACCTCATCTTCGACGCCGTTGGGAAACAGGATCGTGATCCGGTCGCTCGGCCCCGCGACGTCATCAGGCAAATTGCCCACCAGCAAGCCGGTCTCCGCCAGCGGCATCAAAAACTCTTCAAACTCGCTGATCAGCAAACCAAGGCTCTCCGCGGTCGGCACCGCGTTTTTCAATCGCTGAAAACGCTCGGCAAGCAGTTTCTGTTGTTCGGCCAGGTCCGCCGCAGACAAGTTGTCGGGGAGCACCAACTGAAAGGCGGAGCGGATTTCCGCAGGGATTTCATCGAGCGTGGCCGAATCAGATATCACGCGAAGCTGGGCCCGCAGCTGGCTGGGTAGCTCCTTGAGCGGACGGGGATCGCAGACAAACACGAACGGAACGTCTTGTGCCGCCTCCTCCTTGGCCCGGCGTGTCGCTGAAGGATTGACGCGCGTAAATTCCGTCTGCGCAATCACGCCTTCGGGCACCCGCTCTCCCAAGCGATAGGGAAACGGACTCTCCCACCCCTGAACGGCGATCACCATCGCCGCGAGCGCCGCAGTGCAAAGCAGCAGCCTCACCAACACGTTACGGTCGGTGGCCATCCGCAAGCGTTCCTGCCATCGAGAGGCTGAGGACCGCAATTCGGCCGATTTGTGCGTTCGCGCGCGTTTGTTTCCGAAGAGAAACATCGTCAGTCTCGCTCTGTCGCTGTTCTCTCGAAAACTGGGCCCGCTACCCCGGAACTTGGAGGTTCCTCGGTCTCAGCGTCGCTTGCGCGATCGCTGATGCTGTGTATCGTCATCGTACGCCTTTACAATCTTTCGAACCAGTGGATGCCGCACAATATCCTGTCCCGTCAGCCGTACTGCCTTGACGCCGTCGATATGCGACAGCCGCCCGATCGCATCCGACATGCCGCTGCGGATGTGGTCGGGAAGATCCGTCTGCGTGGTGTCGCCCGTAACAACAATCTTCGAATCGATCCCCATCCGCGTCAGAAACATCTTCATCTGCGTGGCGGTTGTATTCTGTCCTTCATCTAAAATGATGAACGTGTGGTTCAATGTCCGTCCCCGCATAAACGCCAGCGGAACGATTTCGATCACGTCCTTCTCTAAGTACCGCGTGACTTGCTCAAAGTCCAAAATGTCATTCAGCGCGTCCAACAGCGGCCGCAAGTACGGATTGACTTTCGCCAGCATGTCCCCCGGCAAAAACCCCAGACGCTCACCCGCTTCCACCGCAGGACGGACCAGCACGATCTTGCGTACCAAGTCTTGGCGGAGAGCATTGACGGCCATCGCTACGGCCAAATAGGTCTTCCCACACCCCGCCGGACCGGTGCAGAAGACAACGTCATGCTCTCGGATCGCCGCAATATAGTCTGCCTGCCCCTTCGTCCGTGGAACCACACGACGCGTCTTTTCCAGCAGGTCGATTTCTTCGGCCGTCGATTCCGCGTCAGGTTCGCCGAGCACAGAGGAGACGTCCGATTCGTCGAGATGCCCCTTGGTTTCGATGATCTCGCGCAGTTCACTAAACGCGGCCAATCCCTGACGGATCTGCTCCTCGCTGCCTTGCAGATGAATCTCGTCGCCGTGGAGCGTCACCTCCACTCCGATCGATTCCCGCACTCGCCGCAGGTGTTGGTCACGTGCTCCGAAGAGAACCAAGATCTGGCTGGGATCGAGAAACGAAATGGTCGTTTCGGTCATACTTTCCTACCAAGGGCTTTACACGTCCTTCGCGTCGGCGCGCGAACTCTCTACTATTTTACTTCGAGTTCCGCCCGCCTGAAAGCGACTAATTCGAGCGGCCGTCAAAATGCGCGCCGTCCACAAAACCCGTCGAGCAAGTTTCATGCGCGCAACTTAAAACAGCAAATTGAGTTGCGCCAACCATGTAGACAGTGTCAATCCAAAAAAGTTCGGATTTCCCCAGCGGTTCCCGAGATCCCGTCACTCCGAACCCGGAAAGAATAGATCGTCGTCGCTGATGTCCGGGATTCCGACCACCAACACTCGCATCCGTCCCCGTGCGCCATGGACAACTCCCGGCGGAATCTGGGCCAATGAACCTGTCCGCATCGGGTGTTCTTCACCATCCAGCACGAGAATTCCTTCGCCCTCCAATACGTAATACAGCTCGGTCGCCCGCTGATGATAGTGCAGCCGCGCACCATCGATGTCGACGGCGTGCACCCAAGCGGCAGCGTCTTCGTCCTGCCGGCTGATCAACAGATTCCGCCAGCCGCACGTGCTCCGTTCGCGCGGCGCCTCGCCTTCGTGCCGCACGATGGCCCGCGCTGGCTGCGTCGGGGATTTCGCACTTTTCTCCATGACCCGTCCCTCACAATCTCTGCGTTTGTTGCGTCTGCAAGTTCCGCAAGACATCATACCAGAGTCGAGCCGCAAAACATCCGCACTCCGAGCAAAATCAAAAACCAACCATGTTCAACAACGTCCGAATCATTGACTTGAGCGTCCCCCTGGAACACGACGCCCCCGGTGAGCCGATGCCGGCGCAGATTCACTATGTCAAACACCGCGACGAAGGCCTGCAGCAAATGCAGCAGTTCTTCGGCGTCGATCCTGCCGACTTGGTCTATTCCGACGGCGCCGGCTGGGCGATTGAGCACATTCAAGCAATCACGCACACTGGAACGCACGTCGACGCACCGTATCACTACGGTGAAACCGCCGCCGGCGAGCCGGCCAAGACGATTGACGAAGTCCCGCTCCAGTGGTGCTTCGCGCCCGGCGTCGTACTCGACGTCCGGGCGGTCCCCAACGGCGAAATCATTACCGTCGAATACCTGCAAGCCGAACTCGAGCGGATCGACTATCAACTGCAACCGTTCGATATCGTGCTGCTCCGCACCGATGCCGACAAACGCATCGACTCACCCGCATATTTCGCTCAACCGGGATTAGGCCGGGAGGGAGTCCTGTGGCTTGTCGAACAAGGTGTCCGGGTGATCGGCATCGATGCATACACACTCGACCGGCCCTTCGCCAACATGGTTGAGGACTATCAGCAAACCGGCGACGGCCGCCACATCTGGCCGGCCCATTTCGCCGGCATCACTCGCGAGTACTGCCAGATCGAGAAACTGGCCAACCTCGATCAGCTGCCTGCGCCACACGGCTTTTATGTCTCCTGCCTGCCGGTGAAGATCAAAGCCGCCAGCGCCGGTTGGTGCCGCGCCGTGGCACTCGTCTCAGCGTCGGATTGACCGCAGCCCTCACTCAAAATAGAATGCCCAACATGCTGATTGAATAGACCTTACGGGTCCGGTCTCTACACCAGGAGCAGCACGTTGCCGCGGAAATTGATCATCGACGCCGATCCGGGAATCGGCGATGCCTTGGCCGTGATCGCCGCTCTATTTGACCCGCAACTCGACGTCGTTGCCCTGACCGCCACCGCTGGTTGCGTCTCTGCGGAAAACGCCACGCGCAATCTCCAGACCATCGTCGAACAGATCGATCCCCCCAAGTGGCCGCGCATCGGGGCGGCGCAGGAAAACGGCCCGACTTCCGCTGAGAAGAACGCGGTCATTCAGCAATTCGCACAGCTGCACGGGCCGACGGGTTTGGGCGACCGCGACTTTGACGTGGCGGACCTGCATCACCGGCACGATTCCGCCAAACTGATGATCGACCTTGTCCGCTCGGAACCGAACGAATACACGCTGCTCACGCTGGGACCGTTGACCAACGTCGAAATCGCCTGCGAACGCTTTCCCGACTTCCTAAGCCTCCTCGGCGGCCTGGTCTGTTCGGGCGGTTCCGTCACGGCAGGCGGAGACGCCAACGCAGCGGCCGAGTTCAACATCTACTACAACCCAATCGCCGCACGCCAAGTGCTAAACAGCCCCGCCACCAAGACAATCGTCCCGCTGGACGTGGGCAACAAAGTCGTGCTGACCTTTGAGGAGTTCAACCGCACGGGACTAGAGGAGGAGACCTCCGGTCGGCAGTTGTTTTTGCACGATCTGATCTCCTATTCGCTGCGGGCACACCACGAGCATCTGGGTCGCGAAGGGGCGCCCCTGCGCGAAATCACCGCACTCGCGTTTCTCAGCCGGCCGAGCTTATTCGAGTCACAGAGCATGGCCGTTGACGTCGAAACGCGCGGGGAATTGACGCGTGGCATGACGGTGTTTGATCGCCGCACCACAGGGCACGGGCAAACGAATATCGACGTTGTCAACGATGTCGATTCCCGCGGCGTTCTTGACTACTTCGCCGCCGCTCTGAAACGAAGCTAGTGGTCCAACCACCTTGAATCGAAAGGTCCCACAAGTGGGCCGCACGCTCGTTGGCGTGCTTATCGGCGATTGCTCAACCCTTCAATTCAGCTTAGACGATGCACTAGCACTTCGTCGCGGTTTCGTTACGGAAGTAGTTTGCCACATGCCCTGCCGGTGCAAATCCCAATTCTAATGTAGCCGAACTCGTAAGAGTTCGGAAACTTGCCAACTCCGATTGAGTTTTCAGAAGTCTCACGACTTCTGCTACGTCAGTTTTGACGTCCGGCCAAGCACTAGCCAATCCGCTCACCCCTTAAACGGCCCCTGCAGGCGAGCCAGTTCGATCTTCGACAGCGGCTTTCCGTCAGGCCCGGTGGTCGGAACCTCGGTCTTCGCAGCGGGAGCTTCCTCAACCGCCGCCGTGTCGCCGTCGTCATCCGCTTCAGCGGCGGCAGGCTTCTCGGGGGCAGCCGTGCCACCTCCAGAACCAACGGCCCCTTCCATCCTCGCCCGCTCCAACGGAGAGAGCGGTTTGTCACCCGCAGCCGGCTTTTTGGGGGCAGGTTTTTCAGCGGCCGGCTTCTTGGCCGATCCGGCCGCTCCTTCCAACCGCGCCCGTTCCAGCGGAGATAGCGGCTTGTCGCCCGTAGCGGCCGGTTTCTCGGCCGTTTTGGCCTTCCCGGCGGCTCCCTGAGCGCGCGCCATCTCTAAGGGGCTCATCCCCTTCTTGGCCGCTGGCTTTGCCGGCTTTTCTTTCGCAGCGGGTGCTTCCTTGGCCTTCGCCGGAGCAGCCTTCGATTTCGGCTCCGGTTTGTCGACCACTTTCAAGTACGACGGATCAATGTCATACCAGGAGATGTCTTCGCTGCTGTCGAACTCCACCAGCGCGCGGCCGCTCATGTTCACCGTCTTGACCTGTCCGGTCCTCGACTCGAACCGCTTCAATTCCGGTATGCCCTCTTCCACGACGACATACTTATCCGTAAACTCCGACTTGAGCCGCTCTGCTTCTTCGAATGTCATCGTCTGCTTTCAATCGATCACTCGCGCCCAATTGGAACCAAACGATTCCGAACGCATGCGGTTTTGAGAGAATCCGCCGGATTCCCATTTATTAACGCCCAAATTTTGAGCCATTCGGTCCCCGAAATCAAGCGTCATCGTGCCGCTGAATCCGATATCGCCACCGAAACGTCACTCCCGCTTGCTCTGGCGACATCCGAGTCGGTCCCGACGCGCGAATTTGCAGCGATTGCCGAGGGCCGTCCAAGACCTCACAAACCGGAAAGTCCTCGACCAACACCGGATCCAGCCGCAATTTCGACTCGGCCCCGGACCCTATCACGACCGCCGCTCCCTGCCGCTCAAAGCCCGGGACACTGTACGTCGTCAAGAAGGACGCCGGAAAGGCTTCGCTCCGGCTCCGCGCCGAGACGTCGTACTCGATCGCTTCCGCCGCAGCGTCAAACGTCACCGCCGCAGCGAATAGAACCTTGCCCGCCCGCCCGAACAGTTGAACTTCATGCTGGTCCGCACGCTTCCGGTCCAACAGCAGTTCTTGATAGACCGGTCCACAAACGGGATCATCCTCAACACCGGCCGATGGCGGCTCGATAACCGGCGTCCACGCCTCGTGCTGCAGCAGAAAACAGGTCTCGCGCCAGCGGTCGCCGCAAAATTCCCACAGCAATCGCAGTCGGTCCGCCGTCAACTCGCATCGTCGGGCGGACTGATTGACGTGAATGGCGCGCGACTCGGCTATTGGAATAACCCCCGCAGGCAAATCTGCGACCAGGTTTCAAACTGCTCGATCTCTGCCATCAGCGATTCCGGCGTGGCGAATCCCGTTTCCAGCATATCCTTCTCCCGCGGCCGAATCTTCGGTTCGTCCAGTTCGAAGATATGCACGATTCCCAAGTGGACTTTGCCCACGTCGTTACTGTCGTCGTTGAGCATCCCGACGCAACGATCCGTGCAGCCGGCCTCTAAGTAAACCTCTTCGGCAATCTCGCGCCGCATTCCTTCCAGATAGGGCGAATCGTCCCGGTTCTCATCGACGGACGAAATATGCCCCCCCACTCCAATCGAGCGCTTGGCATGCAATCGTTTCTCGCCTTGCCCGCCGCCGCGGGTGTAATAAAAAATCCTCTCGCCGTGGCGAAAAATGCAATACGGAATCAACTGCTTATAGCCGGGATCCGATTCCATCATGTCGCGGGGCTGATAGCTGGTATTGATCGGATCCAGCAGCGTCTGCAGGTACGGCTCGACGTTTGTGGAGATCCCCTCGAAGTAGCCGACGTCGTGAAACAATGTGGTGGGAACGACAAGAATCTGTTCAACCGCCGTGCTGGTCATCAGACGTGACTCCTTCACGAGAGGGGGAGAGGTTTCGCTGTTTATCCACGACAAACTAGCGGATTCTCTCGCCAACTTCCAGCAACCGCCGCGCGTTGACTCGGCCGTCAACGGTTCGATTGTGGACCGACTGCCAAGCGAGAGCCATGTCCGCAACGTTGACGACGTGAGCGCGCCGATCACTCCTCGAACGGAAAGTCCCCCGCCGCCGGCTTGATGTGCACTTCGCCTTGCGGAGATTCGACGGGAGGCTCTTTGAGCTCGGGCATTTGATACTCCGGCGGCTCTTCCTTGGGCTGCTTGGCGATTTGCGGAATCTGCGGAATTGATGGCACAGGAATCGTCGGCAACTTCACCTCCTCGCCCGCCAATCGCGTCCCCTTGCCGTTGGGATCACTCTGAATCGGGCCGATTCCGAATGCCCAGACATTCTTGGCGAGCTCGTCCGACACCTTCATGTCAGAACTCCAAACCAGTTTGCCCGCCTGCCGCTCGTAAGCAAATAGCCCGATCTTGGCCATGCCCAATTGGTTTGTCTTCTTAAACAGCGCCACTTCGGGAATATGCGACGGCAATCCCGGTAGCCCGGTCGCCACCGACGTTTCCGGAATTCCGACCAACACGTCATGCCGGTCGGTTCCAATCACTCCCGCCCGGGCTTCCACCACGAACTGGGCGTCCTCTTTCTTCTCCTTGAGATAGCAGCCGTTTCGAAGCAAATGGTGACGCAGCGAGCTGATCAAATACTTCTGTTGCACCGTGTCGTCCACCTGGCTGGTGTCGAAGTAGATCGCCATTCCGCTGAGGCTGCTGACGTCGATGCTGTTGACGCTCTCGTCAATCGCGTTGGAAATCAGCCGCTGTTCAGTCGCGGTCCGCGCTGTATCGGACCACCGCGTCGTGCCGCAACCACTGAGAATCGAAATCACCAAGCAAGCCGCAAGAATCCGGCGGACGTTGTGCATGTTGTCGGTCATCGCAGGTGGCAAACCCATCGCTCGTTCCGCGCCAAGGAACGCTGTTGGACGGGCCGTAATGATTGTGGATATGGAGAGAAAGAGAGGATCGGATTCTCTCGATTTTCCACCCCTCGTCAAGAGCGGATCGCACCGCCCGCTATCTCAATTCGAGCGACACCAATCACGCGAAAGGGCTCTAACTCCGTAGGGTCCGCTGTGCGGACCACTTATAACCTCAATACGAGGAAGACCGAAACAACTACGCAAGACGCGAACGACTCGACGCGGTCCGCACAGCGGACCCTACCAGCTTAGGGACGCAGCAAAGCGGCCGCGTCTTCCGGAGGAATCGGGTTGATGAACATCCCCCCGCCATGTTCAAAACCGGCGAGCTGCGCCAGCCGGGGAAAAATCTCAAGGTGCCAGTGATAGTGGGGCGTCGCACCCGCGTGCAGCGGCGACGTATGCAAATAGAAATTATAAGCGGGATCGTTCAGGACCGCCGCGAGCCGTCCCAGCACGGTCGTCAAGACTTCGGCAAGCTCCGCGAAATCATCGTCGCGCTCATCGTCGAAATGCTCCTGATGCCGCAGCGGAACCAGCCACATCTCAAATGGAAATCGTGAAGCAAACGGGCAGAGCACTGCGTAGTTTGCCGTTTGCACCACCACCCGCGCACCCCCATCCAATTCCTCCTCAACGAGCGCGCAATACACGCACCGATTGTTTCGCTGGTGAAATTCCCAACTGCCGGCCAACTCCTCGCCGATCAGTTCCGGCACGATCGGCGTGGCCAGGATTTGCGAATGGCAATGCTCCATTGAGGCGCCCGCCAACGCGCCGTAGTTCTTAAACAGCAAGGCATACGCAATCCTTTGATCGCGTTTGTGATGTTTGAACCGGTCTCGATAGGCGCGGAGCACGTCGGCAACGTGTGCTGCCGGGAGCCGCGCCAGATTCGTTTCATGCTGTGGGCATTCCACAATCACTTCGTGCGCGCCGACGCCCTGAACTTCCCGCTGAAACCCCCAGCCACAGCGCGCCGTTTCACCGTCAGACGTCACTGCCGGATATTTGTTCGGAATCACGCGGACCTGCCAGCCTGGCCCGTCGGCCGCTGTGGATGCAGGACGCACGGCAAGCAATTCCGCAGTCGTTTCCTCTTCCTGGCCCTCGCAAAACGGGCAAGCTTGCAGCGATTCGCGGCGCGTTTGCTGTACGATTTCCTGAGGCTTCGCAGCCCGCTCCGTTGCAACGATCACCCAACGGCCGACAATGGGATCTTGGCGAAACTGCGACATACCAACCAGCGGCGAGGGGACTCAATACGGACCATCGGCGGAGGCCCTGTCTTAACGAATCGAACCTCATTCGACAATCCCCCGCCGAACAGCGTGATGACGATTCCCAAAACAGTTTCCAGCCGCATTGACAAGCACCCCGAGCGAGCCTGACAATTCAGACGTTTTCCAACACACGGCAGGGCATCTCGACGCGGACAACTCAGGACTCAGGAGTGATCGATCGTGCAGCAAATTGCGGTTTTGGGACTGGGACGATTTGGAACGACTTTGGCCCGCAACTTGGGACAAAGCGAAATCGAGGTGATCGCCATCGACCGCAATCCCTCCCTCGTGAACGCCGTCAAAGATGACGTCGCACTCGCCGTCCGTCTCGATTCGACCGATGAAGAAGCGCTCAAAAGTCAGGATCTCTCCGATTGCGATGTCTGCGTCGTCGCCATCGGCGAAAACTTCGAGGGCGCGCTGCTCACAACCGCCATTCTCAAGAAAATTGGAGCCAAACACATCATCTGCCGCGCGCAGACGTCGGTGCATGCCGAGATCTTTCGACGCATCGGTGCCGACGACATCGTCCAGCCGGAAATTGAAACCGGCAACAGCCTGGCGCGCCGTTTGGCAAACCCGCAGTTCCAAGACTTCATCGAACTGGCCGAAGGCTACAGCTTGATCGACATCCGCTGCCCGGCCGAATTTCGCGGCAAAACCCTGCAAGAGCTACAACTGCGGACGAAATACCAAGTGAACCTGGTGGCGCTCAAACGGACGATCACCGAACAGCGGGACGGCGAATTGATTGAGACTCAACGGATCACCAGCGTCCCCAAACCGGACGACGTCCTGCAGCCGGACGACATCTTGGTCCTCGTCGGCGCGCACGACGATCTCGCCAAGTTGCCGCGCGCTTAGTGGCTTGCCAGACCTCAAATGCAGAGTAGCCGAACTCGTGAGAGTTCGGAATCGTGCCAGAATCTCTGAACGACTGCCGCGCACCATCGTCGCCCCAGATTCGTACAAGAGGCCTCACGCGTCAAATGTGTGCCACCGGCTATGCCGGTGCAACGCAGACTCTGGGAGCAACCGGCGAGCAGGACCGTTGCCCGAGGATCATTCAGTATCCCGCGTTACTTCCACGCTTCTTCAGACGTGCCGTCATAAGCCCAGATGATGCGGCCCGGTTCAAAACGGGGCGGGGCTTCAGCAAGGATCCTCAGCCATACTTCGTTTCCGGCGCGTCGGCCGACCAGCGAAATATGCGGGCCCAAGTCGTCGTCGCCGTCCAACGGCAACGCCTGCCAGTGCATCTCAGTCACGTCGTCCAACAGCCGCGAAACGCCCTGCAGATCGAGCGAGAATTTTGACGAAGTCTGCGTCCCGTCTTTGGGGCCTCCCACAATTTCGGTCCGCGAGGCGAAGATCGTGACCTCCCAGAACCGCTCCGTTTGGTGATAGTGGCAACCGATCGGCGAGAGGACGTCAAACGCGTGCATACCGGCGGTGACGTCTTCGGTCAGCTCTTGAATCCATGGGGGAGGCTGGGACATGAGGAGCGTTTTCTTGGTGTCTAAAGGGGATTTATCGGTCCGCCGGCATCATCATCGCGGCATGCTTGCAATTCGCTTCAATAGAGACCGTCACCATCCTGGAAGGCTAAATCCCATCATGTCCGAACGCAAAACGCATTTCGACGCCAACCAAGCCGGATTCGGCGTGATTCCACCCAAAACCCTGAGGTGGTATCAATTAATCCGCCGGCGCAGGCTGTGCGGTGCGGCGATTTCGCGTTTTTCCGCGCGCACACGCAGTCTCGGCGTGAAAACTCGCTCCAAAACCGCCCAGTTGCCCCATTCGGCGGTCTCCGGCAGTCTCAACGGACGACGAAATTCACCATCCGGCCCGGCACGGCGATCACTTTCACCACCTGTTTGTCGGCCAGCTGCTTTTGCACAGCGGCATCCGCCCCCGCCAGTTCCTGCATCGCCTGCGGATCCGCCCCGGACGGCACACGAATCTTCGCCCGCAGCTTGCCGTTGACTTGCACAGGGATCTCGATCTCCGCCTCGGCGATCAATTCCGGATCGAACTTGGGCCACGGCTCATACGCCAGCGATTCGCCGTGCCCCAGCAACTGCCACAGTTCCTCTGCCAAGTGCGGCGCGAACGGACTCAACAACAACACAAACGGTTCGATCACCGCGCGAGGCCGGACATCTTGGCTGCTGAATTCATTCGTAAACTCCATCAACCGGCTGATCGCCGTATTGAACGAGAGTTTCTCGCAGTCGTCGGTCACCGCTTGAATCGTTTTGTGTAGCGTGCGCAGTTGGTCGGCATTTGCGTCGACCTCCTGGATTGCCCCGTTCAACTGTACATCGTCGGAGCGCTCGTCGGCGATCATCCGCCAAACGCGGGCCAAAAACCGGCTAACTCCCTCCACGCCGCTCATGTTCCACGGCTTCGTCTGCTCCAGCGGCCCCATGAACATCTCATACAGCCGCAGCGCATCGCCGCCGTAGACGTCGACAATGTCGTCCGGGTTAATCACGTTGCCCCGCGACTTGGACATCTTGAACGAACGGCTCTCAACGGCAATCTCCGGATCGTCTTTTAATACGAAATCGTGATCTCGCTTTTCGACCTGTTCGGCGTCCAGTCTGACGGCAGCGACTGGGGCCCCGGTCTGCTTGTCGATCTTCCCTTCATCCCCCTCCGCCGCGTCGCGGACCAATGCCGACGACAGCCAACTTCCATCGGCGGATTGGTAGCCGGTCAGTTCCGCTTCGCCCAGAATCATGCCCTGATTCACCAACCGCGCAAACGGCTCCGGCGTTGACACGTGGCCGCGATCAAACAGCACCTTGTGCCAGAATCGTGAATACAGCAAATGCAACACCGCATGTTCCGCGCCGCCGATATACAAGTCGACCGGCATCCAGAACTTCTCTTTCTCGACGTCGACAAACCGCGCGTTGTTTTTCGGATCGATGTACCGCAAATAGTACCAACAAGACCCCGCCCACTGCGGCATGCTGTTGGTTTCCCGCATCAGCCGCGTGCCGTCGTCCGCCGTGCAATACAGCCATTCATCGCCCGCTTCCGCCAGCGGCGGTTCGGGACGTCCATGCGGCTTAAAATCGGTCATGTCCGGCAACGTCACCGGCAAGTCCGCTTCCGCGACCGTCCGCATCAACCCGGTCGGTTCGCCTTGCTCGTCCAATTCGTGCCAAATCGGAAACGGCTCGCCCCAAAAATGCTGCCGGCTGAACAGCCAATCCCGCAGACGGTAATTCACCGCACCGCGGCCTAACCCGCCGGCGGACAACGCCTCGGTGATTTTCGCCTTAAACTCGGCCGTCCCCAATCCGTTATAGTCGCCCGAATTGACGGCGGTCCCCAAGCCTGCGAACGGGTAGCGCTCCTCACCGTCAATTTCCGCCGTCAGTGCGGCTTCCTCGCGCGACGGTTCGTACCCGTCAGGCGGCTCGACAACCGGGCGGATCTCGATGCCAAACTCGACCGCGAATTCCCAGTCGCGCAGGTCGTGTGCGGGAACCGCCATAATCGCCCCGGTCCCGTAACTGATCAGCACATAGTCGGCGATCCAGATCGGAATCCGCTCGCCGTTGACCGGATTGATGGCGTAGCTCCCTGTGAACACGCCGGTCTTCTCTTTCGCCAAATCGGTCCGGTCCAAGTCGCTCTTCATCGCCGCCTGTTCACGATACGCGTTGACCGCGTCGCGCTGCTCGTCGCTCGCCAACCGATCGACAAACGGATGTTCCGGCGCAACGACCATATATGTCGCACCGAACAGCGTATCAGGCCGCGTGGTATACACGCGCAGCACGTCGTCACCCGCCTCTTTGGGAAATCCCGACTGCGTCCGCTGCGTCTTCCAAGCGTCGAAGTTATCGTCGATGTAGAAGTCGACTTCAGCCCCTTCGCTACGTCCGATCCAGTTTCTCTGCAATGCCTTAATCGACTCCGGCCAATTCAGATCGTCCAAGCCGTTCAGCAGACGCTCCGCGTACGCCGTGATCCGCAGCATCCATTGCCGCAATGGAATCCGCACGACGGGATGGCCACCCCGCTCGCTCACGCCGCCGATCACCTCTTCGTTGGCCAATACCGTTCCCAGCTCCGGACACCAATTGACCGGCGCTTCAGTCTGATAAGCCAAACGGTGCTTGTCCTGAAATCGGCGGACCGCTTCCTCGCCCGCCGCCGTCACATCCTCCGAAATCGGCAATTCGGATATCGGACGCCCTTGCTGCTGCTCCTCGTCGAACCAGGTGTCGAACAGTTGCAGAAAGATCCATTGTGTCCAGCGAAAATAGTCCTCGTCCGTCGTCGCCAATTCGCGGTCCCAGTCGTAACTGAATCCCAGCATCTTCAACTGGCGACGGAACGTGGCGATGTTCTTGTACGTCGTCTCGCGGGGATGTGTGCCGGTCTTGATCGCGTGCTGCTCTGCCGGCAATCCAAACGCATCCCACCCCATCGGATGCAACACCGCCTTGCCCCGCATCCGGGAATAGCGGCAGACAATATCGGTCGCCGTGTACCCCTCCGGATGCCCCACATGCAGCCCGTCACCCGACGGATAAGGGAACATGTCCAGCACGTACAGCTTCGGCTGTTCGCTGGAATCGGGCGCGGCAAATGTCTTCTGCTCTTCCCAGTAGGCCTGCCACTTGGGTTCAATCCGTTTGGCGTCGTATCGCGGCATCGTCGTTTGTCTTCTTGTTTGTCGAGTTCTCCGCCGGCAATTCGGCCGGCGATATCGTTATAGCGTGAGAAGCTGTCTCAAATTCATCCGCCCACTTGGTTTGAGACACGCGCGCGGCCCGATTGGCTCGCATGATCCGCAGGCTTTCTAAGCCGTTTCCCCCGCGGACGGCGTTCCGGTGGACGTTCGCCGAGCATATCTTGTCGCGCAGCGAATGTTAAGTGAGCGCCAGCTACGGGACCTCCGCTGCGTTTGTACGCAATCATGGCCGAACTGAGAGACCGCGCTTTGCGACTCGACACCCCCGCATCACACGGCCTGGGGCTCGAGTTCATGCCGGAATACATTGAAATTCAAGTATTCCCAGTGGCGGTAGAGCGGTGACGACTTAACCAGCGCCGCATGGTTGCCCATCGCATGCACCGCCCCCTTGTGGAGCAGAACAATCTCATCGGACCGCCGTAGCGTGGCCATCCGCCGCGGCAGATAAATCACCGTCCGGCCCGGGACGATGCGGTTGTAGGCGTCGTCCAGCAACGATTTCGTCCCCTCGTCAATCGGCTCGTCCGGTTCCTCCAAGATCAGCAGTGCCGGATTGCGGAGCAGCGCCCGCGCCAGTCCGAGTCGAAACGTCTGCCCCTGATCGAGCTGTTCGCCATGCTCGCCGATCACGGTCTCATAACCTTGCGGCAGCTTGACGACGAAATTGTGCGCGTGAGCAATCTTTGCCGCTTCCGTCGCTTCTTGCAGCGAATACTGTTCGTTGCCGCAGCGAATGTTTTGCAGCACGGTGCCTGTAAAAAACGGATCGCGGGCGCTGACCATGATCGTTTCCGCACGCAGCGACTCTAAAGTCACCCAGGCAATGTCTTCGCCGTCGATCAGAATCTGCCCCGTCCGTGGCTCAATAAACCGGGGCAGCAGATAGGCGACCGCGCGGGCCTCCCAAGGATCAGTCGACACGACGGCGACTTGTGTCCCCGCTCTGACTTGGAAGCTGCATCCCGAGAGCAACGACCGGTGGTCGCGGCTTTCGCAGGCGACGTTGTCAAAAACGAGCGAATCCGACAGCGGTTGCAGGAACTTCGCCCCCACCGCCTGCCCGATCGGAGGCGCCTGCGCCAAGTACAACTCGATGCGAGTCGCGACATGAGCCGCATCGGAGACGTCTTGCGAGAAGTGCCACAAGTTCTTGAGCGGAGGATGCATGCATCCCAGCGCCGCGAACATCAAAATCGCCGAGGGAACCGACAGGCCCGCCTCGTCGTCCAGAATCTGGTGCCCGACAAATAGCACGGCCACCGCACCTACAAATGCCGCCATCGTCGCCAAGCCCCACCGCTGAACCCAATCTTGCCGCAGTGCCGCAGACGTCTCGTCAGAAAGCCGCGTCAATTGGTGTTGGAACTGCTCTTCTTCAAACCCTTCCATTTCCTTACCGTAGCCGCGCACCAGTCGCGTCGTCCGCAAACTCTCCGCCAACAATCTCAGCTTCTCTTCAGAACGTGATTTGTTCAGCGCACTTTGCGATTTCCCCTGTCGCACTTGCCAGAAGATTAGCATCCAACAGCCGGCCGTCAGCAGCATCACCGCCACAGCCTCCAGCGGTGCGGTGGCAATTGCCAAGACCGCCAACAACACCAGCCGTAGCGGATCACGCGTCAGCCGCAAGATCCAAGTGCTCAATCCCTCTTGGAGTGTGTCCATGTCCGAGGCGAATAGCGTCTGCAGTTCTCCATTCCGACTCTCCTGAATCTCCGACGGCCCCATGCGGAGCGTTTGGCGATGTAGCGCTCGCCGCTCCTGCTTCGTCAGTTCCACAGCGGCCTGAATCGCCCGCGTACGGCCCCGCGAATTCGCCAACGCAATCAGTCCGCCCGTTATGGCGGCGGCCAAACTCAGAAAGACTAAAGCGTCTCTGTTTGTCTGCAGCGGAGAAAACCTGCGGTACGCGGCGGCCATCAACGATCCACAGGGACAGGTCCGCGCCCGCCACACAGCCGGCAAAATGCCGGTATCGCTCCACACCAGTGGACGCCCCGCAATCGGCGGCTGCTCCGCTTCACCGGCCGCTTCGTCGTCCGCCGACTCCGCGCCGGCAGCGGTCAGGCTGCGCAATTCCGGCGCCTCCTGCGCTGAGAGTTCCAGCCGGCCATGGTCGATCAGCAGCCCCGCGACCAGCCACAATTCAACCAGCAGTAAACACAGACCGACCGATCCAACCGCGGACCAGAGCAAACTCTTCAGCGGGGCCTCACGGAACAACATCCGGTTAGGAATCAAACGCTGTAACGGATGAGCAGAGTTGTCGACCACGATTAACGCCCCAATCTCCGGCAATTCAATTACGCATCATCCCTGTCCAGAATTTGACACATCACGCCGGCCCCCCTCCTGGTTGCTGCGAAGTCCCCGGCAATCGGTACCTCGCGCCGCCGCTTCAGCCGCGTCATTCTCTATAATATATACGTTTCCCGATGCACGTCTTCGCTTTCCGGAGAAAAATTCTCGACGATTGCCGAAAATTGTCGCCGCTCCAAGACCAGCGCCGACCCGGCAAGTCCAGATTCTACGTGGCGTGCCACAGGATCCACCGGTGCATCTCGGATGAAAGCGTCAGTAGGCCCCCGTCGGTTCGCGATCCACCGCGCGCAACCAAGCAGCTATGGGCAAAGGGACGGGCGATTCCACAAACCATCGTGTGACCGGCCCGGGACGCCACTCGTAGCGAGTCGCCTTCCCTTCCAGGTGCACTAGCTGAATGATTCAGCCCGGGGGATCCCCGCGCGCCGTTTCCTAAAATCGAAAACGCGCACAAAAGCGAGTGATTGCCAATGCGACACCAGAAGCTAACCAAACAGCCTTCGTCAGAAAACATCAGCCGCCGGAAACTCGCCCGCGGACTTGTCGACTGACAAATTCTCTCCAGCCCAGCCGCTGCAAGACGAATCGGTCGATGCGCGATTGATCGGTTTGGGTGATATCCATTATCTCGACCCGAACACGTCGTGCATCAATTCTTGTCCGGCTGCTCTCTGACCTCCGTGATCATGCGGACCAGGTCCACAACGGAGTCTGTGCCCATCTTGCGCATAATACTCGTCCGCTGATTGCGAACCGTATTAAAACTCGTCCCCAGTTCCGACGCGATGGACTTCGTGGGATGTCCCGCGACAATCAAATCCAACACGGTCGTCTCTCGCGGCGTTAACGATTCGAGCCCCCGCTGCAGGTTGCGGCGCTGTTCCCACCGGCGCCGCGAGTCTAAATCCTGCTTGATCGCCTGCTGAACCCTCCGAATCAGATCCTCGCCGCGAAACGGTTTCTCGATCAGGTCGGCCGCGCCCGCTTTCATTGCGCCGACCGCCATCGCAACGTCGGCGTGGCCGGTCAGTATGATCGTCGTCACGGGCCGGTCCGATTCGGCCAGCATCCGCTGCAATTCCAGCCCGCTCATGCCCGGCATGCGCACGTCGAGCAGAAGGCATCCGGAACGTTCGGGATCATATTCATCCAGAAAACTTGCTGCGTCAGAATACATCTCTGCCGGAATATTCGCCGTTTCCAACAACGTGGATAATGAGTCGCGGACGGACGGGTCGTCATCGACCACGAAGACGGTTGGCTCGTGAACCATCGAATCTTCCTCTTTCTCACCCCAGACTGCAGACTCAAATCGTGCACCCGTAGCGCAATCGCATCCCGCGTTCAGATGCCCTCACAATGAATCAGCCCGTCTTTGCCCCAAATCAGTTGACTGCAAGTGATGAATCGATGCTTCAGAACTCTCCCCAAGGAAGGGTCAGGACCTCCATCGATTGACGACGACACGACGACAGCATCCGATCAGCAACAACAACTCTTAGTTTCCGCCCAGACTGCTACCCGTCATGCCTAGTTTGAGATGGACTTGATCACAAAATGTGCGAGATTCGCCTAATTTGCAGGCAACCAAACTTCGGTCCGCGCCTCAATGTGGCCACCACATTGGCAAAACCCACGATTTCCACGTGCTGAGATGGGATAACGATCTTGATTCGACCAATGTTGAGTTCAAGATATATTAACAATTATAGTCATCTTAATTGAAAAAAACACAACATGTATTTTCGAAGCCGGTGCGCAATGGCCCCCTAGATAAAACAGAGGGAATAGGGGGCCTACTTGTTCGGGAGCTTCACGATCCCGTCCCAGTCGCCGGGAGCCGTCCGGTTGTGCTGAGCAATCAGCAGATTGAGAAAGTCCTGCGCGCGATCGGTAGGCGGAATATCATGCAAGGCGCTGTAAGCGCGCTCCCAATCTCCCTCCTGGAAGTGAGCCACTGCCTGCTCGTACGACTCCAGATGGGCCTCCGTCAAATCGGGGAATACCTCCAGTGACGGAAGCAGTTCGCTTACGGTAACCGGCGTCTGCATCCCATAGGGCAGCACTCGCGCCAGACGGCGAATCCGTCCCGGCAAGTCCTCTAGGCGACCTCGGACTTGCTCAGCCATCGATTCGTCCAACAAAATCGGCACCCGCAGCTGTTTGGTCATTCCCTCCAGCCGGCTCGCCAGATTCACGACCGGTCCAAACACGGTGACTTTCACATGGTCGCTGGTCCCGATCTTGCCGGCGACCGCCCTCCCCTGCGCCAATCCGATCCCCATTTGAAAGTCAGCCAGCGGGTGGTCCTTTTGTCCGGCGGTTTTCGCAAACTCGGCGCGAATATCAAGCGCTGCCCGACACGCTTGCAGCGGAGCAGAATCCGACGCGACCGGCCACCCCCAAAAGCCCATCGCTGCGTCTCCCTGAAAGTCGCCGATCACTCCGCCATGTGCCAAGATGTGCTGCGTCATGACGCCCAGCGCTTGACTGACACGATCAAGCAGATCGATCAGATTGTCGCGCGAATCCTCCGCTTGTTTGCTGAACCCCCGCAAGTCGCAGAACAGGACTGTGACATCACACTCGCGCGGCTCCAAAATCTTCGTATCGAAGCCGTCGCCCAGTGATGACAAAATGATCGGCGCAAAAAACTGCCGCAGACCCGCTTGTTGCCGTTCCAGTTGATTCCCCCAACGGACCGCGCTGATGATCTCGGCCATCGTTTCCGCGAACTTCACGTCGCTCCGCAAATGCTGTTCGCCGACCGCCTTTCGATCCTGGTTGAGCGGCGATCGATCAAAACGTCCCGCCAGATACAGCCCCCAACCGCGCGTCGCCGCGCCAATCACCGGCGTGCAGAACGCCCAGTCAAAGTCCTGCGTCACGGTAAAATCGGCATGTTGCAGCTCACTGCTCTCCCAGAGATGCAAAATACTCTGCGCCTTCTCTTGCACGGCCGCTTTAATCAGACGCGTGCTGGGGCGAAAATCGCCGCCCACGTCCAATCGCCGCTCCCAATGTTCAATTTTGGGTGAGGAGTCCCCCGACAGAGAAACGACCGCCGCCGCATCGGCGGTCTTGATGCCGGCCAGGAGAATCGTCGTCAATCGAACGAACAATTCCTGGTCAGTATGCGCCCCGCGAATGACATCCGGCAAATGATTCAGAACTTCAATACGCCGATCGGCGTCGATATACCGCGCCCGGCGCAATTCTTCCGGTGAAAACGCGACCTCCTCCACCGGTTGCGCTGGAGTCGAACTGCGAACGGACTCGACGTCGCTGAACAAAAAGAATGTCGTGCCCAGCACAAAATGCTCTCCGGCGTCGATTTCGCACGATTCCACCTCCCGTCCTTGGAAGAACAACGGATTCGATGCGGTCCCCAATTTGCGGATTTGCAGCCGATTGCCGAGAAGCGTGGCTTCAGCATGCCGTCGCGAAACGTTCGAATCCCAAAAAGCGGCTAAATCACACGCCGTTTCACGTCCAATTGTGACGGTCTGTTGGGAGGTGAGTGGGAGCCGGGCGATATGTTGACTTGCAGTGCTCTCGGCAGTCAATTCAGGCAACGGACGAATTCCTCCCGCTGTCAGAAATCCGTTCCGACGATCCCGCGCTGCCCGCCCCCCGACGGGGGCGCAACGCGCCGAACCGTAGAACGTTGTATTTCAGACCTCGCAGCAAGAAGAACCATAATACGCTAATCAGCGTGAAGAAAAACAGCAGGCCAATCATACCGTACTTGGTCAATTCGCTGCGCACATCTTCGACCGGCTCAATCGCTTTGCGGTGCCGCTCCTGCACGACGGTCCACCAATCCGTTCCCGGAACCCGGGCAAACGCTGCCATCCAGCGCTCGCCAAACGCCTCGGGCGAAATTTCGGCCGCCGGATCCCGGTAGTCCGACACCACAAACACGTCGACCTCGTCCGTCTCCGACTTTTCATCGGCGCGAGCCGCCATCTGTGCCTGAATCGCCTCGGAGAGCTGCAAACTGTCGTAGACCTGTTGGATCTCGTCGGGCGTACGCGCCTTAAATCCATCTTGCTCCATGTACTGGTGGTCCAAAATCTTTCCATTCCGCCCGTCCACCATCGCCACGATCCGGTCGATCCGCGTGCCGTCATCCGAGACCCGTTCCTCATTGGAAACAATTCCGCTGGTCGCCAGCAGCTTGCCGAGATCAATCGTACGCGCCAGCACTCCCTGCGGCCGTTCCGGCTCCGCCCGCACGAACAGTTGCGACGCCAAATCAATCAGTTGGCCCAAATTCATACTCTCGCCGGAGAACCAGTCCAAAACAAATAGCAGCCGATCCATGCCGACGGCACGTGCCAACTCTCCGTACAGAGGTGCGCTCTGATAGTCCCGCACCAGAACCGAAATGGCCACCATCAGCCGCTGTGTGGTCTGGCTCTTAAAGGCGACGGAGATATGAAACCTCTTGTTTTCCCAGGCGGGAGGCGCGCGATCAGCCTGGGGTGACTCCTCGCCCCGCCAATGAAAATAGTCCCGCCAGTAATAGTCATGGTCAATCGATTTTTCGCTGAACGGCGCACGCATCACTTGCCGGCCCCGCGCATCGGTCAAAAACCAACTGGTGTCCAAATACTCAACTTCCTGCGGCCGGTCGATCTGCCGGTCGGCGGGGCGCGTCTCCAGCACTGGGGGAACCCCGTAAATCTGCCGAAATTCCTCGATGAGTGCCTTGATTCTCTTCCGTTGAGTATGCGGCTGGGTCCCCTCAGTCTTGACGGCTCTCGACAACTCTGGATCGTCTGCGGCGATCTGCAGTTCCTGAACCCGGCGGACCAATTCGCTTTCAATCAGCTCAGCAATCGCCACCGCTGCGAGCTTGTTGCTTTCAGCAGCACGGACCGCCACTTTTTCCTCCGCGGTATTTACGGCATCTTCGGCCGCCCAAAATCCCAGCGGAACCAACGCCGCCAGCAACAGCAGCGGCGCCACAATTCCCATCACGACCGCCGGGCGCCGCGCCCGCTGTTTGGCCCGGTTCTGCAGTGCGCTCAGCACCGCTTGTGCATTGGGATAGCGACGGTTGGGATCGCGTTCCAAACAGCGGTCGATGATTCCCGCCAACCGTTTGTCCACGCCCGACACGCGGCGATGCCCCGTCGGACGCTCGGATGATTCCAGCGCTCCGCGATAAACCGCTAAACGCTCCCGCAACGAGTCGGCTGCGAGAATTCGCTCTTCGTTTTCCTTCGTGCGAAACGGCGGCTCGCCGCACAGGCAATGATAGAGCAATGACCCCAGCGCGTAGACGTCCCACCGCGCATCAGGAATCGCCGCCATGTCCGCCTGCTCCGGCGCCATGTAAAACAAAGTTCCCAGCGCCGGCTGCTGCTCGTTCGACAACCGCGATTGCCCAAAATCGGCCAAGCGCGGCTGCATGTCGGCATCCAACAGCACGTTGGCCGGCTTCAGATCGCAATGCAGAATCCCGCTGCTGTGGGCGTGAATCAACGCCCGCAAAATTGACTCCGCAATCCTCACGGTTTCCGCGGTCGACAGCGAACCCTCGCGGAGTAACGCCGCCAGAGAGCCGTTCTCCAGATACTCCATCACATAGTACGGGGGCTGTGCGTCCCAGCCGACCTCCTTGAGATGGACGATTTCGCGGCTCGTGTACAAGATGGCCAGTTTTTCCACTTCGCGGTTCAGCAGCGACCAGTCGAGTCCCCCGCGATGCGTATAAAACTTAATCGCCACGCGTTTCCCGGTGTTCTGCTCAGCCGCCAGCCACACCGAACCGTAGGCCCCTTCACCGAGACAATACTCAATCTTGTAGCCCGGCACCTCCCCCGGCGGCGATAACTGGCGGCTGCTCAGCCGCGCCGACCGTTCCGCACTCTCTGCGTCCTGTCGCTCGGTCGCGTCGGCGTCATCCGCGGCGGACAGCATTTGGGGAGAATCGGACATGTCGTATGATGTGATGAACGGCAATCGTGTAGTGCTTGCAGTCGATGATCTCTCGTGACGACGATATTCTAATCGATTCACGATCACATTGTCTCGGTTCCGGCGAATTTCGGAAGCTTAGCTGACCACACGTTGGCCGCACCGAGCACCGTGACGGTCAAACGGCAACGGCGTCCTGCGTGCTGCCCAGGTATCATTGATCCTGTCAGACGGGTGAGGGGTCGAATCGACTTAGAAGGAGAGCGGACGATGAATCGACCAGTTGTTAACTTTGACGGACCCTTGCACCAAAACTACCGCGCAGCACGCGAGCTGCGCCAATCATCGATGCTAATTTGGCGGACGAAGATCCGTCACTACCTCGCCGACCGCACCGGTTTGAACGTTCTGGATCTCGGTTCAGGCACGGGGAGGTTTTCCGTCACGCTGGCCGAAGCACTGGATGCGGATGTCGTCGGCGTCGAGCCTGCGGATGCGATGCGCAGCGTTGCACTCCGCGAAGTCCAGCATCCGCGCGTGCGGTTTTTGGCAGGCACAGCCGATCAGATTCCCCTGGACTCCGCCTCATGCGATGCCGCCTGGCTGTCGCAGATGCTGCATCATGTTCCGGACATTCCCGCCGCCGCGGCGGAAGTACAACGCGTAATGCGCTCCGGAGGAAGGGTGCTGATCCGCAACGGTTTCCAGGGCCGCTTGAAAGACCACTGCCGCTACTACCAATTCTTCCCGACCGGACTTGCGGTTGATGATTCGCGGCACCCGACGATCGAGCAAACAACCCGTGCATTCGAGGCATGCGGGTTTCGACTGGTCGCCAATGACGTCATCGAGCAACTGGAGGCCCCGAGTCTGTCCGCTTACGCCGACCGGATTCGGCAGCGCGCGTTCTCAACGTTCGAATTGATCACTGACAGCGAGTTTGCCGCCGGACTCGCGGACCTCCAGGCGGCCGCCGACAGGGAACAGCCGCCTCAACCGGTCATGGGGAAGCTGGATCTGCTCGTTTTTGAACGAACATGAGTCGACGGCAGGGCGTGATCCCCTGCACGTCTAATGGAACGATCTGCTGCCGACCCCGACCTTCTACGGTTGCACGGCCATCATGGAACTTCCCAGCCGCGGCGGTTAATCTAAATGGACTCGCTCACAACTGTTGAACGGGACGACACTGCCTCGCCGACTCCCTTGATCACTCCTCAGACACACCCACACCCGGAGAGTTCCATGCCACACGCAGTCACACGATCCATCATGTTCGCACTTTTGGTGATTCCGATGAGCACACTTCACGCAGCGGACGGCAAACCCGCCTATATCGACGCTGAGAAAGCGGGGCCCGATTTCCAGATTCAGGGGGAGTACGAAGGAAAAATCGGCAAAGACACGAAAGCGGGAGCGCAAGTGATCGCACTGGGCGGAGGAAAGTTTGATGCGGTGATCTACGGCAACGGGTTGCCAGGCGGCGGCTGGGATCCCAAGCAGCCCAAGGTCATGCTCAAAGGCGAAACCAAGAACGATATCGTCGAATTCACCGGGCAGAGCTTTTCCGGCGCCATCAAGGACGGCATCTTCGCCGGCGTGGCCGAAGACGGCGTCAAATTTGACTTCCGCAAGGTCCACCGCCGCTCACCGACGATGGGCCAAAAACCGCCGGCAGGCGCCATCGTGCTCTACGACGGCTCCAGCGCCGACGCCTGGGACAACGGCAAAATCATGGAAGACAAGCTGTTGGGAATCGGCACCCGAACTAAACAGAAATTTAACAATTACACATTACATTTAGAATTCAGAACCCCCTACATGCCCGAATCACGTGGCCAGGGACGCGGAAACAGCGGGATGTACCTCAACGACCAGTATGAGTGCCAAATCCTCGATTCCTTCGGCCTCAAAGGCGAAAACAACGAGTGCGGCGGGTTCTACAAAATTCGCAAACCGAACGTGAATATGTGTTTGCCCCCCCTTTCGTGGCAAACCTATGACGTGGAATTTCAAGCTGCCAAATTCAATGCCGAGGGAAAGAAGACGCAGCCGGCGACCGTGACCGTGCGGCACAACGGCGTTGTCATTCACGACAAAGTCAAATTGCCCCACACCACACCCGGCGGCGGACAGAACGACGAAACCAAACCGGGAAGCCTGTTCCTGCAGGACCACGGCAATCCGGTTCGCTTTCGCAACATCTGGATTCTGGAAAAGCCATAGGAGTGACTGTCACGATGGCCGTTCCGCAGCGATTCGCAAGAATTAATTCCACTCGCGAAAAACTCGTTTTGAACTTCGCCGATATCGTTTTTCCACAGGAAAGATTGAGCACGTGAACGCGATTGGAACAGTCGAATCAGAGGCGGGCGCCGACAACGCTCGACGAGGCAAAATGACCGGCGAGCGTATTCTGATCATCGAAGATGAAAAGTCGCTGATCGATGTGCTGACCTACAATCTGACCAACGAAGGTTACGAGGTCCTGTCCGCCTCCGACGGGATGGACGGACTACACCAGGCACGGGCTCACAATCCCAAACTGATCATTTTGGATTTGATGCTGCCGGTGATCGACGGTTTGGAAGTCTGTCGGCAATTGCGAGGGGATTCCCGGACGAAGGACATTCCCGTGATGATGCTGACGGCAAAAGGTGAGGAGGTCGATGAAATCATCGGTTTCCGCATGGGAGCCGATGATTACGTCACCAAGCCGTTTAAGCTCAAGCCGCTGATCCAGCGCATCAAGGCCCTGCTGCGGCGGACCAAAACCCTGGAACCGAACACCGAAGTCGTCTCGATGCACGGAATTGAGGTCGATCGCCTCAACCACCGCGCGGCGGCCGGCGAACAACAACTCGATCTCACGCCGACGGAGTTCAACTTGCTCTGGACGCTGGTCCGCAAACCGGGCCGCCCCTTCAAGCGGACCGATCTCATGGACGCCTGCCGCGGCGAGGACGCCCTATCATTGGAGCGGACGATCGATGTCCATATCCGCTCGCTGCGGCAAAAACTGGGCCCGCACGCCGATTTGGTGGAAACCGTCCGCGGCGTGGGCTATCGCTTTCGCGACAGCGGGCGGTAGCGACCATGCTTGCAGCACGCCTCAGTTGCACCGAAAAACTCCGCATTCTGCGGTCCAAATCGTGGTGATCCCGTCGATGCGGCGATTTTGCGCAAGACTTTCTCCGGCCGTTGGTGTTCAATAGTGAACAGCAGCGGCCGCGCATCACGTGTCTCGTGTGGCCGAATTCTCTGGCAAAACGGAGCCGTGGCCGATGAGTTTTCCCGTGATCTCGCACACCGTTCGTCGACGACATTCAAGATCCACGCTTGGTGCGCGGGGGCGTCGCGGCAGAGCATCAGTGTGGATCGTGTTCTCCGCTGCTGTGATCTGCGCCGGATTCGTCGGGCTGCTGCGGGCCGCGGCCGCGGACAAGAAGGACAAACAGCCCGCTCCGGAACAAGCCGAGCTTTCAGCCGAAGACCGCGCGGTGCGTCGTGCGGCATTGGAAGAATTCAACTCGCTGATCGGCGGCTGGCGCGGCATGGGTCAAATTCGCCGCGGCTCAAACCGCGGCGCCTGGCAGGAAACCGCCGAGTGGGTTTGGCAACTCAAAACTGCCGAGCCGGCTCTGAAATACCAAGTGGAACAAGGCCGTCACCTCAAATCGGCCCTGCTCACCTATGCCCCCGACGAGAAACAGTTTCGCCTGACGGTGACTTTGCCGGATGACACGAAACGCCGTTATACCGGTGAACTCGATAAGAAGAAGCTGATCCTGCAATCAACCGCCGCCCAAGACGGGACCGTCCACCGCATCACGATCACGCGCCTCAACGAAAAACGGACACTCGTCTTATTTCAGAAGCGGCGGCCCAAGCGGAAAACATTTTCGCGCGTGGCGGAGGTCGGCTACACCCGCAAAGGGACCAAACTCGCGCGTTCCGGATCCGGGACGCCTGAGTGCATCGTGACCGGTGGCAAAGGGACCAGCACGATCGAATACAAAGGCAAGACCTACTATCTCTGCTGCAGCGGCTGCCGCGAGGTATTTCAAGACGACCCCGAGGCGGTGCTCGCCGAAGCCGCGGCGCGGGCGAAGAAGAAGGCGGCTGAAGACTGACATCCAATGGCACTTATTTCGGGGATTCATGCACCTTGCTGAGTTCAGAGTAAGCCGGGTGCCATGCTCTCGCGGCACGAAGTGACGAGTGAGCATGCGATCGCGATATCGCATGCGGCATGGTCACCCGCCTGTCGGCGTGAGACCATGGCACCCAACGAAAAACATCTTGCCCGAAATTGCCAGCTCGCCGCGTGATATCAACTCTCTTGCAGAGTAAGAGCCTTTTGCCCGACACCGGCCGCCGCACACTCATATTCGCTTCAAGTCCTATAGGCCCGACAGTCGATATCGTTGACGATGCGATGCGCAACAAGCCGTCGTTTCATCGGATGCGCCTGTCGTCAAACGCAAAACGTGCAGCGCTCCGATGAATCCAACGGGTAATTTTTCGGCAACTGCGCATCGCGCAACGGCTGTTTCGAGATGGCCGTCTGCCGACACGTCCTATCATTTCTGCCCGACAATCTCATGGTCTCACCTGCACTTATTCACAGGAGCCTCTCCCGGCGCGGATGGGCCGTCCAACTGTCGATTCTGCTGGTGGCATCGTTCCTGGTCGCATGGGGAACCCAGAGCGGGCACGCGGCGGCACCAATTCCCGCAAAGCCCATTTACACCAACAAACCGCGGTTCCGCATCCCGTTTCGCTACGACCCCAACGAGTTGCAGCGAATGTCGGCCTCACAAGTTCAACTGCTCGTCTCCGATGACCAAGGTCTGAGATGGCGGAAGAGCCAAACGGTCAATCCGGAAGAGGGTCGTTTCAGCTTCATCGCACCCGCCGACGGCGAATATTGGTTTTCCGTCCGCACACTAGGCGCGGACGGCAGCGCCGCCAACGGTGACAGCCGCATTGAGCCGGGGCTGAAGGTGATCGTCGACACCACGCCGCCGCAAATTCAACTCGCCCTGCGGCAATCGCGGCCCGGCTGGGTGTTGCTCACCTGGAATACCGTCGAAGAGAACTTCGACTCCACCAAGCTGCGAATGCTCTACAAACAGGGCAGCGACGCGCGTTGGAAGGCGCTGAGCATTGTCCCGACCGCCGACGGACAAACTCAGTGGGCAATCCCTGAAGGCGGCAACGTCGCCGTGCAAGCCACGCTTGAAGATTTGGCCCACAACGCCGGCAGTGCCAAAGTCCAAACATCGGTCCGCCCGTCGGCGGAAACCGTACCCAATCCAAACGTCCCCGACTTCAACCAACCGGTTGCTAAGAATCCCGCCGAATCCATCAATAACGGCGGCATGCGCATCCCGCCGCAGTTCCCCACGTCGCCGGATCAAAAGCAAACAGAGTTCAAACCGGTTGAGCCGCTCACCGCACCGAATAAGTTTTCTCAGCAACAGCCCCCGACGGCGCAGACACCGAACCAGGGCGGATTTGTTTCCAACTCAAATCCCATCGGTGATCGCTGGAAAACTGATTCACAGCCGCAATCAACACAGCCGAGCCAAAGCCGCGATGTGCCGTTCCGCTATGTGAATTCCTACGAATTTAACATCGGTTATAAAATCGACGATATCGGCCCCTCGGGAGTCAGTGCCGTCGAGGTGTTCATCACGCAAGACAACGGCGATTCTTGGTGGAAATACGGCAGCGACAACGACCGCAAGAGCCCTGTGCGGGTCAAGGTCCCCAAGGAAGGCCGCTACGGACTGGCAATGCGGGTTCGCAGCGGCGTGGGCCTCGCGACTGACCCGCCCCAGGCGGGCGAGCAGCCGGATATTGAGGTCGTCGTCGACACCACCGCTCCGAACTTGCGGCTGTTGCCCTTGGAACAAGGACAAGGGGTCGCCAACAATCAGATTCTGATTCAATGGGATCTCTCCGACGCGAATCTCGGTGAGGAGCCGATCACGCTCTTTTACGGTGGCACCACCAACGGACCGTGGCACCCGATCGCCGGGGCGCATCGCAACACTGGCCGCTATATGTGGACAGTCGGACAGGGAGTCCCCTCGAAGCTGTTCATCCGCATTCAGGCACAGGACGCCGCAGGCAATCGCCATGCGGTCGCCACCGACTATCCGGTGCTGGTTGACCTCTCGCGCCCCCGCGCCCGGATCGTCGACATCGAGCCCGAAAGCACCCGCCGGCCCCGCTAACGGTACGAGCGCGAGGCGAATTGACCTCTAACGACAGCCTGCGCACCGAAGCGACGACAGTTCAGCGCTGTGATTATGCGCCGCTAGTGGCTGCGGGACCTGTTCAGCTTTTGCCATTCCTCGGATGGTCAGCCAATCCGACACAGCGGCGCGAATCAATCTCATCTAAATCTCCCGCCGCAATGCAGGAACATCGTCATCATCTGTTATTTCAAAGAGCACCCCGCCCCGCAGGGGCCCAAACAGGGCAGAGCGCAGCGGCAACGCCGCGCAGCGCCGCCCTGGTTTTGAGTGCCGGGCAACAAAAAAAGCCCTGTATGGGCGAAACAACTTTTAGTAGGTGTGAGACTTGAGATTGCATGCTTGAGGGGCCTGTATCGATCGCCCGATTCTTGTTCCGCCCCTTCAGGGCCGGTGTGGCGAATTGATATCACTCCCCAGGGCGGCAGCGCGTTCGCTGCGCTCACGCGACCTTGCCCTAGGCTGACTTGTTTTGCCCCGTTGGGGCAGTGGTTCGGCATTTCCCCTGCAGTCTCTACGGCACAATCGCTGAATTGGTCCCAGTGGCCGCCGCTTTCTCGCAAGGGTCAGTATCCCCTCAACTCGCCTTCGCTCCGACTTGCCGTAGCGGAACTCGTGAGAGTTCCGCTATGTCGTCCAATCGTCGGAAACCTCACGACTTCCGCTACGAGTCTTCAAATCACGCCGCGCGTTAATATTTAACGGTTGCACTAAAGATTCCGGTCATAACGGTTCGATAAGAATCTCTTGAGGGGGGATTTTGATTTTGTGGAGTGCCATGCGCCTCTCGAAACTCGAGAGTCCGGCGATCGCACTGCGCAAACGAACTCTCAATCAACAATCGTGCCGCCATGATCAACGGTCTCTATCTCTCCGCTCAAGGAGCCCAAGCGCAGCAGACGCGATTGGACGTTGTGTCCAACAACTTGGCCAACGCGTCGACCACCGCGTTTAAGCGCGATCTAGCGATCTTTCAGGCGCACGAACCATTTGATCTTGAAAACGGCCAACCGGAGAACACGCCCGTCAATCTGCAGGACTCCTGGGGCGGTGTGACGGTTGCCGAAATCGAGACTGACTTTTCGCAGAATCCGCTGGAAGCGACCGAAGGCGCGCTGGACGTCGCACTGACGGGCCCCGGTTTCATCAAAGTCGCCGCCGGGGGGAAAAACTACCTCACTCGCGACGGCGCGATGATCGTCGATTCCGAAGGAAACCTGCTCACCGCCGGCGGGGCCAACGTGCTCAGCGATTCCGGCACGCCGCTGCAGATCGATACAGGCGGCGGACGAGTCACGATCGCCTCCGACGGCACAATTAGCCAGGAGTCATCACAAGGCCTGCTGCCTGTCGGCAAGATCGCGCTGGTGCAGCCGCAATCGAACGACCAACTGAAAAAAATTGGTTCGAATCTTTATGAAAACCTCGGCGGGGAGACTCCCGCCGGACCGGAACTCTCGCTGAAACAAGGGTTCTTAGAGGCCTCCGGTGTCGTGGCGGTGCACGAGATGGTGCAACTGATCGAGACCTCGCGGGCCTTCGAAGCAAACATCAACATGATCAAATATCAAGACGACGCATTGGGCACACTGCTCAGTACAGTGCCCCGTTTGTAACGTTCCACTGACAGTATTCAGCACCCTTGTGCGATCGCAAGGGAACGAGGAGAGATTGGAGAAGTGAGGGGGGAGTATGATCCGAGCACTTAATACCGCCGCGACCGGCATGCAGGCGCAGTCGTTCAACCTGGACGTCATCGCCAACAATCTCGCCAACGCGGACACGACCGCCTTTAAGAACTCGCGGGCAAATTTCGAGGACACGTACTACGAGCAAGTTCGACTGCCCGGACAAGAGGATAGTCAGGGGCAACGCACGGCCGTCGGCCAGTCGGTCGGGTTGGGGACCCGCATCCAAAGCACGCAGCTCGATTTCAGCCAGGGCGCGTTGAAAGCGACCGAGCGGCCCCTTGACCTGGCGATTGAAGGGCCTGGGTTCTTTCAGGTGCAGGACAATAATCGAAACCAAATCGTCTACACCCGCGCCGGCAACATTACGCGAAACGCCGAGGGCGTGCTGGTGATCGCTTCGGCGGACATCGGCCGTTTACTCGAACCGTCGATCACGATTCCACAGGATGCAACAAATATCTCCGTCTCGGCCGACGGCGTGGTATCGGTGCTCCAACCCGGGAATCCGGACCTCCAACAAATCGGCCAACTGCAATTGGCACGGTTCATCAATCCCGAGGGGCTCATTCAACTGGGCGATAACCTCTATTCACAAAGCTCCGCGTCCGGCACGCCGATTGTCGCCAACCCCGGCCAGGATGGAATGGGAACCGTCCAGTCCGGGTTCCTCGAACAATCGAACGTCGAACCGGTGACGGAACTTGTCGGCTTGATCCGCACACAGCGCGCCTTCGAACTGGCCAGCCAAGCGGTCCAGGTTGCCGACGAAGCGCTCTCGTTGGTCGCAAACTTGCGACGGTTCTAGGTGAGGTCGGTATGCAAAATCAGCGAACAATCAACATGACTTCCAAAGCCAAGACAATAAGCCATATCGCACTGTGGGCATGCGTCTCGACTTTGGCGTTTTGGCAGATTCGAGACACATTACCCGGCGGCGCAGATGCGCACACGTCGCCGAATGTGAAGGAACATGTGCTTGGGTCGGCGGCAGAGTTCGCGGAACTGCGGGAGCAAGGAGAACTGAGTCTGACGGAGCGGCCTCTGGACGCGGCCATAGACGGCCCCGGTTACTTTCAAATAGTCGATCTCACTCACGCTGAGATCCGGTACACGCGATACGGTCGATTCCAATTTACGAGCGACGGATGTCTCGCCATAAGTGCCGGTAATCAAGTCTTTGATGTTGAACCGGTGATCACGGTACCTCGCGACGCCACGCAGTTCAACGTCTCGACGGAGGGCATCATTTCCGTCCGCCGACCGGGCAATCCCGACCTGATCCGACTCGGCCAGTTACAGATTGCAAGATTCGCGAATCCGAGCGGGTTGAAGACGAGTGGAAACTTGATCTTCGCTGCTAGCAACGATTCCGGAGTGCCGTTTATCGGAAATCCCGGAAAGGACGGCTTCGGCGTCCTGAGACAGGGATACTTGGAAGAATTGGCGATGGAGCCTGTTGTAGTCGCTCTAACAAACCATTTGACAGGCACACTGAAATGACATCGATGCATATACGAATCATCATAACGTCTCTAGCACTGGGAATTGTGTGCCCACGGGCCGCCGACGCCGCGCTGATTCTGCTACGCCAGCAGTCGACGGCCACGACGGCGGTCATTCGTCTCGGCGATGTTGCCGAGATTCGCGGCGCCGATCCTGCCACAATGCAACGTTTGGAGTCCGTCGCCATCCAGCCGGCTCCCGACAGCGGGCGGCATGTCCGCGTGCGGGTCCAGGACATTAAGTCCCGGCTACAGGCACTCGGCGAGAATTTGACCCACCTCGAGTTTCGCGGCTCGTCGATCGTCGAAGTCAGCGGGCCGCCGGTCGAGCGGACGACTCGATCCCCCCGATTCTCGAACCGCCAGCAAAACCAGCTCGAACGCCGCGTCTCCGACGCGATCCAAAAGTATCTCGAGACCGTGAACAATACCGTCCGCGTCGCGGCCGTCGCCGTTCCCAATGATCCGGAGATCGTCCGCGCATTGCTCACGTCGAACGTCGCCTATTGGAAGATCAGCGGCGGACAGGCTCCGTGGAACGGAAAACAGCAGTTTCAGGTCCACACGCATCGCCAAGCAGAAAACCACGTCGTCGAGTTGACGGCGCTGTTGGAACCCAAACCGCGGATGCTGGTCTTGCGACATCCAGTCGCCGCCGGCCACGTGATCAGCCGGGATGACTTGGCTTGGAAACCGGTCTCCAGCCTGCCGCGGAGACGAGCGATATTGAACGACCCCCGCTCACTGATCGGCCGCGAATCCTCGCGGAACCTGCCGGAAGGGAGGCCGCTCAGCGAAAAGGACGTCAAGCGGTCTCTGCTGGTCAAACGGGGTGACACCGTCACCGTCTACTCGCGGGCGGGAGCCGTGACGATCAAGACCGTTGCCCGCGCGCGCGACGAGGGCGGATACGGTGAACAAATCGCCCTGCAGACACTCGACACCAATCGGACGATCGTGGCGCGCGTCGTCGACTTTCATATTGCGGAAATCACACCGGACCTCTCCAAGCCGCAGCAAGGGCAACGCGGATTCAAAGTCCGCTATGCACCCGCCGGGCGCGGGTCCGGACCACGCTCAGAGGCCGGTACCACACTGACCTCCAGAACATCAACACGTTTGCCGCGACAGCGGTGAGGAGAACGACCAACCAGGGAGGGCAAGAGAGATGCGTGCGATCATAGTTGGCGCGCTGGGGTGTTTGGCGATGGCCGGCACCGCGGCAGCGCAGGAAAGACCACAACTGCAGTTACGACACCGGCAGGTACCTGTATTCGCCCAGAGGAAGGAACCGCCGATTTTGACCTATTCGACGGAACGTAGAATGACGGACACATCGTGGATCTTGGCGCCGGCCCCGGCGTTGGAGGAAATCAAGGTCCACGACTTGGTGATGGTGCTGGTTGACGAACGGGCCGTGCAATTGCAGCAGCGACAATTCCAACGGCAAAAACAGGGTGTCTACAACCTCCAATTGGCCGACTGGATTCGCATCGACTCAGAAGGACGTTTGGCCAATGCCGCCGCGAACCAGCCAACCGTTGATGTGAACTACGAAAACCGGCTGCAATCCCGAGGTAATCAAAACGTCACCGAATCATTGACTTACCGCATCGCCGCCAGCGTGACCAGCATCCGGCCCAACGGAAACCTGATCATCGGCGCCCGGAAGTCGATCATTACCAACCGGGATGCCTGGGTCTATCACATGACCGGGGAGATTAACCCCAAACATATTGATGCCCGCGACACCGTCAAAAGCGAAAACATCGCCAACTTGCAGATCATCAAGAAATCAACCGGCAAAGTGCGGGACAGCGTCAAACGGGGCTGGATGCTCCGGATCCTCGACTTCGCCAGCCCGTTTTAGCCTGTGCCTGACCGTACTCACCGAGGACGTTGATTCCATGTCCACGAAACGATTCTTACGACTCCATCTGCCAGGGTTGCTGGCTCTGCTGCTGGCAGTCTGGTCCGCGACTCCGCAATCGGCCGACGGCGCGATTCGCGTGCGGGATATTTGCACGGTCCTGGGAGAAGAAGAGGTTCAGTTGACCGGACTCGGTTTGGTCACCGGCCTGGAAGGTACCGGAGATAACAAGTTCAACCCCACGATCAACGCCCTCCGTACTGCTCTGGGCACATTGAAGGTTCGCGACCAGCGCAAGAACAACATCGATCCCAAGGGGTTATTGGGCAGCAAGAACGTGGCGCTCGTCATCGTCTCGGCGACGATTCCGGCCAGCGGCGTCAAACGGGGCCAGAAGATCGACTGCACAGTCTCGGCAATCGGCTCGGCGAAGAGTCTGCGGGGCGGGCAGTTGATTGCCACGCCGCTGAGCGATTTCAACAACGAATTTGTATTTGCTATCGCGGCAGGGGCGGTCCGCATCCACGAAAACGACGCGAAGACTCGCGGCACTATCGCCTTTGGCGCCGAAGTCAAACGGGACTTCACCAACAACGTGGTCTTTAACATCGGCAGCGCACAGAAAGAAAAGCCTGGGTTTTATCTGTTGCTGGATCCCTCGCACGCGGGGCTGCAAATGGCGGGCATCGTCGCTGAATCGGTGAACGAGGACACCAAACAGGAAGCGGTCGGCTTCAACGACGCCGGAGCGGAAGTGTTTTCACTTGAAGACCGTTTGGCCCGGATTCGCGATGCCGGCACAATTGAAGTCGCCATCCCCCCCTCCTACCGGGATGATCCGCAGTCGTTTATCGCCATTGTTCTGGATGTCCGTATTGAATCCGAAAACACCGAAGCGCGGGTGGTTGTCAACAAATCGACCAGCACGATCGTCATCTCCGGCGAGGTGGAACTCAGTCCCGTGATCGTGACGCACAAGGGTCTGAAAATCGAGGTCAGCGAGGACGACGTCGGCACCTACGATCCCTTCGTCGCGCTGATCGACCAGCAGCCGGGCCAAAACGGACAGCCGGTTGCGCCGCAGGATAAGAAACTCGCGCAACTGCTGGGCGCCATGGAACAACTCAAACTGCCGGCGTCTGACATCATTGACGTGATGCTCAATCTCGAAAAGTCCGGGCGGCTGCACGCGCGCGTCGTTGTTGTCGAATAGAACGTTTCATTCTCGCCAGGGGTTGTCGATTTCGCACCAATCGGAACGGAGGCATGATCTCAGTGGTCCCAAAAATCTCTTCAACCGGCGCATTCAATTTGGAATCTTCGCAAATCCTGGCCGCACAGCCGGCGCAGCCGCCGAATGATAAGCTCCTCAAAGAAGGAGAGGCGTTTCAAGACTTTGCCGCAGGCACGTTTTATCACACGATGATCAAAGCCCTGCGCAGCACCGAACGGGAAACGAAGTACTTCAACGGAGGCCGCGCCGAGAAGATCTTCCAGGCCGAGTTCGACCAGCGTGTCGCCGCGTCGATGGCCGAAGAACACGGCGACCAACTGGCGGGACCGTTGTTCGAACAACACCTGGAAGTCTCGCGTCGTCGGGTCAACGCTGCCGCGCAACAACAAAACGGCGGAAGCACTCTCGAGAACCTCGACAACCTCCGCCCGATCCGTTGACCACACCCTAACTTGTTCCCCCGTCCCGGAGCGACTGAACGATGGACAAAGTACTCAAAGCGGTCGAGCTGTTTCTGCTGCAACTGGAGGCACTGCAACAGGAGCTCTCGGAAGTGATGGCGCAAAAGCGGACCGCGATGACCGCGTTGGCCGGAGACGAACTGACGAAGATCTGCCAGGAGGAGCAGACGCTCATCGCACGTCTCCAGAAACTGCTGCACGAACGTCACCGAATTTTGGCGTTTGCCAAACAGCGGGGATGGGCCTCCGAGTCGCTTTGGCATTTGGTCCAAGCGATCGCCACGGAGAATCGCGAGGAACTTTCCAGGCGCATCGAAGAGTCCCAGCAGCGAGCCGTCCGGCTGCGCCATGAAAGCTGGGTGCACTGGATCATCTCACACCGCTCCTACAACCACTACACCGAGCTGATTGAGTTGATCGCCCACTGCGGTCAGCAATCACCGACCTATCACGAAGAGGGAAACAAGTCCACAGCCGGCGGCGCCTTGCTCGATACGTCGATTTGAACGCGCCCGGCAGCCGGTTTCACCGACGGCTGTCGCTGCCGACTCAACCAATAGGATGACGTCATGGGACTGAATTCCGCCTTAGCCATTTCGGGCCGCGCCTTGGAGGTCTTCACCACCGGCATCGAGGTGGCAGGCAATAATATCTCCAATGCCAACACTCCGGGATACATCCGCGAGCGGCTTCATCTGGAGCCCAGCCTCGGCACCCAAAAGGGCGCTCAGATCATCGGCGGCGGCGTTAAGGTCAACGGAATCCGCCAGGAGATCGACAAATACCTTGAAACGCGAATTCATGCCGCGACGTCCGATTTTTCCGCCGCTGAAGAGCGGGAGCAAATCTACAAGCAACTGGAAGCGGCCGTCAACGAGCTCACCAACGGTGACATCTCGTCGGGAATGAACAACTTTCTCGCCACGATCAGCGACGTCACGAATCAGCCGGAACTTGAGTCGATCGTGCAATTGGCGGTCCTGGAAGGGGCGGAATTTGCCAGGGAAATCGCCGATCTCCGCGCGCGAATCGACGACCAGCGAACGTCGTTCGGCGTTAAAATTAACGACTTGGTGAATGAGGCGAACGAACTGATCGACATCATCGCCGATCTCAACGTCAAGATTACGACCGCCGAGGCGGGAGGACTCTACTTCTCCGAAGCCGGCGGAATGCGCACCCAGCGGTATGAAGCGATGAACCGCCTGTCGGAGATTATCCCGATCCGCGCCGTCGAACGTGAGACCGGCTACTACGACATTTTTGTCGGCCCCGACCACCTGATCTTGCAGGGTGAAACCCAGCACCTCGAAACCGAAGTCGCCATCGACCGCGGCGCCCAGATTCTCAATGTCCGCGTCGAGGGCTCCATCTCCCAATTACCGGGCAGTGCCGGCGAGCTGAACGGCGTGATTGACGGCCGCGATAACATCGTGGGCGATTTCGTCGACAAGCTCGACATCTACAGCCAAAACTTGATCTACGAGTTCAACAAGATCCACTCGTCCGGTCAGGGGCAGATCGGATTCGACTCCGTCACCGGCACCTACGGAGTCACCGACACAACCGTCGGCCTAGAAGCCGCGGGACTGACGTTTACGCCCGAGCACGGCAGTTTTGACGTGATCATCGAAAACAAGCTGACAGGCATCCGCGAAACCACTACCATTCAGGTCGATCTCGACGGAATCAACGGGGCCAACACCACACTGGACAGTCTCCGCGGCGATTTGGACGCCGTGTCCAACTTGTCGGCGACGATCACCTCTGACGGCCGACTCTCGCTGGCTGCCGACACCAACTTCGAGATCTACTTCGCCAATGACGATTCCGGCGCGCTTGCGGCGCTGGGCATCAACACCTTCTTTACCGGCACCGACTCCACCGACATCGCCGTCAACGACGTAGTGCTCAACGAACCACTTCGGTTCGCAGCCGGACGGGGCGGCGGAACAGCGGACGGCAGCAACGCGCTGGCGCTCTCGCAATTCATCGAACATCCCGTCACTGCGCTGGGTGATTTGAATCTGGACGACTACTACAACGGGATGATCTCCGAGCTGGCGCAGAATTCCGCCTCGGAATCGGCCGTTCGGGAAGGCTTTGAGTCATTTCGCAACTCGCTGCTGACTCAAAAGCAACAAAACTCGGGCGTCAGCCTCGACGAAGAGGCAATCAAGGTCATGGAACTGCAAAGCTCCTACCAAATGGCCGCCCGGTTTATCAGCGTCATCGAGGATCTGTTCACGACGTTGCTCTCGATTTGAGATGATGGCACATTCCTCTTGCCGACCCCGAAATAACTCTGCGGACTGAGCGTCGCCCCGCTCGATACGTCGTCTGCTATCGGCTCTTGCTTAGGCGCGTCCAATGTTCGCGGAAAACACGGGAAGCTAGGAAGCCTGTATCAATCCTGTGGATTTTTCCCCAGCGCACGCTTCGGGGCGACGATATCGATAACGGTTACGTCTCGAATGGTTTCTGCGGACTCCCCAGTGTTTGACGGCACACCTTTTTCAAAACGGTACGACCTATGAGTCTCGGACCGATTTTACCCGGTCGGATTCCCAATGGGATGATCGGCAGCCGGCTCTATGCCAATATTCAGGAACAAACGCGAATCCTGGCTCAGTTGGAGGAGCAGCTCGCCACCGGCGCTCAATTCCAGATCCCCAGTGAGGATCCCGCTTCCGCGATTCGCACGATCACGTTCCAAAAACTGCTCGAACTCAACGAGCAGCACCGCACCAACATCGCCACAGACCGTTCGTTTCTCGCCGCAAGCGATTCGTCACTGGCGGGAGTCTCCGACGCGCTCAATCATGCCAAGTCACTGATTCTGGGAGGCGTCGGCGACTCCAGTACGGACAGTGAACGAGAGGGACTCGCGCTCGAGGCCGCCGGACTGCTGGAACAAGTGATCAACCTGGCCAATACGAGTTTTCGCGACCGCTTCCTGTTCGCCGGCACAAATACGGACGAGTTGCCCTTTGAAAAACAGGGCAGTGTCGTGCGCTACAATGGTGATCTGCTCGATGTCAACTCGTTGGTCGATAACAACAGAGTCATCGCCAACAACATCAACGGCGACTCCGCGCTGAACGCGCTGACCGACCCGGTCGGCTCCAATATCAATCCCGCCCTCACACTGGATACCCGGATCAGCGACTTGAACGGCGGTAACGGGCTCGCGCTGGGTGATCTGACGGTCACCCTCGACAACACACCCGAAACCTTGACCGTCGATCTCAGTTCCGCCAAGACGTTGAACGATGTCAAAGCGATTCTTGAGGACGCGTTCGCCGCGTCGGCGACGACACTGACGGTCGCGATCAACGCGGGCGGCGACGGGCTTGAATTGACCCCTTCCGCGGGCAATGTTGAAGTCACCGAAGTCGCCGGCGGCCGCACCGCCGCCTTTCTCGGCATTGCCGGAGGGCCCGCGGCAAACATCACCGGCAGCGATCTGAACCCCGCGCTGACACTCTCGACGAATCTTGCCGATCTCAACGGCGGCACGGGAATCGGTTCCACGACCGGCACGGGCTTACTGATCAGCAACGGATCGAAGACTCAAGTCGTCGATATCTCCTCGGCGGTCACGATCGAGGATTTGTTCAACACTCTGGAGTTGGCCGACCTTGATTTACACTTTGCCATCAACGACGCGGGCAATGGGCTGGCAATTTCCAGCCGGCTGAGCGGGGCGGAGTTTTCCATTGGTGAAAACGGCGGCCAAAACGCCACCAACTTGGGCATCCGCACGACGGTGGCCAGCACGCTGCTCTCCGACTTCAATTTCGGACAAGGCGTCCCGGTCGACGACGGCCTGCCGCTCGTTATCGAGCGGCGGGACGGAACCACAACCAACGTCGACCTCGCCGGCGCCAAGACCGTGCAAGACGTCTTGGACGCGATCAATGCCGAACCCGACCTGACCGCCACGTTGAATGCGGTCGGCAACGGAATCTCCATCGACGACACTTCCGTCGGCGCTAATCCGCTGCAGATTGACAGCTCCACACTGGCCGATGCGTTGGGCGTCGTCGGCACAGAGGCGACCGGCCCCGGCACGCCGCTGGTCGGCACAGACACCAACCTCCGGGAGGTTCAAGGCAGCTTTACGATTTTCTCCAAGCTGGAAGTCGCGCTGCTCAACGGAGACGACAATGAGCTCGCGCGGCTGGACAAACTGCTCGACAAAGAACTGGCCCGCGTCAATCTGGTCCGTGGGTACTTGGGAACACAGCTCAAAGTTCTCGACGAAGTTGATTTCCGACTCGATGATCAGGAGATTCAACTCCAGGAATCGCTGTCGGAAGAATACGACGTCGACATCGCCCAAGTGATTACGCAGATCGCGCAACTGCAGTTCAACATGGAGGCCGCCTACCAAGTCTCCGCCGCCACGCTGCAATTGAACCTGTTCTCATTTCTCTAATGCTCGGTCGAGCATCACTTTCGGTGTAGCCGAACTCGTGAGAGTTCGGAAACTTAGCTGCTTGGGATCAGCGCAGAGATGTCTGACAGCTTCGGCGACTACAATACTCAGTTTGGTCGTTGCACTAAGTCGCCGCCGGCTCATGCCCGAATCCGTCCGTGGATGTACACGTCGCCGCCGGCCGTCTCAATCTCTGGATCTTCCAGCGACGGCAACTCGGGAATCCGCTCCAGCCCCTCGCCGCCCACCGCGGCGACCGCCGCGTGGCCGCCGACGATCTTGGGGGCGACAAACACATGGACTTCCTCGACCAGCTGTTCGTCAAAGAACGAACCCAGCAATCCTCCCCCGCCTTCAATCAGCACGTTCGTAAATTGCCGGCGGCCCAATTCCTCCAACAACGGCCGCAGCGGAACGTGGCCGGATGCGGTCTCGTCGAACTGCGCGACCTCAATCCCGCCGGCGCGCAGTCTCTCGACCGCAGCGGGGTCGGCGTTCTTGCCCGCCGCAATCAACACGGGAGCCTCGACGATCGTCTGAACGAGTTGAGATTCGGGTGAGAGTCGCGCTGCCGAGTCGACCACAATCCGAGTCGCCACGCGCGGCCCCGGCGGCCGCGCCGTGAGCAAGGGATCGTCCGCGGCCGCGGTCCCGGACCCGACAATCACCCCGTCCATCCGCCCCCGCAGTGCGTGCACAATCGCCCGCGCTTCGGGACCGGAGATCCACTGCGAATGTCCGCTCCGCGACGCGATCTTGCCGTCCAGTGTCATCGCCCATTTGCCATGTACGTACGGCAGCCCTGTTGTGAGCAGTTTCAGGAAGGGGGCGACCAGACGTCGAGCTTCCGGTTCCAGCAGCCCGACTTCGACGCTGATTCCCGCTTTCCGAAGTTGCGCAAACCCCTTTCCGGCCGTATGCGGAGAGGGATCGGCCATCGCCGCGACAACTTTGGCGATGCCGGCATCGATGACCGCCTGCGCACAGGGCGGCGTCTTCCCGTGATGCGAACAAGGCTCGAGCGTCACAAACAGCGTCTGCCCGGCCGCTCGATCTCCTGCTGCGGCCAGCGCATTGACCTCCGCGTGCGGACCGCCGAAGCGCTCGTGTCGGCCTTCGGCGATGGTGTTCAACTGGTCGTCGACGATCACCGCTCCCACCGGGGGATTCGGCTCGACGCGGCCCACTCCCTCGGCGGCGATATCCAACGCTCGCCGCATCACAGCGGTGGAATCAGCAAACTGACTCGACGGCATCGCCACTTACGCCTCACGTTGAGAAATCAACATCGTTCCCCAAACCCCTCCCGGAGCCGAACGTTATCGCGGCGAGGAGCCGGCAGCGGCTGCCTGCGAACTCGGAGCTAATCTTGCCCCGGAAGCCACAGCTTTGATTTTTCCTGTGCAGGTTCACTGTCGGGAGTCCAGACACCGCCGGCCGCCGCACTGCTGACGTCCGCCGTTTGAATGACCGAACCGTCCCAGGGTGGATCAATATGCAGCGTCTGCACGAGTTGCTCCAACACCGATCGCAAGAACGGCAGCTTGACGCTGGTGTGTTCCCACAGCCGCAACAGCAGCCGACGTCCTTCCTCGTCGTCAGGATCCCACGCCCGGACCGAGGCCTCGCGCAAGTCCCACGTTACCAGTTTTTCCAGCGGCTCGTCGCGCTGCTCGTCGAATGCGCGGCCCTTTTGCAGCCATTCCAGAGCCTCCTCACGGTCAAATCGGTTGCGGCACAATCCCACCAGGCCGGAGTACAAGCTGCTCTGTTCCTCGTCCGACAGAAAGTCGGAGCGCGACAACGCTTCCTTGCAGACGTCGTAACAGAGCGCGCTGACATGAGTTGCCAACGCCCGCTGTGTGACCTGCCTCATTTGCTCGTCCGTCAGATCCTTGAGGACCACCCGCCGTAACCTGGGCAGCGGAAACATTGCAACCTCAGTCTCGGCGGAAACCTCCAGCAGCGCGGGCGCGGCGAGTTTCAATTGTTCGCGCAACGGTGCCGCGTCAAAGTAGTAGCCTCGTTGATCGCAGATCGCCTCCAGCGTATTGATGGAGGCCGATAGCTCGATTTTGTTTTCGTCGTCACCCACCGCCTCCAGCGGCGTCTTGCCGTCCAGCGCCGCCAGCGGCATGTTCGGCCAAACCTCCTGCACCGTTCGCTCCCACCGCCGGCGTTCCAGCTGGTGAAAAACGTGAACGGGCGTCTCATTCGGCAGATCCCAGTGGTGATGTAGATCGTAGACTTCCGAGGGAATCGTGGAGATGGTTTGTGACTCACCATCCTGTTCCAACTCTCCGGCGGACGAGTCGAGAATGAACGGGATCTGCTCGTCGAGCGGTTGTCTGCCGCCGTATTCGAACAGCACGACTGCCGATTCCTCGGACGACGGATCCGCGTTGATCACCGTCAGTTCGCCCAGCACTTGTGGAATCGACGACTCCTCGAGATCGGCCGACACCTCTGCGCCGGTCAGGGCCGGTCGGTCGAGCAGGTTGAACACACCCGCGATTTCCGGAGTCTCCTCAGCATCGCCCTCGTCACTCGGAACAATCCGCGACTGGTCCTCCCAATTCGTCAACAGCTTCGCCGCCGAACCGACGCGAAACACCGTCCGGGAAACTTCGATGCCTTCTTCCGGATCGGTCAATTCCAACATCTGGCACAAGGTTTCGCACTCGACCGCTTCGTCGAAATCTTGCTGTGTGCAGGCCGCTTCCCCGAAGGCTTCGATCGCCCCCTGCACATCACCCGACCATGCCAGGCAGAGCGCCGTGTTGTACCACAGATCGGAATTCTCGGGATCGCGATTGGCCAGGGTCTCAAACGCGTTAGCCGCTAACTGATAGCAGCCGCAAATCTCCAATTCCCGCGCCCGCGCATAATCGGCTTGCCGCTCCTCAGGAACCTCGACCGACTTCAAGAAGTAATCGGTCCGCAGCCAATACGGCAGAGATTGATCGACGTCAAACGCCACAAGCCGTTCCACCAGCTGTGCGGGATCTGTGGAGTAGCGTACCGCCAGGCAAAGGTGCTGCCGGGCGGCCATGATTTTGCTTTCCTCCATAAAATGCTGCGTCAATAAGATCGCCAGGTGCGACAGCAGCGACCGCTGTTCGGACGCCTCCTGAAATGCCCGGTCGATCAGTTCGCGCGACGCGGCATAACCGTCGGCGATCATTGTCGTCAAAGCTGACAGCGCCAACAGTTGCGGGTTGTCGGGAATCGCGGTCAGCGCTTCCGCGACCGCCGTCTTCGCCAAATCAAGCTGATTGTCTTCCAGCAGAATCGTAGCTTCAGTCGTGCGGACCCAAATCTCGCCCGGATGCCCCGGCTTGAGCGACTTCCGCAATTGACTCAACGCCTGCAGCGCCATGTGCAGCTGGTTGTTCTGACGCATCGACAGAATCCGCTGCATCTCGTCAACGATCTCGTTGCAGCAGAACTTGACCTTCTTGCCGCTGCCACAAGGACATAGTGAATAAGGATCAAGAGCCATGGATTTGTTCCCTGTCGCCGCACGCCAGCGGCCAGTCTTGTAGTTTTTGGTCTCGGGCGCTCGGTCAAGGTCACGTTCCCGGCGCCGGCAGTGTCGTTTCATTCCCGGCAGACTCCAGTCAATATGCGGAATCCTCGGGCGGTGAGCACGGACACCAGATTGAATCTTACCAAAACCGTCCGTAATTGGCAGGGACCGTGGTCAATCGACCGAAAACGCGGCTCAGAAGCCGCTTACGGCCGCCGTTTTGAGTCCGATCCACCCCGCTTCGCCGCCGCGATCCGTCTCGGTCCTGCAAGTGTCATCGAATCAAATGTCGCCGTTTGACGCGCCAACCGAATCCAGAACACGTGATTTGGTCGATACCAACATGGTAAGACGCGAATCGTGTGAAATTGGTTCAACAACGACCCTCCTGCGGCGCAGCGGGGCATCTCAATTGACTGAATGAGTCATGTGCGGAATCCTGGGAATCGTCGCCGGCGTTGGAAGAGAGGTCACGACCGACCGCAGGCACATCATCGCCATGCGCGATGAAATGCAGGCCCGTGGACCCGACGCGAGCGGCTTCTACCAGCATCAAAACGTCGCCTTCGCACATCGACGTTTGGCGATTCGAGATGTTGCCGGCGGAGGTCAGCCCTGGATCTCGCCGGACGGCGACTGCGTCCTCGTCTACAACGGCGAGATCTACAACGACGCCGAGCTGAGACAAGAATTAGAAGCCGATGGGCACCGCTTCCGCTCCCACTGCGACACGGAAGTCCTGATGGAAGCCTACCGCCGCTGGGGCGTCGATTGCCTTCAGCGACTGCGCGGAATGTTTGCTTTCGGCGTTTATGATTTCGCACAAAATCGCCTCGTCCTCGCTCGAGACCGCTTCGGCATCAAGCCGCTCTATTTCGCCGATGCGGGCGGCGAGTTGGTGTTCGCCAGCAGCATCGCCGCAATTCTGCAGCATCCACGCATCTCACGGCTTCCCAATCTCAAAACGGTCAGTCACTACCTCACTACGTTCCGCACGACGCTCGGCCCGGAAACGATGTACGCAGGCATCGAGCAGTTGCAACCGGGCGAATACATGGCCGTCGAGCGGGGCAATCGGCGAATCGTCCGCTACTGGGAGCCGCCCGCCAAAACACAAGTCCGCGTCGATTATGAATCGGCCGCGGCGGAACTTGAAACAACGCTCCAGGAGGCGGTCAACTGCCGACTGGCGAGCGACGTGCCGGTGGGAGCTTTCATCAGCGGCGGCGTCGATTCCAACACGCTGTTGTCGTTGATGCCTCAAGCGAGGCAGGCGGGGCTGAAGACGTTTTGCGGCGGCGGCAATGATGACTCACCCGACTTCGATTACGCGCGTCGTTGCGCCGGTCACTTTGGCTGCGACCACGAGGATGTCCGTGTCGATGCAGAGACCTATCTGCAATCTTGGCGTGAGTTGGTCGACCGGCAACGTCTTCCGCTCTCCACGCCAAGCGACGTAATCATTTACCGCTTGGCGGCGCGGATGAAACAAGAGGTCGGCGTCGCCTTGGGAGGCGAAGGAGCGGACGAACTGCTCTGCGGCTATGCCGTCCAGCACTGGTCGGGTTGTGATTACGATCTTTCCCAGGCCATCGCCTCAAACTGTTGGCAGGGAACGATCGATCAGGCGCAGCGATTTCAACACTCGCTCAAGCATCAGTACGGACGCCTCCAATTCGCGTCCGAAAGCGAACACTACTTCGCGCTCAATTCCCTGATCCCCTCAGCGGTCAAGCCGCAATTGCTGCAGCCCTGGGTGTGGAAATCGGCAGAAGGCGACGAGCCGATGTACGGTTTTTACCAAGATCTGTTCGACGGGCGCGATGGCGAGAGCACGCAGCGCAAACTGGCCGCCGTGATGCACCATGTGAACCTGGAAAGCCTGCTGGCACGGCTCGACCGCTCGACAATGGCCGCCTCGCTGGAAGCCCGCGTACCGTACACCGATCATCTTCTCGTCGAGAAGATGTTTCGGCTGCCGATGAACTACAAAATCGACGTCGCCCATCATGAACTGCGTCCGCATTTGGCGTCCGCCGAGTTGAGCCAACGCGGCAGCCTGAGGTCGAAACGGTTATTGCGAACCGTCGCCGACCGCCGTTTGCCGACGGAATTGGCACAGCGAAAAAAAGCCAGCTTCCCCACGCCCGTCGCCGGCTGGCTGAGCGGACCGTGGCAATCATGGGCGCAACGGACGCTACTGGCCAGCCCGTTCGCCCGCAATCTATTCCAGCCGCAACCGCTGCAAGAGTTGGCACAGAATCCTGAGGCGGCGGGCATGTGGCTCTGGCCACTGCTCAACCTGGCGCAATGGGGCGACCGCGAATTCACCGCCGCGTGAACACCGCGCCAGAGAAATTGTACGTCAGCGCGCCTCGACGTACCGAGGAGGAGAGAGGGAAGAGAAGTGAGGAGAGAGAGATTGGCCGATCGGAATCTCACTCCTCACTCCTCTCCACTCACTCCTCCCGATGTCAGGCATGGTGCAGTGAATCGACGGCGTGCAGGGAATGGGTTTGGCCATGCGTGCCTTCATCTGTTGTACAAACTCCAGCTACCGTTGTAGTGCTTGTCAAACCTTTGCTTCGAATCAAAGTGTATGTGGAAGGACTCCACTGAAACACACCCACAATTGTCGAACGGTTTAAGAGTGTCAAGGTACTTTCGGGCGTAAAGACCCTTCAGCCCGCTTGCCTCATGTTTCGCGACTTGCTCATCGGTGTAGAACATGAAAGTCACATCGCAGAAACATCGTGAAATGGTCCACAAGTCAGGATTGCCAAGTCGAGTTTTCAACGCTTCGATCTGTTCGTCTGATATGTTTCTGTCGGCTTCCTCCATCGCAACTGGCGCGAATGGAGCAAAGACTACCAACAACCTCTCGACATCGTAATTGTGCGACTTCTCCCTACTGACAAGATCGATAAACTGCTCGGCAATTGCTAGTTGTTTGTTGGCATCAAAATTGCATCTACTAGCATCATGAAACCTGTCCAGGTCAGGATTGTCTGCTAGGACCACCTGTAATCGTGGCCGGTTGTCCACTCGGTCGTAGATTACGTTTAAGACAATGACATCCCATGTACTCGCAATCCATCGCGATAGCTCATCGAACGGCCCTTCAACACGGGCTTTTCCCAGAACGATTCGCTTTGTTGCCTGGTACTCTGGATCGGATGGAGTGATCACTGGAAGACTCCTTTGCCGCAAAACAACTTTGGAGCAGCGAGCGATTCACGCTGGTCTTTTAAACGCCACCAGCCCCAATTGAGTCAGCATCTTGCAGGTCAGACACGCTCTGGCGCGATCACCATTTTGCTCCATCACGAAACACGTTCACCAACAATCGACCGAGCACTTCACCATGCCTGAGATCCCGAAGAGGAGAGAGGGAAGAGGAGAGAGTTTGGCCGCTGGGGATCTCTCTCCTCACTTCTCTTCCCTCACTCCTCCACACTGCCGCTAAACCAACTCCGCAATCGGCTCGCTCGATTCAATCGCACGGGCGATGTCACGCGGGATGCCCTGTTTGACCCGCAGCGCGGAGACGTCGAACAGGGCGTGCAGGACCGTGCCCAACAACTGATCAACGGTGACCGGATTGGAAAGCGGGGCTTCCGCTTTGGAGGTCGAGCGGCCCACGACCTGACCCATCTTGAGGCCGCCGCCGGCAAACGCGAGCGTGCTGAGCTTCGGCCAGTGGTCGCGGCCGGCCCGTTTGTTGATCTTCGGCGTACGGCCGAATTCGCCCGTGATGATCAGCAGAATGTTCCGCTCCAACCCGCGCTGGTGGACGTCCTCCAGAAACACGGACACCGCCTGATCGACCGGCCGTCCCAGCGCCTGCATGCCGTGCGGCATATCGTATTGCGTCGGTCCGGCATGCATGTCCCAGCCGGGATTGTGAATCGTGATGAATCCACACCCCGCCTCACACAGCCGCCGCGCTAACAGCATTTGATGCCCCAATGTCGAATCGCGGTCCTTGGAGAGCCCGGTCACATAGCTGCCTGTGTCGTACCGCCGCAGCAGTTGCGGATCTTCTTGTGACAAATCGAATGCATCGCGGGATCGCCCCAAGATCAATTCAAACGCCTGGCGCTCATAGTCATCCAAGCCCGAGAACTGCGACTCTGAATCGAGCCGCCGCTGAAAGCGATCGAGCGCCGATTGCAGCTGGCGGCGATCGGCCAACCGGGCCCGCGGGATACTCAACTGCATATCGCGATTGACCTGCCCGCCGCTGGAAGGCTCAAACGGCGCATACGCAGCGCCGAGAGTCCCCGGACCATCCGCTTTCAACAGCCGCAATTTCTCCTTGCGGAATTGCCGGTCGACTTCGTTGCTGCTGAGATAAACGTGCGTCGGCATCCCGGTGCGGGGGTGTGTGAGTCCGCGCAATCGAGCCACCTGAGATCCCATGCCCGCCTGTGAGGAACTGCCGCCACGGATCACATGTTCCACCGCCAGCGTGTGATTGGCGACTTCATGCGTGAACGAGCGAATCACCGCCAGGCGGTCCGCGTGGCGGGCCAGTCCGGGAAAGGTTCCGCCAAACGTCACGCCGGGAAGGGATGTGGAAAGCTCACCAGTTACGCTGCGATAGCCGTCGGGCGCGGTCATCTTGGGATCGAACGTCTCGATCTGGCTCGGCCCGCCGGTTAGAAACAGGCAAACGACCGACAGTTCTTTGAACGCCGATTCGGCCGGAGCGGCGAGTGCTTTCGTTTCCTGAAACCGGGGCAGACTCAGGCCGGCCAACGACAAAGCCCCGACTTCCAGGAACCCGCGGCGCGAAGTCCCCGCACAATCCTTCGAGCTGGAATCGGTCAGCAGCCGCAGCATCGGGGTCACCTGCGAAGAAGCTTTGTAGGGTCCGCTGCGCCGAACCATCGAAATGCCGTGGGAATCAGTTTCTCTGTTCCGTCAACAGTCGGCAAATCGTGAGCCGGCCAATCTTACCAAGCCGCCACATTGGGTGTAATCACCCTGAGAACTTTCTAGCTCCCACAACTTTACCAGTGCTTAACCGTATTGTGAAGCTCTTGAGGTTCCATGGAGTTGGACAGTGTTCAGAAAACTCCATGCCAATCATCGAAGAACAGCCTCGTTCGCAACTTGTTTGAGTCCCGAGACTTCGTTCAACAGGATGAAGTTGAGTACTAACGACGCACGAGTTGCAGCTGTTTGACAAGTCGGAGAGAATGCAGTGCGGTCGTGTATTCAAGTGCATTGTCAAATCTCATTCTTCGGGCCGGCGAACGATAACATAGAAGTTTTTCCCCGCAACTTCGTCCGACCTTCAATACCATCGTTGCCCCAACCACGTTGGGATACGAATCCGCCCGCCATCATTGACCCTGTATCATGCGAAAGGTTGACAAATGTCGAGACTTATCATTGGTCACTCCTCGGATACGAAAATCATGCTCTGGGTTCGCGGCGACCGTCGTTTCCCATTTGCTCAGCTCGAAGTTTCCGACGGAAATGGGCAACAAACCAAGACGGTAGAATTGGAGGAAAGGCACGGCTATACGGGCGTCGCGACGTTTACTCGACTGAGTGCCTCGACACAGTATCGATGTGAAGTCCAATTCTCAGCACGCGCCAACTCGCACCCGAGTACTTGGGTTGACTTTGGACATTGCCGAGGCCAATTTCGAACAGCTCCTGATCCCAATGTCGCTGAGCCGTTCAGTTTTTTGCTCGGTAGCTGCAATCTGCATTCATTGGGGCCGATCTCCTCTCCCGATCGAGCCTTTGAGGAGTTGAATCGAAAAGCTGAGGCAAATGACGCTCGCTTTATGATCCATTGCGGTGACCAAATCTACTATGACGTCCCATTGTTCGCAAAAGCTCCCGAAATCCAGGAGTATCGCGACAAGTACCTCGATGCGTGGGGTGACAGTCGGCCGACTCGCAGATTCTTGACGTTACGGTCGCAGTATATGATCTTGGACGACCACGAGATCACGAATGACTTTGCGAACGATTTTCGCTCGCCGAATCCTTTTTCCACGCCGCAACAGTACCGACAAATCGCGACCAAGGTGTACCGGGAATTCGTCAACATCCGCCAGCCCCAGAACTTTGGAGATCAAGCACTCTACTATAGCTTTAACTACGGCACGGCCCAGTTCTTCGTACTCGATACGCGTACCGAGAGGTTCGCTTTTCAGTCGCCGTCGTCTGACAACCAGATCATTGGTCAAGACCAGATGCGTGCATTCAAGTCGTGGCTCAGACGCCATGCGAATGAGCTCAAGTTTGTCGTTAGTAGCGTTCCGTTCGTGGGCGAAGTCAGAAATGACGTTGATAAATGGAGCGCGCAGCGATTTGAGCAGCAGAAACATGAAGTGGTTGATTTCATCCACGACAACGCGGTTGGCAAACTGGTGTTTTTGACCGGTGATATGCACAGCTCATATCACGCTACAATGACAATCACACACGACAATCAGAACTTGGTGGTCCACGAACTGATGTCGAGTCCGGTAAACCAATTGGAGAAATCCGCGTTTGACCGCTATGTCATTGGCCGTTCACATAGCACAGCAGCAGGAACGAGATACGTCAGTCGGATTCAGAAGCGAGAATTCTATAACGACCATTCGAATGCCATGCTGATCAGCGTGGACGGTGGACAAATCGATTGGGAAATCTTCCGGACAAAAAGGAGCGCAAGAGGAAGGAGCGGCAGATTTACTGTATAGGTTCTCTAGATGGACTGCACCGAACGACCGAGATGCTTTGAAACTCGATCCTGGGTTAACGACGACGCTCGATCGGTTGATCGAGCGAGATGGGCCCCACTGATTGAGTAACCGCATTTGACGTGAGTTGCCACTTTAAGCGTTAGTCGAGTCTGTATCGTCGCTATCTGGGAACCGTGCCGGTTTTTCTTGACCGACCGCGTCTCTGCACCGTAGAATCGAACCCGCGCAAAGCACACGGTGGAGACCCAATTCATGATGCGGCTGCTTGGTTCCGCGAAACGGCTCTGCAACGGCCTCACCCGCCGCGATTTGTTGCACGTGGGCGGGCTTGGTTTGTTCGGCTTGGGACTGGGCGACTTCTTCTCGCTCAAACGGGCTCAGGCATCCACGCTCGAATCGTCGCCCGGCTTCGGCCGCGCGAAACGCTGCATTCTGCTGTATCTCTATGGGTCGCCGGCGCAGCACGAGACGTTCGACCCCAAGCCGCAAGCCCCGCCGGAAGTTCGCGGTGAGATGGGCGCGATCCAGAGCAGCCTCTCCGGCGTCAACATCGGCGAGGGTCTGCCCAAGACCGCTCAACTGCTCGACCGGACGACCATCGTCCGGTCGATGGTGCATCCCTACCCACTACACGGCACCGTCTACGCCATGTCGGGGATTCCCAACGTTGATACAAAGATCGAAGCCAAACCAAGGCATCCGCGCCAATGGCCCTTTATCGGGTCGGTCGTCGACTATCTTGCCGAGCGCAATGGCGAACCGACACCCAACGTGCCGCGCAATATCGCGCTGCCGTACTTGCTGCACTCCAAGGCGAACTACTTTCCGCTCGCCGGTCCTTACGGGACCTTCTTAGGCACCAAGTACGATCCGGTCTGGACGGAGTTCAACGCGCGGGGCATCAAAGTCGTCCCCAATTTGGGCGGGGAAAGCGGATCGAGTGAGCATTTCTACGATCCCAACGGCGAGATCGACCCCCGCGAGCGGTTAACGATATCGGCGACGAAGTTTCGAGACGGCGTAACGCCGCGGCGGCTAGAGGATCGCCGCTCGTTGTTGCGGCAATTCGAACAGACCCGTGCCTTGATCGATCGTTCGCCGCGGGCGGAGAGCTACGACAGCCAGCAGCAATTGGCCTACTCATTGCTGACTTCGAACAACGTCCGGACGGCGCTCGACGTGCAGTCGGAACCGGACCGCGTGAGGCAGGCGTACGGCATGACGCTGTTCGGCCAAGCGACGCTCGCGGCGCGGCGGCTGATTGAAGCGGGCGGGCGGTTTGTGACCGTGTTCTGGGATTCTTGGAAGTACAACAACGGTTCCTGGGATACACACGAATACCATTACCCGCGATTGAAGAAAGTCCTGCTGCCTGGTTTCGATGCAGCATATTCGTCGCTGATACATGACCTTGAGCAACGCGGATTGTTAGATGACACACTGGTGCTCTGCTTCAGCGAACATGGGCGGACTCCGAAATTGAATAACCGTCCCGGCGGGGGGCGCGATCACTGGTCGCGGGCCTACTCGGCGATTTTCGCCGGCGGCGGAATCGCCGCGGGGCGGGTCGTGGGCAGCACAGACGACATTGCGGGCGACGTCGTCAGTACGCCTCTCTCGCCCAAGGACATCTTGGCGACGGCGTTTCATCAACTCGGGATCGCCCCCGACACCACCGTGCCGGACCGTTTAGGCCGCCCCGTGCCGATTACGGGAACGGGAAAACTGCGCCGCGAGTTGCTCAGCTAGGTTCAAGAAAGCGTACGCCGATCAAACCGTTTCGGTCCCGCCGTCGATTTGAACCGGCGACTTACACTGCGGGCAAGCGGTCTCTTTAGGCAAGAGTTGCTTCCCGCACGTCCTGCAAAAGGGGACGGCTCCGGTCGAATCGCCGGAGAGGATCTGCTTCAAGAAATCCTCGACCACCACATGACAATTTCGGCATGCCGTCTCCTTCGGCAGTAACTTGTGGCCGCAGGAGGGGCATAGCCCGGTGCGGGCCGCCTCTTCGGGATTGCTGCGCAGTTTGAGCAAATCTTTCAGCGGCGCGCGGCAGCGCGTGCACCAGTTCTCGTGCGGCAGCAGTTTTTTGCCGCAAACGGGACATAGTTTAGCACGGTCGGCCGCGCGATTCCCTCGAATTTCCAACGCAACCGTTTTTCCGCAATTCGGGCAGGTCGTTGTGGCTGAGTCCCAATCGTCAGGGATTTGAATCCGATGCCCGCAGCGGCACTCCGTTTCTTTTGTCACCATTCTTCTCCGACGGCGGTTTACAAAAACCTCGCTCGCACCAACGATATTTCACACATGAGCGATCCTCAAGGAGCATCACTGAATCGTGCGTCAAATCATTCGGTTTTGACATCGCTAGAAAGCCGGCTCTGCGGACCTGGCCGCTTTGACTTCGCCGAATTCAACGACCCGCGACTCGCGATTGTTCGACTGCCGTCTCAAGAACACAACCATCCGCGTGATGGGTGATGTTTCATACGTCCAGACTTCGCTGATCGCGCCCTGGCTGGCCATGCGCAGCCGCTTCAGCGGAACCCCCAGCGTCTTGCGGACCTGCACGGCCGTCATGCCCTTGATCAGCAAGCCTTTCTGCATCGCCAGCTCGATTTCCGATTTCTCCTCCTCCTCGTCCGCCATCTCCGAAACCCACTTGCCCCGCTTCTTCCGATAACCGAGCTGTTCCAATTTCGCCGCGATTTGCGGATCGTCGGCGTTGCGGCGATCGGCTTTGATGAGCAACTTCGCCGCGCGATCGGGGCGGTCCAGCCGATCGGCAAATTCATCGGCCACGTTGATCAACCCGGTGATGTCGTCTGAGTCAAGGCGCCGTAATCGCACCTCCAACCAGGCTTCGAACACCTCGGCCCCTTTTTTCGGCTGCTGCTGCGATTCGTAATCCTGCTTCAAAGCGAGGATTTCACTCTTGGAGAGCGTCGCCACTTCTCGAGTTCGCGCCGCGAGCGCTTGCTTGCGGTACTGCTGTGCCAGATCGCGGTACTCGGGAATCTCCTGTTCGATGTTGTTCGCGATTTCAAATCCGTTCGCGAAGTTCTTGTCGAGTTCGGACTGCAAACTGGCCAACACGAGTTCCGCCATCAGCATGCGGTGCAGCAGTTTTCGGCGGCCGCTGCTCGTCTGCTCGTACGTTGCCAGCGGATCACTTTCATACTGTTTTCGCAGGTCCGTGTTGAATTTCTGCAGAGGCGTTTCACAACCGGGAAGATCGCGGGAGACGCCGGAAATCGCCCGTTCAAAGTCACCTTGATTCTTAGCCTGCTGCCGCATTAGGACGTACGCCTCGTGCAACAGGCTCAGTTGCAGCGACTCCGGCAAATCAAAATCCTTAGCGGTGACGGCCAGTTTTTTGAGCGCCGTGGCGTCCTTGCCCCGGGCCGCTCGGCGACCCGCGTCAATCCCCCGCTCGTTCGCCTCCCGGCTCAGTTCAAGCAGCTTGGCATCATCATAAAACCGCCCCAATTGCTCGGCCCACTTGGCAAGGTCGTACCACTCCGCTGCGGAATTGCGATTCATCCGCGATTTCCGGGACTCAAATTGCTGCTCATCGCTTTTGATGACGTGAAAACCGCGAATCTGAACAAAGTAATTCCGTCCCCGCCGCATCACCCGCCCGTCGATCTGGACGTTAGTGAAATCCTTCTGCGGCTTTTTCAATCGAAACTTTGACCGAAACGGAACATCGCATTTTAGCAGCCGAATCTGATGCGGCCCGAACGACGATCGCCGTCCCGAAACCCGGACGTCCCGCCCCACCCACTTCTTGTACGACTCGTTGAATTGCTCAACGGTAAAACTGCGCAGCGGCGCCGCGGAAGCGTGCTGAGCGGCAGCGGGCAGCACGACCCCCAATACAACAAAGGTCATCATCCAACGGCCGTTCATGGCTCACCTCCCATACGCCGCGTCTGCTCCGCTAAGACGTCTTGGATCACATCGTCGGCATCGAATCCCAACAGCTCATATGTCTGAAGATTGGACCACAAGAAGACCGTGCCCGGTTCGAGATGGACCACCCACGTTCGCCCATCCTCCGTCTCCGCAATACAGGATTGCAATTGTCCGGCAATGATCATTGTCTCGCCCGCAGCCCCGAGGTCGCTGGCCTGAATATCATCAGTCGACGCAACGACCACTGCGGACTCGTCGGAGACGATCAATGGAATGTCAAACTTCATCTCATCGACGGTAATATCCGTGGGAACCGGCGCTTCCAGCACGATCCACTTCCCTTCGTAGGCAAAATCGAACGCATCGTCCCAATTCCCGTATGAGTCCCCATTGCTCTTGTCGATCGCTTCCGTGATCATCTCATACAGCGAATTGGGAATCAGATTATTCGCGGCGCGGACTTCGTAGCAAAGTTGCAACAGCGCCCGCGACTGCTGATCGTCGCTGCCCAACGTGATTAACGCGTCGTGCAGTTTTTCAAACGACTCGGCCGCCTTTGCCAAGCTTCCCTCCTCAAGCGCCGCCCGCCCGGCTCGTTCCTCTTCGACCATGATCACTTGGGCCCGCTCAATATTGCGCGAATGAATAATCGCGTAGCCGGTGATGACTACGACCGCGAGAATCCCGCACAGAAGTGCGCGAAACGGAGTGATCATCCGACGTGAAAACCGACGACGGTCCCAAATGCCCCGCCGATGATCAATCGCAATCGTCTGTGCCGGAATCGCATCCGGTTTGGGCTCGCTGTCTGCTTCCGCCGATCGCGGTTGCGGCCGCGGTTTCGGCTTTGGCTTGGGCTGGATTTTGATTTGGTCGGCCGGCCCCGCAAGTTCCGCTTCATCGGCGGGGGCGGATTCAGGCTCAGGCTCAGACTCAGGCTCGGGGGCGGCACGTTGCTGCTTGCGCAGAGGCGAAACCGGCAATTTGGGAACTGGATAGACACTCTCGGGCAACACGAACAATTCCGAATCGCAAATCCGGCAGGTGAGTCGCTGTTCCCTGTGCGTACGCGTCCCTTCGAAAACCTCTCCGCACACACACTCCAGCCGAAATGGCTCGGGCTGCTTGGGTTCGGGAGGCTTTAACGCGGCCTTGGCCTTGGCGAGCCAGCTGGGCATGGTGAAATTCAAGTCGCGCAGAGGTGAACGGTCCTGATTACTCTCATTATCGGGCCGAAATCTACCCCGGTCAATCCCATGCGCGTTGCGGCAGACCGCTCGACGCGCTCGACTCCCCAAGTTGATTGCCGAAACAACACTGCGCCGCCAGAATGGAGATTGACACAATTCGACCGCAAGGCGGCCGCGCCAGGCCGCTGCTCGATCGGGAGGTTTTATGCAGGCCATCATCTCATGTTTCACCAACAGCTACGGACGCTTCGGCGCTCGCGGCGCCATCGAAAACCTCCGCGACGCCGGTCTGGAATACCTGGAATTGCCGATTCGGACCGCCGGCACCGAATCGATCTTCGGCGATGAACCGCTCGTGACCACGGAGTCGACCCCTGAGGACTTAAACCTGGTCGGCCGGATGCTCAACGACCACGGTCTGAAACTCTCCAGTTGCAATATCACCAGCGGCAATCCGCTCGATCCGCAAGTTGTCGACGTCACTCAGCGCAAACTCGACTTGGCGGCGGAATTGGGTGTCTCGCTCGTCGTGGGCGGAGCCGGGGAGGCCGAGGATGACGAGCAACTCGAGCAACTCTACGACAATTTGCGGCAAATCGGCGACTATGCGGCCGGCAAAGGCATCATCTATTGCTTCGAAACGCATCCGGGGATTTGCGTCAACCACCACTACATGCTGCGCACGATGCAGGATCTCGATCATCCGCATCTGAAACTCAATTTCGACACGGCGAATCTGTTCTACTACAACACGAACGTCTGTTGCGAGGTCGCGCTCGCCAAAGTCTGTCCCTATGTGAAGCATCTGCATCTCAAGGATTGCATGGGCACGCCGGGCGAATGGTACTTCCCGGCGCTCGGTTACGGCGGCGCCGTCGATTTTCTGCAAGTGCTTCAAATCATGCGCGACAGCGGTTTCCGCGGACCTTACAGCCTGGAGCTGGAAGGGATCCGCGGCGAAGGAGAATTGTCTCTGGAGCAATACCAGCAGCGCGTGCTGGACAGTGTCGACACACTCAAATCGTGCGGCTATTTCGACTAGAGCTCTGCCGAGCCTCAACTGCAGCGTAGCCGAACTCGTGAGAGTTCGGAAACCTGCCTACACCGATTGAACGTCCTGAAGTCTCACGACTTCTGCTACCCCAGTTATTGGGGATGACACAGCCTTAGCCGACCCCACCTGCCGTCAAACTGGGCAATTCACTGAAGAGTCGCGAAATGCCGAGACATTGCCAGTCGCGAAAACAGTTCCGGCCAAGTAGTTGGACAAATGCACATCGCGCTAGTGCGGCGGGCTTCGGCTGTCTCTCAATTCTTCCAGCAGCCGATCACATCTGACGCGCGGCGGCGCGTCGTGATCATCGGCCTGCGCCCGCGTAATTGTTGACGGCGTTGAATCGACTGATGGGAGAGCTGGAGGCGGTTGTTGATGAAGTCCGTTACGCTGCTGAAACTGCTGTGCTCGGTGATCGTGATTGCCCCGTGCGCCGGCTGCTGTTGCTGGCCCAAGAATGGAATCACGCTCCGCGGCGGACTCGATTTTCGCGAAATCAAAAAGCCCTCCGGGTTTGTCGAACTGGTCGATACCGGTTGGGATGAACGCCGTAGATTGAATGATCTGAAGTGGCTCGAAAACGCCGATTGCTTGGACGACTATCAGCTTCCCGCGGCGCCCACTGCCGGCGAGGTCAACGAAGTTGTGCCGCCGCAGTCGAATGAACTCCCCTCATTGGGTGAGCCGTCCGAACTGAATCTAACCCCCGTTCCGCCGGAAGACCTCCCTCCGGCTCCCGCGCCGCCGAACAAACTGCCGCCGGTGCCCGCACCCGAACCGGAACCGCTTCCCGCCCGCGAGCCGAAGCAAGCATTAGAGAAGGAGGGTGAGTCGGTCAGTTTGCCGTCGACGTACGACGATCAAGACGACTACCAAAAGATGATCGAACTGACCAACTACGAAAAGCCCGCCCGGTCGGTGGCCAACCGTCCCTCAACGATTCAGCAGCGTATTCGGGACCACGTCCGCCGCAGAACACCCGGCCGCGGTCTGTGGGCCAAGCCGTAATCGCGTCTCGCCGCGCGTTGCAGCGAAGCGGCGACGTCACTTGAGTCGTTCGCGCAAAAACGCCGGCCGGTCCGTCGTGATCGAATCGACTCCCAACCGTCGAAAATAAGCGGCGTCGCTTGGTTTGTTCACCGTCCACACGTGAAACTCCATCTTCGCGTCGCGGAGCATCTTGACGAACTCGCTGTCAATGACCTGCCGTTTGGCCTGCGTGTCCAGGCCGTCCGCTCCGGTTCGCCGCAACGTTTGCAGCACGGTTTGCGGCGTCGGTTTGAATGCCCCGCGATCGTCTTCCTTATATCCGGTCAGCCAATACGCCTTGATTCCGGGGATCTGCCGCTTCGTCGCGGCGACGACGTTCTCGTCAAATGCAATCACAATCGTCTGCGCCGGTTTGAGTGCCGCCTGCGTCAGAACTTCCTTCAGCGCGGGCACGATCTCCGGACCGCATTTGATCTCGATCAGAATCGTCTTGTCGTCCGGTACCACATCGAGCACTTCCCGCAACGTAGGAATTTGTTCGCCGCTGTAGCGAGGATGCTTCCAACGTCCCACATCCAGCCGTTTCAAATCCTCCAATGTCGATTTGGCTACCACCAAGTCTGTTCCCGCTCTTTTCTTGGTCGTCTTGTCATGAATGCAGACAATTTGCCCGTCAGCGGTCAAATGAAAGTCGCCTTCAATCGCGTCGGCCCCTTGTTCCCAGGCCAGCCGGAATGCGGCCAGCGTGTTTTCCGGGGCGTCATGCGAAGCGCCGCGATGGGCGACGATCAGCGGCAAAGTCCGCGGCTCATCCGCTCGCACTACGTTCATGTGAGTTGTGCCCACGATCACAAACCAGCCAATCACGATCAGTGACCGGCGGAAACAAAGTCCCGGCATTATTGCTCCTCTTAAGTTCCTGTCAAATCAAGGTGTCGTCATGGTCTTATTACCTCAATTTGATCAATTTAGCGATTTCTCGAGCGGCTCAATAGCTCGCTCCAACGAATGCTGGAGAGACTGCGTAAATGGGTGCGCGGCGGCGGGGTATTCGATTCAATATCTGAAGCAACACCAAATGCGCAAGAAGTGGTTTTGGGGCATCTTGGCCGTCATATTGTTGACCGTTGCACGCGGCGGAGATCAGAACCGGATCCTCCGGGTCGACGGCGTTTGGGAACGGGCCTGTCGGATCGCTCCAACCGTTCATTCGCTTCTATGGCCCCCGCACACGTGAAGCAAGGCATACCTCGATCAACTGGTCAGGTCTGGCCAGATAGACTCTCTCGACTGCTTCGCTGAAATCAAATCCAAGCGTAAGGTCAAGGTCCCGGTTGAGGCAACGCAAAACTCAAACTAACCCACGTCCTTCGACAGACGATTCTTGGTGAGCGACAGTTAAAAACTGTTGAACATCGACTTCAATGACGCCACCCGTGATTGCTGCCGTTTAAATTGCCGTCGGCTGCCCAATTCTTGACAGTAACAGTTGTTGCACTTGCCGTATCAAACGAAAACCGTTCGTGTTCTCTCAAAGTCCGCCGCGCACGACCGCAAGCGGTCGGCTTGGGATCCATCAAAATCCGTGTTCAATCCGTGTGAATCTGTGGCGAAATTTTCTCGTTGATTTTAGTTACGGCGCGGCGGTAACTAGAAACTGCCGCCTGATTCCGCCGGTGATTCATCAGCCTCATCGGCTCAACATCATCCGCGCAACGCGGGCAAAACGGCCGCTGCCCATCTCGGGGGGCAAGTCACGCACGATCACCGGCAACCAGCCTGGATGTTTCAGCGGATCCAGCGGCAACTCCGGCAGCATCGTTAACCGAGCTAGCGGCTCCATCGACTCCCGCACATGCTTCTCCGCGGGATGCAAGTACAACCGCTTTGCCGCAATCAATTTCGACAGCAACTCGCACAGCTCCTGGCTCATGCCGACCCACAGCACGACATTCGGATCGGACTTCAGCGCCAAACCCTGCTCGCCCGCGGTCTCCAAGTAATCCGCAAACTCGGCCTGCAGTTGGGCAAACGTGACGTTGTCCCGCATGTGGACAAATTCCACCAGCGCCCCTTTCAACTGGCCGTATTGGGCCAATTCCCGCCACTTCTCTTTTGAGGGTCCCGCGGCTTCGGCGATCGTATGGCCCCGACGTTTTTCCTCGTCCAACATTTGCGCCACGCGGCTGTCTGAGGTCGCCTGTCGACACCGCGTGCGGGCCCATTCCCGCAATTCAAAAATCTCCTCCCGCATCGTCGTCGAGAGCGGCACGGTCTGTTCCCGGCTGACCAGCAGGTCTTTCTGCGTGACCACTTTTCCCTCATCGAAAGCATCCACGATCGCGGCGCTGACGATCTGTTCAATTTCCGCCCCGCTGAATTCTTCGGTCTTGGCGGCCAGTTTTTCAGTATCGTAGTTCTCCGGATTCCAGCCCCGCTTCTCCAAATGGATATCAAAGATCGCTTTGCGTTCGTGAAAGTTGGGCAGATCGATGAAGAACAACTCGTCAAAACGCCCCCGCCTGAGCATCTCCGGCGGCAGGTTGGCGATTGAATTGGCGGTCGCCACCACAAACACCGGCGCCGTCCGCTCACCCATCCAGATCAAAAACTGCCCCATCAAGTGCGCCATGGTCGAATCGCGGTTGATATCTTCGTCCGCACCGGCAAACGCCTTTTCAATTTCGTCCAACCAGAGCACTGCCGGGGCAATCGTCTCCATCAGCCGCAGCACGTCGCTCATGTTCTTCTCCGAAGAACCGCGATCCTTGTCGAGCAGCTTGGTGACATCGAGGCGGATTAGCGGAAAGCTCAGCGCGCGGGCAGTGACCCTGGCCGTCAAGCTCTTTCCGCAACCCTGCACCCCCAGCAACAACACCCCTTTGGGCATCGGCACACCCTGTTCGCGCGCCCGTTCGGTAAACGCGGAGCTGCGGCGGAGAATCCACTCCTTGAGCCCGTTCAGCCCGCCCACGTCGCCGACTCCCTCCTGCAGATCAAAGAATTCCAGCAGGTCGGACCCTTCGATCATTTGTTTCTTTTCGCCCACCAGCTGATCGAACACCTCGTCCTCGATTTCGCTCCTGCCGGAGAGCGCCAGCGTCAGCGCGTGGTGCGCTTCGCCGGCGGTCAGTCCCAACACCGCTTGCAGCAGATGCTCCTCCTGTTGTGCGGAGATCGACAGTTTCGTTCCGGTCTCCCGCTTGAGCCGTTTCCGCACAGCGGTCAATTCGCCGCGCAGCTCCGCAATCCCCGGCAGCGGCAATTCAATGCGGCTGGCATCCTTTTGCAATTCGAGTGGAACCTCATCCACCGGTCCCAAAAACAGCAACGCTTTTTGTTCCCGCGCCAGCACCGGAGCCATATCGCGCAACAGACGCACGACCTGCCGGTCCTCCAAGAACGGGTGGAAGTCCTTGATCAAAAACAAATGCTGCGACGGGTAGCGGCTGATCGACTCCAAGAACGAGATCGGATCCCGAGTTTCTTTGTCGTCGCCATCGGGCGCCGTATCCGCTCCCGTCGTCGCGGTCCAAACCACAAGCCCCCGCTCAATCTCATCCGCAAGCCCCTGCAGTTCCTTCTGCCAGCGGCGTTCTTCCCAAGTCCTGAGGAACAGAAACGGATACTCCGCGAGAATCCGGGACCGCATTTGATCGAGCACATCGGACGTGGACATGGGGGTTCCGTGGAGAATAGGGTCGAATCGACGAACGACAGCGGCGGCATAGCGAGTGGCCGCTTCATTCCACCTGTATCAGAACCCCGTTCATCACGCAACAAAATAAGTCCGTGCGGGAGTTCAACGTCAGGCCGCGGTCTCAAGCAATGTCTCAACGGCCTTTCAGAAGCCAGCGATCATTGCCGTCGCTGCCCCACACAATACAAGTTCTCATATGTCCGGATGAAGAACTGACCGTCCGACGGGGCCAGTGCCGCCTTCATTTGCTCGCCCATTGATATCTTACGAATCCGCTCAAACTGCGGACTGGCCCTGAGGATAAAAATATCCCCCTCGGTATTACTGACATACAGCCGGTCGCCCGCCATCAGAATCGAACCCCACAACTTGCCCCCCAGCCGCTCCTTCCACACCGTCTTGCCGTCCGACACATCAATGCACTCGGCAATTCCCGTTGCGTTGGAAACGTACAAGTAGCCGTCGCTGATCACGCCCGAGCCGATTCGCTGTTGCGTCCGCGGCACGTGCCACATGCGGTGCGTCTCCGTCACATTTCCTTCGCCCCCCATACGCACAGCCATCATCGACTTTTGAAATCCGCTCACGCCGATCAAGATGTTCTCCCCCACCGCGGTGTCGGCGTAGTTGCTCGGGCCTAAACCGGCGCATTTCCACTTTTCCTTGCCGGTCAACGGATCATAACCCTTCACTTCGCCCGGCATGGAGAGCACAAACTCGTCGCGGTCGCCCACTCGATAGATCACCGGCGTCGACCAGGAACCATAGATTTTGTCGTTCTTGCCGACTTCGGGAGTCTCCCACACCGTTTCGCCGGTCCGTTTGTTCAGCCCAACGATATGCGTCGGTTCGCCCGGACCGCGATGGATGATCAATAGACCGCGGTACAGCACCGGCGTCGTCGCCTGTCCGAAGTGGTGGGTTAAGCTTCCCAGGTCCCGCTGCCAGATCTTGTTTCCTTCAAAGTCGCAGGCAACGACGCCCGCCGAGCCGAACGCGGCGTACACCAGTTCGCCATCCGTCGTGGGCGATCCGGAGCAAAACGGATTGTCGCGATGCGTCGTCTCCTCGGCGGCGTACGCCACGTCATAACTCCAGAGCGGCTCTCCGGAATCACGGTCGATCGCGATCAGACTCCGTACTTTGCCCCCGTCGCGGGGACAGGTCACGAACACGTGCCCGTCCCAGATAATCGGTGTCGAATTGCCCTCACCCGGCAGCGGCGTTTTCCAGTGTACGTTTTCTTCGGGCCCGAACTCGCTCGGCAGATCGTGCTCAACTGAGATCCCGGTTCCCGCCGCCCCCCGCCAAGCGGGCCAATTTTCGGCGACTGCAAACGGCGTCACCACAAGCAACAACAACCCAGCCAACGAAGCGGTCACGGGCCGGCGCATAACGTCGCTCCTCAAAGAAAACGGGACACGGTTATCCCATCGAGCTTACAGCGACCGCTGCGCCGCAACAACCACCGCCGCCGCAATTCCACCGCCCGTCAGCCCCCTGCTCCAGCGGGGGTCCCGCCCCGTAATCAACCACCCGGTGCTGCTAGCGAATCATCGTCTCGGTCGCCCGTTCGACCTGCTGAAACAGCCCGCCGGTCGGTTCGGGCACGGGCGATTCCATCCAACCGCTCTCGATCAGCACCCCATACGTCAGCGCACAAAGAATGACGTAAGTCGTCAGGTTGGCCACCATGCTGGACCCCACAAATTTGAGCGCGCTGCCCGCTGATTTGGCCAGTTTGACCCGGATTCCGTTGAACTGCACGCTAAACAGTTCGTCCAATATCAAGTGCGACAAAAACCCCGCCGCGACCGCGCCCGCCATCAGCAGGCGGACTTCGAGTTCGTCGCTGCGATAGCCCAGGAACACCAATTCCGCCACGATGAACATCGTCGGAATGCTGTGAAACATGCCGCGATGCACGGTCAACATGCCGACGATCGATGCCCCGAAGTAGCGGACGACCAAATAGATCAGCACCGCCGAGACCATCGCCGCTTCAAAACTCCCGCCCCAGACCAACAGCCGCGGCATCAAAACCAGCGGCGCAACCGCCGCTGTGAGTGCAAACAACTCGCGGGACGGAGTGCTGTGCTCCAGGTCAAGGTCCGGCAGCAATCCGCCGACGGCAGTCAGGCAACCCGCCAGGGCGCCCTGCATCGGCGTGAAGCCAAACCCAAACGTCGCTCCGACACCGTACCCAATCCCCAAAAGTGCGCTCGTCGTAATGTGTCCGCGAAAGTTCGCCATTGCGTCTTCATCCTTGAATCAGCATTCTGGAAAATTTGGCTCTGTCGGAAAACTTTAGCCGCCGAGCGCGAGCCGGCGATTATCTTAGGCATTAGGCTTTAGGCTTTAGGAAACACATTCAACGTCTATCCCTAAAGCCTATCGCCTAAGGCCTGCAGCCTAATGAGTTCAGTAGGTCCGGCTGTGCCGGACGACTCCAGAGTTTGCCAGCATGGTTGACTTCGACTCTGCCCTGTACTCGACCAGATTCCTCAATTCGACGGTTCTTAAACTGGGGGCTCGCTTCGCTCGACCCCAGCCACCCATCGTCAATTCGGAGTGTTCCGGCGCAGCCTAACACAATTCTCAATTCGACGGCATGCGAGTTCGGCCGAGGGCTGCGTATCTCAATACCAGTCCCATTAGAATCAACAGTCCGCCGATGAGCGTCGGTGTCGGGATCCGCTCCCCCCAGCAGAGCCAAACCCAGAGCGGATTCAAAATCGGCTCACACAAGGGAATTAGCGCCGCTTCCTGAACGGGGATTTTCCCGATTCCCCGCGAGAACAGGATGTAAGGAATCGCCATCTGGCCGACTCCCAGCAGCACGATCAAACTCCACTGCGGACCGTCGACGGTCATCGTCCGCGCGAGAACCCACGGCAGCAATATCACACAACTGACGATGTGGCATAAGGTGATCAGCCAAGCCGAGTTCTCGTCGCGCAACGCGCGCAGACAGACCACAACTCCGCCGTAGGCCAATCCGCTGGAAAGCCCCAACAGCGTGCCCAGAAATCGCTCTCCGTTAAAGTCCGCGGCGACGATCCAAACGATACCGGCCAATCCAAAACCCAGCGTGATGAGATTCCGCCGGTCGAGCGGCTCCTTTAAGAACAGCACGCCGAACAGGAACGCCCACAACGTGCTGGTGTACTGCAGAAAAATCGCGGCGGCCGCCGTCGTGTAGGTCATCGCCGAGATGAACAGCACGTTCATCGCCGCGAAACAGACGGCCAACGGCACCAACAGCGGCCGCCAGCGGACGGTCCTCCAGCGCACAAACGGCAGCAAACAGATCGCCGCGACGGCCGCACGATAACAGGCGATCACCGGTCCTCGATCCGCATGCGGCATCAGCCGTTCCAGCGGCGGACTCTTGATGATCACCCCGCTGCTGCTCCACATCAATGCCGCCGCCACCACCAGCCATCGCCCGTGCATTAACGACGAAGATTGCGGCTGGGACATAGCGGGATCGGCGATTGTTGCAGAGCATGGTCGATCGAGCGCGACTTCGGAGATTATACCGTAGCTAAAGCTGCCGACACGCAGAATCAACGGGCGATTACGGCGATCTCCTGAAAAAGGCTCGTCTGCCGACTCGTGGAAATGACGGAGTGCGAGTCACCCAACTGGCCGAACAGGTCAGGGTGCATTCCCTGGAATGCGGGCGACAATGAAGACTCTCTCGGGTGGCCGCGATTGCAACGCAATCGGGGTGCCGCAGGCACAGAAGGCCGCAATTTCACCGTTCCCTGTCTGGCGCAAACGAAAGAAATTTTGGCGATGAAATTGCAGCCTCTTGCAGGCAAAGCCTGCCCCGATTGCTTCGCAATCGCGGCCACCCTTGGCATGACGATGTACATTTCAAGTGAAACGGGATGGCGGCCGCGGCTGTAGTAATCATCTCCAGACACCCTTACGTATGCCTTCTGCTACTTCGGTGACGGCCGATCATCCATAACGAAGGCATTGCAGATTTCTCAATTTGAGCAAATCCCGATGACTTTCAGGATCAGCTCACTGCACAGATTGCATGCCAACGGCAAACCAGGGAATGCACCCAACAGGTCAATTGTCAGCCCCAGGATATTGCCAGAGCGACCGCGCTTGGGTCAAATAGAGTGAGTCACACGCACTCCCCACGTCGCGAAATCGCACGTCGTCCACCGACAACAGCAGGTCTCTAACATGCCCGATCAAATCAAAGTGGGACTCCTCACACATGGCGGCGGCGCTCATGTGAAGTCGTACCTGACGGCGCTCGCCGAAGCCCCCGCTTGCGGCGAAGTCGTGATCGCCGATCCCGATTCGGTGTGGAACAAAGACGCGCGAGAAGTCCTCGGCGCAAAGCTGGCCGGCGAGTTTCGCGATCCGCAGCAGCTTCTCAACGACGCCCGGCCCGCGCTCGCTCTGGTGACGATGGAGGCCAAATTGGCCCCGCCGGTGATCGATGAGGCTCTCGATCACGACTGCCACGTCTTCGCCGAAAAGCCCGCCTGCGTCCGCGTGCAGGACTTTGTCCCGCTGGTCGGCAAAGCGGACGCCAAACACCGCAATTTGATGCTCGCGCTGGCCAACCGCATCAATCCGGAAATCACCGCCGCCCGCCAGCTGGTTTCGCAAGGGAAACTCGGCAAGATCTACGCCGTCGAGCTACACCTCGTTGCCGACCAAACCCGGCTCACCCGGCCCGCCTACCATAAGAAATGGTTTGCCCACAAAGACCGCGCCGGCGGCGGACATCTCCTCTGGCTGGGAATTCATTGGCTCGATCTGTCGATGTTTCTCACCGGGTCGTCCGTCACGGAAGTCGCCGGTTTCACGGCCAATGTCGGCGGTCAGCCGATCGACGTGGAAGATGCAGCGGCGGCGGCGTTTCGTTATGACAACGGCAGCTTGGGCACGATCACCTCCGGGTACTACCTTGATCGCGGTTACCACTCCCATATCAAAATCTGGGGTTCGGCCGGCTGGCTGCATCTGGAACCGATGGCCGATTCGCCCCTCCGCTGGTACAGCACGCGGTCCCAACCAAAGGCGGAGGTCACCACCTGGACCGGTTCAAAACAGCCGCGGGGCTACACGCCCTTCGTCCGCGCCGCCGTCGCCGCTTGTGCCAACATGACCGCACCCCCCATCAGCAACGCGGAGAGCCTCCGGGCGTTGTGGACCGTGTTTGCCATCTACGACGCCGCGCAGTCCGGCCGGTCCGTCGTGATCGATTCGCAACCCAGTTGACCGCGAACGGCGCATTTGTCGTGCACGCGACGCCGTGCTACGACTCTCTTCGCCTGCCGGTGCACAGTTCTTGTGCCACCCAGCGGCGCCCCCTGTCGAATCTGCGATCCGCGATCTGGTGCGGGAAGATCTAAAACCGCACGGTCAGGCTGCCGCCGAGAAAGGCGCCGTCGCCCACTTGGACCAAATCATCGACGCTCGCGCGATCGTTGCCCCCCTCGCCGTAAAACCGGCCGAAGGCATAACCGGCATTCAGATCGAGCACGGCATTTCGCCGGATGTCGAAACGGACGCCACCGATGACCCGCTGCTCGGAACTCAAAAAGCGGTCTGACGAATCGGGCCGGTCGGACAAATAGTACGACTCGCGGACCGTCTCGAAGCCGCCGTAGAGCTGGACATCCTCAGTCAGCAGGTATTTCATGAGCGCATCGACGTTATACAGCGGCGTATACGAGATGCTGATCATGAAATCATCCGTCGGCGTCCAATTGAGTGCGAACGGGATGCCCAGATCGACGACCAGCTCATCCGACGCATGCCAAACATACGCCAGGCCCGGAATCGGAAACGGCAGATCGGAAAACGGCATGTAAAAGATCGAAAACTTCCATGAATCGGGATCACGTCGCGCCGACACTTCCAGGAAGCCGATCGCTCCGAAGCGGATCTCGTCGAAGCTGTGAAACGGCCGGTCGCTCGCCGAACCGAACGTCGTGATCAGCCCGCTCTTCCAACCGTTGTCGAATGTGTGCAGATGATTCAGCCCGAAATTGATGTTCCACAACTCGTCCGGAAAATCTCTCCCGGTATCGGGCAGAATCGCCTCGGTGAAGAAGAGGGAATGCTCGAGCTTCAGACTGAGCAGCGCCAGATCCCCCTCTCGTTTCCAGAGCGGCGCGCCGATACGGATCGACTGGCGGACGAGTCCCAGATCGGTCGCTTGGTCGGTCACCGGCGTCG
>JANQPT010000008.1 GCA_028285345.1 Planctomycetales bacterium
CCGCCGAGTACCCCGGACCTCGCACCGTTCCGAATCGCGCGACGGCCGGTCGCGCGCCGTCCGAATCGCTCACACGCTGTGCCGCCGTCTGACTCACAATGTGAACCGACCCAGCCGAAGAGTTCGCTATCGGCTGGGCTTCGACGACGGGCCGAAGTTCCTGCACGGCCGTTTCGCCCGGCACGGTCCACAGAGCCTCCTCCGCTTCCTGACCGAAGAGGGGGCATACCGGTCCGATCACGTACAACGCCGCAATGAACAGAAGTGCGATCCGCATGAATGGTTCCGCTGGGAGTGAGAGAAGACGCCCTATAGCAGTCGACACCATCCGCCGCAAGTCCGCTCGCGTTGGAAGTTAACGCAGAGACGCGAAGACGCAGAGCCGGGGAGACGCCGAACGGGAGAGGGTGGATTTCGAGAGCAGGTTATCGCCGACGTCCAGGAGGCACCATTTGTCCCGTCGAGAATTGATCTTTTGAGGTGCGGAGAGTAATAGTCCGCATAAAACCCTTCAGGTTTCTTACTCCCGTTCTGACGAATGATCCCAATCGAAAGTCTCGACTTTCCACGAGTGAAACCCCTCTGCGTCTCCCCGCCTTCGCGGCTCTGCGCTAAGTCCGACACCCGCCCAATGTCGCGCCGCCCGAACGAGATTGATTTGTCTCCGGCCAACGGATATTTTGGGAGATGTCGGCCGGGAATCTACGGATCGATCGCCTCCGCGGAAGGGAAGTCACCCACTTCAGCGCCGGAAGGGGAAACCGATGGGACTGCGACACAACCATTACGATGCCGCGTTTGAAGAATTTTTGAGGCAGCGGCGGACCCCTTACGTGTTTGTCGATGAACGGCGGCGGGCGGTGTTGGAGGACGCGTCCTTGAAATCGATCGATTTCATCGTTCACCCGCCCGGCAGCGTCAATCTGCTGGTCGACGTGAAGGGGCGGCGGTTTCCCTCCGGCCGCACGCAGGGCCACAAGTGGGAGAATTGGACCGAGGCGGAGGATGTCCCGGCACTGTTACAGTGGCAAAATGTCTTCGGCGATCAGTTTCGCGGGCTGCTCGCCTTTGCCTACGATGTGGTGCAGGAAGCGCACTGGCCGCTGTTTGACGAACTGTTCGAGTTCCGCGGCCGGAAGTACGCCTTCTTCGGCGTCTGGGCCGACGCCTATCAAGATGCGATGAAGACCCGTTCGCCGAGCTGGGAAACGGTCGATTTACCCAGCCGCGAATTTCGACGGCTGCGGGTCCCGTTGCGGGATCTGTTATGAGGGTTCGGACGCTCAATGACTCCGAGTAGTAACGACTGGGGATGAAGACGATGTTCAAGCGGTTTCGAATTGCCAGACTGGCGCTCGCGGCGATGATCGCCTTGTGGTACGACCTGCAGGCGCATGCCGCCGGTTCGCGGGCCTTTGAAATCTTTGCGCAACAACAAGGTCCCCTCCGCCCCGACCGGCCGGCGCCTGAGGACTCGTCGGGCGGGACGAGTTACGTGATCCAGTCGATCGTGGTCGTGGTGCTGGTTGGCGTCGCCGCCTACTCCGTCTGCCGCTCCAGCCGGCGCGTGTGACGGATGTCGCCGGTGCTTGCTAGTTAATTAGCGCTTTCACCAGCGGTTTCGTGCTTCGATCACGCGTCTGACCGGCTTTCGCGAAGTCGAATACGCCAGTCCGCAGACGGACGCCGCGCCCGTCTGTTATCATCACTTCCTGTATTGCGGAACCGCACCACCCTGAATCGAAGCTCCTTCTCGCCGAACTCCCCGTTCTCCGATGTACGACGTTCACCATACCCGTTTTGCGGCCGCTGCGCTGGTCGTGGCGGTCCTTGCCGGGTTCCTGCTGCGCGGGCTGTTTCCCGGACGGATCGCGGTCGAGCATTTCGATGAGGGGGTCTATGCCTCGAATCTGGTTGCGGGCGAAAGTTATGAGTTCGCGTATCCCAGCCGGCACCTGTTCGCGCCGCCGCTGCTGCCGGGGATCATCGAGTGGTCGCAGGTGGCGCTGGGCGTCGGGGACATCGCGTCCGTCGCGGTCAATCTGCTGGCCGGCGGTCTGACGGTCTGGCTGGTCGGATTCGTGGCGGGACGCTGGTTTGGCACGCCCGCCGGCCTGGCCGCCGCGGCGCTGGCGGCGCTGTCCGGAATTCACATTCTCTACAGCCGTACGGCGCTGACCGATCCGTTGCTCTGTTTGTGGTTGGCAGCGGCGGTGTTTGCGATCTGGTGTTCGCTGGCTGACGGCGACAAGAGCTGGGCGGTCGTGGCCGGGCTGCTGACCGGCTTGGCCTGGTGGACGAAATACAACGGCTGGCTCCCGCTGGCGATCGGCGTCGCGGGGGCGACGGCATGGTTGTTGACCCTGCGCGACCGGAAGCGGATCGTGCCGACGATTGTCTGTCTGCTGATCATCGTCGGCACGGCGGTGCTGGCCTGGGTGCCGGTCTGGTACCAATTGCCCGGCGGCTACGGACCGGTGGCCGCCAATCACCGGCAGTACGTCGTCGGGGCGGCGGGCTGGTTTGATTCGCTTGGGCGACAGTTGATCCATCACCGCCAGTTGGATGGTCTGAGCGGCAGCCTCAGTCTGGGCGTCGCGACGCTCGCCGCGGCCGCGTCGCTGGGGTACGGGCGGAAGCCGGCCGTGCTCGCGTTGGCGGCGGGGCTGTGGGGGCTGGCGACGATCTCCTGCTCCAGCGTGGTCTTGGCGGCGATCGCCGTCTATTGGATGTGGCGAAATGTGCGCATCCGTCCGGCCGACTCGGAACCGTCGGATGGGCAGGCCGCGCGCCAGTTGGCGGTGTGGCTGCTGGTCGCCTGGATCGCCGGGCTGACAGTGGCGACTCCGCTGTACACGCCCTATCCGCGAATTACGCTACCGTGGCTGGTCGCAATTTGGTTGGCCGGCGGCGCGGGGATCGCCATGTTTGCCGCCGCGATTGGAGAGCGGACGGAGGAGTCCGCCACCACAACACGTGTGGCATGGGCGGCGGTCTGCTGCGGCGTGCTGCTGGCGGTCTTGCCCTGGTTCTGGGGCACACGCCCGGCGGCGGTCGCCTGGCAGGATCGGCGGGGGATGGCGCGACTGGCGGCCGCCATCAAGGATGACGTGGAGCGGCGGCTCGACGAGCGGGGCGTTTCACGTGGCGCAGACTTTGTGTTGGATGTCTACGGCGAGCCGAGCCTCTATTTTCAGCTCCGCAGCCAGGGAGTCGATTTGGCGCTTCCCGTGAGCAGCCTGCGATTTGCACAGCCTGATGCGCCTGTACCGGAGTACCCGACGTTTTTGATCGCCGGCCCTCATGCTGATGCGACACCGCAGTTCGCAGACCAATTCCTGACTGCCCAGCCCCGGCTGACGCTGGTCAAGGAGTACGAGTTTCTCCCCAGCGAACTCGTACGTCGCAACGAGGCGTCAACCGGCGACCCGTACGCGGAACCAGAGGCCGCCTCGCTGCGGCTGTACGAAGTTCAGTAAATGTTCCACGTGAAACAGCAGGCCATCACCTGGCGAGTGGCCGCGATTACGGAGCAATCGGGGCAGCCAGCCTCTTGTCGCTACGGCACACCGATCGGAATCGGTGCCACCGGGACGTGTACGGAGTTCAGTGACTGTTCCACGTGGAACCGCGAGCCGCGCAACCCTCGTGGAAGTAGGTGAGTGCCCTGCTCCACGTGCAACGGTCCGAGACACGAGGGTCGCCACAATCAGACCCATTTGACGAATCAGATGCCTGCGTGCAGGGGCAAGGATTCGGCGGCTCCGGCACGATCGGGAATGATCAATTCGGGGCCGCTTGTGCGTGTGGCGTTACACGTGAAACGGTGATTTTGGGTGCGGAGAAGTCATCTTGCTGCTAAAGCGGCAGGGCGGTTAGAATCCCGCTCCTCTGCGACTTCAGTTTTTTCCATTTGGGCGGCCCGTTTCACGTGGAACGGGCGCCGGGGTATTCGTCGGCCTCCTTTTGCGGCGAATTGGACCAGGGAGCGATTGAATGATGGACGGCCAACAACAGGATCTCAGCGGAGTGAAACGGCGCTTGGGCCGCGGGCTGAATTCGCTACTAGGCCACTCGAATCCCGAACCGCCGGTGGAGTCGCCGGCTTCGGCACCGGTTGTGCCGGCAGCGGAATCGTCTGAACTGGTCCACGTGTCCGTCGACGAAATCGAGCGCAATCCCTACCAGCCGCGGCGGGAATTTGACCTCGACGCGATCAACGAACTGGTCGACAGCGTGAGCCAGCACGGCGTGCTGCAGCCGTTGCTGGTGCGGCTGACGGCGGACGGCTATCAATTGATTTCCGGCGAGCGGCGTTTGATCGCATCTCAAAACGCCGGTCTGAGAACCGTCCCGTGCCGCGTGTTGGAGATGGACGACCAGACGGTCTTCGAGGTCGCGATCGTGGAAAACGATCAGCGGCAGGATCTCAACGATATCGAACGGGCCCAGGCCTATCAGGAATACCTCGACAAGTTCCACTGCACGGTCGAGGATCTGAGCCGCAAGGTGGGGAAAGGCCGCTCCTCCATCAGCAATTGCCTGCGGCTGTTGGAGCTGCCGGAATTCATCAAACGGGCGTTGATCGACAAAAAGATTTCCGCCGGCCACTGCCGGGCGCTGTTGCCGCTGGAGGACGAATCGCAGCAGATCGCCATGTGCCAGCGGATTCAATCAGAGTCGCTCTCGGTGCGGCAAGCGGAACAGGCTGTCCGCGAACTGCATCAAGATGAAGAGCAAGCGGAGACGGTTCCGTTCGAAAAACCGCCCGCCGCCAAAGCGGCGCCACGGCCGAATCAGCACCTGGCGTCGCTGCAGCAGCAATTGCGGGACACCGTGAGCGCCAAGGTCGACATCCGGCTGACCGGCAAGGACCGGGGCAAAATCATCATTCACTTCGGCAGCAACGACGAGTTCGAGCGGATCTTGGGCCAGCTAAAGAAGGCGGCCTGATTCGGACTCCACGAAAAGTGTTCCGCGCGTTGCCAATGTCCGCCGGGGCGATAAGATCTCGGAATTGCCCCGCAGTTGCCTTCCGTCCTCGCGCCCATTGAGTGGCCCGCCGAGATTCCGTGGACATCATGCCTGACGATGAACAGCCGCTGATTTCATTGTGCACGTACAATGAGCGTCAGAACCTGGCGGATCTCATCGCCGCAATTTTCGAGCAGGTGCCACAGGCGGATCTGCTGGTCGTCGACGACAACTCTCCCGACGGCACCGGAGAACTGGCCGACGAAATCGCGGCCGCCGATTCGCGGGTGCATGTCCTGCATCGCGAAGGAAAGCTGGGCCTCGGTTCCGCCACGCTGGCGGCGTTTGGTTTTGCCATCGACCGCGGGTACACCTATCTGCTCAACATGGACGCCGACTTCAGCCATCATCCGCGATTCATTCCCGATCTGCTCGCCTGCATGGAGCGGGCGGACGTGGCGATTGGTTCGCGGTATGTGCCGGGTGGCGGGATCTCCGGTTGGAGCATCAAGCGGCATTTCATGAGCCGCTGCGTCAACATTTACGCGCGGCTGATGCTGCGACTCAAAACGCGGGACAATAGCGGCGCGTTTCGCTGCTACCGGGTCTCCAAGCTCCGCGAAGTCGATTTCGACAAGATCCGGGCCACGGGGTATGCGTTTCAGGAGGAAATCCTGTATCGGCTGAGCCGGCTGGGATGCCGGTTTGCGGAGACACCCATTCAGTTCGAAGACCGCCGGCACGGGAGTTCGAAGATCAATCTCCGCGAGTCGGTCGTGGCGGTATGGGTAATCTTCTTGCTGAGCCTCGACCGGCTGCGGGGAGTGCCAGTGACGCCCGATTCGCAGTCGCCGCCGTGAATGGAGAGTGCGGCCGGCTGCCGATGCAGTCTTGATTCAGGTGCGCATTGCACTAGCGAAGCCAGTGGCACACAACCCAGATACGAAGCCGAGACACAGCGCTAGTCAAAACGTTCGGGGTTGAGCAGGCGTTGCATCTCTTCGGTGTCCATGTTGTCCGGCGTGGCGACATATTCGCCGGTGACAATCCGCTCCTCGACGTTCTCGCCGTTGATGTGCTTCATCATGGCCATTACCGCCTCGTAGCCCATCTTCACGGGATCCTGCAGGACGATGCCGTGGACCTCGCCCGATTTGAGACCCTCGATCAGCGGCGGGCTGGGATCGAAGGCGATGAATTTCACCTTGCCGGCCAGATCGAGTTGTTGCAGCGCGACTTGTGTGCCATCCGCGTTCGGTTCGCAGACGGCGAAGATGCCGTTGACTTCATCCTGGTGTCTTTGCAGCACCTGCGTTGCGACGTCCTTGGCCATCTCGGGCGTCGCCCCGGCGTATTCATCTTGCGAGATCACCGTGATGTCGGGGTACTTCTCTTTGAGGGCTTTTAAGAATCCGGTCTCGCGCTGTTCGGTGCTTTCGCTGCCGGAGAGGTACCGCAGGAGAATCGCGTTCCCCTTCTTATCGAGCACCTCCGCCATGCGGTCGGCGGCAAGTTCGCCGCCGTGCAGATTGTCGGTGGCAACGTAGGTAACGATGTTCGACTCATCATTCAGCCCGCTGTCGAAAATTACGACCGGAATGTTTTTCTCGGCGGCGAAGGCGACCGGTTCGATCATCGCCTGTGAATCGGAGGGCGCCAGCACGATGCCGTCGACCCCTTTGATGACGAAGTCCTGCACGACATCGATTTGCCCCTTGGTGTCGTTCTCCTGGAGCGGGCCTTTCCAGATGACTTTGACGTTGCCCAATTCCGCGGCCGCGTTCTCCGCGCCGGCGTGCACCGACTTCCAGAAATCGTGCGAGGTCCCCTTGGGAATCACGGCGATCTGATAAACCTTCTCTGAGGAGCCGTTGTCTCCGGAGCCGTTCTTGGCCGCATCCCCGCCGCATCCGACGGCGAGGGCGACGATTGATAATAGAAGTAACCGTGAATACATCATTGCTCCAACTTGTTCCGAAAACGAAGCGAACTTACGGTGCGTTTTTGAGCGAATCACCATCCTACCAGTCCCGCTGCGACTCTCCAAGCGTGTCGGATCGGCGTTGTCGGGGCGGCTCGAATTGCAACGGTGCGCGGCGTGGTACGGCACGTTGTGATCGACCGTAAGCGGTCGGCTTGGGTTTGGTGCTGCGTCACTTTTGGACGTGGAACAGGTTTTACGGCGCTGATAGACTGAACAACGTACTTTGCTATGTTTCACCGCTCTGGATTTCGCCCTCAAGGCTTACTCGACAATGATCCGACTCGTTTTGCCGCTCTGTCTCACTCTGTTTTGTGTCTTTGAGCCGGCCGGCGGGAGTGAGCCGCCTTTGAAAGTGGCGCCGTTGTCCGTCGATGTGACGCCGCCGGTGGGGAGCCAACTGGCGTATAACGTGATGGAAAAAGCGGGCAATTCGTTGTGGGCCAAGGGGATCGTGCTCGTCAGCGACCAGAAGCCGGTGGTGCTCGTTGCGGTCGATTGGATCGGCATCGGCGGCGAAGGGCATCGGCAGTTTCGCGAGACCATTGCCCGCGCAGCGGGCACCAGTGTGGACCGCGTCGCGCTGCACACACTGCATCAACATGATGCGCCGCGTCTCGATTGGGGAGCGGAGGAGTTGATGGCCGAGCGCGGACTCGCCGGCAAGATGTTCAGCGTGCCGTATGCTCGAGAAACGATGCAGAATGTCGCCGAGGCTGCAAAAGATGCAATCGCCCGCGCCGAGCCGGTGACGCAGATCGGTTTGGGACAGGCCAAAGTGGAGAAAGTCGCCTCGAACCGGCGGATTCTCGGCTCCGACGGCAAGGTGCTGCACATGCGGTACACCGCGACTCGGGACCCCAAAATTCGCGCTTATCCCGACGGCACGATCGATCCGTTTGTCAAATCGATCAGCTTTTTCAGCGGCGAACGGCTGCTCTGCGTGCTGACCTATTACGCGACGCATCCGCAGAGTTACTACCGCACCGGAATCGCCGAGACCGACTTTCCCGGCATTGCGCGGATTCTGCGCGAAGATTCGCTGGGCGTGCCGAACGTGCATTTCAATGGCGCAGGCGGCAACATCGGCGCGGGCAAATACAATGACGGCGCGCACGACAACCGTATTCGTCTCGCCCGCCGCTTGGCGGAGGGAATGCAAAAAGCGTACGAGGCGACCGAGAAGTTTCCCGTCACGAAAGAGACGTTCGGCTGGGAGACGGAAGCGGTCTCGCTGCCGCCGGCGGACCATCTCGACGACGAGGAATTGCAGAAACGGATCGATGACGAATCGGTCGCGATGAACCTGCGGGGCTATGCCGCCGTCAAGCTCTCATTCCTCCGCCGCACTCTCGCCGGTGCGAAGATCGACATCGCCTGCTTAAGACTGGGCAAGGCCCGCGTGCTGCACATGCCGGGCGAGTTGTTTGTCGAGTATCAACTGGGAGCGGCGAAACTGCGGCCCGACCTGTTTGTGGCGATGGCGGCCTACGGCGACTACTCCCCCGGCTACATCGGCACGGCGGTCGCGTATACGCAAGGGGGCTACGAAACCAGCCCGCGAGCATCGAACACGGCGCCAGAGGTGGAGGCGGTGTTGATGGGAGCGGTGCGGCGGTTGTTGGGGGTGAAAAACAATTAGAGGTGGCCCGACCGCGGAGCGTTTGGGTGCCGCAGGCACAAGACGCCGCGCCTTCGATACTCCACACTTGGCAACGTGATCAAGTTGTTGAATCGAGCTGTTTCAGTTGATTGGACGCGCAAGGCGCGGGCTTCTTGTCGCTGCGCGACCCGGCCGGTTTCGGCCGGGCCACCCTGCGAAGGACCTCTTAGTGTCGGACAAAGGTGCCGAATTAATTCTGAAGTTCATCAAAACTGTTCCGTTGACAATCATAAAGAACGTTGGTGTAAAGGCTCTTGTCGAGATAACCGAAGTGGCTACGGGAACTGATTAATGGCAGAGAGAGTGCATTCAATGAAAAAGGCCTTTGCACAAATCCATGCTAAAGTAGAGTCGTTTTTGCTTAAGCCGCTTCCAAAGGATGCAGAGGGAGCATTATCTGCAATTCGCGTCGCATCATGCTACTCATGGGTTGGTGCCGTGTGCGGACTTCAAGTTGCGTGCGGAGTTGCATTTGTGTCCTTCATTGCGATTGGGGTCTATTCGATCTTGATTCCGCTTGGACTCGATTTTGAAGTCGACACCGCGCATTTGTGTCTTGTCGCGCTGGGACTCGCTTTGGGGATTGGCGTTTCGGCGAGTATTGTTCCCCTGGCGTTTGCACTGTTTATTTTGTGGGCAATCACGTTCACAGATGATGGACCTGACATTGCGAAGGCGCAATCAGAGGCGTTGGCGAAGCTGCGAGCCAAGGGAGTCGTTGCTTCCCGTGTGCAGGCCAAACAGACAACTTCTCTGTGACACCGACCGTTTCAGCAACACGCGGACGAATACTTACGACAACAAATACGGCCGCGGGTGGCCCGACCGCGCAGCGGTTGGGTGCCGCAGGCACAAGACGCCGCGCCTTCGACATTCCACACTTGGCAACGTGATCAACTTGTTGAATCGAACGGTTTCAGTTGATTGGACGCGCAAGGCGCGGGCTTCTTGTCGCTGCGCGACCCGGCCGGAATCGGCCGGGCCACCCTGCTCCAACGGTTCTGTTTGTGTTTCTCACGTCGATTCCAAGACGGAAACTCTCGTCAGATTAGAAAGTCCTCTCAATGCTGTTGGTGAACTCGAAATTCCAATCACGGGCACGGTCAAAGCCGCTGCCGCCGTAGAAGCGGTCTAATCCCGATCCACCCCAGAGGTTGTCGTTTCCACTTCCCCCCGAAAGGGTGTCATTGCCGGAGTTACCGTAAATGTAGTCGTTGCCGCTGCTGCCGGAGAGGTAGTCGTCGCCTTGCTGGCCGTAGAGACGGTCGATTCCGCTGCCGCCGTACAGGCTGTCGCCGTGGTCACCGCCGTACATGTAGTCGTCGCCGTCTTGTCCGTACAGCCGATCGTTCCCTTGGTCGCCGTACAGCCGATCGTCGCCGTCACTCCCGTACAGGGTATCGTCACCCCATCCGCCGTAAACAGAATCTTTACCACTACCGCCGTTCACATAATCGTTGCCGTGGCCGCCGTAAATGACATCCTGGCCGCTCTCGCCATAAATGTAGTCGTTGCCGACTCCGCCACCGATCACGTCATTGCCGGATCCACCGCGGATGTAGTCGTTTCCGTAGTAACCGTTGAGATGGTCATTGCCATTTCCGCCGAAGAGCTGGTCGTCACCCCAACCGGCGGTGAGTGTGTCGTTGCCATTTCCGCCATAGGCACGCGAATCGACGCTGCTGGTGTTGAGAAAGTAGTCGTTGCCGTCGTTGCCGTGAAAGATGATTTCGTCAACGGTGTGCACATTGAACGTATGCTGCACGAATGACGATCCTTCGAGAACGCTGACGTACAATTGGTTGGCGTAGGATGAGACGCGAACGTCGTCAGCGCCGCTTGTGCCGTTGATTTCGAGGACGCTGCCGTCGAAATCGATCGAGGCGGCCATAAGTTTGCGGTCTTCCAGGGCTTCCATTGTCAATGAGCGGGTGGTGGATTGAGACATTGTTCTGATCTTTAAGCTGGGCGGTTTTGGGTGGTGAATTGGTGCGATTTCGTATCGCACTACTAAGAAATGCCCAGCCCTCCGAACGATGAGCCAGATAATTCGCAAAAAACATGAAAAATCCTGACTTTATGTGCCCCGTTCCAGGCTGGTCTGCACTTGGAGGCATACGGAGATGGCAGAGCCTAAGCGTGAATCGCGTCACGTTGACAGCGGAGTTGGGTTGGTTGAATCGGAGGGCGTAAAACCCGCAGGGCAATCTAAGATGCTTGTATAATTGAACTTAAGAAAAGCACCCCTGGTTCCGGGGGCTAGGTGTCGGAGTGTCCGTCAGGCCTCCGGGGCGACCTTAGATTCGCCTTATAGCGCCAAGCACCTGGAGTCGGGGACTCTTCTTGCACCCACGCTTTTGGGCGAGAAATGGAGACATCATGTCTCAATCGCTTCAAGGGGTGGAGGAAGTGTTGATGGGGGCAGTGCCGCGGTTGTTGAGGGTGGAATCCCCTTAGGGGTGGCCCGACCGCGCAGCGGTTGGGTGCCGCAGGCACAAGACGCGGCGCCTTCGGCATTCCGCACTTGGCAACGTGATCAAGTTGTTGAATCGAACGACTTCAGTTGTTTGGAAGCACAAGGCGCGGGCTTCTTGTCGCTGCGCGACCCGATCGAGACACTCTGCGCAACTCACAGTGAATGATCATCAAGAAACATTGAAGTCGAATCGTGAAGCACGTTAAGCATCTCAGAAAGCCATGTCAGTCGGTTGCTCGTTGTTGTCTCGCTTATTTCAATTGTGAAATCTGCAAACCGCCATTCGGTCGTAACGCCAATGTCAAATATTCGTGCAGGGGCACTATGATGTATTAGAGCATTTCTAATACGTCTCCATTCGTTATACTCCACGTTCGATGTTAGAGAGCTTAACGACTCTGCGATTTGACATTTGTGAAACCTGGCGCGAAACCTCTCTTTAGTACTTTCGGGCGATATCCCCCTAAGATCTCGTTTAGTGCGAAGTGGAAAATATTCTGGTGAGACGATAGCACCGATCGAGTACACACCATAGCAGAAATTCTCGACACAAGATGCCCCAGCAACGAAGAACTCGAACGCTTCGCGATCCTGAACATATCGATCTGGATACTCCGTTGGAGATGTCCCTGCATTGGCAACATTCTCAGTGAAAAGGTTGCTATGTTCAAAACAGGTCAGATATCTTCTCGACACGGCAGTCCAGGCTGGATGGAATTGACGATATTCTTCCAGATATCCTGCCTTTTGCGCTTGGATGCGGTCTGAGATCTCCAAGTAACGTCTTGTGGGGAAGATACTGGGAAGTGACTCGCTCACAGTTGTCGGATTATCTGCACTCAATGGTAATCGCTCCGGCTCGCACACAGTCTTAATCGTCTGAAACCCAAGGAACAGGCATTACCTCTTGTCCGGTGTATACGTCGCCAATAAGCCGATTCGAATACTCGCCATGATACCCACATAAAAAGAGGAGAATCAGTTCCACGTAGTACATACTTAGAAACCACGCTTCGTGTTGAGCTTCTATCCCAACTCGTGATAGTTTTTCGCGGTTGTTGGGGCTTGGGTGAATGTACGCGTTTCGAATCGCGGTGAGTGCAGAGGCTCCATCCCAGTTCTCGGCTTTCGCTGCGGCTTCCAGCGACGTGAGTTCACTGGGCACATCAATGTCGATCCTGCAATGATCGAGAAGTAGGCGCAACTTGTCTGCAGCTTCTAGCCGTTCGTAGCCACTCTTGGAAATCGCCCTTTTGTCTTGCACAAAGAGTGTCCATCCAAGAGTTTCAAACGCGACGTTCGCCAAGATCACACCATTCTCGATTGCAACTCCAGGGGCGTTCCCCAGAATATACCAATAGACTGTGCTTTCAATAGTTTCTCTCCAAGTATCGTCGATCCATCGCTGCGCAAACCCGGGACAGAGGTCTTTCGCAACGTTTAAGCGAAGGCAACTGAACCAGCGAGGCACTGTTCTGTTGGGGGTAGTCCTGGGAATCTCCCATACGTGACAACAAGGTCTGGAGTTGTCGTCATAGCCAATCTGAAGAAACGGACCAGTCCATCGCCCGTTACAAAACGACAGGAATGAGGACAGGCCCCTTAGTGTATTTTCGACAGCATCCATTGGGAAAGTGTTCCCGTCTTTCCTAGTCAATGAAGCAACGTGCGTAATGCCGAAGCCCCCGGTGGCCTTTAATTCTGTCAACAACCTCTTCTCATTGATGGAATCGATCTCGATATTCCAGTCACCAAACTTAAGTTCTGTCCGCCCAGTCCACACACTGAGGCCATCTCGAATTGCTTCGCCACGAAAAGGCAAAAAATTAGGCAGATGAAAGATGACGCGTTGCACTTTTGTTTCGACATTGTGCCTCCAGCAATCAATAACTCCAGTAACGTCAGTAGACTCTTGACTCGAGCTCATTCGCATTGACTGCACGTCAACCTGTACGAGTTTGTTTTTCCATGCGTCTACGAGTTCAATGTGTGCTTCACCGAGAAAATCGTGTGGTCCTGCATTCTCAAACTTAGAATTGAATGAAATTCTGGGAGTGGGATACCATTCAACCAACACTTTGCCAATTCCAGAAAATGACTCGCTGAGTTGATGCAGAACTATTTGCCCTTGATAGAGTTCGACATGTGAATTCGCGTGTCGTGTCATAAATACCGGCTTAAGGGCTTCAGGGTATTTTTCAATCGAGTCTAGCCATTTCTTCATCGCTCTGGTCCGATTCCTCAAGCTTTCATCGTGTGTGCCAACTTCTGGATAGACGGAGGTCATAACCTGTAGGGACACTTGAGCTCTTGATGGGGTTCGCTACGGGGTTTTTAACCGAACAACTCTACCAGCGGTGCGCCGCCTTCCATGATTGGCACGGGGCGGTTTTGGGGGTCGCGGATGCGGGTTTCTGGGGAGATGCCCAGCGCATGGAAGATTGTTGCCGAGAGGTCGGGGCAACTGACGGGGTGCGTGACCGGGTAGGCGGCGTCGGCGTCGGATTCGCCGTACATGATGCCGCTGCGAACGCCCGCGCCGGCCAGGATGCAGGGGAAGCAGTAGCTCCAGTGGTCGCGGCCGTCTTGTTGGCCACGGTTCATGAACTTCGGCGTGCGGCCCATTTCGCCGACCGCGACGACGAGCGTTTCATCCAGCAGGCCGCGCGATTTGAGGTCCTCCAGCAGTGCGGTGAAGCCGAGATCCAAGCCGGGCAGCAGGTGGTCCCGCATCACCCGTTCGAGGCAGGCGTGCATGTCCCAACTGCCGCAGGTGTCGCCGCGGACGGCGAGATCCCAGGCGATGGTCACGAACCGTGCGCCCGCTTCAATCATCCGCCGGCCCATGAGCAGCGATTGGCCGAACAGATTGCGGCCGTAGCGGTCGCGGAGTTTGTCCGATTCGCGGCGGATGTCGAACGCCGCTCCGATTTCCGGCGAGGTCAGCAGTGACAGCGCGCGATTGCGGACCGAATCGAAATCTTGCACGCGGACGGCACGGTCCAACTCGCGGCGCTGCGCGTCGAACTGATCCCGCAAACTCTCGCGGCGGCTTAAACGGTCGAGTGTGACCTCCGGCAATTCGTCCAAGCCGGAGATGCGGAAGTCCAACTCCTCATCGGTGCAGTCGCGGAAGAAGGGATTGTCGTTTGCCGCCCGTTTGCTGATGTTGGTCGACAAGCCGTTGTAGGCCCGTCCCAGCCAGCCGGCGTATTGGCCGTTGATGTCATAACCGGCGAAGTGCCCCAGCCGTTTCGGCAGATAGATGTAACCGGGAAACGTTCGCTGTGGTTGCGCGGGCCGGTGCCGGTCGAGGTATTCGACCATCGACCCCATGGCAGGCCAATCTTTGTCGGTGGCGGCGACGTTGGCGGCGCCCCGTTCGGCGGGCGGCAGCGGGTGTCCGGTTTGGATGTAGTGCGTGCCGTTGTGATCGTTCTGCGGGTGGTTGACGGTGCGGATCACGCAATACTGATCCGACTGCGCTGCCATTCGGGGCAGGTGTTCACAGATCCGCAGCCCGGGCGTCCGGGCGGCGATGGGGCGAAACGGTCCGCGAATCGTGCTGGCGGCGCCGGGCTTCATGTCGAACGTTTCCAACTGGCTCGGCCCGCCGTACAGAAAGACGAACATCACTGACTTCGCCCGCGGCGCGATGACTTGTCCGGCCGCTTCGGCGGCGAGTAGCTTCGGCAGTCCGGTTCCCAACAGCCCTGTGCCGGCGGCTTGAATTAGCGCCCGCCGGCTCATGCCGCTACAGACGCGACGTGGTCTGCCTTGGATGGTCAGCATAACAGCCGCTCCGGGAACCGCGTGAGAAATCCGCCTCGAACCGCCTCACTGTAACCCATCGACGAGAGTTGATGCAAGTTTTGATTGGGAGTTGAACGCTTTGATTACGGGTGGCCCGACCGCGCAGCGGTTGGGTGCCGCAGGCACAAGACGCTGCGCCTTCGGCGTTGCATGCTTGCCAACGTGACCGAGTTAGTGATTCGTGTAGTTTCAGTTGTTTGGACGCGTAGGGTGCAGGCTTCTTGTCGCTTCGCGACCTGGCCGGAATCGGCCGGGCCACCCGGGAGCGACGCGGTTTGGATGCGGCGTCAGGCGGGAGCCTGACCTACGGGATTTTTGACCGAACAACGCGGGTGGCCCGACCGCGCAGCGGTTGGGTGCCGCAGGCACAAGACGCTGCGCCTTCGGCGTTGCATGCTTGCCAACGTGACCGAGTTAGTGATTCGTGCGGTTTCAGTTGTTTGGACGCGTAGGGTGCAGGCTTCTTGTCGCTGCGCGACCCGGCGGTAAAGCCTCATCGAGTGACCTCGCAACTTCCGAACCAGCAATCCGACACATCGCGCGAATAACTGCGGCCGCGCCCAATGAGAGCGAAAAAGCCATCGGTAGTCGTGCTGTCGGACTTGCCTTCGAGGGCTTCAACTATTGACAGCGCGATACTGCGGTTCTTACGATGCAATGTGTTAATTTTTACGCATGTATTGGTTGGCACGACTTCCTTGTTGCCATTACTGATTGAGAGTCCTAGGGATTGCCGGCGTACCGCGACCTGCAACGCCGGGAGTGACGGACCTGCACATCGTTGATTGCTGTGATCAATCTCCGAGGTGAACTTGCCCATCGTCGCCCGGACAGATCGTTTCCCCGCTCGAACGGTTTTCGCCAAGGAGTCAAGTATGTTTGGCACAAGTTTACGACCTGTTTTTAGGCCGCTGTTATCCAGCCTTTTGGCCCTGATCATCACGACAGCCGCGACAAACCTGCTTGCAGCGGATCGGCCGAGTCTCGATACGATTATCACGACTCTGGAGAAACAGCGGGAGCAGGTAAAGAGTCTTGATATTGAAACGAAGTCTTATTGCACGACTCACGTCGCGCCGCACGTGCTGCAAACTTGGCGGAGTTTTAGTGGAACCGATTTCACGTTTCAGGATGAGTATCATTTTGCATACAAGGGGGGCAAACGCTACCTGCAAACCATACAGACGACCAGGAAGAGGCCCGGTGGGGAGAAAGGATTGGGTACCCGTCGTGTGCTCTACCACGACAAATACGAACGCGGAGACAATGGGAAACAGACCTGGGAACGCAGGGTGACTTTAGAGCGAGGCCCAGCCCATGTGTTTGTCAATCCTCATGATCCTGGAGGCCAGTGGATTCAGAATCCCGAATATTGCAGCAATATTGGTTGGGACTGCAAGACTGAGTTGAACATACATGATGAATCGGTGCTGAAACGTCACCGCACTCATGACTTGCTGTCATTGTTGAAAAAGGGAGCGTTCACCCTCGAGCCGGGAACGACGGAAATCGGCGGCACAAAATGCGTCAGTTTGCAGCGGACGTATCAACAGAAAATCATGACCAGGGATCGCAGCGAAAAACCTCTCGTTGCCAGCATGGTCCAGGTCACCGAGACGATCTGGTTGGATGTGGATCACGGCTTCGCGGTGCGACAGCGTGAACGGAATACCTACGGGCGGCTGGATCGGACCGTCAACTCCGATTTTGTGGAGATTCTGCCAGGCATCTGGTTTCCCAAGAAAACCGAAACACAGGCTCACGCACCTCCGGAGGCAGCCCCAGAATATCAAGGCCGGGCGGTTTTGAGTTGGAACGTCGATCTGATCCGCTGGTCGGTGAACGACGTGTTGGATAATCGCTTCGATATCCTCACCAAGCCCAGTGATGTTCTGTTAATTAAGAAGAATTCGGTAAATGAGAAAGCTGAGATTAAGATCGTTGACGACTCGAACCAGGCGATTGATCCGACGTCTTCAGTCAGGAAACCGAACTCGACCGATCGGTACAGAAATTCGTCGTTCAAGACTACGCCTGAAGCACTGACTACTGAGGAGAAACGTCTTGTGGACCTCCTGGCAAAAGCCGGGGCTGCCGAAAAGCCCGACAAGGCACAGCTTCGCGTGGCAATCGCATCGGGGGCAGGTTGCAGTCCGACCGAAGCATTGATTGACCTTCTCAAATCGCATTCACAATTCCAATGCAAATTCGTCACACTTGAAGAAATCGGCCAGGGGGCACTGAAATCTTACGACGTGGTTGTATTTCCCGGGGGCAAAGCAACCCGCCAAGGAAAGGGACTCGGAAAACCGGGCAGAAGTGCCGTCCGGGAGTTTGTCAAAACGGGCGGAGGCTATGTTGGCGTGTGTGCCGGTGCAGCGCTTGCCACGTCGAACAACGATTCGTATCTGGGGTTGGTCAATGCCAAAGTCTTGTCAACCAAGAAGCAGAGCCCCGGGCCCGATGGCGTGATGACCATTGACATGGGAAGACGCGGCGGCGGAATCCTTAAAATGGAATTGACGGATGTCGGCCAAAAGATTCTCACCGGTCGGGCCGGCCTGATGGATACGGTCTTCCTCGCGGGTCCGGTGTTGTTGCCGGCCGGACGAGCCGATCTACCAAGATGCCTGTGTCTGGGATTTTATCGAACCGAAGTTTGGTTGCATAAATTGCATCTTGGCACCATGATCGATACGCCCAATATTCTGGCCTCTCGATATGGCAAAGGGCGCGTGATTATTTTCAGTGCGCACCCCGAAGAGCATTCTGAAACCGCGCCCACTTTGGTGCGCGCTGTTCAATCGACAGCCCCTAAACCTGCCGATACAGAGTGATGCCTACGTGGCGTTGTACGATGCAGTCTGCGCGGGTGGCCCGACCGTGCGGCGGTTGGGTGCCGGAGGCACAAGACGCTGCGCCTTCGGCGTTGCATGCTTGCTCGCGTGATCGAGTTATTGATTCGTGCGGTTTCGGTTGTTTGGACGTGCAAGGCGCAGGCTTCTTGTCGCTGCGCGACCCGGCCGGAATCGGCCGGGCCACCCGGGAGCGACGCGGTTTGGTTGCGGCGTCAGGCGGGAGCCTGACCTACGGGATTTTTAACCGAACAACGTGGGTGGCCCGACCGTGCAGCGGTTGGGTGCCGGAGGCACAAGACGGCGCGCCTTCGGCGTTGCATGCTTGCTCGCGTGATCGAGTTATTGATTCGTGCGGTTTCAGTTGTTTGGACGCGCAAGGCGCAGGCTTTTTTTCGCTGCGCGACCCGGCCGATTCCGGCCGGGCCACCCTGTGGTGAACGGGACGTCTAAGGGCTGCAGGTGGGAATGGCCGACGCTATTTCTCGTCGAGCAACAGTTTCACCGCTTCTTCGATATCCGCGGGATGCGGGCGGGCGAAGCGGAGTTTGCCGGTGCGGTCGATGAGGTAGAAGGTTGACATCGACGGTTCATGAAACAGCTCGGCGGTTCGTTTCTCGACGTCAATTGCGACCGGCCAATCGATGCCGCCGGCTTTGACGGCCGGTTCCATCTCCTCCTCGTTCCGGGAGATGTGAACACCCACGACCACCAAGCCGCGCTGTTTGTACAGCTTGAGCAGTTTTCGAATCAGCGGCAGATCCCAGCGATTGCGACTGCTGCGGGCGTGCCAGAAATGGATCAGCACGACATTGCCCTGCAGCTCTTCCAGCGATTGTTTCTCTTCGGGCAGATTGAGCCAACGGTCGACCAGCAGCGGCGGCGACTGGCGGCCCTCCAGCGCATTGAACTGTTCGCGATCCTCGGCGGCGCCTTTGCGGAGAATCTTATCGCCCGGCCGATAGGAGGCCTCAACTCCGTCTTTGCAGTACTGGAAGTGATTGACCCTTTGGACCGACGGATGCCGCTGCCGGAGCCGCTCGACCGCCTGCTCAGTGATGTCGGGCGAGGCAATCTGCAGGTTCCGCAGCGATTTCAGCTTGAGAAACTGCTCCAATCCTCGATCGGTAAACCGGCCGGTGATTGTCAGGTATTCCAGTTTCGACAACCCGGCAAGCTGCTGCAGACCGGCGTCGGTGACGGTCGTTTCGTCGAACCGCAAGTATTTTAGGGACGTCAAGCCCGCCAGATGCCGCATCCCTTCATCGTTGACGATCAGCCTGCTCTGTTCGTGCCAGCTATCGTGGAGCGTTAAGTGCTCTAGACTCGCCAATCCGGAAAGCTGTTGAAGATCATCATTGGTCAGTCCGCGGCAGGTGAGACTTAGGACTTTGAGTTGTTTTAAGTCGCGCAGATGCCGCAGATGCCACTTGTCCCGGTCGCGCCAGTGAGCGGTTTCAGAGAAACTCAGCGACAGCCGCTCGAGCGCCGGCAATGTGCTGAGGAACTTCAATCCCTCGGCCGTCATGTGTTCATTGCGCGTCAGTGAGACGTAGCTCAGCGATTTCAGTCCAGTGAGGTGTTGTAGACCCTCGTCGGTGATCAGGCAGTCTGAAAACCTCAGTTCGTTGAGCGACTTCATATTCGTAATCGCCGGCAGACAGGCATCGGTGATCCGGCCGCCGTCACCGTCGAGGCTCATCTTTTCGAGCCGTGAAAGCTGCGCGAGGGAAATCGCACCGGCATCGGTCAGCTCGAGATCACCCGAAATCCGTTCCAAAGATGTCAGCTTCTCCAGGTGCGCCGCCCCTTGATCGTTGAAGCGATCGCCGTCGATGCTCTTCAACAAGGTCAAGCCGGATAGATGTGCCAGGCCCTCGGACGTGATTTTGATTCCTCGCGTCGACAGGAATTCCAGATTCGGGAGTTGGCCGATGTCCTTGAGTCCTGCGTCGGTGATCTCTGTGCCGCCGATTCTAAGCCAGCGCAGGGATTTCAATTCTGCCAAATGCTCCGCACCGGTGTCTGTAATGTTGGTGCGAATGCCGTCAAAGCCGAGCGAGAGTGTGTCCAGACGGGGCAGCCGCCTCAGGACGATCAGAGAGCGGTCGGTCACCTTCGTGCCGCCGAGACTCAAGGACCGCAGCGATTTCATATTTCTGAGGTTGATGATGCCGATGTCCGTCACATTCGTGCGGGTGAGCGTAAGTCGCCACAATTTGGGCAGCTTCGACAGTACAGACAAGCCTTCGTCGGCGATGCCAAAGCCCTCCCTGGCGACGTCGACACCGTCCAGATCGACCTGGCGCAGTTCCTTCAAGTTGGCGAGATGTTTGATGCCCGCGTCCGTGATGCGCGTCCGCTGGAGATCCAAGAATTTCAAGCCGGTCAGACGGCCGACATGTTTGAGTCCGTCGTCGGTCAGCTGGGTGTCCTTGAGCCGGATGGCGTCGATGGCGTCGGGCGGCAGTGAGTCAAGTCCGCTGAGTTCCTTGGCCCCGGTAGCACTGACGTTGAGCCGTATGTCGGACGTTTCCGGGATCACCACCTCGCCCTGCGCTTCGCCGATGCGCTTCCAACCGGGGTAGTGGCTGCCGGAGGTATCAAATCCTCCCTCGTCGCGCGGGCGAGTGAACAGCGTGCCCAGACTGCGGTCCGGTGGAAAGCGGAGCACGCGTTGCTGTGGCTGGTCGGCGCCGAATGCTTGAGCGGGCGAGCCGGGGAGGAGGAACAGTGCGAACAAGAATGGGGTGAGAAGCGATTTCATGGTGCGCTCCATGAGTGGGTGTGGTGCGGCTTTGTTCCGATCCGTTGATCCTAACCGATTGCTGCCACCGTTGGCCAGACGCCGCCATGCGGCTAAGTCGCCCACGAACGGCACGGCCACTTTGCGGTCGGGTGCGCCATGCCTGACTTACGATTCTAACCATTCAAACTGATTTGGCACGGCACGTCGCTCGCGACCGCAAGCGGTCGGCTTGGGACTTCTTAATCCGTGTTTGATCCGTGTGAATCCGTGGCGAAATACTTTCTTTGGTTTTGGTTGCGGCGCTGCCGCGCTGGGTAATTAGCGTTTCAATATCGGCAAAAACTGGCTGTGGTAGGAACGTAACTGTAATCTGCGGTACGAGCGCCCGGCGGCTGGTGTTTTCCGGAAAAGCCTTGCGCGCGACCTAATCGCGCTGGCCGAGCCAACGGCACATCGGGCCATTGGCTTGGTCAGGGCGCAAACAACCGCCGATGCACGGGCACCGGCGGTTGAAAGTTTGTTGCAGTTTGTCGATCACGCAGCAAGTCGCCGCTTACGCCGCCAACCGTAACCGGCCAGGGCGAGGCCGCCGATGCCCAGTAACATCAGGCTGGAGGGTTCGGGGACGACGGCTTCGTCAAACGTGTACGTGATCGTCGCGCGGACGGAGGCCGAGAGTGAACCTTGGGCGAGCAAATCGTCCGGGTCGGTCAAACCGGTCAGGCCCGAGACACTGACTGACCGATTAAAGTTCGGACCGGTCAAAATGGCTCCGGAGCCGGTATAGTCCGGGAAGAACAGCGGGGCGATGATGGCGGAAAAGGGGCCGGTGATTGCGCCTGTGTAGATTTGGCTTTCGCCAGGTCCCAGGATACCGACTCCCGAACTGCCGAAAGAGAATGGAACGGTAAGGACTCCAGGAAAGAACGGTCCAGACCGGCTCCTATTCTCTCCGACATTGAAGATTGCTGTTTCGCTGCTGCTGAGGTTTGTGAGTGATATCTCCAAGCTGAAATTGAGCACTTCGTACTCGACTTCGACGCCCAGCAGAGGAAATCCGAGGTTGTATTGGGGAAGCGTGAAGTTGAGGTTGCCTCCGGAACCTAAACTGCCGCTGCCGTTCCCAGTGAAGAGGAAATCGTCGCTGACTGACCGAGTGTCGGTCACAGTGACCATTCCGGCCTGGGCGGGGGAAACAAAACACCAAACAACTAGACCACAGAGCGCCGCGCGCATCATGGTGAGCTCCTCGCATCGAGAATGTCCTGTTGGTAAAACATCCCTGTACGATGCCAGCCCCGCTGCCCAGTAAACATAGATTAAGTCAACAATTCAAGAGAACTCTTAGTATTTTCCCCTATTTTTTCATTGTTGTAGCAGGTGGCCCGGCGACGGGCGCGCGGTATTTCGAACGTCATGGATAGCCGACAAAAAACCGCCGGTCGGCGCGTGCCTGGGGTCGGGCAAAGCGAGCGAGCGGCGATCAGTTGTGTCACCCCTTCAGGGTGATGTTGATTGATGATCTCTCGGACCCAGGGTGCGCTCACTTCGTTCGCGACCCTGGGCTACGTTGTGGATCGCCTTCGGCGAAAACGAATTGGCCTGCGCCGCCAACGACTCGCCGTTTTCTGCGGCCTGGAAGTTAGAGACCGTCAATGATCGCCGACCATCATCGCCATCCTGTTGATCGTGGTCCGCAAAGCGGACCCTACGCGTCGTAACCCAAGTTCGGGGACAGCCAGCGTTCGATTTCGGCGACCGGCATGCCTTTTCGGGCGGCGTACGCCTCGACTTGGTCTTTCGTGATGCGGTCGACGGAGAAATAGCGGGCCTCCGGGTGTGCGAAGTACCAGCCGGAGACGGCTGCCGCCGGCAGCATGGCGTAGTTTTCTGTCAGCGTGATGCCCGCTTGTTGTTCCGCGTCGAGCAGGTCGAACAGGATGCGTTTTTCCGTGTGGTCCGGGCAGGCGGGATAGCCGGGCGCCGGGCGGATGCCGCGGTAGTTTTCGGCGATCAAGTCGTCGTTGGACAGTTGCTCGGCGGCGCCGTAGCCCCAGTCGTCGCGGGCCTGTTTGTGCAGCGATTCCGCGAATGCCTCGGCCAGCCGGTCGGCCAGGGCTTTGGTCATGATCGCGTGATAATCGTCGTGCTCCGCTTCGTAAGCGGCGACGATCGGGTCGATGCCCAATCCGGCCGTGACGGCAAATGCGCCGAAGTAGTCAATCCGCCCGCTCTCCAACGGCGCAATGAAATCGGCCAAGGCGTAGAAGTGATCGGTCCCTTTCCGTTCCCATTGTTGCCGCAGCGTGTGGAATCGGGCCACCTCGGCACTGCGTGACTCGTCGGTGTAGAGCACGATGTCGTCGCCGATCGAATTCGCCGGCCAGAAACCGTACACGCCGCAAGCCCGCAATCGTTTTTTCGACACTAATTGCGTGAGCAATTCTTGAGCGGAGTCGAACAGTTTGCGGGCCTCGTCACCGAGATTGGGATCGTCGAAGATCGCGGGATATTTGCCGCGCAGTTCCCAAGTCGAGAAAAACGGCGACCAATCGATGTAGGGGACGAGTTGTTCCAGCGGAAAATCGGTCAATGTCCGTGTGCCCAAAAACGCCGGCCGGTCGATCTGCACGGTCGCCCAATCGGTTGCAAACCGCTTGACGACCGCTTCTTGATACGGGACCAGTTTCTTTTGTTGACGCTCGGCGAACATCTCGCGGTCGCGCTGCTGGGCGGCGCGGTTTTTAGCGTCGAACTCCGCTTTCTTGTCCTCGTCCAAGATGCTTTCCATCACCGGCACCGAGAGAGACGCGTCGCCGACGTGCGCCACCGTTTGCTCGTATTGCGGCGCGATTTTGACGGCGGTGTGCTTCGCGCTAGTTGTCGCCCCGCCGACGATCAACGGGATTTGCATGCCGCGGCGCTGCATCTCCTTGGCGACGTGCACCATCTCGTCGAGTGAGGGCGTAATCAGCCCGCTGAGGCCGATTAAATCGGCGCCGTGCTCAACGGCGGCATCCAGAATCTTGTCCGCCGGGACCATCACGCCCAAGTCGATGATCTCGAAGTTGTTGCACCGCAGGACGACGGCAACGATGTTTTTGCCGATGTCGTGCACGTCCCCTTTGACGGTGGCGATGACCATTGTGCCGCGGGCCGCCTGATCGGCGATGCCGAGATCGATTTTTTCCTGCTCCATATACGGCGTCAGGTAAGCGACCGCTCGCTTCATCACCCGCGCGCTTTTGACGACTTGTGGCAAGAACATCTTGCCGGCGCCGAACAGTTCGCCGACGACCGACATGCCGTCCATCAGCGGGCCTTGAATGACGTGCAGCGGCCGGCTGTATTTTTGGCGGGCCTCTTCGGTGTCCTCGTCGATGTGGTCGGTGATGCCCTTCAGCAGCGCATGCTTGAGGCGTTCCTCGACCGACTCCTCGCGCCAGGCCGCAGTCTTCGCTTCAGTCTTGCCGGAGGCCTGTTCTTTGATCTGGTCGGCGTACTCGATCAGCCGTTCGGTCGCGTCGGGCCGCCGGTTGAGCAGCATGTCTTCGACGTATTCCAACAGCGTCGGCTCAATTTCTTCATAGACCTCGAGCTGTCCGGCGTTGACGATCCCCATGTCCAGACCGGCTTTGATGGCGTGGAATAAGAATGCCGCGTTGATCGCCTCGCGGACGACGTTGTTGCCGCGAAAGGAAAAGGAGACGTTGCTCACGCCGCCGGAGGTCTTCGCGCCGGGGCACTCCTGTTTGATGCGGCGGACCGCTTCGATGAAATCGACCGCGTAGTTCGCGTGTTCTTCCATCCCCGTCCCCACGGTGAGAATGTTGGGGTCGAAGATGATGTCTTCCGCCGGAAAACCGATTCGCTCCGTCAGCAAGTTATAGGCCCGCTTGCAGATCTCGACCTTTCGCTCTTCGTCCGCGGCCTGACCTTCCTCGTCGAAGGCCATCACGACCGCTGCAGCGCCGTAGGCGTGGATTTTCCGGGCGCACTCCAGGAACGCCTCTTCTCCCTCCTTGAGACTGATCGAGTTGACGACCGCTTTGCCCTGCACGCATTTCAGCCCTGCTTCGATCACCGACCACTTGGAGCTGTCGATCATGATCGGCACGCGGGCGATGTCCGGTTCGGCCGCCAGCAGATTCAGGAATTTGGCCATCACGGCTTCGCTGTCGATCAGGCCTTCATCCATGTTGACGTCGATCATGTTGGCGCCCCCTTCGACCTGATGGCGGGCGACGCTCAACGCCTCGTCGTAGTTCTCCTCTTTGATCAGCCGGGCGAATTTGCGCGAGCCGGTCACGTTGGTCCGTTCGCCGATCATGATGAAGTTCGACTCGGGCCGAATCTCCAGCAGTTCCAGTCCGCTATAAGTGGAATTGTGCTCGACCTGGGGAATTCGCCGCGGCTTGAGGTCCTTGACCGTCTCGGCAATCACGCGAATGTGGGCGGGCGTGCTGCCGCAGCAGCCGCCGACGATGTTCAGCCAGCCGTTTGCGGCAAATTCCCGCAGCGTGGCCGCCATCTCATCGGGCGTCATGTCGAATTCGCCCATTTCATTCGGCAGCCCGGCATTAGGGTAGCAGCTGACATAGTGCGGGGCGATCCGCGAAATTGCTTCTAGATAGGGCCGCATTTTTTCCGGACCGAGCGCGCAGTTGAGGCCGATGCTGAGCATGTCGAAGTGCGAGACGCTGGTCCAGAAGGCTTCGATGGTTTGGCCAGTCATTGTGCGGCCGCTGTCATCGGTGATCGTGCCGGAGACCATCACGGGCAGCCGGACGTTGTGTTCATGAAAGTACTGATCAATCGCGAACAGGCAGGCCTTCATGTTCAGCGTGTCGAACGCGGTTTCCGGAAGCAGGACGTCGGCGCCGCCGTCAATTAGGCCGCGGATTTGCTCGGTGTAACCGGCGACCACTTCATCGAACGTCACCAGCCGCATGCCGGGATCATTCACGTCGGGCGAAACGGAGAGCGAGCGGTTCATCGGGCCGATGCTGCCCGCCACGAATCGCGGCTTGTCGGGCGTGAGCGCCGTGAATTCCTCCGCCGCGTTGCGGGCCAACTGCACGGCCGCTTTGTTCAATTCGTACGTGTAATCCTGCAGGTCGTATTCCTGCAGCGAAATGCCGTTGGCGTTGAACGTGTCGGTGAGGACGATATCGGCGCCCGCCTCGAAGTATTGGCGGTGAATCTCCTCAATCATCGCCGGCTGCGTGAGCACCAGGATGTCGTTGCAGTTTTTTAAGTCGCAATGATGTTCGGCAAACCGCTCGCCGCGATAATCCGCCTCGGTCGGCCGCTCCGCAAGAATCAACGACCCCATCGCCCCGTCAAGAACGAGGATGCGTTCCTGCAAGAGTTGTTCAAGTTGGGCAGTCGTGTCGGAGACGAGTGTGGTCGTTGCCATGGGTCTGTTTCAAGTAGGTCCGGCTGTGCCGGACGGTCGCTAAGAAATCGGCGGCCGGCACAACCGGCCCTACACTGCTGTTTGATGTCGGGGTTTAGCCACAGAGATCACAGAGGACTCAGAGAAGCACTTGGCAAAGTATCTCTGTGGACTCTGTGATCTCTGTGGCTAATAATCTTGAGCTTGACGCCGTAATGTGGTCTACGCCACCGCCTGATAATCCAGTGCGTTCAAGATCGCTTCGCAGGCTTGTGACTTGTTTAACACGTAAAAATGAATCCCCGGCACGCCGGCGTCCATCAGTTCGCGGCATTGCCGGATGGCGTATTCCACGCCGATTTCGAATTGGGCCTGATCATCCTCTTGGGCCGCTTCCAGCGGGGTGGACAATTCATCCGGGAAGACCGCCCCGCAGAGGGAAGTGACGCGTTTGATGCGGGCAAAGTTCGTTACCGGCATGATGCCCGGGATCAACGGCACGGAAATTCCCGCCTGCTCGTAGCGCGCGCGGAAGTCGAAGAAGTTTTGGTTGTTGAAGAAGAGCTGCGTGAAGACCGCGTCGGCGCCGGCGTCGACTTTGCGCTTCAGGTTATCTAAATCGGTCTGCGCGTCGGGCGCTTCGGGGTGTTTCTCGGGATACCCGGCAACGCCGATGCCTTGGTCGGGCAATTCCTCACGGATCAGTTCGACCAATTCGTTGGCGTATTGCAGACCTCCCTCGACGTGCGGAAACGTGTCGGCGCCCTCTGGGGCGTCGCCGCGGAGCGCCATGATGTTCTGCACGCCCCGCTGCCGCGCTTCGGTGAGCCACTGCCGCAGTTCCTCACGGGTCGAACCGACGCAGGTTAAGTGGGCGGTCGCCGACAGCCCGTATCGCGATTGGATTTCCGCGCACAAGTCGACGGTCCGGTCGCGGGTCGTCCCGCCGGCCCCGTAAGTGCACGAGACGAACGCGGGACGGTACTCGGCCAACCGCTGCAGATTTGCAAACAGTGCGGCGTCCCCTTTGGCGGTCTTGGGCGGAAAGATTTCGACCGACAATCGAAACTCGTCCGGTTGGTAGATATCGCGAATCCGCATAAGTCACCATCCAATGCTCAAATGGAACGGCAAGCCGCATCGATCTCAGCCGCTGATCGCGCAATTCGCACAATCAAAGCAGACAACAGAGTTTATGTCATCTTCGCAGTTATTGTAAATCAAAGTCTCGGCCGGAGCCAAATTGGCCGGTTTGCTGACCGGTGGCAGCGAAAAATCGGGGCGAATCTTACGAATTTGGCTGTTTTACGACAAGGGCGAGGTCTTCAGGCGGCGAAGTGTCGAGTCTTCGCTGCCAGACGCGAACAACTGAGCCGTTCGATTTTGGTCGATTTCGCCAAAGCCGTTCCGCGCAAATTCTTACATCCACCCGGATGCGAACAAGGAGCGAGTCGCTAAGCTGAAATCGATTTCAACTTCCAACATTTTACGCAGCAGTGGCATAAAGTATTGTTGTCACGTAAAATAGAGCATCCGCGCGGATTTTCTCGATTGTCGTAATCTTCCTGATTTTTTCGCGAAGACCCTCCTTCCAATCGAGAATAAACGGCCGCTGTCCGTGCCCCTCGCAGTTTGACGCAGAAACCGGAGATCTCCTCATGTGTAAGCCATGCGCCTGGTCGCTCGTTGTCGCCCTCCTCTTATCCGCAGCCGGCCCGCTCACTGCCGCCGATGCCAAGCCGGCAGCCAGCGCCGCCAAGAAGAAATCGAAGTTCGACATGCTGACAGACGGCATGACGAAGGTCGACGGCATGTGGACGATGTATCACAAGAATCAGCGGCTGCTGGTCGATCTCAAGTCGAGCGACCTGAACAAGGAATACCTGCTCTCGACCTCGATCGCGCGCGGCATCGGCGCCGGTTCCGTGCTGGGCGGAATGACCTGGGGCTTTGGCGATGACGCACTGTGGGTGTTCAAGAAGGTGGGGGACAAGATCCACGTCATCCGCCGCAACGTCCGGTTCAAAGCCAGCAAATCGGGCCCCACCGCCGACGCCGTCAAGTTGGCCTATAGCGACAGCGTGCTGTATGCCCTGCCGATCCTCGACACCAAGCGGTCCAGCCATCTGGTCGACATGACGCGGATCTTCATGAGCGACGATCAAGGAATCGGCCGCTCAATCGGGTTTTCGTTCGCATCGGACCGTTCCACCTGGGAGCGGATTAAAGCGTTTGAGAAGAATGTCGAGTTGCGTGTGGCGGCGGTCTACCAAGGCCGTTTTGCCCCCGATACGGTGGTTGATCCTCGCGGCGTAACCGTCCATGTGCACCACAGCATCAGCGAACTGGGCAAGTCCAGCTACAAGCCCCGCAAGGCGGACGATCGCGTGGGGTACTTTACAACCGTGCTCAAGGACTTCTCCAGCGATGAAGACGAACACTTCGTCCGCTACATCAATCGCTGGAACCTGGCCAAGAAAGACTCCAAAGCCAAACGGTCGGTCCCCAAGAAGCCGATCCTGTTTTACGTCGAAAAGACCGTTCCCCACCGCTGGCTGCCGTATGTGATCGAAGCATTCAAGGAATGGAACAAGGCGTTTGAAAAACTGGGCTATTACGACGCAATCGAAGTTCGCGTGCAGGATACGGCCGGTTTTGATTTCGACCCGGAAGACATCCGCTACAACACGTTTCGCTGGATCACCTCCGAAGCGGGATTTGCCATGGGGCCGTCGCGGGTGAATCCCAAAACGGGCGAGATTCTCGACGCCGACATCATTTTCGACGCCGACTTCTTGCGGTACTGGACAACCCAGTACGAAACATTCACCCCCTCGGACGTGGCGATGTTGATGAACAACGATCCGCTGTCCCAGGAGGAGATTCCGATCGGAAAAATGTTGGGACAGCCGCAGCCAAAGGCGGGTGGGCTGCATCTTCCGTCGCAGCAGCACCACGCGCATCTTCCGGGACAAAGCTGTGCCTACTGCAACGGGCTGCGACATCAGATGGGATTTTCCGCCGCGGTGTTGTTGTCGCGTGACGCCGCCGCTGCCAAGAAGGGAGAACTGCCCGAAGAATTCATCGGCCAGGCGCTCAAAGAGGTCGTGATGCACGAGATCGGCCACACGCTCGGCTTGCGGCACAATTTCAAAGCGAGCGCGTGGAAGACCCTGGAACAGATCAACGACCCCGAAACGGGAGCAGCGGAGGGAACGGTCGCCAGCGTGATGGACTACACGCCTGCCAACATCATGCCCAAGGGGCAGAAGCAAGGGTTGTATTTCCCGCAAACGATCGGACCGTACGACTATTGGGCCATCGAATACGGATACACCGACAAGAGCAGCGACGCGGACCTCAAGAAAATCGCCGACCGCTCCAGCGAGCCGGCGCTCAACTACGCGACCGACGAGGACACCCGCAGCTACGACTCGGACCCGTTGTCGAACCGGTTTGACTTGGGCGACGATCCTCTGGCATTTGCGAAACGTCAGATGACCACCGCCAGCAGCTTGTGGCCCGACGTCGTGAAGACTGCGGTCAAAGAAGGGGACGGTTACCAGCGGGCGCGGCAGGCGTTTGGAATGTTGTTCAGCGAATACTGGCGAACGGCCTATTTTGCATCGAGATTTCCCGGCGGCGTTTACGTGAGCCGAGATCACAAAGGCTCCAAAGATGCGCGGCCGCCGTACAAGCTGGTCGAGCCGGCCCGGCAGCGGGAAGCGATGAAAATGCTGGCCGAAACGGCGTTCAGTACACAGAACTTTCCGCCGGAAGTGTTGAATTATCTGGCCGCGACGCGCTGGCAACACTGGGGTGTTCGCAGCTACATTCGGCTCGATTACCCGATTCACGAATTCGTGGCGATGATGCAGTCGAGGATTCTGTACCGGTTGCTGCACCCGATTACGTTGGCCCGGCTGCACGATAACGAATTGAAGGTCCCCGAAGGGGAAGACGCCTACACACTGGCCGAGCATTTGCAGTCGCTGGTGAAAGCCTGCTTTAGCGAATGGCAGCCGAAGGACGAAGGGGGCGAGTTCACCAACCGCAAGCCGTACATCTCCAGCTTCCGCCGCAACTTGCAGCGGCTCGCCATCAAGCAGTTGGCCGACGTGGTGAATACGCCGGGGATGTCGATGTGGTCGCTGATGAGTCCCTTCCGGACGAGCGGCGTGACAATGCCGGAAGATGCCCGCAACTTGGCGCGCGTGCATATGGCGGATTTGGACCGGCAGATCACAGCGCTGTTGGGTAAGGAGAATCTGAAAATGGACGATTACTCCCGCGCTCACCTGCAGGATTGCCAGGAACGCATCCGCAAGGCGCTGGCGGCCGAGGTACAGATTCGCTCAGTCGATTGAGACTGATTCAACAACGTCGCGGAAAACTTTGACGCGGGGGGACGAGCGATTCGTCCTCCCGCGTTTTCATTGGGCGTCCGCACCAAGAATTCCCCCGATGGTCGCTCGAAGCTGAAATCTACGGCACAGCCCGGTATCATCAATGACGCGTTAAGCTCACCCAGTTCGACAGCTTGCTCTCGAATTCAAATCCGATGTGCCGAAGACTCCTGTTTTCCTTTTCGTTGCTCGTGTTCATCTGTATGGTCGCCGCGGTGGCGGTTTACAGTCACTTCGGGTGGACGGGCGTGCTCATATTGGCCGGTGTCATTGTCGGCGGGGCGCTGCTCACTCCGCTGCTGGTTAAAGGCTTGTTAACCCGCTTGATCATGATGGCCTTTCAGGCAAAGGGAGCCGTTCTCAAAAGCGCGACTGTGGAAATCCACCACATCAGCCCGGCTGAGCCGCCCGATCGAGCAGAGGAGCTCGAATACCATCGCACGTTGATGGATGAAATCGGCGAAGGATTCGACGACGAAACCGACGATCCGGATGACTACATCGCGGAACAGCTGAAGAACGATGCGGAGTGCAACTGGTACCAGATCGACGTCACGATTACGCCAAAAACGACCGCGGCCAACAAGACGCCCTTTCACTTGTGGGAACCGGGCGAGTTGATGTTGGCGAACCCGAACAGCACCATGAGTTTCCAAATCTCTGACGGCGACGAAGACGCTGGACCGGAGGCGGAGATTCACAAGATTCAGATTTGGGAAGAGGGCGAGTTTCACGATGACGAGGGGCTCAAATACCCCGGTCCGCAGAGGCTGCTGCTTCATGCCGGTGTTCCGCGCGGCTCTCGGGAGGCTCAATTCATGTACTACTTCAACCGTTTCGGTAAATTCGAGCTTCCCGTGATCGAAGCCTGAATGATTTTCCGGCGCGCTTACAAGTCGTTTCAAAACCCTCTGACGCAACTCGCCGACACTTCTATTTAAGTATCTCAAACAGGCGCGACGGGGTCCGGAAACTGGTTCCAAGCTACTCATGCGGGCTGGCTTTGGCGAGGCGCCGAGAGAGTGCGTTGCCGTCGCCGCAAAGTGCGGAGAGCAGGTCGCGATAGCCGAGCAGCGTGGCTAACAAGACCAGCCGATCCCATTGTTGATTCTCAACGGTCGCCTCTGGCGTTTCCGACCGGTCCAGCAACTGCACGATCAGTGCATCGACCGCCTTCAGTGCCGCGGCCGGTTTCCAATCAGCGCGCTCGCGGCCCATCTGCTCCAAGAGCGCGCAGAGAACGATGCTGTCGCCGCTCCAGGATCGAGCGTCATCTTCCTGCGCGTCGGCCGCCATGCCGTCGGGATCATGCAGCCGTAGCGAAGCGCCGTTTGGGGAAGGGTTTTGCCGTGCATCCGCAAAAAATGGTTCCAGCATGGGGGAATTCGGCTCCAAGAGAATGGGGACGTCGGTCGAACGCCAACAAGGCGTTCAATTGCGGTCCTCTACCCTCTTGGTGCCCGGTTGCGCGCTCAGGCGGAATCGTCGGTCTCGTCGACGACTTGCACCTCATCTCCCACGCGAATCTTGCCCGCCCCGAGCACCGCGGCGCAGATGCCGCCGTGCCCCCGCATCGCCGCGTAGCCGCCGTCGCCGAGATTTTCCTCCATTCGCGAGCAGGGTGCACACGTGTCGGTTCCCTCCAAAACGACCTCCCCGACTCGAAACTTGCGGTTCTTCAGTGCGCTGACGGTAATGCCCGAAATCACGACGTTTCGCCGCAATAGCTGGGGGTCGATCGGATCGCGGCCCATGATGGCGCCGATCACCGCCAAATGCTCCTGCTGGATCAGCGTCACTTGGCGGTGGGATTTGCCGCTGCGGGCGTGATGTTCACCGACGATGCCGGTGCCGACTTCGACTTCGGCTTCAGCGACCGACTGAATCGGCGCACGCGTCGCGTCGCTAACCCCGATCCATTCGACGCGCCCGATCTGGGGCACGTAAGTTTTGAGATCCTTGTCGGACATTGGTTCGGCGGTAGGCTTTCGGGGTTAGGCTTTAGGACGTAACGATATGTTTGCGAGTTATTCTTTGTCAGCGATCTTCCACAGGTGCTGGTCGCTGCGGACGTAGAGGGCGCCGTTGGCGACCGCCGGGGTGCAGAGTATTGTGTCGACGAATTCGGCGGTGTGCACCACCTTGCCCTTGTCGCCGGACAAGTCGACAACTTGGGCCAGACCCTTTTCGCTGAAGAGATACATCTTGTCGCCGGCAATTACGGGCGTTCCGCTGAAGGGGCCTTTGAGCCGTACTTGCCAGAGGACTTCACCGGTCGCAGCGTCGGCGCCGGCCAGGATGTTGCCTCTCTTGAGCGAGAAGAGACGTCCGTCGTAATAAATCGGACTCGGCGTTCCCGGAGCCAATTTGTTCTCCTGCCAGACGACCTCGGGGGCGTCGCTGTCGGGGATGTATCTCAGCGCGGTCAGTCCCTCCGACGGCACGAACAGCATATCGCCGGCGATGACGGACGAAGGAATCGTGCTGCAGCCAACGGGGTGCTTCCAAATCTCCTGGCCGGTCCGCGGGTCGCATGCAATCAGGTGTTCTGCCGATTGCAGCACGACCAGTTTCTCTTGCGGCGTCCGGCCGGTCATGACGGCTGGGGAGGTCCAGTTGTTGCCCTGCGGCCGTTCGATTTTCCAGGTATGCTCGCCCGTGTTGACGTCGATGGCGGTGGCGAACGAATCGCTGGCGTTTTCCACCTGCACGATGACCTGGCCGTCAACAACAACGGGCGAGGAGGCCATGCCCAGGCTGTTGCTGGCGTTGGGAAAGTCGTGCGTCAGCCCGCGAAACCACTGCAGGTTGCCGTCCAGATCGAGGCAGATCAGGTCGTTTGACGAGAAAAACGCGAAGATCCGTTCACCGTCGCTCGCCGGCTGTGGGGTGGCGTTGCACATCTTGGGATGCGACATGGTGCGGCCGGTGGCGGTGAACTGCCGGTGCCAGATCTTCTCGCCACTGCCGGCATCGAAACAAATGACGTGTAAGCGGTCTTGGCGAAATCCCGAACTGGCGGTCAGATAGACGCGGTCGCCGACGACGATTGGTCCGGAGAGTCCGCGACCGGGCAGATCGGCCGTCCAACTGATGTTGGTGCCGTCACTGATATCAAATTTGGCGGGGACCGGCTCGGTCGAGACACTCGAAGAGTTGTTGCCTCGAAACTGCGCCCAATCGGCGGCGAGTTGCGATCCCGCGAAGGCAATTAGCAGTATTAGCAGCAGAGGTCGAGTCACGAGTTGTCTCCTTTCTCGGCAGATTCGTCTGGCTTCGGCTGTGCGACACGCGGCGGCCGTGTCGTAGAGAGGACACCCGTCCCGACCGCGTCGCAGACCCGCAATTGAAACTGCCACTTTTGCGCCCAGGACTCTTTTTGTTCGTTTTGGCAGACTTTGATGAGGATCTGATTCTTGCCCTTTTGCAGCTTCACGGGAAACTGGTATTGATCGAGTTTCGTCCCGCGATGGTATTCCTCCTGGCCGAAGGCCAGCTTGCCGTTGACCCACACCTTCCAGGCGTTGGGCGTGCCGAGGCGGATTTCCACATCGCGGTCTTCGTCGCTGGTGAATTCCGCAAAGGCGTACGTCACGGCCCCTTTGTGGGCCGCCTGGGCCTTGGTGAGGTCGACGATTCCATAGTCATCCGGCGTGGCATACGAGACCCAGGTGAGTTCTTGGGAATCTTTGCCCTGATATTTTCCGTCCGGTTTGATCTCCGACTCCGGCGGATAAGCAATGTCGAACGCCGATTCGTCGGAGTTGTCAAACGGTCCAATCAGCTTCCAGGCCAGCACAAAGCCGAAGTGTTGGGGCAGATCGACCTCTTGGCCCAGTTCCTTAAGCTTTTCGACGATGGCTTTAATTTGATCGTCGTCACGCGCCCCGCTGAGCGCCTTTTCATAAAGCGGTTTTGATTCTTCTCTTTGCTCCGCTTCGAACAGCGAGGTTGCTTGCTCCAGCAGACGCGCGACCGCGTCGCGGCGGAATTCGACGCTGCGGTCGTTGAGCATGCCGGGGATCAACCGGTTGGCGGCGGTGTCGTCGACCTTGATCAGCCATTCATAGGCGAGCCGCCGCGCTTGCGGATTACGTCTCGTGTCGAGCACGAACTCTTCGAGTTCTTGCTTGGGCAGTGTGCCGTTTTCCTTGAGGCGGCGGTCGGCGAGTCCTTCGAATGTGCCCCGCAGCCAATTCACGGCAAGCGGGTTAGCGTCTTCGAAGGCACTGAGGATGCTGGTCAACTTGACGGTTTCATCCTCCAGCAGTTGTTTCACGGCTTGCTGCGCTTGCCGATTTCCTTTGCCTTCCGGTCCGACCGCTTTGATCTCCGCGATTAACTCAGACGAATCGGCGCTGACCGGCGGGACAAACGCCGCCGAGACAATCAATAAGCAGAGCGCTGCCAACGTGGCCTTCATGGTATGTCACCTCGCGCAATGGGTCTGGGGCCGGGTCCACAATCAAGATGATAACGCGGTGAAATTGTAGCAAATCGTCCCGGGCAATGTGAAACGCACCAGCGGTCGGGGCGGATGTTTGACCGCCATTGCCCCGTGGCACTTAAGCGATTCGTTCACCGTTATTGCGTACAAATCTCGAGTAGGTCGGATTAACTTGAAAGGCCGCGATTGCTACGGGCAGTCATCGATCAAATTCTATGGATTTGTTATGGGAGATTACCGAGCACGCGAAATTGTGATTTTTATCTTGCCGCAGTCGATTGCGATGATTTACAGTACGGTTGAGCAACCCAACTGACTCATTCACATCTCCACAATCAAATGAGGAAGCTAGGGTTCGCTCCGGTGGCTGGATGACCGGCAACCGATTGTACGACGGCCGGTGTAGCAAAGCCAAAAGCGGTTGGCGGGCCTTACACCGGCTGTCGTCGTTTTTACGGCCCGCGCAGTTTCTGTGCGGCTCCGCGCTTTTGAGACGCCGACTCAGCGGGATGATTTCGGACTCACCGGGTTGGCCGAACGCAAGTCGACCTGTGCCGCAGATGATTCAGTCGGTGTGATTTCACATCGCAGCACATCTTGTTTGCGCTGGTCAAGATCGACCAAAAAGGCGAGCGAGTGCGATCCGCGATCGAGAGTCATCGGCACCCGTTTTGAGGCTTTCGCCAGCTTGCCGTCGATCCAGATGCTTAAACCCGTCGCGTCATTAAGCCGCAGTTCGATTTCACCTGGATTGACGGCTTCGAATTCGCAGCGCACGACACGCAGTCCGGATCGGCCGGCGGAAGCTGGCGGCGCCAGTGCCAAGTCGCCATTGAGATAGCTGTAGGCCGGTTCCCAGACCAGATCGCGCCGCGTCCGTGCGGTCGCAAAAAACTGGTCGGCGTCGTTCCGCACGGAATGCAACGGAATGGGATTGAGCACCTGCCATCGTCGCACGACGGGGGCGGAGTGTGCCTGAGACTCGGTTTCCCCCAACTCCGCCAGAAACCGTACCAGATCGACCACGTCTTGCCGGCTGAGCATGGCAACAATGTTGGAGGGCATTAGCGACACGCCGCGGCGGCGGTCTTCGATCGTCGCTTTGGAGACTCGAATCTCCGGCCGCGTCAAGTCGCGGAGCAGGAGTTCGCTGTCGGTCTCTTTTAACAGAATTCCTGAGATTGCCAGTCCGGCGTCAGTGATTACGGTCTCGGTTTCGTATCCCTTGCGGATTGTCTTGTTGGGCAGCAGGACGGCTTCAACGAGATGAGCGACGGTCTTGTCATCTCGCCGCTCCAAGAGGTCCGGACCGACCTGTTCGCCGACACCTCCGATCGCATGACACTTGAAGCAGTTCAGCCGGCGGCGGTGCAGAATTTCCTCGCCGCGGCGCGGATCCCCGTGTTCGTGAACCTCGCGCACGAATTGCTGCAGCTGTTGGGCAGAGAGCGATTTGAATTCACCGATGGCGTTGCTGAGATCGAATCCGGGCGGGACGTCCATCTCGGCAATCCATTGGCGGATCAGCTCGTTGCTTTCTTTGTGCACCAGCGTGCGTCCGAACTCGGGCATAGCGATTCCGGGATGCGTCGATTCCAGGCGAAACAACAGGATCGACTCGTCCGGTTTGCCGGGCACGATGTCGTACATTCTTCCGCCCGATCCGCGTCCCGCAGCAACCGGCGTCTTATAGACGCCCATTTGGTACGGGTCGGTGATGCCGGCCATCAAGAACAACCCGGAATTCCGCGCCGGACCGCGGCTGTGATGGCAGTGGGCGCAATTGGTTTCCAACCAAGACCGCGCGCGCTCATCGACGGTTCCGGTCGTTTCGTCATCCCAGACCGCCAGCCGCGGCGCGAGTTCTGGATCGCTCGGCGCGCCGGTCAGAATTCCGGTCCGCGTCCAATAGCCAAGCTGATTCTCCAAGCCGTGGTCGTAGGTATAGTCCTTGTTGAGATGCCGGGCCCGCGTGCCGATTGGCTCGAAGCCGTCGAGTGACTGATGGCAGCGTTTGCAGTCATTCAGATTCGGAACGACGTAGGAATTCGAAATCTCCGTTCCGTCGGTGTGCTTCCAAGAGACCTCTGTGATGGCTCCCGTGACTTCCGAAACGGCGTCGGTCTGTTCGTCGTTCCACACGTAGGGCACGCCGATCCAGCCGCTTTCGCGGTGTAGCAGGATTCGCGTCTCGATTAGCCGCCGCCCCTGCTCTGGACGGTTGAAGTCGTGCGGGTAATAGAACGTCTTGGCGATCACCGTCCCCACAGGGAACTGGAAGCTGCCGGAATCGTCGTAGACGGCGGACGTTCCCTCAGGCAGTTTGACCACGCGGTGCTTCCAGGCGTAGTCGGAGAAGAGCGGGGAGTTGATGTCGAACGGCGTCACGCCAGGAGCGGGCTTGAGGTCTGCCAGTTTGCCTTCGAATAGGCCGTACTCCGACAGATAGCGCTTGGGCCGCTTTCGGCGGGAGCGGCGTTTTTTCTTGGGAGCGGGCTGAGCGGCGGCGTCTGGGGCTGCGGCGGTTTGGGCCGGTTCCGGAGGCGTCTGCGCAGAATCTTGCTCGCCGCAGCCGACCGCCGAGAACAAGATGCAGACCACCAATGCCGCAGCCCGCCGGCGAATCGCGCTCCGCAGAGATCGGCGGCGATTCCCCGACATGTTACTTGACTCCTGGAATCGAAATCGCCGTCAATTGCGGCAACTGAGCCGAATAGGGTTCCAGATCGAAACTCGGCTCCGGCTTTTCACCCGCCAGCAGTTTGCCGAAATCAATGTTGGCAAACGTAAACTCGCCGTTTTCACCGATGTAGAGTTGCTTGTCGGCCGGGAGTTTGCCGTCGACCAGTTTTTGCTCATCGATGATCCCGTCGTAGACAATATCCGGCAACCGTTTTTCCGGCAGATAAGCCGTGACCGTCGCCCAGCCCTTCTGCGGATCGTAGCCCCCGTTGGCGAACTTGTTGTTGTAGATCGCGATCGCCTCAGGATAGGGATCGTAGGCCGTATCCTTAAACTCGCGCTGGGTGGTGAAGAAACTGATGATGTAGCAGTTGGTGCTTTTGTGGTCATGGATGTTGTTATCGAAGACCTCGACACGATCGTTGGCCATCACCGACAGGCCGGTGCCGGGCGGAACCGTCGCCACCATGTTGCCGGGCGCCGCGAAATTGTCGTGGTTATTGTTGTAGATGTGATTGTTGTAGACGCGGCAATCGCGGCCGTTCTTGAGCTCCAATCCGGGTAGCGAGAAGACCAGCAATCCGCCGGTGTTGTTGGTAGCCTCGTTTTCATAGACGTCGGCGCCGATGCAATTCTCGATCTCGATTCCCGCCACGTTTTGCTCGGCACGGTTATGCCGGACGATGATGTTTCTGGACTGCCCGACGTAGATTCCGGCGTCGGAGGCGCATTCGGCGATGCATTTTTCAATCAATACGTTTTCACAGAGGACGGGGTAGATCCCGTAGGCGCCGTTCTTCTCATCAGGCCCGTTGGACCACCAGGTCTTGACGCCCCGCACCGTGACCCCTTTGGCTCCGTTGATTTTGATCGCATCGCCGAGAGTGTCCTGGAGCGTTAGATCTTCGATCGTGAAATCGTTGGCCGCCTTGACGCTGACGCCTTCCGCGCCGGTCCCCTTCTGCTGGCCGGAAAAGATGAGCTTGGTCTTGTCCATGCCTTGGCCGCGGATGGTGATGTTGTCCTTGCCGTCCAGCGACAACGGCCGCGAAAATTCAAACTCGCCTTCGGCGAACTCAATCACATCGCCCGGCTCAGCATAGGCCAAAGCTTCTTGAGCAGTTTTGTACGCGTCCGGACCGGGAGTCACAGTGGTGAGCTCCACATCCGCGTCGGATGCTGGATCGTCCACGTCAGAGTCATTATGGCCGTTTGAGCTGGGGGCAGACGTCTTGTCCTTGGAATCGTCGGCCTTCACCGTTGTGTTCGGAGCGTCCCCAGCGCGCTGTGACTGCTGCCCACATCCTATTGCCAACAAACAACCGCAGAACGTCAGCGAAATGCCCCAGAAAACCGGTTTCATTGTGGGATCTCTCCAAGGTGTGATGAAACGGAAATGATTCCAACCGATCCATCTGCCAACCGCAGAGTAGCTCGGCGCAGTCAACAAATTAGTGGAAACTGACTTGTGAGAGCTTGGCTTTTGAAGGGAACGAGTGAGAGCACACTTACATTTTTAGTCACTGCTCATACCAATATACAAGTGGGCTGTGCAGCGCCCACGGGATTTCGCCGAGATCCGCCTCAAAATTAGATGTTTCCCTATACGGACAACAATCAGAACTGGGTAACTCAGTTCACGATTTCCAGTGTGCATTGGTTGACACTGATTAGGAGCCGCAAATAAGCGTCAAGCGGGCGAATCCAGACATCACAGCAGCGCATCGGCGGCGATGACCACCACCATCACCGCGCCGACGATCAGTTTCCCGACTGTACCCAGCACCCGCCCCACCAAGGCCGCTTGGCTGACGGTCATCGATTCGGAATGCGTTTTGCCCTTCCAGCTTTCGCCGACGTACGCTCCGCAGAACGCCCCTGCCGCGGCGCCGCCTACGGCCGCGATCACTGGGCCGACCAGAGGAATGGGAATTCCGACGATCGCGCCGATCAGACTTCCCGCTACGGCACCAACGATCGAAAGCACCATGCCGCGCCGGCTGCCACCCTCTTTGGCGGCGCCGGCCGCACCGGCAACAAATTCGACAAACTCGCCCAACGCCGCCAGCGCAGCGACGACGCCCACCACCCACCAGGAGATCCCGCCAGGATCGTCGGTGTGGTAAAACCAGGCAAACAGCGCCGCCAGACCGACCATCAGCCAATTGCCCGGCAGAGTCAACAGCGTCAAACACCACGCGGCACAACAGGCAAGGATCAGCAGCGCCGCCCAGCAGTAATAGATGATTTGCGGCGTCAACTCGCTCATGAGATTGGTGTCAGTCTCGAAATGAAGTTCGTTCCCGGACGTCGATCGAGCACGGAAGAGATCGCCCCCCTACACTGTTGTTCGCAAGACAGCGGCATTTATTCCGCGACGCTCATGCGCACACAGGGAGAATGCAGGGAATCGAGCCGGTTGAGTTCCGCCTCAGCGGCCCGCATTTTGCCCTCTGTCGTGCGGTGCGTCATGATAAACACGGGCACGGGGGGCTCTTTGCCGTTTTGGACTTCGGGACTTTCGTGCTGCACGACCGATGCGATGCTGATGCCGTTGCGGCCCAGAATATCGGTAATGTCGGCCAGCACGTGGGGGCGGTCGAGCGCGTTGAAACGGAGATAGAACTTGCTGACGATGTCGTCGATCGGCTGCACCTCATATTCGGCGCCTTCGCCGGGAAGGACCAGCGTCTTAAACGTCAATTGCGCTCTCCCGACCGCCATATCGATGATGTCGGCTAAAACGGCGGACGCGGTCGGAAGCTGACCAGCGCCTTGTCCGGAAAACCACGTTTCTCCCACGGCATCGCCGGTCACTTTGACCGCGTTAAAGGCGCCTTGGACGTCCGCCAGCGGCAGATGTTTGCGGACCAGCGTAGGTGAGACGTGTAGTTCCAGTTTGCCGTCGTGCAGACGGGCCACGGCCAGCAGCTTGACGACGTAGCCCAATTCGTCGGCGCACTTCAGGTCGTCCAGTTCGAGCGAGTCGATTCCAGTGCAGGGAAATTGCGACAGCGAAACCGCCGTGCCAAACGCAAGCAGAGTCAGGATCACGAGTTTCTGCGCCGCGTCGGTGCCATCGACATCCATCGCCGGGTCCGCTTCGGCATAACCGAGTTCCTGCGCCCGCCGCAACACATCTCCGTAGGACTCTTCTTTGTCGGCCATTTCGGTGAGAATGAAATTGCTCGTGCCATTCAGAATTGCCGACAACGACGTGATTTGATTGCCCGCCAGCGCACAGCAGACGTTCGCGATGATCGGGATGCCGCCCGCGACCGACGCCTCGAATGCGATCGAACGGCCCAACTCCCGCGCGTGGGCGAACAGTTCGGCCCCGTGTTCGCACAACAGAGCTTTGTTGGCTGTTACTACATCCTTGCCTGCGGAAAGCAATGAGAGCATCACTTCGCGGGCCGGATCGGTGCCTCCCATCAGTTGCACGGCGAGTTCGATTTCCGGATCGTCGACGATGTCGGCGATGCGATCGGTCAGCACTCCCGGCGGCAGGTCGATGTCGCGAGCTTTGTTCAAATCGCGGACCGCGACGCGGCGCAGCTCAATCGGACGTCCGGCGCGGCGGGTGATGCGTTCCGCTTCGCCGAGCAGAATTTTGGCCACGCCGCCGCCGACGGTGCCGAAACCGATCATGCCTATCTTCAGGGGTTTCATGCGTACCCTTCGACCGACGAGCGTCGGGCCCGCTCTGCGGACCGCCCTTGCACAAGTTTCGCGAATCGACCATTGCGGTCCGCAGAGCGGACCCTACCAACTTGCTTTTCCGAATCTGACTCAACAGTTTTGCCCCGAAGGGGCATTGACAAGCCAGCCCAGGACCGAGTGGAGCGGCAAGTGCCGCGCAGCGCCGCCCTGGGAGAATGGATTGGCGATCACCACCAAGCCCTGAAAGGGCGTGACAATACGATTTGACCTCAGGTTTCGCCCCGTCAGGGCTTATCGTGTGACAACTCTCTCACCCAGGGCGACGCTTCGCTCTGCCCCGGGCTGACATGTTTAGGCCCCTTTGGGGCATTCTCGCAACTGCCTATTTCCAGGCAAAGTCGTGTTTGGCCAGCGTCTCGTATGCCTCGATATACTTGTCACGGGTCTTGGAGACGATCTCATCCGGCAGTGGAGGGGGTTCGCTGTTGCGGTCCCAGCCGGCTTCCACCAACCAGTCGCGGACGAATTGTTTGTCGTAGGAGGGTTGCGACTTGCCCGGCTGATATTGATCCTTGGGCCAGAACCGCGAACTGTCCGGCGTGAGCACTTCGTCGATCAAGATGATCTCGCCGTCCCGCAGCCCAAATTCGAATTTGGTGTCGGCGATGATGATTCCCTCCTTGGCCGCGTAGTCCGCCCCCGCTTGGTAGACGCTGAAGCTCAAGTCCCGCAGCCGGCTGGCGGTCTCTTCAGAAACAATTTCGCACATCTGCTCGAACGAGATGTTGATGTCGTGCCCGCTGGTCGCCTTGGTCGCCGGCGTGAAGATCGGCTCGTCCAGCTTGTCGCTTTCGGTCAATCCGCTGGGCAGCGAGATTCCGCAGACCTTGCCGGATTCTTGATACTCCTTCCAACCGGAACCGGAGAGGTAGCCCCGGACGACGCATTCGACGGGAAAGACTTCGGTCTTGAGCACGACCATGCTTCGCCCGGCAAGCGATTCGACGTCGGTTCCCTCCGGCAGGTCGAGATCGCCGGTGTCCATGCTGATCAGATGGTTCCGCACATCGAGCCGGTCGAACCAGATTTTGCTGAGTTGCGTGAGGACGCGTCCTTTGTCGGGAATCCCGGTCGGGAGCACCCAGTCGAAGGCGCTGATCCGGTCGGTGGCAACGAACAGCAATTTGTCGCCGAAATCGTAGATGTCCCGCACCTTTCCTCGTTTCGGTTCGCGGCCGGGAATCGAACTCTGCAGCAGGGCTTGATTGGTCATGATAGAATCGTGTGTGCATAAAAAAATGGACAGAAACCTCCGATCCGCGGCTGCCGTTCGCCGCTGGACGGAGGCCAGTTTAGCAAACCGGGAATTGATTGAACACCAACGGGAATTTGAACAGCGCAGCCCACGTGTTGTCCGGATTTGGTTCAGAAAACATTGCTGTCGAGCCGAGCAACTTGGTATCTTGGACGCGGACAGCGGTCCTCATGAACTTCCACCCATGCTAAGCGAGTGAGCCAAATGTACAGCGGATTCTGGGAGGGTGGCAGCGAGACGTATGAAGCCGCTTTGCACGAAGAATACACGGTCCAACTCAATGAACTGCAGAAACAGCTCAAGCAGTGCGATGAGGACGCCGAGCGGTCCACAATAAAAGTGCGGATCAAGTCCACAGAAGCGGAATATCGGACGAAGCTGAACGACGTTGACGATCTGCTGTTTTGATGACAGCCCAGTTCTTGAAACGAGACAGGCAATAACTATGCGCTCGATGTTGTTCATCGGACTCGCGACAATCATGTATGAGAGTCTGACCGTGTAGGAATTCAGTTCGGTGGCGGATTTGGAGCAGGCATGATGGGCAATTCCTTCTGGACCCGGGGCCGTCGGGCATATGCGGCGGCGCTAAGACGTGAACACTGCGAGCAATTGGATGAGCTGCGGTCAAAGCTCGACCAGTGCGACAATGATTCGCAGCGGCTGGTCGTCGAAGAAGAGATTGAGACGGTCGAAACCGAGTTTAAGATTAAGCTCAAAGGAAATGACGGGCGACTGCTATTTTAGCAGCCACAAATGCTCAACTGCGCGGGTCTTAGCCAACATTGGAGAAGTCAGGAGAATGCTCACTCGCTCGATGGCATTGGCACTCATCAGCGTGGCGATGTTGGTGATTGCCGGCTGTAGCGGCAACTCCGATGGTGACGCTGCAAACCGATCCGGCGAATCGAAATCACGATTCGATGTTGTTATTACCGGATACGGTGACAGTAAGATTTTGGTCATCAAAACTGTCCGTGAAGTAACCGGTTTGGGGCTGAAAGAGGCGATCGAGCTCGTAGAGTCTGTGCCAAAGCCGCTTAAAACAGGCATTTCACTGGACGATGCAACTGAAATAAAGGATGCCATCGAGTCTGCAGGTGGAACCGCTGAGATTCGTTAAACATAGTCGTTGTCAGTCACGACAGAGGGTTCCTTATGAGCACAGACGACGAACTCCAACAGCGGATCGACGAGTTGGAGCAACAGGTTTCCGATCTGCAGGAGAAGAAGCACGCCAAGCATTCCCATCCCCACCAGCAGAAAAAGTCTGTCCGCAAACGATCAGAGCGGACGTTGTGGGGCATGCCGCTGTATGAAATCGCCAAAGGCCCCGATCCGGAAACGGGTGAGGTTCGCGGGCATGCGCGGGGCGTAATCGCCATCGGCGACGTGGCGACCGGTATTCTGGCGATCGGCGGCATCGCGCGGGGCCTGTTCGCGATCGGCGGCATCGCGTTTGGCGGCGTTTGTATCGGCGGATGCTCCTTCGCGCTGCTGTTTGCCTTTGGCGGAGCGGCGGTGGGCGTCCTGGCTTACGGCGGGGCGGCCGTCGGGCTGCTCGCGGTGGGAGGGGCCGCCGTCGGAGTGATCGCCGTCGGCGGAGCCGTAGTTGGCTATTACGCGTGCGGGGCGGCGGCGACCGGCAAATTTGTGCTCAGCACGCTACACCAAGATCCGCAAGCCGTCGATTTCTTTCGGGAGAATCTCTCCTGGCTCCCCAAAGTTGCGGAGATGCTTAAGGCGGCTGAGAAGTAGTGCGCCGTCAGAAGATGCCCAAGTGATCCCGCGCGTCGTCGGTCATGCGGTCGGGGCTCCAGGGGGGGGCCATGACCAGTTTGATTTCCGCTTCGCTGACGTCTTCCAGGTTTTCCAGCGCCATTTTGGCCTGCTGGACCAGTTGCGGGCCGGCGGGGCAGGCGGGGCTGGTGAGGGTCATGTCGACGGTGACCTTGCCTTCGTCCTCTTCGACGGCGTAGATCAAACCGAGATCGACGACGTTGATCATCAATTCGGGATCGATGACGTTCTTCAGCGCTTCGAGCAAGGTTGTTTCATCGGCCATGTTCTGTGCTCCCAGGTTCGGTGTTCCTTAGATTTCGGCAGGCGGGAGCCTGCCCTACCTGATTAGTCGACGCTGACCAAGATCGCTCCGTCCTCAACTTTGACTTCGTAGGTCGGCACGGCCTCGAACGCCGGCATGCACAAGGCGGCGCCGGTCGTCACGTCGAACCGTGCGCCGTGGCGGGGGCAGGTGATTTCGGTCTCCTCCAGCGGGCCATCGGTCAGTGGTTGTCCGTCGTGGGTGCAGACGTCCTCGATGCAGTAGTAGTCGTCGCCGACGCGCAACAGGAGTACGGGCACGTTGTTGACAACCGCCGCTTTTCGTCCCCCCGGCGGAACGTCGTCCACCGTCGCGATTTGCTGAAATTCCGCCATAGCCGATTCTCAATTCAATTGTCAATTACCGTTACCCGGCGAGCGGCATGCGTCAGCTTGCCGTTAACTTTGTAAGGTGTGACGCTTCGACATTGTTTTACGTTACCCGCCTAGATGCGGCCGATACCGAGTTTTTTCTCCACCGCTTGGCTTAACGTTTCGCGGACCATTTCGATGGGGATGCGGTCGTAGACGCCGTGGAAGAAGCCTTCGACGATCATGTGCATCGCCTCATACTCCGTCATTCCGCGGCACATGCAATAAAAGATCTGCTCTTCGTCGACGCGTCCCGCCGTCGCGCCGTGGGTGCAGCGGACGTCGTCCGCTTCGATTTCCAAACCGGGAATCGCGTCGACTCGGCAGGTCGGCGTGAGCACCAAGCTGTCGTTACGTTGATAGCCGTCGGTCAGTTGGGCGTCTTTCTCGACTCGAATCATGCCCCGCCATATCACCCGTGAGCGGTCGCGCAGGACGTCCTTGTAGAGCAGGTCGCTGCGTGTGTGCGGCGCTTCGTGGGCCTGTTTGGTGTAGTACGAGAGCGTCTGCCGCTCAGTGGCGAAAGTGACACCGTTGACTTCGGCTTCGGCGCCGCGTCCCTGAAGGACCACGTCCTGATGCACGTGCGCCAGCTTCGCACCCAGAGCGGCAACCGTCCATTGCAGCTTGCCGTCTCGTTGAACCAATCCGCCCTGATGGGCGAAGTGCCAGGTCTGTTGATTCCAGTTCTGCAATTGCACGTAGCGGAGGTTGGCGCCTTGCCCGACGAGCAATTCGACGGCGCCGATGTGCAGTCCCGGCGCGTCGGCGGCGGTCGAAGCGGTTTCTTCGAGCAGTGTGGCAGATGCACCGTCTTCGAGGATGATTAGCGTGTGGCTCAATTCGGCCGCGCCGGGTGCCGCAAGGCCGATTAAGCTGTGCAGCGGTTCTTCGAGGCTGACGTTGCGCGGCACATAGAGCACGGTTCCGCCGGTCCAGAACGCAGCGTGCAATGCGGCGAAACGATCGGTGTCGGGATGCACCGCCCCGCTCATCAGGTGCGGCTCAAGGATTTCGCGATGATCGCGGACCAGTTCGGAAAGATCGCCGAACAACACGCCTTGAGCGACCAACTCGTCGCTGACGCGCGTCGTCGTGGAGGTTCCGTCGACGTGCGCCACGGCACCGGCAAATGTGGCCCGGTCGTGCATCAAGGTGTCGAACTCGGCCGCCGGTTTGCCGGCAGATTGGATTTCAAATGCCGCCGGATCGAATCCGCGCAGATTGACCCGTTTCCACTCTTCGGGATCAAGTTCCGTCGCCGCCTTTTGCTGATAGATCTCAAACGCCCGCCGTCGCAAGTCGGTGACCCAGGCCGGTTCGTCGCGGGATTCGAGAAAACGCTCAAACGCCGCCGCATCAAAGCCGCCGCTGGTGGCGGGTGCTGAAATGGTGGATTCCGCTGGTGAGTTCATTTTTGATTGAGGGTTGAGGGTTGTGAACCCCCGGCGGAGCCGGGGGCTGACGGGGGGGGACGATTGCAATCCGAATCGGCCCCCGGGTTTGTCGGGGGTTTGCCACTGATAAGCCGACTCGGTTTTGCGGTTAACCGACGGAACCTTCCATTTGCAATTCGATCAGCCGGTTCATTTCGACCGCGTATTCCATGGGCAATTCCTTGACCAGCGGTTCAATGAATCCGGTGACGATCATCGACGAGGCTTCCGCTTCGGTCAGACCGCGGCTCATCAGATAGAACAGCTGCTCATCGCTGATCTTTGAGACGCTCGCTTCGTGTTCGATGGTGACGTCGTCGTTGTCGACTTCAATATACGGATAGGTGTCGCTGCGGCTCTCCTCGTCGAGGATGAGCGCGTCGCAAATTACGTTTGACTTCGAGTGATGCGCTCCCTTGGCCACCTTGGCCAGCCCGCGATAGCTGCTGCGGCCGCCCCCTTTGGAGATGCTCTTGGAGATAATCCGGCTGTAGGTGTTCGGGGCGCAGTGCACCATCTTGGCGCCGGCGTCTTGGTGTTGGCCTTGATTCGCGAAGGCGATCGACAGCGTCTCGCCCCGGGCTCCCGGTTCCATCAGGAATACGGCGGGGTACTTCATCGTCAATTGCGAACCGAGGTTGCCGTCGACCCACTCCATCAGCGAATCGCCGTAGGCCATGGCCCGTTTGGTGACAAGATTGTAGACGTTGTTCGACCAGTTTTGGATTGTCGTGTAGCGGAAGCGGCCCTTCTTTTTAACGATGACTTCCACAACGGCGGAGTGCAGCGATTCGCTGCTATAGGTCGGTGCCGTGCAGCCTTCGACATAGTGCGCCGAAGCGCCTTCGTCGACGATGATCAATGTCCGCTCGAACTGGCCCATGTTTTCCGAGTTGATGCGGAAGTAGGCTTGCAGCGGAAACTCGATATGTACGCCGGGCGGAACGTAAATAAACGATCCCCCCGACCAGACGGCGGAGTTCAGAGCGGCGAACTTGTTGTCGCTGGGAGGAATGACCGTGCCGAAGTACTCGCGGAACAATTCGGGGTGTTGTTGCAGCGCCGAATCGGTGTCGGTGAAAATCACACCCTGCTTTTCGAGGTCTTCCTGCAAGCTGCCATAGACAACTTCCGATTCGTATTGGGCTTTGACACCCGCCAGGTATTTCTTTTCCGCTTCCGGAATGCCCAAGCGGTCATAGGTCCGGCGGATTTCGTCCGGGACGTCGTCCCAACTCCCCTCGGGACGGTCGGACGCGCGGACGTAATAATAGATGTCCTGATAGTCCAGCTGGGAGAGGTCACCACCCCACTCAGGCTGCGGCTTTTGGAAGAAGATTTCCAACGACTTCTGGCGAAACTCGCGCATCCACTCCGGCTCGTTCTTCATCTCCGAAATCTGCGCCACGATTTCGGCGTCGAGCCCTTTGCGGCTCTTGAAGACGTAGTTGTCCTCGGAGTCGCGAAAGCCGTATTTGTATTCGCCAATATCCGGCGCGGCTTTGGCGTCGAGCTCAGTCGTCATAATTTATCGCTCCCTGCGCGAAGTGAGATTCGCGCGGTCAATAGATGTCGCTTAACCGGCCACATGTTCGGCCGCTTTTTCCTCTTCGGCGGCGGCGATCGGATGACGCTCCCGCACGCCGGCATATCCTTGGTTGTGCAGTTCTGCGGCCAGTGAGGCATCGCCGGTTTCGACGACGCGGCCGGCCAGCATCACGTGCGTGAATTGCGGCGTATTAAACTCCAGCAGCCGTTCATGGTGCGTAATAATCAACACGCCCATTTGATCGCCGGAGAGTTTGGCGACCCCTTCGCTCACGACGCGGACGGCGTCGCTATCGAGTCCGCTGTCGGTTTCGTCCAGAATCGCGAACTTGGGATTGAGCATCGCCAATTGCAGAATCTCCATCCGCTTCTTTTCGCCGCCGGAGAATCCGTCGTTCAAGTAACGGCGGGCGAATTCGATGTCCATGCCCAGTTCTTCCATCTTGCTCCGCAATTCCTTGCGAAACTCCCGCATGGGTATCAGGTTTTCACCCTCTTTGCGGTCGGGATTGCGGACGTTGGTCACAGCGTGCCGCAAGAAGTCGGCGACTTTGACGCCCGGAATGGTCACGGGATATTGAAACGCCAAAAACAGGCCCAGACGCGCCCGCTCGTTGGGATCGAGTTCGACCAGATTCACGCCGTCGATTTCGATCGAGCCGCCGGTGATCTCATATTTCGGATGCCCCATCATGGCGAAGGCGAGTGTGCTCTTGCCCGATCCGTTGGGGCCCATCAGCGCGTGGATTTCGCCCTGGCGGATCTCAAGATTGACTCCCTTGAGGATGGGCGTTTCTTCCACATTGACGTGCAAGTCGTCGATTCTCAGCAAACTGCTCATTCTGATAATTCTTTTTTGCTACTCGGCGTGTCCGATTGAAAAACATCGGTGGGGAGGTCGGTGAGACCTCCGGTTAGACTTCGAGGACCTCCGGCACCTTGGCGTGACCGGTATGGTGGGGAATCGGCAATTCGTCGACCGCGCCCTTGGCGATTCGCTTGGCTTTGATTTTGTCCTGAATCCGCATCAGCCCCTCCAGCAACGCTTCGGGACGCGGAGGGCAACCGGGGATGTAGACGTCAACCGGTACGACTAGGTCGACGCCTTTGACCACGTGATAGCCGTATTTGAAATAGGGACCGCCACCCACCGTGCAGGCGCCCATCGCGATCACGTATTTGGGGTCGGGCATTTGTTCGTACAGGCGTCGCACCCGGCTGGCCATCTTGTGGGTGACGGTGCCTGCCACGATCATCAAGTCCGCTTGCCGCGGCGTCGCGCGAAACGCGCCCGCGCCGAAACGGTCCAGGTCGAACCGGCTGGCACCAGCAGCCATCATTTCAATCGCACAACAGGCTAAGCCGAAAGTCATCGGCCAAATGCTGGACTGGCGGGCCCAATTCATGCCCTGTTCCAACGTTGTGATTACCAGGTTTTCCTCAAAACGTTCGTCGATCCAGGTCATGTCTGCTCTCTAAACCGATGTCGTAATTCTTACGGGGAAACTTGTCGAGAAATGGGCCGCGACGACCCGCTGCTGAGTGAATTTTTTACTTTAGCAACTCTGTCCCCAATAACAATCCTCAGCGGACGTGCACAGTCGCGCGACGCCTACGTCGCGGCGCCGGCGGGTGCTGCTTCAGCCAGTTCAAACTCACAACAACCGTGTCCCTCCAAACAGCATCGTGTCAATTTGACGGGCACACCCAACACCTGCCCGAAAACGTCTTCTTCCATTTCGCAAATCCCCCGATCTTCATCCGCCAGTTCGTGGTATGGACAGTTATTCTCGCGCAAGATCGGCAGCGCCTGCGAATGGTCGACTTCGACGTCAAACCCACGCTGTGTCAGCGCGGCCGCCAGTTGGTCAAACCGCTCTCCCAACTCCAGGTCGCTCATTTCACCGCCGAATTGGGCGATCATTGCGTCGCGCACGCGCTCTTCGACGCGCGACTTGAGATCGAGATCATCGATACCCTGCAATTCCCGCCACAGGATGAGTGCCAAGTCGCCGTAGTTGTCTCCCAACTCACGCCTAGCCGCTTGGGTGATTCGATAGACGTGGTGCGGCCGACCACGGCCTTCGCGAACGACGTCCCGTACCACAAACCCCCCGCTTTGCAGCCGCACCAAACGCTGGCGAACGGCTGTGGCGGTCACATTCAATTCATCGCAAATCTGCTGGACGGTACTGCGGCCGAGACGGTGCAGGCGGCCTAGGAACTCTCGATCGGAGTTCTCGATGATTCTTCTCATGAATCCCAGTTCCCCTAAATTGTCGGCCAATCATTGAAGTTCCCACCCTACACCGTGAGATTATATTCAGAGGCAACAATTAAGACAATCACGCTTGTCAAAAATAAACGCGATTCTCAAATCTGGGATTGAGGTCGGTCATTGCGAGCGACGAATCACTCAAGATTTGGGCATTCGGAGAGCACAGTTTCGCCATAACCTGTTGCCTGTTATATTCATTTCGACTTCTTCACGTGACGGATCACGATTCGCTCCGGCCAAGATGTTGCCTCCTGCTCGACGGTTCTACCATGACGCGTAAACTCCTGCTATTAACGGTCACCTTCATCGCCGCCGGCCCGCTCTTTCGTGGTGATGTCGTTCAGGCTCAGGAGTCAGACGGACCAAAGGTCACAGAGGCCAAACCGCAAGAGGACTCTGAAACCGATTCGACTTCTGAAGAATCGCCGAAATTCATCGGACAGCTACAGGACCGGGTCGATGACTTTTTCAAGAAGTATTTGGTTGCGCCCGTTGCCAGCGTGGCCTTTTACAAAATCCCGATCTATGACTTCTCGAAGGGAGAATGGCGGCCCGCGATTCCGTTCGTCGTGCTGTGGCTGATTGCGGGGGCCACGTTTTTTACGTTCCGGATGGGATTCATCAATATCCGCGCTTTTGGACACGCGTTGCGGGTGGTCAAAGGGGACTACGACGACCCGAACGACAAGGGGGAGGTTTCTCACTTCCAGGCGTTGTCGTCGGCGCTGTCGGCGACGGTCGGGTTGGGCAACATCGGCGGTGTGGCAATTGCCGTAGGTACCGGCGGTCCCGGCGCTCTGTTCTGGATGCTGATTGCCGGCGTGCTGGGGATGAGCAGCAAGTTTGTGGAATGCACGCTGGCACAATCGTATCGGCACGTCGATCCTGACGGGCAAGTGACCGGGGGGCCGATGCGTTACCTGGCTGACGGCCTCAAGGAGATGGGGTTGGGACCGCTGGGAAAAGTTCTGGCCGTGATGTTTGTCATCTTCTGCATGCTGGCTTCGTTCGGCGGCGGTTGTGCGTATCAAGTTGACCAGTCGCTGGGCGCGATCAAACGACAATTTGTGTCGCTGGAAGATAGGGAATACATCTACGGATTGGTAATGGCCGCTGCGGTGGGGATTGTAATTATCGGCGGCATCCGGCGAATCGCGGCAACGGCTGAAAAGATCGTGCCGGCGATGTGCGGGATGTACATCGTCATCGCTCTATACATTCTGTTTTCAAACTACGATCGAATTCCCTGGGCGATAAGCCAAATCTTTGCTAGTGCTTTTGCCCCGAAGGCCGCTTACGGCGGGTTGCTGGGCGTGCTGGTGATCGGATTCCAGCGGGCGGCATTTTCGAACGAAGCCGGTACAGGCTCAGCAGCCATCGCGCATGCCGCCGCTAAGACCGACGAGCCGATCCGCGAGGGGATCGTTGCATCTCTGGGACCGTTCATTGACACTGTTGTCGTCTGCATGATGACCGGACTGGTGATCGTGATCACTCAGGTGTACGACGTCGGCAAGTTTCCCGCTCATGAAGCCATGATCAAAGGGAAGGAGGGAGCCGCTCTAACGTCAGCGGCCTTGGAGTCGCAAGTGGAGTGGTTTCCAATCTTGCTCGCGGTGGCCGTCGCGCTGTTCGCGTATTCAACCATGATTAGCTGGTCCTACTACGGTGAGCGCTGTGCAACATCTCTGTTCGGTCGTCGCGCTTCACTGCCTTACAAGATCCTGTTTTTGATATTTGTCTTCTTAGGTTCCGTTGCCTCGGCCAAGAATGTGCTTAATTTCAGCGACCTGATGATTCTGACGATGGCCTTCCCCAACATCCTGGGAGTGGTATTGCTCAGCGGCAAAGTTCGCCGTGATCTCGACGACTATTGGCGACGGCTCAAGGCGGGCGAGTTCCCCACCAAACAGAGCCGTTCGTCGGGCGGTCAGTCGTCTTAAGTGAGCCTGGCAATCGCGGATTGTCATAGTCTCGCCGCGACCTACCCATTGAACATCGCAATCGGGCCGACTGTTGCGCCTGATCCTGTGAATTTTTCACACATAGCCCTTGCCGGGACCCGCAATGTGTGATATTTTCACACATTACGCTTGCTTTGGAGAGATCATCAGTGCCGCAGCTTAAGGACAGCGAACTCGAAATCTTGCGAATTCTCTGGGAGCAGGGTCCGCAAAAGCCGGCGGAGATTCAGAAGAGCTTTGCCTGGACGATTGAGAATGCAACGTTGCGTTCCGTGTTGCGAGGGTTGGTGGAAAGCGGGCACGTTACGCGGGAAAAACAGGGCAAGGCGTTCTACTATCAGGCCTCAGCGGCGAAGCGGACGCTGCTTTCCCAAATGTTTCGCCGCATGGCAGAGGTGTTTACGGCCGGTTCTTCGACGGACCTGATTACCCAATTGCTGAAAAACGAAAAGCTCTCCGCTGCAGAGATTGAACAACTGAGACAGATCGCCGGTGGGAAATCCTCCAAATCTAAAAAGCAGCGGAGAAAGAAATCATGACGGCATGGATCGAAGCTCTCGCGGCACTGCCTTTCGTTGTGATCGTGCTCGGAAAAATCACCCTGCTGCTTGTCGTCGCGTGGTCGGGACACGCGGCGCTCGCGCGCTGCAATCCTCGCTGGCGAGTGTTGCTGTGGCGATCTGTCATGTTGGGATTGATCCTGCTCCCCATGTCAGAACTGCTCGTGCCGAAGTGGGAGATCGCGATCTCCCAAGCGGTCGAGCCGGTCCCCGTTGCTTTGGAAGCGGCCGATCAACCAGAGACGACTCCGCCATATCAGCCCTTGCCCATGCCAGTTCCTGATTTGGACAGTGCAATACTAGAGAATGCCGTTGTGGTCGCGCCGGTGGCATCATTCGACCCGCTCGTCTGGGTGACTGCAAATTGGGAGATTTGTCTTGCTGCAGTTTGGGGGATGGTCACGTTGCTATTGGCAGTGCGGCGTATCGCCGGGGCTATTTTCGTATTGAAAATCATCACGCAGGCTTCTGATGCGCCACCGGTAACATGCCGACTCATAGAACAGTTGGCGAATCAGTTGATTGGCCCGAATTGCTCCGTCGAGGTGAAGATCGTGCCGGAGGAATGCTCGCCCTATTTAGCGGGGATCTTCCGGCCCGTAGTCGTGTTCCCGCTACGCATGACAGAACCGGACCGGCGAGAAGACTTGCGCGCCGCCGCAGCGCACGAACTGGCGCATCTGCACAGCCGCGATCATTTGTGGAGCCAGTTGGCCGGTTGGATCGCGGTGCCGCTGTGGTTTCATCCGCTGGTCTGGAAGTTCGCATCCGCCCATTCGGCCGCTTGCGAAGAGGTGGCTGATGCCGAAGCGGCCGGTCACAGCGGTGGGTGCCAATCGTACTCCCGCATCTTGGCCCGCATTGCCTTGCTGCACTTTGAGAGAGTTCCCCACCGGCAGACGGTTCCGATTGTCCGAGACTCCGAGATCATGCTCCGACTGCGACGGCTGGACGCCGGGCTCACCGCCGACCGATTAGGGCCTCGCTGGGTTGCGTCGATGTCCGCCATGTCCATCGCCCTTTGCATGTGCCTGGGGAGCGTCCAACCAGTCGTCGGAGAGAACGCGACTGACAAAGACTTGAAGACAACCAAGGCCGCTGAGCCGAAATCACCTGTGGGCCGCATCGGCCGTATGCGCACACTGCACCTCGGAAAACAACGCGTGGATGCCATTGCATTTGATCCCTCCGGCAAATACTTGGTGACCGCGGGATGGGATTCGAGCAACCCCGAAAATCTTGAGGGCTGGAAGAAAGGGATCCAGAAAGGACGCGTCAGGCTGTGGGAGGTGAAATCGGGTAAAGAAGTTGGTGAATTCGAAGGGGACTACGGCGCCGTTTTTGAAGTTGCGTTTTCGCCCGACGGCAAGACCCTGGCGACCGCCGGTCGGATGGCGGGCAAGCCGCGAATTGGGTCGGTGAAGTTGTGGGATGTGCAGACGCGTAAGTTGAAGAAGACGCTGTTGGGGCACTTCAACTGGGTGTTGTCGGTGGCGTTCTCTCCCGACGGCCGCACGTTGGCCAGCAGCGGATTTGAACGGAATGCCAAGATTTGGGACGTCGACAGCGGGACGTTGATTCATACGCTTCCCAAACAGGACGCCACGATTCGAGCGATCAGATTCTCTCCCGACGGCCGGTTGCTGGCGCTGGGATGCAGCAACGGCGCCGTGAAACTGTGCGATACGAATACCTGGGAGATTGTAGCCACACTCGACGGTTCACCACCTCCGGAAAACGAACTGAATTTCTATTACCAGCGCGACGTGGTGTTCTCGCCCGATGGCCGCTTGATTGCAACCGGCGGGGAGCTAACACATCAGGGCGAATCCACTTCTCCCAATCCTGGTCTATTGCGAATCTGGGATGTGCAGACGCGGCAGCGTTTGAACAGTATCGAGACGAAAGAGCCTGTTAGTGGGGTCGCTTTTTCACCGGATGGAGCGGCGCTGGCAAGTTGTGGCCTCGGCAACTTCGAGATCTGGGATACGAAATCGGGTAACGCGATTTTCTCAGAATCGCCAGCACCAGGGAGTTCGTCGGAGTCGGTCGCCTTCTCGCTTAAGCATGGCATCATCGCGAATGCCGACGGAATTCATACCGTTCGAATCATGAAGTTGATCGAGGAATGACAATTCGATTGCATGCGTCAGCGCTCGTTTCCACCGGGTTCCACAATCGGCTAAGATGTGCGCCGATGCGTCGGCTCCTGCATGATCTGTGCAAGCAGATGCATCGTGAGAATCTCAGTCGAGCCCCGGAACGGACGCTTCTTGATGACGTCGCGACAAATCTTAGTCACCGCTGCCCTGCCCTACGCCAATGGGCATATCCATATCGGGCACTTGGTGGAATACCTGCAGACCGATATCTGGGTACGGTTTCAGAAGCTGCGCGGAAATCGCTGCTTGTACATCTGCGCCGACGATACGCACGGCACGGCGATTATGCTGCGGGCGCGGCAAGAAGGCCGCAGTGAAGAAGAGTTGATCGCCGAGATGCAGCAGGCGCACGAGCGAGATTTCGGCGGCTTTGATATCGAGTTCGACAACTACGGCAGCACCAACAGCCCGGAGAACCGCGAGTTGTGCGGCGAATTTTGGGCCGCGTTTCGCAAGGCGGGTCTGGTCGCCGAGCGGGACGTGACACAATTGTTCGATCCCGACGCGGGGACGTTTCTGGCGGACCGGTTTGTGAAGGGGACCTGTCCCCGCTGCAAATCGACCGATCAATACGGCGACAATTGCGACAGTTGCGGCGCGACGTACAGTCCGTCGGATCTGATCGACCCGGTCAGCACCGTCAGCGGAGCGACGCCGGAGGTCCGCAGTTCGCCGCACTTGTTTGTGCAGATCGAGCAGTTGCACGGCTTTCTGGAGGAGTGGACGCAATCGGGAGAGCACTTGCAGGACGAAGTCGCCAATTACTTGAAAGGGCACTTTCTGCACGAGCCGCTGCGTGATTGGGATATCTCCCGCCCGGCGCCCTATTTTGGTTTTGAAATCCCGGACAGCCCGGGCAACTACTGGTACGTCTGGTTTGACGCCCCGATCGGCTATATGGCGTCCTCCCGGCAGTGGTGCGAGCGTCACGGCGAGAAGTTCGATGACTGGTGGCGCAACGAGCAGACGGAAATTCATCACTTCATCGGCAAGGACATCACTTATTTTCATACGCTGTTCTGGCCGGCGATGCTCAAGACGGCCGGTTTCAATCTGCCCACCAAAGTGCACATTCACGGCTTTCTGACCGTGGGCGGCGAGAAGATGTCCAAGAGCAAGGGGACGTTCGTCCGCGCCGCGACGTACCTCAAACATCTCGACCCGGCCTATCTACGGTATTACTTCGCGTCGAAGCTGGGACCGCGACTGGATGATCTTGATTTGAATCTGGACGAGTTCGTGGCGAAGGTGAACGCCGACTTAGTGGGCAAGGTGGTCAATCTCGCCAGCCGGTCGGCGAAGTTCGTCAAAGACGTCGGCCTGTCTGCGGAGTATCCGGATGACGGCGGACTGTTTGCCGAAGCGGCGGCTTCCGGCGAGGCGATTGCGGCGGACTATGAGAATTGCGATTACAATTCCGCGATGCGGCGGATCATGGCGCTGGCCGACCGGGCGAATAAGTACGTTGAAGATGCAGAGCCGTGGAAGCTGCGGAAAGATCCGGAGCGGCAACAGGAGTTGCAGGACGTTTGTACGGTGACATTGAACCTGTTTCGGCAGTTGGCGGTCTATCTGTCGCCGGTGCTGCCGAGATTGGCTGTGCAAACCGGCGAGTTGTTGGGCCGGCCGATTGAGAGTTGGAGCGAGACCGGGCAGCCGCTGGTCGGCACGCCCGTAAACAAATTCACACACATGTTGACCCGCGTAGAAGAAAAGCAGGTGCAAGCGATGATTGAAGAGAGCAAAGAGGAAGCGGCCGCGGACGCGGCGGCAAGCCAATACAACGACGGCCCCGAGGCGCTGGAAAATGAGCCGCTGGCCGACGAGTGTACGTTCGACGATTTTATGAAGGTCGACATGCGCGTCGCCCGCGTGATCGAGGCGTCGGAAGTCGAGGACTCCAACAAGCTGTTGCAACTAAAACTGAGCCTGGGCGGCGACATGACCCGCAACGTGTTTGCCGGGATTAAAGGGGTCTACACGCCGGAGCAATTGCTCGGCCAATTGGTGATTTGTTGCGCCAATCTGGCCCCGCGGAAGATGCGTTTCGGCGTCAGCGAAGGCATGGTCCTCGCCGCCGGTCCGGGTGGGAAGGATATTTTTGTGCTTAGTCCCGATGAAGGGGCGAAGCCGGGGCAGCGGGTGCATTGAGGGTGGTGTTTTTAATACCACGGAGTCACGGAGCAAATTCGAAGCACGGAATTCGAAATCCTCAGTCTTGTTCGGTGAATTGAGGTGCCGACGGAAATATTCTCTAATAGACCACGTCGCGGTTTCTCAGCGCTGAATCTCCTAATCCCTTCAAGACATGACCATCCCCCTCGACCAACCGACTGCCGTTCGCGCGGGTGAAGAACTCGACGTTGCGAAACTCGAAGCCTATTTGGCTGCGCAATTGCCCGATGCGGCGGGGCCGTTGGTTGTTGAGCAGTTTCCGTCGGGTTACTCGAACCTGACGTACCTGTTGCGGTTGGGGGATCAGGAACTTGTGCTGCGGCGCCCGCCGTTTGGCAACCGTGTGAAATCAGCGCATGATATGGGGCGTGAGTTTCGCGTGTTGTCGCAGTTGCAGGGGCATTACGACTTGGCGCCGAATCCACTCGTGTATTGCGAGGACGAACAGGTACTGGGCGCGCCGTTTTATGTGATGCAGCGCTGTCGCGGGATCATTCTTCGGTCGCCGCAAAAGATGGACATCACGCTTGATCCGCCCACGCTGCAAGAGTTGGGGCAATCGTTTGTCGAGAATCTGGCCGCGCTGCATGCCGTCGATTTCGAGGCGGCGGGGCTGGGTGACCTTGGCAAGCCGCAGGGGTTCATCGAACGGCAAGTCGGCGGCTGGACGAAACGGTACCGGCAAGCTCGGACCGATGACATTCCCGAAATGGAAACCATCGCCGCGTGGCTGGAGAACAACAGACCGGCTGAGAGCGGCGCATCGCTGATTCACAACGATTACAAGTTTGACAATCTGGTCTTGGATGAAAATGATCCGACGCGCGTGATCGCAGTGCTCGATTGGGAAATGTGCACGTTGGGCGATCCTTTGATGGATCTGGGTGTTTCGCTGTCGTACTGGGTTCACGACGACGATGAGCCCGCGCTCAAAAGTTTCATCACCGGGCCGACGAATTTCGCCGGGAACCTGACGCGCGGCGAAATCGCTGCGCGTTATTCAGAAATCACCGGCAGAGATACTTCCGGAATTTTGTTTCATTACTGTTTCGGACTGTTTAAACTGGCAGTGATCGTTCAACAGATTTATTACCGTTACGCGGAGGGCCATACGCAAGATCCTCGCTTCGCCGACTTGAACCACGTCGTGCGGAGTCTCGCCGTCGCCGCGGTGCACAGTGCGGATCGCGGCGAGTTCTCTTGAGAGTTCGGGAACTTGCCTGAATTGAGCGATTTGGCAGAAGTCTCACGCGGCAAACGGGCACAGCGTGGCCGGCTGTGTCAAAAAAAAGTTGAAAACAACGCGAATTCGTAGACAAATCGGGCTGCTCGCGCCATCCCTGGAATTGGAATACGATGGACCCATCTACTTCGCATTTCTCAGTTTGTGTTGCTGATTACGCCAGACAACTCGGTGAGGGGGAATTGTCTGCGCTGGCTGAGCTGTACGACTTCACTGCGCCCAGACTCCTGCGGTATGTGCAGTCGTTGACCAGGAATCGGGAAGATGCGGAAGACGCCATGCAGGCGGCGATGGTGCGCGTGACGCTGCGGCCGCTGTCGCTGGCAAAGGCGGACCACCCGTGGCCCTATTTTTTGAAGATTGTCAGAAACGAAGCGCTGAAGCTGCTCCGCAAGAAACGCGCCACGAATTCGCTCTCGCCGGAAACACAGATCAGCGTCATCGACGACTGTCCCTTGGATCGGCAAGAGGCCAACGCACGTATCCGCGAGGCGATTGAAAAACTCCCGCCCGCACAAGCAGAAGTCGTGGTTTTGAAGATCTGGGAAGGGATGACCTTCCTCGAAATTGCAGAAGTACTGGGCGAATCACCGAACACCGCCGCCAGCCGTTATCGCTATGCGCTTGAGAAACTTACTCATCTGTTGCAGCCGATGGCGAACGAGGCCGCCCATGCGTAACGAATCCATCAATCCCCTTGAGGAGATGATCCGGTCGGCTCAATCATGCCCCGAGCCGTCTGCGGAGGCGCGACGGCAGGTTTTGGCGAAGTCGGTCCGCGCTTATCATGAGCGGGCCCAAAAACGCAGAATGATCGTCGCCGCCTTGCTGTTGTTTGGAGTCGTTTGGACCGTCGGTTCCGCACGGCAAATCTTGGCTCAACCGGGCGCTGTCACTGCTGACGTTTTCCAAGAGACGATTGCGGTGCCGTCCGTTCCGCAGAGTCCGGCTGACGTTTCACTTGTCGACGAGTGGCAGGCGGTAGAGTTGTCGCTGGAAGCCCGGTCAATTCGGCAGAAGATTCTCACGCGAGCGCTCGTGCTAGGACAGACACAGCGCTGAGCCTCGTTACGTCGACACTTATGGGCTGCCGCGCAGAAAACGCGACGAAATGGCTTGAACCAGCCCCCATTGCCTGGATTTGTCGAAAACGACTAGAATCGGGTTTCGCATCATTGAGGTCCTGTATCTCAAATCGCTGCGGCAAGTGAACCGCTTCGGGGATTGCCGCGTACCACGACTCGATTCGCAGATCGGCAATCTATGCTGGCCCACCCGCTCCGAAATCTCGCCCTCTTGTCGATTTGCGCCTGCTGTGGGCTGCTGGCGGAATGGGCGGCTCCGGCGGTCGGTGCGGAACCGGTCGCGCTGAATGTTCCCGAAGGGTTCACTGCCACGCTCTATGCGGACGACGAGCTGGCCCACGACATATTTTGCTTGACCCTCGACTCTCAGGGACGGGTCGTCGTCTCCGGACGGGGTTATGTGCGGAGGTTGATCGACAGTGACGGCGACGGGCGGGCTGACCGCTTTGAGCAATTCGCCGACGGTCCCAAAACCGGCGCCCAGGGGATGTATTTTCACGGCAACGACTTGCTCTGCTTGGGAGACGGCGGATTAATTCGGTATCGCGACGCGGACGCCGACGGGAAAGCTGATGGTCCGCCGCAGCAGTTTCTGAAGGTCAAAACAGGTTCGGAGCACGGAGCGCACGCGATTCGCAAAGGACCCGACGGCTGGTGGTATCTGATCGTCGGCAATCAATCCGGCGTGACCTCGCAGTTCGCCTCGCTCCCGCGCTCGCCGGTCAAGTTTCCCCGAGCCGGTGCCGTGCTGCGGTTGTCACCCAATCTCTCGGGCGGCCAGATTCTCGCACACGGATTCCGCAACGCGTATGACTTTGACTTCAACGCCGACGGCGAGCTGTTTACGTTCGATAGCGACGGGGAACGCGAAGTGTCGTTGCCGTGGTACCGGCCGACTCGCGTGTTTCACGTTTTGCCCGGCAGTGATGCCGGCTGGGTGAGCCGGAGTTGGAAGCGGCCCGATTACTTTCTGGATATGCCGCCGGTGGTCGGTTCGTTCGGGCGCGGTTCTCCTTCGGGAGTCGTCTGCTATCAGCACACGCAGTTCCCCGAACAGTATCGCGGCGCGCTGTTTGTTCAGGATTGGACATTCGGCCGCGTCTATGCGGTGCCGCTCAACAAGAGCGGGGCGACCTATTCCAGCGAGCCGCACGAATTCATCACCGGCAAAGGCCAATTCGGTTTTGCACCCACCGATCTGGAAGTTGGGCCAGACGGCAGCTTGTTTGTGAGTGTGGGGGGACGGGGAACGCGGGGCGGCGTCTATCGCATCAACTATAACACCGATTCATCCGCCGCCGACCAGGAAGCGAGTGACGATGCTGCCAAGGAACAGGCGGAACTGACGGCTTGCTTGCAGGCTCCGCAGCCGCTTAGCAGTTGGTCGCGGGCAAAGTGGGAGCCACTCGCGGAAAAACTGGGAGCAGAGCCGTTTGAAAAAGCAATCAACGATACGAACCGTCCCGAGGCTGAACGAATCCGAGGCATTCAAATCCTGACTGAGCAGTTTTCCGGGCTTTCGGAGGAGTCGGCGAAAACGCTGGCCGAAGACAAATCGGCCGCCGTTCGTGCCGCCGAAGCTTGGTCGCTGGGACGACGCGCGAATCCCGATTTCGATGCAAAAGTTATATTCGGCCTGGTGGCCGATCCAGATGCCTACGTTCGCCGCCGCACCATCGAAGCGGTCAGCGACGGAGCGGGTTCCGCCCACTTGCACGAGATACTGCCGCCGCTGTCGATCTCGCTTGCGCACAAGGATCGATTTGTGCGACATTCCACGGCGAGGATGATTGCCGAGTTGGATGACGAATCGTTTCGCGCACTGGGACAGGTGGTCGCGAAGCTGGGGTGGGCGGCGATCGTCACGAATACAGTCGGCTATTTACAACGTCGCGACCCGGCGAATTCGTCCGTCAGCAAGTACGCGGTAAAAGCGGCAGGCATGATTCTAAAAGGCGACCATTCCCCCGAACTGAAGCTGAGGGCCGCTCGGCTAATGCAGCTCGGGCTGGGCGGGATGGATCAGCGGGGCAGCGTTCCGGCCGCGATGACCGGTTATACCAGTCGCATCGCTATCGACGACGTCGAACGCGAATTGGATCCCGCACGAACAGTTCTGGCAGAGGTGTTTCCCACAGGAGACGCGCAATTGGACCACGAACTGGGCCGGTTGATTGCGATTCTCTCCTCATACAATCCCGAGTTGCTGGCCAAAGTTTTGGCGCAGATTACGCCGGAGTCGAATCCGACGGACGACGTGCATCATCTGCTCGTCTCGGGACGGATTCCGGTTGCCCGCAATTCGCAGCAGCGGACGGCGCTGGCCCAAGCGCTGGTCAATATCGAGCCGAAGCTTGCGGCGCGGAACATGAATCAAGACAACAACTGGACGGACCGCATCCGGGAGATGTATCTGCAGCTGGTGGAAATCGACCCGCAACTGCCCGCGGCATTGATCGAGCAACCGGAGTTCGGCCACCCGGGCCACATGGTCTACTTCAACGGGATGAGCGAAGAGGAGCTGCCGCAAGCGGTGGAACGGCTGCGGAAGGTGATCGAGGCGGATGACGATTACGCGTGGACCAATGAAGTCGTGTTCACGCTGGCCAATGTGAAGAGTGATGAAGTCCGCAGCCTGTTGCGGGAACAGTACGAACAGCTGCCGATTCGCAATGCGGTGATTATGGCGCTCGCCCAGGACCCGCAGGAGGCGGACCGGGCAAAGTTTCTCGCCGGACTCGAGTCGTCGCAATTTGAAGTGATCAAGGCGTCACTGGCGGCGCTGTTCAAGTTGCCGGCTGATGAGACGGCGACAGAGATCGTTCCGCTGGTCCGCGTGCTGCGGCGATTGCGGGGCGAAGAGCAGGACTTCCGGTTGCGCGAGCAGGTCATTCGTCTGTTGCGCCGCGACGGTGGACAAAACTTTTCATTTGTTTTCGGCGAGAGCGGCTATGAACCGCAGCGCGACGTTGTTGAGAAGTGGTCGCAATGGGCGCTGGAGAAGTTCCCCGAATCGCACGAAGAACTGACCGGCGGCAACGAGGAAAGTGCGGCGGAGCTTCGGGAGCGGTTGGCGAAAGTGAATTGGGACGCGGGGGACCCCTCACGCGGAGCGGCGCTGTTCAAGTCGCGGTCCTGCAGCCAGTGTCACGGCGGCCGCAGGGCATTGGGGCCCGATTTGGCGGGAGTGGCCGAGCGTTTCTCACGCGACGATTTGTTTATCGCGATCGCGCAGCCCAGCCGGGACGTCCCGCCCCGCTATCAAACGACCGTCGTGGAAACGACCAACGGCAAGATTTACACCGGGCTGGTGGTCTATCATTCGGTCGACGGTTTGACCTTGCGCAACGGCACGAATCAGACGTTTCGCATTGAGGCGGAAGAAATCGAATCGCGGAACACCTCCCAGACCTCCCTGATGCCGACCGGCTTGCTAAACGACTTGAAGCCGGGCGATCTGGCCGATTTGTACAGCTACTTGAAAAGCCTCGGCCGCAAGAAAATCGGCGCGACGGCGGCCAAGAGTCCCTGAGCAGTTAGGCTTTAGGCTTGAGACTGGAGGCTGGAGGCTGTCAAAAACTTTCAGCGGCCATCCCTACAGCCTACCGCCTCAATCCTCATGCCTAAGCAAAACTGCGGGATATCGCTCAATGGCACCTAGTTCGGATTTTCATGAATCTCGTCGAATTCAGACTGAGTCGGGTGCCATGCTCTCGCGGCACGAAGTGACGAGTGAGCATGCGATTGCGGATTCGTACGCGACATGGTCACCCGCCTGTCGGCGTGAGACCATGGCACCCAGCGAAATACGTCGTGCTCGAACCTGTCTGCCCTCCATTTGATATCACAATTATTTGTGAAGTGAGTGCCATTCGGCTTACGCCCAGCGGCTGGTGAGTCATCCCGCCTAGAGAACGTCCTGGTCCTCGCGGGGCTGCAGATATTTCAGCCGCTTTTGGATGTCGACGTTCACGCTTTGATATCGCATCGACAGCTTGCCGGGATTGAATAGCTCCGCACGGATGTTCTCGACGTCGTCGGTGCCGATGGCGTTGGTGAAGATCGGCAGCAGGTATTGCTTGCCCAGAATCGAGAGCTGGAAACGGCTTGGATCGTAGAAGGATGGGTGCACCTGCCGGGCGTGGATTAACTGCCACTTGTCCCGCAGCTTGTTGGCATCGATCGAATCGAGTGAAAAGCCGTTTTCGCTCGACCACTGCAGCGTCGCCATACAATTGTTGCGGCCCTCGACCAACAGATCGACCGCCTTGCCGCCCAGTTGTGAGCCGTAAAACCGGTCGAACAAGATCGGCCGCCCGCCCCGCTGCGTGTGTCCGATCTTCCGTGTGAAGATCGCGGACGCCGCCGTCTCATGACGTTTGCGGGCGATGAAGAATTCGTCTCCCATTGACTCATCGAGCATTTCCTTGAGATGCTCGGCCGCTCCGCTGAATTGAATATTGCCCGCCGGATCGTAGGTCTTCCGCTTCGCACCCAGCCGATGGCCCTCTTCGTCGCGAACTCCTTCACCGATCACAATCACCACGTGCTTTTGCAAATCGTAGAGCTCGCGGACCCGCTGTTCGAGCCGGTGATAGTCGAGCGGAACTTCCGGCAGCAGCACAATGTCCGGCTGCCCGTAAGAGGCGCCCAGGGCGATGAATCCCGAGTCGCGACCCATCACCTCGACGATGGCGATTCGCCGGTGTCCTTCCGCCGTTGTGCGGATCCGTTCGATTCCCGAAGCGGCGACGTAGACGGCAGTGGCATAGCCGGGCGTGACGTAGTTGATCATTTCATCCAAATCGAGATTTGGATGCCCGGGAAGTTTTTCGTAGTAATGCTGTCCAGGTTCGTCGGCCGGTTTTTGCACCCATTCGTTCGGTTCATCGAGATAGTTCAGCCCCAGGTCATTGTCGATCGTCTTTGGGGCGAGGATACAGGGAAACTTCTCCGAGAGCGGCTGCATACCGTTGATCGTACCGTCGCCGCCGATGCAAATGAGCCCGTCGACGCCGAGACGTTCCAGGCGATGGGCGACTTGTTCGACTGATTCCCGGTCGTCCGGATCGACATAGGCCCGCGACGCGCCCAGAATGGTTCCCCCGAGACAGGGATCGAGCTCGGGGATCGTGCTGAACAGCGGGTTGAGGAACACGTGCGGTACGTGATTGCTGAGAACGCCGTAGAAGCCGCGAATAATGCCGATCACTTCGACTCGCAGTGCGTTGGCACGGGCAACGGCGCCGTAGATCGTCGCGTTGAGTGCCGGCGTGTCCCCGCCGGCGGTCAGAATGGCAATGCGTCGCATAATCTGATCCTATCAGATCGAATGTCGGCTCCGGGGCCGTCGTCGCTACTGCGCCCCGAATCCGCTTGTTGTCGGCATCCCTCTTGAGGGGATTCGGAAATCGAGATATACCACGTGAACGTGAATATCGGCAGAGTAATTTGCTCCATTCTCACGCAAATTTTCACAATTGCGACGCCTTGGACGCAAACTCATTGTTGTTGCTCAAGTTTCGATGAGGAGCGAAGTTATGAAACAACTTTCCGTTTGTCTCTTTTCCGCAGTGATTGGAGGTTTGCTCACAGGTTGGATGCTGCAGGGACGTCCGAGCGACGTTGCGTTGGCGCAGGAACAACCGCGTCTTCGCGCGCCGGCTGCGAACCCACGTTTGAAAGCGGACGATGCCAAGCTCTCACCCGACGAAGTGATCAATGTTGCGGTTTATGAGCGCGTCAATAAGTCGGTGGTCAATATCACGACCCGGACACAAAACGTCGATCCATTTTTCCTCACCCAATCGGAGTCGGAAGGAGCGGGATCGGGAAGCGTGCTGGATCAGCAGGGGCACGTCCTGACCAACAATCATGTGATCGAAGACGCCAATCGGGCGCTGGTCACTCTGTATGACGGCAAGTCATATCCGGCGACGTTGGTCGGCGCCGACCCGGTCAATGACGTGGCGGTGATTAAGATTGACGCCCCGCCGGAAACCCTCGTTCCGGTCAAACTGGGCGATTCGAGCCGTTTGAAGGTCGGTATGCGGGTCTTTGCCATCGGAAACCCGTTCGGTTTGGAGCGAACGCTGACAACCGGCATCATTTCCAGTCTCAACCGGTCACTGAAGATCCGCCGCCGGACGATCAAGTCGATCATACAAACCGACGCGGCCATCAATCCCGGCAGTTCCGGCGGACCGCTGCTCGACACGAGCGGGCGGCTGATCGGGATGAACACGGCGATCGCCACCTCGGTGGGACAGAGCGCGGGAGTGGGATTCGCAATTCCCGCCGGGCTGATCGAGCGGATCGTGCCGCAATTGATTGCCGACGGGCGAGTCGTTCGAGCGGACGTCGGGATCAGCCGTGTGTACGAGACCGACGAGGGGCTGCTGATCGAGAAGATGGTCAAAGGCGGGCCGGCGCATCAGGCGGGCTTGCGCGGTCCGCGAGTCGTCCGCCGGCGGGAAGGGTTCTTTGTCTTTCAAAAGATCGACCGCAGCGCCGCGGACATCATCGTGGGTGTGGACGGTGAAAAGACGCTGACGGCCGAGGAGTTCCTCACCGCCATCGAGCGGCACAAGCCGGGCGAGACGGTGGAGTTGTTGATTCTGCGCGGGGGACAGCCAATGAAAGTCAAAGTCCGCTTAGGTGGCGGCGATGATGATCAGGAACGGCGTTCGGTTTGAGAGCGGGTTGTGCTTAAGCACCCATCCCGGGTGGCCCAACCGCGCAGCGGTTGGGTGCCGCAGGCACAAGAAGCGGCGCCATGCGCGTCACCCAAACAAGGAACGCACAGGGCGCAGGCTTCTTGTTGCTGCGCAACCCAGCAGTAGGACGGCTGGGCCACCCCTTCTGCTTTGTCGTGGAACAGTGTTGGAATGTGTGCGACTGGCTTTACCAGTGCATAGTATGTCGTTCGGACCAGGAGATCTTCACTGGCAAAGCCAATGGCACAAAGGGTGGCCCGACCGCGTAGCGGTTGGGTGCCGCAGGCACAAGAAGCGGCGCCATGCGCGTCACTCGGGCAAGGAACGCACAAGGCGCAGGCTTCTTGTTGCTGCGCAACCCAGCCGCAGGGCGGCTGGGCCACCCCTGGTCGTCTTGCACAGATGACCGTCACGGCCGAGAGTATTGCCCATCAAACGACCGAGCGCAGTTCACGGAAGTTTAGGCGTGGGTTGTATTTGTCGACCAGGCAGCTTTGCCAGGCGAGCATTTCCGCGGGGGCGGTCGTCGTGGAAAAGGTTTGGATGTGCAACTCTTGCGCATAGGCGGCCCAGTTTTTGCGCGTGGCGGCGCGGCCGAATTGGCACTCGAGGCGCGTGCGCAGATTGAGAGTTTCACCCACGTACAACCGGTTGCGCGGGCTGCCGGTGATTACGTAGGCGGCCGAGTGCGCGGGAACGTTTTGCCCCAAAAACTCCTCGATCGGCAACAGCTTCGACAGTCGACGCGGCGGCTCCAACACGGAGCCGCGGGTTCGGGCGGTCTTGGCTTGCTTGCGAAGTTTTAGCGCCGCCCAACGGTATTGCCAGGACTCATGGCCCGGCGCGAACCGGCGGGCGACCTCATCGAACTGTTCTGCCAATTGAGGATCACATAGAATCTCGTCGAGACTCCCTGCCGCACGTTCATCCAAGAGATGCTCCAGCGCGATTTCGCTGGCAAACAGATAGCTATCGCAGTCAGCCCAGGAAAGGTGCGTGGGCTGTACGGTGGGGATGTGCGACAGCTTTCCCGCTTTGCGGAGGCGGAAGAGGATCTGATTCCACAGATGCGGACTACCGAACAAGCCTAAGTTTCGGCAGGCGTCGGCGAAGGCCGTATTCAAATCGGGATCGGCCACAACACGATCGGCGGAGAATCCGTCGTGCGCTTGACGAAAAGCCTCAGCAACTCCTAATTCCGTTAATTGCACCTGCGCGTCGCTGTAGCGTTGCTCGGTTTCACTTCGATGCCGCGCGGCAGAATCATTGCGGCGGCCTCGTTTGGTCGGCGGGGCGCTGGCGAGCGGCTCGTCCGCACCGTCGAGCCGGTCGCCGACGCGAATGCCCTCTAAACGGGCTTGGCCGTGCTTGGCGTACTCGTCGGAGAGCTCAAAACCTAAATACCGGCGGCCCAACTTCTTGGCGACGGCCAAGGTTGTGGCGCTGCCAGAGAAGGGATCGACGACGAGCTCGTTTACGTCAGAACAAATGCGGATGATGCGACCCAACAACTGTTCGGGCATTTGGCAGCCGTGAAACCCTGCCCGCTCTTTGAAGGTTCCCGCGACGCGCGGAAAGTACCAGGTGTCTTCATCCGCCTTGAAGCGGTCGGCCAAGTCCTGCGGGCGGAGCGTCCAGGTGTTGTCGGCATCCGACAGGTCCGCAAATTCCGACAGGCTCCATTTTTCCTCGTCGGGCGTCAGTTCCCCCGTCATGTCGGCGGGGCGGATGATCCAAGTGTCATCCGGCAACCGCCCGCGAGAATTGGCGCGCTTGTCGTTGTAGACCAGTTGCCGGGCCGACGGAATTCGGTTCGCCGGTTCGTCGGAAAGAAACGTGAAGTTTTCCGGGTCCTTCACAAAGTGAAACAGATGCGCGTGCGAGCGGCTGAATTTCTTGGTGCAATTCACGCCGAAGGTGTAATACCAGATCACCCAGCTGCGGCAATGAAAGCCGATGTCCTGGGCGGCCAATTTCAATTCGGCGGCGTATTCATCGCCGATTGCCAGCCAGAACGTGCCGTCCGGTTTGAGGAGGCGGTGCACGGCGGCGATCCAGCGGCGGGACCAGTCGAGATATTGATCAGATTCGACCGAGTCCTGGTAGACATCGTACTCATAGCCGATATTGAACGGGGGGTCGGCGAATGCCAGGTCGACGCTGCCGGCTGGCAACGCATTCATACCCGCGATGCAATCCCCCTGCACGATGGTGTTGATCTTGTCGTCCATGCCATTTCCGTCCGTGAACTGTTAATGAAGATAACCGCTCTATCATAATGAATCGTGTCGATTTTGCGACGCTTAGACCCGGAGAGTCGAACGATGTCCGAATCGCCGCACCCCGCGGCTCTGCCAAACGACGAATTGCTCAGCCGGTGCGATTTGACCCGCAAGCGGGGGAGCGGGCCGGGTGGGCAGCATCGCAATAAGGTTGAGACGGCGGTGGTCATCGAGCACCGGCCGTCCGGTCTTCGGGGCGAGGCCTCCGAGCGCCGCAGCCAGGCTGAAAACCGCCGCGTGGCCTTGTTTCGATTGCGCGTCAATTTGGCGTTGGGCGTTCGCACTACAGAGCGCGGTTCCGACGAGCCGAGTCCGCTGTGGAAATCGCGGATTCAAAACCGGCGAATCGTGGTGAACCCCGCTCACGATGACTTTCCCGCGCTCTTGGCGGAGGCTTTGGATCGCGTCACGGCCTGTTCGCAAGACGTCAAACAAGCGGCGGACGAACTCGGCTGCTCCACGTCGCAACTGATTCGATTTTTGAAGCTCGAACCGCGGGCCCTCGAGCAGGTCAACTCGCGCCGCGTCGAATTGGGGCTGCGACCGTTGAAATAGCCGCTGGCGAAGCAGCGATTAATTCGCGCTGCCAAGTTCTGCCGTGATTCGATAGAATGCGGTGGTGCTTTGTCACGGCGGAATCTAGGGAGAATATGCCGGAATCGCCACCGGCTCGTCATGCTCCTCCCTTGATGAGTTCTTAGCGCGATATTTAAGCAGATCGATGTCGTATCGAACGTTCAAACGACTGTTGGGCGAGACCAGCCTGGAGCGGAAGTGCCGCTTTCTGTTTGGCGGGGGGCTATTGATCCTGATCGTAGGCAGTTTTGCGTTCTACGGCAGCCGCACGGAGTCGCTGATTGACGAGCAATTGAAGACGACCGGCCAGATGTTGATTCAGCCGATCATCGCTTTAAAACACTGGCAAGTGGAGGAACTGACCGGAGCGGTCTCGAAGGAAGAGACTAAGGACTTGGAAGAAGGCATCATGCAGGGCTTCCGCTACGCGATTCGGGAGCCGGGAGTGGATTCCGGCCGGCCCAAGGATGCGGAGGGCCACCAAGCGATGGACCGATTGCAGCGGGGGGAGAACGAGATTCTCCGCCACCTTGAGGCAGACGACCAAGACAACGAAGACCGGTATCAATACTACGGCGCCGTGCGCGCCGCGGCCTCCTGTGTCGAGTGCCATAAAGGCCACCAAGCGGGGGATCTATTGGCGATGGTCGAGGTCACGTTTCCCGCAAAGCGGATCGAGAAAAAGAAGGCGGAAAATAATGCCATCCTGCTGGCAACGGCGATTGCGACGGCGTTTTTGGCGATGGTGGCCGCCTATGCCATCGTGCGGTACGTGATCGTCAAGCCGGTGTTGCACCTCAAGGACGTGAGCGACCAGATCGCACGCGGCAACCTCGATCTGCGCGCCGACATCCGCACGGGAGACGAATTTGAGGAACTCAGCCATGCCTTTAACCGCATGTTGCGGCACTTGGTAGCCGTTCAAGAGGAACTGCGGCAAGTGAACGGCAGTTTGGATGCCAAGGTCGACGAATTGGCACAGGCCAACATGCGGCTGTTTGAAGTGAACAATCTGAAGAACGACTTCCTGACGACGATGAGCCACGAGTTGCGCACGCCGCTCAACAGTATTCTCGGCTTCAGCGACGTACTGGCAGGGTCGTCCAACATCAACGACAAACAGAAACGCTATTTGCAGAATATCCAGACCTCCGGCAAAGATCTGCTGACGATGATCAACGACATCCTCGATTTGGCCAAGATCGAGAGCGGAAAAATGGAGGTGCGGCTGACGGAGTTCGACGTCAGCGAATCGGTCGAGCATCTAGTGGGCATGCTCAGCCCGCAGGCGGAAAAGAAGAATATCGATCTCAGCTGGGAGGTCGATCCCGAGTTGCCGTTGCTCAGACAGGATGAAGGCAAGCTGCGGCAGATTATTTACAACTTGCTCTCAAACGCGATTAAGTTCACGCCCGAAGGGGGGCGTGTGCAGATTGCGGCCGTTGCCGATGATGATCAAATGGAATTGATCGTTGACGATACAGGCGTGGGGATTCCCTTGGAGGACCAGGAGACGATCTTCGAGAAATTCCGCCAGGGCAACACGACACCGGGCGGGAATAATGCGCTGACCCGAGAATTTGCTGGGACGGGATTGGGCCTCTCGATCGTCAAGGAACTGTCCAAACTGCTCGGCGGCGAAGTCTCGCTGCAGAGTGAGTTGGGTAAGGGAAGCCGGTTTGTAGTGTGTGTTCCGGTCTATCTGGCGGAACAGCAACCGCAGCTCGACAATTCTCTGGCACAGCAGGCGATCGATCTGAGCAATCTTCGCCGTATCGATTACGGCTTGCTGGAAATCGCCGGCCGGGACGCATCCGGTTCCGACGAGTCTTAGTCGCCCGTCGAGTTGCGGTGGAAATGGGGGGCGTGCGTCCATGCTGTTGATGTTCGGCCGGACGAGCGATTTCTTTCGCTGTTAGGTTGTGTCGGCGTGCCTCTTTTGAGACGTTGCAGAAACGAGAAATGTTGCAGAGAAACTTTTGCTTGCTGAGGAATCTATGTCACAGCGAATTAAGATCGGAGTCAACGGGGCTGCAGGACGGATGGGGCGGCGGATTACGGCACTGGCCCATGCAGATGCCGAGCTGGAAGTCACGGCCGCGTTAGAACACGCCTCCTGCCCCCATTTGGGAGAGGATGCCGGTGAGTTGGCGGGCGTCGGCACATTGGGAGTGCCGCTGACGAGTGAGTTGGGGCCGCGAGTCGACGTGATGATCGATTTTTCGCTTCCGGACGGTTTGGTCGCCGCGGCACAGATTTGCGGAGACCGCGAGATTCCTCTGGTAGCGGCGACGACCGGCCTAACCGACGATCAGCTGGAAAAAGTGCTGTCGATCGCCCACACGACGCCGTTATTGCTGGCGCCGAATATGAGCGTGGCTGTCAATTTGACGATGAAACTTGCCCGCGAAGCGGCCCGCGTCTTAAAAGCCGTTCCCAGCGGCGTCGACGTCGAGGTGATTGAGCGGCACCACCGTTACAAGGAAGACGCTCCCAGCGGCACGGCGCTGAAGTTCGGCGAGATCATCTCTGAGGAAATGGGGCAGACCGAGCATGTGCACGGCCGCCACGGCCGCACGGGTCAGCGCCCGCAGACTGAGATCGGCTACCATGCGCTGCGGACCGGCGACAACGTCGGCGAGCACACGATTGTGTTCGGCATGCTGGGAGAAACGATTGATCTGACCGTCCGCGGGCAGACACGCGACAGCTACGGGTATGGCGCACTGCTCGCGGCGAAGTTTCTCGTGCAACAATCGCCCGGCAACTACACGATTGAAGAAGCCTTGGGGCTCTAAGCCGCCCGGTTCGCGGTATCTCTGAATAGACCGCGCGCCGCGCAACCGTCAAAACCCTCAAGATCGCGAGAAACGTGCGTCGATATCGATCGTATCGAATCGCCCTGCGCAGAGCGGTGCGGGGCGACTATCTTAAAACCAATCCCAAAACACTTCGGCTGTGCGATGTCACGGGACGACAAGAATCGTCGTCCGGAATGACCGCGAAACAGTCAATCAGTCAGAGCAGGAAGCTATCGACGTGTCACTTGTGCCGAATTCGACGCCGGGTCGCCAGCGTGCATTGAAGAGGGACGTCCCCGACGCGCCTCGCGCCGACGGTCAAAGTTCCGAGAGGGCAAAATCGCGTCGATCGGGCCGTTGGCGTCTCCTGACAATTTATGTAGACCGCAGCATGTGGAAATTCAGCCGGTTGAACCGGTGGCAGTGGGCAGCCGCGATCTGTTGTTGCTGCCTCTGCGTGGTCTTGATCTACCGGGGTTGGCATGGGGGCGCGCAGTCTGGAACGACTCCGGACGAATTGGCCGCAGAACTCGGCGGACCTGAAGCGGATCTCGGTGCGCCACTGTTGGGAGATGCCGAATCGGACATCGCCCAGATCGAATTTCTCGACGACGAACCCGGAAGTCCTGATCCCGCTTTTTTGCCGTTTGAACCATCAGCCGCGGAGGGCGACGAGTCTCAAGCGACGGCCTCAAATCTCCGGCCGTCCGGAGACGGGTCGCCGGCATGGCTGTTAGGCACCATCGAAGTCGAACCGGCCCGTACTGACGAATCCACGGACCAATGACGGCACTCAATCGCGCGTTTATCGAGGCGTTTCGACGCCGTGCAGCGGAACCGAGTCCTCAGCCGACGGAGGACTTGGACGTTCACGACGCAGTGGATGATGCGCCGTCAATTGCACTCCCGGCAATCGAGGAGCCACCGACGCCGACGTGGCAGTGGCCGCCGATCACAGATCAGTTGTTGCGTGACGCCGCACAAGGTTTCGAGCGGCTGGCTGCCGAAATCCAAACGCCCGCAGCGGGCAAATCTCCGATCACAGTCGCCTTTGCCGGTCCCCGCCGCGGAACGGGGACGACTTCGGTTCTGCTGACGCTCGCGCGGTGCCTGTCGAATCGTGGGACGCGACCGCTGTTGTTGCTGGAGTCCAATGTGGCTCAGCCCGCACTGGATCAATGTCTGACGAATCCGGCGCCGCAACCTGCTGCGGCTGCGGAAGTCGTCGACCTTGCCGGTGTGGAAATTATCTCGGTTGACGAACAGGGCCTGGCCTTGGCTAATTTGTCGGGCCTCTTCGACGCGGCGACTCCGGGCACAGTTCGTGAACGATTGCAGAAGTTCTTTAGTGGAATCAAAGATCGATTCCCAGTCACGGTCATCGACGCGGGCGTCGTCACCGGCGCGATCGCCGACGATGCGCTGTGGACGGTCCCGGCGGTCGATGTTGCCATCCTGGTCGACCAGACGGCCCAGGATGCTGATGAGCGAAATCGAGCGGTGAAATTTCTGGAACAGCACGCCGGCCAATTCCTGGGCGTGATCGAAACATGTGTGCCCCGCACAGCGCGGCAAAGCGATGCCGTTCGCCTGACCGGCTGACGGAACCGTGACACAACCGGCAAGGCGAGAGATCTCCGGACTTAAGCAAGAATTCTTCTTCACTGTTGGGTGGAAAGTGTTCTATGTACGAACATCATTGGAATCTGCAAGACAACCCGTTTGAGAACAACAGCGATCCCCGGTTCTTTTTCCGTAGCGAAACGCACGAGGCGGCATTGCTCAAGCTGCGCTATCTCATCGAGAACAACAAAGGGGCCGGGATGCTCGTCGCCGGAACCGGTATGGGGAAAACGTATCTGCTGAACGTGTTGGCCCGCGAATTGCCCGACGTGCATGCCCCGTTTGTGCATATCATGTTTCCGCAAATGTCGGCCGGCGAATTGTTGTCCTATCTCGCCGTGGAACTCGGAGCCAACGAAGAGCAGATTAGCCGGCTGGCCCTCGACGGTGTCGTGCGGCAGATCCAGCAACAGCTGCGTACCGCAAATCAGAGCGGGCGCAGGCCGGTGATTGCGATTGATGAAGCGCACGTGATTGAGGATCCCCAGGTCTTCGAAGCCTTGCGGCTGTTGCTCAATTTTCAGCAGCAGGGAGAAATGAACTTCTCGCTGTTGCTGCTGGCGCAGCGGAGTTTGCTCAGCCGCATTCGCCGATTGGATCAACTGGAGGACCGGTTGACGGTCAACTGTCTGTTGCAGCCGTTTACGTTCGACGAGACGAAGGCGTACATGACACACCGTCTGCAAACCGCCGGCGCTACCGATCCGGTGTTCGATCCTGAAGCACTGGAGACGTTGTACGAAGAATCGGGCGGCGTGCCGCGCAAAATCAACCGGCTCGCGGATCTGTCGCTGCTGGTGGGATACGCTGATGATTCCCGGGAGATCTCGCGAGCCCAAGCGCAGGCGGTCGTTGAGGAAGTCGCGGGGATCGTGTCGTATTAACTCGGTGCGGCAGATGACGCCTCGATGTCCGCTCGTTGCTCACTGGTGACGAGCGGAGGATGCGATTACGATTTCGTTGCTGCGGCGTCGTTCGGAAAACTGCGGTCGACGATTGCCGCTCCGACCGAATCTCCGAAAGCATTGACCGCCGTGCGGAAGCGATCCAACAGCCAGTCGACCGGTAGAATCAGGCCGACGAGCGGCAGCGGCAATCCGACGGCGTTGAGCACAATCAGCAAAGTGATCAGGCCCGCCTCGGGAATCCCCGCCGCGCCGACCGCCGCCAAGGTTGCTGTAATCGCGATCGTCATCTGGTCGACGAATGTCAGATCAAACGTGGGGTCGACCGCGGAGTATGCGTTGGCGATGAAGATTGCCGCTGCGGCCTCGTAGAGTGCCGTCCCGTCCATATTGATCGTGGCGCCCAGCGGCAACACAAATTCCGTGCTCCGCCGGGAAACACCCGCCTGCATCTCGGCGCATTCCATGGTGACCGGAAGAGTCGCCGTGGAACTCGCCGTCGAGAACGCCGTCAGGACGGCTTGGCCCATTTGTAGCAAAAACCGATAGGGGTTGCGCCGCGTGAAAATGTAGAGCAGCAGCGGCAGTGTGACCAAGGAGTGGAAGGCCAGTCCGGTGAGCACGGTTCCCATATATCCGGCCAATACGCTGGCCAGTTCGCCCACTGTCCCCTCTGCCTTGGCCTTGCCGAACCGTGAAGTCACCAGGCAGAAGATGCCGATTGGCGCCACTTTCATCAACAACATGATGAAACTCATGAGCGCATCATTGATACTCAACACCAGCGTGGCGATTGTGTCGGCGCGGTCACCCATCGTGGTCAGCATGCCGGCAAAGATGATGCTGAAGACGATCAGCGGCAACAAATTGACCTCGACCATCGAGCCCAACAGATTGTCGGTGAATAGCATCAGCACCAACTTTTTGAAGATCAGCCCCAGTGTGACTTCTTGATTGTCGGCCTCCTTTTTGATCTCTTCGGTTGTCTGTTCGACATGCTCGCGCTCCGCCTCCTGTCGCTCCCTCACAATGTCTGGATCGATCCCAACGCCGGGGTCAAATACGTTGACAATGATCAGCCCTGTGAGAACAGCGAGAATCGTGGTCGAGAAATAATACAGAATTGCATACCCGCCGGGACGGCCGAGCTTTCGCACGTCACCCAATCCCAGAATGCCGCTCATCACGCTGGCCATTACCAGCGGCACTACGACCATCTGCAACAAGCGCAAAAAGATCTGGCCGCCCAAATCAAAGTGCATGGCCCACTTAGGCGCGATGTAGGCAAATCCGATCGCTGCGGCGATCGCGACGACGATCAGTAGTGTGCCGTGGGAAGCGCTATTGTTCGTTTTCGCGGATTGCTCATTGTTCGCCGTAGCCGTCATGGTTCCGGGCCTTTCCAGGGTACAATTTGCCGAGCATACACGACCAGCACTGCGCGCCTGCTGAGTCGATGCCCGGTGGGACTCCGCGAATCTCACCCACATTACGCAGGCGAATTGTCTTCAGCAAGTCCGCCGCCGGAAGCACCGCCCCATTTTTTGATCTCGCAAAACCGGTCGTTGACATGCGGTCGATCACCGGTACAATGAATTCTGATGAATTTCACTCCGCTCTCCCTACCTGCTCTCAAAGCGGGCAACCCGAGTGGGCATCCAACAAACCGGTCCAGGGACCGTTTGTCGAATAGAGACCGCCACCTGTGGTGGATCGGGTGCCTTGCCAGCGACGGGTAGTCTTCAAGCTCTCTGTCGCGTCCTGTAGGCAAGTCGTTCCAGCAGACGCTTCCAACGTTTGAATCTGGCTCAAACGACGTCCGCCGAGCGACCCCCTCATTCAGTACAAGCAGTCCCAACGCGCCGGCCCGGTACGATTTGTTGCCTAGGCAACCATGCGCCATTGGAATCGAGGTGGTTACCCGTCATAATGATTTACGGCGGTGAAACGTCGTTATCCGGCCCTACGGAAACGAATTCAGCCACCCCCTCCAATTCAGCGTGAAGTGGATTGAGTCGTGAGGATGGATTGCCTCGAAACTGAAGTCAACGCCGTTGTTTTGGAGGTCCATGATGTTTTCCGGCCCTTACGAACTGATTATCGTCGCGTTTATTGCGCTGTTGCTCTTTGGATCGCGTTTGCCAACCGTGATGCGATCGATGGGTGAGAGCATTAAGGAATTCAAACGAGGAGTCAATTCCTCAGTCGAAGACGTCGGATGACCTGCGACAGGTATTGCCCAAGTCGGGCAATGGCCGATATTGCTTCGATCAAAAAGAAAACAGACACAGCAGATTGTGATACAGCGGAGATGCACAGTGTCCTCCGCCGTGCAGGAAGTCTAGTTGGGAGAAGAACAAATGCCGACACCTGTATTTGCGTGGTTTACGCCCGGACCGATGGAATTGATGATCATCGCCGGCATCGCGTTGTTGCTGTTCGGAAAACGATTGCCGGAAGTGGCCCGCAGCATGGGACGTGGAATCGTCGAATTCAAAAAGGGCGTCAGCGGCATCGAGGACGAAGTCGATCGCGCGACCTATTCCAGCAGCCCGTCGTCGGCACCCCGCCCCGCCGCCGACAACACGGCTGAACCGGTTACGGCCCCGAAGTTTGAACCGCCGGCGTCGGAACCTTCCGAGGCGAATCGGGAAACTCACTGAGGTGGAAGGTGAGCACGGTCGGCCGCGGAACCGCGCGGACCGGTCTTGCACGGCCCCGTTTCTCCTAGGAGCCCGTGCAGCACTGCTTGCGGAACCACTCAGCAGCCGATAAGATCGTTTCGCAAATCGGGGCGGCTAACTCAGTGGTTAGAGTGCTATCTTCACACGGTAGAAGTCACTGGTTCGAATCCAGTGCCGCCCACTCGGATTGAATGCAGCTAGTTGCAACCAGCGGTAGACCCCTGCTTTGGCGGGGGTTTTTTATTGCGCACAGGCGACGGAGCTAAGCAACGTGAGCGGGATACCAAGAGAAAACAGCCGCCGCGAGTAGATCACTCGCGACGGTCGAAAACGGAGGATCGAGTATGAAACCTCCTGAACGGATCCGGTTACTTCACGGATGCCAATCGACGCAAGGTTGAACTTCCACGCGACTTGCATCGGGCTGGCTGCCCTTCAGTCAAGCGGCCAATTTTGCGTAGAAAACCAGACAATTCGAGCCGGCTCGCGGATCGTATTGTGTGAGCCCCCGTCGCTGTTGCGGCGAGACTCGATTTGACGCCAGATGGTGAGGCACGGGACAGAGGCCTCTACAGGAGCCACAATGCCCGCGTTCCAGGAATCCGCGATTCGCTCCGTTCACCCGCGCCGCGGGTCCGATCGATGGCCGGGTGAACCGTCAGAATGAAGTGACTGGCTGTTTTGCGTTCGATGCTTATTCGAGTCGATAAGCTGCGCTAGCAAAGGTGCCCTAAGTGCTACCGGTTCGGCGCCTGATTCTCCAACCACAACACACAGAGCAGCGGTCCTATGAAAATCCCTAATGTTACTGATCGAGTTACGTCTTATTTGGGACTCCTTTACATTGCCGCAGTAACACTTCTCACCATGCACTCGGTGCTAGCTGACGATGCGAGTCGCAAAGTCACAAACGAAAAGGCGAAGTCGATATCCGCCGCGATGGAGTCGTCTTTAGAAGGTCTGCCAAGACTCTACGAGTCAGTCAGCAAGTCGATCGTGCGAGTCGATCGGACGGGCTCAGACGTGACCGGGGTCATCGTCTCCACGGAAGGCCATATCGTGGTGGGGAATAGTTTCACGTTGGTGAATGGTCTCGGATCGGATGACGTGAAAGTCCAATTGAGCGATGGCCGAACCGTCACTGCGACGGCCGCCGGTTGGTCGATTGAATGGAGACTCGCCGTTCTGAAGATCAAGGACGAGGGCCCGTGGCCGGCGATCAAACTGGGAACAACAAAGAACTTGAAAGCCGGAGAACCTTGCCTGGTGATCGGCTACTCGCCGCGCGGCGATACGAAATTCGATTCGTCACCGACGGCAAGGTTTGGGTTCATTGACCGTAGCGTGCCAACTCGCTGGTTCACAACAACCTGTTTTCCGGGATTATTTGAGGCTTCGGCTGTTGTTGGAATGGATGGCCGTTTACTCGGAATTGACACTTGCTTCGCGGGCATTCAGAGTTACCAGACCGCAGTTGATGTATTAGTCGCCAATCGCGATGACCTGTTTGCGGGCAAGAGCCTCGATTGGGTGCGGTATCCGCCCAAACCGGACTCGTTTTACCGCACCGGCGCCGGCGATCACCCCGAGTTGCTTAGACTGAGGAAGACGGATCAGGTACTGGGCAAAGCGAAGCCGCCGACGCGAATGAGCGATTCGCAGTTGTCTAAGGTCAAGCAAATTGCGAAGAAAGCAACCGTGCGATTGGTCTCAAAAGATCGACTCTCAATTGACGGAAAAGCTTACAACCGCTGGAGCGGTGTCATTGTTTCTGCAGACGGCTACATCCTGACGTGTGCCCACGGCGGTCAGTTGCCGGGAGAACGCTTCAGCGTTCGGCTGTCGGATGGTCGCGATGCCGACGGAGTCGCGTTGGGCAGCAATCCGATCACGGATGTCGGTCTCGTGAAGATCACAACGCCGGGTTCGTGGCCATTCGCAGAGATTGGCGAGTCGTCGACATTGAAAATGGGTGAACCGCTCGTCGCCGCCGGTTATCCGGCCATGGATGCAATGGGGAATTGGACAACAGAACGAACACCAGTCATCGGCGAAACGGCTGTGAAACGCCCACTGTACCTGCTCTGGCATCACCAATTCAGCCCTGGTTTGGACGATTTTGGTCGCCCCGGAATGTCGGGAGGCGGAGTATTTAACCAACACGGGCGCTACGTCGCAGTCTACAACGGACAAGGACACACCCGGTCGGAAGTCGCCAAGCTGCAATGGGATGACTTGAAGCGAATTGAGTCGATCGACACCGCGACTGGATTGCCGCATCCATTGCGAAAACGTTTCGTCGCGCCGAGTAAGGCGGTTGCTCAATCAGTCGTGGAATTGTTGGTTAATTCCAAGCCGGTCGGTATCGGGACCGTTATTGACGCCGGCGGGTGGATTCTTACCAAGGCGAGCATTCTGGATGGAAAGGTGAGTTGCCGATTGCCCGACCAGTCAGTCGTCGCCGCTGAAAAACGGGCGGAGTCACAAGAGCATGACCTCGCCTTGTTGAAGATCGACGTCGACGGCTTGTCTGCGGCCGAGTTTTCCGACAATCAGCCGCCATCCATCGCACAGGTCCTCTGTGCGGTTGGTCCAGGTCAAATTCTCAAGCCGGGAATCGTGTCAATCGAAACTCGCGCGATCCCGCCCGAACCGCGTTGGAAGGGCGACGCCACTGAGAATACAAAAGACGGAGTGAAGATATCCCGATCGGCTGACCTGAATACAATCGGAACGAAGCTCCGGTACGGCGACATCATCGTCTCCCTCAACGGTCATGCGACTCCCAACGTGGCAAAGTTGACTCAAGTTTTAAAAACAAACCTCGCCGGTTACTGCACAGGCGATCTTGTTTCGGTCGCTCTTCGCCGCAAGGGGGAACGTATGAATGTTCTGACAACTCTGCCCCCCGCGACCGGCGTGGTTTATTGGATGATGGAGGAGCGCGCGACACCGAGGCGATCCGGTTTCGCTGCGGTCTTTGATACCGACATCGAACTTCTCCAGCGAGAAGCGGGCTGTCCCGTGATTGACGTTGAAGGCCGCATTCGCGGCATCGCGATTACCAGTCGAGGCCGTAACGAAACACAACGTGGCCCGACGTCCGTTCTACCGAGTCACATCGTCAGCCGTGTGACCAGACAACTCATCGCCGAGGCAAACTCCAAATAGGCCCCCCGCAGGATTCATCTGTACGGGGATCTATAGAGGCACAGTTGAGAGCGATGAGGGTTTACGGGGGCATTTGTAGGAAGATCGGAACTTGTAACGAGTCGGAACTAAAAATGGACGATACTGGACTTGAACCAGTGACCTCCACGATGTCAACGTGGCGCTCTAGCCAGCTGAGCTAATCGTCCTAAAGCGTTCCGAAAAGTTACGCTCTCGGTGCGTGGATTTCAAGGTTAAAGCTCAAAATCTGAACCTTGCTTCTCCAATCCGTGTCGTTCAATGCGGAGACGACCTGTCGCGGTGAAGATCCGCGCCGGCGGCGCCGACGCCAAGTTGACCGAAAGGGCGATTCTCCTATGATGTGGCTCTTCCCGGCCTGATGTGCGGTTGAATCTACCCTTTGTTTCGGTAGAGCCGCCGGCCGATTCCGAAGAGAAAAAGTGAAATTTTCCCATGGTTCAAGTCCAACTCCCCGACGGTTCTCAAAAGGAATATCCCGCGGGCAGCTCGGCCTACGATGTCGCCGCCAGTATCGGCGAACGTTTGGCGGGTGCCTGCATCGCCGCCGAGGTCAACGGCGATATTGTCGACCTCAACCGCCCCCTGCCTGAAGAGGGCACCGTCAATCTGCGGCTGTTGACCACTCGCGATTCCGAAGCGATTGGCGTGATGCGGCACTCCTGCGCGCACGTCATGGCCCGCGCCGTGATGCGGCTCTATCCGGGCGTCTCGCTGGCGTTTGGACCGACTTTGGCCAACGGCTTTTATTACGACTTCGACCTGGAGCACAAAATCAGCGAAGAGGATTTCCCCAAGATCGAAGAGGAGATGAAGCAGATCATTAAGGAGGCGGAGCCTTTCGAGCAGTTTTCGCTAGCCCGCGACGAAGCGGTCGAATTCTGCGACGGATTGAGCCAGGCGCTGAAGGTCGAGCACATTCAGACCGGATTGGCCGAACATGAGCAATTGGGATTTTATCGCCAGGGGGAATTCGTCGACCTCTGCCGCGGCCCGCACATTCCGCACGCGGGCAAGATCAAAGCGTTCAAACTGATGTCAGTCGCCGGCAGCTATTGGAAAGGGGACGCCGCCAACAAACAACTGCAGCGGCTGTACGGCACCGCTTGGTTCGATAAGAAGGACCTCAAAGCTTACCTGGCGCAAATGGAGGAAGCGAAACGCCGCGACCACCGCGTGTTGGGCAAAAAGCTGGGCCTGTTCACCATTTCCAACGCCGTCGGACAGGGACTCTGCTTGTGGATGCCCAAAGGGGCGACCGTCCGCGCGCTGTTGGAGGATTTCATTAAAGCCGAATTGCTCAAGCTGGGTTACGAGCCGGTCTATTCTCCGCACATCGGCCGCGTGGAGCTGTACGAAACCAGCGGGCACTTTCCCTATTATCGCGAATCGCAGTTTCCGCCGATGTTCGGCCACGACGCCGGGCAGTTGGTCGACGTCTGGATCGAGCGGCTCAAGAGCGACAATCTGTCGGCCGAGGACGAAGCGCAGTTCGTTGACACCGCTCGCCGGCTCGGTTGCGACTTGAGCGACTACGATCCGAAGTACCCGGTCGACGATCGTCTGGAGACTTTGCAGAGCTGGCAGCATCAGCAGGAGCGTTATCTGCTCAAGCCGATGAACTGCCCGCACCATGTGCAGATCTACAAAGCGCAGCCCCGCAGTTATCGTGATCTGCCGGTGCGGCTGGCGGAGTTCGGCACCGTCTATCGCCACGAACAGTCGGGCGAACTGAACGGCATGCTCCGCGTGCGGGGTTTGACACAAGACGACGCGCACCAGTTCTGCACTCCCGAACAGGTCGAGCAGGAATTTCGTGACACGCTCGATCTGGTCAAATTTGTGTTGAAGAACGTCGGTTTGGAAAACTACCGCGTGCAGCTCTCGCTGCGCGATCCGGACAGCGACAAATACGTCGGCAGCGAGGAGAACTGGCAGAAAGCCGAAGCGAGCTTGCGGAACGTGCTGACCGAATCGGGTCTGCCCTTCACTGAGCAGGAAGGGGAAGCGGCCTTCTACGGGCCGAAGGCGGACTTCATGGTCCGCGACTGCATCGGCCGCGAATGGCAACTCGGTACTGTGCAGCTCGATTACAATCTGCCGGAGCGGTTTGAACTGGAATACATCGGCGCCGACAACCGTCCGCACCGGCCGGTGATGATCCACCGCGCGCCGTTCGGTTCGATGGAGCGGTTCGTGGGGATGCTGATCGAGCATTTCGCCGGCGCGTTCCCGCTCTGGCTGGCCCCCGAACAGATCCGCGTGCTGCCGATCAGCGACCGCTTCCTGGACTACGCCCGCGCGGTCGAGCGCCAATTCACCGCCGCCGGTTTCCGCATCAAGACCGACACCCGCAGCGAAAAAATCGGCCACAAGATCCGCGACGCGCAGTTGGACCTAATTCCCTATATGTTGGTTGTGGGCGAAAAGGAATCGGACAACAACACCGTCGCCCTCCGCTGCCGCATTGACGGGGATTTAGGCTCGATGTCGGCCGATGACGCAATCGGGCGGCTCAAGGAGGAAGTCGAACAGCGCACGATTCGGCAGGTTGTGGAGAGCAGTTTTGATGCGTTTGCGGGGGAGGATGAGGCGGCGAATGAGTACTAAGTATGATCAAAAGCTAATAAGGGTGGCTGGGGTCGGAGCGTCTAGCTCCGCCCCCAGGTTATCGACGCTCATTTTCACTTGAGGTTTGTCAGGTGCTATTCTTGGGAATGTGCGCCACTGGCTTTGCCAGTGCTAGTCTGAGTGCCTCAGATACTTATGAAGCACTGGCAGAGCCAGTGGCACCCCTATTTGTGAGTTTGACAAAGCACTAGAGTCAGACCCTGCCGTCCGTCATTGACTGGACGCTTTGATTGAGCCGGTACGTCCACTCACCTGGCGGCGGGACTATCGTCCCGACCCCAGCCACCCTTCCCTGAAGATAAGATGACTCAAAACTCCGTGCCCGGGGGTTGAAACGTCAAGCTTCGCCCCCGAGTTATCGCCGCTCAACACCGCTGATCATGCCCCATCGCAAGAACATCCACGAACCGGGTCATGCCCACGAACTGACATTCTCTTGCTATCAGCGGTATCCCTTTCTGAAAGCCGAACGCTGCTGCCAGTGGCTGGCAGAATCAATTGAACAGTCGCGAAAGAAGCATCGATTCCGCCTCTGGTCTTACGTGTTCATGCCCGATCACGTGCATTTGATCGTGTTCCCTGCTTCAGACTCAGAAGACACGTCGCGCATCCGTCATTCGATCAAATCACCGGTGGGGAAACGGGCAATTCGTTTTCTCGCCGACCACGATCCTCAATGGCTGTCCAGAATCACACGCTGGAGAGGCCAGAAGAAAGAGCGGCTCTTTTGGCAATCGGGCGGCGGCTACGATCGAAATATTTTCACACCGGAAGTGCTTCGACAAATGATCGACTACATTCATGCCAACCCTGTACGTAAGAACCTGGTTGAGCGCCCTCGCGATTGGAAATGGTCAAGCGCTGCCTGGTACGATGATCGAACCGAGGTTCCGCTCAGAGTCGATCCCATTCCCAAAGATTGGTTGGAATGATGTTCGATATGGGTGCCTGAGGTCGAAGCGTCAAGATTCGCCTCCGGGTTATCGACGCACATTTTCACTACAGTCAGACCCTGCCGTCACACACTTGGCTGGACGCTCTGCATGAACTGGACCGTCCACCCACCTGGGGGCGGAACTATCGTTCCGACCCCAGCCACCCGGTGGCGCGGAATCAAATTGGATGCGAGAGGATAAGCCCTCATGATCTCAACTGTCACTTTGGTACCGTAGGGTGCGTCGAGACGCACCTCTGCGCACGCCCGTGGACGCCATGAACCGCTACAAGCGTTCGCGCGAGAGGCGGGGCTTTTCCATTGCTGTCATCACCCACCATCGCCGGTCGATCTTGGCGGCGGTCAAGAACCATGGGGCAACTGCGGACCGGGAGTAGAAAGGTGCGTCGCGACGCACCCTACGACTGCTGGAACGTCCACTCACTTGGGGGCGGAACTATCGTTCCGACCCCAGCCACCCAGCCGCGGCAGTATGTCAATAGGTTGTTTGGGGAAGTTCAGACGCGTTAAGCTACATTCCCAGGTTATCGATGTGCAATTTCCAACCTATGTGCGATCTGGCTGGCAACCCTGCTCTTCAACGCTTTCGAACTCTACGAAACCATGAAAAACACCTTCTTGTTTGTTGTCAGTCTTGTCCTGCTTGCTTCACCCTGCGGTATCGAGGCAGCCCAACCTCCGAATGTTGTTCTGATTGTCTCGGATGATCAGGGTTACCACGACCTCGGCGACCTTGATCCTCAGCTGAAGACCCCCGCGCTCGATCGCCTTGCCCAAGAGGGCGTACGACTCTCGTCATTTTATGTCGCTTGGCCCGCCTGCACCCCTTCGCGCGCAGCATTTCTCACAGGCCGCTATCCCCAGCGAAACGGCATCTATGATATGATCCGCAACGAGGCACCCGATTATGGCCACAAATACAAACCCTCCGAATATGAGGTGACGTTTGAGCGCATCGGCGGCATGGATACCCGCGAAGTGATTCTGCCTGCATATCTTAAGCAGGCCGGCTACACATCCGGAATCTTTGGCAAGTGGGATCTCGGCTCACTGCGGCGTTTCCTCCCCTTACAGAAGGGCTTTGACGATTTCTATGGTTTGGTGAACACGGGGATCGACTTCTACACCCATGAGCGCTATGGCGTCCCCTCAATGTATCGAAGAAACAAACTCACCCAGGAGGATAAGGGGACGTACTGCACTTGGCTCTTCGAGCGCGAAGCATTGCGGTTTCTCAATGAGCACCACGAGAAGCCTTTCTTTCTGTATCTCCCTTTCAACGCACCTCACGGCGCCTCGGGTCTGGAGCCACATGTCCGGTCGGGCACTCAAGCACCCAAGGAGTACCGTGATATGTATCCCCTTAAAGGCCCCCGTTTCGAAGAAGGCTCGATTGCGAGGTACTCGCCCAAATCCCCCTATGCCGGACCAGGGAAGCGAAAAACTCGTGCCGCCCGAATTCAGGAATACCGTGCATGCGTGACCGCCATGGACAAGTCGATCGGATCGGTCCTCGATTTTTTAGACGAGAAGAATCTTAGGCAGAACACCATCGTGATCTTCTTCTCAGATAACGGCGGCTCGAGCAGCTCCAACAACGGTCCGTTGCGCGGACACAAGGGAGACACCTGGGAAGGGGGTATCCGAGTCCCCTGTCTGGTCCGTTGGCCCGCCATGATTCCTGCCGGCACCGTCTCGGACGAGTTTCTCACCAGTCTCGAAATCCTTCCCACACTCGCGAATGCGTGCGGTTTTCAAGTACCACAAATGACGAAGCTCGACGGTTACGATATGTTGCCCGTCCTTCAAGGCAATGCCGAATCGCCGCGCACAGAAATGTTTTGGAAGCGAAAAGAATCTCTTGGTGCTCGCGTGGGACACTGGAAGTACGTCCAGATGCGCGGCAGAGAGTACCTCTTCGACCTCTCGCAGGATATCGGCGAGAAGAACGATCTGTCCCAGTCAATGCCTGACAAGTTCAATGAAATGAAGACCTCGTTCGCAGCTTGGATCGAAGAAATGGACGCCGCCGAAGCCCGTGGTCCGTTTCGAGATTTTTAATCCGCGCGGGTCGCAACGATTCGGCGTTTCGAAGCAATGCGTGTTCACCTCCGAACTGCGTACTTTGCCGCTCTATCTGCCATCGAACACGCGAAGTTTTTGGGACTCCTTTGTGATTCACTCCAACAGAGGGAATACCATTCACTAAGAATTGCCGGCGATCGCCTTTTTGTCACGTGATCTCAATGAAATTGTTGGATGGAGTGATGTTCGCTAAGGGTGCTTGGGGTCGAAGCGACAAGCTTCGCCCCCAGGTTATTGACGCACGACCCACCTGGGGGCGAAACTATCGTTCCGACCCCAGCCACCCTTCGCCCGCTACTTTCACTTTTCAATCCGGCCGATCCGTAACCATGGCGTCGTGTTGCTCGTTGCCGGTTCGATGTTTTCGCCGCCGATCGCATACAGTGTCTCGCCGTTGAGGACGACGCGGATGTCGTTCGTGGGGACCGGCAGGCGGGTGGGCAATACTTTCCACGCATCGGTCTGGGTGTCGTAGACCAGCACGAACGGGCAGTAGTAGCTGGCGTGGAAGCGATCTTTGGCCTGCTCGCGCCGCATCTGTTCGGTGAAATCGGCCGCATCCGGTGCTCCGCCGACAACAATGATATAGCGGTCGGCGTAGACACAACTGTCGAACCCGGAGAGGCGAAACGGCAGCGGGGCGCGGGGGGTCCACTTCGCCGTTTGCGGGTCGAAGCGCCAGACTTCGTTGAGCCGGCGTCGGTCGGGACCGTTTTTCGGTTTCGGCTCAAGAAAGTGCGAACCGCCCATCACATAGATCGCACCATCGACCGCCGCGGCGCCCAGCCAGCCGCGCGAGTCACCCGGGATCTCGCCGATCGACTGCCAGCCGGCCGACGGAGCGGCGAGATTGAGCGCTTCGACACTGCCGAGCGTCGGTCCGTGCCCGCCCAGCGCGCCGCCAAAGACATAGAGCTTGCCGTCCAGCGCCACGCTCGGCGCCCAGCCCCGTTTTTGATTGAGATCCGGCAGACGATTCCAAACGTAATCGGCCTCTTGCCGTCGCAATTGATAGCACTGCGTGTGCACGCCGCCCAACGGACGGCTGCGTCCGCCGATCGCGAAAAACGCGCCGCCGGCCTCCGTCCCTTGCACATAGGTCTGCCCGATTGGTGCGTCCGGACCACGGCTCCAGTCGTTTGCTTGGGGATCGTAGATGTACATCGTCGACATCTCGCCCCACGGCTGCCGCATGCCGAAGACGCTGATCAGCTGGCCGTCCATGACCGTCGCGCACCCGCCCTTGCGGAACTCCGGCAGATTGGGACCGAGCGTCCAACTGATATCGGCGATCGCCGGCTGTTCGTCGGCGATGGCCGCTTCAAACCCGCCAACAAGCACCACGACGAGCAGCAATGCCCACAATCGATGCATAATTCCCGGCCTCCGTTAGAACTTCGTTCGGCCCATTCGACCACGATTACATCATGTTCGTGCCAGCCCTAATTCCTTGGCAATGGTGTCAGGATTTCGGAAGGCGGACGACCTAAAACAACTCCCGCACCACCCGCCCCGTGCTGAGCGGTAGTGGGCGGGCGAGTTGGTCGTGCATGAGCTGCTCGGGATCGAGGCCCAAGGCGTGATAGATCGTCGCTACGACGTCGGGCGGGCTGACCGGGCGCTCCGTTGGATAGGCGCCGATTTTGTCTGACGCGCCGACGAAATTGCCGCCGCGGACTCCGCCGCCGGAGAGCAGGACCGAGCCGCAGTGTCCCCAGTGGTCGCGGCCGCCGTTCGCGTTCACCTTGGGAGTCCGGCCGAACTCGCCCATCGTGACCACCAGCGTCTCGTCGAGCAGGCCGCGGTCGGCGAGATCCGCCAACAGCGCCGCCAATCCCCGATCGAGCGTCGGCAGCAGTTCGTCTTTGAGGCACTCGAAGTTCTTTTTGTGCGTGTCCCAGCCGTCACACTTGGTCATGTGGTTGAAGTGCACGCCGACGAACGAGACGCCCCGCTCCACCAATCGCCGCGCGAGCAACGTGCTCTGGCCGAAACGATCGCGGCCGTAATGGTCGCGGAGTGATGCGGATTCCGCGTCGAGATCGAACAACCCGCCGCCGCCTGAGGAACGGGTCAACTGAAACGCCGTCTCGCGACTAGTGAGATACTCTCGCGTGCGGCGCGATTTGGGGGGGTGCCCGTCGAGAATCGCCAGCAGTTCTTGGCGATTTCCCGACCGTGCCGCCGACACTTGCTCGGGCAATGACAAACCCGGCAGCGGCTTGCGCGGGTCGGCGTTAATTGCTAGCGGTTCAAACCGCGGTCCCAAGAACCCGGAGCGGCCGCCGCCGGAGACCAACGCCGGCGACATGCGGACCTGCACTTCCGGGATCGCTACGTAACCGGGAATCTGCGGCGACTCATGTTTGTACTTGGCAACGACCGCCCCCATGTGCGGAAAATCGCTCCGCGACGGCGGCAGGACGGTATTGGCCCCCAGCGGAACGGGAGAGATCCGCCCGGTGAGCGTGTGGTAGATCATGTACGGATGGTCGTGATTGGGAAACGTCAACGACCGCAGCACCGCTAGCTTGTCCGCCTGGCCGGCCAATTTCGGCAGATGCTCGCAGAAGGTCATCCCCGGCACGTTGGTGTCGATGCCGGTAAACGGTCCGCGAATTTCTGCCGGCGCGTGCGGCTTGAGATCGCACATATCCTGATGCGGCGGCCCGCCCAGCAGATAAATGAGGATACAATGCTTAGCCCGCCCACGCCGCTCACCACTCTCCGCCCCATCCCCCCGCGCCGCAGCCGCCGCCCCAAACAGCGACAACGTCCCCGCTTGCAAAAGCTGACGCCGCGAGACGATTTGCGATGGTTGGGTCATGGGGTTGATATGCTCCGAATCGACGTATCACGTCCTGCTATGTTCGCCCACAACTGGCGACGAAACAAGTCAGAATTTGTTCGGCGGACTCTGAAATTAAAAAGGGTGGCCGCGATGCGCAGCAATCGGGGTGCCGCAGGCACAAGAGGCCGCAATTTCACCGTGGCACATCTAGCGCTGCCGCAAATAAGTTGGACGCTGAAATTGCGGCCTCCTGCAGGCTCCGCCTGCCCCGATTGGAAAAAAGGCGTGAATGTCGGCGAACCGACGGTTACAATTCGTGTCTCAGCAGAATCCAGCGCTCGCCTCGGGTGAATGACTGAAGCCGACAGGCGTTGGACATTCACTTACGATATTCGAATTTGCTAGCTCGATCTGCTTCACGCATGGGACAACGCGCTAACCTGATAATCGTCGAGAATCGCGGGTATGCGATTTATTACAGCCACTGGTGTGCTAACACAATTACCCGTGATCTGTTCTGGGGGCCAGAGAACGCAATCGACTTCGTCCGCGCGCAACGCGCAGTCGACGAGTCGGGTTGGCTTGACGACGTCTGGGCCGAAGGAGCGGCGGTTGTTGACTGTGACGGCCAAATACTGGTGCTATACGGCGGGGATGACGTGCTCTACGATGTTCCTTTGCGCCGAGTCTACCTTGAAATGCTGCGCCGAGTCTGGCGCGGCTGGGAAGTTCGGTGGGCCTACGAAGGGATTGTAGAGATCGCTGATTACGTGGGTTACCCTCGAGTTAACGTGCTTTCGGCTGAAAAGGGCACAAGCAACAATTCGGTCGCTTCTCTATCGCCGCCCGAACAGCGCAAGTGGACCGACCTGGTAGGCTCATATTGCGGTGCTGACGGAAGACTACAGCTGTTCCCGCTGGTCGGAGAGGTCGAACGTTATCTTCTCGCCGGCCCACGCCTTCAAGTCCGGCTTCAGTGCTCAAAAGCACTGGACTGCGTCCCGTTAGATGAATGGACGGAAGATAGTTTTCCAATCGGTGGGTTTCACATCGACTCAACAACGAAGCGAATCGATTACTGGACGGCGAATGATGTCCCTGACATTCCTCGGCGCGTGTCAGAGATGTGGCTTGGCTGGAATGTGATTTGGCATCGTGACCAATACGAATGTCAATTGGATGTCACTGCCGGTAGGCTTCGATTTCCTGAACGGTCGACGACATCGCTGAAGCGTCGGTTAAAGGAGATGCTGCTTTGCGACTATGGCCGTAGCCCAGTCGAATCGATTCTCGATCTCACGGAAAAAAAGGTTCGCAACGAGGGGAAGGACGTACAAATCAACCCTTGGGCTCTACGAGACGACCGACGGGAACTCGACGCGGCTGAGCGCCAGAGAATCGTTAACGTAGCGCTGGACACCGGGCAAACTTAGCTCGCTAAGCGATGCACCGAGCCAGCGTTGACAATTCTTGCGTTCGCGTTTCGGCAGGGAACGGTGAAATTGCGGCCTCGTGTGCCTGCGGCACCCCGATTTGCTGCGCAATCGCGGCCACCCGATGACATCACGGAAATGACGTATCACGTGGGAAAAAGTGTGAATGCCGAGCAGCCAGCGGATACAATTTGTGTTGCATCTTCGTTCGCCCACAAAAAAACACCGCTTGTGCCAACAGAAAACATCTCTGCCGAATTGCGTTCTGAAATCGAAGCTCGTACTGCGCGCGTTGAACAGCAAATGCGGCAATTGTGGTTTCCGGGGCGGCGAGGGCGAGTTGTCAAGGAGTACTATGACATAGGTCAATTGGCTCTCCAAGTTGATGCTTCAGATCTGGCTAAGAGAAACTTTCGCAGAGTGATTCAACTAATGAATGGTCGTCGGCTATGGCGCTCGAAGGGATCACTTGCAGCCTTCAGTGTGGTTGCGGCATGTCACAATTTATTGGGGCTGCAATACCTCGATGAACAACGAGCGGCCGATGCAGCGACTTCGTTTGATGAAGCGATCAAATTGAGACGAGAGTTGCGACGTCTTTTTCCTTCGGACCGCGAAAACGAGGTGTATCTTGGGGGAGCCTTGTGTAATTGTGGTCATGCAACTGCAGCAACAAACGCCGAGGTTGCCGCTGAATTCTACGAACAAAGTCTTGCCGTGCTACGGCAACCAACTCAGACTTGTGAGTGTAGCTACTGGGACGAACATCGACAGTCTTGGTGGTGTGAACAGCTGGAGGCCTTTGGGAATGCTCTTGGTTTGCAATGGGTTGCCTTAGCACCTCGATTCATTGATAACGCTACAGAGGGACTGCGGTCGCTGGGTACAACGCCAGCGTCAGATTCATGATTGATTAAACATCGCGTGCCATGCTCTCGCGTCACGAAGTGACGAGCGAGCATGCGAACGCGGAATCACACGCGGCATGGTCACCCCTATGCTCGACATGAGTTACAACACAATTTGCACCAACTGTGGGCAGGTCGGTACGTCGTGCTATGAGACACTGCACTTCCCACGCTTCACAAACCGCAACGACGACAGTCCCGCATACTGTTACTACTGCCCGATCTGCGGACTGCAAGTGCGGATCAATCAGTCGATTGATGGCCAAGTTCTCGAGCAGATTCAGCAAGCGCCGTCGCACTTCGCCGATCGAATTCGTGGAATTGTCGAGGAATTCTACGACTTAGTCGCTGGCCTGCTCTACACATATTATGATCCAACACGCAAATACTCAGTGATATCGATTCCGCAACTGGATTTGACATGCCCACGTCACAAAACGCGGATGCTGCAGTCGGCAAACTGGCTGGCCCAACCGCCGCTGGATTGTCGACATTGCGGCGGCACGAGATTTGTCGTTCCATACGACGAACCACCTGACATGTGATCCAGAGCGATAACACGAACGTTGTCCGCAATTCAGCGTAGGCTGGCTGCATCATGAACGAACCTCAACACGCAGCGTTTGAACTTCGCCTTACCGATCTCAAGCGGTTAACCCGCAACAATGCCGTGCTTGACGGCGCGTTGTTGGCGGCGTGCTCTGCGCATGATCCGGACCCGACAACTCAAGTTCGTGTGATTCGCTATTTGATCCAGCAGGGAGTTTCCGTCAACGAGACAGACAAGAACGGTGTCACGCCGCTGCATCGCGCGGTGCGCTTCAGAAGCCTCGCCGCCGCGAATGAACTGATTGATTGCGGCGCCGAGGTAAACGCGGTCGATAAGAAATCCGGATCAACTCCGCTGCACCGGGCTGTGACAAACACCGGCGCGCCTTCGACCGCCGGAAAGCAAGATTGTGCGATTGAACTCGTCAAATTGTTGCTGTCCAACGGCGCCGACACTCAGGTCAAAAACAAGAACGATAAGATGGCGATTGAATATGTGAAGAATTCAGCGATGAAGGAAGTTTTTGCCGCGTGCCCTGCTCTCGCGTCACCAAGTGACAAGTGAGCATGCGAATTCGGAACAGCACGCGGCATGGTCACCCGCCTGTCGGCGTGAGACCATGGCACGCCTGGGGTAACTTTGCATATTCAAACCTGTGGACTTCGCACGCATGGAACGAAAACGCTCAGTGGGCTGGATGTGCATCGTCATCGAGAAGATTGCCGAGAGCGATACCGATGCAGAGTATGCATTCATTGCGGACGTGACTGAGCCGAACCCGAGATTTCGTACTGGGTCAATCGTTGTCGGCCATACGCGAGGCGTCTTGAATATCGCCAAGGCGACCGGCGAAGTGACGCTTGTCGAGGCGATGCCGGAGGATGCCGGCGACGTTCGTTTTCGAAAAGCCGCCGGCAAGATTCAGCGGCATTGGGAAGCGGGAGAATTTCCCGACAAGACGATGTATGCTTGTGGGTGAGTACCAATCCACCAAACCAGGAACCACACCCAGTGCCGAAACGATCCCCCGACGACTGGTTTGCCGCTTACGGCGTCTGCCATCAGAATTCGACGAACAAAACGATCCACTGGATCTGCGTGCCGTTGATTATGCTCAGCTTAATCGGCCTGCTCTGGTCGGTTCCGTTGCCGGGAGCAGCTTCGATCGGCTCGCCGTATTGGAATTGCGGCATGCTGTTGATCGCCGTCGGTATGCTGTTTTATCTGCGGCTGTCGCTGAGCTTGGCGGGCGGGATGCTGCTCGTCTCGGCGGTCAGCGTGGCGATCATTCTGGCTTATCAGCGTCTGGATATCGGCCCGCTCTGGATCGCCTCGCTCGCTGTGTTCGTCGTCGCCTGGATCGGCCAATTCATCGGCCACAAAATCGAAGGCCAGAAACCGGCCTTCTTCGAGGACATCCAATTTCTACTGATCGGACCGATCTGGCTACTGGCGTTCGTCTACCGCCGGTTGGGAATTCGGTACTGATGCCCAGTGTGACGTACCGCGAGCGAGCAAGCTGGCTCACGTAGGATCACGCTGCGGTCAACAGCGGCTGAGGTCGACATGCAGCGCCCGGCTGTTGAGCCAGATTCTCTCGATCCAAGCGATGCCTTCATTCACGGTGTGCACCGGGTTGCCCATCGCGATCTGCCAATGTTCCTTCGCCGGCACCATCACGATGTAGCAGAGAATCGTGTGCAGCAGAATCATGTCTCCGACCGTTTCTAATTGATCGCGGTCGAGCCCGTATTCCTCGCGGTAGCCGCGGACGACCCCCGCCAGCGCCTCGCCTGCCAGTTCCGGCGATGCCTGCGGCATGCGGAGGCTGGGATAGTAATAGTGCGCGAAGAGCAAACCGGCAAAGTCCATCGTCCGCCAGCCGTAACAGCCCAGGTCAAAGTCGATGATCTCGACCTCCCCCTCTTCGACGAAAAAATTCCCCGCATGCACATCCCGGTGAACGAGCCCATATTGGCCCGGCGGCGTCGGACGCGCGCGCAATTCGCCGATGAACTCCCGCATGAGTTCGACAACCCGCAGGTTGAAACCGTCGGGAAGCGGATCGGGAAACTGCATCAGCGCCGCCGCATACCAAGGCTTACGGTCCTCGCCGGTAGGAAACTCCACCGTGTCTGAAGCCCGATGGATCCGCCCAATCTCGCGGCCGAGCTTGAGAAACAGTTCGTCATTCCACGCCGCATCGGTCGCCGGGTTGATCTGCCGGCCCATAAATCGTTTAAAACAGCAGACGTGCAACGTTCCATCCTCGAGGTCGATCGTCTCCAACAGTTCGCCGCGGCGCGAAGGAATCGGCGTGGTGACCGTGCAGCCGTGGCGGATCAAGTGCTCGAGCCAGACCAACTCCGCGAGCACCTCCCCCCGCCGCCGAATCGCCCCGTCGCTAACGCGAATGATGACGGGCTCCCCATCCACCGACTCCGTCCCAAACACATGATTGACGCCGTCACGAATCAACTCCGTCTTCTCCGGCACCAACCCCCAGTGCTGCTCACACTGAGCGAGTGCCTCGTGATAGGGTGAAGAGTCGTCGGCGGGTAGATGATTGGGATCCATGAGGTTTCTCTGCGGAGCGCGGGCGGAACAACGTGCGTCATTACGCACCCTACGAAGTAATTCTGCAGGTGGCAACTGCAAGCGGTCGGGTGAAACTATGAGAAGACATTGCTAAAGTTCCAGCTTGCAGCCTACAAGCGCTTCACCGTGCATTCTATTACCAAGTCAAGTGGCAACCCCCAGGCCGATGCTTGAGCAATGCTTTTACCTCAGATTTACGATCGGATCACAACGCCGATTCGACGCACTGCAGCGATTCTTTCGTGCGCTCAAATCTGAAAAGGACCGGATCATAGCGAGGGCTTCGGATGCTGAACAGGATCAGTACGATCCCGCCAACGATCCCAAATGGATTGACTTTCTCGATGATGATGCAATCGAGTGGTTCACAAATACATTCGACTTTAACAGCGAGGAAGGCAAAATCTATCAACAGCTATGGGACTTAACCGCACCTGAGATCAGACTGACACATCCCATGTTCAATCTACCAGGAAATTGGGATTTAGAATCAATGCTTGACTCATTGTTCAATGGCGAATACGAGTTTGTTGATCTTCTACAAGACTCCGAAACAGACGGCACCCTTTATTACGATCCGTGGGCAGGGCCGTTCGGTGGTTCCGAATCAATGGCAGCACTGATTGAATCATTTGGCCATACTGTCATCTTTGATTCGTGGCATGAAGGCCCACATTGTCGGCAGGCAGTTGGCTGGGATTATGCGTTGGCGAAACGATTGGTCGCAGCAGGTACAGGATTCGTGCCGTGATAAGAATACGGCAGGGTGGCCCGGCCGATTACGGCTGGGTCGCGCAGCGACAAGAAGCTCGCGCCTTGGGCGTTGTAGACCTGGAGTATATAGTTTGCAGATTTGAGATGTCGCAGGCTGGACCGGCCGATGTCTGCCGTCAAGATCGCCCGGCGGCGGTGCGTGACGACGGTCAAGGAATAGCCTTGGCCTTCACGCGAACGCTTGCACCGGGTCATGGCGTCAACTGTCCTGCAGAGAGTGGTGCGTCGCGACGCACCCTACGGGCCTGATCGTTGTAAGAGGGCACGTCCGCAGGGTGGCCCGGCCGATTCCGGCCGGGTCGCAAAGCGACAAGAAGCTCGCGCCTTGGGCGTTGTAGACCTGGAGTGTATGGCTTTCAGGTTTGTGATGTCGCAATCACAGCCCGATCGCGGAAGGCGCGGCATCTTGTGCCTGCGGCACCTGGCCGCTGCGCGGTCGGGCCACCCTTCTAGGCATGGTTCGACAATTCAAGCCGCTTGCACCATTCCTGCACACGCTCCGCCACCGGCTCCGTTCCCCCCGAACCAAGACTCCGCAGCGCCGCGACCGCGTTCTTCGTGCTGAGGACATCGTACACCTCATCGCTGATCTTGTCACACGCCGCTTGAAGCTCCGCCAGCGGCATTGTTTTGTAAAACGGTCCGTAATCCGCCGCCAACGCGTGGAATAATCGGCGTCGCAACGGGGGAGTTCCCAGACGGTTTGCAAGTGATCCGGGCGCAGGACGATCGCGACAATGGAAAACGGTTGATCGGCCCGGATGGCGTTAATCGCTGTCCGCATTGCCGTGTGGCCTATGTCCGTCGTCAAGATCGGCCGGCGGCGGTGTGTGACGACGGTGACGAAGTAGAGGTGGCCTTTGCGCGAACGGTTGTAGCGGCTCATGACGTCAACCGTTCTGCAGAGGAAGGTGCGTCGCGACGCACCCTACGAGACTGAATTGACGTGAATTTCCATGACGCGTATCGCGAGCGCTGGATAGCCTGCTGCGCTTGTACTTTGCATTCCCACAGCTGAGGGATGCGCTGCGCGGCAAGACGCAAGAATCTGAACTTGGGTTTTCGGATTCATTGGGTTGGCGCAACCCGGCAGCGTAAATGCCCGTACGGTACGCATCCCCAAATCTCCTTTTTCTTTGGATTGCGAGTTAAAGGCTTACTGGTCGGCGATCATCCAATAATGTACCATCTTTGCTTTGGCCGGGGTCGAATCGCAATTCCGTTTCATATCTGTCGCTCGTACTTTGCTCGATCAACAGCAGCCTTGTAACCGTAACTGGAGTTCTTAACATTTCGAAGAAGGGTGGACGCGTGCCCCCGATACAGCAGCAGATTTCTCGATCATACCTTGAAGGCGTGGCGACGAGCCCATTAAGTGCGATGCCACGAGCATATCTGCGATGGGCTGGCTCTAAACGCGCTCTGCTTCGGCACATCTTACCGTTGCTTCCGGAGGCGTACCGGGTCTATCGAGAACCGTTTTTCGGATCTGGTGCCCTCTTTTTTCTGTTACAGCCAACTCATGCAGTATTGAGCGACGCTTGCATCGAGCTCATGGAAACTCATCGAGCAGTTCGCGACAATGCCTCTGCGGTCATTCGGTTCTTAGGGCCACTTATCCCAGATCGCGACCTGTTTTACTCAATACGGGCGAACCGTTCGTCTGGACGATTTAAGAGGGCAGCTGAGTTCATTTATCTCAACAAGGTCTGTTGGAACGGACTTTATCGTGTCAATTCCGCAGGAGAATTCAATGTTCCTTTTGGTCGACCGAAATCAACTTTTATCGTAGATTTCGAGAATTTAAGGCAATGCTCGGCAGCTTTGCACAGACGCAACGTTCGGATCAAGGATGGTGACTTTGAGAAGTGCCTCGAAGGCACGAAAGCTGGAGATCTAGTTTTTCTGGACCCGCCATACGTGACCCGTCACAATAACAACGGATTTGTGGACTACAATGAAACCTTATTCAGTTGGTCTGATCAGATTCGCCTTGCGAATCTGGCAGTTGAACTGGCTAACCACGGTACAAACGTGGTCGTAGCAAACGCCAATCACAAAGAAGTGATCAGGCTTTATCCTGGATTTCGCAAAAAAGAAATTCAACGACAGTCAACTCTTGCATCTTCTTCACGATTCCGTGGAACCGTCTCGGAACTCGTCCTGTATTCTTTGAATGAGCGGGGCGTTTGATGGAACCCAAAACTGGACATCTTGAGCATGTACCAATCAACCGAGTACAACGTAACGAACATAATCCGCGCCTGATATTTCGTCCGGATGAACTTGAAGGTCTGGCAGACTCTATACAAGAAATTGGTGTCCAGGTTCCAATCAGTGTCTACAAAGATGGGCGAATGTTCACCCTAATCGATGGAGAACGGCGGTGGCGTGCATGCCGAATGCTTAATCTGACCGTAGTCCCCGCAATTATATACCCAAAGCCCGATGCTGTTCAGAACATCGTTTTCATGTTCAACATTCATCGTTTTCGGAAGGACTGGGATCCACTTCCAACTGCAATGAAGCTCGAAGAGCTGCGCAAACTCGTTGCTGAGCAACAGGGTCGACAACCAACTGAAGCTCAGTTTGCCGCACTTACTGGAATGAGCCAAGGGCAAGTTCGCCGTTGCAAATTGATCATGGAGATCCCGGAATCCGATCGCCTGGAGCTTCTCGATGAACTTGAAAAGCCTGAGAATGAGCGACAGATAACAACCGACCTTTACGTTGAATGCCAGCGTTCAGTACGGACAATTCGTACTTATACTCCCGACCTTGAGGACTTAGAGGATCCTCTTAGAGATGCATTGATTGAAAAGTACAAGCAAAAGGTCATCACAAATGTAACACACATGCGCCAGATTGCCAAGATTGCTCGCGCAGTCTCCAAAGGTGTGTCAAAACGAACTGTTTCATCAGCGTTGAATCGTCTAATCGAGGATGAAACGTACTCGACAGAGGATGCATACCAGCGTGTTGCATGGGTATATGATATTCGAACGGTAGGAAATCAAGCCAAATCGTTATCTGAACTATTAGAAAGTCTAGAAGGAGCATCAAATCGAATCGATGCGGAAACGACACGCGTCCTTCGAGAGTTGCGAAAGCGCATCAATACACTGCTTAAGTAGGACCGCAACGTGGCCGCAAGTTTGTTGAGCAGCAATGATCTGATCGAATTGGCAAGGCGCCATTATCGATCACAAGGCTGGACTGTTCCTTCAAGGCCAAACAAAGCCGAAGCAACATTGGTGTCGTCACTTGCGCGACGCCCAGATTTCGTAGTACGTCGCGACGGAATGCTACACCTAGTCTTTGTCTCGGGCAAGGTTACTGCGGCGACTTTTCGTCTTAATATGCAGGTCGTATTCGACGTCCAACAGACCAACGAAGTATGCAACCTAGTAACTGTATGTCAAGATCGAGTCAAACCCAAAGATGAACGTGAACTCCGCAAAATGGGATTCGGCATCCTGATTGTTAGAGAAAGTGACGAGCCGTATTTCTTGGCACCCGCGAAGCTTCAACAATTCGACGATGCAATACAATATGAACAAATCCCACAACGGCTCCGAGCGCGTACTCGCGCCGCCGTACGGCAGATTTCCGAAGGTGACGTATGTGTTGGGATACTGGACCTGGTTCAAATTGTCGAGGCGGAATTAGAAAGGCACGTTCCGGGTTCTAAGAATTGGACGTTAGGCCGAAAGATAAATGCCGCAGAGACATCGGGCGTTTTGCGACCGATGATGAAAGCAGCAGCTGACAGAATCAACTTTCCTCGCATCAAGAGAGCGCATCCAGGAACCCATAATACGAGAAGAAAATGGATTGTATCTCGGGCTCAGGCGATCGTTGATGACTGCCTCGCAATTCTCTTTGGCTTGCCGTAGCAATTGATTGTATTGCCATGTGAGGTTCCTACAGATTTACTCGTCGATCGTCCATCCAACCCGCTTGCGCCATTCCGTCACGCGCTCCGCTACCGGCTCCGCCCCCCCCGAACCAAAACTCCCCAGCGCCGCGACGGCGTTCTTCGTGCCGAGAATGTCGTAGACATCATCGCCGATCTTGTCACACGCCGCTCGTAACTCCGCCAGCGGCAGGTCGGAGAGGCGGCACTGCTTCGATTCGCAGGGTGGCCCGGCCGATTACGGTCGGGTCGCGAAGCGACAAGAAGCTCGCGCCTTGGGCGTTATAGGTCTAGAGTGTATGGTTTACAGATTTGTGATGTCGCAATCACAGCCCGATCGCGGAAGGCGCGGCATCTTGTGCCTGTGGCACCCGGCCGCTGCGCGGTCGGGCCACCCATCTATTTATGGTCTCCCAGTCCAAGCCGCTCGCGCCATTCACGCATGCGCTCCGCTACCGGCTCCGCTCCCCCCGAGCCAAAACTCCCCAGCGCTGCAACAGCATTCTTCGTGCCGAGGATGGCGTAGACGTCGTCGCCGATTTTGTCGCACGCCGCTTGAAGCTCCTCCAGCGGCAGGTCGGAGAGGCGGCATTGTTTCGATTCGCACAGCGAGACCAGTTTGCCAACCGTTTCGTGGCCGGTCCGCATGGGGACGCCCTGCTTGATCAGGTATTCCATCAGCGTCGTCGCGTCGAGGAAGCCTTCCTCCAAGCGGGCGGCGATCGCTTCGCGCTGTAACTCCGCACCGTCGACGATCGCGGCGGCGAGTTCCAGGCAGGCGGCGATCGTGTCGTGGGCGTCGAAGGCGGCGAGTTTGTCTTCCTGCAAGTCGCGGTTATAGGCCATCGGCAGGCCCTTGATGAGGACCAGCAGTTGCTGCACGGCGGCGATCGGGCGGGCCGATTTGCCGCGGATCAGTTCCAGCACGTCGGGGTTGCGCTTTTGCGGCATGATCGACGAGCCGGTCGTGTAGGCGTCGGGGAGTTTGAGGAAGCCGAACTCCGTCGAGAACCAGATGATCCACTCCTCCGCCCAGGTGCTGAGGTGGGCGGCGATCAGCGACAGGCAGAACGTGAACTCGACCAGAAAATCGCGGTCGCTGGAAACGTCGAGGCTGTTGCCGGCGACGGCGGAAAAGCCGAGCAGGTCGGCCGTCATTTGACGGTCGATGGGGAGCGACGTCCCCGCCAGCGCCGCCGCTCCGAGCGGAGAGACGTTGACCCGCCCCAGGCAATCGGCCAGGCGGTCGCGGTCGCGCTGGAATTTTTCGCAATACGCCAGCCAATAATGCGCCGCCAGGACCGGCTGCGCCCGCTGCAAGTGCGTGTAGCCGGGGATAATGACGTCGGCGTCGCGCTCACAGCGGAGCACGAACGCCGTTTGCAGGTCGGTCAGTAAACCGTCGATTTGGGCGATCGCGTCACGGACGTAGAGCCGCAGGTCGGTGGAGACCTGATCATTGCGGCTGCGGCCGGTGTGCAGTTTGCGTCCCACGTCGCCCAGCCGCTCGATGAGCGCGGACTCGACGTGCATGTGGATGTCTTCGAGTTCCGTCCGCAGCGGCAGTTTGCCGTCGGCGATTTCGCGACCGATATCATCGAGCGCGGCGATAATCTGGTCCCGTTCATCGTCGGAGATCAATCCGACGTGCGCAAGCATCCGCGCGTGGGCTTGTGAGCCCTGAATGTCAAATTTTGCCAATCGGGCGTCGAAGCTGATTGATTCGGTGAAAGTTTCCACGCGAGGGTCGGTTGCTTGTGCAAACCGCCCTCCCCAGGCTTTGGCAGCCACAAGGCGGACTCCATTGATTAGGTATTAGGCTTTAGGCGTTAGGCTTTAGGAAAGATATCAAGGGGCAATTCCTCAAGCCTAACGCCTAAAGCCTAATACCCTCACTCTAGATCTAGGTTAGGAGTGGGTCAACTGCGCACGGGGAGAGACGATCAGGAGCGTCGGATGGTTCGCGAAAGCGGGGCCTACATGTCCGATTCGTTCAGTTCGACGTAGGAACTTTCGTCGCTGTTCGATTCGATTCTCACGTTCTGTTGAGAATCGTCGACGACGATTGAATAGGAGGAGGGTTCGGCAAGGGGGATGTCGTCGATCATCGGCGTTTCCGACGAATCGGGTTTCGAGTCGAGAACGGAGACCTTTTGAGGCTGATGCCCGTTTTGAGGGGAATCCGCGCTCAGCGGAGCAGGTTCGCGGCGGACGGTCTCGCTACTGCCGTTGCCGATACAGAACTCCAAATCGCCGATCGTGACTTCGTCGCCGACACGAATCTCGGCTTCCTCAATCCGCTCGCCGTTGACGGTGATGCCGTTGGTGCTCCCCAAATCGCGGATTAACAGGCGTTCGCTCGCCTGGGCGATGCAGCAGTGCATGCGGGAGACTTTGCGGCTGCTCAGCAGGACGATATCGCATTGTGGGTGCCGGCCGATTAATAGGATAGCTTTATCCAATTTAATCGGGTCTCCATCGAAATGTGGAGTAAGGCTGATGGGCATAGACCGGCTCCGCGAGAAAGGGCAACTCTTCAATCATATCGACGAAATCGGCCAAATGGAATCATTTTTGGTGATTTTCACGCCCAGATTCCGGGCAAAACCAGCGTAAATCTCCGGTTTTCATTGATGGAGCAGTCGCCTCCGTGACGAACTCCCTGCAGGCGTCAAAACAAGATGGAGGGCTCGTGAGCCCGCCGTTCGGCGATCATTGGGAAGATTGCAGACAAAACCGACTGAGGGATATGATCTTCGTCTCAGACATGACTCCCGTCTCGACCTAATCTTCGGCGCCGCCGTCGCTCCGATAAGTCAGTGGCCGGGGAAAGGAATCCAAACATGCAAGCGGTGGTCCTCCATCAATTCGGCGAACCGGCTGAGGTGCTGCAGATTGAAACTCAAGCGGTCCCCGATCCTTCTCCGGGAGAGGTTCGCGTGCGGATGTTGGCCTCGCCGGTGAATCCGTCGGATCTAATGATGATTCGCGGGCAGTACGGGATTCTGCCAGAACTGCCCGCCTCGCCCGGGTTCGAAGGTGTGGGAATCGTCGAAGCCTCGGGTGGAGGACTGCTGGGCCGATTTCTCACGGGCAAGCGGGTCGCTGTGCTCAATAGCGCCACGGGGAACTGGCGCGAGCAGACCACGATTCCCGCCAAACAAGCGATCCCGATGGGCAAGGAGCTCACGCTCGAACAGGCGGCGATGTTCTTCGTCAATCCCGCGACCGCGTACATCATGACGCGGCAAGTGCTGTGCGTTCCTCCCGGAGAGTGGCTGCTGCAAACCGCCGCGGGGTCCGCCCTGGGCCGGATGGTGATTCGGCTTGGCAAACGGTTCGGATTTCGCACGCTGAATGTCGTGCGCCGCGCTGAGCAGATCGACGAACTCAAATCGATCGGCGGAGATGCGGTCATCGCCGCCGCGCCGGAAGAACTCCCCGCAGCGGTCGCTGCGATTGCCTCGGGCGGCGTCCGCTACGCGATCGACCCGGTCGGCGGATCGTTGGGATCGGCGGTCGTTCAGACTTTGGCGCCCGGCGGCCGCATGTTACTCTTCGGCACGCTCTCGGGCGAACCGATTTCATTCTCGCCGCGGGATCTGATGACCCCTGGGGCGGAGATCAGCGGGTTTTGGCTCTCCAATTACATGCAGTCGCTGAAGTTGCTGGGCAAGTTGAAGCTGGTTAAGCAAGTCGGCAAGCTGATTCGCGAAGGAACCCTGACTGCCAACGTCGGCGCGAAGTTCCCGCTCGATCAAATTGGGGATGCGGTCACCGCGGCGGAACAACCGGCTCGGAACGGCAAGGTGTTGCTGACGATTGGGACGGAAATGTAAGTGTCATCACTGCGGGTGCATTCCTCGGAACGCGCGCGACAATGAGAACTCTCTCGGGTGGCCGCGATTGCCTCGCAATCGGGGTGCCGCAGGCACACGAGGCCGCAATTTCACCGTTCCCTGCCTGCAGCAGTCACGAGGTACAAGAGG
>JANQPT010000034.1 GCA_028285345.1 Planctomycetales bacterium
TCAGGAACTTTGGCAGCCCCAGAGCATTAACGAAGCAGCCATAATCCATTGGCTGTACTGAGATCATGGTCTTGAGATTCGGATACCGTTTGAGACCATCGTCGCGACGAAACGCGTGAATGCTGGCTCCCTGTCCCATGCAGATGCTCAATAGTCCGATAGCGGCGTCTTGATAATCCGGATGCGTCGTGATGAAGTCCACTGCTGCGATCACGTCTTTGGCTTCTTCTTCGCCCCATGTAATGAACGGTATGGTGCCTTCGCCGCTATTCCCGTGATTGCGGAAATCGTACATCAGCACGGTGTAGCCGGCTTCGTTCAGATACTTGGCCTGACGCAAGAACTCAATGTCTTTGTCGTACCCCTTGAGCATTCCGTGCGGTCGGTAACCCGAACGACTGCATTGGACACCAAAGTGCGACTGGATGATGACCTTGTCGGTGCTGCCCTTGATTAACCAGCCGGACAACGAAACACCATCAGCGGCTTTGAAGGTGGCTTCCTCGAAGTCGAGCTTGTAGTTCTTCGGGTCACCAAACACCGGAGACTGAAAGGGCTTGATAAAGGTGTTGGCAATTATGTTTCCGAACATATCGAATCTCCAGATGTTTGCACGTCATACTTGTGCATCGCATGAGCCGTAAAACGTTGCTTCGCGACCATTGGCCTACTCTCCTGTCGACTTTGGAAGCACCATCTGCTCAAACTGGTTGATGAAGTCCTGGCGAGTTCCCGATTGCAGCATTTCGACAATCATCTCTGCGTCAGAGCCAACAGGGTTGTGGATCGGCGTATCGGACGTCGCACACTCGAATATCTTGTCAGCGACTTCCTGAGGGTCTGCAACGTCTCCCCCCTGACTTGCCATCTGCTCCGCCACTTCCTGAAGGTGCGAGTGCAGGACTTCGGCGTGTTCAACCAGTTGGTCGTCTCCACTACGCAGTTCGTCGTTGGTGTTGGAGTTGAATCGCGTGGTTGGATAGGCCCCCGGCAAGACACTCTTCACCCTGATGCCGAGTGGCTTGTAGTCGTACGCCATTCCTTCAGTCAGGCCCTCAACCGCGTGTTTGGACGACGCATAAACGGAGATCGTGGGAGCTGCGATCAATCCCGCCATCGAGGTAACGTTGATCACGCAACCTGATTTCTGTTTACGCATCAATGGAAGCACTGCACGGGCGACGTTCATCACACCGAACACGTTCGTGTCGTACATCGCACGAATGTCGGCGTCCGTCGCCTGCTCGAATACCGCATGACCACCGTACCCCGCGTTGTTGACCAACACATCGATCGTACCGAACGCCTCAACAGCCAGTCTGACGGCGTCTGAGATGCTCTCGGTATCAGTGACATCGAGTTGTGTGACAACAACGTTGTTCAGATTGCCAAGTTCCTGATCCTTTTCCGGCGAACGCATTGTCGCGACGACGTTCCAGCCTTCCCGCTGAAATCTCTTCGCTGCAAGCTGGCCGAACCCTGAACTCGCTCCGGTAATCAATACTGTCCTGCTCATGACTTGTCTCCTTGCATTTCAATTCCTCGAATCAAAGCCTTAAGCCCACTCTGCATCACCTTCGGAAAATCCCACAGAGGTTGATTCACGTCCGGGTGCCGCATCGCTTCCACAACGTTGTCGCCGGGATTCGTGTGTGGCCAGAGACCGGCCATGACTGAATACCCACATTGAGCTACCAAGACCCAGCCGTCCTGATCGATCGCCGGATACGTCCGGTGAAAGGCATCCAGAAGCATTCCGAACCGTTCGTAACCGACCTTTTTGAACTTCACGAGCTGTTCGACCGACGAGTTTTTCTCCATCGACATTGAAAGCTGTGGCAAAAGGTCGAGCCATGTCCGGTGCTGGATTGCGATATCAACCCACGCACGGCATATCGAGTCCACTGGATCACTTGTACGAATCCGCTTCAGTCGAGCAATCAGAGAGTCGACAAAGTGCCCCTGTTCTTCCTCAAAGATGGCGAGAAAGATCTCCTCGCGAGTTGAGAAGTACCGATAGACGTTTGGCTTGCTGAAACCTGCCTCACGGGCGATTCCGTTTAAGCTGATTTCCTCGTATTCCAGCTCTGAGAACAGCGAACGGGCTGCGTTCAGAATCGCCTCTCTGCGAACAGCCTTCTGCTCCGGTCTTCTTGCACGTTCCCAATCCATTCGACTCTCCACGATAAGATACCAGTGGTCTCATAATAGGGTACCATCGGTTTCTTATCAAGGTCTGCCGCAGAGTTTTCTGGGAGTGCAATGGGAGGATTTCGTAATGGAAGATGGGCATCGCAGCGATACGGAGTGACTTCTCCAATCCGACTGCAAAATGAGTGACACCTTGGGGTTACGGCGAACTATCCCATATTCCAATACAAAAGGACGCGGGATCTTACCCCGCGTCCTCGTGCTTCGTAACGCGTTTCCAGTAAAAGACTTGTGTCGCCAGGAATGGAGGCGGCGGGAATTGAACCCGCGTCCTGTGATTCCTCAGTAGAGGCCTCTACGTGTGTAGTCCATTGATTGAGTTTCGCCGCAGTAGGCTCAACCGACAAGGCCTAGCCGCGGCTAGTCCACCACTTGTCTCGCGCCGGGCGTAGCGGACATTGACCCGGCGCCAGCCCGATTTTGTGACCAGCTGTCGGACTCCTCAGGCGGGGATTCCTAAGCCGGGGTTGCCTTGATTAGGCAGCCATTACGAATTGCTTTTCGGCAATTATGTTGTGATCAGCTTTTTACGTGGCCTGCTGATCAACCACGACACGCCACCCCTACCTGCGGCAATCCAGTCGAAACCGATCGCCCCCGTAGGTGAGAAATTCCCGGAAAACCCCAAGAATTCTCGGTTCAATCCCAATTATTATCGGCGCGACAGCGCGAGTCAACCGGGTCTTGCTGCGCCACATCTCAAAATCGCCACTACCGCTCAAGTCACTCCATCATCCGCGACGATGAGTTCCGTAGCGGGCCGGCAGCGGACCGGCTTTTGAGAGGACACGGTCCGTCGTGGACTTGTTCGCTTCCGACGCTCGCAACACTTCGATCAGCAGTGCATCACATCTTGGGACGGCGACATATGACGGCGGGCAGGCAGGAAAAAATTCGGCTCGGATTCCTCACGGCGATTGAAGCGCCCGCTCAGGGCTTCTTGGGCGGGCTGCTGGTCACGAACCATTTGGGGCGCCCGCTGGAATTTCAATGCACCAGTCCGGTGAAGCCCAACCGCACGCAGGAACTGCTGTACGGCAAAACGCTGCGCCCTTTTGTGCTTGCCGAATTAATCGGCAAAACATTGCTGGAAAAAGCGGGAGTCAAGCCGCAGGTTGTCTTGGTGGAACAGCAACTGCTGTTGGAACTGCGGAACCATATCGCGTCTCCGCTGGCGTGCGTGTTTCGCGAAGACGATGTTGAGCAGGAGAGCAACGACCTTTCGTGGGGCCGCCAGATTCTCCGCGTCAGCGTCGATCATACGGCCGACATCGAGCGGTTGCGCGACCAGCTCGCTGTTTTGCCGAATGACGTCGATCTGTTCGAGCCGTTCCAGCGGGTTGATCAGGCGCTCAAGGAAGCGTTGGGCAGCGGAGCAGCGGCGTGAACGGTTCACCGGCGATTCCAACCGATTCCGACGGCGGTACGCAGCAAACCGGGAATCCGCCGGTCATGCTGCCGGCGATATCAGAGGTGCATCTGCCGGCATTGTATCGCCCGCAGAGAACTCACCGCATCGACCCGCCGCAATCGGACGCGATTCCCTCGCCGAAGGTGACGCCCGCTCCAGTCGAGCTGTCGACAGATCTGTTCGCGTCGGGGCTTAACGGCGCTCTGCGACGCTCGCCGAAAATCGACTGTGCCTCAGTCCCGCTGCTCAATCGTGTCAGTTTCGCCGCGCGCTGGCAAGAATCGCGGAGCAACGTCAAAACATTCAAATTGACGTTTCCCGACGGCATCGAATTCCTGCCGCCGCCGAAATCCGCTGAAGAGCGCGAGGAACTGAGAAGCATCCTCCCACCTCAGCCCGGCGGAGGATCGCAGCCCCCGGAAGAGATGCAATTGACGCGAATTCAACCGCCCGACGATGCGCTCTCGTTGGAAGACCGCCTGTTCTACGTGCTGCAGCCGCCGCTGGAGACCTGGCTGGCCGGACAGGAACTGATCATGCCGTTTGAGCCGTTTCCCTATCAGTACGAAGGGATCGGCTGGATGTTTTCGCAAAAATCAGCCCTGCTGGCTGATGAAATGGGGCTCGGTAAAACCATGCAGACGATCACCGCGGTACGGCTGTTGCTCCGCAGCGGGCAAGTCAGCCGCATTCTGCTTGTTTGTCCCAAGCCGCTGATCCCCAACTGGCAGCGTGAGTTCAAGTTGTGGGCTGAGGAACTGCCGGTCACCACGCTCGAGGGCGACGCCGCCCGCCGCAAGATGCTCTGGACCATGCCGGGAATCCCGATCTTGCTCGCCAACTACGAAGTCGTTGTGCGAGATTTTGAGACCTTGGCCGACGAACCACCCAAGTACGATCTCGTGATCTTGGACGAAGCACAGCGGATCAAAAATCGCGACTCGCGGACGGCGGCCATGATTCGCAGCATTCCGCGACGGCGCAGTTGGACGCTGACCGGCACGCCGATCGAGAACCGGCCGGAAGAGATGGCGTCGCTGTTTGAGTTCATGGAGGTCGTCCCCCCACGCAGCACTCCCGACATCAAACGGCTGACTCAACTCTCGGAGCACTATGTGTTGCGGCGGACGAAGGACTTGGTGATGTCGGACCTACCGCCCCGGTTAGACCGCGACGCATATCTCGATCTCAACCCCGCACAGCAACACGCCTACCAGACTGCAGAGAAGGACGGCGTGATTCAGCTCAACGAGTTGGGAGAGTCAATCTCAGTGCAACACGTGTTTGAGCTGGTATTGCGGCTGAAGCAGATTACCAACTTCGATCCGCTCACCGGTGACAGCGCCAAGTTGGACCGGCTGGCGGCGGATATGGAGGAAATCTCCAATTCCGGCGGCAAGGCAATCCTGTTCAGCCAGTGGACCAAGTGCATTGACTGGCTGGCGGCGCGATTGGAGCGGTTCAATCCGCTCGTCTATCACGGCAAGGTCCCCACGAAGAAACGCGAGCCGATTCTGAGCCGCTTCAAGGACGATCCGACCTGCCCGCTGCTGCTGATGAGCTACGGGACGGGCGCGGTGGGGTTGAATCTGCAGTTTGCCGGCTACGTCTTCCTGTTCGACCGCTGGTGGAACCCTGCGGTGGAAGATCAGGCGATCAACCGCGCCCACCGTGTGGGACAAAAGACGCAGGTGATTGTGACGAAATTCATCTGCAAAAACACGATTGAAGAGCGGATCGACCGCGTGCTCAACGAAAAGCGGCGGCTGTTCGCTCAGGTGTTGGGCGAGGGGGACAATACAAACGTCTCGCTGAGCATGAATGCGGCTGAAATCTTCGGCCTGTTTGACCTGAAGGCGAAGGACGGCAACGAGACCCGCAAAATCTTGCCGAAAGCGGGATAAATACCGCGTTTGGACACGGTCAAAACGGCTGATGGTCGACACTGGATTTCCGTGTCGACAGACTTTATGATTCACACGAATCGCGTCAGCAAGTCTGCACACATCACATCTTCGACAACGGAAGAGTCGCTAAGATGCCCACCGTAAAATTCATCAACGAAAAGCAAACCATCGAGGTTCCCGCAGGTTCCAATCTGCGCAAAGAAGCGATCAAGGCCGGCATCGAAGTTTACCCGGGAGTTCATAAGCACGCGCTGCTCAACTGCCACGGACTCTCGGTGTGTGGCTCCTGCCGGGTGCTTATCAAAAAGGGAATGGAAAACACAAACAAGGTTGGGGTTTTAGAACGATTGACGCCGATTCATAATCCGCTGGTGGCAATGGCCAAAATCGGGCATGAAGATGAAATGCGGCTCTCCTGCCAGACAACGGTCAACGGCGACATCGAAGTCGAAACCTGCCCACCCATGAACTGGCACGGTGATAAGTTCTGGGAGTAAGACAATCCGGCAACCGCGGTGCATTGCTTGCGATTGACTTGAACCGAAACAGTGGTGGCCGCGATAGCGACGCTATCGGGGTGCCGCAGGCACAAGAGGCCGCAATTTCACCGTTCACTCTATCGGGAATCGCTCCTATATCCAAACCGCTGATGGCCGCGAACAACTGATCGGTCCACCAGCAAGAGCGCGACGTGTCAGTTACTGATTGGTCGATCTTCAGAGTTGGAAAGGCCGATAACCTGGGGGCTTCGGCGACTGCCTCAGTCCCCAGCCACCCGTCGCAATTTCACCGTTCACTGTATAGCAATTCACTCCTATAACCAAAGCGCTGAAAAACACGAATCATGACGGCAAGCCGTCGGTTTGAAGTGGGGCGAGAGAGCAACACATGCTCAGCGGGAGTGCGAACGGCTGAGCAATCGATTGACATCCCACAGGCGAATCACACATTCTCGATCCCGCGCCGCCGTTGCCAGCGTTGCGCCGTCGGGTGAGAATGCAAGCGCTTCGATCGGTCCGGAGTGTTTTAACTCTCGTTGCTGCGACTTCCCCGCAACGTCCCACAGGCGGACGCGTTTGTCGCGACTTCCTGAAGCAACCGTTGCTCCGTCGGGAGAAAACGCCAACGCCGTCACATGATCGGGGTGCGTCCATTGATGCAACTGCTCGCCGGAAGTGACCTTCCACAACGTGACCGCGCCTCCGGCTGCATGGGGACCGTTTTCAATGGCTCCCGACCCAGCAGCAATAAGCTCGCCGTCCGGCGAGAAGGCGATGGTGGAGACGGAGCCGGCCGGTCCGCTGTGGTGCAAATCGCGAACGCACGCTGCCGTCGCCGTATCCCAGAGTTTTACGGTGCGATCCCAACTGCCGGTCGCCACTAACTTGCCGTCGGGCGAAAACGCGACCGACGTGACTTCGTCCAGATGTGCTTCCAGCGGCGTCGGGTTGGTTAAGTGCGGCAAGTCCCAGAGTGTCGCCTGCGCGCCGTAGCTGACGGTGGCCAGCCGTTCGCCATTTGGAGAAATCGACAGCGACTGCACCAACCAGTCTTGCGTGATGGCGGCGATCTGCGTCTGCGACTTCCAATCCCAAACCTGAATCTGACCGGCCCGCTGTCCATGCACGCCGCAGCCGGCAACCGCATAACGGCCATCCGGCGAAAATGCGACAGTCCAATACCGCGCCTTGCCGTTAATCGAGTGCGTGTTGGTCCGCGAGCCGAGATCCCAGAATTTGAGTTCTCCATATTCTTCGAGCGCTCCGCTACTCGCGTCGCGATGAAAATCACCGCTGCCCGTGGCGAGCGTCCGTCCGTCGGGGGCGAACGCCAGCGTGAAGACGTCGTGTGAATGCCCGCGTAGCTCCGCCGTCTGCTCCACAGGAGCAGTGCACAGAGAGACCGCGACTACGAGTGATATTCCACAGAGGAGGAGCGATTTCAACATGGCTGGGATCGTAGGCGAATCTGCGAAATCGTGCGAGATTTGTTCCGATTAGGCTTGCCGGGAAAGACTATTTTGATAAGCTTAGTTAATTAAGCTTAGACTCTATCTCTTGGAGCGGCGTGTAATGGTTGACCGCATAACCCCGACGGAACGTGAATTGGAAATCCTCAAAATCCTCTGGGATCGCGGCGAGGCGACCGTCCGCGAGGTTTACACGGAAATGAGCCGCTCGGCTCCGATCGTGCAAAACACCGTGCAGGCCTTCTTACGGACGATGGAGGAAAAGCAACTCGTGGAACACCGTGTCGAAGGCCGCACGTTTATCTATCGCCCGCTGGTCAAGCGGGAACAGACAAACCGCAATCTGGCGACAAACCTGTTGGAACGGGTTTTTGACGGGGCAATCGACCAGATGGTGCAAAGCGTGATCTCCGCCCAGCAACCGACCGACGAAGAAATCGCCCGGTTGGAATCGCTGCTGCAGGAGTTCAAACAAGGCGCGAAGAAAGGGGACCGCTCATGAACACCGTGTTGCAGTTCTTAACGGAACATGGCGTGATGCTGGCTGTGGGGGCGACGATTCTGCTCATCGCGGGATGCGCGACGATGCTGACGCTGCACGCCCCAATCAAGCGTCAGCGGGCCGGAGAGATGACGATCGCCGCCGTACTGCTGTGGATTTGTCTGGCCTGCATTCCACTGCCGCGGTGGGCGCCATCCGCGATGTGGTCGCCCCCTGCGCAGGAACCAGCGGCTGAGATCGCCCCGCCGATTGTGGATCGAAGCGTAGCGGACGCCCCGGGCATCAATTACGACCTCGCCGTCGAAGAAGCAGCGCGCGCCAGAGCCATCAATGAAGTGATCCAGAAACTCAATGCGCTGGAACCGGAACCGGCCTCGCAACCGACTGCGACCGCGATGTCTGACGACGTCGTGAGCGACGCTGCAGTCGCCGAGGTCCTCATAGACGGTATCGGAGCTGAGGACGTGATCGCGGCGGAACCCGGCGTCGACGCTGCGAATGTTACGCGTCCCTCGGCCGACTCCTCCGCGGAATCCTGGCTGACGTGGCAGGTCGGTCTGCAACTGGTGACAGCGGCGTATCTCGTCGGCATTGCCGGTTGCCTGCTGTGGCTATTGTTAGGACGAATGTTGTTGTGGAGCGTGACGCGCCGCGCCGACGTGACGCCGGCTTGGCTGGCGCAATTGTATGAATCGCTCTCCGCCGAGAGACTCCCGCGCTTATTAGTCACCGCCGCCTGTCGACGCGCGTTTTCTTACGGTTGGTGGCGGCCGACAATTGTGCTACCCGCCGAATGTTGCCGCGAAGACCGCCGAGAGCAGTTGCGGCAGATTCTGCTGCACGAATTGGCCCATCTGCGGCACGGTGACCAGCGGGGACGCGTGTTGTTCAACGTCGCGCTGCCGCTGCTGTATGTTCATCCGCTCTATTGGTGGATTCGCGGCCGGACGTATCTGGCGGCCGAACTGCTCGCCGACGACTGGGCGGCGGGGCATTCCTCGACCGCCGTCTATGCCGGAGAACTGATCGCACTCGTTAAAGAACAAGGCCGGCGGGGCTTGGCCCATGTCGGAACCGTTGGAATCTTCAGCTCGCCCACTCAATTCTACAGGAGAATGGAAATGCTCGTCCGCCGTAAAACCCCGCTGATGAATCGCTGCAGCCGCCGCTGGCGGATGTTGACCCTCTTCTCCGCCGTCGCTTGTGTGGTTCTGCTCAGTGGCCTGTTGGGCGTGGGTTTGGTGCAAGCTGAAGCGGATGGGACTGACGACCAGGCCGACGACGAAAATGTCGCTGAAGCGGCGGCAACAAATGATACCGAAGCGAAACCAGCTACCGATGACGATAAGCCTGCGAAAGAGGTCGATACAACGTCGGGAGAAGCCTCTGCGTCTGATGCAAAATCGACATCATCAACGGACGTGAAAAAGCCGGCGGCGGGTGTCGTCAACCAAAACCAGCGTGACAAGCGGGGCTTTGGATTGGCTCCGAGCCGTAAGACCACATCCGCTTCTGGACTAGGACGGAGTCGGTCGAGGAGAGGCGACGATGGCGATGACCGTCGGTCAACATCATCGCAGAGCAATCCTCCGAATCTTGATCCGGAACTCGCTGATCGCCGGAATCGCCTCCGCGGCCGTGGGGGGCGGACCAGAGCCGACGATGATGACGATGGTGGCCGGTTCTCGGCTGGAGGTCTCCGTGTCCCTGTTGCACGTCCGCGCGGTGCAGGAAGAGGTTTCGGCAGAGAACGCGACGACGAGGTACTCCCGGCCGATCAATTGCTGGCCAAACTGAAGTCCCTGCACCGCGATGTGTTGATTCAGCGTTTGAAGTTCCTCAGTCGACGGCCGGCCGAAAGAGTGCGGCAGATTGGCAAACTGCTCGAAACTGCCACCGTAAAAATCCCCGTGATTGGCCCTGAGGGCATGGATACCACACAAATCAGCGACGAACAACTGATTGCGGAGCTGTACAATAACGTGCTGCGTCAGAAACCGGATGAGGCGGAACTGAAGATCGTACGGCAGATCTTCAAACTTTCCGACAACCGCCTCGATACTATCTACAAACTGCTGGAGTCCAAAGGCCATGGTGACGACGCCACGAAGGCGGCGGTGATGACTCGAGAGTTGGAGGCACTGTTCGCCAATATCGAACGGGAACTGCCAAATCTCGCGAAACGGATCGAGTCGCCCCTCGTTGATGGCGAAAACGAGGAAAATCGGATGCGGGGCATTAATAATGAGTATCGCACGCTCGATCGTGCACGCGCGCGGCTGAAAAGGGAGCTATACGAACTCTCCAAATTGGACAAAAAGCTGGGATCGAGTGGCAGCCAATACTACCCGCCGACGCTGTCACCGACACCCGTTTATGGAATTCCTAAGGTCCAACCTCCCGTCGGTCAGCCTGAAGCCCCCGTCAGGGTGCAAGAGATGCGGAGGGTCATTCGCGAGAGAAAGCTTCCCGATGGCAAAGTCGTTCATGAAGAAATCCAGGTGCCGGAGACCCTGCCACCGACCGTTCCATCTAAACCGAAGAAGACTCCAAAACCGGCGATCTACTATGATTCGTCAACTCCCGCGTTGCCTGCAGAGTCGTGGAAATCCCAGGGCGACGATCCGAAAAAGCGGACTTCAAAGGCACCAAATAACTCATCCGAGTGGAAACGTGATCCAGTTCGCAGCGAAAGCCGTCAGAAGTCCGCAAAACCGGACGAGAGTACACGCAGCAAGTCTGCACCGAATTACGCCGAACCCGATCGCGACAGCAATTATGAAGACACTCCGAAAATGCGCGATCCTGTGGCGGCAACTCCCGCACTCAGCAGCACTGATCCAATCTCCTTAGCGGTCGACTATTCCACCACGCGGAGCAAACAGAAACAGGCAGAGATTGCCTTCGACCGGATCAGCAAGCTGCACGAACGAGGAGCAACAACGGCCGTCGAATTTGAGAAAGCCCAAGCGGATCTCGCGGCCCACAAACAACGGTTGGAAATTCTCATGCAAATCGCTGACGTGCTCAAACGAACCGGAGAGCTGGAACTGCAGGCGATTCAGATCGAACTCGAGCGAGCACTTGGCGCGAAGAAATCAAAGGACCAAGTCCGCATCGCCCAGCTCCGCGCAAAAATGGCCCGCATCGAGGGGAATCTGAAGATCCTCAAGACGATCAAGCCGGCGAAAAAGCCGACGACGTACTATTGATCGGATCTGTCGGTGGCCGCGATTGCAGCGCGCTCGCGGCCGCCCGTTTTGTTGTCATCGCGTTCTGCGTGAAACGAGATGACGGGCCTGAACGTCACATTCCTGCTATGGAAAGTCGTCCCGGAATTTGGTTCAATAATAAGGAGGAATACGCGACAAATACCCTTATCCCGCCAAAAGCAAGCCGATGGACACTCGCATTCCCCTCGTCGCGGCCATCAGACTCGCCTCCCTCTGCATGCTGCTGTTGATGTCGCCGTCTCTTGCGCCGGCGGATGAGAATGCGCCGCGGAAAGTCGACTTCGTTCGCGACATCCAACCGATCTTTGCGAAGCACTGCGCCGCTTGTCATGGCGAGAAGGTTCAAGAGGGAGCGTTCCGGCTCGATACCAGGGAGCACCTCTTCAAAGGGGGCGATTCCGGCGAATTGGTGCGGCCGGGCAAGAGTGCTGAGAGCCTGCTGCTGAACCGGATCAGCAGTGAGGACGACGGGGACCGCATGCCGCTCGACGCCGACCCGCTCAGCGACGCCCAAATCACATTGATCCGTCGTTGGGTTAACGAAGGCGCCGTCTGGCCGGATGGTGTGACCGTCGCCGAACCTAAGCACTGGGCTTTTCTCAAACCTCAACGGCCCGATGTTCCGCAAGTCAAGGAATCCGATTGGGTCCGCAACCCGATCGACGCATTCATACTCGCAAGACTCGAAGCCGAAGGATTGCAGCCGTCTGCCGAAGCGACGAAAGAACAATGGTTGCGACGAGTCTCGTTTGATCTGATCGGCCTGCCCCCCACGATCGCCGAAATCGACGCCTTTCTCTCCGACGACAACCCCGACGCCTACGAAAAAGTAGTCGACCGGCTGCTCGCTTCGCCGCATTACGGCGAACGCTGGGCGCTGCCGTGGCTCGATGCGGCGCGATTTGCCGACAGCAACGGTTATCAGCGCGACGGCCGCCGCGAGGCATGGGCCTTTCGCGATTGGGTCATTCGTGCACTGAACGACAACATGCCCTTCGATCAATTCACGATCGAACAAATCGCCGGCGACCTGCTGCCCGAGGCCACGCTACAGCAAAAAATTGCCACCGGATTTAATCGCGGCACGATGGCCAACGTCGAAGCGGGCACCGACCCCGAAGAAGAACGGGTCCTGGCCGTCTTTGACCGCGTGAACACCACCGGCACGGTCTGGTTGGGAATTACGATCGGCTGTGCGCAATGCCACGAACACAAGTACGATCCCTTCTCGCAGGAAGACTACTACCGGCTCTTCGCGTTCTTTAACAACACCGAAGTCGAAATCGAAACCAACAACCGCAATCGTGATTTCACCGGCCCCAAAATCTCGCTTCCCGAACCGGCCGAAAAAACCAGCCGACGAGAACTGGCTGAGGCCGAGCTGCAAGCGGTGAAGCAATCGCTGAAGACGCTCAGCGAGCAATTGAAGAAACATCAGGCCGATTGGGAAAAGAACCTTCCGCACCTCGGAGACGCGGGAGAGGAGATCCCCGCTGAGATTCAGAAGATTTTGAAACTCGCGGCGGACAAGCGCAGCGAGAAACAACAGAAAGCACTCAGCGAGCATTACCTCAAGACGTTTGACTCCTACGCTCAGCTATCAACACGGCAGTCCGGACTGCAAAAGCAGGCGGAAGAATTGGCCGCTGAAACTGCGCTGGTGATGTCCGAATTGCCCGAACCGCGGATGACGCGGCTGTTCAAACGGGGCGATTTCCTCAATCCGGGCGAAGAGATTCCGGCAGGCACCCCGGCCGCGCTGCATCCCTTGCGCGACACGCAACAGCCGAACCGTATGGACCTCGCGCAGTGGCTGATCGATGAAGAGAATCCGCTCGTCGCTCGCGTAACAGTCAATCGCTATTGGGCGGAGTTCTTCGGCCGCGCCATCGTGGACACGCCGGAAGATTTTGGCACGCAGGGCAGCCCGCCGACGCATCCGCGGCTGCTCGACTGGCTGGCGATGCAGTTCATGCAGAGCGGCTGGGACGTCAAGGCGATGCACCGCCTGATCGCCACGTCAGCCGCGTACCGGCAATCTTCGAAGATCACACCCGCGCTATGGCGGCGCGACCAGTACAATGAACTCTACGCCCGCGGACCTCGCATTCGCCTGCGTGCGGAGTTGATCCGTGACAACGCACTCGCCGTTGCGGGGCTGCTCAGCGAGAAGATGCACGGCCCGCCCGTTTTTCCGCGACAGCCGGACGGCGTCTGGAACCACATCGGCCGGACCAGCAATCACTGGAAGACCAGCCAAGGTGAGGACCTGTACCGCCGCGGCGTATATGTCTATTGGCGACGGACCGTCCCCTATCCCAGTTTCGTCAACTTCGACGCCCCCAGCCGCGAAGCCTGCGTGGTCAAGCGCAGCCGGTCCAACACGCCGCTCCAGGCATTGACGCTGATGAATGACCCGGTTTATTTCGAAGCGGCGGCGGCGATGGCGAAACGAATTTGCCGCGAACAACCGGACGCCGACATTGACGGCCGGATCGAGTACGCATTCCGGCTCGCGACGGGAAGAGCGCCGGCCGACGCCGAAATGAACGTGCTGAAATCGCGATACCAGCAGGAGTTTGCGGCTTATCAGAAGAACACCGACGCAGCGCACAAAATGGTCGAAAAATGGGGTGGCGAGATTGAGACCACCACCATCGAGTTCGCCGCTTGGATGCATTTGACGAATATTATTTTGAACCTCGACGAGGTGATCACCAAGGGGTAGCGGAACGTGTGTTCGCGCGTTGGCGCCCCGGCAGAGCCGGTGGCTGAGGGAAGGGCGAGACAAACTGTGATGAGTGGATTGATCGAGCAATATGCGGCAGCGATTCGGCGGCGGGAGTTTCTCCGCCGCTCGGGAGTCGGAATCGGCTCGATCGCGCTGTCATCGCTGCTCAATCAAGACGCGGCCGCGAATTCGACTGCCTCGAAAACGGCGCATTTCGCGCCGACCGCCAAGCGCTTGATCTACCTGCATATGGTTGGTGCGCCGTCGCAGCTTGATCTGTTCGACGACAAGCCGGTACTCCGCGAACATCACGGCAAGCCATGCCCGCCGGAATTGCTGGAAGGCCAGCGGTTCGCGTTTCTAAAAAAAGATCCCAAGTTGCTCGGCTCGAAGTTCAAGTTTCGTCGGTACGGAGAGTCGGGACTGGAAATCTCCGAATTGTTACCGCACTTGGCCGGCGTCGCCGATGAGATATCGGTGATCAAGACGCTGAAAACGGAAGAATTCAATCACGGTCCCGCTCAGGTTTTTCTGCACACCGGTTTCGGACAACAGGGGCGGCCGAGCTTGGGCTCGTGGCTGACCTACGGATTGGGCAGTGAAAGCCAGGACTTACCTGCGTTTGTGGTGTTGGTGACCGGCCTGACCCCCGGCGGCGGCACGTCGCTGTGGGGCAGCGGATTTCTGCCGTCGGTGCACCAGGGCGTACAGTTCCGCACCAAAGGCGAACCGGTGCTGTATGTCACGAATCCGGAAGGCATCGGCAAAGAGGCGCGGCGGCGGATTGTGGAGGACATCCGCAAGCTGAATGAATTGCAGCTGGCGGAAACGGGCGATCCGGAGATCGCCACACGGATCGCGTCTTATGAAATGGCGTTTCGCATGCAGTCTAGCGTGCCGGAATTGATGGACATCTCCGCTGAGCCGAAGCACATTCAGGAGGGATACGGCATCGAGCCGGGTAAACCGAGTTTTGCGGCGAACTGCCTGCTCGCCCGGCGGCTTGTTGAGCGGGGCGTGCGGGTTGTGGAGCTGTACGACCAAGGGTGGGACCATCACGGCAGCATCGCCAGCAGCCTGCCCCGCAAGTGCGGACAAGTCGACCAGCCGATCGCCGCGTTAATCCGCGATTTGAAGCAGCGGGGCCTATTGGAAGAGACGCTGATCGTCTTCGGGGGCGAGTTTGGCCGCACGCCGATGCTGCAGGGCGACGCCGGCCCCAAAGCGGGCCGCGACCACCACAAGGATGCCTTCACGATGTGGCTGGCGGGCGGCGGCGTCAAAGGGGGTGTGACCGTCGGCCGGACCGACGATCTTGGTTACCACGCCGTCGAAGATCCCCGCGACATTCACGATTTGCACGCCACAATCCTGCACCTGATGGGGATCGACCACGAGCGGTTGACGTTCAAATTCCAAGGCCGCCGCTTCCGCCTGACCGACGTCGCCGGCCGCGTGATCGAGCCGCTGATTAGCTAATCGGCGTTTTCGGTGCGGTCGAGGTCACGCGAAGTCGCAGAGAAAGACCTTTGGCGCATCGGCCAACGGCATCGCGCTGACATTGAGCCTCAGAACTGCCGCAGAAACTGCACGTCGTTGGTGTAGAATTCGCGGATGTCCGGGATATTGTGCCGCCGCATGCAGAACCGCTCGACGCCCATCCCGAATGCGAATCCGGAGTATTTTTCCGGATCGTAGCCGACGGCGGTCAGCACGTTCGGATCGACCATACCGGCCCCTCCGATCTCCAGCCAGCCGTCGCGCCAGCTCATGTCGACCTCGACAGACGGTTCGGTAAACGGGAAGAACGAGGGACGGAAACGGACGTGGACATCGTGCCCCAGGTAAGTCTGTGCGAAGAGTCTCAACACGGTCTTCAGCTCGGCCATCGTCACCGATTCGCCGACCATCAGGCCTTCCATTTGATGGAACATGCAAGAATGCGTGCGGTCCATCGTGTCGGGGCGATAGACGCGGCCGAGCGAGATGATGCGGATCGGCGGCTGCGTTTGCTCCATCACGCGAATCTGGACAGTCGAAGTTTGGCTCCGCAACAACAACGGTCCCCCGTGTGCCGACTCGGCCGCTGCGAGATAGAAATTGTCGAGCGGATCGCGGGCCGGGTGGTCGTCGGGAATATTCAGGGCCTCGAAGTTGTGATGTTCGTCCTCGATTTCCGGCCCGGAGGCAACAGTGAAACCGAAGCGGCCCATGATATCCTTGAACTCTTCGACCGTCTGTGTCAGTGGGTGACGGTTTCCGAGAGGCAATGCCGCACCTGGGAGCGTGATGTCCAATCCCGAAGTACTGGCTCGCGGCGCGGAGAGTTCCGCCCTACGGGCATCGTAGAGGGCAGTAACGGCCGTTTTGACCTCGTTGAACTGCTTGCCCAACACCGGTCGCTGTTCTTTGTCCGCTTTACCCAGCAGGGACTGCAAATCCCGCAGCCGACCTTTTTTGGCGCCCAAGAATTCGACACGTACTTGCTCAAGAGCGTCTGCCGAGTCTGCGGCGGCAATCGCCGCTGCGGCCTCTTGCTGATAGTTGTCGAATTGCCCGGAGGGGTCCATCGCCGGCTTTGTCGGTGAATTTAGGAAAGTGCCCAGGAAGATCGAGATCGGCCTGGCGATTCTCAAAGAAGGACAATCTGGGCGCTGGTTGAGTTCGCCGAGGAATGGCGACGGCAGGTGTGCGGACGGGATTACGCCGCCGAGGACAACTGGCTTTGCGCCAATTGCACCAGCTCATCAAATATTTGCGGCTCGTGGATGGCTAATTCGCTCAACGTCTTTCGGTTCAATTCCACGTTTGCCCGCGACAGGCCGTTGATGAATCGCGAATAGCTCAGGTTTCGGCTGCGGCAAGCGGCCGTAATACGCGTAATCCACAACCGCCGCATGTCCCGTTTGCGGACCCGCCGGTCCCTGTAGGCGAACGCGCGGGACCGCAAAATCGTCTCTTTGACCGTACGGGTCAGGTTCTTGCGGCCGCCGTAATTGCCTTTGGCCTCTTTGAACAGACGTTTTTTGGCGCGTCGACGCGCCGCACCTTTACGAACTCTCATGACGTTTCCAGTATCTTGTTTCGACGATTCCGGATGATGGATCTCTGTTCAGCAAACTTCAAGTCGGCGCTAATCGCCGGGACGCAGAGCCTCAGCGATCAGCTTTGCTTCGGCCCCGATCAGCACGCCGTCCTGCCGCAGGTTTCGTTTCCGCTTGGGGGACTTCTTCCCTAAAATGTGTCCACGAAAAGCCTTGCGGTGCTTGACCTTTCCGGAAGCGGTTACTTTGAACCGCTTTTTCATTCCCTTGTGAGTCTTTTGTTTAGGCATGATTGGGCCATCGGACGTCGATTGAATTCACTAACAATGAGATCGGCAAGTCGCGGATTATAGCGGGCCTGGCACCGCGAACGCCAGCCTCACTCCGCAAATTTTGCCGAGATCAGACTGATTATCCGGACCAGAACAGCACAACCAGGGTCGCCTGATTAACCGCGGGGGGCAAGGATCGCGCTCATCTGATTGCGGCCTTCCATACGCGGTGCCTGCTCCACTTTGGCGATATCTTCCAGATCGGCGATGATGTCACCCAGGATCTCCATACCCCGATCTTTGTGAGCCAATTCGCGGCCTCGAAAGATAATGTTGACTTTGACCTTATCGCGGCCCTGCAAGAACGTGCGCGCCCGCTTGACCTTGAACTGAATGTCGTGATCGCCCGTTTTTGGACGAACACGAATCTCCTTCAATTGGACTTGGTGCTGTTTGGAGTTTTTCGCCTGCCGCTTTTTCTGCTCGTACTTGAACTTTCCATAATCCATGATCCGGCAGACGGGCGGGCGCTCGTTGGGAGCGACTTCGACGAGATCGAGCCCCTCGTCGTTGGCAATCTGTTGCGCTTCAGCCGTTGGAATAATCCCCAGCATGTCTCCTGTGTGACTCACAACCCGCACCGGCGAAATGCGGATCTGCTCATTGAGCCGATGACTTGTGTCGATAATCGTTGTCCTTTGCTGCTATGACCCGTGAAGTGAGTTTGGTCACCAACCTGTGACGGTGACCCCTAAAATACCATTGGCGAGCGTTGCCCAACGATCCAAGTCCCATTGCCGGGACTCTCAGACCGAATTGGCGGATCTCCGTACGGCTGCATCCGCTACGAATTCCCACCTCATGCAGGAATCGGTCGCACGACCGGGAAATCATCACAGTTTCCTGTTAACGAACCGGCAGTGCCGCAGCTATTTTGATCTCTAAACCTCGATCCGTCAAGGACTTGATCGCAACTACGACCGGGGAGAGAGGGAATTGCCGGTTCGCGAAGAAACGTGCATGATCGATGGTGACGGTTGGTTTGAGATGGCAAGGCTTATTCGGCCGGAGTCGCTGCCGCGGCTGGCGAGTCGACGGGTTGGGACTCCTCCCCGGTCGAGTCTCCCATTGCTTTCAATTGCGCGAGTTGGTCCTCGACAACGTCCTCCGGCGCGCGAATGGATCCGCCGATTCGAATGGCTGTGTGGCCCTTGTAGGATCCGGGAAACGCGAAGTACTTAGGAACGCCCTCGATGAAAACTTGCAGCGGTGACGTTTGCTCGGTTTCCGTGGGGATCACGTCGCCGACCGCCATGTTTAAGAGGTCCTGACTCGTCAAGTTTGTTTCCGCCAGTCTCACGACCAATTCCACCTTGGCACCGGAAACACCGGCCTCCAGGTTGAGCGACTGACGCACATCAGTCTGTTTTTGCGTGTAGGTCGACCAGGCGTTGGAAGAAAACTTGCCCGCCAACGGCTCGATGGTATTAAAGGGAATACAGAGGTTCATGATTCCCCGCATTTCACCCATCGTGATCTCGAAACTGATCAAGACGATCACTTCGTTGGGTGGAACGATTTGCACCAGTTGAGGGTTGCTCTCGACCTGGCTGACCTTGGGATTCAATTCACAGATTCTGGCCCATGCGTTTTTCAAGGCGTCGATCGCCAAACTGGTGATCCGTTTGGCCAAGCGAACTTCGATTTCCGTCAGCGGCCGGTTGGGGAGTTTCTGCGTCGACTCCCGTCCCCCGCCCAGCAGCCGATCGATGATCGGAAACACGATGGAGGGATTCAAATCGAGGATAATATGGCCTTCCAGCGGGTCGGCGGTGAGCAGATTAAAACAGGAAGGATTTTCCAAACTGTAGACGAATTCGCTGTAGGTCAACTGATCGACGCTGATCAGTTTGACTTCAATGATCGTCCGCAACATGCCGCTGAGCGCTGCGCCAAACTCCCGGCCAAAGCCTTCGTGCAGCGCCTGGAATCCGCGCATCTGCTCTTTGCTGACGCGCTCCGGGCGTTTGAAATCGTAGATGCTAATCTGCGTATTGGGATCATCAGCACGCTTTTCGCGGACCTGAATCCCCGGATCGAGCGCAGAAAGCAACGATTCCACTTCAGATTGGCTCAGTACGTCTGCCATCCTTGGCCTCCGCTGAAAACCGTTCTCCGGCCGGGAACGAACTTATTCCCGAATCTGCCCGTCGCCGTTGACGACGTACTTGTAACTGGTCAACTCTTGCAACCCGCACGGTCCGCGGGCGTGAAACTTGTCGGTGCTGATTCCAATCTCCGCACCCAGCCCAAATTCGCCGCCGTCGTTGTACCGCGTGCTGGCGTTCACAATCACGGCGGACGAGTCGACGCCCGCACAAAACCGCCGCGCCGCGTTTCGATCGTTGGTCACAATCGCGTCGGTGTGCCGTGAGCCATATCGCTCGATGTGTTCCACCGCCGACTGCAAATCATCGACGACTTTGATCGCAATGATCAGATCCAAAAACTCCGTTGCGTAGTCTTCATCCGTGGCACTCTGCGAACCGGGCATCAATTCGGCCGAGCGAGTGCAGCACCGCATTTGTACTCCCCGCTCCGCAAATGCAGTTGCCAATCGGGGCAGGAACGACTCCGCGATGTCGCGGTGCACGAGCAGGCTTTCTGCCGCGTTACAGACACCGGGCCGTTGGCATTTGCTGTTGACGGCGATTTGCAACGCCATCTCCAAGTCGGCGGCGGCGTCAACATAGACGTGGCAATTGCCGTCATAGTGTTTGATCACCGGCATCGTCGCTTCTGCCGCGACGCGTTGAATCAGGGTCTTGCCGCCGCGGGGAATTGTGACGCTGATTTGTTCGTGCAGTTTGAGAAAATGGCCAACTGCGGCGCGATCCGTCGTAGAGACTAACTGCACTGCGTCGGGGGGCAAACCGGTGTCGGTTAATCCCTCTTGCAGCACGGCGTGAAAGGCCTGATTACTGTGAAACGCCTCCTTGCCGCCGCGAAGGATCACTGCGTTTCCGCTCTTCACGCAAAGCGCCGCCGCGTCGACCGTCACATTCGGACGCGATTCGTAAATGAAGAACACTACACCCAGCGGCACGCGGACCTTGAGCACTTCCAATCCGCTGGGGCGGATGTTGTTGCCGATTACCTCGCCGACGGGATTGGGAAGCATGATGATTTCTTCGACGGCCGACGCAATCCCCTCCAGCCGGTCTTCGTCGAGTCTCAAACGGTCCACGGCGGCGGATGTCAAACCGAATTCGGGAGCGCGGGCGATGTCCTGTTCGTTCGCGGCGAGGATTTCTCCGGCACGGCAACGGATCAATTCCGCCGACCGCGCAAGCCACTCATCCTTCTGCCCGCCTGTGGCCAGTGCAAGGATTCTCGACGCCCGCTGTGCCTGGTCCGCGGTCGCTGCCGTGTACGCGGCCAAATCCAAATTCGATGTCTCTGTTGTCGCGCTCACCGCAATTATTCGTGCAAAATCGAGAGTGTCGGATTAATGGACAATGCTGTTTTGAGATGCGTAGGCCGAGAAAACGTCCCGCGCAGAAGGTCGAACCAGGACCTTCCATGAATGAGTATCGAGTAACTCCCACTTTCTGTCAACGTGGTATTTTTGAGAAGCGGAGCCGTTCAACGCCTCTGAGGAGGGTGCCAAGAGGCTCGGCTTCCTGAGCGACCACAGTTCTGATATACCGCCGCCCGATGTTCGTCACGTTCGGGAAGGATTCCGCCCGTCGGTAGGGGGTACCAGTTTGAACTCGCTGACTTCGTCCGCCGCACCACCTGAAACCGTCGACGTGATCCGCGCTGATCATTTGAAGAATCTGCGTGAAGTCGCCGGAAACTTCTCGCCATGGATTCTGCTGCTTCCAGCGGCGCTGTGCGCGTGGATTGGAACAAATTCGACAAGTCCGTGGTGGGAATACACTTTAAAACCGTACCAGGAATTCTATGGGCCGCTGGTGCTGGCCGTTGCGTCTACGGCGGCGATCGGGTTGTGGCTTTCTCTGCGGGGCTTTTACTATCGTTGGTTGACGCTCCTGTCGCTGAGCCTGCTCTGTCGAGAGATCCACTTCCAGGGAACGAGTACCGGGATCTACTTCGTCATACCTTTGCTGTTTTGGTACGCCTCGCTCCACTTCCGCGAATTGCAGCCGTACGCCGGCAGCCGGCTGCTGGTTTCATTGCTCGCCGGCGCATTCGTCACGTACTTCTTCACGATTACGGTCGATCGCGCCGTTTGGAAGTTTCTGCCGCATCACGACCATTGGAGGAACAACATTGAGGAAACCTTGGAGACGTTGGGGCACGCAATGATTCTCGCGACGATCCTGCTTTCGCCGATTTACCGCCACAGCGCTCAGAATTTGGCAGACGAGGGCAGAGAGGACGGTTGCTGAAGCGGCGTCCACAAGTTGGACGATCTTGCCCGATACGTCGGCCAATCCGGCTCTGCGCGTGGCACAGGGACAACGGTAAAGACCCTTGCCGCTCATTCCGCCCAATTTGCCTGATTTCTTGAATCAAGGTAGCAATCACCGGGGATCTGCGAAATTACCCCCAGATTTCGCGAGCATCTGCACATCCCCTGATCTTCGCGGCATGCGAAAAACCGTTGATGATTCTCCGGTCACCCCAGGATCTCAGGGGCGCGCAACTGGTCGCAACCCCTGTTGCAGCTGAAGGTTTCGGTCCGAGTTCAGAAGATTTTATTGACCGATGCGATTCGGCCGGTTAGACTTACAGTGATTCTATATCACGACTTACGTTATCTCATTTGTCGTGAATTGTTCTTTTACTTTATGTTTTTCGTTTCATTTCCATCTGTGTAAAGGAAGTCGCCGCTTATGTTACTAGGAGAGCTCGTTCCAATCGGAGGCGGTGATCCGATCCCGCTTCTGAAGGACAAGCTGTTGGTCGGACGCCGCCCGGAATGCGACATCGTCCTCGGCTTTAAGAACGTCTCTTCGCACCATAGCGAGTTGGAGTTGATTGACGGCCATTGGCTCGTCTCCGACCTCGACAGCCGCAACGGTACGAAGATCAATGGTGTCCGGGTCAGCCGAAAGTGGGCGTTTCCCAACGACCAAATCGCTTTCGCCAAACACAAATTTGAGCTTGTCTACACCGCCGAAGGTGACGCGCCTCCGGCCATCGAAGGGGCGGAGACCGCCGACGTTTTTTCTCAAAGCTTGTTGGAAAAAGCGGGCCTCATGCGCCGCAAGCCGCAACGCCCGCCACGTCGGCCGTCAGACCAGCCCGCCCAGGAAGTGGCGATGGCCGCGAATTCCGACAGCGACGACTCGATCGCCTTGGAGTGGCTGTCCGATGTCGACGAGGATTAGGCGGGGCGGTTGTCCAATCGCGGGAAAGTCCCGCAACGGTATCACGTAGATTCGACGCAGGCTGATCTGAGCATTGGCCTGCGTTTTTTCGTTTCATGATCGCCATCGAGCCGCACTGCTTTTTGGCATCTGGAAACAAAGCCGATTGAAATTCGAATCAAGACCGGAGTCCGTTGCAGTGGGAAAACGGAAACAAAAAGTGCGCGTCGCGTTTCGCAAGAACCGGCGCAAGAAGTTGCGGCGGCAGGCGGACTACGCCAACGAGGACGCCGACGCCGCCGCATTGCCGCACCGTGAGCGCGTCTCCGGCAAAGGGGACCTGACGCGGCGGCGGACGGTCATCGGCGTGGAAGGTGACGAAAACTCGGGACTGATCATCGACGTCGATATGGAGGCCTGCCGGCCCGGACGGGTGCTGAGCGTACACCGCAACGGGTTTATCGTGCAGGACGACGAGGGAGGACGGTTCGATTGCGTGGTACGCAACGTTGTCCGCACCATCGCCAGTGACCAGCGTACGGCGGTTGTGGCGGGCGACTGCGTGCTGTTTCAACCGACCATCAATGATCAAGGCGTGATTGAGCGGGTCGAACCACGCACCGGGACGCTGTCGCGGGAAACGCGCGGACAAGAGCAGGTATTGGTCGCCAACGTGGACCAAGTGCTGATCGTCGCGTCCGCGGCCGACCCTCCGCTGAAGCCCAATCTACTAGATCGCTACTTGGCCAGCGCCGCGTTAGGGGAAATCGATCCCGTCATCTGCATCAATAAGTGCGACTTGGCCGATTGCACTCAGCTGCAACCGATCGCGGGGATTTACAGCCAGTTGGGATACGACGTCGTCCTGACCTCGGCTGTGTCCGGGTACGGACTAGCGAGGCTTCGTGATCTGCTGGCGGACCGCGAGACGGCATTGACCGGTCAGAGCGGCGTGGGCAAATCGTCGTTGCTCAATGCCGTGCAGCCCGGACTGCAACTGCGCACCGGGGAAGTGAGTGGCGATAGCCGCAAAGGGCAGCATACGACCACGTCGGCGCAGTTGCTGGAACTGAATTTTGGGGGCTGGGTCGTCGACACGCCGGGCATCAGGCAGTTCGGGCTTTGGGATACGATTCCCGAAGAGGTCGAGGGGTATTTCGTGGAGTTTCATCCGTACGTGCGCGACTGCCGTTTTCCCGATTGCACACACACACACGAAACCGAGTGCGGAATCAAACAGGCCGTCGACGACAGTTTGATCGCGCGGTGCCGCTTTGACAGCTATCAGCGAATCGTTGAGGGTTCGCCGGTCTGAAAGAGGTTCGTCGCGCAGTTCACCGTGCAACGGCGAGACGGTTGCGCAAACGACGGGCCAATCCTAATGCCCGATTTGCGACGCTAACACGATTGGGTGATAGCGTTCGTTGTTGAACGTCGCTCACGACCGCAAGCGGTCGGCTTGGGGCTTGACCGAAACCGCGTAACATCGACGATCCGTCGCAATCGCGCTGCCGCAACCGTCAACCGGGGTATGACTCGGTTTAGCCGCTGAAATCGGCCCGGCGAGGCATCCTTTTACCGGGCTAGACCGCTGATTATACTTGAAGAATCGATTGTGGGCGGCTCAATGGGCTTTATCGGAAAGCGGCGAATCAACGATGGGTGCCTGGGGTCGAGCGAAGCGAGCCCCCAGTGTTGAACCTGGGGGCGGACTAACGTCCGACCCCAGCCACCCTGTAACAGTCTTTCCCACAAAGCCTAGAGCTGCCGTCTGTACCAAGCTTTTAGCGGTGTCTCGCCGAGTCTGACTATCAAGGAACACATACACCATGAAGCGGATTGTTCGTCTGTTGTGTCTGAGCACGATTGTGGGGGTGATTTCGGGATTAAGCACGGCATCAAACGCTGCAGAGCAAGGTGCCTTGCAGTGGATCTGGTCTGCCGGTGATCGGACGGCGGCAAAGACCGCTTATTTCCGCAAGGACGTCAAGCTTAACCGGCCATTGAAGGTGACGATCGATATCACGGCCGACAACAGCTATGAACTGTACGTCAACGGCGACCGTGTCGGCAGCGGCGACAACTGGAAATATGTGAAGCAATTTGATGTCACAAAACGGATACAGCGCGGCAAGAATGTGATCGCCGTCAAAGCGGCCAATGCCGAAGAAGGACCGGCCGGCTTATTGGTGCGGATGCTCGTTGAACAAAACGGCGGCACGACGCGGGCGTTTGGATCGAACGAAACCTGGAAAGCGACCGACCAGCCGCAGAGCGACACATCTTGGACGGCGCTGAACTTCGACGATTCCGCTTGGAAGCCGGTACAGGTCTTGGGCGCCTATCCTGACGCGGCACCTTGGAAGACGGTGAATTGGGCCTCCAAGATTAAAGACCGTTTTCAGGTCGCCGATGGTTTTAAGGTCGTCCGCGTCGCAGGTCCCGACGTCTGCGGCACTGTGGTGAATATGACTTTCGACGAAAAAGGCCGCATCATCGCCAGCAAGGAACGAGGACCGCTGCAATTGATGGTCGACACCGATGGAGACGGTGAGGCGGACAAAGCGGAGTTGCTTAACGATGACGTTACCAACTGCCAGGGAATTTTCGCCTTCGACGGCACGCTGCTGGCCGCGGGAAAAGGCCCCGACGGTACCGGCTTGTACCGACTGACCGACACCGACGGCGACGGCAAATATGAGACGACTGAGGCGGTGCAAGTGTACGATGCGGGGATCGGCGATCACGGCCCGCACGCGATCTTTTTGGGTCCGGATGGGTTTCTCTACAACGTGCTGGGCAACCACGTGAACATCAAGGGGGACGTCAATCCCGAAAGCCCCCATCGAAACTATTACGAAGGGGACCTGTTGCCGAAGTACGAAGACGCGCGGGGACACGCGCGGGGCAAAAAGGCGCCGGCGGGCATCGTTTACCGTTTCAATCAGGATGGAACCGACTGGCATTTGATCGCCGGCGGATTCCGCAATCAGTTCGACATGGCGTTTAACGCCGACGGCGAGTTGTTCACGTTCGACAGCGACATGGAATGGGACGTGGGATTGCCCTGGTACCGTCCGGTGCGGATCAATCACGTCGTTCCCGGCGGCGAATACGGTTGGCGAAGCGGGGCGTCGAAGTGGCCGGCGTACTACTTCGACAGTTTGCCGTCGACCGTCGATGTCGGCCGCGGCTCGCCGACGGGTGTTTGTTTCTACCATCATCACACGTTCCCCAAGAAATACCACGACGCGTTTTTCGTGGCCGACTGGTCGCAGGGCAAGATTCTCGCCGTCCATCACACGCCGGACGGAGCGACCTATAAGGGCGAGATCGAAGAATTCGCAACCGGCAACCCGCTGAATGTTTCCGACGTCGTCGTGGGACCCAATGGCGACCTCTATTTCTGCATGGGCGGCCGCGGGACCGAGGGGGGCATTTACCGCATCACGCCTGAGAATCCGGCAGAGCCGCCGAAACCTGTCTCCAATTCACGGGTCGAGCAAGCTCTGGCTTTGCCGCAACCGGCCGCTGCCTGGACGCGGGCGAAAATCAAGCGGCTCCGCGCCGAAACCGGTTCCAATTGGCGGACCGACCTTCACAAAATCGCCGCTGATTCACGCCGCAGCGTTGCGGAACGACGGCGGGCGGTCGATATCCTGCAACAATTCGGCGACGGGCCGTCCGATCAACTCTTGGCCGAGTTGGCCAAAGACCGCTCTCCGCAACTCCGCGCCTTGGCGGTCCGCTTGTTGGCAGTTCACGATAGCGACAAAAATGCCGAGTTGATCGTCGCGGCGTTGTCCGATCCCGACGTCTTCGTCCGCCGCCGTGCGTGCGAAGCCTTGATCCGTGCTCAGCGGCCCGCTCCTGTCGATATTGTGTTGTCGATGTTGTCGGAGGAAGACCGCTTTGCCAGGTACGCCGCTCGCGAGCTTTTGGAACGGATCCCGCAGGAAGATTGGGCGCAGGCAGTGCTCAACACCGATGACGCTCGGCAAGCCGCCGCCGGTTTATTGGCCTTGGTCACCAGCTCGCCGTCGCCGGAACAAAACGAGGCCGTTTTGAATCGTGCCGTCGGGCTGCTGCGCAAAGAGTTGCCGGCGGCCGATGCGCTGGACGTCCTGCGAGTTGCGCAACTCGCCTTGTTAAATGGGGACATCAAAGACACTGCCAAAATCAATCTCGCGCATGCGATCGAGCAATTGTTCCCATCGACGGATACGTCGCTCAATCGTGAATTGGCCCGCACGATGGCATTCCTGCAGGATTCCCGTGCCGTTGCCAAGCTTGTCTCGCATTTGGAGAACTCCTCAGACGTCACGGACCAATTGCATGCGGCTTATTGTCTGCGGTTCATTCCCGCCGGCTGGTCGTGGAAGCAGCAAGCGGCACTCTTTGAAGCGTATAACAGGTTGGCGGGTATGGAAGGGGGCGCGAGTTTTCGCGGCTATATTGAGAATCTGACCCGCGACTATCTGAGCACACAAAGTGATCAAACGCGCCAGCAGTTGCTGGCACATGCCGACCAGTATCCGATGCCGGCCAGAATCATGCTCTCTCAACTCAGTGACGAGCAAGCCAAATCGCTCAGCGCAGATTTGATCGCTTTGGACAAACGGCTACCGCAAACGAAGGTCGACCCTGCCGCGCGGACCCAATTGGCCGATACATTGATCGAAGTCCTTGGACGCTGTGACGACAACAGCGTGCGGGAATACTTGCGGAAACTGTACGAAGAAAACCCCGACCGTCGCGAAGGGATCGCACGTGCATTGGCAAAGAATGTGGACGAATCGAGTTTCGGACCTTTGGCCGCCACGCTGGAGTTCGGCGACCGGGAGACGCTTCGCTCATGTGTGATCGGCCTGCTGAAGCTGAACTCCAAGCCGAAAAAGCCGCAGCAGATTCGCGCTTTGATCATCGCTGGCTTAAAACTCGACAAGAACGGCCGCCGGGCGGCGGTACAACTGCTCAACAAATGGACCGGGCGCGATGTGGCCGATACGCCGGACCTGGGTCCCTATCAGTCATGGTTCGCTGAGAAATACCCCGATCTACCCGAAGCCCAACTGCCCAAGGCGACGAAGAAATCAAAGTGGTCTTATGACCAGATTTTGAAGTTCGTCACCGAGAATTCGGACGGAAGCAAGGGGGACGCCGGCCGGGGCGTCGCCGTTTTTGAAAAAGCGCAGTGCATCAAGTGCCACCGGTTCGGCCAGCGCGGCGAAGGTTTGGGCCCCGATCTGACAACGGTGCGAAAACGCTTTCAGCGAAAACAAATCGTGGAATCGCTTTTCTATCCGTCGGCCGTCATCTCCGACCAATACCAGAGCGTGTCGATCATCACGAACGACGGGCTGACGCACAGCGGTTTGGCCGTCGATCAGGGTGACTCCTACGTGGTGCTCTCGACAGACGGTAAGAAAACGACGATCAAGAAATCGGACATCGAGGAAAAGATCCCCTCCAAGACATCCGGCATGCCTGAAGGCCTGTTGGACAATCTGACGCTGGCCGAAATCGCCGATCTGTTTGCCTACTTGGAATCGACGCCCAAGCAGGCGACCTCCGGAGCAGGGGGGCAATAACCCAGATGAGCAACAAGGAGTGACGTCATGCTGCCCGGGATTAAGCAGTTCGATATGAGCGGCAAAGCGGCAATTGTCACCGGCGGCTCCAAAGGATTGGGCGCCGCGATGGCCGCCGGGCTGGCTTCATGCGGGGCGGATGTGCTGTTGACCAGCCGCCATGCGGAAGAATCAGCCGCCGCTGCCGAGGAGATCGCGGGTGATTTCGGTCACCGGGCGGTCGGGATGGCGGCCGATGTGACCGATCCGGAGCAAGTCGCCGCCATGACACAGCGGGCGCTGGATGAGTTCGGCAAGATCGACATTTTGATCAATAACGCGGGAATCAACATCCGCGGGCCGATCGACGAACTGAACTACGACGAATTTCGACAGGTGCAGGAGATTAACGTCAACGGCATCTGGCTCTGCTGCCGGTCGGTCACACCGCACATGAAAGAGCGGAGTTACGGCCGCATTATCAACCTAGCGAGCACGTTGGGACTCGTCGGCGTCCCCAACCGCACGCCGTATGCGAGCAGCAAAGGCGCCGTGGTTCAGTTGACCCGCGCTTTGGGGTTGGAGCTGGCGCCCTTTGGAATCAACGTTAACGCGATTTGTCCCGGCCCGTTTCTGACGCCAATGAACGTTCCCATCGCGGAAACTCAAGAAGCCAAAGACGTGATCGTCGGCGCGACAGCGCTACAGCGGTGGGGAGAACTTCGTGAAATTCAAGGCGCGGCGATTTTCCTGGCCAGCGACGCAGCGAGTTATATGGTCGGCAGCATGCTGGTCGTCGACGGTGGCTGGACGGCCAAGTAGCGGACAGCCGCTTAGAATCGAGTGAGGGAGCCGAGATGACCAATCGCGCGTTTCTCAGCGGGTTGCGCACCGAAACCGACAAACTGCGCGACCAGGGGCTGTATAAGGCCGAGCGGACGATCACCTCGCCGCAGCAAGCCTGGATTGAAGCCGACGGGCGCAGCGTGTTGAACCTCTGCGCTAACAATTACCTGGGATTGTCGAATCACCCCGCTTTGGTCGAAGCAGCGCAGGCGGCGCTCAAGCGATACGGCTTTGGCCTCTCGTCAGTGCGGTTCATCTGCGGCACGCAGTCGGTGCACCAGGAGTTGGAGGAGAAACTCTCCGAGTTCCTCGGCACCGAAGCCACGATTCTGTATTCCTCGTGCTACGACGCCAATGGCGGTCTGTTTGAGACGCTGCTCGACGCCGAGGACGCGGTGATCAGCGACGAACTCAATCACGCCAGCATCATCGACGGCATCCGGCTCTGCAAAGCGCAGCGGTTCCGCTACAAGAATTGCAGCATGGACGATCTGGACGTGCAAATGCAGGCCGCCGCCGAAGCGCGCTATCGCATGATCGCCACCGACGGCGTCTTTTCGATGGATGGAAAGATTGCCGATTTGCAGTCGATCTGCGACATTGCCGACCGCAATGACGCACTGGTGATGGTCGACGACTCGCACGCCGTCGGCTTCATCGGCGAGACGGGGCGCGGAACGCATCAGGCGTGCGGCGTGATGGACCGCGTCGACGTGATCACCGGTACGCTCGGCAAGGCGCTGGGGGGCGCGTCGGGCGGTTTTACCTCGGGGCGGCGGGAAATTATCGACTGGCTGCGTCAGCGTTCCCGGCCGTATCTGTTTTCCAATTCGCTGGCACCAGTAATCGCGGCAACCTCTCTCAAAGTCTTGGAGCTGTTGCAGTCCGGCGGCGAACTGCGGAACCGATTGCGGGAGAATAGCCAGTTCTTCCGCACGGAGATGGAGCGGCTGGGATTTGAACTGATTCCGGGCGAACACCCGATCATCCCGGTTATGCTGGGCGATGCGGTGCTCGCGCAAAACATGTCCGCGGCATTGTTGGACGAAGGCGTGTATGTGATCGGGTTCTCTTTCCCGGTCGTGCCGCGCGGCAAGGCCCGCATCCGCACGCAAATGTCCGCCGGCCACAGCCGCGAGGATTTAGAACGAGCGGTCGCCGCCTTCGAGAAAGTCGGCCGTGAGTTGGGGGTGATTTGATTGACGGGGATGGCAACCGCGGAGTCACGGAGGCCTCAGCGCGGCAGCGCCGCAACCAAAATCAAAGTAAGTGTTTAGCCACGGATTCACACGGATCAAACACGGATCTTAATGAAAACCAAGCCGACCGCTTGCGGTCGCGAGCGACGTGCTGCGCCAGAACACGCACCATCGTCGTTTCCCTCCGTGTATCATGTCGTTTAGATTGTTAAGAGATTTGCGCAACAGGCAAAACTTTGAAACGTTAGTAGCACGGAGGGAATTAGAGCCAGTTTCAAAACCCGGTTGCGCCTGTTCAAGACACTAACATACAAGCGGCTGCGAGACGCGTCAGAGGGTTTTGAAACCAGTTGTAGAGAAATCGCTGGCTTCGATCACCGGTTTGCCACCATAGCGAGGTGCCGATGCAAGAGACGATCAAAAAATGGGGTCTGGGTGGCCTAATCTTAGGAGCCTTCTCCGGTGCTGCTATTGTGCTGGTCGGACACGTTAGCAACGGATTTATTAAGTCCGTAATGTTTTATCCACTGATGATGGGCATTTTTGCTGTGCCGGGTGCCTTGGTCGGCTTGTTCAGTGGATTGATTGTGGCGCTTTTTTGCAGGAATAAGTGTGCAGATAGATAGACTGTCCTTGCACGAGGCATTTTCGGAAAACATCAGCTGCCGGCGATAGCCCGCGGCTAATTCAGGCTGAAGGCTTTGGGCTGCAGGATTACATTCAACTGCCATTTCTACAGCCTAAAGCCGAACACCTACAGCCGGACGTTCAACAACACATTCACATCAGAAACACACCAAACATGAAAGCCCTCGTTAAATCCAAATCGGAACCGGGCCTCTGGATGGAGGACGTGCCGGTTCCCGAATACGGACCGAACGACCTGCTGATTCGCATTACTCACACGGCGATCTGCGGCACTGATTTGCACATCTACCACTGGGACGAATGGTCGCAGCAAACCGTGCCGGTGCCGATGGTCACCGGACACGAGTATTGCGGCGTGATTGAAGCGGTTGGCGAGCTCGTCTCTGATTTCCAACCGGGCGACCGCGTCTCCGGCGAGGGTCACATCACGTGCCGCTACTGCCGAAATTGCCGCGCCGGGCGGCGGCATTTGTGCCGCAATACGCTGGGAGTCGGCGTCGATCGACCCGGCTGCTTTGGCGAGTTCTTCAGTCTGCCGGCGACGAACGGGTTTAAGATTCCCGACGACATTCCCTCGGAGATCGCCACAATTCTGGACCCCTTCGGCAACGCCACGCACACGGCGCTTTCGTTCGACATGGTGGGCGAAGACGTGTTGATTACCGGCGCGGGGCCGATCGGCATTATGGCGGCCGCCATCTGCAACCACGTCGGCGCCCGGCATGTGGTGATTACCGACATCAACGAATACCGTCTCGAATTGGCCCGGCGGCTCGGCGCAACCCATACGCTCAATCCGCAAAAGCGGACGATCAAGCAGGCGATGGACGAATTGGGCATGCTGGAGGGATTCGATGTCGGCCTGGAAATGTCGGGTAGTCCGGCGGCGTTTCAATCGATGCTGGAGGCTATGAACCACGGCGGCAGCGTGGCCATGCTGGGCATCTTTCCTTCGCCGATCACGACCGACTGGAGCGAGATCATCTTCAAGGGATTGAAGCTCAAAGGGATCTACGGCCGCGAGATGTACGAGACGTGGTACAAGATGACGACGATGCTGCAAAGCGGCCTGGATATCTCCGGCGTGATCACGCACCGCTTCCGGGTGGACGACTTCGAGCGCGGGTTTGAAGCGATGGAGGAAGGGCGGTCGGGGAAGGTGATTTTGGAGTGGTAGGCGGCAGACGATTTGACCGGCACCGACAAGCTCAGGTGAGTTCCAGGCCCGGATTGTGCGCGGCAGGACCTGCTGCGAACCTCACTTCGCATCAAACTTGACTGATGACAACAGACGTGAATATTTGGAGTTTTCCTCCAAAAACCCCTGATTTCTCGGATTCATGTTGACTTTCGCAATTTTTTTGTGCACTCTCAACGTCTGACCGGTCGGTCGCTCAACTTCATGTTCCAGCAATCGCTGGGGATTCCTTGGCATTCTACAAGAGTGCCTGATAGTTTCCGGTTAACGTCATTCTTCACTCCCTATTCTCCCAATTGTTGCGAAAGGTGTGTTATGAGAAGCGCGCATTCGAATTCACCAAGCCTCCGTCGCGGAGGATTCACGCTGATTGAATTGTTGGTGGTGATCGCGATCATCGCGATCTTGATCGCCCTGTTATTGCCGGCGGTCCAGCAAGCCCGGGAGGCGGCCCGGCGCACACATTGTCGGAACAATCTGAAGCAGTGGGGAGTCGCGCTGCACAACTTTCACGACGTGTTCGGACACTTCCCTTATCCATGCCATCCGCGAACGGCCGGGAACGGAGGCGTGTATCACGAGGAAGCGATCGTAAACGCGCTGATGCCCTACTTCGATGCGGGGATCTTGACCGAGCAGACGATCAGAGCCGTCGATCCCGCCAGCGGCGACAGCACCAACCGTTCTTATTACCAGACCAGCAATCCCGCTGGGGACCACTATCAGAATCCGGCCAACTGGGCCGTCAATGTTGACGGCCGGATTAACGAGATGGGCAATCAGTGGTCGGCCGTTGTGGGATACACAGAAATCGAAAAAGTGGCTCTGCCGATGGCGCAATGTCCCACGGCACTCAATAGCGGAATTCAGGAGCACGAAGCGATCGGCATCGCGGCCCAGTTGCTCGATCCGACGTTGGCGTTATTCAAGGATCATCACCAGATGCATTATGCATTCTCCAAAGGAGTGAATGACAACTGGTGCATTAACTTCAATGACGACGACGAGGACGCCCTGTTCCGGTCACCGTACAACGGATTTCCTTTCCAGGGGCGCGCCGACCAGATGGCGATCGCTGGTTACGCGTTCGGTCCAGTTCCCGCTTCAGAACGGGGAATGTTCCACAAGACACACCAGACCGCCGTCAAGGACGTCATCGACGGGACCAGCAATACGTTTGCCATGGGAGAAATCGCCGGGGGAGAACCTTGGGAAGTCTGCCGCGGCGTCGGCTGCACGAATCCGACAGTCGGCCACACACTCGCTCCAATGGTGTTGCATGCTTGGGTCGGATGGTTATTTGCAAATCCGCCCGATGCCAACTTTACGGGTCGTTGCGCCGTGCCGTACGCTTGTATGATCGAACCGCTCAACAAGAATCCGGTCACGGATAACCTGGACAATTCTGAATTCAATGGCCCCACCGGCGACAACGACGTCGACCAGCGCGACTGCCGCAGCAACCTCACTGCGTTACAGTTGGGGCTGTCCGGATTTACGCACTCGACGCAGAATTTCCGGAGCCAGCACACGGGCGGCGGCTTTTTCTTGAGAGCGGACGGATCGGTGTCGTTTGTCAGCGAGAATGTCGGACTCGACTTGTATCGCGCGACATCCACGATTGCCGGACGTGAAACCGATACGATCCCAGGCGGCATCATCGACTAGGGTCAGATGCTGAGGGACAGAGATTTTCTTGTACAGAACTTCGTCTCCACTCCGGTTTGTTTGGGGTTGAGTGTGAGTCGTAATCGCCGCGGGTCGATTTCAGGCCCGCGGCGTCCTTCAGTTTTTCGCTCAGTTCAGCCGACGCGAGGAACCTAACCGTGATCGCCAACCATCGTTTTTTTGTCATCGCAATGCTCCTCTTTAGTGGCGCGGCGGGATGCGGCGAGAAGCCGGGAATTGACGCCGAGCAAGCGACCGCCGGCGGTCCCCGACAAAACAGAGTGGTCAACGTGGACGAGGACGTTCAGTTCATCATCAAATCCTTGGAAAACGCCGAACCGGACGAAGCCACGATTGCCAAAATGGGCATGAAAATGACGTCGCTGGTCGTCAAAGGCGCGGCAGCCGAGCCCGCCTTGCCCGTTCTGCGAAAGATCCGCGACGAATGGGATGATGACCATGTCCGCGACGTTGTCGGAAGAGCGATTGAGAAAATCGAACAGGCGGTCGAGGAAAAAAATCAGCAATAAGCCCTCGCGGTCGGCGCTGCTGTCGCCTTACGCACGTTGTGCGTGTACGACATCTCCGGTTGCGCAATAACTCCGGCTTCGCGAATCCTGGATCGCGACTCGACTGACGATCAACGCGCGGTTCGCGCATCTGTCGGCGCGAAGCAGATTCGCCGCTTGGACTTCTCAAGTCGACAGTTGTTTCAATCATCAGCTTTACGGTACGATGGCTGCCTCGTGATCATTTTGAAAAACACGGCGCCTGCGCAGCCGCCGCCGAATACTGCTGCTGATTGAAAAGTGAGTTTGAGCATGGCTGAGGAAACGGGAGACACACAGTTCGCCGCTGACCGGCAACTATTGATCGACGCGGCACAGCAAGGGACAGGCGCTAAGTTGAGGGCGTTTGTGCGTCTCTCCGGCCCCGGCTGGCTGCAGTCGGCGATTACGCTCGGCGGCGGATCATTGGCAGCGAGTCTGTATTTGGGCGTGTTGGCCGGTTACAGCCTGATGTGGCTGCAAGTTGTGGCGATGGTGATGGGTGTGATCATGCTCAGCGCCATCTCCTACGTCACGCTCTCCACCGGCAAACGGCCCTTTCAGGCGATCAACGACCACGTCAATCCGGTGCTCGGCTGGGGGTGGGCGATTGCCACGCTAATCGCCAACATGGTCTGGTGTCTGCCGCAATTCAGCCTCGGGACCGCGGCGGTCACGCAGAACCTGCTTCCCGATCTGAATAACGACGGCGGCAAGGCGATCGTCTGCGGAGTCATGCTGGCGGCGGCGGTCGTGATTACCTGGTTTTACGACAGCGGCAGTTGGGGCATCAAACTGTATGAACGTCTGCTGCGGTTGATGGTCGCTGCGATTGTGATTTGCTTTTTCGGCGTTGTGCTGAAAATCAGCGCCAGCAGTGAGGGCTTACCGTGGAACGAGATTCTCGCCGGATTCATTCCCAATCTGGACTTGTTAAGCAATCCGGCTGCGACGTTCAATGAGGCGTTGGCGGCAACCGACCAATACTCCGAATATTGGTCCAAAGAAATCGTCAGCCAGCAGCGGGACGTGATGATCACCGCCGCCGCGACCGCGGTGGGGATCAACATGACGTTTCTGCTCCCCTATTCGATGCTCCGCAAGGGCTGGGACCAACATTTTCGCGGACTGGCCATCTTTGATCTGTCGACCGGCATGGCGGTACCGTTTCTGATCGCCACCGGCTGCGTGGTGATCGCCTCGGCGAGTCAGTTTCACGCCAAGCCGGCGTCCGGCCTGCTTGACGACGAAATCGAGGCTCCGGCGAAACTCGTGGAGCAGTATCAAGCGAAGCTCCAGGCGCGTGTGGCCAATGAAGTCGGAAAGGAGAAGTACAAGTCTCTCAGCGACGCGGAAAAGGCTTCGCTCGCCGGTGCGCTTCCCGAAGCGGACAAACGTATGGCGGCGATGTTGGTGAAACGGGACGCCTTTAACCTGGCACATTCTCTCGCGCCGTTGATCGGTAAGAATTTTGCCAACTACGTGTTCGGCTTCGGCGTGTTGGGGATGGCGCTCTCGACGATCACAATTCTGATGTTGATTTCGGGCTTCACATTCTGCGAAATCTTGGGATTACCACCGGAAGGATTGCCGCATCGACTCGGTTGCATGGCACCGGCGGTTGGGGTGCTGGGGCCGTTCATCTGGAAGGGGAAGGCCGCATTTTGGCTGGCGGTGCCGACGAGTGTATTCGGCATGGTTCTGTTGCCGATCGCCTATGGGACATTCTTCTTGATGATGAACAATCGCAGTATCCTGGGCGATAAACTGCCGCAAGGCGCCCGGCGGATTCGTTGGAACGTGCTGATGTTTATCGCTCTATCGCTCTCTGCGTTCGGCGCCGGTTGGTCGATCTGGTCCAAGGCCCACTGGTACGGCGTCGCCGGGGCGGGGGCGTTTGTGTTGTTGGCGATCGTGGTGCATTTTGTGCGCCCGCCGAAGCGCTTTCCGGGCGATGCGATGGTGGAAGAAGCCTGATGCAGTTGAGGTACGGTGGACTCAGCTTTGTTCCCGGAGCAAGATCACAGCGGCGTGCGCGTTCAAGACTTGTGAACGGTTGGCGAGGCCAACAAGCGGTTTAGACCAACTTGTATGTCCTCGAACAACAAACACTGGTGCATGCTGTTCAATCACTTCGCGAATCCTCGACGATCCGGCGTAGCTGCCGTCCGACGCATCGGGTCCGTCATGCAGCAGTAGTATGTCCGGCTTCGGCTCCAGCAGTAACTCCAGAGTTCCCAAGTAGTCGCCCTCGGAGCGACGACGAAATCTCTGTGGGTTACCAATGATGCCGCCTAAGCCGGCGATCGAGATTCCGGCGACTTCGACGGAATCTCCGTCGAGATAGTGCAGATGGCTGGAAAACCGGGGTACGGAGTCGTGGTCTGTCCCAAAGCTATCGTGGTTTCCCGCCACGCCAACGACCCAGGCGAAGTGTTCAGCGAAACTCTTCCAAACTTCGGTAACGTCACCCGTTCCGCCACGTTTATCGAGATTAGGTACGGTGTAGAAGTCGCCAGCCAACAACACACCGATGCTTTGAGGATCACTTAAGCCCCATTGCGCCAGCAGTTGAGTGGCAAGCAGATTCGGCAGCACTTCACCCAATAGTCGCGGCGGCCCCTGCCGGCTCTTAGAAAAGAGTTCCCGGCCTTGGAGATCTGCGGTCACAACGATCGCCTCAATGCCATCGCCCAACCCGTCAACGTGCGCCTCATAGATCGGTAGCCGGTCTTTGTAGAATGCGCCCGCTCCACGTCCGGCGTTCAGAAACGGGAGATTAATCAGCGGCTCGGGATTAAATTCGATGATTCTCATATCGCCACGTACAACTCTTCGAACCTATCGACAATTGAATTCCCTGCGAGGTTCGCACATGCCGATGGACGTAGGTTTCGTCGCCTCGACGGCCGGTGGAACCGGCTCTACTCTTTGGTCACGGGAAAGATTTGATAACGCACGAACATTTGTGTCGGTTGGTTGTTCGGCGGGATCGTCAGTGACCGCAATAGCGACGGCTGCCAGGCGCGAAGTTCGGCGCGGTTCGTCTCGGAGAGCTGCTCCCAGGATCCGTAGCCGCTTTGATCGTTGATCGTCCACTCGGGACCGAGAATGCCGATCCGCTGCAGTTCGGCAAACCGCGCCGGCATCACAAAGTCGGTGTAGCCGTACGATCCCCGGTCGCGGTAGCGGAGAATCTCCGCCCAATTGACGTACACGTGTGTAATCCCCTCCTCGCGCAGTTTTTGGCGGATCTCGTCTGCACTGCGGAGCGGCCATTCGCCCGGCGGCAGGCCAGGTTGGGGGTCGGCGAACCATTGTTCGAAGATGGAATAATCGAACACCGTGTTATAGACGACGGGAAACTCCGCAGCGAAGACGACCGCGTTGCCCACGCAGAGGACCTTGCTCTGCGGCGGGAGTTCGCGATTGAGCCGCGGCATACCGGGCGAGTAATAGCCCTCGGTGTGCTGGCGCGCGCGGTCATAGTCGATCAGAAAGGCGTTGTACCCGCAGAGTGAAAACGGCGTGACGATCATCGTCAGGTGATACAGCGAAACGAGTGCAAACAGGCCGATCCAGGCAGTCCGCCAAGATAACCGGGAGCTCCACGTCGCCCCGGCTCCCGCCAGCAGCGCCACAACGGGGATCATCGGCACCCAGAATCGATCGATGCGGTGCGTGAAAATCCACCACGTCAGAAACAGGTAGCAGACGTACACCCACAACCAAATCACAAGCCGCCTGCGCGATTTGAGCAAAAACGCCAGCGGGGCGATCCCAAACAGAAACGGGCTGAGCCAATCGCTTTTGACCGTCACGTCTTTGAATTTCTCCGCCAGATCGAGCAGCGAATGCGTCTTCGGGCTGTGGCCCGCTTTCCATTTGGCGTTGAGCTGCGCATCCCAGTCCGCGCCGCCGAAGATTGAGTACGCCAACGGATAGACCGGGTTGCCGGTTTCCAGACTGTTCTTCAGCAACCAGGGTCCGATGGTGATGATCGTTCCCAGTGCGAACGCCGCCGCATAGCGCAGCGCGGATCGGACCTGTGCCGACCGCTCGTTGCTCTGCAAGAATCCGGCCGCGATCGAGGCGATTCCCAATGGAATCACGACGGAGAGCAGCCCGGGATACTTGCAGGACATCGCCGATCCGGCCAGTAATCCGGCCAGCAAAAACGTTCCAGGCAACTGCCGAGCGTCCGGCATGGTTTTAGCGCGGTCGATCCCGATCTTCGTCGCGTAGAGCGCCGCGAAGAGATAGAACGACAGTCCCCCTTCCGCATAAGCGATCGTCGAGATGCGATAGATCCAAGGCGCCGACAGAAAAATCGCCGCCGCATAAATCCCCGCCCGCATGCTAAACCAACGGCGTCCGGCGGAGTAGATTCCCAGTGCCGTTACGAGCCCGAAGCACATCAGCACCCCTTTGCCGGCAACCGCTCCCCAGTACCAATCCCCCATTAGCACCATCGCAGCAAGTGTGAGCATCTCCGTGCCGAAGGGAAAGCTGGTGTAGACGTTGTGAGGCAGAAACTGAATTTGCCCGGCCAGGTAGTATTCCTTGGGGCCTTCCCAGTGGTATTCGAGGACGTCAAAGTCCGTGGAAGGGAGTAACGCGCCCAAGATCATGCACAGCACAAACGGCACCAGCATGATCAGCCAGATGTTGTAGTTCCAAACTGATTCGGCTGTATCGGATTCCGGCTCTGAACTTTTGGGCGCGCGTCGCATCAATCGCAACGCGACTTCAGCGATGATCGCTGTGGCGATCAGCCCGCCAAACAGACCTCGCGACAGCCAACCGCAGCAGCCGAGCACCAGCGTAATCAAAGACCAGCCGGAGAGGCCGATCGCAAATGCGAAGAACGTCTCTTCACCGGCCGGACCGTCAAGCTGCGGTCGGAGCAGCCGCAAAACCAAGTGCCCCAGCGCCCAAGCAGCAGATAGGATCAAAACTGCCACGAAAGCGGGCGTGAAACGCTGCGGCAGATTGGACCACGACGAGACCTCGCGCGGCTGCGGCTCGGTCGGTGCGATCGTATCGAGCAGATCCCACGGCACGAGCCGCCATACGTCGAGGCGGGTGATCGGCTGGAAATTCGGCAGTGTAAAGCTGAAAAAAATCGCGAAGAAAATCACCAGCCACACGCAGACGCCCGCGGCGATCAATCGCTCGCGTTGCGGACGTTGTTCAGCAACGACGTCCTCCTCGACGATATCCGTCGGCGGGGGTGATTGATGTCGTCGCTGTGCGGTCACGGGCGGATTACTCAGTTATGAGGGCAGGGACCAGTCGAACGCCAGATCGAGCGCCGCCGCCGAATGCGTCAGCGCCCCCGCGCTAATCCGCTCGACGCCGGTCGCGGCGATGTCGGCAACGGTCTCCAACGTCACGCCGCCGGAGGCCTCAAGCGCGACGCCCGGGGCGCGGCCGTTGCGGATTTCGACGGCACGACGCAGCGCTTCGCAATCCATATTGTCCAGCAACACGATGTCCGGTTCCCCACCGAGCGCGTCTTCCAGCTGCGCGAGCGTGTCGACCTCGACTTCAATCGGAATTCCCGCGTCGACGGCCGAACGGGCGGCGCGGATTGCAGCGGCGATGGAATGGTCGGAGTTGCTGGACGTCCACGCCGCGAGATGGTTGTCCTTAATCAGCACACCGTCGAACAGTCCCATGCGGTGGTTCGTGCCGCCGCCGGCGCTGACGGCGTACTTGTGCAGACGCCGCCAACCGGGCAGCGTCTTGCGCGTATCAAGAATCGCTGCTTTGGTACCAGCAACAGCGTCAACGAACCGCCGCGTGAGCGTGGCGATGCCGCTGAGGTGCGTTAGAAAGTTGAGGGCCGTGCGTTCCCCGGTCGGCAGTGAGCGAAGCGGTCCTTGGATCTCCGCGACACTCGTCCCCGCGCTGACCGCGGTACCGTCGCCGACGTGGAGATTCACCGACACCGCCGCATCCAACTCGGCAAACACCATATCCACGACAGGCAAACCGGCAACGATGCCCTCTTCGCGCGCGGCGACCGTGACTGCGCCGCGGGCATCCTGGGAAATCAGTGCCAGCGACGTCAGGTCCCCGGCCGTGTCCAGATCTTCAGCCAGCGCGGCGCGAATCAACTGCCGGGCGTTGTCTCGAACCTGGTCGCCGAATTGTGGAGCGGTCACGGCTCTCACCTTTAACTTGATTTAAACCACGATCAAACCCGCAGGAAGATCTTGTTGCGATACAGCACATACAGAAAGAGCCACACGAGAAAGAACTCTCCGCCGGCCCAGATCGCGGGATGGAAGTTCTCTTTGCCGGGCCGCATGATGAATTCAAAAATCCTCGGGAAGTGAATGAACTCGCGTACCAAATAGATGGTGATCGCGTTCATGCCGATGACGACGAACACGAACGCCCATTTGCGATAACCCCAAACGTCGATCACCAGATAAAACAACGACAGCGCCATCGTACTCCAGCCGGTGGTATACAGCACAAACGTGCTGGTCCACAGGTTCTTATTGACTGGGAAGATGGGATGGAGCACGCGGCCGGCGACGGCACAGATTGCTCCCGCTGCCAGCAAACAGAGCGCCTTCTGCGCGCCGCTGCGCTCGGAGCGCAAGAATTGCCCCGCAAGAACGCCGCTGAGCACAGTGGCAATCGAGGGAATCGTGGAGATCAGGCCCTCGGGATCGCGGATTTCGTTGTACATGGTTCCCGGAATCAGCCAGCTGTCGAGGAAAGTCTCCCAGGTGTGGCCGTGGACCAAATCCCCCGCTCCGTAGCCGGGGACCGGCACGAACATCATTAGTGCCCAATAGCCGATCAAGATTCCGGCAGTCCAAATGACCTGTCCGCGGACCCGCGTGTTCATGGCGATCAAAGCAGCAAACATGTAGCTCAAACCGATGCGTCCCAGCACGCTGGGGTAGCGAGCCTGTTCGAAATCGAGTTTGAGCAGACCGTTATAAATCGCCCCCAACAAACACAGCGCCAGTCCGCGGTAGATGACGCGGATATACATCTCCGCTTTGCTTTGCCCCTCTTCGAGGTGTTTCAGCAGCGAAAACGGAATCGCCACACCGGCGATGAACATAAACAGCGGAAAAATCTGATCATACGGCGTATAGCCGTGCCAGTCGGGATGCTCAAGCAAGTATTTGGCTCGTTCTCCGTAATGATCGCTGATCGAAAAACAGATCGCAATCACCCACTCCGCCCCGCCGATAATCCAAAACATGTCAAACCCGCGCAGCGCGTCGAGCGACATCAATCGACCGGGGGGCGTTTTGTCGTCCGGTGCGGATTGGGGGGACGGGTCGGCGGACATCGGCGTTTCCTTGTCAGCAATCAGGGATTACGAAAATCTGGAAGTCAATTGATTAGGTCATACAAGGTAACAAACCGGGACTGCTGGTTTCCAGGAATGAACCGGACTTGAGCGTTGCAACAAAATTGTTGTCTGCCGCCTTGAAACGGACGATAATCAAGGCAATTGAATCAGCCACACATTTGGCTGAGCTTGAATCGTGTGCTCGGAGGATGTGACATGTCCTACAAAATGTGCTATTTTTTCGCCGCCCTGTTTTACCTGCTCGGATTGGTCTTGGCTATGTATGGCCACGGTCCATCAGGGGCTTCGTTGTTCATGATGGCACCGTTTGCCTCATTGATGGGTTCGAGTGTTCGAGCACAGGAGAAGCGGATTGCTGAATTAGAAGGTCGCTTGTCTGAGTTGGCGGCCGGCGAGATCGAGGACCAGCCGGCCGGTATCGCACAGTCATGATTTTCGCTCGATTGCCAGGCGGAGCACATGCCTGACCTGGATCACTATTTGCTGGTTGTTTCGCATGAGAGTGATGGCGGGTTGTTGACATGAGAGGCGAGCAATGACGCAGCGAGTGATCAGCATCTGAAGCGCCGAAGGGCAAGCGCTAACTCGATAGCCGAAGCAAAGCGTTGGTCGGAGTTTTTCTGCAGGCACTGCAGACAAATCTCGCACAGTCTCCTGTCCACATCGCCCGGAAACAGACTCCGCAGGTCGTGCGGAATGCCCTTCACGACCTGCGCCAAGAGATCGACCACTCGCTGTGCTTCGAACGGTGGGCGGCCGGTAAGCAAGTGAAACATCACCGCTCCCAATCCATACACGTCGGTGTGCGGGCCGATGTGTCCCCAGCAACTGTCGATTTGTTCCGGCGCCATGTAGGCCGCTGTGCCGGCGATTCCGGTCAGAATGGATTCTTGCTGTCGGAGCGTACGGGCAAATCCAAAATCAGTCACTCGAATCCCGCCATCCTCGGACAACAAGAGATTGCTCGGCTTCAAATCGCAGTGCACGATTCCTTCACGATGCGCATACTCCACGGCATCGGCCGCTGCCGACATCCAGCGTACGACATCGACCGGCGATGGCCGGTTTGTGGCGATGAAATGGTCAAGGTTGGGGCCCCGCACGAGATCCATCACGATGAAATAACCGCCGTGCGGCGTCCGCCCCAATCCATGGGCGGCTACGATTCCCGGATGCCGTAAACTGCCGACGACTTCGGCTTCCCGAACGAATCGGGAAACAGTGTGTGGATCCTTCAGAAAGGCCTTCTTCAGGAACTTGACGGCGAATGACTCTCGGGTCGGCTTGTGCAGTGCAAGGTAGACCTTGCCCACGCCGCCGCTGCCCAGCAGACGCTGCAGGAGGTAATCCGAGTACCGTAAATTGGCATCGGTCTTGTCCGCCGAATCGGTCGCAACAACAACCAAGGAGTCGTCAGCCGTTCGATCAGAGTCAACTTCTGCCTCAATCAATAATTCGCGATCGATCGAGTCGAAGATCGACGTCAAATCCGACTCCAGTTTGCGGAACCTGCACTCGTACTCCGCGCGGGAAGGCCGGTCGCCCCAACGATGGCGGGCGCGATACTCTTCACCGATCAATTCCAATAGAGACGCTGTTTCGAAACTCGACGTCGGTATTTCCGCAAAATAATCCTCGAGACGTTTCGTCGTCACGGTGGACTTCGAGTCACTGTTCGCCAACTTCCAACGAAACTCCAGATCGATTGCGACCAACTCGACGAAAAAGGCTTGCCGCTCGATCTCTGTGAACTCCTCAAGGCCCGCTGTGGCGATCACATCTGCAATATTCGGGGTGTGGCCACCACGCCACTCGCGCTCGAACCGCAGCAGTGGAGCGTGAAGTTGCTCAGCAAGTCTCATCCGACACCTCGCCCCGCCGCTGAGTGAACCGCTTGCGGACCGACTCCAATACGCGGCGAACGGTTCGCTCCGAACGCTCAACATCCTCAGCAATCGCTTCCAACGTTTCTCCTTGCAGCCGAAGTTCCAAGACGCGCCGTCCCAGCGGCGTCAACTCGTGCATCAGCAACTCCAGTTCTTCGGCCAATGCGGCCGCCATATCCGGTGCCGGCTCACGCGAGAGCATCTCGGCCTCCCATGCCGCGCTTTCGGCGGGCCAATACTCCCGCTTCACCGACCGCATCTCCGCCTGATGGTGGGCGGCAGAACGGTACAGTTTGTTGAGCGTCATGCGTACCAGCAGCCGCCACAAATCGCCGCTCCGTTTGAGCGCAAATCGTCCTTGCTTTGCAACGACGAAAAAACTGCGATAGGCGGAGTTGACGACATCTTCAGGATCGAGTCGCTGAGCCAACTTGGGCGACAATCGCGAACGAGCCAACTGCGTCAGCCGCTGCACGTATTGCGCAAAGAGCTCCTCGGCGGCAAGTTGATCGCCTTCTCGAAACCGCTGCAGTAACTCGGCCGAGGCAAATTCCATAAGTCAGACGTGACTCGAAGAAGCTGGCAGAGACGTCTCATTCTGTCAGACACAGCTCAATTCTACGGAGTTACCAGAAATTCGGGAATTCTTTCGTTTTGAATGTCCGGTTTCCTGAGGGAATCTGCATTTGCAGGAGACAAGACACGTATTTCAGAACGAGGAGCATTCGCAAAATGGCCTACGTCGTCACCGAGCCGTGTTTCGGCTGCAAATACACCGATTGCGTCGCCGTCTGCCCGATGGAGTGTTTCCACGAGGGGGAGCAGATGCTGTACATTGATCCGGAACAGTGCACCGACTGCGACGCCTGCCGGACGGAATGTCCGGTAGACGCGATCTTTTACGAAGAGGACGTTCCGCCACAGTGGCAATCCTACATCGCCCTCAATGCCGAATTGGCGCCCCTGTCGCCGCAGATTCTTGAGAAGAAGCCGTAGAATTCGTGGTGCGGTCCATTTTGCAACGAGTGATGACGCAACAGCAGCGAACTTCGGCGAGACCAATTGACATTGCCGATCACTCGGCGCGGTCCGCACAGCGGACCCTACGCGAGTGGGAATCACTAGAGCGCTGATCGAACATGAGCGGGGGCTATTCCGTATCGGCCGGAACTGCGGGGCGCTGTTCTTCGCCGACCGGATCTTCCGACTCGTCCAAGCTCAACACGTACACCGCCATTGCCAACAGCATCAATACAACAACGACGACTTGCACAACTTTTCTGTTCATGGGTTCCTCGGCCGTGGTTTGGCGATTGTTATTCTTCGCGCGGCAAACCCGCTGCGTCAGCCGATTCTCCCGCCCGGCCGCTGCGGATTCAAGCGACTTCGCCTACAATTCCTCCGCCAGATCCGGGGATGCCTCGCTAAGAGCCTTACGAGCCGTTTGTGTGATGAAATACATTGCGATCAGACAGATTGCCAAACCGGAAAAAGTCGCGACGTGGTGCAGCGTCGATTCCGGATTGACGTTGCCGGCCAACTTGGCCGCATGTTTGGCCACGTAGCCGAAATAGACCTCCACGAAAACTCCGGGAACAATTCCCAGGCAGGCGATCAAGAATGTGCTGAAGCGGGTCCGCGTCGTCCCGAGTGCATAGCTGAGCAGCACCGGGCTGAGCGGAGTCAGCCGGAGCAGCAGTTGGATTCGCAGCCCCTGCTGCTCGGTCGCGGCGACGACCGCAGCGGTCCGTTCGTTGCGGCTGAGTAACAGTTGCACGCGGCTGCGAAATAGATAGCGCGAGAACACATAGCAGATGCAGCTCGCCGCCAAAGCGCCCGCTACCATAATCGCCGTTCCCCACAGCAGGCCGAACAGCGCCCCGGCTGAAAGGGCAAACAGCGTGTCGGGAATGAACAGCGGTGTGAGCAGCGCGACAAGAATCATCAGCACCAACGGCCCCCAGAATCCCATTTCGGCGACGTGCGCTTCGATTCGGGGAATCTCCGCTCCGAACCAACGTCCGAGCGCCACCACCACGGCAATCAATACCGCTCCGGCTAACAGCAAAAAGGCAATCGAAGATTTGTTTTTCACGTGAGACCGAGTTTGCCGGGATGAGTTGACGTTTGACGTCTCAGCCGCAACAGCCTGAGTGGAGTCGGGCCTAGCGTAATGCTAGCGAGCGATTTCTGCAAACTTGACAAGACATTCACGCTGACGGCCATTCAAGCGGACCCCGGGGCGCACTGCCTGCAGAGTTTGTAATCCTTCATCGATCGATCCGGCGGTGCCCCGCGCAATCAAGTACGCCGAAGCGAACAACCCTGTACGGCCATGCCCCTGCGCGCAGTGCACATACGTGCGTCCGGGCCGCAGATTGTCGATGAAGGCCCGCATCGCGTCTGGTCGTGGAGCGCTGCCGTCGAGAATGGGAAAGCAGCGGTACGCGGGTAAGAGGCGGATTTCCGTCGGCGCCGCGAACTCGGACGTCAAGTCGACGTAATTGGTGAATTCCGCGTCAACCTCGCCCGGCAACAGCCGCCGGCCCACCACCAAGTCGTCAGAGATGACGCTCGTCGACGGCACGCGCCGCAACCGCAGCAGATACCACAGGCCCCTCGTCAGCAAATGCAGCGGCAAAAACAGCGGCCAACTCCAAGCCGCCAACCGGCCGTTGTAGCGTTTTCCGTACAGCCTGTGAAAGCCAAACTGGTGCGCCGCGCCGAGCGCCAAAAAATCGCCGCCCAGCCAAACGGCGAGCAAAAACCAACCGCCGTTGACAAGCCCGTAGGCGATGAGAATCAGGCCGAGGGTGGTGAAGGTTAGCGGGTAGTGCATGTTATCCGTTTTTGGTTGCGTATCCAATCTCGGCAAGATCATCCGCCAGTAGATCCAGCGTGACGTTGGCGTTTAAGGTGGATAATATTGCTTCCGTCAGTGGCTGATGTCTGTATACATATCGTACGGATTCCAGCGGCATCGACGATTCGTAGTACGTGGCCGCAAACCTCGCATAACTCTCCGGGCGTCCGTCGAGAATCGACAGCAAATCACAGGAACCATCGGGGTCTTCTCCCCCAGGAAAGTCGATCGGACCGTGAGACCAAGCATCATCACCATAGCGACTCCAGATGCAAAACGTAACATCGCTCATCGAGAATGCGGGCTCGCTCAACGCGGGTGCGAATTCATTGGGGACGCCCTCGAACATGCCCGGCCAAACCTTCGGCGGTTGTGTCCGATAAGGGGTCATCGCACTCTCGTGCGCAAATCCTTTGAGGAGACAGCCCGCAGGGTTGAACAGCGCAAAGAAATCGTCGCCAGTGCCATTTCGCATCGAACCCAACTGTTCACACTCTGACCAATGAGCGTTGAACGAATAGAATCGGCGCTCCCATTGGGGCGACAGGATCGCATCGAGGACCGCCAGGGATTGCAACAGTGATTTTACCCGATCGATGCTTGGAAGTGCCGAGAGGTTTCGTGTTGAGATGCGTTGCATATCATAGAAGGGACTAAGGCGAACGTTTCAATTCTGGATGATCGGTTCGAATCACGCAAGTTCTTCCGGGAGTTCGACCAACCGGCTCTTGCCGTATTGGGTTGCCGCCACGTCAAGTTGCCAGGCGACGTACTCCTCCCCGTCGAATCCCTGTCGTTCTTTAAACGAGATCGTCTCACCCGTCATGTATTCGGCGAAGGTTTGCATCAAAGTCATGGCCGGAATGAAAGCAGATTGCTGCAAATAAGCATCGATCGCGCTGCGGAGAACGGCGTACTCCGCGTTCTCTTTCACGCCGCCAAAATTCAGTGTCAGCTGCTTGCGGCTGATCCAGATTGGGTCGGTTTCTAATTCCGCCGGACAGGCCGATTGCCGCGCGAGCCATTGGGCGATATCGCTTGGTACGCCGCCGAGGCTGGGGGGCGAAATGATCGCCTGAATTGCCGCGCGGACGGCGTCATCGTGCCGATTGAGCCGTCGGTACTGACTGCAGAGCAGCGCCTGCGCTTCCGTATATTCGGGGAGCACACGCGCGGCCGTTTCCAGGCATTCAACGGCTGCGCCCACGTTCTGGGACTTCAGATGTGAGCGCGCCGCCTGCAAGCATGCTAATGGAGAGAGAGGATCAAATTCGAGTGTGGGAGGCGTGTCGACCCATTCGTCATCGTCTTCCTCATCCAGTTGGACTGCCGCAAGAAAACGCTCCAAAGAGGAAAATGAGGGTAAGAATGCCCATGAATCATGCGCGATCTCGGCAACAATCGGATCGCGATCTTCAAACCCGATCGGCCAGTAGAGACCGAACAAGTCTCCGTTGCCGTATTCGTGCTCCCAAAAAGGACAAAAGCCGAGTGGAGGATATCCGCACGTTTCGATTGTGTAGAGAGAGATCGATTTGTACTCGGCGGGTAGCTTCATCGATTGTTCCGGCTCGGTGCGCGAGGCGGCTACGTGTCGGGAATCTCAATTGTCTCGATGTACCGCCTGATTTCCACCGGCAGTTCGGTCGTTTCAGCTGCTCAACTTTTCACGTCACTCTCCTGGCGACTTCTCACGACGAGCGATCGGTACCCCCTCCACCATGATCGGAACGGATTGATGATTCAGCGCTGCGAATTCCGAGGCATAGTCAAGTGAAGTGAACTCGTAATCAACGCTTTTCGAGAAAGCCGTGATATTGAACGGATGGGCGTAAGAGGCTTCGAAGAATATCTGTGGGAGAAGACAGACTAAGATCATGCCCATCATCGCCCAACGCTCCAGTTGTGGCGGGACGGCTCCTTTGAGATGCGGCCAGATCAGCCAGATTGCGAGGAGTGAGAATAAGATCGTCACAGACAGGCTTAGCAATCGGCGTCCGTGCAATTTCCAGCCACACGATTGGCAGGCCGGTGCTTTGACAACAAACGGCCTGCTGAACATCCAGAGCAACCACGTCCACCAGCCAATGGAACCAGTCATAACCCGTACGTAACTTCCGGGGCTAGGACTATTACAAACAACGCATCGGTCGGGAAAGACGGCAGGGTGGGACCGTGGCAATCTGATGTCAATGCTCTGCGCCATCGAGCCTAAGCTTCAGCAACTCAAACTGGGCGGGGCGTGTCAACGTCGCCTCGGCCGACCTGGGATTGATGTTGGGATGCAAAAAAGCGGGCGAAGGGGATCGAACCCTCGACATTTAGCTTGGGAAGCTAACGCTCTACCACTGAGCTACGCCCGCGGGGCCGCCGGTGGGCAGACTTCTCCCGCCAATTCTACCACCGGTCAGCGGCGAAATCGATAAGAATCGAAACGTGAAGTCGCGTTCACTTCAAGATTTCAACATCCAGAGGACGCCGAACTCTATTCGCTAGACGGCCAGGAGTTCCTCCAACGCATTAAGGTCGCCGAAGATCGCGGCGGTGCTGCCGAATTCGACGGCGCCGATGTCGACCGTGCCGCCACTGATGCGGTCAAAGCCCCGTTGGTCGGTGTCGGAGCTTGCATCGGCATTGCTGCCGGCGTTGATTGCGGCACTGCCGGATAGCAACGCGTGCGTTAAGGTGGGTCCGCCGTTGTCGGCCAGCGCGGCGGCGAGCACCGTGGCGGGGTCGATGTTGAGGATGTCGCCCGATGTACCAAACCCTGTGGCGGAACCGACGTCGCCGATCAGGTTATGGCCCAGCGACACGAATGCGCCGCGGACATCGTCGTCAGTGGTCGCCTGTCCGCCGGCGACGATCGTATTGACGAGTTGAACGGTGCCGGTCGAACTATTGAAGATGCCGCCGCCGAGCGATGCGCTGTTGAACGCGACTGTGACGTTTTCCAGATCGGTGACGTTGCGGAGCGTGTAGATGCCGCCTCCCGCACCCGTGGCGGTATTCGTCGAGATGGTGCTGTTACCGATGCTCAATGTCGATCCGAAGAATGTTGACGAACCGGTATTGGCCACGCCGGCGCCGTTGGCCGCCGAGTTGAAGGCAATCGTGCTGTAGGTGATCGTCATCACGCTGTCGCGATTGTTGCGGATGCCGCCGCCCGATTGTCCGGCAGTGTTGCTCAGAATGCTGCTGGTCGTGATATGTGCCGTTCCGGCCGGGTACGCGGTCGGGTCGGATCCGCTCCGGCCGGTATTGTCGATTCCGCCGCCGTTGCTGTCGGCGGAGTTGCCGCTGATCAGGCTGCCCGAGACGTTGATCGTTCCGGCCCAGTTGAAGATTCCGCCGCCATCGTCCGAGTCATTGCCGATAATCTCGCTGTTGACGACGTTCAGCACCGACTTTTCGTTCGTCAGTCCGCCACCCTCGTTGGTGGAGGAATTGTCCTCGATCAGGGTTCCCGTGACGGTCGTTGTGCTGCCGTCCATATTCGAAACGCCGCCCCCTTCATAAGCGGAGTTCCCCGTGAAGGTGCTGTCGGTGACGTTGGCGGAATTGAGGCTGCTGTGCAGACCGCCACCATGGTCGGCGGCGGTGTTGCTGGTAAAGGTCGACCCGGAGATCTCGGCATGTCCGAAGGGGAAGGCCACGTCGCCCACGTTGCCGAGGCCGCCGCCGTGCAGCGCCGTGTTGGTGACGAACTCGCTGTCCTCGACGGTCAGTTGTCCGTCGCGATTGTTATTGACACCCCCGCCGGAATTTCCGGCGGAGTTGCTTGTGAATGTGCTGCCGCTGATACTGGCAATCCCGGCTGGATAAGCACCGGGGTCGTAGATTGTGTTTCCGGTGTTCTCGATGCCGCCGCCGTTTCCATCGGCGGAATTACTCGTGAAGTCGCTGGCCGTGACGTTGAGCGTGCCGGCCCAGTTGAAGATTCCGCCGCCGTCGCCCGATTCGTTTCCAATGATCTGGCTTTCGATAACGGTCAACTCGGAAAGCTCGTTGGTCAGACCGCCCCCCTCGTTCACGGACGAATTATTCTGAATCAGACTGCCGCTGACGGTGGTCTCGCTGCCGTTCATGTTGGCAATGCCGCCCCCTTCATGGGCGGAGTTTCCAGTGAAGGTGCTGCCCGTAATCAGCGCGGAATTGAGGCTGCTGATCATTCCGCCGCCGTGGTCATCGGCGGTGTTGTTGGAGAAGGTCGATCCGGAAATCTCGGCATGCCCCGCGCTGAATGTCGTGCTGCCGACGTTGCCGATGCCGCCGCCGTGCAACGCCGAGTTGGAGATGAAATCACTGTCGTCGACGTCGAGCTGGCCGTCGCGGTTGTTGTTGACGCCGCCTCCCGTTGACCCGGCTGTGTTGCTGGTGAAGGTGGTGCCGCTGATATTCGCAATACCCGCCGGGTAAGCTCCCGGATCGTTGATCGTATTCCCGGTATTCTCGATTCCGCCGCCCTGTCCGTCAGCGGAATTGCTGGTGAACGTGCTGCCAGTGACGTTAATTGTGCCGGCCCAGTTAAACAGCCCGCCGCCGTCCCCAGAGTGATTGTTGATGAACTGCGTGTCGTCGACATGCAGCAACGACAATTCGTTGGTGATCCCGCCCCCTTCGTTCGTCGAGCTGTTGTTTTGGAACAGGCTTCCCGACACAGAGGACTCGCCCGCCTCTAAGTTGGCAACGCCTCCGCCTTCATAGGCCGTGTTGCCCAGAAACGTGCTGTCGATGATCTCGACGGAGTTGAGATAGGTAACGACTCCACCGCCGTGGTCGTCAGCCGTGTTGCTGGTGAATGTCGATCCGGTAATCGTAACGTGGCCAAAGTCAAACGCTGGGTCACCTTGGTTGGAAATCGCGCCACCGTCGACGGAGCTGTTGTCCGTAAACTGGCTGTTTTCAACGGTCAACTGTCCATCCCGCAGATTGCTGATACCGCCGCCTTGATCGCCAGCCGTGTTGCCGGTGAAGGTGCTGCCGGAGACATTCATCACGCCGGCCGGATAGGCGCCGGGGTCAAAGATGGTGTTGCCGGTATTTTCAATACCCCCGCCGTTGCGGCCTGCGCTGTTGTCGATGAACTGCGTGCTGGTGACGTTGACCGTACCGGCCCAGTTGAATATTCCACCGCCGTCGTCAACGGTTTCGTTTCCAATTAGGCGGCTATTGTGGAGATTCAAAGTGGTCAGTTCGTTGGCGATTCCGCCGCCGACATGATCAGACGAATTGTTCGTGATCAGGCTGTTGCTGACGTTCATTTCGCCGCCGTGAAAGTTCCCGATTCCGCCGGCCTCATCGACAGCTGTATTATTGATGAACGTGCTGGCAGTGATGCTCACATTGTCATACTCGTTGAGCAAGCCGCCGCCGATTGAGCTTGCGGAGTTCCCCTCGACTCGAGTCGCCACCAAGCTGACGACATTGGCTGCGGTTTCTTCGTCGCCCAGGCTGGCGATGCCGCCCCCGTAGGTCGCGGTATTGTTCAAGATTGTGCTGCCCACGACCGCGAGCGTGCCGTGGTTGTCGATTCCACCCCCGGCGTTGCTCGCCGCGTTGTCTCGAATTACCGAATCTCCAATCGTCAAGATCGAGTCGGTGTCGTTCCAGATTCCGCCGCCGTCGTCTGCAGATCCGTTTTGCACGGTGACGTCAAACAGGCTCAGCGAGGCATCACCGTGAACCTGAAATACGCGGTCAAGATCCGCCGCGTCAATCACGGTCACGTTGGAATTGACGCCCACAATCAATACGTCGTCGGTAATATCCAGGTCACCCGTCGCCGCAGCGTCTTCGCCGGCACCGGCGATACTGAATTGATAGGTGGCCGCATCCAAGATGATCACATTCGCGCCGGCGAGTGCATTGGCCTCCATGACAGCGGCGCGGAGCGACGTATTGCCGTTGGCATCGGCTGCGATACCGTCACCCAAATTGGCATCGACGGTATCGTCAGTGGTATTGACCACAAAATGACTCGCGGTGACTTCGTCCCCAAAATCGACATTCAACTGTCCGATGTCGCTGAAATTGAAACTGCCGTCACCGTTGATGTCGGCTGTGGGATCCCAGTCAGGATCGTTTTCGTCCATGCCGAACACGGTATTGATCATGCCCAAGTCGGCGAAATTGACAGTGCCGTCGTAATTCAGGTCGGCGGCGCTGGTGACTTCCGCCTGCAGTTGGACGTCGGCATCCGGCAGATTGGCGGCGTCGCTGTAAATGACCAACCCATCGTGCTGATAAAAGCTCGCCATCGGATCCCCACCAACGAGCGACGCCGCGCCGAAGGAGGGAGGCTGACTGGTCGACTGCGCGTCGAAGACGAGATTGATCCGCAAGGTCTCTCCGGCGGCAAGCACGATATCGTCTGCGGAATCGGATGTGAGCGAGACGTCGGTTGTGACGCCGGGGGCGTTGATTTCGATCTCGAACAGCGTGAGCGGAGTGTCGCCGGTATTGGTGATCTCGACGTAATGCAACGAGTCGGCGAAGCCGGGCCGCACCCAGTTGCTGTCGTCTGCGCCGTCACGGAACTGCGAAAGTGCGGTCGTAAATTGGATGCGTGCATCATCCGCTGAGCCGGAATTGTCGGACAGCGTCAGAATCGGCCCGCTTTGTTGCGCTGCAGAAAAGGAATCGGCAAGCCCTTCAACGGTACTCGCAGAGAGCACGACCTTATCCTCCAGAGTTTCGAAAGCGGGGCGAAACTGAAATTTCCGCCGGCGATCAAGTTGGATGGATCGGCTGGAGTGCTGCTTGTCACGATTCGGCCCGCGCGAAGTCTTCATGCGAAGTTCCCTTCTTCCATGTCAGTTGGTGGCGGATCGACTAGAGCATCGATCACCAGAGAAACCAATAAACTCGAAGTGGAGTGGAGACTGCTACAAAACGAGCGACTCGGGCGATATAGGCAACCACGTACTATACGAATTGTCTGAAAACACGTCAACGAAGATGGATGCATTCTCAGGCCGATGACCCGCATTGCGGTTGGACGTGCCGGCAGGGGCGCGTTAAAACTCTGCATGACGGTCGAACACGAAACCGGACGGACGAGGAATGCGTTCCTCAATTCACGTCTTGCCCGAAACATTGCCGGCAACGATTAACCCATGATCGAACTCATTCTGTACATCACGGTCTTCATCTTACTTTCCGGACTCATGGCCATGGTGGATGCCGCCGTGCTCAGTGTCTCGCGCGCGGAAGTTGAGGAAATGGTCCTCGCCAAACAATGGGGAGCCGGAGCGCTGCGGAGTCTCGTGCAGCGAATTACTCGCGCAGTGGTCGTGATCGTGTTAATCACCAATTCGATTAACATTCTCGGTCCCATCTTGGCGGGCAACAAGGCGATCGCGCTTTACGGCGACAAGGTCATCGGCGTGATTACCGTCATTCTGACGCTGGGGACAATTCTCTTTTCAGAAATCATTCCCAAGTCGTTGGGAACGCACTATGCGCCGCAGATCGCCCGGTATTCTGCACCGACAATTCGAGTATTGACGCTCGTGCTGTTTCCGCTCGTCGTCGGACTCGAGTGGATATCGAATCTGCTGAAGAGCGGCGAACGGCCAATCGGAACCGAACCGCAAATCCGCTCGCTCGTCAATATCGGCAGCCGCGCCGGCCTTATCGAAACCGACGAGAGCCAACTCATCCACCGCGCTTTTATTCTCAACGACCGAACGGCCGCCGACCTCATGACTCCCGCGACTGAAGTCGTCGGAGTCGATGCCGACGCCACAGTACAGCAAGCGGCCCGGCAGGCAAATCGGCAGCCGTTTTCGCGCTTCCCCGTATTTGGCGAGCACATGCATGACGTCCGAGGGATGATCCTCGCGCGTGACCTGTTGGAGGCGCTGAGTGTGGGGCGCGGCGACGAATCGATCTCATCGATCGTCTTGCCGGCGCTGACCGTCGAGGCCGACATGCGGTCCGATGAATTGCTGGTGCTATTCCGGGACAAGCACGTGCACATGGCGGTCGTGCTTCAAAACGGAAAAACAGTGGGGCTGGTCACGCTCGAAGACGTGCTGGAACAATTGGTCGGCAAGATTGTGGATGAAAAAGATCCTCCTGCCTGACCGTTCAGGCACGGCCGAGCAGGAGGATCATGGTCAGCAATCGGGTCGTTACTTCTCTTCCTTTTTCGCCGCGTCTTTTTTCTTCTTCTTAGCTTCGAGTTTTCCGGTGACCGGCAAGTCTCCCGCCTGGCCGCCGAAATCGACTTCGATATCTCCGGCCAATTTTTGGCCGCGCGGAAGCACGTTGTATTTCGCGGTTAACGAATTGCCGTTGATGTCGCCGCTGACCGTGAACTTCAAGCGGTTGTCCTTGACCGCGATTTCAGCCACTTTAAATTCCCAATCGGGATTGCCCGCTTGATATTCACCGCTCAGCTTCTTTTTGTCGTCGAGATTCAACTTGATCTGCGGCATGAGCACATTTCCGTCAGGCAGTTCAATTCGCAGCTTCCAAGTGCCGACGACATCCTCGGCCTTGAGACTCCGTTTTGCGCTCCAATCGAAATCGCCCGAGTCATCAGCGGTCTCCCACATGATCGTGCCATCGACCCCATCACCTTTGATCTGACCTTCAAATGTCACCTCGATCTCTCGGCCTTCACGTTCGAATTTAAATCCGAAGGAGACCTGATCCTGATTCACTTTGCCGTCGGCGATTTCTACCGGATCCATATGCCCCTTAAACGTGCCGGTCAGCTTTTTGCCGTCGTAATTCAACTTCAAGACGGCGTTGACCGTCTCGCCGCCCATTTCATAGTCCCACCGCCAGGTTCCGGAGGGATCAACTGCTTTCTTGGCGGTCTTCTCTTTTGCCGCCGCTTCCTCCGCCGCGAATGCGGGCTGGCAGAATATCAGCGCCGCGGCCAAGCCGAGAATGCCGACAGAAACAGGTCGATTCAGTGCATACATGGGGAAATCCTCAAGAATTGAAAGATGACGTTGATGAGTTCACTGCGGACCGCATCCGCAGGATCGCTTCCTTTTTTCTAACGCTGATCGGGCACAAATTCAACCAAATTCTACGGCGCCGTGGCGCAATGCCTCGGTCGGGCATCAGTCTCGTGCCGGCGCCCTGACAGGCCTATTGAGGCGAAGCGTTGACTGCAGAATTCACCCAATCCGGCACGGCCTCGGAATCGATACCCAAGACCGGCATCAACCACAGAAAGGTTATCGCGGTGATCAATGCCACCCCGATCAGATTTAGTGCAAATCCATAACGGACCATGTCCAAGATTCGAATGCGACCGGAACCGAAGACAATCGCGTTGGGCGGCGTCGCGATCGGAAGCATAAACGCGCAACTCGCGGAGACGGTGGCCGGCAGCATCAACAGACGCGGGTCCATATTCAAACGGATGGCCGCGGCACCCAGGATCGGCAAAAAGATCTGCGTCGTCGCCATATTCGACGTAAACTCTGTGAGAAACGTCAGCGACAAGCAGAGACAGGCGACCAGGACCACGGAATGCCAATCTTTGGCGGATTCATCGATCTGGCTTCCAAAAAACTCCGACAGCCCGGTGCTCTTAAAGCCGGAGGCGATCGCGAATCCGCCGCCAAAGAGCAGCAGCAATCCCCACGGCAGCCGCGATGCTGTTTGCCAATTCATCAGAAACTGCAATTTGCCATGTTCGTCGCGCCCGCTCGGCAGACAAAACATCAAGGCCACCATGACCATCGCCACAGTCGAATCATGAATGTCGGCAGCGCGAATACGGCCGGCGACACCCAGCGATTGCAGACCACGCTCCAGCGCCGCGGCCCAGCCTTCAAACAGAACCTGGTCCTGAAGCTGAAATTTCCCCCGGGTCACCCACAGCACTGCTGTGAGAACAAAGATCGTCAGCATCAGCTTCTCACCCAACGACGGGCGGCCCAGATCGCGAATCCGTTGACGGAAGAACTCGCGGCCCAATTCTTGCAGTTGTGGCAGTGCGGGCAACCGCCATGTCAGCAACAGCCAAGTACAACCGAGGAAAACGACTCCCAGCGGTACAAACGCGATCATCCATTGTCCGGCGGTAATCTCGGGCGCCTCGGGAAACGTCTTACTCCAGATCCCCGAAAAGGTGATGTTCGTCGGAGTTCCCACCAGCGTCGTCGCCCCGCCCATTGAAGCGGAGTAGGCGATGCCCAACATCAGCGCCAGCGACAATCGTGACAGATCGACGCCCCGGTCGTGATCTCCGACGTCGGCGAGAACTTCCTCCAGTGATGTCAGGATCGCCAAAGCAATCGGCAGCATCAATAGCGTGGTGGCGGTATTGCTGATCCACATCGACAAAAACGCCGTCGCGCACATGAACCCCAATACAATCCTCCGCGGTCCGGTCCCCAGAAACTGGACGATGTGAAACGCGATCCGCCGGTGCAAACCCCACCGTTCGATCCCCAGGGCAATCATGAATCCGCCCATGGCGAGCACGATACTCTGGTTCATGTATGCGGCGGGAACCACCGACGCGGATTCGATTCCAAGCAGGGGAAACAAGGCCAGCGGTAGCAAACTGGTCACGGCGATCGGTACGGCCTGTGTCACCCACCAGAGGGCCATCAGCGCAGTCACCGCCAGCATCCGCTGTGCTTCAACCGGCATGCCGGGCCACCCTGGGTAATTCAAGATCGCCAAGAAGAGCAGCGGCCCGCAGACCAACCCGGTCCGCCCAATGGGAGTCGGCATCGCCTCGTAGGCATTGGCGGACATGGCGGGCAACTCTCCGACCTTGGTAAGCGTGCGTTTTCCGGCAGAATGGAGGCGCGTTATAGATGTCGTGGATCAAACGCGTCCTGCAAAGCGTCCGAGACGATATTGAAGGCCAATACGAGCCCAAACATGAACAGCGTCGCAGCACCGATCTGCCAGAAAAAGCCGTTGATGACTTCCGATCCGGACTGGCTGATCATGATGCCCCAACTCGGACCGTCTTTGACGCCCAAACCGAGGAAGCTCAGAATCACCTCTGACTTGATCGCCCCGATGAACAGCAGCGAAAAATTGATCAGCAACAAGTAGGCGGCGTTGGGCAGTATGTGTCGCAGGATAATATAGAACCGCCCGCAGCCCATGGCGGTTGCCGCCTGTACGTATTCCAGCTCTTTGATCTTCAGCGTCTCCCCCCGCAAGACGCGGCAGGGGCCGATCCAAAACGTCAAGCTGAATGCGACGTAGACCGGGATCAGCGTCCCATCCCAAATCGTGCCGGTGAACATGTAGGCCAACAACACCAGCAACACGAGATTCGGAATCGACGAAAACGTGGTATAGAGCCAAATCACCGCATGATCGACCCATCCACCGAAGAAACCCGCGGCGGTTCCCAGCAGCGCGCCGAACAATACCGCGACCAGGGCCGTGACGACACCGATCTGTACAGCAACCTTGATTGAATAGACGGCACGGAGCATGATCGAACGTCCCTGTCGATCGGTGCCGAGCAGCATCTCGACGTTGCGCCAAAACGCGTCTCGGCCGGTCGGCGGCGGATACAACTCGTTGACAACCTGCTCCAGTTCCTTAAGTTTCGGCTGCAGTTCGGGAGCCTCATTGAGATTCGCGACCACCGCCAACGAGTCAAAGATTTGCCATCCCTCGTCAACGAGTTGACGCAACTCCGGAAGCGGCCGCTCTGCAACTTTGAGCGTTCCGAAATCGATATCCGCAAGGGCTTCTTGGGGATTCGATTTTTTCAATGCCCGATCGACGATTTCCAGCAGCCGCTCACAGCGCTGCAACCGCTGCTCCGGTTCCGGCTGCAAGAAAAGGCCCGGCATATTCTTGGTGCCCACACGGCCTTTGGACGCCTCCAGCGAAACGAGGCCGTAGTTTTTTGGAGGCTGATATTTATCATCCAGCTTTTGCCGCAGTTTGTAATACCATTCCGGAACCAAAATCACCGCAGCCACCGCCAAGTAGCAGGAGATCACGATCAGCGCCGCAACCGAAAGTCGGCTGCGAAAGAACTTGCGTGCGGCCCGGGATTCCTTCCAATTGAAGATCATGAGAGGCGAACCCTCGGATCGACCAGGGCGTAGAGCACGTCGGTCAGAATAATCGTGATGATAAACAGCGCTGCGAACACGGCGGTAAACGCCTGGATGACGGGAAAGTCTTTGGAGTTTACCGCAACGATCAAGGCGCGACCCATGCCGGGGATGCCGAAGTACATCTCCATCACGATCCCCCCGGTGATCAAGAAAGGCAGCGTGATCATCACGCGGGTCACGATGGGAATCATCGCGTTTTTGAGCATGTGTACAAACATCACTCGTTGTTTGCTGATGCCCTTGGCCAGCGCGGTCTTGATGTAGTCCTTGCCGGTTTCCTCAACCATCACCGCCCGATAGAACCGTGTGTCGTATCCCATGGCCACGATGACCGAAATCAGCACCGGCAACAGGCAGTAATGTGCCCAGTACTTCAGCCCCGGTTCGTACCCCTGGATGGCGAAGATCTGATGGCCGGTGTCTCGAGCGATCAAATAAGCGCCGACATATTGCCCCAGAATAATGTACGCCAGCAAGCTGACACACATTCCCAACACCGCCAAAAAGACCAACGACTTATCAATACTGCGGCCCCGGTAGTAAGCGGAAACCATTCCGACGCAGATCGAGAGAATCGTAGTCAGGATCAGCGCAGGTACAGTGATTGACAAGCTGGGGACGATCGCCCGGCGAATCATGCTTCCGACGGTAACGCCGGGGAAGTCCCAACTGTTCTCGCTGAAATCGAGCGTCAACGTACTCTTCAGAAAAACGGCGTACTGCAACAAAAACGGTTGATCGAGACCAAATTCCTTTCGCACATCCGCCATTCGTTCTTCTGTGGCGTTTTTGCCCAAGTGCATTGTCACCGGATCCTGCACGCGGAGCACCGCCATTACCAATAGCAAAACTGCCAGGTAGACAGGAACGTAATAAATCAAACGTCGAATGATGTAGGACCACATCTGTCAATCATTCTGTGTCGAGACTAATTCACTTCTTCCGTGGCGTAGACCCGCGGTTCGCTGACGTCCAGGTATTTGGGCCAATTGCTGAAGGTCTCGCTGACTTTGAGATTCTTCAGCCAGGGATTGATCAGATACGACCGCGTACGGCCCATCGAGCCAACGTACGGCGTGTCCTCAATGAGCATGTCCCGCATTTGGACGTAGAGTTTTGTACGCTCCGGCGAGGGGGGCATCGTCCGCGCCTGTTCATAGAGCCGGTCATATTCTGGCCGATTGTAGTTGTAGTGGTTCGATCCGGGCGAGACATTGGGGCTGTAGAACAGGGCCAGGTTGTTCTCCGCATCGGGATAGTCCGAACCCCAGGCAAACCCGAATAAGGGCGCCTTTTTGTTGTTGACCTTTTCAATCAATGTCGAGAATTCGACGAGATTGGGTTTGAGGTTTACGTTGATCTTCGACAACTGCCGCTTCAGCAATTCCGTTTGTTCGGCGTTATTGCGGCCGGTGCTGGTGTAAAACTCGATCGGCGGCAACCCTTTTCCGTCGGGATAGCCCGCTTCAGCGAGCAACTTCCGCGCGCGTTCCAAGTTGGGACCGCGGTAGCTCTCCTTCGCCCGACCATCGGTGGGATGGCCGTCCAGACCTGGCGGAATTGGGCCGTCGTAGACGGAGTTGATGCCGCTATAAAACACCTCGTTGAATTCGTCCAAGTCGACTGCCAGAGAAATCGCCTGCCGCAACTTCTTGCTCTTCTCGTCATATCCGCCCAACAGCTCATCTTCCATGTTGAACCCGCGAAAGATGAAGTCCAGCAGTTTCACGCGCTGTGCAGTGATGCCCTCCCGCGTGTACTTCGGCCGGAGCTGGCGAGTCCGTTTGATAAACGCTTCGTCGAAGTACTCGTCGGGCACCTCGGTATAATCGAGCTTGCCCGTGCGGAATGACAACCACATCGGCTGGTCCTGTACAAAGAAATGAAACTCCAGCCGGTCGACCAACGGCAGCCGTTTGCCGGCGTCCTTGGTCCATCCCTCGGCCACGTCATCCGGCATATGTTCGCTGGGGTAGTAGCTGGCGTGGTAGTTCGGGTTCTTGTAATAAACCATCCGCTGGCCCGGCAGCCAATCGTCTTCGGCCAGCGTAAACGGACCAGTTCCGACGGGATGCCTGCCAAAACGTTTGCCGTAAGTTTCAACCGCTTCACGCGGCACTATCGCCGTCTGAAACATCGCCAGCACCCACATGAATCGCGGCACCGGCTCTTTGAGAATCACGTGGAATTCATAGTCATTGATCTTCTGGAATCCCTCAATCGGCACATCATAGTCGAAGGCCACTTCTTCAATTCCGTCATCACCCGATTTCTTGGCAAACACCTCAAACAACCGCCATGTCGTTTGCCCGTCATCCGCTGAGGTACTCGCCGCAATGGCCTTCTTCTTTGCATCGACCGCGCTGTTCTGTTCATCCCGGAAGTTATCGAAACCCTGAATCGTATTCTCAAACAGCCACCAGCTCTTGGGACTGTTGCCCTTATCGGCCATTCGTTTCCAGGAATAGAATACGTCATCCGTTACCAGTTCCCGTCCCTTGCCGTCGGGAAAACACGGGTCGTCATGGAAGTAGACGCCTTTTTTGAGCTTAAAGTGATAGGTCAGCCGATCTTCCGAAACCGTCGGCATCTCGCTGAGCAACAGCGGCTCGAGCGCTAGTGGCCGGACCAGATATTTGTACTGCACGAGAGTCTCGTAAATCTGGCAGGTCGCCTTGTTGTCGTACTGCGTCGAACCTTGCACCGGATCGAGCGACTTGGGATCGTCGGATCGTAGCGGCAGCCGCAGGACCTTGCCTTCCTCCTCAACTCGCGCGCACGAGCCGCAGCAGAGCGTCACGACCAGACAAACCAACAACTGGCTGCCCATTCGCCCCATGGTTGTACGCCAAGTCATGAGTGCTTTCCCGCGACGGTGAGGTTAAACAGTCGGCTGCACAAAACAGCGCTCGGCGGCGACTCACACGCCGAGCCGCAGACGCACTGCACATCATAACCGACGCGCGCCAAATGTCACCCTTGAACGTCCGGCAAACTGATGAGCGTGGCACTGGACCAGCCGAAGCGGAAATGTGCTGCAGATTGTCAGCATGGTCCGCTACGACTTGACCGTGATGCCGACTTGCTCGATCACGGCACGGCCCGACTTGCGAAACGGTCGGGGCATCGGTTGGGCGATGCCGTTCTCGTCAACGGTGCGACAGCGAAGCGTGTATTTGCCGGCCGGAAGTCCCGGCAACAGCGCCGCCCAATGTGCCTTGGAGAGTTTCAGCGGCCAATGGAGCGGCCGGCCGGTCTGCGGATCGAACCCGCGCGTGCCGGGCGGGATTCGATCCTCGGCGAGGCCGCCGCCCCATGCTTGCGGCGGCGGCAGAACCTCGGCGTCGCGCCAAGGGGCGTTGGCAAAGTATTTGCCGCCGGCGGGCGGTTCCTCGTCGTCGTTGTGGATCCAGACTTGGACCTTCTTTAGCCCGGAGACGCCGACCTGTGCATATCCGGTGACGGCAATCGGCTGGTCCGGTTTCACCGTCGTCGGCACGGAGAGCGTTTCGCAAAATGTCTTCAGCGGGCTGTCGACGTCGTTGTTCTTTTCTCCGTAGGTATCGTTGGCGGCCCAGCGGTTAGAGAGATACAGGTGCGTCAGCCATTTGATGCTCTTAAACCCGTACGCTTCGGGAACGACGACCCGCACAGGAGCGCCGCGCTCAGGCGTCAGCCACTGGCCGTTGAGTTTGTAGCAGAGAATCACCGGCGGCAGTCCGTAAAGGTCTTCCAACACGCGTCCCACCGGCAGCGAACTGCGGAACATTTGCTCGGGATCGTCGTTGTGGTATCCGTGATAATAGACGCGGCGGAGATCCTTGCTGGGTTGCGCCAGCCACAACACATCGCGTAACGGAACTCCTTCCCAGATTCCGTTGCCCAGCGGACAACCAATATTGAGGCAGGTCATCAACTTCGGAAACCGCACGGCGCGGGTTTGCGCCAATTGCATGAGATCCTTAAAGTTGAAGGCGGTGTTCTTTGCTTTGGTGAGCGGCTTGCGCACTTTGGCCTTGTGTTCCGGATCGCTGATGACCTCGAGCGACCACGTGTCACGCGTAAGACCGACCTCCTTGCGACGTTCCTCATCCAGTGAATGCGGCTTCGGTTTGCCGCGGGAGACGTCTTCAAAGTCATCCTGCTTCGTCAGCCACGGTTCGATTTCATCGATGGCCTTTTGCAGCACCGGGTCCCGCTTCGACGAGGCGGCAAACAAGGGGAGGGCACTCATCGCCGCCATTCCGGCGGCGCCGAAGCGAAGGAAATACCGGCGGGTGAGGTGTCTGTGCCGGGTGAGAAAATCGATGGGCGGGGGATTGTCCATGAGGAACCTCACTCGAACGTGGCGGTCATTGCGTCGAGTCTACCGCGCCTAGAAACGCGTTGCTACTCTTTCAGGGTGGCCACGTATTGTAACTTCGACGTTACTGCTGAAGATCCCCGTTTTTATGGTTCACACGCGAATTATCCAAAATGTTGTCTCGCACCACAATCGGTTTCTCATCGCCGTAGGTATCGTTCACTTCGATGATCACGTTCTTTAGCGTGTTGCCCGACAAGATCGTGTTGCCGCCGCCGATACGGATGCGCGTCGGTGACTTCGCGTTGAGATCCTCCACCGTGTTGCCGGTGACGGTCTGCATCTGGCCGCGCAAGTCCATTGCAAGGGTACACCGACCGCCGGGGTCGACGATCAGCACATTGCCGTTGATCACGTGACGCTGAGAGTCGGCCCACGACCGAAAGCCGATGTCCAACGCGCCGCCCTTGCGCACGTGGACCACGTTGTCGGACATTTGAATCGAATTGCCGCGATCCGAGCCGATGGCGACGTGTGTCTGCCCGGTGATTTCAACGTAGTTGCCGCGAATCATGCCGGGACCGGTCAATAACTCGACCGAATCGGACCCGGCGTTGCCCAGAATGTTGTCCAGCACACGCAGATTGACTCCCTCAAGCATGATCCCCAAGCGGTGCGCGTTGCGGACTTCGCAATTGCGAACGGTGATGTGCCGCAGGTCTTCGTTGCCCGTTCCGCCGGGAGCACGGCGGTAACCCTTGATGCCGCAGAACTCGAACCGGTCGTGCGAGATGTTGGGGTCGCCCTTACCGGCGCTGTTTTGCGCGCGGTTGGCATCAACGTAGAGGTCCCGAATCGTGACGTGATGCACTCCTGAGCCAATGATGCGAATCACGTTGGTATTTTGATCGGGGGCGAGGATCAGTTTCGTCGCCGGGCCGCGACCGGCGAGAACGACGTTGCTTCGCTCGATCAATACGCCGCCCAGTTTTCCGTCAATCTTGCGAATGTCATAAGTCCCTTCCGCAAGCAGTACCGTGCCTCCCGCCGCAGGCAGAGCGGCGATCGCGGCGTTGATCTCGGCCTGATCGCCCGTGCCGTCGCCCACAAAATTCGCTGTTTGCCGCGCAGTCTCAGACGAGTCTTTCGTAGCGACAAGCAGGGTGCCGACGGTTGGATCGGCTGGATTCCTCGCCCCTTGTTTCGTGTGCGTCTGCCCCGACTGCGGAATCGGCCGGCCTGCCGCGTAGGCTTTGAGGACTCCGCTCGTTTCCAATTGCGGCAAGAACGGTTCCAGATACGACCAAGTGAAAAACGTTGCTCCGTCGGCACCCATCTGGTCCGCCTCGCGCAGATAGTCTGCAATTTCAGCGACGTCTTGCACCCGCCCATGGCTCGTTTTGACTCCCAAGGCAAACGTCAATTTCGTCCGGCCGGCGGCCGGTTCGAGCAGCCGACGGCTTTCGCCCAGAACCGTACGAAATGCTTCCAAGTGCGTCTTGCCCCAACGCGCTGGATACGAATCCGGATACCAATAGCCGCAGACGTTGACCTCATCGATGTAGCCCTTCGCCGCCCATTGCGGCCAAGCTTGCCCCACCCGATGGCCGCTCGTTACGTGGTGGCCCCATGAGTAGATCGCCAAGTGCAGATCCGGCCGTTTTTCGCGAATTCGACCGCTGATCATCGCCGCCAATTCAGTCAGCAATTGTTCGCGGAATTGCTGCAGTTGCTGTTTGTCGTTGAGTGAATCATGCGCCTCCCGCCATTTCGCAAACCGCGCCGCTGAATGCGGCTCAAATTGGGTCTCCATGCTCGGATAGCGGAGATAGTCGAGCAACAATCCATCCGGCTGATAGCGGTCCGTGATTTCTTCCAGCACTTGCACGACCCATTTGCGGGCCTGTGGATGGCCAGGTGAGATTCCGCCCACCGGCTGGCCGTCGCTGTCGCGCAACGCCCAATCCGGATGCTGCTTCAAAATGCCCGCTGGTTTGGCATGGCCGCTATTGAGTACCGGAATGCACAGATGCACGTCTAAACTCCGTTGCCGGGCGCCTCGCACGAAAACGCCCACCGGGTCCCAATCGCCGTAGCGACGCTCAGTGATGATCGTGCTGGGATAGTGCGCGACTCCGCCCGTGGTCGTGGCGTATGGCACAATTGTCTTCAGTCCCAACGCTTGGAATTGATCAAGCGCGGCTTCGATCGCTTGTTCACGTTCGGCAATCGTCGTCTGTTCGTCGAAACATTGGGGAATGTGAATGTAGGCAGCCAATTGCCGACTGTCGGAATTGGCTGCCAACAAGCCGCCGGTATGAGTTGTGACAAATGCACAGATGGACACGACCGCAATTCGGATTCTCATTGGAGCCTCTTTTATTTTGAATTTGCCCGTGGCCGCTAACCGGTACGGTCGGCGGTCCTCATCGCTGAAATTCCCAAAACAGACGTTCACGGTCTGGCGCGTTCAATGTGCCCGCGTACTCGCTGATCTCATACACTTCTGCAAACTCAATCTCACGCCCCCGCTGCTCGCCGTATTCTGTAATCAACTCTCTGCGATAGCGGTCGGCCATTGGACGCAAATGAGCGCGGTACCATTGCCCGAGCCACTGGCGGCGCTCTGCCTCCTCGGGGGGAATCCGATCGGTGATCCTCAGGTTATGCGGCAGCCACTGGTACATCTGCGACCGGTGACAAGCGAGCATATCCACAATCGTTTCGATGTGCGGACCAACGTCAATGACAATATCACCGCAAAGCGGATAGGGTTTGGTGAACCGGTCGGGCATGTAGGCGACGACCGGATCCTGCCGGAGCGGCGGGACGTCCGGAACGATGTGCGGCACCGTCACCAGATAAGACGCATCCTGCACCGCTTGCCCGACGGCGCGATGGTCGGGGTGATAGTCGTTGATTCGGTGCGTCAGCACAAGATCCGGTTCGAAGCTGCGAATTTCAGCGATGATTCTCCTTCGCACCTCCAGCGTCGGCTGCAACTCGCCGTCGGGAAAATCCCAGACACAATACTCGGCGCCGATGATAGCAGCTGAGGCGGCCGCCTCAGCTGTGCGGAGCGCCGCCAACTCATCCGGCGGCAGGGTGTGATGCCCTGCGCGGCCGTCGGTCACGGAAACCATTCGCACGTTGTGTCCGGCGGCGCAGTACAGTGTCGCCAAACCGCCCGCATGCCATTCGGCATCATCGGGATGGGCGCCGAGGATCAATAGTTTCAACGGTCACTCCCCCCGACCAATCTCGCAACTCTGTGCCGCAAACTTAGAATTGCCATTCGCTGTAGAGCTTTGAGCGAAACTCGCCCCACTCCTGGCTGTTGCCGCTGCGCTCCTCGTTTTCCACATTGTCGCAGACCCAATCGTCCATCATCCGCAGCCGCTCGGACAAGACACCGACCGTGTTAAACGCGATCTTGAGGGCGGCGCGGGATCGTAGGTCGACCAGACTGAAGAATCGAGCCCGGTCGAAACGCGCCACGGTGACGTCGGTCTCCGCTCTGACGGTGGCGGAATGCGGGGCGGGGTGGAAGAACGACATCTCGCCGAACGTACGCAGAGCTTCGATGACCGCCAACTCACGTTGGCCCCCGTCTTTGGTACGCTTGTAGACCCGGCAACTGCCTTCGACCACGATCCAGATCACAGCTTGTGATTCGCCCTCCGCGATGATCGCATCTCCGGCGGCGTAGTTCTCGATCGACAACAGTTGAACGACGAGATCCAACTCGCCAATCGACATTTTATCGAACAGCGGACAATCGACAAAACTTTGCGCAGAGATCTTCGACACGATATTACATCCCTCCCAGAACCGTCGCGCGGCCCACGCGGCCCAGCCCAATGATATACGACGCGGTGCGCAGCGAAACGCCTTTTTCCTCCGCGATGTCCCAAACCTTGTTCAGACTTTCCACCATAATGCGGTCGAGTTCCTTCCGGACTCGTTCCAGATCCCAGCGGAAGTGCTGCCGGTTTTGCACCCACTCAAAGTAACTGACCGTCACGCCCCCTGCATTGGCTAGAATGTCGGGCAGGACCAGAATGTCCCGTTTGGCAAAACTCTCATCCGCCTCCGGCACGGTGGGATTGTTGGCTGCTTCGATGATGACCTTCGCTTGCACATGCGGCGCATTTTCCACGTTCAGCACTCCGCCGATGGCGGCGGGTATCAGCACATCCACCTCGCTCGTCAGCAACTCGTCGTTGTCCACGGGATGGGTTCCTTCAAACGCGGCGACGCCCCCTTCTTGCTCCACGTACTCCTGCAATACCGGAATGTCCAGGCCGTCGGAATTCCAAACTCCTCCCGAAGCATCGGTCACGCCCACAATCTTTGCGCCGTGATCGTGCAGAAATCGCGCAGCATGACTGCCGACGTTGCCAAAACCTTGAATCGCAAACGTGGTTTCTTTCACGTCCATTTTCTTGCGACGGAGCACCTCCAACGTGCAAATCCCGACACCGCGTCCGGTGGCCTCTTTGCGGCCGTCTGCACCGTGTAACTCCAGTGGCTTTCCTGTGACGCACGCCGGGTTGAATCCATGGAACTTGGAGTATTGATTCATAATCCACGCCATGACCTGCGCGTCGGTTCCCATATCCGGCGCGGGGATGTCCTTGTCTGGTCCGATGAAATCGTGGATTTCGTCGACGAATTTCCGCGTGAGGCGCTCCAGTTCACCATGACTGAGATTGTGGACGTTGACCGTGACGCCCCCTTTCGCTCCCCCGTAGGGGATGTTGACCAGCGCCGTTTTCCACGTCATTAGTGACGCCAGTGTAAGCACTTCGTCGGCGTCCACTTCGTGATGAAATCTGAGCCCGCCTTTCATTGGGCCGCGGGCGCTGTTGTGCTGCACGCGATAACCGATAAACGTGCCGATCTCGCCGTTGTCCCGTTCGATCGCCACTTGCACTTTCAGAGTCCGCTCGGGCGTCAGCAACAAAGTCCGCATATTCTGCGACAAACCCATGTGCTCCGCGGCATGTTCAAAGTAGAGCCGCGCGGCGTCAAACGAACTCATAGAAGCTCACTTTCTCAGGAAGGTCGAAGAAACACGCCACCTTAATGGTTTTTGGGCCCCAAGTGTACCGTAGTTGCCCGCTTACGTCAGGCAATTGCTCTCCAACAATAGATAGCCTGCGCAGTTCACGGTGCATGACTTGATGCGGATTGCCGAAATCATCAACCAAATCAGCGATGCAATTCCAATTATAGTCACCTCGGCGAATTGCTGGTCATTCCCGCTTGCCGCTACGCTTTCTGCCGTGATCTAACTGCTTGACAGAGCCGTGCCCACCACATATATTAACCATATGGTTAATTCACGATCACACGAGCTTGATGAAACCTTTTTCGCGCTCTCTGACCCCACGCGTCGTGAGATGCTGGCCCGCTTGACCAACGGCGAGATGACCGTCGCTCAACTCTCCGAACCCTTTCCGGTCTCCGCACCGGCAATCTCGAAACATCTGCGTGTCTTACAGCGCGCGGGATTGATCTCGCAGCAGCGTGAGGGCCGGACACGCAAGTGCCGCTTGCAGACCGCACCACTGGTCGAGGCGGCTGAGTGGGTGGCGCGATATCGCCGGTTTTGGGACGCTCAACTCGATCAGTTGGCGGAATACCTTGAGCAATCGCAGCAGGAGCCACCATCATGACTGATGCCTCTTCCCACGATGTTTCACTGACAATTCGCCGCACAATCAACGCGCCGCAACAGCGCGTATTTGAGGCCTGGACGCAGGAAGAGCACCTCAAGCATTGGTGGCGTTGCAATCCCGCTTGGAAGACGGACCTCGCGGAAGTCGATCTGAAGGTTGGCGGCAACTACCGATTGAGCATGCACGATCCCGAGGCAGGACAGTCGCATGTCTGTCGAGGAGAATTCCGTGAGATCGATCCGCCGCGCAAAGTCGTCTACACCTGGTTTTGGGAACCGCCGGGAATGGAAATGGACGAAACGCTGGTCACAGTGGAATTTCTTGAGCAGGGCGACTCAACGGAGATCGTGCTCACACACGAACACTTCCCCGGTTCCGCCGCCGCCAACGAGCACAATCAGGGCTGGAATCTGTGTATTGACGTCCTGCAGCAATGGCTCGAGTCAGAGTGATCCGGCCGTCGTCGAACACTGCTTAGTAACTGACCGCGTAGAAGAAGACCTGGCGAATGACTCCTTTGCCCCCAGAGTCAAGATTCCAACCATCCAAACTCGTACTCGGCACCCTTGGCTATGCTGCGGTGACGTTCCCCTTGGCATACGTGTGGCATCTTGTCCTCTTTGAACGGATTTACCGCAAGCTGGGATACTTCAGCCGTGACGAACCGATCATTGCCTTCGGATTCATCTCGATCGTGATGCAGGGATTTTTGCTTTCACTGATCTACCCTTATCTGTACCGTGGCCGATCGATTGTCGCAGGAACGCTGATCATCGCGTCGGTGATGGGTGTCTATCATTGGACGATGCATGTACTGTCAGAAGCGGCGAAGTATCCGTTGGAGCCGCTGACGACTTGGTTCGCCTTGGAGACAACCTATTTGGCGCTCCAATTCCTGCTGGCCGGATTTGTCATCTCACTGGTTTACCAGTTCCCCGGAAAGCAGCGACGGTCAGCTTAACGTTCGCTCCAGGCCGACTTCCCGGTGATCCCTTCGACGTCACACTCGCGGATTTGATTCATGGCATATGATGAACACTTAGCCAAGCGCGTTCGCCCGCTGTTCAAACGCAAGAAGGGATTCACCGAGAAAAAGATGTTCGGAGGCGTCGGGTTTCTGCTGGGCGGAAACATGTGTGTCGGCGTCTGGAAGGAGTTTTTGATTCTTCGTTTGGGTTTGGATGGTTACGAAACGGCCCTGTCCGATCCGAACACACGTGAATTCGACATCACGGGAAAAGTCATGCGTGGCTGGGTAATGGTGGAACCAGAAGGTGTTGACGACGACGACGATCTGTCAGAGTGGGTCAACCAAGCGGTCAAGTTTGTGAGGACATTGCCTGCGAAGTAACCGCGACGCACGGACTGCGGATTGAGTTTGGCGTTGAATCACTCACATGGCCGATTAACTCTCAATCAGGGGAAATCCATTATGCAGCGGTTTCTGGTCGGAGCGGTTTTGGCATGGGTCGCACTCAACGCGTGGGGGATGTTGGTCTGGGGATTCGGCCCGTATCGGACGATGCTGTGGTTGTCGGCCAAGGAAGACGTGACAGTGGGCCGACAATTGCTCGAGCAATTTCCCGAGCGCGGCACTTATTATGTCCCCTCCTTTTCGCAGGAGCCTGAAGAGACCGAAGCGCTGTTTTCAAGCGGGCCGGTCGCCTTCGTGCATATGCTGTCGCCGCAAGGGCGGCCGATGCACGATTCGTCGATCATGATTAAGGGGTTTGTGCTGAACGCATGCGTCGTTTTGCTGATCGCGTTGCTGCTTCAACGCACCTCCAAAGCTCTGCCCAGATATGTCGATCGGGTCAAAGTGGCTGCGCTCGTAGGAGTTACGGCAGCCGTTTTGATTGATTGCGGCGACGCGGTGTGGTGGCAGATTTCGTGGTCCTGGAAACTGTACCAAGCCGCCTATAACGCGTCTGCGCCACTGGTCGTGGGACTGGTGCTCGCAGCGTTCATGCGCGGGGAGACGCCGGATGCGAGTCGTCCGGCGCAGACGGAAGGCTAACTTCGATCGTTAGCCCCCCTTGATCATTTCGGCACGCGGAGATCCGGCCGGCGTGTGCTTCGACGATCGAACGGCAAATGGATAACCCGATTCCCATTCCTTCAGGTTTGGTCGTGAAGAACGTGTCAAACAGATTGTCGAGCACCAGTTCGCAACTTGTGGCCGCATTGGCGGCAACACGCATGGTCACTCCCCCCGCGGAGCGGAACGCCGACAACTCGATTCGGCCTCCATCGGAGCCCGATTCGGTGATCGCCTCAGTCGCATTGCGGACCAAATTGATCACAACCTGTTGCAGTTGAACGCGGTCCCCCATGACATCCGGCAACGGTTTCTCGAAATGGGCGGTCATCGAGATCGCCTTGTCCCTCAATTCCCAATCCAGCATCTCCCGCGTGTCGTCGAATAGTTCTTCGAGCTGGAGTCTCACCAGCGCGTGTGGTTTCTTTTTGACGAAGTCGCGCAGCCGATGGATGATGTCGCCGGCTCGCACAATGACGTCCCACATCTTTTCCAACAACGGTGTGATTTCTTCGCAAGAACCGGAACCGGAATTTATTTTGCGCACGCACGATTCAGCATACATAGCGGCGGCCGCCAGCGGCTGATTGAGTTCGTGCGCCAAGCCCGACGCCATTTCGCCCATCGTGTTCAAGCGGGAAATGTGGATCAGCTCGTCACGGCGAAGCTGCGCCTCCTGCTCCAATTGCCGCCTTTGAGTGATGTCGGTGATCGTCCCCACAAATGCGACCGCATCACCGAACCGGTCCGTTTCCGGAACTGCCTGGGCGATGACCCACCGAACCGATTGTCCATGGTCGGCAAATCGAAACTCCTCGTGAAACGGCTCGCCGGTCTCACAACAAAGCTGCCAGTAGTTGCAGACGCGCGAGCGGTCGTCTGCGTGCAATGCGCGGCTCCAACCTTCCCCCATCGCTTGATCAGTGGTAATGCCGGAGATCTCGCAGTAGCGCTGGTTAACGTAGACGTATTTTCCGAAGGCGTCAGTCCGGAAAATTCCAACCGGCGAAATGCGGGCCAACGTCTGGTAGCGGCGCTCGCTGACTTTGAGCGACTGCAGAATCCGCGTCCGGTCGATGGCTTCCGCCAACACGTTGGCGACGGTCTGGAGAACGCTGATGTCATCGTTCGAGAATTGACGTCTGGAACGGCAATGCACTCCCAGTATTCCATACGGGGAATCGACACCGGGGATGACGACCGTCACGCCGCTGATCACCGCGGCCTCCTCTTGTGCGGGTGTGCGCACAAACCGCGCGTCATGATCAAAATCCTCTACGATCACCGGCTCACCCGTTTTGAACGTCCGCCCCGCCTGTGAGGTCTCGTCGATCGGCAGCGCGCGGCGGTTAACCCACGCCGGATCCCAGCCGACGACAGCGCGAAACAAAAAGTGCTCCGCGTCGGGCATCAGTTCCATCACATTGGCGAAGTCGACGGGCATAACTTTCGCCAATACTTCGACCGCATCCTGCATTAACTCCGTCAACTCCACGCTTCCCAATGCGCGCAGGCCAAGACCGGCGACGGCCGCATGTTGTGCGGCGCGGATGCGAATCTCGGAAGCAGCCCGTTTTTGGTCAGTGACGTCGCGAGAATTGATGATCATCGCCACGACTTTGTCACCGCATAGAATCGGATTCACCCGTGCATCGAAGGTATAAGTCTTTCCACTGCAATGGTGATACTGGGACTCATACCGTCCGGGCTTACAGGTTCTTGCCACTTCCTCCAGACATTCCGCCGTTGACTTCTTGAAATCGTTGTCGATGTAATCAAACAGCGACTTTCCAATGACGTGCTCGACGGTCATACTCGTGATCGAACGGTTGATGTATTGAATGATTCCTTCAGGTGAGATCTTGACAATATAGTCCAGCGAGCTGTCCATAATCGTACGGCTCGTTTCCTCGGACGTTCGCAAGTCGTCTTCTGCCTGTTTGCGTTCCGTAATATCCAATCCCATGAACGCGCAACCAAGAACCTGGCCGTCTTCGTCGATGTCCGGCACAATCTGGGATTCTAAGATTCTCTGTTTCCCCTGCTGATCTTGGGTCGTAGCGATGAATCGAAGTGTTTTTCCGTCCAGCGCCTGCCGAATCTTCGGCATGAAATAGTTATAGGTTTTGGAACTAATAACGTCCTTGACCCGTTTGCCGATGTTTTGATCGCGGGGGACTTTAAACCGTTTCTCGTAGTATCGATTCACAAAGCAGTAGCGAGTATCATTGTCGATATACATGACAAACGCCGGAATGGAGTCGATCATCAGTTGAAGTTTGCGCTCGCTCTCAACCAGCGCCGACCAAGACTCCGTCGGCATACCGGTCGTTGCGTCGCACGGCAAGGACTGATGATCTTGCTCGGTCCACAACGAAGCCGGCAGTTCGTCAACCGTCATGCAGGCTCCCGGCATTGCCCCATCACCCGATTCATGGCGACTGAATCGGCACATCAACGTCGGAACTTCGGTGTCCCCGGTAGACAGCATGAGCGGATGCTGCGACTCGTACCCGTGCATAGCCGCTTCAAGGTGCGCAGTCAATTCATCCGCATGATCGGGGAGTAACTCGAAGAGATCTTGACCGGATGTCTCCGTCGGTTGCAGGCCCAACACTTCAGCGAACCGCCGGTTCGCATAGCGACAGTGAAAACGGCTGTCAAATAGACCGATGCCGATCGGTAAAGTATCGTAGTGCGCGGTTGCCTGGCCGGCACGTCTAAAGGCCCTCGGTTCCAACGGTTCCCTCCGGTTCAATCAGTCCTTTCGTGTTTCATTTATGCGAGCACTTCATCAATCACTTCACCTTTGACGTCCGTGAGGCGGCGCTTGATGCCGTTATGATAGTAGGTTAGCCGCTCGTGGTCGATCCCTAATAGATGCAACACGGTTGCATGAAAGTCGTGCCAACTCAGGATCTCTTCAGATGCACGTAGTCCAAAGTCATCAGTTGCGCCGTAGGCGATTCCGTGCTTCAATCCGCCGCCCGCCATCCAGACGGTAAATCCGTACTGATTATGGTCGCGTCCCTTTCCTAAAACGCCCGCGTCGGACTGCGTAAATGGTGTGCGGCCGAACTCGCTTGTGAAGAGCACCAGCGTGTCGTCAAGCAGACCTCGCTGACGGAGATCGCCAATTAAGGCGGCGACAGGCTGGTCGATACGTGTCGCTTCGCGCGTATGGTTACGGACCATATCCTCGTGGCCGTCCCAATTGATTCGCGGGCTGCCGAAGGCCCCGCCGGAGAACAATTGAACAAATCGCACTCCCTGCTCCAGCAACCTCCGCGCCAATAGGCAGCCGCGGCCGAAATCATTTGTCGGCTCCTGACCGATGCCGTACGCCTCGTGAGTCTGCCGTGTTTCACTCTGCAGGGCTGACACCTTCGGCACCGCCAGCTGCATCCGGGCGGCCAGTTCGTAGCTGCGGATTCGCGCCGCCAACTCGTCTTCACCGGCACGCGCCTCTAGATGTTTGCGATTGAGTTCCAAGAGCAGCTCGCGGGTCGCTTTTTCAGTTGTCGGGGAAATGCTTTTCGCCGGAAAGAGGTCGTCAATCGCGGTTCCGCTGCTGCGGACCATCGTTCCTTGGAATTGCGCCGGCAAAAAGCCGTTGGTCCAGTTGATGCTTCCGCCGGCGGGCAGACCGCGCGGGTCGGGGATCACCACAAACCCGGGCAATTCGTGCGAGTCACTGCCTAACCCGTAGTTCAACCAGGCCCCCATTACGGGGAACCCGTTCAACCGAAAACCGGTATGCTCTTGAAACGTTGCCGGGGTATGGTTCGACGTTTCGGCCGTCATCGAATGGATCACCGTCAACTCGTCCGCCACCTGCGCAACGTGTGGAAACAGTTCGGAGACCCACAACCCGCTTTCGCCCCGCTGCTGGAATGCCCAATCGCTTTTTCGCAGATTGCCGACTTTTCCGAAAAAGACATCCGGCCGCTCCTCGCTGTCGAGCGGCTTTCCGTGCCATTTGGCCAACGCCGGCTTGTAGTCGAATGAATCAACTTGGCTCAAACCGCCATTGAGCACAATGTGGATCACGCGCTGCGCAGCGGCAGGGTGATGCGAAATTGACGCTGCGCCGCCGTTGGAATCATCCGCAACCACCGAATCGCGCGCCAATAACTCAGCGAGCGCCACCGAACCGATGCCGGCGGAGGCCCAGGTCACAAACTCTCGGCGCGTAGGCAGCGACTCAATCGACATAGAGAAACTCGTTGCTGTTGAAGAGCACGCGGCAATACGCCGCCAATCCATACTGTTTGATAAACCTCAGCCCCACTTCGACATCGGTGTCCGAAGCAGGACGCGAGTACGCCAATTCATATGCGCCGCGAATTTGTGCCTCAGGCATTGCACCGTTTTCGGCGACGAGCCGCTCAGCGAGTCGCTGCGACATCCGCAACACGAATGAATTGTTCATCATCGCCAGCGCCTGCAGCGGAGTTGTGGTGACCGCCCGCGCCGGCGTCTTTGTTGAAGGATCGGGACAATCAAATACATCCAGAAATCGATTCCGCCCGCTGCGGACCCAGGTGCGATAGAGGCTGCGGCGGGTAAAGCTGTCCCCCTGCGGATCACGCATATTGTAGAACTGCGTATTACGAACAAACGTGTCAAAATCGCGATATCCCGGTCCGCCGATTTGTGGATTGAGTTGCCCGGCAACCGACAGCACCGCATCCCGGACCGACTCCGCTTCGAGGCGCGTCGGCGACTTGCGCCAATAGAATCGATTCTCGCCGTCGGCCCGCGCCGCACTCCGGCGAAACTGTGATGCCTGCCGGTACGTCGCCGACGTCACGATCAGACGGTGCAACTTCTTAAGACGCCAACCGTCGGCAATCAACCTTGCCGCCAACCAGTCAATCAGTTCTGGATGCGAGGGACGCCCGCCGTTGAAACCGAAATCGTTCGGCGTGTCGACCAATCCCCGACCGAAATGATAATGCCAGATTCGATTGACGATCACCCGCGCGAAGAGCGGGTTCTGCGGGCTCGTGATCCAGTCAGCCAGTTTTCGACGCCGATCCGCTTCGGGTGCGTCGGCCGGCAGCCCAAAATCGGGTGAATCCCCGCTGACTGCGGCGATTCCGCGCGCTGCAACCGCAGCGGCCGGTTGAGTGGTATTGCCCCGAATCAGAACATGCGCGACCTCCGCCGGTTGCGGCACGTTGGCGTAAATCTTTTTATGGCGATATCGCCGTCGTTGTTGAGTCAAATTGATGATTTCAAACCCGACGTTCTGCAGCCGTGCGCGAGTTTCGTCGTCGGCCTCAGCCAAGATTTCCGATTCGCTCACATCCAAGTACTCGACGCCGGCGGAGGCAGCCACGACACCAGATGGCAACGCCCGGTCGTATAATCGCACTCGGTCAATCGTGCCCGCTAAGAATCGGTTTCCACCGGCAGGCGAATGCCGCAGACCAAACAGGATCTGGCTGTTGCCGGAGGTGAACCGCTGCGGTCGCTCTTTGCGATACGGCTTGCCGTATTGCCGTCCGTTGCGGTAGCCGAAGATTGTGCCGTCTGCGCGATAAACGATCGCAATATGGATGAGTTGCTGGTCGGCCGATGTTTCTGCAACTCCCTGAAAGTCGGACGTCCGCAAGAAACGATTACTTCCGGACATCCAATGCTGCGACTTGCGCTCTCCGAACACGATGGCGTCAAACGTTGTGCCGTCGAGCGTCTGAAGGCTCACCACGCCGCCGCCACGCTGAGACAAATCCGCCAGCGAAACCCAAGCTTCCAGCGTCTTCTCAGTCAGACTGACATCCAACGGAGGCGTAGCGACATAGCTATCCTTGCCGTCGAGAACTAAACGGCCTTCGTGCAGAGTGGCGCCGCCGAAGCCTTCTCCGTGCAATTCGCCGATGCTATCACGGAGATTCCCGTTAAAATTCCATTCGGCGATTGGAGACGGGGGCACATATTGATCGCGATTTTCCTTGCGGCGGGCCAGAATGCGTTCGCGAATCGGCGACGACAGTTCGTCGCGTTCACGCTTTAGCGAGGCAATCGCGCCATCCAACTCGCGGACGCGGCCGGCCAGTTCTGGCTGGAAAGCCTGCGGCTGAAAGTCCCGTTCACCGTGCCGTACGCCGCCCAGGGCGGATGCCAACTGATAGTATTCGACCTGTGAAACCGGGTCGAACTTGTGGTCGTGACAGCGGGCGCAATTGACCGTCAGCCCCAAAAACGTTTGGCCCACGACACTGATGATATCTTCCAGTTCATCCTGCCGCACAACAGCACGCATCGCGGCACTCTGTTGTGACTGGCCCACTTCATCATACGCCCCGGCAACCAGAAACCCGGTGGCGGCAATCGCTGCTTGATCTCCCGGGCGGAGGATGTCGCCCGCGAGTTGCAGCCGCGCAAATTCGTTGTAAGGCATGTCGCTATTGAGCGCTCTGACCACCCAATCACGATAGTGCCAAAAGTGGTCCCGCAACTTGTCGCGTTCAAAACCTTGGCTCTCGCCATAACGGACGACGTCCAGCCAGTGGCGGCCCCACCGCTCTCCATAATGCGGTGAACTCAACATCCGCTCGACGAGTGATTCATAAGCGTGCGGAGACTGGTCAGCCACGAATTCCCGAACCTGCTGGGGTGTCGGCGGCAGGCCGAGCAGATCAAACGACAGGCGTCGAATCAGCGTCCGGCGATCGGCCTCGCCAGACGGCGCGAGATCCCGCTCCTCGAGTTGCGCAAGCACAAACCGATCGATCTCGCCGCGCGGCCAATCTCCTGCTTTAACTTGCGGAGGCTTTGGATTCGTGAGCGGCTGCAGGCACCACCAATCGTATCCCGCACGATGCACGGTCGTGAATCGAAACGGATTGATCGGGTCGCTGCCCCACTTCGCGCCGCGCTCGATCCATTTCTTGAGCAATGCCTTCTCTGCGGCCGTCAACGGATTCTTGGGCGGCATTTCATCGCTGCTGACGTAATCCCACAGCAGACTCTCGCTCAGATCTCCCGGTGAGAGGACTTTGCCGGAGTCTCCGCCAGCCAGCGCGGTCTTGGACTGCGAGAGGTCCAATCCCCCTTTGTGCTCGGTCTTGTTATGGCAATCCAGGCACCGGCTTGCCAGCAGTGGAGCGATCTGCCGATCGAAATCGACGGCCGCTGTCTTGTCATCGCCATGTCCCAAATGCGGCGATGCCCATAGCAGTGAAATCAGCACGATCGCGACGAGCCAATGCTGGTGTTTGCGACGACTCACTTTCCAAAGGCGTGCTGATTGATACTTCATAATCTGTTACGACCAGGCCGATTCATTCGTCCATGACAACTTCGATTTTGCCTTCCGCCGTGTAGGGATGCCCTTCGCGCTGCGCCGTTCCGCGAATGACCAGCGGCATGTTGAAGGGACCTAATTCATCGTCAGCGAACGTCACCGACATCTCAATCTCCGACTCATTCGGCGGCAGCACGACGTCGCGTGCCGCGACACCTCGGATATGCTCCGGAACCCGCAGTTCCAAACGAACCGGTCCGGACAATCCTTTGCCGCGGCCAACCTTGACTCGTAGCGGCACGGACTTGCCGGGGGATGCCAGGACTGATTTGGGAAACGCTTCAACGCTGAGGTATTCCGTGGTGACCATCATGATAATCTGGTCGTCTGCGGCGTCCGACGTATAGCTGACTTTGTGCCGGCTGCCATCCGCATCGGTAATCACACCGACTGCCATGACGCAGCTGCGACTGGTCCGCGCCGCCTGCATCCAGGGCGGCAGCTTGATCTGATATTCAAACTCCGAAACGCCTGCCGGAACACGAATGGTCGGACCGGTAATCCCCTGCAGATGCCGAATCTGACGGTCCGCAAGACTGATCCACAACGGTCCTTCAAACCCGCCTCGCTCAAGACGGTAACGCCGGAAATAGGTTGCGCCGCGCGAAACGTAATTCGTTTCAAACGCACCGACGACCTTAAACGGTGTCGGCATCGACACCGCCAGCAGCAGATGGTCGAGCACCGGCTCTTCCGTTGTAAACGCGCTTCGAACGACGTCCTGATCGCCGATTCGCGCACTCCCGGTACACTTCAGATGCAGCGGCTGAATCTTAGCAGTACTCTCAGCTTTCAATTTGACCTCAGCCTTAGACTTTCCTTCCGGAATGACGGCATCAGCAACCGTAATGCCCTGCGGGAGTTCTCCGAACGAAAGCTGAACGGCGCCGGTAAAACTGCCGATGCGTTCCGCTTCAATTGCGAGCTTGACTTTCTTTCCACGCTCGAGCGTCAGCGAGTCGGCGGGAAGTTTTAATCGGAAATCCGGCTCCTGATCAGCATGTCGGGCGATCACCAGCCGATAGGCAAACTCCGGTCCCCCGCGGCGCGGCGCGCGATCTTTCACGGTGACGGAAAAGTCGCCGTCGACGGGAATCGTCAGCTCTAAACGGGAATCTGCCTCGGTCGCAGAGGAATTGTCGTTTTCGCCGAGCACCTTTCCCGATGAGTCCCGAACGGTCAGAACCGAGTCCAAACGCGACCCCAGCTGTGCCGCACGAATCTCAAACGTGTACTTCTCACCTTGAGCCGCGCGAATCTTCCAGACATCTTCTTCACCCGGTTCCAAGATGCGTCCATTTAACACGGCCGGCAGCGAGACTGCTTCGCGGGGCTTATCCGATCCCCGCTCCTGATATTCCGGAAGATCGCTCAGATCTAAATTGACAGCATTCGACAGGGAGCCATCAATGGGCAACCGATCCGTCCACGTCTCGCCTGGCTCTTCCGGCAATCTGAAGCTGACCTCCTGTTCCGGGAGATTCACGCCGGCCAATTGCAACTTCAGAGGCTTGCCGCGGCGTCCTCCCAACGGGAACACCGAATTGATGTGCGGTCCTCCATGAATCGTCAGTCGATACACATAGTGCTGCAGTCCGCCAAAGTTGATATCGTGAATTCTCACTTGATGTTCACCGTCGACCGCGGCGGTGAACTGCAGGAAAGAATCACTCTCCTTACCATCCACATTTTCCGCGATGCGCCGTCCGGCGGGGTCAAGGATTTCCAAGCGGGAGTCTAGCGGCGACCCAAGGCGGCTGGCCGTGACCTCGCACGTATAGCTCCGCCCCGACTCGGCGGGAAAGGTCCAAATATCGACGTCTTCGCGCGGGAAGATTCGGCCGTTGATGGTGACCGGCAATTGCACGCCCACGGGAACCGGCTTGCCGTCGGTTTCACGCTCGACGATCTCCGGCAGATCGCCGACTACGAACTTCATAGTCGGGACGACACCCTGCGATGTCCAGAGGCGAAACCGCCGCTCCCCCAGCGGCGCGTCGGCGGCAATCGTCACCGCGCCGGCCTGATCTTTTGGATAGTTCTCGCGCGCCTGAGAGGCGGGCCAGCGCACGGGCGGACCTTCAAACCACACGGTGCGCGGGGCCCTGTGCAATTGCGGCGTCGCGGTCACGCCCGGTCCCAGCATTTCAAATGGGCAGACTTCGTGCAGATAGTGGCCGCCCACATGAAACGCGACCGACGTTCCGCGCTGCCCGCCGGCGGGGAAGATGTACGAGATTGACGGCGTGTCCGCGAACGAACACTCCTGGACCAAAAGCAGCAATAGGCAAAAAGTCAGTGAACCAATTGGCACTCGCTGAGAGGTCAATGGATTGTGCTGGTAGTTGGCAGGCATGTGGTGGAAGTCGCGGCGCCTAATTGTGGGCAACCAATTCGAGGATCCTTGATGAGAAATTCGGCTCCCATCCAATATACCCGGACAGACCGATCCAGGAAAAGAGTGCCTTAAGGAAACGGCGATCCTCAAAGCCGTCGCGAACTCAGTATTCGCCCTCTTCCTCCTCGCCCGCCCCCTGAATTTTGGCGATTGCGTCCGTTGCGGCCTGCTGAACCCGCGGATCAGGATCGTTCGTCAATTTCTCCAGAGCCGGAATTGCACTCGACGCCTCTGCGCCCAATTCCCCAAGAATGAACGCGTTAGAGATTCTGACCCGAGGTTCCCGATGGGACAACAAGTTGATCGTTCGCGAAACATCAATGTTCGATTTGTCGCGAATCGTGGGCTGCTTGACTTCACCGGAGTCTTCCTCTCCGCAGCCGGCAACTACTGACAATCCAACGAACATGACAAGCACCATAAGCTGTTTCACGACATGAAGTCCTTTGAATGCGAGCGCTCTATGGGGAAATGACGACATGCTCCGGGGGATGATCATGACGCCTACGTTACCTCGGCGATCCCTTGATGCGACCAATCAATTCGTGCGCGCCATGTGCAGCAGATTGAACATTCAGTGTTCAGCTTCGCTTGCGGCCGCACACCAGTCGCGACGGAGATTTCGACGTTCTGCACCGCAATCGAAATGCGTCCGCAAGGACACGTCTCTGCGGATGATTTCAGTCACCTTGCAGATTCAATTCCAACTGATCGCGAATAACAAAACCGGGGGTGCGTCGCACCCCCGGAACAAAGGTTTCAGCGAGTCCGTTTTCGAAACGTTGCCGTCTGATGATTGTCGACGGCTCGATGTCTAGTCGACGATGCCGCCTGGAATCGTGTCGATTTCCCGACCGGCGTGCGTCGACGTCGCGCGGTACAGGTCCAGACCGATGTTTTCGCTCACGAATTGCACCGAACCGTCGGCCCGCAGGAACATGGCCCCTCCGGTGTGATTGCTGCGAAATCCGCTCGTCCGATGCTCGCCGCCGTCCCAACTGTTTGTACAGTTTGTGGCGTCGGTCGTCATGAACGTTCCCGGATCGAAGTAGCCGATGAACGTGTCGTTCACGGGATTCTTGTTGATCGGGTGGAACGTGGACCCGAAGACATTCGTGCCCACCACTTCAAACAGAGCCGTCCCCGCATGCGCCGGCTGGGGAATGATCCACGCGTTGTTCGCCGAATATCCCTGGCCGCTGCTGTCCAGCGCGACCGGACAATCGCTGGTCGGGTCGGTGGGATCGACATTCATCGTACAGAGCGGGAAGTTAGTTCCGCTGGCGCCTTCACCGATCGCAAACGTATTGCTCGTTCCGTCCAGAAAATGCTTGACGGCGATCCCCATGTTGAAGTCGAACATGCCCCGCTCATCGGCGGGCACGTTTTCTGGATTGATACACCACGCATCGGTTACACCTTTGCACAGAATGTAGTCCGTCGTGGCATATTCGTTCCCGACCGGCGCGCCGAAAAGCGCCAACACCGGTCCGAGCCGCGTTTCGGTAATCGGCTGCTGAACCGCTGATGACGGGCACGTGTAGGTCGAAATGAAGTGGGTCGCAACGTTGGGAGACTGCTGTTCCCACGGCCGAGTGAAATCGTACAGATTCTGGACGTTCTCCTGATCCAGATAAGGCAACATATAGGCAAACGCATTCGCGAAGTAGTCAAACATCGCTACTCGCGTCTGGTTGCCCATAGCGTCGAATTCGTCGCCATTGACGCTGATACCGATGGGAAACATGAAATACACATCGTGGTAGTTGTGCATCGCGATGCCCATCTGCTTCAGATTATTGCGGCAATGCGTGCGTCGAGCTGCTTCACGTGCTTGCTGCACCGCCGGCAGCAATAAGGCAATCAAAATCGCGATGATGGCGATAACCACCAGTAACTCAATCAGTGTAAACGCGGAACGCCGTCGTCTCATCATGACTCTCCTTCACGAATGGGGGAGAAAACGAAAATGGAAACGCCGAAGAAAACCTTTGAATATGAATGCACGACTTGAGTGACCGACCGGTGGGACGGTTACGTTGGCATTATAGCCGTAATCGTTAGTCGGCGGTAACAAATCCTTGTCCAATCAGGAAATTTCTTACATGTCACCGACGACCTTTAATTACCCTTTCAGTTTATGGTGATTCGCCTTACGGTGATTCGTCCGATTTGGCGACTTCGCTTAGCCAAGCCGACATGCGCTTGGTGACCAACTCAGAACGATCGTGCTGAATGAAATGGCCCGCACCTGGGATCGTCACCAACGTCAAGTCTTTTGCGATCCAGTTCCAGGTATCGTTCAGCCCCCCGGGCAGCAATGCCCAATCGTCCAGCCCATGAAACATTAACACCGGGCATTGGATCGGAGGATAGTCACTCCCGCTGTCGTCGTACGGCTCGCGGGGATAATTCGCCTTGTAGTAATTCAGCATCGACTCAATCGACGAACGCTCGAATGCGGCAATGTACTTCTTCTTAGCCTCGGGATCTTTGACCCATTCGGCAAGCAACGCCGGAGTCACCGCCTGCGCCGCTCCTTTGCGCTGGAAGTTTCGCGCGTAGGCGCTGTTTTCGCGCTGTTTTTCGTTATCGCGCAATTCTCGCATCAACCCTTTTGGGTGCGGCAGATTGAGAATGACCAGCCGCTCGGTCATCTTCGGGTAGGTCATGGCGAACGCCCACGCGACTGAGCCGCCCCAATCGTGGCCGACGACGATCGCTTTTTCGCGCCCCAAGTGTTTGATGACCGCACGCACATCGCCAACCAGTTTGGCAGTTGTGTATTGGTCAACACCTTCAGGCTTGTCGCTCTTGTTGTATCCCCGCTGGTCGATTGCCACGACTTGAAACTGCTTTGCCAGCACAGGCATCTGATGCCGCCAGGTGTACCAATAATCGGGAAATCCGTGAATCATCACCACCAGCGGGCCCTCTCCCATTGTCCGATAGTGAATCTTCACGCCGTCCGAATCGGCGTACCCTTCTTGTCCAAAGTCGTCTCCGTTTGCCGAGTTACCGGCTGCTAAAACAGTCATCAATAACAGCTTTCCCCAAATTCGATTCATGATTGTTCTTCCTGTATTGTCTTGATCGTACCACACCGCGCGGAGTTTACTGCATTGCGATCGCGTCGCGGGCAAAACTCGCCGGCACATTGTAATCGGGTCATTCCGTGGAGATTGTCGTGTTTGCTTTCGTCGATCCGTCACCGAGCAGCTGCATCAAGCGAACCGATGCAGAGTCATCGGGAGTGATCTTGGCAATTTCGGCATAGATCGATCTGAGCTTTTGGCGAGTCCCAGACGAAAGGTCCTTCAACAGCCGTACCTTTCGATCGCGTATTTCTTCACCGACAAGACACATGATCAGGGTGTTCACCGGATCGTAACCCAATCGGAACGTCGCCAAGTTGGCTTTTCCGTCGTTTAATCGAGGACGCATTGCTGAATCCTGCTCGGGACTATGAGTCGCTCCCAAGTAATGGCCCAATTCGTGCAGCAGTACCTCCAGCCGGTCCGCATCGCTCATGCTCTTGGACCATTCGCGGATCAGAATGTGTTGCCGCAGCGGCGCGAAAGTTCCGCCCAAGTGAATTCGCTGCTCAAGTATGAGTCGCTGGCTGCTAAAACCGATCGCCAGAGCAGCAGGCCTGACCGGCACTTCGCGTTCAAATTCAGCCAGCATGTTCCGAAAATCCGTTTCGCCGTTTTCCGTGTCCCAGGTATCGGCGGCGACCACTTCGAAACGGACCCGACAATGTTTCTCCAAAATCGCCGACGCCCGCTTGACGCGGTCCCGCAGGCGTTTCTCCCAAACCTTACGCACATAGGGCTCTTCATCGTCCACGAGAATCTTGACCGGGACGGTGCAGATTGGTGCTCGAAATGGGTCTTTCTTCCGCGTCGTCTTTGCGGCAACAGCTTCCTGATCCTGCGTCCGCGCTTCAGTCGCAGCCGTATTCGCCTCCGCCGCAAATCCGATCCGATTGAGATCGAGCGATCCGGTCTCGTCGTAGAAGAAAAAACAGACGCTGTTCGCTTCGATCAGCAATTCGCGTTCGGCGTCTTTGGCACCGAAACGAATCTTCACCGGGCCGTCCACCGGCAACGAGAGCAAGTCGCCGGCGGCGAGCTTGTGAGTCGACTCTGCGCGGTTGTGGGGCTGGACGTGAAAGACCGTCTGCTGCGGCGTGCGGTTACTAAGCACCACAACGTCAGCGCGCGCCGTCGCGGCGACAGTGAGCACCAAACCGAGTGCGAACGCCCAAAGATTCATCAGCTCAAGCGCCTCGCGATCGTTTCTCGGGACGACTGGTCATCTCTATGGATTCGATCGTAAGCGAGGCTTCAACCGTCGTCAATCCGCTCCGCCGAGACGTTCGGTTCAATTCATCGAGACAAACCGGATCGACTCGCCGAATGTCGATCATGAGTTCGGACCGCTGGTCATGTTCGCGTAGACGTCGAGTGGCTCATTACCGCGCCCCAGGCGCCGCAGGTATTTTTCGCCGGCTTCTCCACGATAGCGCCGGACCCATTCGTCGTACATGCGGACCTGTTCCGCATCGCTCAGGTCGCCCGCGGCGGATTCTACGAGCGCGTCTTGGCGAAGCGTATACAGCGTAATCGCCACCGCGACGGACAGATTCAAACTCTGAACAAAGCCGACCATTGGAATCGAAAATCGATAGTCGGCCTGATCGAGTGCGTAGTCGCTGACTCCATCGTGTTCGTTGCCGAAAAACAGCGCCAGTGGTTGCGCCCCTAATTCGGACACGAGACACTGGGGGCCCGGCAGCGATGTGCTCCCCGCTGCACTGACTGCTAGCGCGTATCCATCCTTGCGCAGCTGCGCAATCGCATCCTCGGTCGTCAAATGGGTCTGGACATCGACGTGATGGTGTGAGCCGCCGCTCACACGGCGATTGACTCGATAGGGGGTCTTTCCAATGACAACATGCAAAGGACTGACTCCAAATGCATCGCAGCTGCGAGTGACCGCTGTCGCGTTGTGCGGATCGTGGCAGTCTTCAATGACCACAGCAATCCGTGCCGTCCGGCGCAACAAGACCTGCCGATATCGTGCAGCCCGCCGCGGCGTCAGTTGCGCATCGAGCGGATGTTCAGGGACGGGAGAGGGGAGAATGGGCAATTCAGGCGCCCGGTGACCGTTGCGGCCGGTGCTGGATTCCGTCATGGGTCGTCTCGCAGAGATTGGTAGTTGCACAACATTCTAAACTCCTTGCGCGTGATTCGGGAAGTGCGTGTTAATGACCATCAATCGCGGCGCCGCTATCGAACCGGACGGCTCCCGCAGTGATATCGCGGCCTGAGACTGCTCCGCTGGAGGGAGAGTTGTTATGATCGTGGCCGACGTCGAACAGTGACAACCCGTTCCTATCACGTGAGAGACACGATGATGCGTTTTCTCCTGGCCGTTATATTGCTGTGCGGAGTTCCGGCCCAACTTGCCGCCGAATTGCGTCCTGAAGAAGTCGCCGTAATCGCAGTCCGGGGCAGCGCGCAGTCGATCGAGTTGGCAGAGTATTACGTCAAGGCGAGGGGAATTCCGCCGGAACACATCTGTTTGATTGATGTCGAACCAGGCAAGAGCATCTCAAGGGCCCAGTGGGAGACCGAGGTGCGTCCCGCCATCCGCCAGTGGATTCTCGACGGCAATCTCGAGACCAAGTTGCGTTGTTTGGTCACAATGTGGGACGTGCCGTTGGCGATCGGCAAGAGCGACGCCGAGACGGGAGTCGTCAAGAACCGCACGGTCTATTTGCAGGGCGAACGTCAGAATCGACTGTATCGTCTGAGAACTATGATCGACGCCGTCAACAAAGTCCACCCGGGGACCGGCGATCCCCGCCCGCTTCCCGAAGAGGGCGACTCAACTCAAAAACTCATTGAGGAATTCCAGGCGGCGTTTAACGACGCCCGAGAGCGCGTTCAATCCATTCGCGGCACTCCTGAAGGCAGAGCCGCCAATGCCGCGCTCGGAAAGCTCTATGCTGCCGGCGGGGGGTTGGCGAATATGCTCAGAAACTATCGCGGCCAACTCGAGAAGAATCCGGGCAACCAAAATTTGGAAAAACTCGCAGCGACAACCGCCGGCCAAATAGCGGGCCTCAAACTCGGCCGCGCGGCGATTCTCAGAATGCCCGAATCAGTCGAACGCGACGAGGCGACGCTCGCGTTGATTGAGAAAAGCGACGGCGTCTTGGGGACACTCGCGTGGATCAATGCACAGTTGCAACTGCTGGAAAAGAACGAATCGTACGCCAGTTTTGACAGCGAACTTTCGCTGCTTTATTGGCCCAATTATTCCTTGGGCCGTTGGTCGGTGAACGTGTTGCACCATCGCTACGACAATTCCTATACGCGGCATCTGCGGGCAACGCTGATGGTCTCCCGTCTGGAAGCTCCGACGGTCGACATCGTAAAAAAACTCATCGACACGTCGATCGCGGTCGAGAAGAAGGGGTTGGAGGGAAAGATTTATCTCGACGCGCGCGGACTCATCAAGGGAAACGAAAAATTCGTTCTCGGTTCCACGAAGGACTACGACGCCCGCCTGCTCAACTTGGCCAAACTGGCCAAGGAATACACTGACCTCGACGTGGTCCTCGACACTAAAGAGGACCTGTTTCAACCGGGCGATGCTCCTTTGGCTGCGCTCTATTGCGGATGGTATTCGCTGGCCAACTACATCGATGCGTTCGAGTGGTCGCCGGGAGCCGTCGGATATCATATGGCCAGCAGCGAAGCTTCGACGCTGCGCAAACCGACGAGCAAAGTTTGGTGCAAGCGAATGCTCGAAGAAGGCGTCTGCGGCACGATCGGGCCCACCTTCGAGCCGTACCTCGCAGCGTTTCCCAAACCGGACGAGTTTTTCGTGCTGCTGATGTCGGGAAAGCACAGTTTGGTCGAATGCTATTACCGTTCGAAACCGTACAACTCGTGGGTAATGGTCCTCGTCGGCGACCCGCTCTATACGCCGTTTAAGGTCAACCCCCAATTTGACGACAAGCCGCTTCCCGAAGGGCTTAAGAAACTGATCGACGGGCCGGCTCAGATCCAGCCCTAAGCATGGCGGTCGCGCCACCCTGCGGCACTCGAAAACGCCAGTGCACCCGAATTTCGACTGGCTGCTATTCGAGCCGCTCCAAGAACCGCGCCTGCAATTGTTCCGGCGTTGCCGTTCCCGTGACGCCGATCTGCTGAATGGTAATCGACGCCACCAAGCAGCCGATCTCCGCAGCCTCCACAGGAGTCGCCCCACTGCACAAAGAAGCGACAATCCCGGCCGTTGTGCTGTCACCCGCACCCACGATGTCGATCTCGCCCGTCACCCGCACAGTCGGAACGTGCGTCGCGTGATCTCCCTCGATGTAGAGAATTCCGGCATCGCCCAATGTCGTGTAGACCGCTCGTCCCGTCAGTTGGCACAGCTTTTGACCGGCCGCCGCCAGCGCGTCGAAATCGTCCGCCCGCTGCGTGGAGACGCCGATCGACTTTAGCAGCTCCGCGTTATTCGGTTTGGTGACGGTGTTTCGATACAGCCGAATCTGCGAGCGGCTATCAGCGAAAATCAATTTGTCCGGCTGCGCGGCGCCTAACTGGGCCAAATGGTCGCGGACCGCATCGGTCACCACACCACAGTTGCGCTCATCGACCTGATCCATCACGACCAGCGCGTCGACCTCGTGAAACAGCGTGTCGATCTGCGCCATCACCTGTGAATCGAGTTCGGCGCCCTGCGGACAACGGTTTTTGATGTCGATCCGGTTGAGCTCGACCGCTGATCCGTCAGCTTGCGACAGCATCGGCTTGGTGTACGTCGGCGTCATCCGCTGTTCCGACTGGAGTACTCCGCCGGCTCCGACGTCAATTTTGCTGAGTGCTCTGAGCAATTCATACGCCCCGCCGTCATCTCCGATCACGGTCACCGCTTCCAAACGGCCAACGCCGAGCGCGGCCAGATTGTTCAGCACGGTTCCGGCGGCACCGGGATAGCAGCGGTCGGCCACGACCTGGTACGCGTCCAATCCCGTTTCCACCGACTTCTCAGTCAGGCCTGCGTCCAGATCCAAATAGCGATCTAGAAAGAGATCGCCTACGACGGCAATCGTCAACGACGAAAACTTGCTGAGGATCTCATCAAATCGGGATTCGGTCAGCGGCATCGCAACCCGCGCTTCCTCTCTCGGTACTTCGCATCGGCCGGCATCAGTGACGACCACTAGTGGTCATTACCGCGGCGAAGCACCTGTTCCAGCAGATCAATTCATTGACGCATCGGCCAGATACTGCAACAGCGCATCCTGTTCGCGATAGTCGGGAATGATAATATCGGCCCCCGCGCGAATCAGCCGGTTGCGCTTCCATTCATTGATTCCAGTGCGATGTTTCTCATCGCTGGCGACACCGACCGCGATTCCACCGACGCCCTTCACTTCCTCAATCTCGACATACCCGTCGCCGAAGCCGAGCAGTCCGCCGTGGTCCAAATTGTTCTCGGCCATCAGCCGGTCGATGATCATCTTCTTGGAGAAGTTTTTGTGCTCATCCAGCGCACCGTACACGTACGGGAGAAAAAACGAATCCAACTGAAGCGCCGCCAGTTCATTCTTGACGTAGTGCAGGTCGGTTCCGCTGGCGAGATACAGGTCGCAGCCGTCCGCCTTCAGCCGCTCCAGCAGTTCGCGCGATCCCGGCACGGTCAAAGTTTCCGGCTCGATACTGCCGTCCTCGAGGCCCGCAACTCGCCCGGAAACGCGCTCCCACAACAGGTCGTGATACTGTTGCTTGTACTCCAACGGCTCCCGAGGCGTGCCGCCGCGCTTTTCAACCTCTTCGGCCAACTGGATCATTTGGTAGATCGTCTGCTTGCCGTTGAGCCGCATCACATATTCCTCGACGTGCTCGGCGAGACCGTCCCGGTCTTCCGCCTGCGGCGTTTCGGCGAGAATGTCGATCATCATTGGGATCATGACTTCCGGCCAGCCCTCACGGACTAACGAGAGCGTGCCATCAAAGTCGAACAACACCGCCGAGAAATTCCCCCGCGTGAGTTTGTCGTTGACAATTTCAATTCGGGTTCCGGGTAGGAACATGGTCTTAGGCTTCAGGCTGTAGGCTTGAGGAATGAGGGCGAAGGCATCGGGCCTTCGTGCCAGATAGGTCAAACGATTATCGTCTGCTCGCGGTCGGGGCCGATGGAGACGATTTCGACCGGAGCGCCAACCAGTTCAGCAACGACATCCAAGTAGGCCCGGGTTTCAGCCGGCAAGTCCGCCAGCTTGCGGATGCCGGTGATGTCGCATTTCCAGCCGGGCAGCTTTCGCAAGACCGGCTTGGCGGCCGCGATGGCTTCGACGTGGCTGGGGAAATCGGTCGTCCGCTCCCCGTCGATTTCGTAGGCCTCGCAAATGTACAATTCGTCGAGATCGCTGAGCACGTCCAGTAAAGTGACGGCAATGCAATCGACGCCGCTGACCCGCGCGCTGTAACCGGTGGCGACCGCGTCGAGCCATCCACAGCGCCGCGGCCGGCCGGTAACCGTACCGTATTCATTGCCCGCGTCACGGATGTGCTGGCCGATTTCGTCGTCCAATTCGGTGGGAAACGGCCCGCCCCCCACGCGCGTCGTATAGGCCTTGACGATACCGATCATCCGCGTGATCACGCGTTCGGGAACGCCGCTGCCATTGTGGATCCCGGCGCCGGAACTGTTGGAGGAGGTGACAAACGGAAACGTGCCGTGGTCG
>JANQPT010000054.1 GCA_028285345.1 Planctomycetales bacterium
CGTAGCAATGGTTTCGGAGCGAAGCAACGAGAACCTCATTGGTGATCGACGCGGTGCCAAACATCGACGTCGGCCCAAGAGTCAACAACAGTCACGCCGAGAGCAAAAATGCAAACTGGGTGCGGACGCCCGCCGACGAACGGGCGGTCGACCACGGCTGTTGGTTCAACTCAGAGGCCGCCGAACGGGTCCGCACGTTCTTCCGCAAGTTCCTGCGGCACTCAAAGGGACAATGGGCGGGACGACCGTTTGAACTGCTTGAGTGGCAATGGCTGGAAGTCGTCGCTCCGCTTTTCGGCTGGAAGCGGGCCGACGGCACCCGGCGGGGCTACATCGAGGTCCCTAAAAAGAATGGCAAATCGACGCTCTTCTCCGGCCTGAGTCTGTATTTGCTCGTCGGCGACAACGAACCGGGTGCGGAGATTTACAGCCCGGCGGTCGACAACTGGAAACCGTCGAAGAAGAAGAGCACTGAGCGGATCGACGGAATTGTTGCGCTGATCATGGCACTCGACCGGGTGACGACGCAGAGTCCACACACGAGCGTGTACGATACATGCGGGATATTGTCGTTGTAGTGCTACGTCAATTTCGACGCGTCTGATTCTGTTTGGTTGATGACAAAAGACCTGCCGCAAGCGAATTGTCCCGGTGATGCCACATGGAAGAGTCGCGAGGCGGATCGACGGCACTTGGTCGCTAATCAATTCGCTGGATCAGTCCACGACCACCCGGCTCGCTGCCACCAATGGGATTGCGCTGATCCAATAGGGCGTTACAGCACGGGATCTCTAGAGCAGAACGGACCGATCATGAAGTTAAACTTCCTGGTCTGCAGAGAACGCGACGAGAGAGTTCCTGTTGCAGTAGGTGTCCCATGCCGAAGGTACTCCAGGTTTTCGCGAGTCTTGGTTCGCTCAGTGAGGCGTTCCGATTCCCAAAACGTGAAGATCTTTCCGAGAAGTGCAAAATGCGTAAGTTGTATCGCAGAAAGCACTTCTGGTGATCGAGCTCGGGAAGGGCTGATTTTTCGGCAATAATGTGAATCCTTTCTCGTTCGTTTTGGGGAATTAGGAGAAGGAGCCGTGGAGTCAATGTTAGCCAAAGACCCTGACACATGTGAATTGCTGCGCCGGGCCGAGCAGGGTGACCAGTCCGCGGGAGCCGCCCTGCTGTCGCGGAATCGGGGCCGACTGCGGAAGATGATCGCGATCCGAATGGATCCGCAACTGCGAGTGCGTGTCGATCCGTCCGACGTCGTGCAAGAGGCGCTCGCTGAAGCGACACGAAAACTCCCCGACTACCTGCGAAAGCGGCCGATCCCCCTCTATCCCTGGTTGCGGCAGATTGCCTGGGAATGGCTCGTTCGCTTGCGCGAGCGTCACGTCAAAGCTCAAAAACGCAGTGTCTACCGCGAAGCGCGCCCCGAACTGGCGTTGCCCGACGAGTCAGTGGTGCAACTCGTCAATCACTTGGTCGACGGTGCCGCCGGTCCGAGCGAACTCTGCTTGCGAAAAGAAATGCAGGAGCGGGTTCGAGCGGCATTGGATGTCATGAAGCCGTCCGATCGCGAGGTGCTGGTGATGTGGTATCTGGAGCAACTGACGCCCGGCGAGATCGCTGCCGTCCTCGATCTGTCCGAATCAGGCGTGCGGTCGCGACACCGGCGAGCCTTGATGCGATTGACGCGGGTTTTGAATGACCGGGAGGAGGATTGACCAGTGGCCGATACCTTTTCCTACGAAAGCCGAGCAACTGAGACCGACGATGTCTTCGAAAACCTGCTGGCGGAGATTGGGGACAAGTTGCGTCTCGGTCACCCGGTCAATTTCGAGGACTATGCCCGCCAACATCCGGAATTGGCCGATCAACTCCACCGAGTCTTGCCGGCAATGCAGGCGCTCGCGGAACTTGGATACGCGCCGGAAGAAACGGCACGCGACAACGACCAAGCCCAGACGGAAAACGGCCGCCGGTTCGGCACATTGGGAGATTTCCGCATCGTGCGGGAGATCGGCCGCGGCGGAATGGGCGTGGTCTACGAGGCGGAACAAATCTCTTTGCGCCGCCGCGTAGCATTAAAGGTGCTCCCGTTCGCAGCGGTCTTGGATCAGCGGCAGTTAACGCGTTTCAACAACGAAGCGCTGGCTGCCGCACAATTGGTCCATCCCAACATCGTTCCCGTGTTTGGAGTCGGCTGCGAGCGGGGTGTGCACCATTACGCGATGCACTTTGTTGAAGGGCAGACTCTGGCGGAGGTCATCGCTGAACTCCGCGGCCGCGCCGAGACATCCGTCGCCGACGATCGGCAGGATTCCCACGGCAATGTGGCGGTTCCCGCCGCGCAGCAGGAAACGGCGCCCCAAGCGGTGCTCTCGACAAAATGCTCGGCCGATAGTTTGGAGCACATTCGTGCCGTTGCCGCTCTTGGCGTGAAGGTTGCCCAGGCGCTCGACTTTGCTCATGAGCATGGTATCGTCCATCGCGACATCAAGCCGTCAAACCTGATGCTTGACCGCGACGGGAATCCCTGGATCACTGATTTCGGATTGGCGCTGATCGAGGCGAACTCGTCGTTCACGGTCACCGGCGAAATTCTGGGCACGCTCCGCTACATGAGTCCCGAACAAGTGTCGGGAGAGCGGGCGGTGATCGACCATCGTACCGACATCTATTCGTTCGGCGTCACGCTGTACGAATTGCTGACACTTCAGCCGGTATTTACCGCCGGCGACCGGCCGGAATTTCTCAGACAAATCGCGGTCGACGAGCCGCGACCGCTGCGGCAACTGAATGAGGCGATCCCCGCCGATCTGGAAACGATCATCACCAAAGCAATGTCGAAGGACGCCGGCGAACGGTACCGGACCGCCGAGGAACTTGCGGATGATCTGCGGCGGTTTTTGAACGACCAGCCGATCCGGGCTCAGCGTCCGACGCTCTTCCAACGGGTGACTAAATGGGGACGCCGTCACCGACGGTTCGTTACGCTTGTGGGAATTCTGTTGGTCTGCCTGACGATCGGGCTGGCCGTCAGCACGTATCGCATCGGACGAGAACAGGCTCGAACCGCCGAGGCGCTCGGTCAAGCTCTCGATAGTTACGAGCAGGCCGAAGCGGCACGCGGTGCGTTAATGCAAGCGCATCGGCAAATCACACATGAGCGAAACGAAGCGGTTCAATTGCGCGACCAAACCAGACGCCAATTGTATGTCGCTCAGATAAACCTCGCACAACAGGCGTGGGAACGGGGAAACGTCAGCCGTGTGCGGCAACTCTTGGAGGGCCAACAACCCGATCAGACAGGCGGCATTGATCTGCGCGGGTGGGAATGGCACTACCAGCAGCGGCTCTGCCAATCGGAATTCCAAAGTCTGCCGGTTCACGCGGCACGCGTCGCAATCAGCCCGACGGGACGACTGTTGGCGACCGCGGCCAGCGATGATCGGGTCACGGTCTGGGACATTGCCCGCGGCGAATCACTGCTGGAACTGCCTGCAGCATACAGCGGCTACAGTATCGCATTTGGTCCGGATGGCCGCTTGCTCGCAAGCGGCGGACGCGACAGCAGAATCCAGATCTGGGATATGCTGAACGGCCAACGCGCACAGACCTTTGCCGAAGGATACGGAGTTGGTCTGGTCGTGGCGTTTAGTCCAGACGGCGATCTGCTTGCCGCTGGAAACGCAGTGGGGACCGTTTCGTTAATCGATTCGTCCAGCGGCCGACGGTTGCAGTCTTTCGAAGTTCCGTCCACCGTTTACAGCATCGCCTTTAGCCCGGACGGACGGCGACTGGCGGTCGGTGCGGGGAATCGCAAGCAGGGAGCACCGGGAACGATCACCCTCTGGAATCGCGTCGACGGAAAGCAGCGACAGCAGCGAAATGCACACGCGCAGCGGGTCGAATCGGTCGCCTTCAGTCCCGACGGTCGGCGACTTGCCTCCGGAAGTCGTGACGGAACAATCAAACTCTGGGACGCGGTCCACGGCCGATTGATCTGGGAGAAGACCTCACACCCCGGCGGCGTCTCCAGTGTGGTCTTCGATCCCACAGGTTTGCGATTGGTTTCCGGCGGCGCAGGTGGAACGTTGTCGTTTTGGGATCCCGCCAACGGCCAACTATTGGAGACCCTCAAGGGTCATATCGGATTCGTCCACGGGCTGGCATTCAGCCGCGGCGGCCGGCTCTTGGTGTCGAACGGCGACGAGAGCGTCAAGCTCTGGGATGCGGCGAGTCGGCAACTGCCGCGGGATTTGCGGAGCCGACACGAGGCCGTCCTGCGCGTGGCGTTTGGACCGCACGGCCGGCAGTTTGCCTCGGGCGGCGGACAGGGCGAAGTGGTCGTCTGGGACATCAATGACGGCCGGCCAAGACGGACTCTCGACGGACATGTCGACCGAATCGTCTCGATCGCGTTCTGCCCTGACGGCGACATGCTGGCGACCGCTGATCGCACGGCAGTCAAGCTGTGGAACTGCCGGACGGGGCGCGAACTGCGGATGTTTTCGGCACGGGGCGATATCGGATGCATGGCGCTAAGTCCAATCGGCCGCATTCTCGCGGTCGGCGACAGCGAAGGGACCTTAACGCTCCGCGATTGGGAAAGCGGCCTTGTAACGCACTCCTTTGACGGGCACGCGGCGAGTGTGGTGAGCGTCGCGTTCCACCCCGACGGCCGTCGCCTTGCGACATGCGATGCGAATCACCAAATCAAAATCTGGGCCACGGATAATCCGAAATCTGAAGAATTCCACATCGACGCTGGTGCCCCCGTCCGTGAACTCGCCTTCAGTCCCGACGGTCGCCGATTGGCGTCAGGCGGTGATGACGGTCTGCGGATCTGGAACGCGGAAACTGGCCGGCTGCTACAGCAGCCCCAGACGGGAAAAGTCCACTCGGTTCAATTCAGTCCCGACAGTAAACGTCTTGTTTCAAGTGGTGCAGACGGGGCGGTGAAACTTTGGGACGTCACATCCGGACAAGAGGTGCGTACCCTCAGCGCGCACGCCGACAATGTTTGTGACGTGACGTTCAGCCCTGACGGTTCGATTTTGGCCTCGTGCAGCAAGGACGCGACGATCAAGTTTTGGGATTCGCGACCGCTCACACCGAAATTGCGGACCGATCTGCTGGCGATCGACCTGCTTCAATCGCAGTCCGGCACTTTCAGCAGCGCAACTGAGTTCGCTGAGCCGATTCGCACGAAACCTTGGTTACCCGACGAAGTCCGGAAACGGGCGTTGGAGCTGGCGCCGTTGTATTGGCAACGGAGCGTCAAACAACAGGCAGAAACGCTATTGCACTCGCGCCGCGCCGAGGCATCGAGCCGACAGGAGATTATCAAACGGCTGCAAAACGACTCTCACACGTCCGAACCGGTCCGCCGTCGGGCGATCAAGCTGATCGGCGAACAACCGGACGACGAATCATCATTGATCGACCGGGCGGCCCATCTGGCACGCGGTGGGCACATTGCACTCGCGGCCGAACTCATCGAACAGTCACGACGACTCTCACAGCCCGAGCCCGGCGGGATCGAGGAGAGACGCATATTGGCCCATCGTTACTACCGTCTGGGCCACTATCTCAGCAAATTAAGTCCGCCGACCAGCCACGCACTGGAGTCGCTTAACCGGGCAGTGGTTCTCGAGGCGGGGTTGCCGGACGACACGCCGCGCTCAGCGATCTATCGACTGGAATTGGCTAGTCTCTATGTCCGCTTTGCCGCCAATACGGAGACGGTGGATGAAGCGGAGTCCTGTTATCGGCGCGAAATCGAGATCCGCGAACAGCTTGCAGCGGAATTCGGCCGCAACGCGTTTTTTGCGCAACTCAAACTCCCATTGGCTTTGAGCAGACTGGGGAGCATCCTCAGCTCAACCGGGAGGTACGCTGAAGCAGAGGAACTCTTCCGCAAGGCGATCGAACTGAACCCGAAGGCCGGTGTCCAAGGCAAGCTGGCGTGGCTGAAGGCCAACTGTCCCGAGAAAAGGTTGCGCGACCCACAACGGGCCGTCGAACTCGCCACCGCCGCCGTGGAAGCGGAACCCAACAGCGCGCGGCGTGCGCTGGTGCTGGGTGCGGCATATTACCGAATCGGGCAGTACTCAGCCGCCATCGAGTCGCTGACACGGCCGGACGCAGAGCATTCCACGGTCGCCATCGACGCAAAAAGCGATTTCTTTCTGGCCATGTCCCACTGGAAGCTGCGTGAACAGGAGGAAGCGCTGCGCTATTTCCGCGCCGCAATTGAGCTCACGCGTGAGCATCAACTCAACCACGACGAATTCCATACGCTCCACACGGAAGCTGCCAGACTACTGCGAATGCCGGAACCGGCACGAAGTTCGGATCCCGCCCCGACAGAATCGACTGAATAGCCAGGATCGGAGAAACACCCAAACGCGAGACGAATCCCTCTGACGCTCAAACGCTCCCCTGTGGATCAAGCGGGCCAGCGCTCACTCTTAAATAACGCCTGATCGCCGTTCACTTCGCCTGTCAGAGTGCCGCGATGAAGGTACGGACATACGCCACCGGAATAACAGCGAACACGGAACAGCATACAACGATATCAAAAACGACCGACTGCCAGCGGGCCGAAACCGACGGCAATCGACATCAAATTGACCACCGAGAAAAACGACTGCCGGAGGAACCGAAAGAATGTTGCTTACATCGTGGCTCGAACCGATGAAACGAGATCGTGGATCACGCTCATGCGCAAGACGATACAGCCAACACGGTCCACGGCATTCCCCCAGCCGCCGTCTCCCGCGCGCGTTCGAAGCGTTGGAGGACCGCACGCTGCTCACCGGGACCGCCGAGATTCATGGAATCAAGTTCAACGACCTCGACGGCGACGGCCAGTTCGAACCGGGCGCCGGGGAAGCGCCCCTGGAAGACTGGGAAATCTTCCTCGATCTCAACAATAACGGCGTTCTCGACGACGGCGAGCCGTCACAGTTGACCGACGCCAATGGCCAATATGCGTTCACGAACCTGGATGCCGGAAGCTACACGGTGGCGGAGGTACTGCAGCCCGGTTGGACGCAAACATCCCCAATCAACGTGACGCAAATCTCCCATCCGATGCCGGATCCCACAAATCAATTCAATGACGGATTCGGCAACAGAATGATCGCCGTAGGTGGGAATATTCTTGTCAGCGCTTCGTCGGACGACACGGCGGGATCTCTCGCCGGCGCTGTCTATTTGATCGACGGGACGACCGGTGATCTGCTGCATCAATTTTTAAGTCCTCTAAACCCGGATGCGAATTCTGCACGCTTTGGCACTACACTTGCCGCCTTTACGGGCGGGCCATTTGACGATGACGTTCTGATCACGGGGTTTGATAGAACGGTTCCCCAAACCGATCCCGGTCGCGTCTATCATTACGATACCGGTACGGGAGATTTACTGCGAACGTTCGTTTCTCCAAACCCGTCGATCGAGACGGGAGCATTCGGCTCGTCCATTGCTGCCGAGGGAAATCTCGTATTGATCGGAGCTGAAGGCTCTTTCTTTGCAGGCAACCAGACCCCGGGAGTTGCGTATCTTTTTGATGCCACTACCGGAGAATTGCTGCAAAAGTTCCTGCCGCCAACATCCGCCAGCGAAGAGGATTTCGGTCGAACAGTTGCACTTGCGGATGGGAAAGCCGTCATCGGCTCCGGCATTCGTGATGAAGCAGTCTACGTGTTTGACGAGCAAACGGGCCTCCTGCTTCACACGATACAGAATCCAGACGCAGGCGCTGACTTAGATGGATTTGGCTCACGCTTTGTAGCCGATGGCAACAATCTTCTTATTGCCAACTCAGGTGACGACACAGTTGTTCCCAATGCGGGAGCTGCCTATTTGTTCGATGTCACCACGGGAGAACTGCTGCAGTCGTTCCACAATCCTTCTCCGTCCGCGACGGAATCCAATAGCTTCGGGGGAACGTTGGCCATTCAAGGCGACATCGTCGTTGTGGGCGATTTCCTCGATGACACTCAATTCGAAGACAGCGGGGCGGCCTACATTTTCGATGCGGTCACCGGGGAGCTGTTCAATACGATCCTGAATCCCACAGTCGACGGTGAGCAGATGATCGATTTTCCGCGCGGGCTGGCCCTGATCGGCGACCAGGTGTTCATCAGTTTTCCGCGCGTTGACGACGGCGAGGGCGCAGTCTTCGTGTATCCCACATTAGCAGCGACACAACAGGTAGTTCTAATCGACGACGAAGTCCGGCTCGACGTCGATTTCGGCAACCGTGCGACGTCCGTTCCCGGCGAAATCCGCGGGATGCTTTACGATGACATCGATGGCGACGGACTGTTCGAAACCGGAGACGGAGAAACGCCGCTGGAGAATTGGGAAGTCTATCTGGACCTCAATGAGAACGGAGTTCTCGATGCGGGCGAGCCGTCGCAGTTCACTGACGCAAACGGCCAATATGCGTTCACGGGACTTGCGCCGCGTACGTATGTCGTCGGCGAAGTCATCCCGGCCGGCTGGGAGCAGACGAGCCCGGACATCGGTCCGACTGTCGGTCCGCGAAGCGATCTCTATATTACGTCGGGCGACACCGTCGCCGTACTTCGCGGCGACACGGTACTTCGCACGTGGAACACAGTTCACAGCGGGGAATACCCAATCGCCGTGGGCCGTGCTTCATCAACCGCCCCGGACATCGTCAGTCTAGGCAACGCCGTCGCCGGTGCGTTTGGAAACACCTACAATGCCAACGGAACCCCCGGCGCACCGAAAATGATGAATTCGTTCGGAGGCTACACTTCATTTTACGATGCTGCCGGAGCAGGTTTCAGTTATGCACTCGATCAAAACACGGGCGACGTCAAACGATATTCCAACGATTTTCAAGGCACAGATGCGTTTGCCATTTTCTCCTTGGGTGGCGACGAAGTGATTGAAAGCGGCATTGCGGTCGACCTTGGTCGCGGGTCGTTGTGGATCTCAGATCGGGTGGGCGGCACCAATGTCACCGAGTACAGCCTAAACGGGGAGGTGTTAAGTTCGTTCAGCACGGGACACGAAGAAAACACGAACTTGGCATTTGATCCGGCGGACGAAACGCTCTGGCTGCAAAACCACACAGACATCAGCGGTCCATTGGTGTTCGAGCAATATTCAAGATCGGGCGAGCTGCTGCAAACCGTGACCTATGCTTCGTTGGCGGGGATGGATTTCCTGGGCGGCGAGTTCGATTTTACGACTCCACGCGACCCTCCCGACGGCGGACAATTCGCCGTCGTGGTCCCCGGCGGAATCGTTGAAGGTGTCGATTTCGGCAATCGGCTCGCGCCCCCGCCGACAGTCACTTTGGATGTGACCGGCAGTCCGTTTGCCGAAAACAGCGGCGCGGCGACGGTGACTGCCACGCTGTCCCATGTCTGGACCGACGACGTCACCGTCAATCTCAGCTTTGCTGGCACGGCGACGAACATGGACGACTACACCCGTTCGGCCGAGTCAATCGTCATTTCCGCCGGATCCCTCAGCGGCTCGATCACGTTGACTGGTGTCGATGATGCAGACATCGACCCGACTGAATCAGTCGTGGTCGACATTACCAGCGTTTCCAACGGCGTCGAAGACGGCACTCAACAAGTCACAGCGACAATTGACGACGATGAAATCCCCCCCGGCCCAGCGGAAATCTCCGTGACCGACAACTCCGGCGCGATCGATGACGCCCAAGTTCGCTTCTCGACACCGCTGTCGCAGTACCGCACTGGTGCAGACGATAGTTTTTACGTGCGGCCCGGCTTTGCCGACTCGGCGCACTACATCGACATCACCAACAGCGGCGACGCGCCGTTGACGTTGTTTGAAATCCAGATCAACGCCCCCGACGTGACCACCGATATCACTCTCACCAGCAGCGCGGCCGACGATATCTTGCTGGCCCCCGGTGCGGTGCAGCGGGTGCATTTGAACTACGCACCAACGCTGCCGATACAGGCCAATCCGCAGGGGCACGACTTTCTGATTCCCGCGGGGCTGGTAATTCTCAGCAACGCGGCGACCGCGCCGACGATGGAAGTCTCGCTGCAAGGCGCATCGACGTTCGCCAGTGATCTCACTTACGACGGCAGCGTCAATTTCGGCGATCTGGGCGTCTTCAATGTTAACTTCGGCCTCAACTCCCAAAGTCCCGGCTGGGACCCCACCGCCGACGTGACCGGCGACGGCGCTGTGAACTTCGGCGACTTGGGGACGTTCAATGTCGAATTCGGGCTGCAATTGCAGCAGTCGCCCAGCGAAAGCGCAATGGCCAAGTTTCCCGGCGCGGCTGACACGACCGTCGGCGACTTTCCCTGGGACCAGCCAGAGAACTCGCTCGGCAACACGCCGGGCAGCGCTGCATCTGTGGAAGTCGACCGCAATGAATTCAGTGATCCGCTGCGTTTGACGAACTTCAGTTTCAATATCCCGGTCGGCGCCGAAATCTCCGGGATCGAAGTGACGTTGTTAACCACCGGTTCAGATGAGCCGACCGGCGGGCATGGAGTCTCGCTCGCGAAAAACGGATCACAAACGGCTGCGGCCACCAATGTCGTTGCCGGCAGTTGGTCAACCGGATCGATTACGATCGGCGGCGCCTCAGAATTGTGGGGCACATCTTGGACGGCGGCGGAACTCAATTCGGCCAATTTCGGTCTGATCATTCAGATTGAAGCGGGATCGAACAACGATTCTTTTCAGTTGTTGACCGCTGAGGTCAACGTGGTGTTCACCATCAGCGGAACATCGACCGCCAAAATGCGAAAAGGTGACCCGGCTGCCGAGAACACCCTAGTGCAGCCACTCGAAATAGCATCCGAGACCAATCTGAAATTGCGAGACGATGAAGATTCTCTTGCCACAGAAATCGCCCGCCGGATGTATTTCAGTCCCCAGGCTACGCCGGAGTTACAGCCCGCTAATGCACTCAGGCCCTACGACGCTGTCTACGAGCAGCTGGGCGACGTACGTGAGGGAGAAGAGGAACTGGACTGGCTGTTCGATTTCGACGCCAACACTCTGGCGGAAGCAATGCTGATTGTTTGACACACCGACAGATTCAGCGCATCAGGAAGCGATCATGTCCGCCACTGCAGCTGACCGCAACAGTGATCCACGTGGTGACCCCGACGTGCAGTTGATGCTCCGCGTCCGCCAGAACGATCACGAAGCATTCAATACGCTGATGGACCGGCACTACTACCGGGTTTATCAGCAGTTGCTGTGCATCGTCTGGCATCATCAGGATGCCGAGGACCTCACACAGGACGTTTTTCTGCGCGTATACTCCCACCGGAAGACGTATTGGCCACAAGCCAAATTTACAACCTGGCTATTTCCAATAGTGCTAAACGTAGGCCGTAATGCCTGCCGCAGCCGTTCGCGACATGCTCGCAGATTCTCCCAGTTATCTGAAACAGCAGTGGTTGAAATCCATGATCCCAAGCGACAAAGTCCGCAGGAAATCCTGCAACACCGCGAACAACGCCATCAAGTTGAGCGAGTAATGAACACGGTCTCCGATCGACAGAGAACCGCTCTGCGGTTGTATTACTTGCAGGGCTATTCCCGGGCCGACATCGCGCTCCGTCTGCGGACCACGCGCTCCGCTGTGGACGGGCTGCTGAGTCGGGGGCGGCGGCAGTTGCAGCACAGTTCGTGCTTCGATGCAACATAGATGCATGGCACACCGTCACTGTACATTGGACTGCGTGGCCTACGTCAGTTCGGCGCTCCTCCTCGTTCACGAGCATCTTTTCGGTTTCCCAACAACACCATACAGGTCAAACACAACATGTATACCAAAAATACGGCACTCATGGTGTTCGGTCCGCCCCATTTCTGCCAGGGCCACGGCCCCCAGCCTTCCCAAGGCCAGGGATATCCAAAGAATGCAAAGTTGAGGTAGAAGAATATCCAACCCATGATCAGC
>JANQPT010000015.1 GCA_028285345.1 Planctomycetales bacterium
GAATCGCTCGGATCGCCACCAGCGCACGCCCGTGAAGTAGTTCAGCGCGGTCCCGGCCTCGATCAGGACGGCGTCGATGTCGTTCTCGGTCATGAGCCGCTGTGCTTTGGCCACCCGTGCCTTGCGCTCGTCCACGGAGATCGGCACGGCATCGCCGGTCATGTCCTGAAAATCGGAGAGTGACGCGGCGCCCGCGGCCGCGGGCAGTGCGGAAGCAACGCCCGCGGCAGTGGTGAGTTTCAGAAAATCGCGTTTGCTTATGCTCATATCGTCTTCCCCGAGTCGGGCATGCTGGCCGGACGGAGATAGTCGGCGCATCGCCCAATCCGGTCAAGTTGCGAAGCTTTCCTCATCGCTATCGTACGGCGCCACTGTTTTGCATTTTGAGACTTGAGGACTTGCGATTCGTCTTCGGTTGTCCAAAATGGCCCTATGAAGAAGCTGCTCATTGCCGCGGCGGTGATTGCCGCAGGTTACTACCATTACAACAACAGCGGCGCGAATCTCGGAGCGTACGCGGACGACGGTATGCCGCGGACGATTCTGTTCGCCACAGATCAGTGTGGCAATGCTTGTGACGAGATGCGCGGCTATCTCAAGCGCCGTCGGGTGTCGTTCGAGGAATATGATGCTTTCGACGGCGGCTCCGGGCACGAACTCTACGAGAAGTATGGTGGGACCGGTTATCTGCCGTACATCGTGATGGGCGAGCAGCGGGTCACAGGATCGGATCGAGGAGGCGTTATCTCATCCATTGCTGCGGAGTTCGGATTGGATGAGGTAAGGGCCAGAGAACGAAAAGCGCTGCAGCGAAACTTTGATGCGAATGGAGAGGCAAGAGTCGTCATGTATGCTACGGATTGGTGCGGCTACTGCACGCAAGCCAGGAAGTACTTTGCGGACAACGGAATCGACTATGTCGAGTTTGATATCGAAAGGGACCGCTCGGCGAAACGTGACTTCGACGCGCTTCTGGGGTCCGGTACGCCATTGCTTTATCACGGCTATGCCCGGATGTCTGGTTTCAACAAGTCAGAGATCGGCAGCAAGCTCGATTTGTAGAGCCTCATCGCCCTGCTGGGCCGTGATTTCAGGACGCGATCGCTCACTGGAAATCGCCGACGGCTCGAGTCATTAATACGAATGAATGACAGGGTCCTTTGAAAGGCCTTGTTCTCTTCTTCGCTGTCGTGAGGGCCGATTGGGGTTGCGAGAAGGGTGGGGCCGCTCGTCTCGACCGTCGCAAACTCAACGAAGCGTGTTTGGCCAGATCCGCTGTACAGCCGACCTTCGAAAGCTTGCGATCGTCGGCTCCCCATCTAAACTGTGCGCTCCCCCGAATTGCCTCCGAGGCTGACCCATGCGCCATCTTGCCTGCTTCACCATCCTGCTCGTCCTGGCAACGCCGGCCCGCACCGAGCCGTTTACCGCCGAACACCTCGTAACGATCGACAGAATCGGCGCGCCCGCGGTCTCGCCGGACGGGAAAAGCGTGGTGTATCCGGTGCGATACACCGATCTCGAGGCCGACAGGGGCCGCTACGATCTGTGGATCAGTCCGGTTGCCGGCGGTGACGCACGGCGACTC
>JANQPT010000021.1 GCA_028285345.1 Planctomycetales bacterium
GCACAGCGGACCCTACGTACTGCCTTTGCTGCGGGTTAGGATTCGGACGTCTTCAACTCGTGATCAATCTTGGCTTCAACGCTGCGGACTTTCGACTCCAACCGTCCCTCCGCGCCGCGGCGGGCGTCGATTTTGATCGAACAGGTCACGCGGTCGCAATCTTGGCTCATCGCCTCGTAGCACTTGGTAACGACCGACAACACCTCGTCCCATTCGCCTTCGAGAACCGTACCCATCGCGTGCAGGCGATAATCCAGCCCGCTCTCTGACACGATCTCCAACGACCGCGCGACGTAGGGGCTGACGCTTTCCCCTTTGCCCAGCGGCGTCATGCTGAATTCCAGTAAGACCAACGTTTCGCTCCCGCAATTGCAAACGGTTTCATTCCACGCCCTATTCTAGGCAGTGTGGGAACTGTTGCAACGATCGGACGCGTGCATTCCGCGCACAATCACCGTCTCAGCCGCGGCTCGGTCGCCAACTCAATTGTGCGTTCCTGAAGTTGATTGAGCGCCTGTTTCAGAATCTCCGCGGCGGCGGGTGCGGCGATCGTCCCGCCGTAGTGAGTTTTGCCGACCGATGGTTCATCAACCACGACCAGAACGAGCGCGCGCGGGTTCTCCGAAGGAGCGCCGCAAATAAAGGAGCTGACGTGCAATTGTGAAGAGTAGCCGCCCGTTTCCGGGTCCGGTTTCTGAGCAGTCCCGGTCTTGCCAAACACAGAGTAATCGGGCGATTTCGCCTTCTTCCCGGTCCCGCGGTTGACGACTTCCGTCATCGGCACGCGCACAATCCAATCGGCAATCTCCGGGTCGATCGTATCTGAGACAATCATCGCCGGCGAAGAACTCGCTGTCGATGTGGTCTGATCGATCAGATGCGGCGCATACTGCCGCCCGCCGGACGCCAACGCCGAAGTCGCCGAGATCAGTTGCAGTGGCGTCACGGCGATTTCCTGTCCCATCGGGATCGATCCGGTGGAGTAACTGTTCCATTGCTGCAAAGGCCGCAGCATGCCTTTCAGTTCGCCGGGTAACTCAATTCCCGTCCGGCGGCCGAATCCGAAATCGACCGCCGTTTCATACAGCCCTTGATTGGTGAGTCGTTCGCCGATTTTGGCCATGCCGATGTTGCTCGACTTCACCAATATATCCGTCACGCTCAGTTCGCCGTACGGGTGGTGATCGTGCAGCACGCGTCGCCCCATCCGGTATTCGCCGTGGCCGCAATGGAATGTTTCGTCTGCTCGGATCAATCCTCGCTCCAACGCGGTCGCGACGACAAATGGCTTGAACGTCGAACCCGGTTCATAGATCGAGGCGATCGCATGATTTTTCCAAGCAGCCTCAGGGACCTCCTCCAGCCGGTTTGGATCAAACGTCGGTCGCGACGCCATCGCCAAGATTCCGCCGGTACGCGGATCCATCGCGATCGCGCAGGCCGATGTCGGCTTCCAGTCCCGCATCACCTTGTCCAGAGCCCGTTCGGCGTGCAACTGGATCACCGCATCGATCGTCAACTTGACGGTCTTTCCGTGTTGTGGTTCGCGCGTGATCTGGCGGCTGACTTCGATGACGTGTCCGCGCGCATCGCGAACCACGGCACGGCGGCCGTCGCGGCCCGCCAGTAGTGGGTCGAGGCTCTGCTCCAAGCCTCCGCGCCCGTGGCCGTCGATATCACGAATCCCCAAGACATGCGCGGCCAGTTTCCCCTGCGGGTAGACGCGCATGAATTCCTCGCGGAACCCGTACGTATCATGCGGTAAGTCCAGCTCGCGAATTTGTGCGACTTGATCGTCGGTCAGACGCCGTTTGACCCACAAGAACTGTTTGTCGGAGTGCGCGGCAATTCGTTCATAGACTGACTTCGGATCCCGCCCCAAGACACCCGCCAAACGGTCGGCGACGTCCCAGTGCTCCTTGATCTGCGCGGGGACGACATACAGGCTTCGCACCGATATCGTTGTCGCCAACAGCCGTCCGGTGCGGTCGACAATGTCGCCGGGACGCGCCGGCAGCACTTCATGAGAGGCCCATTGCGATTCGACTTTGCGTTTGAGTCGTGGGCCTTTAACGGACTGCAGGAAGACTAACCGTCCAGCAAGCACCAGCCATACGCCGACGACGACAACACACAGAATCCGGCCTCGATTCGGAGAGCGTTTTCGCATGGATTCGTCAGACGCGTTCATCGGAAGCTTCGTTGATCGGGCGGAATGAACGATTGCAAGAATTTGCGTCAAATGTCTGCGAGCAAGTTCGGAAAAAGGCCGCAACTGAGTCTTGAGTGCAGCAACAACGCCGCCCGACTAATTCCGAGTATGGGGATGTTTGACGGCGGGCCACTCCGCAACGACTTCATGAACGGGCGGCAAGTCAAGCCGTACCTGAAGGTCGCCGGATTCCAATGATTCAATCAGCCGCGCCGGCGCTCCCAATTGCTGAACCTTCAATCGGTGCAGTGCATGCCGCCGTTGGAGAACATCGAGTCGGTAATGCTGAAGGCCGATCGAGCGCCGCAATTCGAAGTTCCGCTTCTCAAGATGCACGCCCGCTGAGGCGATCAGCACAATCATGATGACGGCGCCGGCAAAACGCGAATACATGACTTCCTCGGCATTTGCTGCCACGCCTTCAGCGGCAAGCAATTGGGCGGACTATTCGCATTGCACAAACCGTCGGCGGCGTGACGCGAGCTGGATAACAGTAACGTCACCAACTGTTATCGACCGAAGACGGGACGCGCCACGACCCGTTCGCCGCGCGCGTCGCGCGGAAGCCGTAAGACCGTGCCGATTTTGAGGCGATGGGGATCAGCCAGACGGTCCTCGTTCAACCGGTAAATCTCTTCCCATCGGGACGCTTTACCCAGATGCCGCTGCGCAATTGATCCCAAACTGTCGCCCGAGCCGACGCGATATCGAGCCCGACCGCGACCGACAACGAAGAATCCCGTTTGGTCGCCGGCGCGAAGTCGGGCGGAGTCATCGCCGACGCCCGATGGAAACCGTCCGCTGAAATGGTCTATTTCAGCACTGTGGACGTCGATTTGTGCGGTCTGACGCACGCCCTCGAAGAACTCTGGATAGAGCCGATGCAATTCCTCGGCCGGCGGCGTCGCAACGACTACTCCCGGACGCATCGAACGGGGATCCGGGATCGTCCGCTCGTTGTGTTTCGCCAGTGCCTGAAAATACTTCGGATCACCGTACGTCTGGCGGGCAATGGACCAGAAACTGTCATTTGCTTCAACGACATGTTGCTCTGAGTCCGCGCCGAAGGATTGCTGATGCCTGTGGCCATGGCGACCCGTTGGGAACTGCGACGTGCGATCAGAAAACTCGAAGCTCCGGTCGTCGGTCGCCAACGACTCGCTGCCATGCCCTTCAAATCCCTCATGAGTGTGAGCGGATCCGCCGTGCAATTCACCGGACGCGTCATCGTCAATTTGATGCTGGTCAAGTCCAGGTTGCCGGAGCGGATGGCGTCGGCCGCGCTGTCCGCGATGCGATTGGGCTGAGCGATAGCCTTCGAAGCGGCCGCCGTTCTCGCGCCCATTGAGTCGCTCTTGGTCGGGTTTCTGCTGTGGATTATTCTCGCGCCGGACCATTGTCGTGCTGCGCGCACTTCCCGAGTGGGAGGTGACTCCCGAATACCGGCCGGTGCGGGGGTCGTGAAACTGCTCTTCGTTCCAGTCGGACTCCTCGTTGAACCCCTCTAACGTGCGATCCACTTCCGCTTGTCGCGGCGCCGCGTATTCGTCCTGGCCTGTGCGTCTTCCATAGGACTCTTCCGCGACGTCCGGCTCTTCAAACGTCTCAAGTTCGCCGGTGAGTCCTTCGTCAACCGGCTCTTGAAATGCGTCGTTTTCCTCGAACCCGATTGCGCCGGGTTCCGGTTCGCCGCTGAGATTTTCGGAATGGGCTGACTCTCCGAAAGGATCGCCGCCGTCAAGACTGCCGCCATCCGCAAAGACATCCGACGAAACTGCATCTTGATCAGACGTCAGTTCGTTGATGTCGGGATGTTGATCCTGATTCGCTGCGTCCGGTGGCTCGAAAGTCTCCTGATTCTCCCAATCATCATCCTCAAAGAGAGCATCCGCTGAATCCGGAGCGGGTCCCGCGTCGGCCATCCGCTGTTCAAATTGTTCGCGATACTGACGATGAGCGTTGTCGTGGACGTGTGGTTGGCCGGGGGAATCGCTCCCCCCGCCCAAACCATCCGCGTCGGGAATCGGTCGCAGTACAGTCACCCCATCGCCGCCGGGTTGCTCTTGTTGTTCAACGCCCTGTCGTGAATCGCTCGTGACGAGCTTGATCCGCGAATCATCGTCGTCGGACGATTCACCGGACGCCACTGCCTTCTCACCACCCGCGTTTTCGTCGGCAGGTGATGAGTTCTTGTTGTAGAGCACGTAGCCAAAGAAGCCGGAGATCAGCACCAGCACGCCAACGGCGATCTTGATCTCCTTGCTCATCCCCGAATGAGGTTTCTTGAGTCCCCAATCGGTTTCCGATTTTGAGATATCGTCGGTTTCGTTTTGAAACTCCGGGTCAATGTCCGGGCGGTCGTCGGCATCCTGCCGTTGATGGTGTTCCGTCATCTCTTTTCCACAACTCTGAGTTTGGCCGACCGCGACCGTGGATTCGCCCGCTGCTCCACCGCCGTGGCAATCACCGGTTTGGGTGTCAATACACGAAAGCGGTGTTTATCACGAAACGCGTTTTTGACCAACCTGTCTTCCAGAGAATGGAAGCTAATTATGGCTCCTCGCCCTCCGGTTTTTAGATTTTTTTCCAGCACAGAATTGAGAAACTTCTCCAACTGTCCCAACTCCTCATTGACGGCGATCCGCAGCGCCTGAAAGACCCGCGCGGCCGAATTGCGGTCCGACCGCGCCCCGCGTTCTGAGCTGGCGACACGATCGACAATCTCGGTCAGATCCTGCCCCGTCCGAATCGGTTGCTGCGTCCGCTGTGAGATGATTTCGGCGGCGATCGCCGCGGCAAACCGCTCTTCACCGTAGTCTTGAAATAATGTGCACAATTCGGCTTTACCCAGACGCTCTAGCAGTTGCCAAGCCGGCTCGCCGCGAGTGACATCAAACCGCAGATCGAGCGGCGCCGTCGTCGAAAAACCGAATCCCCGGCTGTTCTCCGCCAACTGGTCCGATGAAAGCCCCAGGTCAAGCAAGATGGCGTCGACCGGACCCGTGTCGAGCTGCTCAAGCACGTCCGTCAACTCGGCGTACGAGGCATGCACCAGATCGACGTTCGCTCCGCTGACGGCGTTTGCCGCAAGCTTTAGCATCGCGGGATCACGGTCCAACCCAATCAAGCGTCCCGAGGGGCCGATTCGGGAGAGAATCTCACGACTATGCCCGCCGCCCCCAACGGTTCCATCGACAATCACTTGGCCCGGTTGAGGATCGACGGCGCGCAACACCTCACGCACCAATACCGGCCGGTGGATTGAAGTCTGACGGTTCGAGTGCGAGTCGGATGAAGCGGACATGCCATGCAGTATGCGACAGCCAAGAACTGATCTCAAGCACTCTGCCGCGCGTTGTCGGCATGGTACGAGATCGGATTGAGCCGCGTGATCAAAAAGCTGCACGCCAATTGTGGCGCGCCTACGGCCGGGAGTATGATACCGGAACGAGAATCATTCCCTCAGGCGGAGTCCTTCCCGCCTGTGTGAGGTGAATGATCCTGCGAATTGGCTCAGTCGTCAACCACGCCCATCCGCAAACGGCGGTGCCTCCAGCACTGCCGGCTCCGTTCAGCCCGGTGGCCAGCGGAGTGTTGAAAACACCGTGGAACCCGAGGGGGGACCTCGGATTCCACGGTGGCACATCTGCGAGCGGGTGTTCTATTCCCTGATCGGTGTTTGGCGTGTCCGTGCCGGGGTTGATCAATCGAACACACTGCTCGCCATTCGGTCAAAGTCAAATTGCTTCTTTTCCAGGTATTGATGCCAAGTCTCGGCATCCCAGACTTCCACATGATCGTGCACGCCGATCAAGACGACATCTTTTTTGAGGTGTGCGAAAGAAACAAGACGCTCGGGAATCCGAATTCTCCCCTGCGAATCGAGGTCGACTCTTTCCGCTCGCCCATAAAACAATCGCATGTAATCGCGAATGTCGGCCCGCGTCGGCGACTGTGCAGCAACTCGATCCGCTAACTTTTCAAACGCAGATGTGGAATACAGATTTAACGCACTTTCAGTTCCGGGTGCGACGAACATTCGTTCGAGTTCCTCACCTCCCAGTTCCTCTCGCAATCGCTTGGGGACGGCAAAGCGGTTCTTCGTGTCCATGCTTCTGCTGAAAGTCCCAGTTAGAGGCATCAATCACCACTTTCTCCCACTCGTCCCCACGTGACGCCAAATTTACCAGCACAAACCAAACGGTCAAGTGAAAATAAAACAAATTGCGTAAACATTAACGAAGCGCGTCTCCAACTGCTTGCGGGAGAATAACTTGGCGCAGCAGAGAATTTGTGGCGGACGCAAAGAAGCCAAGGGAATGTTGACCTAAGCCACTAGATTGATTGCCGGCAGTTCAGGATTTCGTCGTACAAACGGGCGTAATCGTCTGCAACATCGGACCACTTAAACTCTTTATTGACAATATCTTGCGCCGTTTTTGAAATCTCCAAACTTTGAGTTGAGTCCGCACAGAGTTGCACCAGCATCTCCCGCAGCGATTCTGTTGACCCAGGAGAGACTAGAAACCCTGTTTCCCCACTCCGGATCAGCTCGCCGACACCGTCAACCTCGCTGGCAATCACCGGAATCCCAGCCGCCATCGCCTCCAAAACGACGTTCGGCAGTCCCTCCCACAGTGACGGCAGCACGAGAGCGTCGCACGCTTTCAACAGTGCCGGAACATCCGCCCGCCAACCAGCGAAATGTACTTGTTGGTCGATTCCCAAATCCGTCGCCAGCGTTTGCAGCGGTTCGCGCTGGGGACCATCGCCGACCAACAACAAATGCAAATCGTCATTGTTCGCCATCACGTCCGGCAGCGCTCGCAGCAAGTAGATCAACCCTTTTTGCGGATCCAGACGGCCCACAAAAATCAAAACACGGCTTGCCGCAGGTATGCCAAGGCTCTCCAATGACGCCGCCTGCGCGCCGGCAAAGCGCTCGTAGTCGACGCCGTTGCGAATCACGACGGTTTTCTCGAGCTTGAGTCCGCCGCAATTGATCGAGAACTCGGCGACCGCTTGGCTGACGCAGACGTTTCTCTCGACGAGCCTATTTGTGAGTCGGTCCAAGAATAGATGAGTCTTCGCCCGTTTCTCGGCGACGCGGATTCCCGACACGATGTGCGGGACGCCCGCCCACCGCCCCGCCAACCGCCCCAGCAGATTTGCGTGAAACAGAAACGTTTGCAGTAGGGCCGGACGCTGCTTCCGCAAGGCGCTCGCCAGTTTCCGCACGATGCCGATATTTCGCAGTCCCCGCGCATGGAAACAGGTCACTGGAATGTCGGATGCTTCAAACTCCGACACGAGTTGCCCGGGAGGCGCCAAGCAATAGACAGACGGCTTCCAGCGATCGCGATCGAGTCGCCGTACGATCTGCAACAGAGCGCGCTCCGCACCTCCGGGATCGAGGTCGGTTATGCAAAAAGCGAGACGAATTGGAACTGGCGATTCCGGCACGCGGCGGATCCTTTGACAGCCGGCTGATGATCGATTGATGATATTCGATCAGGCAGCGTTCCCCCAGCAAATGGTGGCCGTATATACTGCAGCAGCACCGGCAGGTAAAGACGAGACAGACTTCTCTGCAGACGTTGCTTCTGCGGCTGTACGATATGCATCGACTCTCAGACTATGACTACGAATTGCCGCAGGATTTGATTGCGCGGCGTCCCGCCCAGCAGCGGGAAGATGCCCGATTAATGGTCCTCGATCGCTCGGTCCAGCGGATTCAACATGCTCAAATCGCCGATCTGCCCAGCCTGTTGTATGCCGGAGATCGATTGGTGCTCAATGATACCAGAGTGCTTCCCGCCCGGCTGCTGGGCCGCCGCACCGCGACCGGAGGCGCGTGGGAGGGATTGTTTCTCGGGCAAGGTCCGCAGCGATCCTGGCAAATCCTGAGTAAAACACGGGGGAAACTGCAGCCGGGCGAACAGATCACACTTCACGCCGTCCATCATCGAGAGACTGCGCCGGATTATCACCTGACGTTGCTGGAACGTGACCACGACGGCGGCTGGTACGCCGCACCGGAAACGAGCGAGCCGCCCGTCGAAGTACTGCAGCGGATTGGTACCGTCCCGCTTCCGCCGTATATCGAACGCGACCTGGCGACGGAAGAAGATTGGCAGCGGTACCAGACAACGTATGCCCGCAACTTCGGAGCGGTCGCCGCACCCACGGCGGGACTGCACTTTACGCCCGAATTGCTCGCGGATTGTGCCGAGCACGGGATCACGCACTCATTCGTGACGCTCCACGTGGGAATCGGCACCTTCCGCCCCATCGCGGTCGACAATCTCGACGAACATCAGATGCACGCGGAGTGGTGCGAACTCTCGGAAACGACCGTCGGCGAAATCCGCGATACTCGACAACAATCGGGGCGGCTCGTCGCGGTGGGCACAACGTCAGTCCGCACGCTGGAGTCGGCTGCTGCAAGCGGTGAGCTGCGCCCATTCACCGGCGAGACTGATTTGTTCATCCGCCCACCGTATTCATTCCAAGCCGTCGACGCATTGCTCACCAATTTTCACTTGCCCAAATCGAGCCTGCTGGTGTTAGTCAGCGCGTTCGCCGGAGGAGAGTTCATCCGGCAGGCCTATGATGAAGCGATCAAACAGCGTTACCGCTTCTACAGCTACGGCGACGCGATGTTGATTCTGTAGGAATTGGACGCGGTCCTGCTCAATTAAAAACCACGGAGACACGGAGGCACGGAGAGAAACAAGAAGCACGAAACTCAAAATACGAATCAAACCCAAATCTCAAATGACAAAAACTCAATAACTTTTTTGAACATTTGTATTTTGAATTTGTTTCGGATTTCGATATTCGGATTTCGAATTTTAAATACCTCTGTGCCTCCGTGTCTCCGTGGTTCAATTCAACTCTAACGACCACGCAGCGGCACGCTGCCGTCGAGGTAGCGCCAATTCTTGATGAACGCGATCAGGTCGGCCATCTGCTGCAAGTTCAGATTCTTCTCCAGCCCCTCCGGCATCAGCGAGACGCCGTTGGAGACGATCTCTTCAATATCTTGGCGCAATACGGTGACTCGCTTGTCCTCCGCCTGTTTGATGATCACCGACGACGCCGTTTCAGCGGCGATAATGCCCGTGATGGTCTTGCCGCGATTGGTGAATACAGTGTAGCTCACATAGTTCGCGTCGATCGCGCGGTTCGGATTGAGAATGTCCGTCAACAGCGCCGCCGGCTGACGTGTCCGTGAATCCGCAATGTCAGGACCGATCTCGACGCCGATATCGCCGATACGGTGGCAAGTGCTGCAGTTCTTCTCAAACAGTTTTCGGCCCCGACTCGGATCGGCGTCCATCTCCAGCACCGGTTGGTACTTGGCCAGCACTTCGCCGCGCTGGGCGGGAATCGCAGCGGCAAGCAACTTCGCAGCTCGCTGCTTAACGGCAGCATTCTTATGCGCAATCAGCCGGTTCACGTTCGTCGCACCCAATTCCAGCACGGCGATATCTCCCGCCTCAATCTCATCCAACAATTGGTTGATCCTCGGGACAGTCTGCAGTAGCGCAGCAAGCACACGGCGCCTGACCGCCGGAGTTTGTTCCCGATACCCGCCCAGCAACACCCCCCCAATTGACTCGTCGCGAAATCCCGCCAAGACATCAACTACGGTGGTTCGAAGTTCTTGAGGCACGTCGCCCGCATACAGCTGGGCTAACACCGGCCTCGCGATCACGAATTCGGCATAGCTCAGCAGTTCGGTCGCGGCGATACGCGCGGCAACACCTTGGCCCGGATCAGCGGCGATACGCGCCGCTCGCTCAAACACGGCGTCGACTTTACTTTTTTCCAGATCAAATTCCGGCGGCAACTTCCGCAATTCCTCCGAAAACCGTGCGCCCCGGCGGGCTAAGCCCTCTCCAAGTCCGCGAATGAGCGACGCCGGCAGCAGCAGGTCGTCGATATTTGCCGCCGACGCAGACGGCGCATCAAGATTCTGCAACACGGCGCCGATCTCGGCGGGCTGGCGACGGGCGCCGACTAGGACCGAAAGTTCGCGAATAGGTGTCGCCGCTTGGCGAGGCTGCAGCGGCGATGACCACAGTCGCGTGCACATGATGTGCGCATTGTCGCTGAGTGCTGTATAGACGGCATTTCTGGTCCAACGATCGTTGTGACCGGCGACCAGCACATTCAGCAACGCAGCCATGACCTGTTCATCGACGTCGCGCGTTCCCAGGTTGAGCGCCGCTCGAAATCGCACGCGCGGGTCGGGGTCCGATGCCAGCTTGAGCACCTGCTTATCGAGTTTCGGCAAACCCTTCATTCGCGAGTCGGCCAACCGGAGCGCTTGTTCGCGCACTCGCGGCAATCGGCTTTGCAGCGCCGACGCAATTGTCGCGTCGGTCAGGATGCCCAATCCTTGCAGCGTCCAGAGCGCATGAATCACGGAGGTCGGCTTCAACGACTGCTCACATATCTGTTCCAAACTCGCTTTGGCCGAACGGTCTTGCCGTTCGATCAATAGCCGCTGCGCCGTTTCGCGCCACCATGCATTGTCATGCTCAAGTGCACTGACCAATTCTGCCGACGTCGCCGAGGAGAGATTTGGCCGTTGCTGATCTCGCTTCCCTGCCTTGGGTATCAATCGCCAAATACGACCGCGGTCGTTGCCGAATAGAAGGTCGCGACGATCCTGCAATTCGGCGGGCATCCATTGAGGATGCTCAATCACCGCCCGATACATGTCGACGACGTAGAGGGCGCCATCCGGCCCGACCGTCAGATTGACCGGCCGAAACCAAGTATCGGGCGAGGCGAGGAATTCCTGCCCGTCGCGACCGGGCCGCGAGTTAAATGTCGCGCCGTCGGCAGTGAGCACATCACGGTGAACCAGATTTCCCGTCGGCTCGCACGTAAAACTGTTTCCTCGAAAGTCCTGTGGAAACGCGTCACCGCGATAGATTGTCACCCCGCACGCCGCGGTGAATTGCCCTTCGTGCAACGTCGACGTCGTCCAAAACTTGCTCAGCGGAAACACGCGCGACGCCGCTCCTGCCGGCGATACGTCCTGCACGACGGATCCGACCGCCAGATACGGATTTCTCGTGAGGTCGTGATTTGCAAGCACGACGTGCATACACGGATTGCGATTGCTGCAAATGAAGCGATTTCCGAAATCGTCGAACGTCAATCCAAATTGACCGGCGCCCGAGACCGCCTGTGGATTTCCCCGCAGCGGGTCGAAGCGGAAGTCCATCCCGCTGATGGAAATCGGCTTGTCGGCGGACTTCCATTGGGGCCGTTTCGTCGACACGGTCCCGCCGCGAAGACCGTTGGCGACGTAGATTTGATTGTCGAGCGCGAAAGTGGGATGATTCGCCCGCAATTGTGAATTCTGCTGAGTGAATCCTGAAAACCAGGTCTCCCGCGAATCGGCCCGCCCGTCTCCATCTGTATCTTTCAAGTAAATGACTTCTCCGGCCACCGTGGCAATCACGCCGCCCCGCCAAGGTTGCAACCCGGTTGCGAACAACAGGCCGTCGGCAAAGACCTGGGCCGATTCGAATTGTCCGTCGCCGTCTCGATCCTGCAGGATTGAGATTCGCGATTTCGGCGATTCCCCTTCCGCAGGACCGTGGGGATAGTCCCGCATTTCCACAACCCACAAGCGGCCGTCCTCATCGAAAGCGATCGCCACCGGGTCGATCACTAGCGGCTCGGCGGCCGCCAATTCGATTTGTATCTCGGGATGCACGACGAACCGCTGCTGTGCCTCGCCGGTACTAAGGGGGCTGTTGACCGGTGTTTTGGTCGGTTTTGCGGCATCCGCAAAGGTCATGCCGCCGGCCAATCCCAGGCAGGCCCAACAGACCACCGCGTAAAGCGGCCGCAAACGATGTGGCTCTCGGCTCTCAAAAACTGACGTCATATGGTGTTGAATCCGCATCAGAGGCGCTACGATTCCCGGGACTTCACTAAGTCGCTCGCGAGAATCGTCCTTTATTGCATAGAATAGTCAAAGTGGGGGAAGCATCTTATTGAGCTTTGATTATCACCGAGCTTGGAATGAAACGCAAAGCCAGCGGGATCGGTAATTCAAGGCTCGGTCATTAAGGGATAACACGATGCGCGGGTTCTGTTTGATGTTGTTTCGTTTCTGTCCAGCCGCTTGGGTGGGGGCAGCAACGTTGTTTGTGATTGTGACCATTGGCATCGCGCGTTCGCCCAATATCGAATCCGACACGACGATGCAGTTGACGACGGTTCTGTTTCCGATTTACTACACGATGGAATTCAGCCTCTTGGGGCTGGCGCTGCTTGCCGGGTTTGGGGGTCTCACACATGGGGAGCTGGGGCCGATCCGCTCCTTTATCGGCATGCTGTTGATCGGGATTGCGCTGGCCGGCGCGGTGGGCGATTACATCTGGATCTATCGGCCGCTAGCGGAGATGATCCAGAACAAGACGTTGACTGAAGATTTCCGCGCACTACACGAAGCGAGCAAGCACATCAACATGACGATCGTCAGCGTGGTGTTCATTTCGGCGGCGGTCGTCAACTGGCCCGGCCGGGCGCGGAAACGGGACTAACCAGCTGCCTCAATCGCCGGGCTCCTCGTCGATCTCGGGCACGATCCAGACCACTTGATTGTCCCGCCAAATCGGAATCTTCCGCCCCGCGCGGGCGTGTTCCTGAAGCGTCTTTCGCGCGACCATCTGCAGCACTTCTTCGATCTTTCTGGCGTCCTTTGCGCGCGTCGATATTTCCGCCTGTTTCTTAAGGCGATCGTGAGATTCATCAATCATGATCCGAAACGCTCCAACAGGTCATTCCAAATCGATTCGTCGGCGACGACCTTGTCTTCTCCTTCAGACCAAGCTGCAATCAATCTTCGCTCGTGCATTGCTGCATTGTCGAAAACTTTCCATGAGTTCACAAGCGGAATGTAAATCTGAAAGAGATTTCGCAGACCAGATTCGTATCGTCGTCGCACCGTCTCTTCCGGAACATCGTGCCCACCCTGTTGGACTCGCGCAGCCACTCGACTTACGGCCAATTCAGGTGTCGGTAACCAAAGAAAAATCAAATGTATTTCATAGGATGACGCTCTTAAGGCTTTCAACCGTCGCGCCAGTGATCGTGAAGCCAGCGTCGTCTCAAAAGCGAAGTCTGCGCGCTGCCTCGCCAGTTCGTCAAAACGCCGCAACATGATTTCGCCCGCCCGCAGCGCAACGGAGTCGGAATTGAACGCAGACAACCCCGCAGCAATCGTATCGGCGTTTACAAACTCCCTGATCTGCAGGTAGTCAAGCAACAGGGCGGGCGCGGCGGTCGATTTTCCGCTCCCATTGGGCCCGGCCACAACGACGACGTTCGGTGAATCAACCATGATTCGTGACCTTATGTTGCGGCGAAAATTCGCGGTGAATTACAACTTCCCGCGCAAATCGATCTTCTGCCCCGTGCGGGCCGCTTCACGCGCATACAGCGTGACCCGCGTCGAGCGAAATCCGTCTTCGGGCAGGATCTCCGCAACCTCCGCCCCGCGGCAAAGGGCCACGAAATCGGCGTACGCAGATTGGGCCGGAGGGGAGGGGGACAACTGCTTCCGCTCGGCGTTCCAGGCGTCGTAGTTGATCGTGCCTTCTCCTAAGCGATGAATGTCGGGCGCCGAGAGGATTTCGATCGTCCCGTCGGTGCACTCGAAGAACTGCCGCCCGTCGCCGTGTGAGGGAAATGCTTCGGGCGTGAGCCAGTCCGCGCGGAGCATGCCGGTGGAACTGTCGGCGAATTCTAGAAAGACCTCCGCATGATCGGTGAACCCGGCGTACTCGGTGAATCGCAGGCAGCCTTCAGCGGCCGTCACGGCGACCGGATCCGCTCCCCACATCCAGCGGCAGAGATCGACATTGTGAATGCAGAGGTCGTTCAGCACGCCGCCGTAGAGTTCCGGCTGAAACATCCAATCGGGGCGTCCCGCCGGTTTCAGCTTGTGCGGCGCGAGTCCGGTGAAGTTGACAAGTTTTCCCACCTCCCCCGATACCAGCAATTCCCGCACGGCACGTGTCGGACCGTTGTAGCGCTCCAGCAACATCAGCCCGATCTTCCGGCCGGTCTTTTCAGCGGCAGCTTCGACTTTGTCCAGGTCTTCGAACTCGGTCACCAACGGCTTGTCGACCATTACATGGCAGCCGCGCCCGGCAAGGTCACAAATCAGGTCCCCCTTGCGGCTGTTGACTTCCGCCACACCGACGACTTCCGGCTCGGTTGAGTCGACAAGTTCTCCAACCGTCTCAAACGCCGGAACGCCGAATTCCTTGCTGTACTGCTCGCGCAATTGCGGATCGTCGTCGAAAAATCCGACGAACCGGGCGCCCGGCAACTCCAGCATGCCTTTGACAAATGTCAAGATGTGGAAGTGCTTCAGTCCGGCAACGGCGAATCGAATCACGGACATCGTTCTCGGTATGCTCAAAACAAGGAATCAGACCTGCACGTCAATCTCGCGGACCCATTGCTGGTTGGCCTCCCAATAGGTCCGCTTCAAGGCGATCGCATCGTCGTCGGCAGCCGGCTGAACGCGGCCATTGGCATCGGTCGCGCGGGAAACCACGGTGTGCTTACCCGGTGCGACCGTCCCCAAGTCGATCGAAAAGAACCGCCAGCAATACTTCGAGCGCGGCTCATCCGCCAGTTTCGCCGGCAGCCAGGGACCGTCATCCAGCCGGACGTCGACCTTGGTGATGTCCGTGCCGTCATCCCACGCCGCACCGTACGCCTTGAGCGGTACCCGGCCGTCCTTCGCCGGCAGCCGCATCACACGGGCGATCATCGATTTGACATTCATTTTGGTCACCGACGATTCGACGAACACCACTTTTCCGTCGCGGCGTTCTCCGCGGACCGTGACGTAGTCCCGTCCCATAAAGCGGCCCATATAACGGCGGTCGCGGACTTCGATCCGCGTGAGCCATTTGACGTTGGCGATTCCGTACCAACCCGGCACAATCAATCGCAGCGGCGCTCCGTTGCGTTTCTCCAGCGGCTTGCCGTCACGGTGGTAGGCGAGTAAACGATTGTCCTTGAGTGCGTCATTCAGTGACATGCTTCGTCCGAACGGAACCGGAATCGTCAGTTCGCGCTTGGTCCCTTTCCGCAACGTTTCATCTTTGCTGTCCAGGCCGAAGAAGACAACTTCCGTCGCCTCCGGCTTGATACCGCACTGATTGAGCAGCGGCGCGAGTGGTGTGCCGGTCCACTTGCTGTTGTAGATCGCGCCGTTGAACCCTTTGCCGGCGCCGTTACCCGAGCATTCCAACGTCATTAACTGATCGCGCGGAGGGAGTTTCTGGAGGTCCGCCATGGTCAACGTTCGCGGCTTGTCGACCAGTCCGGTGATCTCTAGCTTGAAATCAGCCGGGTCAAACTTTGGTTCGCCGTAGTGCGACACGTCAAACACTTGATCCTGCGGTGTAATCCACTCCTCAAGCGTTTCCCAATCCAGCATGTTTCGATTCGTGCGCGGCACATCCAGAAACGGGACCAGCTCTTCATTCTTCTCTTGGTCCGGAAACACAAAATCGGGCCACGTCAACTGCGCCAGCGCAACCGCTGCCGCGGAACCATAACCCAAAGCAGCGCGCCGCGAAATTCTGTTTGCATCTGTCATCGAACCACTCCGTTTATATACGTATGTCCGGCAGCATTGGGCGTAATCGAATCTGCTGCTGAAGTCGTGAGACTCGGCAAGAAATCCTAAAGCCTAATGCCTAAAGTCTATTCTCAAGATTTTACTAGGTGATCGGGCGAGACGCGAATCTCCAGTTCCAGATGCTCACCCGGTTTGACCTTTACTCTCTGCGTCCGTTGCAATCCGCCGGCAGGGTGCGCCATTTCGACGCGATACTCACCGGCGGGAACGTTCTCGAACCGGAACTTGCCGTCCGACTCCGTCAACTGAAAAAACGGATGGTCAAACACATAGATCCACGCCTGCATGGCGCTATGCAGCTTGCAACCCAGGACAATCGGCCGCTTGACGCCTCCTGCGCGTTGGAAAGTTTCGACCGCCTCCTGGTCGCTGCTGATCGTCCGGTCGAACCGCACCAGTGGGCTCTTGGTGTTGATGTTATGCACCTGCTTGTCGCTGTTGGTAAACTTAACGCGGTCCCCCGTGCGGATCGCCAAGGTTTCGGGCGTGAAACGGACGTTCTTCTGATCCATTTCCCACGTCTTGTTCTTCGCCGGAGCGGGAAGGTTCTTGAGCGTTTTGCCGCGCAGGCCGACAACCGCTTCGGACAGTTCGCCCTTCTTGCGGTCGTTGATGTAATAGCGGCTGTACCGCCAGCGACGCTTGGGGTCCGCGTCGTAAATCACGCGTCCTTCAATCACAGCGGTCGCCGGCTGTTTGTCGCTGCTGTTGTCATTCGAGCCGGTCGCCTTTGTCTCCGCTTCGTCCGCAAGACACACCACGCAAGCTCGGGGCGAATCTGGAAAGAACAGAGTGCCGGTCAGGCAACCGAAGATCGCGATACCCGACACGATCAACAAAGCGCGCTTTTGCGGCATCGTTCGTCATCCAAGATCGACAGGTGGCTGAGACGGATACGGGGCGACTGTGCGACAAACGATGCTACTTTTCCGGCTGCGGCGGCAAGATCACTAAACCCTTGACGCCCAAGTCGATCCGAAACAACCCACCGCCTCCCGCTTCTTTACCGAGACCGCCGGTAATATAGAGTGTTTCCCAGTTCTTGCCTCCGAAGGCGACGTTGCTGGTCGTCACGTTGCCTCCGGGATAGCGGCGGATCAGTTTGCCTGCCGGATCCAGCACTTGGACTTGTTTCATCCCGTAATGTGCGACATACAGATTGCCTGCCGCATCGAGACACATGCCGTCCGGCTGGTTGTCGATCTGTCCCGCCGCCGGGTCCTTCTGTGGCAACTCGGCAAACACGCGCCGTTTGCCGACCTTGCCCTGACCGGTGACGTCGTACTCCAACACGCGGTTCTTCTTGCTCTCGGCCACCAGCAATGTCTTGCCGTCCGGCCGGAGCACGATACCGTTGGGAAATGCCAACCCCTGGTCGATCAAGTGCGTCATTCCGCCCGCATCCACATAGTGCACGGTGCCGATCGGATTCTTATCGCTCGAGCCGCCCGGATCGGTAAAGTAGAAACCGCCTCGCGGATCGAGCGACAGATCGTTCGGCCCACGCAACGGCTTCCCGCCACATTCCTTGGAGGCGGTCCCGAGGATTTTTCCGCTCGCATCAAGATGCAAGACCGCGTGATGGCTGGCATCGCAGACGAGATGAGTGCCGTCGGCAAGGACCTTGTGCCCGTTCGGTGCCCCCGTCTTCGCCCAATCGCGATGCGTCCCGTCGGTAGAGAATTGCGTGATCGTATCGCCCCAGGAAATGTAGCCGTTGCCCTGATGGTCGAACACGACGCCTTCGCAATAACGGGGAACTTCAAACAGCTTGACAGCCGACACGTTCTCCCCAGGCGGCAGCTCGGCGGACGTAACCTGGAAGGTCAGCGCGAAGACAGTCACCGTAAGCATCAACACCGCGATACGTTTCATCGTACATTCTCCAATGTTCTCTTCTGCTACGCTCGTTTGCGGGCCGGCGCGTCACCCGATCAATGTCTCAAATGTCTATTCGTCGACCGGTTCACCGACATCGACTTGCGACCAATCGATGCGCTCCCCGGCGTGGCTGGCTTGGGTCACAATTTCCTTGGCCCGTGTCAGGTCGTCCTGATGGACCAACACCGGCACGCGTCCCGGCACTCCCACTCGAAAACTGGCCGCCGGACCGCCCGAGGCGACGGCTTGAATACCGTTCTCCAGCAAGACTTCCACAATCACTTCCGCCTCCACGTCACCTGGCACAACCGCCGCAACGGCGAGATCCTCGTCGTCATATTCATGCAGGCTTCCACGTTCCGTCGACATCGTCTCTTTCCTCCCACTAAAGAACGGGGCCGCATCCGCCCCGGTTGCTATTTGAAGGCCTTGTTAACATTAGACGGAAAATCGCCGCAATTTTCCATCGGGGGAGCGGCGAATTTCGCTGCAAAATCGAGAGGGGCCACCTAATCTGCATCGTCGCCGATGGCGTGCATCGATGACTCCAACTGCCCGTTGAGCTTGTCGCGAGCAGCAACGATTTGAGCGCTTTGCGACTCAATCAGGTTCCGCGTCTCCCCCGGATCGCTCTGCAAATCGTAGAATTCATCCTGGCCCGCGTTATGAAAATCTCGTACCAGTTTCCAGCGCGTGGTCCGGTAGCACCGCAAGTCGGCGGCGGTCTGGTTCCAGTCCCACATACGGTACTGCGCAAAGACGTCGTCGTTCCAATCGACCGATTTACCGCGCAGCAGCGGCAGAAAACTACGGCCGCGAAGTTGAGCGTTCTTTGGCAGGGCCACGCCAGTCATGTCCAAGATCGTGGGAAACCAATCCAGAAACGTGACGCTACGTTCGATCACGCCGCCGGGCGGGATTTTTCCCGGCCAACGGATGGCAGTAGGAGTGCGGAGCGAGTTGTCCCACAGATTCGGCCGGAAGCCGCGATCCCCTTTCAAGATCCAGCGGCCGTTCCCCTTGTGCCAGATGCCGTGGTGCCCCAGATTGTAGCCGTGGTCGGAGGTGTAAATCACGATCGTGTTGTCGGCGATCCGCAGTTCGTCCAGTGCATTTAACACGCGTCCGACGTTTCGATCGACACTGGCCACCGAACCGAGGTATTCCCGGGTCATGCGTTTGACGCGTGCGACGTCCAGGTCGGGGTAATCCGGATTGGGAACCCGCGGATCAAGGTTGCGAAACGGCCCGAAGTCGGCGTTGGACAGCGGCAGCCACGTGCGATCTTTGTTGATTTTGTGCTGATTGGCGTGCGGCGCCCAAAAGTGCAGCGAAAGGCAAAACGGCCGCGTGTCCTTTCGCTCGATGAACGCCAGTGCATGATCGGTCAAAATATCGGGCGTCCAACCCTCCACACGCTGCTCGAGGGCGCCGATTTCGACGAGCGGGTTTTGAGACGTCATCCCACCGTGCCGAAAGCCCGTGAATAATTCGTAGCCAAACTTCGTCGGGTGAAACCGGTCCTGCCTGCCGAGATGCCACTTGCCGATCAGCGCCGTGCGATATCCCGCCTGTTTGAGCATTCGCGGCCAGACGGGCAGGGCGGGGTCCAGTCCCAAATCGGGTGTTCGCGACGGACTTAAATAATCGGTGATGCCAACTTCGGTCGGGTAGCGTCCACAAATCAACGATGCCCGCGAAGCGCTGCAGACCGGCGTGACCACAAAACAGTTCGTCAATCGCGCTCCGTCGCGACACAGCCGATCGAGATGCGGCGTCCGCGCGTGGGGATGTCCCGCCGCCCCCAAGGCCCACGGTGCATGATCGTCCGCCACGATCATGATCAAATTGGGGCGATCGGCGGCCTGGGTCGCCGACGCGAGAAACACACACATCCAAACGGCCGACAGCACCCGGTACAGACCTCTCTCCATCGGTTCCTCAGCAGTCTCTGCAGATCAATTGTTTTTCCACAAAAGTTAAACTGCATTCTACGAACCGATTACGCGTGCGCACAATACGCTTACTGATTCTTCATTGTTGCGAACGTTCCTCGGCCGATTTATGGATTCTTGCTTTTTCGATTCAAACCCGGATTGTCATATGACCGAATACTTATGTGACTCGTCTATAGAAAATGCATCCCTGTTCTCATCGCTCAAGCACGGGTACAAAAATTATGGAGCCGCTCGGCCGCGCGTTGCGGTGGCACGGTCAAAACTGTGTCACCCAAGTGGAAGATCTGCGCAAAATCGTTAACAGCATCGCGCGCGACGACGGACTTAAAGGCCGCGAGCGACGTTCCAAACGGCGGTTTAATTTCGTCTCCAACGTCTCGATACAGGCGGTCAACCTCGATCACCAACCGGTCGGTCTGACTTATACCGCTGTCACGCGCGACATCTCAACCGGTGGGCTCCGCCTTCTCTCGCCCGCCCTGATCAATACGCCGTTTCTCGTCGTGAAGATCCCACTCCCAAGCGGTCCCAAAAAGTTGGTGCTCTTGGAGGTGCTGCGCTGCCGCCCTTTTCGCAACTTCTACGAGGTCGGCGGCCAGTTCGTGGCCGAACCGTAGGTCGGCCAGTCGCGGACGACTTGTCGACTTGATTTAGCGAATTGACGCGGCGATGATGTGGACAAAGCAACTGCATCAGCGAAGATTATGTCGACGGCGTCGACCGCCATTCGAAGAACGACACCTGAGGAGGGCCAAACAAATGAAACGCGTGTTGGTTTGCTTATTGTTCCTAGCGGTCGCTTCGCTAGCAGTCAGATCAGGTCAGGCTGCGATGATCGCAGATTCGCAGGCGGATTTTTCCGGTGTACAGGGGCAGGATGATTGGTTTTATGGTCTGTTCAATCAAGGATCCGACAACACGAATGCTTACAGCGTCGGCGAGTTTGAAGAATTTGATGTTTTCGATGGAACCAGTTGGACTGCCAGCGACTCGCTGGTCGGGGCGGACAACAATGACTTTCTCGCCTTAAATTCCGCCGGTGGACATCCGACCGGCCTCGGTCCTCCCAGCCAGGACAGTCTCATCTGGGCGGTCCGGCGGTATGTCTCACCGGTTGATGAATCCATCGCTGTAAGTTTTGACCTCCGCAAGATCAACGTGTTCAATAATCGCGGCGGCGGGATCACGGGCCGGATATTTGTGGACGGTGTCGAAGTCTACAGCCAATTCATCGACAACTTCGACGGAGTCGGTGAGCAATCGACGATCATTGTCAATGCGTCTGTGGGTACGATCATTGACTTCGCGATTGATCCCACCGGCACCACACCTCAAGCGGGGACAGATGGAATCTTCTCGGCGCGGGCCGACGGCTCTCATTTTTCGGCAGTCATCAGCACTGCGGTGATCCCGGAACCTTCGAGCTTTGCTCTATTGGCCATCGGCGGCTTGGCGCTGCTGGCGTATGGCCGTCAGCACAAACGGCGCGGACGAGATACTCCGGCGGGCGCGTAACGTATTGATTGAAACATTTCGATTGAGCACATGAACCTTCAGCGACGTCGTTAGCCCGCCATCTGGACTCATTTGTTTCCGAAACAATACAGCGCGCTTTCGGTTCGCAGATAGATCTTTCCATCGACGATCACCGGCGTGGCCATGATTCTCTCGCCGAAATCGTGTTTGGAGAGCACGTCCCAATCGTTCCCGGCGCGGATCACACTGAGCACGCCCCCCTCTGAAGCGGCATAAATCTTGCCGTCGCCCGCCGCCAACGAGGCATAATAGTTGCCCCGTCCCGGCAGACGTCCCCGCTTGCGCCGCTGACCGCTTTCGGCATCAACCGCCGTAAATATGCCGCCGTTCTTGATCATGTACAGCACGCCGTTGTAAACGACGGGACTGGGACAGACGGGAAGTCCCCTGCGGACTTGCCATTTTACGCTGGTTTCGGTGATGTCGCCGCTCCCGTCGGGGCGGATGGCCATCGCAACATTCTGGGCGAGTCGAAACACGCGTGCATGGCGATCCCATTCCGCGTTGTCCAAGGATTGATCTTGATTGAGATCGATGCGAAAGAAGCGTGCCAAGACGTTTCCTTCAGGCAATTCCGCCTTGTCGATCAGACCGTTCGCGTTTTTATCGTATGATTTGAGTGCTTCCGCAAACGGCTCCATCGCGATGCGGTCGTTGACATCGCCGCCGGGCGTCCATGTCGCCAGATACAAGAGTCCTCCCGCCCAAACCGGTGTCGTATCGACAATCCGCGACAGTCCGTGCAATCGCCACAATTCTCGGCCACGTGCAGGCTCATACGCCGTCAGCCGCAGAGAACCCGCGACGACCAACTGCTTTTTGCCATCGACATCAATCACAATCGGAGTTGAGTAACTCCGAGTAAAGTCGGGGCGGGGGACCTTCCAGGCAATATCGCCGTCGTGCTGATTGACGGCGATCAGAAAGCTGTCAACGTCGTGATCCTCATTGAGGATGACTTTGTCGTCGACCAGAATTGGGGAACTGCTGGCGCCGAATTCATCCTGAAACGGGCCCAACGGTCTCTTCCAGAGCGGTTCACCTTCGCGATCGTAGCAGAGCAGTCCGTAACTGCCGAAAAAGGAGTAAACTCGCTTGCCGTCGGCAGCCGGCGAGGACGCAGCCGGGCTGCCAACCACGTGAAAGTCCTCGATCGTGTCGGCGGGAGCAACGCGCTGCCACAGAATCTCCCCGCTTTGGCGGTCGATTCCGACGGTGGAGAGCTTCTTTTCGTCCGCGTCATAGGTGGTCAAGAAGATACGGTCGCCGGAAACACAAGGTGTCGAGTGGCCAGAGGGAAGTGCGCAGCGCCACAAGTAACCTTCCTTTGAGTCAATTTCCGCCGGCAATGGATGCGAATCGTCCGCCGGAACACCGTGATGGTGGCGGAAATAGACAGGTCCGTCCGCCGCTGCAATACCCGAGAAGAATACGATCACACAGACAAACGCGGAAGCAAGAGCAACTCGTCGCATCATTGGTACCTCGAACGAAGGAGCGTGTGCGAATTTGTCGACGACCTGTCGCGGCCGATTTCTGGCCGAACCAAGAGTTGAACAGTGTTTGCCCGAATAACAGCGCCGGTGTCAATGGCCGGTTTCTCGAAAGTACCGCCTCCGGCATCAAGAATCCAGCGCGGAGAGCAATTGCGCGGTCATCCCAACGCCTCTAGTTCACACCGAGACGTCCGCCGCGATACGCAGGCAGCGAGAAATGTGGCCCGATTGATGACGGCCGGCGCTACGGCGCAGACCTGGGAGACATACGGATTCTGTCGAGTTGCGCCGTCAATCGACGTACGACATCCGGGTGGTTTTCCCAGAGGTTATGCTGCTCGACGGGATCGCTTTCAAGATTGTAAAGCTGTACCTGCGGTCCCAACTTGTTCGGTTCGACGCGGCGCGGTTTGCTGAAGCCGCCCGAGCCGAGATGGCCCTCGATCAGTTTCCACGGGCCCGAACGAATCGCAAATGTGCCGTCAATCGAATGGTGAACGGTCGCAGGGCGAATCGGCTTCTCACTTGATTGGCCTAACAGGGCGGGCAGGATATTGAAACTGTCTTCTCCCGCGTCTGCTGGCAGCGGCGCGTCGACAATCGCCGCAGTAGTTGCCAAAAAGTCACACAGACAAATCGTCTCGTCACTCGTCGATCCCTCGGGAATTCGTCCGGGCCAAGCGGCGATAAACGGGACGCGGTGTCCCCCTTCCCAGATGTCCGCCTTTTGCCCACGATAGTTCATATTGGCATCGTGCCCCAATTTCTTGATGTCGCTCTCTGGCCAGTGAGAGCCGTTGTCGCTGGTGACGATAATCAGTGTGTTCTCGGCTTGTCCGGTGCGCCGCAGAGTATCGACCACTTGGCCCACCACGGCATCGACCTGCATCACAAAGTCGCCGTAATGTCCGATCGGTGAGCGACCTTGGAAGGACTTCGACGGGACCCACGGCGTATGCGGGGCGGTCAACGGAAAATAGAGGAAGAACGGCTGATCGGCCGGTTGATCGGCGATCCATTTTGTCGCCCGCTTTGCCAGTTCGGGGAGGACATCCACGTGCCGGAATCCAGGAGCCATCGGTCCGGCACGCCAGTACCCGCCGCCCCCCTGACGGCGATGTTTTGACGCGGCAACGTGCTCCGTGGGCGGCGCTAATGGGCGCGTGTTTTCGACGAACAGGTACGGCTCCATGTCGAGCGACGCGGGGATGCCGAAGAAGTAGTCAAATCCGACACTGTTCGGCCCCGGCGCGAGCGGTTGCGAGTATTCGACGGCGTGCGGATGATCGCCGGTAATGACGCGATTGGCGGGCGGCAAGTCGTCCGCAGCGAGATCGGGAGTTTGAAAGCCGAGATGCCATTTACCCACACAGCCGGTCGCGTAGCCGCGCGACTCGAGCAACGACGCGACGGTCGTGCGCCTCGGTTCGATCAAGCTCCGCGAGTATCCCCACAACACGCCTTGCTTGAGCCGTGACCGCCAGGCATACCGTCCGGTGAGCACGCTGTACCGCGTCGGCGAGCAGACCGATGATGGCGTGTGCGCGTCGGCAAACTTCATGCCCCGCGCCGCAAGGCGGTCCAATGCGGGGGTCTTAATCTTTGAGTCGGGGTTGTAGCAGCCCGGATCTCCGATACCGAGATCGTCCGCAAGAATGAAGACGATGTTCGGCAGCCGGTCCGCCTGTGCCGACGCGGGCTGAGTTAAACACAATATGCTGGCGAGCAACACTAGGGCGGTCGGTGGGAGTTTTCGTTTCATAGCCGACGTTTTCACAGCAGAGGCTTGGCGAATTGCGAGTGTCAATCATTGTTTCAGTTTATCAGCAACCAAACGACTCGGAAATCATCCCGAATTGTTCACCACATCAGCCGACCGATATTCCGCTCATATTGGCTGGGAGATGGTCACAATACCTGCTGTCACCCGTACAAGTAACGCAAAGCTGACGTGCAGTCTGTCGGCGATCAACGAAACCGGGAGTTGGAAACAATGAAGAAAACCTTTACTCGGCTTGAAGTTGAGTCGGTCGAGGAGCGTCTACAACTGTCCGCGAACTTGGGGTTGGCGATTGGGAGTGACGGGCTGACGGCCCCTGAGGAATCGCAGCCAGTTTTATCTCAACGGTTCGAAACGATTCAAGAAGAGTCAAGCCGACATCCGACCACAGAGAGCAACTCAATGAGAATGCCCGGCTCCGTCCCATCCGCAAGTGATGAGATTTGGGATTGGCGGAAAACCGTCGAGGATATCTGAAAACGGATAGGCGGCGTAGCCGCAATTGGCGAGGTCATTGACGCATTCAGCTTGGGTGAGCACGGCGACAAGTACCAAATAATTGCCGCGGCCGCCTCAATCACTTTGGCGATGACCGAGACATTGTGACTGGCGAAGCAGTCCATCACGACGAGCAGGGGGGTATTGAGGGCGGTCTCTTTCGCGCCTATAGTTGGTCATAGTGCGATCGAAGGGGAGTGAGAGATGGCTATACACCTCGAACACGCCAATCTCGGCGTGCATGACATCGATGCGATGATTGGTTATCTGCGGACGGCATTTCCGGAGTTCCGGGTGCGGCATGATGACACAGGTGCGGACGGCCGCCGCTGGGTCCATGTGGGCACCGACGACACCTACTTGGCCCTCAATCAGGCCGACTCCGATCGACCGCCGCCGGGGCATCCCTATCAAGGCCGGCCGGGGATGAACCATTTGGGATTTGTTGTCGACGACGTCGACGCGCTTCGCAGCCGCATGCTGGCCGCCGGGTACGAAGAGTCGACGATTCCCAACTCACATCCGTATCGCAAGCGTGTCTACTTCTATGACCCTGAGGGAAACGACTGGGAATTCGTCCAATATCTCAGTGAGAACTCTGAGGAACGGCACGATTACGATTTGCCTGGTTAGCGCTGTTTCGCGCTATTTCAGAGCATAGCCGGAGATGTGCGGCCTAATGGGGAACACCGGGGACTGCAGATCAAAGCGGTTGATCGTCACCTCGGTGAAGCCGGCGGCCTCGATTTGAGGGGACGACTCTCGTGTGAGGTGACACCCTTCAAACAACCAATGCCACGGCATGTGCAGCGCGCGCTGCAGCGGCCGCAGTAGACTGCCCGGCGGGGCAGCGACATGCTCCAAAAATGTAAAACGGCCTCCAGGCTTCAATACCCGATGTACTTCCGAAAGTACTTGCGCGGGATCTGCGACGGTGCAGAGCACGAGCGTCCCGATTACCGCTTCTGCGGACGAGTCGTCCAATTCCATTTGCTCGCCGCCGACGGAGCGGATTTCTAGATCGACGTCATGTTTGTCGGCATTGCGGCGAAGGCGTTCATGCATCAGCGGATTCGGTTCGACGGCGACCAACTTTGTGCCGCGGCGGTAGTATCGCAGATTCGCCCCCGGGCCCGGTCCCAACTCAACGACGGTGTCGGGCAATCCGGAAAACATCTGCTGCTTGATTGCGCCGTATTTCCGATGCATGTAGTCTTCCACGCAGTCGAAAAACCATGCATTAAATCGGCCGCGGACGGCGTTACTACGTTGGCTGGACATCGTCGGACAACTGTCGTTGTTTTTCGATCTGAGAACTTGGGCACGGTCACCCAAAGCGACGCAAACCGGCACTGTGCGTCGAATGACCATCGGACCATCAGTCCGCCGTTAAGTTCAACCCGCGGGAGCGGATCGGCCATCAGGCGAACCGACAGCACGAACAACTGATAGTATGAGGCGAATCGGCACAATCGTCAAAACCTGTTCCAGCCGCAGCCGATTATGCAAAATACCCCGGTTTTCCCATTTGTGAGTACGTCTTGAGGCTGTCGCTATTGTTACAATCGAGCTATTGCACACGTGACGTACAAGCGATTTGAACTGATTGTTCCCCTCCATTCGTTCTCGTACTACGACACACAATGCTCGCACAATCCGCGACCGAAGTTAACCATGATTTGAACAGCGCTCGGCGCCTGAGAACCGCCGGCGCTCATCGCCAAGCCCGTGCGGCTTACGCCGCGCTCGTTGGGAAGTTCGAACATCCGTTAGCGCGATTGGAATTCAGCCGATACCTCCGCGAGCAAGGTGACTCCGACGCGGCATTCGATCAATGCCAGCGTGCTTGGACGTCGGCCCGGTCGCTTGCTTCGCCCTCATTGGAGACAGCGGCACTGGATGAGTTGGCCGCAGTGAACCGCGACCGCGGCGACCACCTCCGCGCGATGTCGGCCCAACGACGGTCGTTCGCAATGAAGCTCCAGCAGTTGGATGACCAGCCGTCGGATCTGCGACCCGACGTCAACTTGCTCGCGATGGACGCCGCCGCACTCGGAGTTTCGGATTTGGCGGCGCAAATGAAGCACGCCCGCGAATGAAAACCGCGGGGACTGCGTCGCACATTGCCCAAAGTCGCTTCTTTTCTTCCCAGATTTGCCATTTTGCCTGTTTTTGTGTTAGTCTGGTATTTGAGGCAAACACAAACCTTCGAGACTGGGGGAAGAGACGATGATGTTGGCGACAATCCGCGCGTTTCTAGTGATCGTCGTAGTTGCAACCGCTTTTGCCGGGGCGCAAGTTGCGCACGCGACAGACTACTGGCGGGTCAGCCCCTCGTTCATCGCACCCGCGCCGTACACGTACGGTTACGGCACCGTCGTTTCCCCGCCCCCGTATTACATCTACGAGCCCGCGCCGGTGGTCTACGCTCAACCGGTCCCCATGGTGTATGCGGCACCCGCACCGGCGGTCTACGCCGTTCCCGCCGAACCAGTGTACGTCGAGTCGGTTTCGCGTTATCGGTACAAGTTCTCGCTGCAGCCGGAATACCGCTACAGCTATCGTCACGGCCATTACAAGTACAGCTACAAAGATGGCCGCGTGAAGTACCGGCTCCATTTCAATCGCGGACGCGTCAAGGCTAAGCTCAAGTATCGGCGCTAATTCCGCCGGCATCCGTGATCGCTCCGGCCGCGCCGCATCGCGCTGATCTTCTCAGCGCGCAACTTCCGCCTGTTGCATCACTGCGAACGTCTGTCTAAAACAGGTGAGATTGCGTACGTAGCTCACGATGTGGAAGGTCAGATGTCGCGAAACTCGGTTTGGTTCACCACACTCTCCGACGCCAAGCGTGCGGAGATGATTTCGTTCTCACGTCCCGAAATCGACTCACGGCCCGATGTGTTGATTGTCGGCGGGGGAATTGTCGGATTGGCGGCGGCGTATTCGCTCGTGCAGCACGGACTGCGGGTTGAAGTGATCGAAGCGGAGACATTGGCCAGCCAAGCCAGCGGCGCCAACGCCGGCGGAATCTGGCCCGATCAACAGGGAATCGACTATCCACCCGCATTCCGCGATCTCGCACGGCGCAGCCGGGACTTGTGGGGCAAATTGCCCGCGCGAGACGGCTTCGATTTTGACTGGCGCGTCAACGGGTTTCTCACGGTCGACTCCCGGCATTGGGACGGCTCACCCGAAGAACTCGCGAATCAGCTATTAAGTGAAGGACTCTCCGCCCATGCAATCGACGGTGAGCAGGTGCGGATGCTGGAGCCGAATCTGAAGTCGGGGATCAACGGCGGCGTGCATTACCCGTCGGAGGCTCATGTCCATCCGGTCAAGGCGGCGTTGTCCTTCGCGCGCGCCGCCGTCGGTTCGGGGGCGACAATCGTACAGCACGCCAGGGCGGTGACGATGCGCGTGGAAAACGATCGCGTCGTTGACGTGGAGACCACGGCCGGGCAGATTCATCCGGGTGCGGTCGTCGCCGCGACCGGTTGGACGGCGGATTGGTTCGCCGAGTTTGCCCCCTCGCCACCGCCGCTAGTTCCCCTCAGTGGCCAACTCATTGCGACGGCGCCGCAACCTCCGTTGATCAGCGGAACGGTCTTGGGGCAGGCAATCGTCGTTCAGCTCCGCAGCGGGGAAATCGTCACCGGTGGTAATGTGGTCGACGGCCAACTCGCGGAGGCGGATCCTGACGTCACCGCAGAATTCGCCGCCGCCGCACAGGACCTGATCCCGGCACTGGAAGGTGTTCCTTTTGAACAGGCGTGGACCGGCGCGCGTCCCGCGACGCCCGATCATCTGCCGATTATTGATCGCCTGCCGGGTATTGAGAATCTGTGGGTCGCAGCGGGGCACTTCAAGAACGGGCTCCTGCTGGCTCCAATCACGGGAGAATCGATCACGGAATGGATCACAGACGGTTCCCCGTCGATCGCGATGGAGGCATTTCGCTGGAATCGGTTCGAATAAGCCGGTCGCGGCTGACGTTTCCCGCTGCGTATCTATTCGATGTCAAAACTTCCGAATCCCTCGGTACAGTGTCAATCTTAACTTCCAAGGTAGCCGAACTCGTGAGAGTTCGGGAACGCGTCGGCACAGGTTGAGTCGTCAGAAGTCTCACGACTTCTGCTACCGCGGTTTTTGTGTTCGACAGTGCACTTAATTGGGTTCAGTAGCCGAAATAGCCTGAACGCGCGGGATAGTAGACTCCAAACGGATACCCACCTGCACCGTAATTCCCCCAGTACCCATAGTAGCCGCCGTACGGCCAAAGCGGCACTGGGTAGTAACTCCGCGGCTTGTACACGGGCGGCGGCTCGTAGATATCCTTGCCGGGCGGATGAAACTCTCGCAGTCCGTAGACGCGCGGCCCGCCTCCGAAGGGGCCGTGATACGGCTGGACTTCGGAATAGACAATCGGCGGAGCCTTGTGCCCGGCCGCCGGCCCCGGAGCGCGCAGCACCGGATCGCCGGCATGCACAAATTGGGCCGAAGCATAGCAGACGATCCATAACATCGAGATCAGGACCGACCTCGGTCGCCGGGGAGCTTCAACATGCGTCTTCATTCTCAAATCCACAGGTGTCAATCGCTGGTGAAGGGATAGTGCATTGAAATGCCGCTCATTCCATCGTAAGCCTCGCGAAATGGCCAGGTCAAGAACTTGTTTCGATGTGGCGCTTGTCAATCGACGAAACGCACCGCAAAATGTGAGCGGCGCTACCGCGTTTCGTTCGCAGTAGCTCGTCGTTTGCTGGCAATGAACGAGACAGGACGACCCGGAAAATGGTGGAACAACCGCGCGGCCCATTTTTTTCGCTCGACGGCAAGGTCGCCCTGGTCACCGGAGCAGGGCGGGGTCTGGGAGAGGCAATCGCCTACCGGCTGGCGGCAAGTGGAACCAAAGTCGGCGTATTCGACTTGGATGGAGAGAAGGCGGCGGATGTCGCGCGCAACTGCTCCGGCATCGCACTGCAAGGAAGCGTGACCAATGAGGAGGATATCGAGCGGGCACTGCGGTATTTACAGGAACAGTTTGGTCCGCCGCACATCGTGGTCAACAACGCAGGCATATTGGGGCAGGTCGCCCCGTGCTGGGAGGTCGACGCGGCTGAAATGCGGCACGTCTTGGACGTGAATTTGATGGGCACCTTCTTGGTTTGCCGCGCCGTTTTGCCCGGCATGCTGGCCCGCCAATATGGCCGGATCGTCAACATTGCTTCCATCGCCGGCAAAGAAGGCAATTCTCAACTGGTGCCGTATAGCGTGTCTAAAGCCGCTGTGATCGCGCTCACCAAGTCCATTGCTAAATCGGTCGCCGGGCAGGGTGATGTCACCATCAACAGTATCAGTCCTGCTCTGTTGGAAACGCCGATGTTGGAGGAGATGCCTGCGGAGACAGCCCAGTCGATGTTGGACAAAGCGCCGCTAGGCCGGGCGGGAACCATCGAAGAGGTGGCGGCGTTGGTGCACTATCTCGCCAGCAATGAATCCAGCTACACCACCGGTCAATGTTTCGACATCAGCGGCGGACGCGCCAGCTATTAGCCGCCGTCCAATATCTTTTCCAGAATTCCGCGGGCCGCAGGGATTTCCCGTGCGGTCTTGATCGTTTTCATTTACAATTCATTAGTGGTCGACGACCTGCAGAATCGTCACACGGTCCGTCTCCCCAGGCAAGGTGCTAAGTAGGTGATTCCGGTCACGACAGAGTGAAACGCAGAAGTTGTTGCGGAATTATTGATGGAAAATGACGTTCGGACGGCTCATGCGCAAGACGGAAACGTCCCGGAGCGGGCGGCGTTGTTGGCGAGTCTCCTCGCCTCGACCAACGACCTTGTTTGGTGCACCAGCCTCGACGGCAAAGAGCTGCTCTACCTCAATGCCGCGGCGGAGGCGACTTACGGCCATCCGCACGCTGACTTTCTGAAGAACCCCAACTTGTGGCTCGAGTTGATTCATCCCGACGACCGGGATTCCGTCGAGGAGAATCTCAAACGGCTGCCCCATCAGCGCCAGATCGAACAGGAGTACCGCATTCTCCGCGCTGACGGCGGTATCCGCTGGCTAAGGGATTGCGTGACTGTCATCTGCGACGATGACGGGAAACCCTATTGCATCGGCGGGATTGCAACCGATTTCTCGCGGCAAAAGGAAGTCGAAGAACAGCTCTCGCAGTCAAACTTGCGAATGCAGGCACAGGTCGCCGAACGCAAGCAGGCTGAAGAAGCATTGCGCGACTCGGAGGCCCTCTATCACTCACTGGTCGACAATCTGCCGATTTACGTCACGCGAACCGACCTGGAAGGCCGCATTACCTTCGTCAATAACAACTACTGCCAACTGGTCAATATGACGGCCGACCAGTTATTGGGACGAACCAATCGCGATCTACATCCCGACGAGTACGCGGAAAAATATCGGCAGGATGAATTACACGTGATTGAGACCGGCGAAGTCTTCATGGATATCGAAGAGAATCGCCGGGGAGACCAGGTCCGCTACTACGAAGTTCGCAAGTCGCCCGTGCGCGATGATCACGGAAACGTCGTACAGGTCCAAGCGGTCTTCTGGGACGTCACCGAGCGGCACCACGCCGAGTTAAAACGGCAGGAAGCGGAAGCCGCCATGCGCGAAGCGAAGGAAGCCGCCGAATCCGCCAACCGCGCAAAGAGTGAGTTTCTGGCCAACATGAGCCACGAGATCCGCACGCCGATGAACGCCATTATCGGAATGACGGAATTGCTGCTCGACGGCCGACTGGATTCCAGCCAACGTGAGTCGTTGCAGATTGTCTGCGATTCCGCGGAATCGCTGCTGTCGATCATTAACGACATTTTGGACTTCTCCAAGATTGAAGCACAGAAACTCGAGTTGACCCCCGCAGAATTCGATCTGCACGACAGTCTGGGCGACGCGATGAAATCGATTGCATCGCGGGCTCACGGCAAAAACGTCGAATTGGCTTATCAAATCGAACAGGACGTCCCCAACCATTTGATCGGTGATGCGGGCCGATTGCGGCAGATTGTGGTCAATCTGGTCGGCAACGCAATCAAATTCACGGAGCAGGGGGAGGTGTTGCTCAGTGCCACTCTTGAGGAGCGGCAAGACGACACGGTCACACTGCGGTTCTCGGTCAGCGATACGGGAATCGGGATCCAACAGGAGCAACTGGGAACAATTTTCGCCGCCTTCGAACAAGCGGATTCCTCGTTGACGCGCCAGTATGGAGGAACCGGGTTGGGCTTGGCGATCTCCTCCCGGCTGGTTGAACTGATGAACGGTCGTATCTGGGCTGAAAGCGATTTTGGTCAAGGCAGCACGTTTCACTTCACCGCAGAATTTGAGGAGGTCAGCGAACCAGCCCACAAGACTCCGGCGCTGGACCCGCAAGCCTTAGAGGGGCTGCGGGCTGTCGTTGTCGACGACAATGCAACGAATCGGCGGATTCTAAAAGAACTGCTCCTGAGCCGGGGGATGCAGCCGGAGATGGCCTCCGGCGGCGAAGAGGCATTGGAGATCCTGGATCATTTGCAACGCGAAGGCCATGACGTTCCGCTGATCCTGACAGACATTCACATGCCCGGAATCGACGGGTACACGTTTTCACAGCGTGTTAAGCAACAGTCTGCGTTTCAGAAAACGACGATCATCGCTCTCACGTCGGGCGAACGGCCGGCCGATGGGCCGAAAGCGGCTGAAATCGGAATCGCTGCTCAGCTCAGCAAGCCGGTCAAACGCGATGAGCTGATTCAGTCGATTCTCGTCGAGTTAGCTCTCGTGCCGGCCGAACCCGTCGAGGAAGTCGATCCCGCGGTTTCCGAACTGGCCAACATTCGCCCTTTGCAGATCCTGCTCGCCGAAGACAGTTATGCCAATCAAAAATTGGCGGTGGGTCTTCTCGAAAAATGGGGGCACGATATCACCGTCGCAAACAACGGCCGCGAAGCACTCGCAGCCTTTGAGTCGCGGCCGTTTGACTTGATTCTGATGGATGTCCAGATGCCCGAGATGGACGGCTTTGAAGCGACCGCCGGCATCCGGTTGCGGGAAGAGCAATCGCCAGAGACTGAGCGGATTCCCATCGTGGCGATGACAGCTCACGCCATGAAGGGTGACCGCGATAAGTGCCTGGCAGCGGGCATGGATGGCTATGTCGCCAAGCCGATTCGCATTCCGCTGTTGTACAAAGCCATTGCGGAATTCTTTCCCGAGGATGCCGGCAACAATGTCGGTATTGAGACGCATTCGGCGCCTGGAAACGGAGAAGACGGCCGACAGCACTGCTGCGTCGACTGGACGGCGGCGCTGAAAGCCGTTCAGGGAGACCACGATTTGCTGCGCGACGTTGCCTCGGCCTCGTTGGAGGAATGCCGCACGCTCTTGCCGCAACTCGAACGCGCGCTGCAGGATCAGGATTCGGGAACGGCCCGCCGGGCGGCACACACAATTAAAGGTTTGTTTCGCATGTTCCCCTACGCCCCGGCGTCGCAACTCGCGTTACAGATCGAAAACAGCGCTGAAGCAGGAAATCTCACTGGCTTGGAATCGGCCTGTGCATCGCTGCGACAGGAAATGCAGACCGTCGGAGCAGAAATTGATGAATTCCTCCGCAACGGCGAGATTCCCAACGGCAACTAGCCACGGCGCGATCCGGCTCTCCATTGATGGAATCTGTCGGCTGCGATCCGCTTCGGCCGAGCCTCAATCGCCAAAACGGCCGCTCCCCAAAACGAGATAAGTGTTCCTCACATGATCTTCTCTCAGAACGCCCACTCGACTCGTACCCGACCTTGCAGCGATGTAGTGATATCGATACTCTCCGCGATCTCGTCACCATCGCGGCATCGGATCGCCGTGTCTCAACGTCTCTCCGTGATGATTAACAACGAAGCCTCCGCAACTTGCCTAGGAAGGGAGCAATGCGGCAACAGCTTGCGATATTCCTCGCTCTGGTTTGCTTCGCCTCGCCGAACATCGGCTGCCGGTCGACCGACGCGCCACTGGCTTCGAATCCATTCGGCGGCAAATCACCCGCCGCGTCCGGCTCTCAAAAAGAGAGCCGGTTTATGTCGCTGTTCAAAAAGTCGCAACAGCAACTTGCGAAACAAAACCCAGGACAAAAGTCGACTGGCCGGCCGTTTAACGATCCCGAAGTCCGCCAAGCCTCCGGGACCGAGAACAGTGCTGAATTCGACGCCCAGACGCAGGCGTTGATCGACCGCAAGTTGGCGGGTGCCTCTCCGGAACAGCGGACTCAAATGCGCGACGCCCTGCGGGGAGTACCCGCCCATATGGTGCCGCAGATTCTGAACGCGTTCTATCTCGGACAACAGCTTAAAAACGAAACACCGTCTGCGTTCGACAACCCCAGATCGCCGCTGTTTGGACCGTCGGATCCGCAATCCATTGCAAACCGCTCACGACGTGAAGGGCGACTCCACGCCCCGCCGCGTGACGACGGCCAAGCTCTGGCCAGTGTCCGCGGCAACAGTCGTTTCGCTCAGCCAGGTGCTCACGGATATGACGGCCGTTCGCCTCAGCCACCTCTGCGGCAATCACAAACGTTTCCCGGCGAATCAGAACCTGTCATGCAAACAGGCCATGTCAGCGACTCCTTCCGCCGTTCAGACCGGGTCCAACAAGCGGACTGGTCGACCGAGCGCAATCCGCAAAATGCCCAAACGGCAACTCGCATCGGCGACTACGGTCAAATGCCCGCGAGTAACAGGCTTGAGGTTAACTCCAATCGCAACATCTCCCAAACCGGACATCAAGCCAACCAGCCTGCCCAGGCCCCCCAAGATGATCTTCCGCTCTATCAGCAGCCCGGACAGGCCAGAAGCCAGGTCTTGGGTTCACTGAAGCCGGGCGAGTTTAGTGAGATGCAACACCGGGACGCCACGCGATTGTCGCACCCGCAAGGGGCGATCCAGCGCGCCAATATGACTCCTTCGTCCGGTGGCGCGCTTTCGATTCAGCAGACCGACGGACGTCCCGTCTCTGCGCCGCAATGGCGCGGGCAGTTGGAACAGATCATCGCGAATGCCGAACGCGAAGTCGGGCAACTTCGACCCGGCCTCGAAGAGGACTCGCCCCAAATGCGGGACTACATCGAAAACAACGTTCATCTGCGGATGATGTACCTCATGTCCGGCAACCAGAACCACCAGGCCCGCGCCTGGGAACCGATTCCCGGCCTTGATCCCGCACATCAGGAGTTCTGGCAATATGTGATGTTCGGCCTCTCGAATTACTTTGATCGCAATCCGCAACTTGTCAGCGAAGAACGCTACAGCGAAGCGGTCAAGTCATTTGGACTTGCCACGAACAAGTTGCGTCAAAAGGCGAACCTGGAGATCGGCGACATTGCCTTTTGCCGCAGCATAACGAACTTCGGCAATTACGAGCGATTTGAAACGTCGGAATTCAGTCCGGGACAACAGGTCGTACTGTATGCCGAGATTCGGAATTTCACGAGCCGCCTGACCGAGGACAACCACTATCAAACAATGTTGACCTCGACGATCGAGTTTTTGATACCGGGCACCGGCCCCATGGGCGGGCGAACCGTCCAACAAGCGATCGAGATGCAACCGACCGAGGATCTCTGCAAGTTTCCTCGCCAGGACTTTTTCATCGCATCGCTGTTCTCAATTCCGAATGACCTGGCCCAAGGACGGTATGTGCTCAAGCTGACCGTCACCGACAAACTGGGACGAAAGTTTGCCGAATCGACGCTGAACTTCATTGTGAAGTAGCGCCGCGTCCGCCGCCCAGTATTTAGGATTGCTGCTGCCTAATCCAGCCGACGCGCGCTGCATCGGTACCGAGCCTTTGCGAGAGCTCCCGCCCGAACATCTTTAGCTCGTTGCAGTTAGGGCAATTGACTGCGCCTGATGCGTTTGATTGGCACGTGATGTGCTAATTCAAGATCTCCATGGGGCAGACGGCAAACGATTCCCATAGCCAACAAAACTACCGGCACGTTGCGCCGTCTGTTTGCGACTTAGGAAATCTTAACGCCCAGTTTTTTGGTGCCGCAACAAAGGGGTGAATTCGCGGATGGTGACTCTCTCGATCGATGCAAACAGGAATCGACTTCACATGACGCCGGAACCGTTGGTTCGTACCGACGTTTCCGACAGTCAGCCGGACTTCAAAGGTCGAACACCCATCTCCAGCGGTCGCGACTTCGCTTGGATCCGCGGGCGCGTTCCGGCCGGATTCTGGGACCAACACGAGAATCGCAGAAACTACATGCACTGGTTGGGAGGCCAGCTCGGGTTTCATACGGTCACCGACTGGTACAATCTCACCAAACGCCACTTCGACGAGCAACACGGAGGCGGATTACTGGCCCTCCGTTATCAAGCGTCACCGCTGGCAGCGCTGCGAGAATACTTCCCGCAGATTCAATGGCAGGAGTGGTTGTTTAAGAGCACGCCGCAGGGATTCTGGAAAGACCCGCACAACCGCCGCCGCTATATGCGCTGGCTCGCCGGTGAGTTGAACCTTCAACGTACCGAGGACTGGTATCGGATTCGCAAAGAGGACTTTCACCGCCACCACGGCGGCGGGTTTTTGTCAAATATCCATCACGATTCCCCAATTTCCGCGGTGCGAGAATTCGAGCCGAATTATCCGTGGAAGGAGTGGCTATTCCTGAGTGTGCCGAAGAACTTCTGGCGCAACTCGGACAATCGTCAGGCATTCATGAACTGGCTCGGCGAGAAGCTTGATTACCGAACTGAATCCGACTGGGGTAAAATTTCCAAGCAGGACTTCTACGCCAACGGCGGGGGTGGACTCTTGGCCAATTATTACGGTGACTCACCGACCTGCGCGGTGCGAAAATATTTCGAGGTCCGCGACCATGCGTGCATCGATCTCACCGAAAATAGCGCGGCCTGAGCGGGTTCCCGGCAAGTGAAATGCCGTCGAGTCAGTTAGCTCTCCAGTTGATCCCAGCCTTCATAACGAATAGGCACGCTCAGCTCACGGGCCAGCGGTTCGGCCAGCGTCAGAGCTTCTTCTCGCGCCTTCTCAGGTTTTCGCCGCAGACGCGCCGTGCGCGCCGCGACGACGTGATTTCCAACGACGTCGACTTCGACAGCTGCCCGATAGCGAACCGGTCGCTGACCCTCGGGAGCGGAGCGGACGACTAAACTTTGAATGTCGTGTAACGAGCCCTGCCAGTCGCTGGCAAATTCACGCTTTGCATCGAGCATGTTCGCATCCCAATCGAAGATGGTCCGGCTCGCCCGGCCTTTCCACCGGGAAGCGATAAACACGTAGCCCGCCACCAGCGTAAATAACACCGCAAAGATACCCAGAAAGCGGGCACGCTCATCCGCGGCGCGAAACCCGACGCCCTCCAAAAAGACCATGCCGATGATCACGCTACCGAACAGGGCGACGAACATTCCGAGAATAGCGCTGCCGAGAAGCAAGTAAAACAGGTTCGGCGGATCAATGAAGAGTTCCACGCGCTCTCCTGGCCGCCAATCGGCAACGGTCTCCTGAAAATCTTGAGCCTTGGGAGCATCGTCAGGGAGCGCGGCCTCCGCTGGTTGCGCCTCGGCCGCCGGCGGTTGTTCTGAGGGATGGATCTGGTCGCCCTCTTGCAGTTTGCTATATTTCCCGAACTTGATGTCCCACCACAGCTGCACGGTCCGCGGAAACAGATCGCGGCCACCGACGAAGATTACAAGACAGGTCGGCACCACGACGAATACCAGGCCCATGATCAGCGTCCCCAGCGCGCCGCCGCTTTCACCCGGATTGAGTACGGCTTCGTTGGGAGCGGCGGGGTTGTAGTAAACGGTGACCTCTTGCCCGGCCTGGTACTGCATCGCAATTTGCTCGGCACGCTCGCGGTCGTTGGTCGCGAAGTCTTCAACCGTCAGCCGGTCCCCGTTGTAATCCTGGCCGTCAACAGAATAGCGGTACTTAATCTCGGCGTAATACACAAACGGTGCAGGTTCGCGCGAGCCGCGTGTAGAGTGTTTGACCTTTTCCTCCACAACCTTTGCGGAGTCAATTGTTCCCGGCACAGTCGGCCAGTCTGTGGAGGCGGCAGCGGTCGTGAAATGGTTGTACGCGGTGTAGATCAACAGCACTCCCAGGCTGTTGAAGATGATGAAGACCAACCACAAGACAATCCGCTTCATGTTCGAGAATCCCGCGATGAATGTTTGGCGACGGCGATGACTCTGGCTGACTTCTCCCAGAAACAGTGAGAAAATTCAAGTTCGAGAGCGTTGATCGGCGAATCAGCAAGCGCTTGGCCGCCCGGATGCTTCTCAGTCAGCCGCCGGCGCTGCTACGATTATCGGTGAGGTTTTCATTCTCTTGCTCGACTCGAGGGAGTTCTCATGGCCCGACTCTCACTATTGCTCGGAGTTCTGCTTGCCGTTTGCTCTTCGGCACTAGGCGAGGTCACACTCATCGACAGCGGACGCGCAACGTCCGCGATCGTGATCAACGACAACCCCGCACGCGCCGCCAAGCAGGGAGCCGAAGACCTGCAGATGTGGCTGAAGCGGATGAGCAACGCCTCTGTGCCAATCGTTGCGGAGAGCCAAGTGGACGACGCAGACGGCAAGTCGCTGATTCTGGTTGGTGACACGAAGCTGACCCGCTCACTGGGCATTGATCCTGCAAAGTTTGCGCTGGAGGAGTACGTCGTCCGGACGTTTCCGCGACGGCTCGTCCTCATCGGCGACGACCAGCACCCCAGCGGGAGCGAAATTGACGGTACCGCTCTCGCGGTCAATACGTTCGCGGAGCAGATCCTAGGTGTCCGCATGCTTTGGCCGGGAGAGTTGGGCGAGATCGTGCCGCTGCGTTCGACGATTAAACTTGACGAGTTGAACATTCGCCAAAAACCGCTGCTGGTCCGCCGCGCAATGGACAACCACGATTACAACGGCGTCACGCATGCTAAACTGCAGGCACTCGGTTGGGACAAGAGTATCTTTAAAGCGTATCAGGAGCAGAGCCGGCTCTGGTTTCGCTTCCACCGTTTCGGCGGCAGTTACAATGGAAACTTCGGTCACGCATTCGGCGACTATTGGGAACGGTTCCATGAAGAGCATCCCGACTGGTTCGCGCAGCAGCCGGACGGCTCCCGCGATAACAGCCAGCCGGACCACGGCGGTTATCCCAGTCACCGGCTGTGCGTCTCCAACCCGGAGTTGATCGAACAGATTGCTCGCGACTGTATTGAGCGGCTCAAGAAAAACCCGCAGCTCGACACTGTTGCCGTAACGCCCAATGACGGCGGAAAACAGACCTTTTGCCTCTGCGAGCGCTGCGAATCATGGGACGCGCCGGAAGGTCGGATTGTAGAAATGCGGAGCAAGCGGGGGCGGATCAAACACGTTTCATTCACCGAGCGGTACGTGAAGTTCTATTCCGCGATCGCGGAGCGTGTGGTCGAGGAACTGCCGGATCGCAATATCGGCGCGCTGGCCTATGCGGTTTACACCGACGCGCCGATTCACGCCAAATTGCATCCCAACGTGGTGATCGGCTTTGTGCCCGGCACGAAGGTCTATGTGAACGAGGAAAAGCGGGAGCAGTTGAAGGAGAATTTCGCCCGCTGGTCGGAAAACGCGCATCAGCTCTTCATACGGCCCAACTTCCTATTGTCGCTGCATGGACTGCCCACAGTCTTCGTCCACAAACTGGGCGAAGACATGCGGTTTTACGCCGACCACAAAATGAAGTTCGCCGGCTTTGACTGCAACTGCGGCCATTGGGCCACCAACGGGCTGAACTATTACGTGCTCGCCAAACTGACCTGGGATCCTTACTCGGACGTCGACCAAATCGTCGACGACTATTGCCGCGCAGGGTTCGGATCTGCAGCGGAGCGCGTGAAGGCCTATTTTGCCGAAGTCGAGCGGTTGACGTCGGAAGTCGCCGCAGAACGCGAGCGCCCGGGCGCCGGCGCAGTTGCGCGGCACTACACGCCGGAAAAACTCGCCAAGTTGGCCGAGTCGCTCGACGCGGCGACGGCCGCCGCGGGCAACGATGCGGTTGTCAAACGACGGATCGAGTTCCTGCGGCAAGGATTGGAATACGCCCCGATCTGCCGTGACTACCTGGTGGCCAAAGCGGCGTCCGGAGAGAACAAATGGGAGTGGCGGCGTTACATGGAACAGGCGGTCCGCCGAGCGACCTGGTTTCAGAAACTTGGCCCCTCGCGCGCGATTCATGCTCCGTGGCTGATCTATTGGGATTGGTAGCCCGCGACTCTCCGCCGCATTGTCGCGACATGCGGGTTTTGTGCTACACATTGGCTCGAAAGTCGCTATGCTAGTCCCTTGTCAGGCTTTGTTTTTGGGGTCGCAATCGCTGGTCCGCACGCTCGTTGGCATGCTCGCCAAACATGTTGACCCCCAAACTTCAAAAATGACAAAACACAAGTCTGAGCTTGAGGGGCCGCCGAGGGGCAGTTGACCGATACATGACGCGCACGTTCCACGGCAATAAAGTCGGGTCCTCACACAATGTCGATGCACCGTGATGGGATCAACGGGCAGAGCGACGTGATTGAAACGAATTACTCGACAACATGGAAAGAGGTAAAAATCATGAACTCTCCGCTGATTCGGATGGGCATTGTCTCAACCGCGTTTCTGCTCGCGCTCAGTGCACTGCACAGCCGAACGTACGCGCAAAACGCCGACGAAAAAGCAATTCAGGATGCGGCAGCGGCGTTTGTCAAAGCGTTCGACGCCGGCGACGCCAACGCTCTTGCGGCGCTGTGGTCCGATGACGGCGATTACGTCGAGGCGTCGGGACAGCACTTGAGAGGCAAAGAGGCGATTCTCAAGGCGTATCAAACGCTCTTCAAAGAGAACAAAGGCCTCAAGCTGCAAATCCTGATGACCGACCTGCGTTTCCCCGCCGAAAACGTTGCGTTCGAAGACGGGTTGTCGGTGGTGATCCCCGAAAAGGGACCCTCGGAGACGGTCAAATACTCCGCAGTGCATGTCAAGCAGAACGGTCAGTGGAAGCTCGCCAGCGTGCGCGAGTCGGTCGCAAACCTGCCCTCGCAACGATCTCACTTAGAACCGCTGCAATGGCTGTTGGGAAACTGGCAGGATGAAGGGGAACACGGGGCGACACAAATCACGTCGGCCCAATGGGCGATGAACGGCAACTTTATCATCCGCAACATCACGTCGACTCATCAGGGAAACCTGGTGGGAACCGGTGTCCAATTCATCGGATGGGACCAGCGCAAGAAGCAGATTCGATCCTGGTCGTTCGATTCCAGCGGCGGATTCGGACAATCGAATTGGGCGCAGAACGGGGATTCCTGGGTGATCAAATCAAACTCGGTATTGCCGAACGGAGACGAAATCCGGGAAACATCGACTGTCAAACTGAAGGATGCCGACACACTGACATGGACCTCAACAGATCGGAAGGTCAACGATGAATCGCTCCCTGATTCGAAAACGGTCGAAATCAAACGGGTGAAGCCGGACGCGAAATGAACGGATCGGTTGCCTTGCGCGATTTCGTTCTGCAATCGCTCAAGAGTCTCTCTACAAAATTACACTCAATCCGAAAGGTTGAATCATCGTGACTCAATATTTCAAATTCTCGATGTTAATGGCCGTCACCCTTTTATTCGCAACATCTGAGGCCGCCCACGCCCGTGGATTTCGCGGCGGGGGATTTCGTGCAGGCGGAGTCGCCGGCGGCGGGTTTCATGCTGGAGGATTTCACGGCGGCGGAGTCTATGGGGGCGGATTTCATGGAGGAGCGGTCCACGGCGGCGGGTTTCACGCCGGCGGAGTCTATGCCGGTGGATTTCACGCAGGGAATGTTTATGCGGGAGGAGTCTACCGCAGGCCAGCTTATGCCGGTGGTGTCGTCGTTCATGGCGGCGGAGTCGCTCCCTATCCTTACGCCCCATACTATCCATATCCGTATCCGTATTATGGTCCCTATCCCGCACCCGCACCCGGGTATGTTGCGGCGGGGGTGTATCACCCGGGTCGCGTCTACGCCGGAGGGATCCACACCGGAGGACGCGTCTATGCCGGCGGCATCCACACCGGCGGTAGAGTCTACGCCGGCGGCGGCCACGCCGCTGCGGGTGGATTTCATTACGGCGGATTTCATACCGGCGGATTCCACGGCGGCGGGTTTGTCCGTCGTTGAAAGCATCAAGTCTTGAAATCCTGACGGATCACCAAGGCGCGGACGCGGGAATCGTCGCGAATGCTTGCGAGACCATTCCATGACGCGATCGCGCGTCTTGGAATCTTGAATCTCAGCGAATCCGTCAACCGCGTCGAAGGTTTTGAAAACCGTCGCGAGAGACTAAGATCAAGGCATGAGTGATCACCCGCAAGAGCTGATTCAATATCAGGACCGGCGCACATTAAGCGGCGGGACGTTGCTGCTCGCGTTCAGCGGGTGGATGGACGGCGGCGACGTCTCGACCGGAACGGTCCGCCGCTTGGTGGATATTTTGGGCGCCGTCCCGTCGGCCGAGATTGATCCGGAGCCGTTCTACATTTTGAACGTGCCGGGACCGATGGAAATCGCCGCCATGTTTCGGCCGCACATCGAATATGACGACGGTGTACTGGCCGACATTCAGATGCCCGAAAACCGCTTCTTCGTGGACGAAGCGTCCAACTTAATGCTGTTCAGCGGCAAGGAACCGCATCTGCGGTGGCGGACGTTTCGCGATTGCATTTTTGAGGTCTGCCGCGACGCGAACATCAAGAACATTCTCTTCGTCGGCTCGTTCGGCGGCAGCGTGCCCCACACACGCGAACCGCGGCTGCATGTCGCCTGTTCGCATCGGGACATGCTGCCGGGGATGAAAAAATACGGCGTCAGCCGCACGGGATATTCCGGCCCCGGTTCGTTCGTCAGTTATCTGCTCTCGCAAGCCGATGCCGCCGACCTACGGATGACTTCGCTCGTGGCGGAGATCCCCGGATACCTCACAGGGATCAACCCCTCGAGCATTCTTGCCGTCACCCGCCGACTGGCCACCATCCTGGGTATCTCGCCCGATCTCGACGAACTGAGAACGGCCAGCACAGATTGGGAATTGCGCGTCTCCTCTGCGGTCGAGGAAGACAGTGAATTGGCCGACAACGTGCGTCAGTTGGAGGAGGATTACGACAATTTGCTGCTGCAACAAGACGACGATTCGTAGTCGAACCCTCGCGATGGCCTCAAACCGCTAACTCGTAATACTTGATCGCGCGGCTGCAGAGTTAGTTTTTGACCTCTTTGACCAATTCCTCGCTTGCGCTGGAAAGGATTTGAGAAATGACGTCACAATTCTTGGTCTCTATCGTGCTGATTTTAACGGCGACTCCTGCATGGGGCGCCGATACTGACGGCGACGGGCTGTCAGACTTCCAGGAGACACACAAGTATTTCACCGACTCCGCCAAACGCGACTCCGACGGCGACGGAATTGACGACGGCGACTGGCATGAGCGGCGGGAGTACACTTACACGATCCGCAGCATCGTCAAGGTGATACGACCGTGCAATCCGGCAGTTATCAACGACGACTATCAGGACGCCCGCGTACTTGCGGAAACCGACGACTATGTTGAACTGGAGGTGATCCACTACCCCTTCAACACGAATGCCGATGCGATTCAAGGAAAAATGCTCGCCGAGAATCGCCGGCCTGAAATGGAGCAGTTCCTTGCCGCCGGTGTGACGACAAATTGGGATGAACAGTTGCGCAAGGACTTGATCGGTGAACTGAAAACGAAGGGCGTCGATATTGGCGGACTGACCGATTCGCGAATCGCTCGAACGGTCGCATCCCACTTGCTCTCGCGGGGGAAGTACCGCTACCGGTTTGGGACGTATTTCATCGATTTCTCAGACGGCGGCGCCCGGGTTCTGCCGGGGTTGGAGCGGGCTTTTCGCCGCGAGCAAGGGAACACCGATCTGCCGTTCACCAAACATTTGCAATGCGAAGTCTTCGGCAACGGCATGTTCCGCAATAAGACGTATGGAACCTGCACGTCGACAGCCACGTATTTGACCACCGGGCTACGGGCCGCCGGGATCCCGACACGCATGGTGTTGGCGATCCCGGTGATTGACGGCTCGGATCCGGCCCAGGTCGGAATGATCGGCGAGCACATATCCCACCACAAGGTCAAGCAGACATTGTTGCGCGGCGTGCCCCGCAGCGGATTTGCCGCCCACACGTTTAACGAAGTCTATGTGGGCGACCGCTGGACGCGGCTCAACTACTCTGAGTTGGGGCAAAATACCTATGGAAATGGCGCCATGGGGCTGCTGACTCACGTGCATACATTCAATGATTTGAGCGAGGCCGGTCTCACGAAGACGTGGGGTTGGAGGTACGGACGGGGAGAACGCGACGACATTTTCCAGCACAGCAACCCTTACCGCACGACAGAACTCTCGGACCGTTTCGGGATCCACAGCAATATCGACAACCCGGTGGTTCAGGAACCGAAAGTCGCCCGGATCAGTAAGGCGTATTGGTTTTTCTCCGATCAACGGCCGCAACGGATTGATCAGAACGCGATACAACAAAACAGCGACGGGCATCTTCTGATGCACGTGTCGAACGTTTCATTCGACGATTTGAAAACCCTGTACCCCAAGCTGCCCAACGACTTTGTGCTGACCGCTGAGGGCAAGCCGGACATCCCCGCGCGGGCCGAACGCGGGCATTGGTCGCAGGAATGCTATCTCCGCATCCCGGCCAAGGAGTTTTCAAAAATGGAAGTCGATGTGCCGTATCGGCTGCAGCCGGTCAATCAGAGCAAAGCGCACCGCTGGGCGGTCGACGAGAACGTTCGCATCACGCGGCGCCGTTGATTCGAACTGCCATCGTTTCTGGTCCTCGATCAAATCAACCTCAGATCGAGGCTACTTTTCGTCCGATTCCTCACTGACCAGATCGACATAGGGATCGACAAACGTCGCATCGCCGTAACGATCGTGGTGCCGCACCCATTCCATCGAGTATGTCAGACCCGCTTCATTGCGGCCGCGGGGCACAACGTCCAATAGATGATACGCACTGATAAACATGTCCAGCCCGCGAGCGTACGTTGAATAGGTGTGATACACCGCCCCGTCGTCGCCCTTAACAAACACGCTGAGCCCCGGCGCTTCGGTCACCGGGAACGGCCGGTTTTCGTAGTTGTAGTTCGCGGTTCCCTGCTCGAGTTCCTCCGCAGTGAACGTCACGCCGAAGTCGCGGTTAAAGTCGCTCCCCGAGGAGGAGACCCACTTAAATGTCCACCCCATCCGCTCACGGAAATCGAGCAGTTTTTCCAGCGGCGCAATCGAGACGGTGACCATCGTCACGTCGCGCTGCTCAAGATGAACGACCGCGGGATTGTAGTGGTCCGCCAGCAGTGAACAGGACTTGCAGCCTTCGTCCCAGTCCGGATCGAACATGAAGTGGTACACAATCAGTTGCGAGTTGTTTTCAAAAAGTTCAGCCAGCGACTCCTTACTGTCCGCTGCGTCGAAGACATAATCCTTTTCGATCTTTGTCCAGGGCAACTCGCGCACCCGGCGCGACATCTCGTCCCGCCGTCGCGTAAATTCTTTCTCCTGCCGCAACAACTCCTTGCGGGCGGCCAGCCACTCTTCTTTGCTCACAATCTGATGATTGGTCAATGGTCCGCTCCTTTTGCTGTTTGGAAGAACCCTTTGCCCGGCCGGATGCACGAGTCGCCCGCTGACGTCATTCGGCCGGGCGGAGATGACGGCGCCGTCAGCTCATCAGCGGCTGGCGTCCGGCGGCGCGGCGGGCATCGGCGACTTGACCGGCATGAAAGCTCAGATGGACTATCATCGCTGAGTAACAAGCGCCGACGGTTCCGAAATAGGACTTAAGTTCCTCCGGCGCGTGGCTCGGCTGGTCGAGGTCGTCTTCGCTCAATGTCTCCAGATGGGCGAGCGATGCGGCCCGTATTGATTCAAATTTCGCGTGCAACTCATCCATCGACGGATAATCACTCGCGTCGGTCGACGGCGTCGTGCCCATCTCGAACAAGCCGTCCCATTCCGGAAATCGGTTTTGCTGGCCCAGGATAAAGACGTCCAATAAATCGCTCTCCGCGCGTGCCGCGTGCCCGAGGACCCACAACGGATGATTGCCTCCGTTGGGCGTCGGCTGCGTCAAGGGTGCATCCTGCATATCGCCGATCAGGCCCATCGCCCATTCTTTGCTGCTGGTAAGTGATTGTTTGATGAATTCGATCGTGTTCATAATTGACTCCTGGACTGTGCGGAACAAAAAGGGGTTTGCAGGTTCAACAACGGACTATGGTGATTCGTGGAGCGCGACGCGATTGCCTTCGCTGTCTTCAAAATGCGCGATGAAGCCGTGCTGCCCGATATCCGTGCGGGGCATCAGCGTTTTTCCTCCGCCGCTGCCGATCGCTTTCAAGGTCGGGTCGATTTTATCAACGTGCAAGTAGACGAGCGAGCCGTCGTGTGATGGCATGTAGCCGTCTCCTTGGATCAAGGTTCCCGCGGCTCCGGTGGCGCCCATTTCCATGGGGAACCAACCCATCTTGTTGGGCCCCATCTCCGACTCTGTGATTTCGATGCCCAGTGCGGATTCGTAAAACGTCTTCGCCCGCGAAAGATCGCTGACCGGGATTTCAAACCAGTTCACGGGATTGGCGTGCGACGGCATGGCGTAACTCCTTGACAGAATGAGAACTTTTGGTGAAATCGGCTTGACGTGACATTTTAATCACGTTATATTTTAGTAACATATATCGCCGCCCCGCCGGAATGTCAAGCTCAGGAGAAACCGATGACCGTCAACACGAAGAAAGTCGCCGGCCGACGCGAGATTCGCTACGAATCGTTGGATGAGCTATTCGCTGACGCCGAACGATTGTCCCAAACCAATGTCAGCACGTTGGGGAATTGGAGCCAGGGACAGATCTATGAGCATTTGGCGCGCTCACTGGACTCTTCCATCGACGGCGCGGGCTTTTCGTTGCCGCTGCCGATGCGGTGGATGCTCACGCTGCTGATGAAAAAGAAATTCTTAACAAAGAAACTCCCCGCCGGTTTTCAGGCACCTGAGAAACTCACCCCTCGGGAGACCGCAGTGGACGAGGCGTTAGCTTCGTTGAAAGCGGCGATTAAGCGGCAACAGCAAGAATCAACACGTGCACCGCATCCCGCCTTCGGCGACATCGGCCGTGACGGCTGGAACGACTTCAATCTGCGTCATGCGGAATTGCATATGAGCTTTCTCGTCAACGGCGAACGGGGAAACTCAGGAGCTGTCGATGGCTAAGAAATCAAGAAAACCGGACCAGTGCCCGCTGGACAGTTTGCAACCCGTGCAGGTCAAGTGTGCCGAGTGTGGGTGGATCGGTTTCGAGCCGGCCCGCGGCCGCTATGGCGTCATTTGGCGATGTATGAACCGTCCGGCCTGCAAATTCTGGCTGAGCGCCATGCCAATCGGCCAGACCTGCCGCTATAAATCGAACGGCAAAGTTTGCGGCGCAATGATGGTGGAAGGAACGAAAACAATCCCTGACCGCTGCTCGGACCGGGACTGTCCCAATCGCAATCCCCATAAACTCAAGCAATAACTCCTTTCAGACAATAAGGACTCCACAATGCCCGAAACACAAGACCTTACCCTCGATGTCACGCAGAGTATTGAAATTAACACGGCAATCGGCGACGCTTATGCCGCACTGATTCGCCGCCTGACCACCGAGAGTTCCACGCCCGACAACACACCGATGCCGATGGTGCTGGAAGAGTGGCCGGGCGGCCGCTGGTTTCGCGACTTGGGCAACGGCCAGGGGCATCTCTGGGGATTTGTGCAGGTCATCAAGCCGCCCACGCTCATCGAAATCCAGGGGCCAATGTTTATGTCGTACCCGGTCGCGGGCCACGTGCAGTTTCGGCTGGCGCAGATTCCCGGCGGCGTCGAACTCTCGCTGCGGCATCGCGCACTCGGGTTGGTTGAAGACGAACACCGCGAGGGCGTCAACCTGGGTTGGGATTATTTCCTGAAAGGTGTCAAACAACTCTCCGAGTGAAAGGCGATTCCATGACGGATTCGATGGACCAAGTTTGGAAAGCGCTCGCTGATCCCACACGACGGGAGATCCTGGACCTGCTGCGGGACGGCCCGCGGCAGACGACGGATATCGTCGAGCGTTTTCCGAATCTCTCCCGCTTCGGCGTGATGAAGCACTTGGATGTGCTCCGCGAAGCGGGTTTGGTCAACACCCGCAGCGAAGGCCGCCGCCGCATCAACTCCCTCAACGTGGCTCCCATCCGCCAGATCCTGGAACGCTGGATCAGCAAGTACGAGGCGTACTGGACCAATACGCTGTTGCGAGTCAAAGAAGCGGCCGAAGACGAGGAGGTCGCAAAGAAAAGCTCGAAGTCGAAGCGGGCATGACTCGCTAAGGGCGATTGGCCATTTGAACTCGCCGGCGCGCGAGGATCCTGATTGCCATCGTCGCCGGCTGCGGTTACTCTCAGTGAGCTGGAACCATTCCTCCTGCTGTCTGGCTTTCTCGCGCGCTCATGAATGAACCCCGCAATCGCCGCCGTTTGCTGCTCCGAGGCTGCCTACTGTTCGCGGCTCTCTTTATGTTGTTTCTGGGCGGCATGTGGACTTGGTCCTACATAAACAAACCGCATCGATTCTTCGCAGCAGTGGAGGAGTCCGGCGGCACGATCAATTTTTTCGATCCGAACGAAAACCTTCCGTTTTGGGCCGTGCCCCTAAAGATTACGGATTTGGATCCCGTCACCACGGAGGTCTATCTCAACGGCACAAACGTTGACGACGAGTGGTTTCAGAAGCATCCAGGCTGGCAAAAACTGGCGAAAGTCAACCTTAGCCTCAACGAAACACAAATCACTGACGCGGGATTGCAACTGTTCGCTGGCACCGACAACATCCGAAATCTATGCCTTGCCGGCAGTCATGTTACCGATGCAGGACTCGAACATCTCAGTAGCCTTCCGAATCTGGAAGTTCTAGAGTTGAGCAAAACGGCGGTCACGGATGAGGGGCTCGCCAATTTCACGGCATCGAAATCGCTGTGGTGGATCGAATTGAACGACACGCCCGTTAGCGATGCCGGTTTGGTACATCTCGGCAGAGTTCCCCGATTGCAAGTTCTTAGCCTGCAGCGGACCAATGTGACCGACGCGGGACTGCAAGGTCTTTCCCAGTTGAAACACCTTGGTTCATTGAAGCTCAACGGCTCAGCAGTGGGAGATGCGGCGATCGCCGATATTCTGAAACATAAGAATTTGGGCGATATCGGGCTCGGTGCGAATATCACAAATGACGGCCTGAAACAGCTAGCCGCCCTCTCGGGAATTTCCGGAATTGACCTCACGGGCTCGACAGTCACGGATGCAGGTTTAAAACATCTGTCCGCTTTTCCGAAGCTGTGGCACGTCGAGTTGGACAGCAAGTCGATCTCGAACGAGGGGCTCAGTCATTTGTCGGCGATCTCGACTCTGACGAAATTGACTCTGTCGGGTGCGGAATTCACAGATTCCGCGCTTGAACACTTAGGTGGACTGGCCAAACTCGAATTTCTCCACCTAAAAAGCTGCGGCGTGACGGATAACGGTTTGGCGATTCTCGCCGGTTCCGTCCCCCTCACAGGGTTGATCATCCAGAACGTGCCGATCACGGACGACGGTATTGAGTACCTGTCTCAACTTCGCAGCCTGGGATTCCTTGGCCTCGAGGGGACCGCCGTTACGGATCACGCGGTTGAGATCCTGGCCGCAGAGAACTCGTTGATGGGGCTGAGTTTGAGGAACACCAAAGTAACTGATGAAGCCTTGCCCCACCTCGCAAAACTGACCGGACTTCGCCAGTTGGATTTGAAAGAGACGCAGATCACGCCGGCCGGAATCAAATCGCTACGCAAGCAGCTGCCCGATTGCACGATCGATTAGTGATTGCGGCTGGAACGTATTCTCTGTGACAAATGAGCGTCAACCTGCAGTGCCGCAACCACGTCCACAGACGCTGCGACCAGCGGTCAGAAAGCGATAGCGTCCATTTCACCCATTGCCGAGTGCAGTCAAATACAAAACGAGCCCATCGGCACAACGACCGAAGGGCTCGTTAGTTAGGGCAAGTCGGGGTGACTGGATTCGAACCAGCGACCTCTGCGTCCCGAACGGACGAAATCGACGTAAGTCGTTTCGTACCAACAGGCGTTGTAACCCCAACGCCCCGACTTTCGCCCCAAAAGGTTACAAGCGTCGGTTACGTGACGTAGGGTTGTCTGTGGAGGACAGGCATGCCCAAGAGATATCTGATGACTTGGAACACCCGCCAGAAACGGTGGTTCAAGAAGGCGAACGGCAAGCAATACTCGCGCAGCGTCAAGCAACTGGAAGACGAGTTTCCAGACTTGGTGATGGGAGAAAGCAAAGAGGGATCGTATCGTGCCGCGAATGAGTGGTGGCTCGCCAAGGAATCGCAGTTGAAAGCGCAGGACAACATCGACTCGATCGCCTGGGGAACTGTGTTGCGATCGTGGGTTCTGCCTCTGCGTGAACATGCGCGAGTATGCAGGCGTCCCGAACTGTGGCACATGGCAAACACGACCGCGCTGTTGATTCAAGACAACATTGATGCTGGTCGGCCGTGTCCATCGGATTTGTACGATGTGGGTATCGACGACGACCAGCCGCGAATCGAAGCGCTCGACATCCCGCAAAAACCACAGCGAGCTGCCGACGTGATGGTGGCGGAGCAAGAGGCGGACCTCGTGCGCGTCAATCGAGCGATAGAACAGGCATTGCCAAACCGAAAGATGATTACGCCGTGGCACGATCCAAGCGCCGTGCCGAAGTCAGATGGATCGCTGGAGTCAACGATCACCCAGTTCTCGACGTATCAACAGCGTGAGTTCCATCGCGAGGAAAAGTCGGCCGGACGCGTGGGGGCGATCAGGGCGCACCTCAAGCACTTTCAAACCGGTGTGGCGATCGTGGACGTTGCTGACATTGACGCGCGTGTTCTTCTTGAATACCACGAAGTACTCAAGACCGCAGTATTTAACGGCAATATGTCGGCGCATTACGGTCGCGATATCCTTTCAACCTGTAAGCGGTTTACCCGCTGGTGCTGGCAAATGGGGATGCTCGACGAACTACCGAAAAACATCGACCAACTAAGGATCGAAGTTGTCACCACGGAAGTCGAGACATTTGATCTCGATGAGTTGCGCCAAATTTACGACAGCGCGGCTGGGCGAACGCAACTTTATCTTCTGCTTATGATGAACTGCGGGATGCAGCAACAAGACATCGCTGATTTGCGACTTGACCAGGTTGATTGGCAAGATGGCCGTATCGTTCGGAAGCGGTCCAAGACCGCGAAGCACGATCGAGTTCCCGTGGTCTCATACAAGCTGTGGCCGCGCACGCTGGACCTGCTGCGGCAGCACCGCAGCCAATCCGCTGAAGTCCTGATCGTCAACGGTAACGGAGAGCCGCTGAAAATGGAGGGTATTCGTGACGACGGGCGCGTTCATAAGACGGACAACATCCGCAGCGCCTACTATCGCGTCACACGGAAGCTGAAAATCGAAAGGCCAAAACCGCTGAAACTTATTCGCAAAACGTCAGCGTCGCTGCTGGCGAATCGTTTCGGACGTGACGTTGCGAAGCTGTTCCTGGGGCACGCGCCGGCAGATGTCGCAGATCAAAGCTATCTGAAGCCGGCACGAAACGCTTTGGACGCAGCCTTGGATTGGCTAGGCGAGGAATACGCCCTTCATCAGTAGGCGAACCTTGCGTGCCTCAGGGGCATTGTGAAACCCAAACCCACGCCGAAATGGTGGCGACGGTCCACTCCCTTCAGCAAGAAGTCCTTCGTGCCTCGCACTCAATCATTAGGAAGGCAGGCTAATGACTTGGGATCGGTTGCCAACATGCAATAGAGCTCCCCAGTCAACCGAGTGGTGGGTACATAGATGACTGAAATGCCGCTCCGCTCAAGGTTGCTATCCTGCGTGGCTCCGGGTACAGTAATCCCATGCTCGACGGGTTCGCCTCGTGCGTGCCTTTCGAACATCTGTCTAAGGTGTCCGTTTGCACGACAGCTTGTGTGACGGATGAAAAGGGAAGACGGTGCAAATCCGTCGCGGTCCCGCCGCTGTGATCGAGGACGAGCGCCTCACTCAATGACACTGCCGGTTTCATGCCGGTGGGAAGTCGGGGTGAACTCGGTTGATTCGAGAGCCAGAAGACCTGCCTTAGAACAGTGTTGGTAATCACTTCGCGGAAATGTGGTGCCGGCGACTGTTCGATCGCCCAGTGCGCGCTTGCGCAATGACACGCTGGGGTCGGTGAGTCGATTCTGCTCGATTTATCACAACGATCGTCTTCTCCCGCCTGCGCCATGCGATCCGCACGTTTAATCGCGGAGAATCGTTATGGCGAAACGCATGCGTAATTCGGACACTCGTTCCTTCCCCGTCGATCATCCGTTCTGTCAAGTCCCTCCACACCACTGCGGTGTTGCATCCGTGGTTGCACCCCGCACGCCTCAATCTCGCCGGAAAAGGGCGAGCCCAGGCTTCACGCTCATCGAGTTGCTGGTGGTTGTTTCGGTGATCGCGCTGATCGTGGCGTTGTTGATGCCTGCCGTCCAACAAGCACGCGAAGCGGCGCGCAAGACCGCCTGCCGCAACAATCTCAAACAAATCGGCATCGCCTTTCACAGCTATGAAACAAGCCACCGCGTATTTCCCAAGGGAGGCGCGGGCGTCGTCAGCCTGACAAATCCCGCTGTCAATACCCGCTGGACGCTCAGTTGGGGTGCCGCAATTCTCCCGCACCTCGACCAATTGCCGCTGTTTGAAAGCATCAATCAGGACGAAACTTATCTGCACGAAGATAACCACGTTCCCGGTCGAACCGTGCTGCCTGTTTATCTTTGCCCGACGAATTCCCACCTGGAGTTATTCCGTCCCAACGGCGATACGCCCAGTTCGAACGTCCAATTCGCCCGCACCGACTACGGCGGGAACTACGGCGAGCGGGGGCTGCGGTGTTATCCGGACTCCAATTGCCAGAACAACTACGCGGACACCGGCCACCCCAATTCGGGAGGTCGGGGCATGCTGTTGATCGGCACCGATCCCGTCGTGCGGCTGGTTGACGTGAAAGACGGAACGACTCACACGCTGATGGTCGGCGAAGCGCCCGAGGGGCTGCACTCATTGTGGATCGGCCACAAAAACGTCTTCGACCAGAGCGCACCGCTAAACGCGCAGACCGATTCCGATTCCGACTGGCAGTCTTGCCATCCGATCTTCGCCAGCAAACCGGGGAATTTCTGCGACTACGGGCAGGAATTTCACAGCTATCACAGCGGGGGTGCGAATTTTCTCGCTGTGGACGGTTCCGTCAAGTTTGTCTCGGAGAACTTGGATTTAACGATCTTCTCGGCCTTGCTCTCGCGGGCGGGGGGCGAAGTGATCGACGATTTTTGAGAACTGTATTTTCGCGATTTTTAAAAGGATTTTGCAAAGTGCTTCACGAAGAACAACGACTTCCTTAACCCGCTTTAGAAAGGTGCCTCTTATGTGTTTGCGTTGGAAGAACTCGTGTTGTTTGTCGTTTGCTTGCTTGATTGTCCTGGCAACAGGTTCGATCGCCCGAGCAAACATGATTGTCGATTTTGAAGACTTTCTACTGGCCGCGGAGTCGCATTACAACGGCCCCGATCCGAATGGGATCGACGTCATCGGCCAGTTCGGCAGCACGGTGCGTGTAGGCAGTTTTTTCAGCGGCGGTGTGGAATTTGTCAACCATTACGATCTCGATTTTGGCAGTTGGGCCAGATTCGCCGTGTCGAACGAGACGGACACGACGACCCCCGGATTCACCAATCAATTCAGCGCGTATCCGGGATCGGGAGCCGGCACGGGGAGTGACAATTACGGGGTCGGTTTTGGATTTGACAATCTGCAGCCGAATCTGTTTGACCCAACGCCGTTTGATCCAACGAATGTAGACCATCTCTTGGGGCTGCCCACGCTCCATCTTCCCGACGGCTATCAGATTGAAAGTGCACTCTTTACCAACACCACCTATACGGCGCTCTCGATGCTGATCGGGGACCCGTTCGCGAAAAAATTCGGCGGTATCAGCGGGGACGATCCCGACTTCTTCAAACTGTCGGTGTTCGGCATCGACGCCGGCGGCCAAGCGCTGCCGATCGAAGTGGAACTCTACTTGGCCGATTACCGGTTTTCGGACAATTCCCTGGACTACATCCTCAGCGACTGGACTTACCTCGATCTCTCTGCACTGTCCGAAGCCGTGAGTCTTCACTTCAATGTATCATCGTCGGACGTGGGGGATTTCGGCATGAACACTCCGGGATATTTCGCGATTGACAATCTGACGCTCACACCCACAACGACATCCGTCGTGCCTGAGCCGAGTACGTTCGGGCTGCTGGCGGTTGGAGGGATTGTCTTGGGTGCGGTTGCGATCAGAAGACGAAAACTTCGCACGTCTGCATAACATCCGCAGGAAAGGCAGCGCGCCGGTCCACGAGCCGAATTGTCAGTTCAACGTTGAAGCTTCATCATCAACGGCTTGTGGACCTGGTGCGGGCTGTTCGAGATTGGCCAAGCAGAAAGGTCTGGGGAGACAGTGACTTTGCGTCGCTTCATCAACGGTGATCGCAATTACCAGCCGACGTCAAACCAGAAAGTGAAACTGCAGAAGTTTGTTTCACCTCCGCGTCCAAAGCCAAACGCAATCTGATGGTGGATGATCATCGGCAGTCAACCTGTGCCTGGGAGATCAAATCGCCCTTCGGACTTCCGGGAGACTTCTCCACATCCCCGGCCTCTCTCAAGCTGTGGCCTTTGCCCCGATTGTCGTTACAGCAGCGAGCCAACAGGCTCGGTATCGCGGCAATGGCGTACATGTAATCAAGTCAAGGCAGCCAAACCAATATCTAGACACAATCATGACAGCGGCCGCGGAGCAGGATCTCTGTGACCTGTCCGAAGCGTTCGCTGACCGTCTTGCTCCGGTTGGTCAGT
>JANQPT010000031.1 GCA_028285345.1 Planctomycetales bacterium
CACTTCAAGCAACACGTTGGTGCGATTGTTATTTTTCATAAACGATTGATTTAGCGCGAACTCAATCAGAGTTCAAGAGGTGTTTTCAACAAAGCAAAACTGGTTCTAGCACAGGCGCTTGTCGAAAGGTTCTGCGAGCAATGTCGCCCGCTGATTTGAACCCGCTGTCATGACCTGCGAGTCTAATGGATAACTTTGCCTCCGGCGCGGATGTGGATCTGCCCACACGCGCCGCCAACTCAAAACTGCGGCGGCGCTGCCGCGCGTGGCTTTAGCTGAACAACGAAGGAACCGACCATGACCATCCAACGCATCATCGCCGTGGTGGCAGTTTGCATCGCGGCTGTGAGCACACAGAGCGCCTCGGCCGCCGACAACGTCCCGCCGAAAGGCTTTAAGGCACTGTTTAACGGCAAAGATTTGACCGGTTGGAAGGGGCTGGTCAAGAATCCGAAAATCAGGGCCCAAATGTCGGCTGAAGAGTTGGCCGAGGCCCAAAAGGAAGCCGACAAAAAGATGCGGGCTCACTGGAGCGTGAAGGATGGCGTACTCCTATTTGACGGCAACAATGACGGGGGCCCGCTGTGCACGAAAAAGGACTACGGCGATTTCGAACTTTGGGTCGACTGGAAGATCCACGAGAAGGGTGACAGCGGCATCTATCTCCGCGGGAGCCCGCAAGTGCAGATTTGGGACATCAAACTCTTCGACACCGGTTCGGGCGGCTTATACAACAACAAGAACAATCCGTCCAAGCCGCTCAAGACAGCGGACAAGCCGATCGGCGAGTGGAACCAGTTTAAGATCACCATGATCGGCGACAAGGTGACAGTGTACTTGAACGACGAGTTGGTGGTGGACAAAGTCACGTTGGAGAACTACTGGGAACGCGAGAAGCCGATTTATCCCACCGGGCAAATCGAGCTTCAGAATCACGGCAATACGTTGTACTTCAAGAATATCTATATCCGGGAGATTCCCCGGAAAAAGAAGTAGCCGGCTTCTTACCGTTGCGAGCAACAATCTCGTCTGATCCCCCGCAATTGCCGGGGGATTGTTTTTGGTTCACAGCAGTCGACAGTCCCCGTGAATTTTCTCATCATTGGTTGCGGCTATGTCGGCCGTCGCGCGGCCGAATCATGGCTCCGCTGGGGCCACCATGTGTCGGCACTGACGCGGTCTGCGCAGAATGCCGCACAATTGTCCGAGATGGGCATCTCGCCCTACGTCGGCGACGTGCTCGATCCCGCGTCATTGGCTGCGTTACCCGCGGCCGATGTGATGTTGTATGCGGTGGGATTCGACCGCACCGCGGGGCCGACTCAGCGTGATATTTACGTGCATGGACTGGATAACGTACTCAATCACGCGGCGGACCGTGCAGAGCGGTTGATCTATCTCTCCAGCACCAGCGTCTACGGACAAACGGACGGCACGTGGGTCGATGAATCGTCCCCCTGCCGGCCGGCACGGCCGAACGGCCAAGTCTGTCTGGAAGCGGAGACGCTGCTGCTGCAACACGAGGGCGCAGCAGCGCGAGAATCCAGGAACATTTTGCGGTTGGCCGGGATTTATGGTCCCGATCGTCTGCTGGCGCGCGTCGAGGCACTGCGATCAGGAGAGCCACTCAAAGGCAATCCGGACGCGTTTTTGAATCTGATCTACGTCGACGACATTGTGCGATCGATCGATGCCTGCCTGGAGCGCGGCGGTAAGGATACGCTCTACTTGGTGTGCGACGACCGGCCGATCACTCGCCTGGAGTACTACAGCGAGCTCGCGAAACTTTCCGGAGCTGCGGCCCCTCGATTCGTGCCGGGTGACACGGCAAGACATTCGTTGGAGAGCTTGAACAAGCGGTGCCGAAATACGCGGCTGCGCAGCGAACTTCAGGTGGAATTGGCCTACCCAACGATCACGACCGGTTTGCCGGCGGCACTCGGACTCACATCGAGAGACGAATCACCGTAATTCCTAAAGCGCTCGTCCTTTGGGCTGCGGCTCGGCGATGATTTTGTTGTCGGAAAGGTTTTCAATGAAATCCGACAAGTCGCTGTGCAAGGCCGTCCAGCCTGACTGCCAGCGATTGACCAACTCGGAGGAAAGCCGGCGAAGTTCGATTAAAGGGTTGAACGGCGCCGGTCGCGTTTCTGTTGCGAGGCGCTGACCAATTGACTTTACGTTGACGATCAACCACGCAAGACCCGATTTCTGAGGAGGTCCCTCGGAATCAACCATCAGCGGCTCTGACTCCAGGCACTCCCCCGTCGGGTACGTGGTCGTCAGTTTTTCCGCCCCATTCGAAACGTTCAGTTTTGATTTGGAGGGAATGGTCTCATAGATCCAGTGACGATTCGCGTCCGCTAGAACATAGAAATCACGCGGCGGACGATGGCTGTCGAGGACTTCCGGCTCGACTTGATCTTTGGTGACTTCCAGGAACAGGGTCGCCCCGCGGCTGTCCAATACGCGATAGAGGCCCGGTTGGATGCCTGCAGGCAGATTCGGCGAGTCAGCCGGCTGTGCGGCTGAGGCGTTGCGACCTGAACGGCCGGCAACCGACTGGCGAATCGATTCCTGCTTTTGCAAACGAGCCAGTCGAATTCGCGATTGCTGCAGCCCTGCGACGTACCGCTGGCAGTGTTGTTGATCGGCGGAACGCATCCAACCGAACACCAACAGACAGGCTATTAAGGCCGCAATGCGAGGGAACATAACAACGCCGTTTCAAGTCTAATGCCCGACTCAGGTTTCATCGAGCGGAATTGCCGGATCGCCGTCGGCGATCTTGATTGCTGAGATTCTGCAGGTCCTCCTTAGTTCAATTCGGAAATCGACCCCTAGAGTGATGAGTAAAAGTCCCTGCAGCGGGGTAGTTTGGGTTGCGTGCATAGTTTTCAACGACGGTAACGATTATGCACCGTTCCCGCCGAGATTGTTCGCCGTAAGACATTCGCATAAAATGGATTGTGTTGTGGTTCCGTACTATGCGCGAACGGGATCTTGATCATCGCTCGGGGCCAAACAGGCACGCTCCGCGCGACTTTCTGTATGTGCCCTTTTGTTCACAAAGACTTTCCAGCGAGCGGAACGCAGCTCGACCCACAGATGACTGATTGTTTGCCGATCCAACCCGTTTCAAAGCCGCTTTCCGGCGTCGTACGTCCACCCGGGTCAAAGAGTCTCACCAACCGTGCTCTGATCACAGCCGCGATGGCAGAGGGAACCTCGCATTTGACGGGCGTGCTGGACAGCCAAGATACCCGCGTGATGCTGGATAGCTTGCGCCGCCTGGGAATCAGCGCAGAGCACGATCCGCCGGGCCACCAGGTGACGGTCGTCGGGATGGGAGGCAAGATTCCTGCGACGAAGGCCGATCTCTGGTTGGAGAACAGTGGGACGAGCATCCGCTTTCTGACCGCAATGTGCACGTTGGGCCGCGGCGATTACCATCTGGACGGTTCGACGCGGATGCGGCAGCGGCCGATCGCAGATTTGGTTGACGCGTTGAATCAACTAGGCGGCGACGTCCGTTCAGAGGGTGACACCGGCTGTCCGCCGGTTCGTATTCGCGCGAACGGTTTGGCGGGTGGAGCCGCGACGGTCCCGGGCGAGATCTCCAGCCAATTTCTGAGCGGCTTGTTGATGGCCGCACCCGGCGCGACCGAGCCGGTGGAGATTTCCGTGGAGGGTACGCTGGTCTCCGTGCCGTATGTGGAGATGACGCTGCAAGTGATGCGTCAATTCGGCGTTCAGGTTAAGCAGGACGGATTCCGGAAGTTTTCGATCGCGCCGCAGACCTATGCCGCGACCGATTACGCGATCGAACCGGATGCTTCGGCGGCGAGTTACTTTTTCGCCGCTGCGGCGATTACGGGCGGCGAAATCACTGTCGAAGGGCTCACCCGTGGTGCATTGCAGGGCGACGTCGCATTTGTGGATGTGCTCGAGCAAATGGGCTGCAAGGTCCAAGAAGGCGGCGACAGTCTCACCGTCACCGGCGGACCGCTGAGGGGCGTCGACGTTGACATGAACGCGATCAGCGACACGGCCCAAACATTATCGGCGGTCGCCCCATTCGCGACCGGTCCCACGCGGATTTGCAACGTAGCCCACATCCGTCACAAGGAGACCGACAGGATCACCGCACTGGTCACGGAACTGCGGCGATTGGGACTGGATGTGGAAGAGTTCGACGACGGCCTTACGATTCATCCCGGACCGATGGGGCCTGCGACGATCGAAACGTACGACGACCACCGGATGGCGATGAGTTTCGCGCTGATTGGACTCGTCTCGCCGGATGTCATGATTGCCGACCCGGGTTGTACGGCAAAGACCTATCCTGATTTTTTTGCCGATCTCAATCGATTGCGGTGAGCGGGTCGAAGTAGGGAAAGTCTTATTAAAACCACGGAGACACGGAGGCACGGAGCGACTATGAGTCTTGTTGAGTCGAGACATTGGCGACTGGACCCGGTGGTGCAGGGTTCACATTTGGAATGAACTGAGATTGCAGGCGGGCGATTCTTAAATAACGAATTCAAAACGCAGATTTCGCAGATTATCGCTGAGATTCCTTCTAATCAGCGATAATCTACGTGATCCGCGTTTTGTTTTTTGTGAGTTGAGCTCTGCTTAATGGAGTACCTCAGACCGTTGCTCAGGCACGCTCTGTCGCGTTCGCCAAGTTGATTCGTCACAAAACAATTTCACCGCAGATGGGCCGTTCAATGAACCATGCCTGGCGCGCTGCGGGGTGCAGTTTCGCTGGTGGCGTCAGGCATGGCGCGATGAATGGTTGGTTTGCGGGGAATGTGTTTGGCCATGCCGGATCACTATGGGTGCGTCAAAGCGTGCCTGACCTACAATTTACTTCAAAGCTGAAGAACCCAATCATCGAATTGTAATTGGGTAATCAGAGGGAATGTTCTTGCTTCAGGAGAGCGAGAGACAGAGAATCAGAGCAGCAGCAGATCGCGAATGGGGGACCATGAGTATTACTTCCCGACGATTTGTCAGCCAGAAGCCAGTTGAATTGTTCTGGACTTTTTTTTGAGGAGATCGCGATGACTTATCGTAAGAAGGTTGTGATCGCTCTTCTCGCCATCGGTATTTGCATCCTCGTCGGGACCATATTCTGGTGGAAGGATACAAGCCCGGAAGCATACCGAGCGGCGATCGAAACTATCGCGACCAGCGACGATGTTGACGACGTCCATGCAGCTTACGACTTGCTTCAGTCCGGCGGACTCCCGGCCATCGAGGTGTTAGTCACCTACTTAAAGGACACTCGCGTGCCGCCGCACAACTATCTCATGCCGGCAGTCACCTTCGAGCCAGATATGAGCGATTATTGCTTCTGGCTAATTCAGGATATCCTCGAAGATCTCCAAACAAAGGAGGAACAGTGGTTCTCGCCACTCACCAAAGCCAACATTCAGCAGTGGCTTGCTGAACGGTCCGGGAAAACTCTCGCAGAGCTTCGCGTCGAGGCCTGTGCTGGGGCGATCGATAATATCCAATCACTGCAGCAGACCGACAGAAACAACTTTGCTGATGAATCCGGGTTCGACGCAGCCGATTACCAAGCCAGCTTAGATCTACATCTCTCCAAGTTCCGCAACCGTCTGGCGCAATTGGAAGAAGACTCCAGATGAACCGATGACGGTTCATTTGTGAGAGAGCGATTTCATCGGATCGTGGTCTTCTGATAGCGTTGTCGATTCATCACCGTGGCGTCAGGCGGGAGCCTGATCTACGGCTTCGCGTTGCTTTGCAGATAGGCGAACAGGTCGCGCAGTTCTTGGGGCTTTAGCTGGTCGAGCAGCTTTTCGGGCATGAGTGACGTCGCCGATTCTTGCATGAATTCGATTCTGCTGCGAGGGACTTTGGTGCGGTTGTCTTTGGCGTCGACCAGCGTTACCGAGCCGGCGTCCTCTTCGGCGACGATGCCAGTCAGCACGCGGCCGCGCGTGGTTTCGATGACGTAGCTGAGATATTGCTTGCGAATCACGGCACTGGGGTCGACGATGTTCGCCAGCAGTGCCGCGCGGTCGCTGCGGTTGGCTTTGGTCAGGTCGGGGCCGATCTTGCCCCCCTGATCAAACAGCGCGTGGCAGGTTGCGCAGTGTTTCTTAAACAACTCGGCGCCGCGCTTGGCGTGGCCCTTTGCGGCGCGGAGGTCGTTATTGAACCGCCGCATCTGGGCCAGTTTTTCCTCAGCGGTGCCGGGTTGAATGTTGCCCCAATGCTTGCGGACCAACTTGTCGAGCCGTTTGTCGTTGTGCAAGGCGATTTGCCGCAATTGTTCGATCGGTACCGATTCCGGTTTCACTTTCCCTTTGTCGATTAGTTCAAGAAACCGCACTGCCGAATCTTTCCGCGCCAGCAACAGGTCGCGGACCTGCGACTGCAACTTGGGCGGGAAGCTGTGGTAGCGTGCCAGAAGTTGTTCAGCGGCCGCCGGCGTGCCGAAGCGGGTCAGCACACCGATTGCGGCGGACTGGACGGCCTCGGGGTGGCTGTCGTCCAAGCGGCGAAGCACCAACGGCACACAGTTCTCGTCGCCGTATTCTTGCAGCAGTGTCAGCATCGCCGGCAGTTGCGGATCTTTGGCCCCTGCTTGGGAGATCTGGTTGAGCAGGTAATCCGACGCGTCGATCACCTCCGAACGGAGCGCCAACTTCAGCAGCAACTGATTCTCCTGGTCGCGCTGCCACGCAGTACGAATCGCCTGTTTGAATGCCGCGGTGGGCGGGTCGTATGTACGTGATTCGGCAACTGCGGAGTCTCTTCCTGAAGCGGCAAATTGCGCGTAGAGTCCGCCATGTCCAATGCCTTGCAGGCCGGCGGACCGCTCCGAAAGACCGCGCTCTAGCGCGGTATAGACCGATTGCCGCCCGTTTTGCGGCGCGGTCTCCAGCAGCTTCAGGCAGGATGCGTAGCCCGTTTTCGTCCCTTCGGCGGCATAACGACGGACCAAGTTGAGCAAGATTTGCTGATTGGCGGGTGCCTTCCAGGCGTCGCGGTTCGCGAATTGATCGAGGACCGACTCGCGGTCGGAAAGGGCTTTGCTTTCGACGGCCCACCAGAGCAACAGCGGGATTCGCAAGTCGCCAGCGTCGAGATTGCGATCGAGGATTGTTCGCACGATCGGCAAACCAACATTTGACGGCAAGCGTTTGGCCGTGCAGGCCAATTGGCTGCGGACGATTGGACTGGGAGCTTCGGCCGCCAGTTTGATCAATTTGGCGCCGAATTCATCGGAGACGGTTTTGTCATCGCCCAGAAGCCGCACGACCCACGCCCGTAGGTACGGATACGGGTGGTTTAGCAGTTCGCCCGCGAATTTCTCGTCCAGCCCGCCGCTGACATGCAGCGCCCACAATCCTTGCAGCGCGTGTCGTGCGTCATCGGTCGATCTTGCGATCTCGCGCAGGCGGGGCCACAACGATTCGTCGCGCCGTTCCGCCAACAGCACCCGTGCACGCTGTGCAAACCAGCCGTTGGGATGCGCCAACAGGTTGATCAACTCATCGCCGCTCAATGCTGCCAGGTTGATTTTTTGCGGCGGCGGCGCGTCGGCGGCTTGCAGGCGATAAATCCGTCCGTTGCTGCGGTCCCAATTTGCGTCGGGGTCGGGATGAGCCGTGCGGCGGTCGTGAAAGTCGGAGATATAGATCGCTCCGTCGGGGCCCAACGCCAGATCGGTCGGCCCAAACCAATTGTCGCGAGAGTCGAACAACAGCCCGCCATGCTGTGCTTCCACGGTCGTCTGCCGCGGTTTGACTTTCCACCAGGAGGCGGAATGCCCGAGGAAGTTTCCGCATAAGAACGCGCCGCGAAATCGCTGGGGAAACGTGCCACCCAGATAGATCGTGCCGCCGGTCGTCGGCGTGCCGGTCACGCCGGAGTTCTTCGTGTTCTTGAAGTAGCCGTAGGTGTAAAGATTGTGCAGCGGGCCGTGTTTGCCGAAGCTTTTTTGGTAATACCCCCCCTGCACCGCGTGCCAGAACAGCCCGCCGTTGGAGCTGTAAAACAGGTTGCCGTCGGCATCGAACGTCAATCCGTACAGATTGCCGCCCCCTTCGGCGAACAGTTCAAACTCCTTCGTCAGCGGGTGGTAGCGCCAGACGCCCTGTTGAAATTCGATACCGCGAATCTTGCAGGTGGTCGTGCTGCCGTTAAGCCCGTACAGCCAGCCGTCCGGCCCCCACGTAAGATGATTGGCGAGCGACTGCGCATCCTCCATGCCGAAGCCGGTCAGCAGCACTTCCGGGTCGCTGTCCGGAACGTCGTCTCGATTGCGATCAGGGTAGAACAACAGATACGGCACCTGAATGACAAACACGCCGCCATGCCCGAAGGCGACGCCCGTCGTCAGATTCAGTCCGTTGATGAAATCCTTGAATTGGTCGGCGCGGCCGTCTCCGTCGGTGTCTTCGAGAATCGTGATCTGATCCGCGCCGCGCGGTCCGTGCGGCGGCGGTTTGGGGACGCGGTCGTAGACCGTCCGCGACCAGCGGTCAACTTTGACCCGCTTTAATCCGGCGGGATTGGGATATTGCAGATATTGAATTGTCCAGAGCCGGCCGCGGTCGTCGCATTTGACGAAAATCGGCTGCCGGACCTGCGGTTCCGAGGCGAACAATTGGATCTGCAGCCCGTCGGCAACCGTCATCTTGCCAGCGGCGTCTTGCGCGGAATACCCCTGTCCCCACAGACTGCCGACGGGGGACAAGGTTAGTGCAAGCAATAGAGACGAAATCAGAACGCATTTCATGTCGGTTTCATTCTCGTTGAGTGAATCTTGGCGCGGAAACCTAGTGCCCAAACTGCTTTGGGCGTGCACAATCGACCTCCCTATGAGTATCATGGCTCTGTGCGGCTCTCACAAGTGATCTCGGTTTGGTGGAAATGATTCCAGCGTCGCCAAATTGTGGCCCAAATTTGGTGAACGAATTTGCCACAGAGGACACAGAGGTCACAGAGATGACAGACGACGTTCGCCAAATTTGCGGATGGAGTCATGGGGTTCAGCGTCGGAGTTCAGTACAAGTGAGAAGCAGGACGACCCGGAACTATCGCTGAAGTAAGCATTTTACACTCGCAGCGGCGGGTTTCTCAGTGATCTCTGTGTCCTCTGTGGCTGTCATTTTCGTGGAGCGTCTCATTGGTTTTTGAGGGCGTTCGCAGAGTCGTTGATCTGCGTCGGCCGTCGGCTCAATAACGTGGTTTGATCGAAGACTTGCACAGCAGGTGTGAATCTGCGTGGTGAGTAGCAGGAAATGTTGGACACGACTAAATTGATTCCTCGCGACGAAATCCCGCCCGGGACTGTCAAAGTTATTGAGACGGCCGGGACGACGGTCGCGGTGTTCAATTGCGACGGTGAGTTTCACGCGATTGAAAATGCCTGCCCGCATCGCGGGGCGTCGCTCGCCGCCGGGAGTTTCACGGGTACGACGGTCACCTGTCCGCTGCATGCATGGGAATTCGACCTGGTCACCGGAGCATGCCGAAACGACGCCGACAGCCGCGTGCGTCGATTCGACGTCCAAGTTGACAACGGCGAGCTGCGTCTGGAGATTCCCTCGACGGAGACAACGGCGTCGCAGGACGACGGAATTTCCCGCTATTTGATCCGCTACGGAAAGCTGGGTTGGGTGGCTTGGTTTGGGAGCATCGAACAGATCGAGTGCGGGCACAAAGAGCAGGTCATTGTGCAGACGGCGCGAGGCGTCGAGCTTGGTGAAGTGCTCTCCGCTCCGGATAGTTCATCGAGCCAAAGCCATCAAGAAAAACCGACCGGCGAGTTGCTCCGCTGTGCCACAAAGCAGGATTTTGAAAGTCTGCGCGCGCTCGACGTCGAACCGAAGAATCTGTTGGACGACTGCGAGCAGCGGTTGCGGCGGCATCAGGTGGGAGTCGATGTTGTCGACTGGGAACGATTACTGGACGGGGAGATGTTGATCCTCTACTTCTTGGGCGAACAATTTCCCGCGCTCGAGACGGTGGCGGAGGAACTCTCGCAGGCACACGAAACGACCGTGCAATTCTTTCCGTTGGTCGAGCCGCCGCCGTCCGCCGGCGGTTGCGGCGCCGCGGGATGTGGCGGCAATGGCTGCGGTAACGAGTGAGACGCATACCGCAACAGAGACGCGCTACTGGCGGTTGGCCGAAGGCCTCTGGACAACCTAACCTAGGGCATCGCCCTAGGTTCGGTATCAGCCCGGACGGAGTGCGTTGGCCAACGGCCAACGTCACCTCAGCAATGAACGGGTAAGGATGGCTTTCAGCCATCAAAAATCGCGTCGATCAATTTCCTGGGGCGATGCCCCAGGCTAGGGTGGGGATTGGCCTTTGGCCAATCGCAGGTTGTGCACTCGCGCCGCTTGCGGCGATATCTCCGGAATTGTCAAGCGTTTGACAGTTGCTCTCTTGGATTGACGCGTCACAGCCGAAACAGCGCTGCGACGCGAGTGTTGTCGATGCGCAGTTCCCACAGCGGCTCGCCATGCAGAAATCGCTCACCCAGGACGGCGGTGCGGGGATCGAACAGGCGTCCCAGGCGGCCGTAGAGCAGCAGGTATTCCGCTTGATCCGGGCCGGCGATTTGCAGGTCATCGCGCAGATGCCCCCACTGTTGGAGCCGGTCGAGGCCAAAGTGCTCCGGGAAGACCCACAGCTTGGCGCCGGGGGGCAGACTCTGCTGCATTTCCGTCCAAGCCGCTTCATTCATCGCGGGCCACCAGTAGTCAATCTCGAACCGCGGCCTGAGCGATTTTCCGCCGATTGTCTGCACTTCAACCGGCCGCGCCGCGCCTTCTAATCCGCCGATCAGGAGGTTGTAGTACGAGAGCTGTCCTGGATGCATTCGCCAGAGCGGCCAGAGCGTCAGCAGCGACAGGGCAGCGATCAGCGCATATTCGGTCCGCGCGCGCGTCGGCGCCGTCCAGTTTGAGAACCAGTTCTGGCCGGCGGCGTGGAAACCATACGCGGCCAAGAGAGCGACAAAGAAAAATGACGCGCGATACAGCCGGACGCCGTCGTGCGCGGGTGTCGACGGCAGCATCACGATCAAGGGCAATAGCACGGCGCTTCCGATCCAGAGTGCCAGCAGTGCCGAACGGCGCTCGTTTCGCAGCCAATTCCAAACGCCGACGGCTGAGAGGAACAACGTCCATAGAGGCGTCGTCACCAGCGGCAGGATGATCACACTGTGCCAGGGCACTGGCGGCAGATCGGTCATCTGGTGGACTTCGCCGAGGTAATAGGCGTCGATCTGCCAGCCATTTTCGTCCTGCCGCAGCAGATCGATGTAGCTCCAAAACCCACCGATCGGATCGGCCCACCAGAGTGGGATCATCAACAGCGCGGTGATCGGCGTGACCAGTGCCAGACAGACTGCCGCCCGCCACAGCTCTCGCGGCCGGAACAGCAATCCCCAGATCACCCACAGCGGAACCGCGAACCAAAACGTGGGTTTGGTCATCATGCCGATTCCACAGAATAAGCCGAACAGCAGTGAGCGGCCCCAACTTCCGCGGCTGTAGTAGAGCGCCCAACTCGCCAGCAGCCAGAAGCAGCCGACCAGGGTGTCGATGTTGAGGAACTGCGCGTGCGCATAGAGCCGCGGCATTCCCGCCAAGGCTAACAGGCCGACGACTGCGGACCGCGGCGAGAATTCGCGGGCCAGCCATTGGTATGCCACCCCGCAGGTGAGTGCAAAAACGATGATGTTGCCCCAGCGATAGGCGGAGGGACGCGAATCGAAGCGGCCGATCGTCACATAACCGGCGGCGGCGATCAGACTGTTGGCGGGCAAGTTTTTATTGTCGGGCCGGGCCACATAGAAGCCTTCGCGGAGCCGCTCCCGATCGAAGGCGTGATCCACGCCTTTAGTGAACAGGTCCTCGGTCCAGGCGAGAACTCGCTGCGTATTCAAAATGTAAATCGGTTCGTCGGTCGTCAGGCCGTAATCCCGCATCGTGATGGCTTGGCACAGCAGCACGAAGCCGGCGACCGCCGCAGCGGCCCAGGGAAACCGCCGCCAACGCGGCTGCGACGCACCCGGGATGTTGATCGTATCTCCGCTGGATGCGGTCGTTTCATCCAACGCGGTCATACCAATTGGCTTTCATTTTCAGCGGCCGACGATCGGCACATATCGTTGCTGCGGGGGGCCGGTATACAAGCTGCGCGGACGGATCAGCCGATTGTTGGCCGATTGCTCAATGACGTGCGCCGCCCAACCCGCCACGCGCGCGGCGGCGAATAGCGGCGTGAACAATTCCAGATCCAATCCGAGATAGTGATACAGCCGCGCGCTGGGCCAATCGAGATTCGGCGGTAACCCCTTCTGTTCGCGAACGACCTGCTCAATCACATCGGCGGTCTGTTCCAGATCTTGGTTGTGGGTCCGCTCTGCTAGTTCTTTGCAGTAGCGTTTCAAAATCTCCGCCCGCGGATCGTCCGTTTTATAGATCCGGTGACCGAAGCCCATAATCCGCCGATTGTCTGCCAGCGCCTCGCGGACCCAGCTTTCCGCTTGTTCGTGAGAGCCGATCTCTTCCAACTGTTCGAGCACTCGCTCATTGCCGCCGCCATGCAGCGGGCCTTTGAGCGCGCCGACAGCGGCCACGACCGCGGAATAGATGTCGGAGTGGGTCGACGTCACGACGCGCGCCGTGAACGTGGAGGCGTTCAACTCATGCTCCGCGTGCAGGATCAATGAGACGTCCATGGCCCGTTCGCGCAGTTCGGCCGGCCGCTTGCCGGTGATCATGTACAATACGTTCGCAGCAAAGTTGATATCGGGATCGGGGGGAATCAGTTCCAGGCCCAGGCTCTGGCGATGCCGGGCCGCAATCAGAATTGGAATCTTGGCTAACAGCCGCACAGTCTTGGCGATGTCGGCGTCGGGGGACTCTTCGTCAAGCTGGGGATCGAAATGGCCCAGAGCACTAATGCCGGTCCGCAATACGTCCATCGCCGACACATGCAGGGGGATTTGACTGAGAAAGTCGATTAGTGCCGCGTCGATCTCCGCCGACTCGGTATAGATCGCCAAAAAATCGGCCATTTCCTCCTCGGAGGGGAGTTTCCCGTGCAGCAGCAGATAGGCGACCTCCATAAAGGTCGACTCGCGGGCCAGATCTTCAATGTCGTATCCACGATACTGCAATCCGCCTTCGATCGAGGAGACCGCCGACTTGCCGGCAATCACGCCTTCCAAACCGGGATGATAGGCTTCGGTCGTCATGGATTTGATCGGCTGTCGGTGATCGAGTTTGGTAGCTGAATGCTGCAGTAGGCCGTTTATACCAAACTCGACGCGACAAAACGAACCGGGACACGTGGCGGCAAAATCGGCCGAAGGCTATTCTCATCGTCAAGGTGAGGATGGCCTTCAACCGTCAATGAATGATTCAGATGGTTTCCTGGGGCGATGTCCCAGACTATGCGGAGTTCCGCTGCCAGCGCGCCGCCGCACCAATTGCCGTCAAGCCTGCCGGTATACCAGGCTTATCTGGTAAGATGTCGATTTGGACGTATTGTTTGAGTCCGGCGGCCACCGCGCCTGTCTTCGGGCGATGCAATACGTCTCGTCCTGATCGCCGCGCCTTCACAGAAAACGGAAGAACCCCTCGCCTCAGGATCGCTGATGACTAAGTCGTTGAATGTGGGAATCGTCGGTGGATCAATTGCCGGCTGTTCGGCCGCTATTTTAATGAGAAGAGCCGGACATGATGTAACCGTTTTCGAACGCTCGACAGGCAGGTTACGTGGTCGGGGCGGTGGAATTGCCACACCCATGTCGACGTTCCGATCTCTTGTCGAGGAAGATGTCATCGACGCCGACTTTCCTCACACTATAGCAAACAAAATGCCATTTGTTGGTCACGTGTCGCCCGATGATCAGTTTGGCCGCACGGCGTGGTGTCTACCAGTCGATCTAGCCTGCTTTCACTGGGGCACCTTGTGGGACAACCTCAGAAAACGTGTTCCTGATGGGGAGTATATGAATGGTCGACATGTCACTGACGTTAAGATGCACGATTCCGACAATGTGATCCTTCAATTAGAAGACGGTTCGTCACACAGATTTGACCTCGTACTCCTTGCTGACGGTTATCGCTCACTGGGGCGCCGATTGCTGGATCCACAGGCAGAGCTATCTTATCGGGGGTACGTATTGTGGCGTGGGTTGCTGCCTGAGAAGAGCATGAGGGATAGCCATCCAGTTGAAACAAAGTTGCCTCGGCTTTCCTACGCCGATTTGGATGGTCATTTAGTCATCTACTTCGTTCCTGGTTTCGATGGTTCAACGAACGAAGGAGAGCGGCTGTATAATTGGGCCGCCTTCATCCCAGTGAGTGATGACGAACTGCCTGAGTTTATGATCGACCGTGATGGTCTCCGTCGCACCGGATCGTTGCCGCCAGGATCTATCCGTTTGGATGACGAGAATCGTCTCAAGCAATTGATGGCGGCTAATCTGCCAAGGTACTACGCTGAGATAGTCGCCAAAACAGAAAACACGTATGTTCAGCTAATCTATACGGCAGAGGTACACGCATACGCGCGAGATCGCATTTGCCTGCTTGGGGATGCAGGAAGTGTGGTCCAGCCCTTCACGATATCTGGAATTTTCAAAGGGTTTAATAATGCCAGGGATTTGATCATTGCTTTGGACGAGCACGCTAGCGTCGACGACGGTTTAGCGGATTGGAGCGAAACGCAGACGCGACGCAGCAAGCAAATACTCGCGCTGGGTGAGCAAATGGAACAGGCATTTATTTGGAAGCCGCTGGATTTTGCCACTGCAAGTGCCGACACAACTGCGGCTTGGTGGGAGTCGTCTGTCACTTTCGGAGAGAGCTTTACGTACGAAGACGAACGATAGATTGACCTGCCCCGAGTAATGGTACCACCCGCTAGGGTGACAAGAGGCATTCGGCCAAAAGGAGAATCGCGCTAAGTTGGAGTTTGACACGAAATCAACGCGCGTGGCAAGCTTTAACCGCAAGGGTCGAACCGGCCGTGGGTGCGACTACAGTTCGCGGCCCACGTCGAGGTCTTCCAGCACGCGTTCGCGCGCGGCGAGTTGGCAATCGGCTTCGACCATCAGGCGGATCAACTCGTCGAAGGAGGTGCTCGGTTCCCAGCCGAGGAGCCGTTGTGCCTTGCTGAAGTCTCCCTGCAAGAAGGAAACGTCCGTCGGCCGAAAATAGCGGGAATCGATCTCGACGTAATTTTCCCAATTGAGTCCGACATGCCCGAAGGCGATATCGAGGCAGTCGCGAATGCTGTGCGACTCTCCGGTGGCAATCACAAAATCATCCGGCTCGTCCTGCTGCAGCATCAGCCACATGGCCTCGACATAATCGCGGGCGTAACCCCAATCGCGTTTGGCGTCGAGATTGCCCAACTGCAGCTTCTCCTGAAATCCCTCACGAATTCGTCCCACGGCCCGCGTGATTTTGCGGGTGACGAAGGTCTCGCCGCGGCGGGGAGATTCGTGGTTGAAAAGAATTCCGTTGCACGCGTAAAGGTCGTATGCCTCGCGGTAGTTGATCGTCTGGTAATAGGCGTATACCTTCGCGCAGGCGTAGGGGCTTTGAGGGCGAAACGGTGTCGTTTCACGCTGCGGAACCTCGGGAGCGGCGCCAAACATTTCGCTGGAGGAGGCTTGATAGACGCGGACTTCCTTGCGCCGCGCCAACTGACGGGCCGCTTCCAGCACGCGGAGGGCTCCCAAGCCGGTGATGTCCATCGTGTAGAGCGGCTTGTCAAAGGAGACCCGCACATGGCTCTGTGCCGCGAGGTTATAGATCTCGTCCGGTTCGGTCTCCAAAATGAGGCTGTTGAGGCCGATGCTGTCGGAGAGGTCGCCGTAGTGTAGTTCGAGGCTGCCGGGCGAACTGCGATCCTCTAGCAGGTGCGCGATGCGTCCGGTGCTGGTGCTGCTGGCGCGGCGGATGATGCCGTGCACTTGGTAACCCTTGGAGACCAGCAACTCGGCGAGGTAGGAACCGTCTTGGCCGGTGATCCCCGTAATCAGTGCACAGCGATTTTCGCTCATCGAATAAACCCTGAGGTGACGAATCTGGTGGAGGAGAACGAATTCGCCGCATGTTTGCTGGACGGTCGGAGACGCTCACGCATGTTCAATCATACCAGGTGGCTTCAGCAAAGTCATTGAGAGACTGCTGCTTGAGCGCACTCGATACACGATCGTCGATGCAGGCCGACGGACAATGTCGCCGATTTGAGCGGGTTTTTGGGTTTTGACGATTGTAGTTTCGCCAATCTCTCCCGGTCCCTATAATTCCCAGAATCCCCGCCTCTTAGAGCGGTGACGACGCAGACACTTACTCGAACCGCAAAACTCCCAAGATGTCGAGTTCTCAGTCCCTTCCCTGGTGGAGCAGCCCGCGCGCTTTGTTGCGGGCGATTTTGTCGCTCAATGACACTCCGCACTACATCGCCAAGGGAACCGCGATCGGGATGTTCTTAGGGCTGACTCCGACGGTCGGCATTCAGATGATTCTGGTGATGTTCGTCGGTCTATTCCTGCGATTCAATCGCAAGGCGGCGTTGATCACCGTTTACATTTCCAATCCTCTCACAACGATCCCGATCTATTGGATCAACTATAAAGTGGGTACGTTGTTCTTTGAGGAAACGGTGTCCCGCGAGGATTTTGAACGCATCTTTACCTATCGCGGCTTCAGCGAATGGTGGGGCGCGATCCAGTCGGTCTTTATCGAAATCGGTCTGCCGTTGGTGATCGGGTCGCTGGTCGTCGCCACCGTGGGCGGCGTCGTGACCTATCCGGTCATGCGCTGGCTGTTGAAGGTCACCGGCAAAGACAAACAGCCCGTTGAGGAGTCTTTGACCCCGTCGGCTTCGAAGACTCAGTCGGCGGTGACGACCGAGGTCAGTCCGGCCGAAACGGCAAATTAGGTGGCCGGAGCATTCGAAACCCATGGCTGAGCACCGCTTCGACTGTTTGTGTGTCGGGATCGTCGTCGCCGACCACTCCTGCACGCCGATCGATTCGATCCCTGAGGCGGGTCAGCTCGTGGTTGCCCATCGTCTGCCGCTGAGCACCGGCGGCTGTGCGGCGAATGTTGCCGTCGATCTGGCGAAGCTGGGCCGGAATGTCGCCGTCGTCGGACGGGTCGGAGAGGATGCGTTGGGGCGGTTCGTGTGCGAGTCACTCGCGGCCGAGAACGTGGACACACAGTTTCTGTTGGAAACTCCAGAAGTTGAAACGAGCGGTACGCTGATCGTCAACGTGGCCGGTGAGGACCGCCGTTTTATTCATTGCTTTGGCGCCAATGCTGTATTTGACGGCAGCGAAGTTAACGATGAGTTGCTGTCATCTGCCCCGGTGCTGTACTTGGGAGGTTATCTGCTTATGCCGCAATTGACGGCCGATGCAGTGACCGACATGTTTCAGCGTGCGCAGGCGGTCGGCGTTAAGACGGTGCTGGATGTCGCAGTGCCCGACACGGATCGTTTGTGGGGACGTGTGGAACCGGTATTACGTTTCACCGATGTCTTCCTGCCGAATGCCGATGAGGCTCGACTCATCACGGGGCTTGATGATCCTTGGGAACAGGCAGGCCGATTCTGCGCAGCGGGCGCGGGGACGGTTGTGGTGACGCGGGGAGACGCAGGAGCGGTGCTCCGCGATTCGCACGTCGAAATCTCGAGCGGCGTGTACTCCGTCCCGTTTGTCGACGGCACCGGCAGCGGTGACGCGTTTGACGCGGGATTCATCTACGGCATGCTGCAGGGAGAGGAATCGCGGAAGTGTCTGAGACTTGGCAGCGCCCTGGGCGCGTCGTGTGTGCGTCAAACCGGGGCAACGACGGGGGTGTTCTCGGCACAGGAACTCGATCAGTTTCTCACGACGAATCGGTTGGATGTGGACTCGCGTTGACGCGGCGTTTTTCACGCAGCTTGCAGTCTTCGCCAGCCTGACACATAAGAAAAAAGCCGGCCGGGCGAAATGAATCGTCCGGCCAGCTTGCAGTTTGTCGTCGATCGGTTCCCTGAAAAGTTGGGAACGTCATTCAGCCGTGTGATCAGTCGTCGTAGTCGACGATGACTCGACCGTTACGCGAAGTGATCTCGATGCGGTATTTGCCGTAGTCATATTTGACATAGTGGCCATTGCGGCGAGTCTTCACTTTCGGGCAACCGCAAGGGGGAACGCAGATTTGAACGTTCACGCAGGGGTTGCAGCATTGTGCACAAGGATTACAGGGATCGCAGCAGTTCCGGGGGCAGGGATCGGCGATTTGTACAATCATGGGAACCGCACAGGGATGAATGTGATGCGGATCCTTGACCCGAACGCAGTGGAACAGCGAAACGGTCTGAACCGGCGCTGCGGGAATCGGCTCGATGGCGGGTGCCGGCTGGCCCGCGGGAGGCGCGGCAAGCGGGGGCGCATCGTTTTGGTGAGTCACCGGCCCGAGAACGACAGGTCCGTCCTGTGCGAAACTCATTGTTGAGGCACACAACAATAATAGGGCTGACGTGGTAAGCATGAGAGTTTTCATCGAAAATGCTCCTTCTCAGATGAACCTTCCGTGCTGCCGCCAGATCGTTCGAGACGCTCGAAGGGACACTGGATCGGGCAGCGAGTGGTTGTCTTACCCCACAATCAGGCGACTCCGTTATGCCGCCTTATTGCTCTATGTGAAGCGAAACAGCTTCGCTGGGATATCCTGGGGATGCTGTGCAAAACCGAATCGGTCGGAAGGCGGGTTTGCACTCGCTAAGTATATCTCAGAATTCAACCCCTTTCCCGGCAAATCCAAGACTTCCCCTGAGAAATCCGCCCAATCTGGGCGAATTCTTCCGGTTAGGAATACTAGGAAATTCTTGCTCGTGCAAGTCATACGGCCTCCTTTCCCACAAACAAGAAAAAATCATTACGAACCCCCACAGCGCGGGTTTCGACGGCCGGCGACGAGGGGATCAGACACCGCCAGAACCTCGCTCCAACGGCAGAATATTGCAGGGTTACCAACTGTCATTCATAATGTGATCCAGGCGAGATAATTCTCGCGTTGGACACTTTTGTGTCATGAATCTCAGCGGTTTACGATGACCGCTGACTCGCAGCACTTTCGGCAATTCAATCCAAAGGGAACTTAGTGGCACGGGACCGACGACGAAACACCGCGAACAGCGCTGGTGCAGTGCTTTGCTTGGCTGCGCTGATTGCCGTTGCCGGCTGCTCAGGAAACAAAGTCTCCGATCAGGCGGATCAATCGACTAACGCGCCGGGCAGTCGCGAACCGTCACCTGCCGCTGCGCCGGCGCCGACAGAACACGCGGAAACCGCGGAAGGTCCTCGAACAATATCCGGCATTCCGCTCGATGTATGGCCGGACGTTTGGTTTGACGATCCGGTGGCAGTTGCGGCAGACGCTGCGCAGGCAGCAAAGCCTGGGCAAACAACAACGAATGGAGACACTGCGGAGTCGCAGCCGGATGTCACTGCGGCCGACGATTCGCCTGCGGACAAGCCGAATCCGAACCAACCGCAGTGGGCGTCGTTGTTGACGTCGGAAGAATTGAAGCAGGAGACCAAGGAGATCCGGATTTCGCTGAAACAGGCGTTTCAATCGGTGCAGCGGTACAACGGACACTACAAGAACGTGAGTGTTGACGGCAGCGTGTTGGCCGTGTTGGCGATGGTTGCGAATGAGAGTCCGGACTCGCTTGTCTGGAAAAAGAAAGCGCTCGTCATACGCGATCTTGCCGCCGAGATGTCGGCGGCGGCCGGCGGGCTGGGCAGAAAACATTATGACCCCGCGCTGGTTCACTACGAACAGATTGATCAATTGCTGTCGGGCAACGCACCCGCAAAACTGCCGGCTCCGAAGGTTGAGGCCACATTTGATGAGTTCGCGCCCCGCGGCGAACTGATGAAGCGCCTGCAGCGAAGCCACGAGCGAATTCAGGCCAACGCGAGCGACGAAAGAAGCTTTCAAGCGGAAGCCGAACAGTTGCGGCATGAATCATTGGTGGTCGCGCTGCTGGGGGCGGTGACGTCTCTTGAAGATTACGACATGTCGGACGAACCGGAATACGCGGCGCAGGCGCGAAACATTGTGCAGGCCGGTTTGGATGCCGCCCGTTCCGCCGAACGTTCCGATTTCGAAGCGTTTTCCGAAGCCCGCGAGCGGATAACCAAGTCGTGCACGGCCTGTCATCTCGACTTTCGGTTCGATGAAGAATAAGATGTGGGATGTGCCCAATTGGTTCGGCTCCCTGCGAGGAGCTGAACAGGTTTTATCACGATAAGGATTCGTTATGCATCGATTCGCGTCCGGTCGCCGGGCCATGTTATTGTTGCCGGCGGCGGTCATGAGCGCATTCCTCGCAGGCGTCCTGCACGGCGATGTGATTGAATTGAAGACCGGACAGAAACTCGAGGGAGAAGTCCTCAAAGAGGGGAGTGATCAGCTGATTATCGATTTGGGAGTCGATATCGTGAGAATTCCCAAGACCCGGATTAAGTCACGGACGGGCGCGACGACAAAACCTCAACAGGGTACGGACGCGGTCAAACAGTCCGAGATTTATAGTTCCGCGAAATTGCCGGTGCGGTCGACAAAGGAATTGACGCAGCGGTTCGGTGAGGCGGTTGTGCTGGTTAAAACCCCCAGCGGGCTGGGGTCGGGGTTTATTTTGAACGAGCGCGGCCACTGTGTCACGAACTATCATGTCGTGGAGCAAGAGACGCGCATCGCGGCAACGGTATTTCATCAAAACGGAGAGGGCGAGTTTGTCCGGCGTCAGATTAATGACGTTAAAATCGTCGCGCTCAACCCGTTCCTCGATTTGGCGCTGCTGCAGATTCCGGTCCAAAAGGATTTGAAGTTTCGACATGTGTACATCGCGGAAGAGGACGAAGCTCAACGAGACGGCGACGGTGTGTTCGCGATCGGCAATCCGCTGGGGTTGGAGCGTTCCGTTTCACAAGGGATCATCAGCAACCGCAACCGCAATTTTGAAGGCTTGGTGTTTATTCAAACCACAACCGAGATCAACCCCGGCAACAGCGGCGGACCGCTATTTAACATGCAGGGCGAGGTGATCGGCGTGACGAACATGAAGCTTCGTTTTTCAGAAGGGCTGGGGTTTGCGATACCCGTCGGTTATCTGAAACAGTTTTTGAATAACCGCGAGGCGTTTGCATACGACAAAAACAATCCCAACACGGGATTTCGTTATTTGGATCCCCCCCGCAGAAAGAAGACGACTACTCCCCCTCGCAACTCGTCTCCGAAAACGGCGGAGAAGTAAGCCGTCCGCTGTTGTTCAGCTGGGCAGGTCAATCCAGGGCTGGGGCTGGGACAATTTGCTTTCCCCTGCTAGACTTCCCCTGCGACAGCAGTAGAATCGATGACTACCGGTCAAGGCGTTGCATGTTGGCGCTTTGAAGAGCCCGCTCGGGTCGCCATTGGCAACGACAACGGGTCGTCAGTGTCACAGAGATTGGCCACGGCCCACGAAATTCGGAAAGGATGAATCGGAACCTATGAAACGCCTTGTTCACATCACACTGAGTTTCGCGGTCTGTTGTTCGGTGATCGCCGGAGTTTTCCAGTCCGGACATGCAGCGGAGAAGATCCCCAGTGCGCGTAGGCTCCCTTCACGGGCGTACGGCTATTTGAGCATTCGGGATGCCCAAGAACTCAAGCAGAAGTTTTCCGCCTCCCTGTTCGGGCAATTGCTGAATCAGCCCGAGTTGGCGGACGTGAAGGAGAACATCTACACGGTCCTCAAAGAGAACGCCGGCGAATTTGAGGAGCGGACGGGAATCACGCTTGAAGAGTTGTTGTCGATTCCACAGGGAGAGTTGGCGGTCGCATTGATTAAGCCGCCCGGAAAGGCGTTGGCTCCGGTCGCGTTTGTCGACTACGGGGACAAAGGCGACATTGTGGAGAAGCTGTTCGGGAATTTGGGGGAATATCTGCAGGATCAAGGCGCGGAACGTTCGACGGAGGAATTCGCAGAGTCAGAGATCGTGATCTACAAAGAAGGCGAAGCCGAGTCGGGCGGCATCAACCTGGCCTACTGCCGTAAGGATCAGACTTTGGTGGTCGGATACGGCGTCGATACGGTCAAAGCGGTCCTGACACGTTGGGACGGTGAGCACGACAACACGCTGTTGAGCAACGACGTGTTCAGCTATCTCGTTAAGAAGTGCAACGGCGAAGGTTCCAGCGATTCTGCCCAGATTACGTGGTACCTCGACCCGCTGGGGCTGGTGCAGGCCGGTTTAAGCGCCAATGCCCGGACCGCGCCGCAGTTACAAATGGTTGTCGGCATGTTTCCTGTGCTGGGCTTGGATAAACTGAAGGCGATCGGCGGCACTGTGGAATTTGCCAACAGCGAGTTTGATACACTTTCGCGATTCTTGGTTTACATAGAACAACCGACGAGCGGGCTGATGAACGTCTTCAAGTTTCCGGCCGGCGCACAGTCTCCTCCTTCGTGGGTCTCAAATAGCGCGTCCAGCTTTTCGTCGGTGAATTGGGATATTGAGAAAGCGTACCAGTCGGTCGCCACACTGATTAATACATTTCAGGGGGCCGGCGCACTAGAGCGATTGCTCGATGAGTCGTCGGATCGGTTGTTTTCCGGCGACCTCCACTTGAAGACCGATTTTCTGGATTTGCTGACGGGCAAGATCGTGATGCTCTCCGACCAACCGGACGAGGAGGATCTTGAGAAAACCCGTTCGCTGTTTGCGTTGGAAGTGAAGAATGCCGGAGATGCGGAGGCGACGCTGTCGAAGATCGCGTCGATCGACGGATTCCCGGGCGAGACGCGGGATTTCCGCGGCCACACAATCTATGAATTGCCGCTGGGCGGACTTGCGGCGTTGAACCCGCAATTCGGAGGGGGCGGCGAGGATGCGAAGATGGGACTCGCGGTGGTGCACGACCACTTGATGATCGCGATGGACGTGACCTTGCTCGAGCAGGTGATCCGCAATGATCCGGACGCCCAGAAGTTGGCCGATTCCGACACATTCAAGGAGATCGCCAAGCATTTCCCGCAAAAGACTTCGGTCATCAGTTACAATAAAGATGAGGCGGAGCTGAAGTCGGTTTATCAAATGCTGCGTCAGGGTAACGCTGAATTCTTATTCGGAGGCGCATTGCGGGACATTGATTTTTCCCTGCTGCCGAAGTTGGAAACGATCAGCCGTTTTCTGCCGCCTAGCGGAAGCTACATGATTCCGGACGAGCGGGGTTTCTTTGTGCAAAGTTTCACCGCGAAAAAGGCTGAATAGCTGTCGCTTCCATTCTTCAGTGCTGTACGGGAAAGGACGTGAGTTGGATGTTGTCGCAAACGGTTGAATACGCGTTGCGCGCGATTGTGTGCCTGGCGAACGAGGCGCCCGCTGCGCAGACTAATGTCCAACTCGCGGAAGTCACCAAAGTGCCCGCAGCCTATCTTTCGAAGGTGATGGCGAGCTTGAATCGTGCCGGCTTGGTTCGTTCGCAGCGCGGGCCCAACGGCGGATTTACGCTGAGTGAAGCCCCCGAAGACCTTGTGCTGTTGGAAGTCGTCAACGCAGTTGATCCGCTCCAGAGAATTGAGAAGTGCCCGCTGGGGATCGAGGGGCACGGCACGCGGCTGTGCGCGCTGCATCGCCACATGGACCACGTGATCGCCACGGTGGAGGAGTCGTTCGCGTCCACGACCTTGGCTGACATTCTGGCGGAAAACACCGGCAGCACCCCGCTTTGCGACGGGCCGCGCAAAATGATCGTCGATCTGACGATGTAACGGGCCGCGTGTCGCGTGGCCGTTGTCTCCGAGCCGGCTGTTTTGTGCCAGAATCGCGGAAGTGTGATCTGTTTCACGGATTGCGCGGCCGGTTTGCGCGTCTAATCAAACAGAGTGAGCGGATTTTACGTACGCAGAGACAACCTGTTTGATTGGCGGAGTTTAGGACACCCCCGCCGGCACGCTCGCCGTTTGTCAAACAGGCTCCACTGAGTTCGGTTAAGTGCGGTCCGTAACTGTTTTTGAAAACAGACTTGCTGACGTGATGGACAACGAAACTCGAACTGATCTGTCTGATGAAGAGATTGTCCGGCTGTTACAGTCGGATCGCGATGAAGGACTGCGACGGCTCATCCGCAAATACGGGGGCCGAATTCGCGGTTGGCTACGCAAGCGCTACGGCAATATACTACAAGATTGCGAATACGACGAGGTGCTGAGCACTGCGTCGTTTAACGCATGGAGGTATTGCGGCCGTTACGATTCCACTCGAGGTTCACTCGGCGCGTGGTACCTGCGAATTGCGCAGCATGCTGCCATCGATCTATTGCGAGCGGAAAACCGGCACCGGCACACTGCGTTAATCGAAAACGACGTGCGTGATCGCCTTTCAGAGGCCTCGTACGCTGAAATCTTCGAGGAATCGACGACGGTCCGACCAGCACAGTTCGTTCAGCTTGAGGCGGCGGTCAATCAGTTGCCCCCGCTGCAGCGGGCAATTATCGAAGCCGACCTCGCGGCCAACGGTCGAGCTGCCGCCGAGCGGCTTGCCTTGCGACATAACACATCTGTCAGTGTAATCTATGTGTCACGGAACAAGGCGATCAAGCGTTTGAGGAAGCTGATGCAAATCCCCATCGGCGAAGAAATGAAGGAATCGACGTGATTCGGGACGATGACAGCCAGTTTTGGGACGAGCTATGCGATCAGGCGATCCCTGCGCGCGGATTTCGTCCCCTGTCTGTCGAGGAGAGCGAACGGGAATTGTTCGCCGCCGACGAGGAGACGCTGACCGACGGCCAGATCGAGGCGATTGCCGGGCGGGCGGCTGAGAAGCAGACGGTTGCTCTGCCTGCTCCCGGTTTGCCGGTCACCAGAAGTCGTCAGCTGTTTTTGAAACGCGCCGTTTTGGCGGCCTTGGCGATTGTAATCGCGGCCGCTGCTGGAATGACGTTTTGGCCGGCCAACGACGAGCGGGCTCCCGATCAACTGCATTCCAACGGTATGATCGCCGACGACGATCCGCCGTCATCACGCGGCGGATCTGGAATGACATTGCCCGAGGGCCCCAAGAAGACGGTTCCGCAAGGCTTCCATTCGAAAATCAAATCGGGTGATCCGCGGGCGCCATTCCAGCAATGTCCTAAAGGGGGCGACCACGGTCGCGAGTGACGTCAGGCGTGCCCGGCGATTGCCGCATGGTGCGATTTCCCTTGATCCGGCGCAGCGTGGCGTCGTATAACCCCGCCGCTGTTAATCCGCCGCGTAAGACGGCCATAGCGGGGTCGATCGTTTGATGTTGGTCCGCGTGAAGAATCTGGCGAAGAGTTTTCAGGGAACGCGTGCGGTTGACGGCGTTAGTTTTGAGATAAGCGAGTTCGGTATCTGCGGCCTGATCGGCCCGAACGGCGCTGGAAAGACGACGACGTTGCGCATGTTGACGTCTTATTTAACGCCGACCGCCGGCACTGTCTGTATTGCGGGATTTGATAGCGTACGGCAACCGCTGCCGTTGCGGGGGCGAATTGGCTACCTGCCCGAGGGGAGTGCCCTTCCTCAAGACGCGCGGGTTGATGAATACTTGGCATTTCGCGCAGGACTCAAAGGAGTGGAACGTCGCCGGCGCACTGCGGAGCTCGACCGGTGTTTGCAGATTTGCGGGCTGACCGGTCAACGGCGTCGGATTCTCGGACGGCTGTCCCATGGCCAGCAGCGCCGCGCGGCGCTGGCGGACGCTTTACTGAACGATCCACCCGTGTTGATTCTCGACGAGCCGACGATTGGCTTAGATCCGCTGCAAGTGCTGCACTTGCGCGGATTTTTGAGCGAAGTTGCCTCCACTCACTGTGTGTTGATTTCGACGCATGTGCTCTCTGAAGCTGAGGCTGTCTGTGATCGGGTATTGATCATGAATGGCGGCCGCCTGGCCGACGACATTGACCTGCGGGAAGATGGTGCGCGGCAAGCTTGTTTTGTGGAAGTGGACGGAGTTTTGGAGGAGCTGACCGCCGTTTTCACTGGAATTGCCACAGGCGTCGACGTCAAGTGGCTCTCATCGGCGGGCTGCTGGCATCGACTCGAGTTATCGGCTGCGTCGGTGGAGGACCTTCGCAGTGAGGTCGCGGCAACCTGCTTAAGGCAGGGTTGGAAAGTTCGAGAGCTGACCGCCTCGCCGCGCTCATTAGAGACTCGGTTTGTCCGCGCGGTGTTGCCTGATTCCAGAAAGGCGGCGTGATGCGGGCGAGTGAAATAGGTTCGCGTGGGACGGCGCGGGTGGCAGGTACCGCAGAGTCGCTGGCCGCGCGGCTCCGCGATATTGGGGGGCGTGCTGTGCACGATCTGCGGGTCGTGACCTGGATCTTCATCTGGGAGCTGCGCGGCTATTTTCGCAAGCCGACCTCCTGTGTGCTGTTGCTGGCGTGCACGCTGGTGGCGGGATGGAATTTTTCGCTGTTAGTCACGCTGCTCTCCACAGGCCGCGTTGTTCCCGTCCAGATCGCGGACGAACCGTTGGCTCAGTTCCTGGGGCCGAATGTCTTTCTCGTGTTTTCACTGATGATGGTGCTGCCGGTGGTGACGATGGGAGTTGTTGCGGACGAACGTCGCCGCGGCATCTGGGAGATGCTGCTGACCGCTCCTGTTGACGTGCGGCAGGTCATCTGGGCAAAGTTTGCGGCGGCTTGGTGCGTGGTTGTATTGAACACCTTGCCCTGGGTGTATTTCATTTCAGTCTTGTATTTGTTCGGCGGGGGGGACTTTGACGTGGGCCACCTCATCGGCGGGTGCGCCGGAATCGCCACGAACTGCTTGACCTTGTGCGCGATTGGAGTGTTTTGCTCCGCTTGTTGCCGCACGCCTTTTGCGGCGGCGGTGGCAACGGTGGGCGCAACGATTGGTCTGCTGTTGCTCAGTCTGTTGCCGCGAGTGTTGGAGTATTGGAGATTGTCGCCGCTTTGGGTCTCCTCTGCGAAATGGTTGGCCTGTTGGGAACATTTGGCGGAATTTAGCAGCGGCGTGATCGATCCGCGGATCGTGATAGGGCATATCACCGCAGCGGCAGTCTTTTTGTGGCTGGCCGTACAAGTCTCGGAACTGCGGCAGTCCAACTGAGCGTTTCGGGTTTCGGATACGTCTGTGGGAGAATTGAAGTCAAATGCGGCCGGTCGTTTCAGCTCTCATGCTCACGCTATTGTTGGGAGTCGCGAACCTGTTGGCGGCGCTGTGGACGCCGGCTCCATGGGACGTCACCGCCCAGGGTCGACACACGTTGTCGACGCAGACGCGAAATGTCTTGGCACGTCTCGAGGGGCAAGTCGAGATTACGGTTCTGTTGCCCGATATTGTGCGGACGACCGACGAACGATCATTCGACCGGGCAGTGGGACCTTTGCGCGAACTGCTGCAGCGGTATCGTGATCAATCGCCCGTGGTGACGATTCACGAGCTGAACGGAGCGGATTCTGCAGCGGCTTATCAGATCAAGCAGCGATTTCCCGATGCTGTCGTTCCTTGCGTGTTGGTCACGTATGCCGGCTCTGAAGGGGAGACTCGTCACGAAGTGCTCCGCCATCAGGATCTGCTGGAACTGCATGGGAGCGAGGGCCGTCTCGAACAGGTTGACCTCTTCGCCGAACGTGCTGTGACTGGCGCCTTGCTGCGGCTTGTGTCGGACCGACCACAAACGATCGTGTACTGTTTGGCCGGCCATGGTGAGTTGTCGCTCGAGGAAGCACCTGGTGAGAGCAGACGTTCGATCAGCCAGTTGGCCGATTACCTCGCTGCTGTTGACGTTGAACTGCGAAAACTGGAACTGACGGAAGGGACAGAGGTCCCGGCCGATGCTGACGTCGTGCTCATCGCGGGACCTGTGCAACCGTTGTCGGTCGCCGAGCGTGCCAAGCTCTCCACCTACTTAAAGCATGGCGGGAGCGCGCTGGTGCTGATGGATGATGTGCCTTCTCGTCTAAGTGTGCCACTTACGCCGTCGAGTTGGGAATCGTGGCTAGCGAACTATGGGGTCGTGCTGGGTCGAGACTTCTTGGTCACCGACCTGGCCGGCGGCGATCCAATGACGTCGGTGTCGGCCTTGCCTGAAATTGGCGAATATCCGATCCTGCGAGATTTGCCGCGAGCTTCGCTAAAACTGGCGCGGTGCCGCAGCGTCCGACTGCAACGCGGGACGGCCGGCCGCAACGTAAGCGGACTCCCACTGCTGCTCTCTCCAACTGCGCCGCGAACGTGGGCGGAACGAACTCTCGCGTCGACTGCGGTCCCTGCGTTTGATCCGGAAGAAGACCTGCCGGGGCCTGTCTCGATGGGGGTGTTGATCGATCGATTGGATCGCTCATCTCCTGAAGCGATGATGATCGTGGTTGGTGACTCAGGATTCGCCGCCAATCGCGGGATGACGGGTCCGCATTCGGATGCGCATCGCGGGTTTATGCTCAGTGCGGTGAGCCACCTTGCGGGCAGGAGGGAGATCATGGCAGATGTTCCTATGAGCATCCGCTCGCGATATCAGCTCTCCGGTTCGGCTGAATCGCACCGACGACTGGTTTGGATCGCGATGCTGGTGCTATCGGCGGCGATTACCACGGCCGGTGCGACCGTCTGGACCATCCGCAGAGGCGGGTAATCCTGAGTAAACACCTTGCTCGCTCGGACGATGGGCGGCTGGCGGTGAATGGCAGTTACTTAAGCTTTCCACCAATCTTCTTGAGTTCAGACGAAGTCGGGTGCCATCCATGAGGAAGCCCCTGTCAAGATTGGGAGTGAAATGTTCGCAGAATTTCCAACCATCCATTCGGCACCACCCGTCATCACGGGGCGCCACAAAACAAAACACGGTGACTCCCATTCATACTCGCGGCATCACAATCGCGCCATGGCCCCCGTTTGTTGAGCCTGAGCTGAGGTCAGGCGGCTTGTGCGATCTCCTTCCGCAAAGTTCCATGTTTCAACATGGCCCACATGACGCGGACGAAATAGCGATCCGTCGCAACGATTGCAGTCTTTTGACGATCTTTGTCGCCGCGCACAATTTGTTGAAAGTAAGCACGCGCTGTCGGCGAGCGGCGTATCGCCTGCCAAGTCGTTTCGGCCAAAGAGTGCCGTGCCACGGCGGGACCTTCACGGGTGATGTGACCCAGATGGTTTCGATCTTCCGATTGATCTTGCGATGGCACCAGTCCAAAGTACGCACCAACCCGCTTGCTGTTCGAAACACAATGCGGGTCGTCAATAAAGGCCACGACGACGTCGGCGGTTCGCGGCCCCACGCCGGGAATGATTTGGAGTTGCCAGACGGCTGGATTTGTTTTGGAGAAACGGGTCAGCTCGTATTCGAGACGCTTCAATTGTCCTGAAAGTGTTTCGACTTCATCGACCAACAGATCCCGCTGAAGTGCATGCATCGGCCGAAAGAATTCCGCTGAGGGAACGTGAACTGTGGGGACTTGATCGATGTACAGCAGCTTCGTCAGCTTCTCCGCAACGCGCCGATCATTCTTCTGCTCGGAACGATAGATCTGCTTCAACAATCCCGGATGCGCCACCACCACTCGTGTCGCCTGCGGCGTGAGCTATGAGTGATAGTGCCCGTCACCACAACTGGCCTCGTAACAGACTGCGAAGCGATCGGTCAGCTTTTCGAGCACGTTCATCATCTGGTTCACCTGCCGCACCTTCAATTGCCGCTCAATTTTGCCGTCGTTGTTCAGAATACAGATGTAAATATGCTTGATGTGAATAACGAGTCCGACGTACAACATAAATTGCCTCCCGAGATCAGGGGCCGTGAAATAGAAAGATACGATACGTTCCACGACACCCGATCGACGGAGGCTTCCTACATAATTTCATGCTCTTGCGCCGACAGGCGGGTGACCATGCCGCGTGCGATTCAGCGATTGCATGCTCACTCGCCACTTTGCGGCGCGAGAGCATGGCACCCGACTTACTCTGAACTCAACAAAGTGCATGAATACCCGAAGTAAGTAGCATTCGCCTAACGCCTGCAGCCTCACGCCTAACACCTCAAGCCTAAAAAGACCTTGGGCTAGCGCCTGGCGGCTGATGGATCTGACAAATTCGTCTAGCTTTAGCATTGGAGACGCAGACATGTCTGAAGAAGTGGATTACGAATCGCTGCCCCCCGGCGAGCCGTTGGACGAAACCGATGTTAATTTGCGGGCGTATTTCTCGCGATTGTCCGACGAGCATTTCGACCGCTACGACCCGCAATGGTCCGATGAGCAAGTCATCGAGTGGGACGGCAATTTTCGCGCCGATGGCACATTGATGCTGGTTTGCTCCGAGCGGGACGTCGAAATTGACGAATTTCGCCGCGTATTGGACGAACATCTGAGCTATCGCCGCTCCGCTTCCGATTGATCTTGGCCGTCGCGTGGGAGATAATCGACGTCAGGCGTTCAGCGGTCGTTTTCATTGCTGTTTTGAACTCATTTTACAAATTGGGAACCCACGAAATGGAATCGAAGAACGGTGAAGTGAAACGTCGCGATTTTCTCAAAGCGGGCGTCGTCGCCGGTACCGTCGGGTCGACGGTTCTGGCCGGCGGTCTCAGCCCCGCCGTTTCACAAGCGGCCGAGTCCTCTGCGGCGGCCGCGGCCGGCAAGGTTCCTGTCAAACCGTTCGGCAAGACCGGTTGGAACATGCCGGTCCTCGGCATGGGCGGCTCCGCGATGATCAAGCAATGGGGCAAAGCCTACGGCGTCGATTTGATTCCGCTGGAGGAGCGGATCGCCATGGTGCGGCATGCCTATGACCGGGGCGTCCGCTATTTCGACACCGCTCGCATTTACAAGGAGAGCGAGTCGATCATGGGCGCCGGATTGAAGGGGGTCCGCAAGGACGTCTACATCGCGACCAAGGTCGCCGATCACCGGCCCGAAAAGACACGGGCCAGCGTCGAAAAATCGCTGTCCGAATTACAGACCGATTACGTCGACTGCGTGCAGATTCACAGCCCGGTGATCGAAAGAGTCGGCTTTGACGGCGCGATGAAGGTTCATGAACAGTTGCTTAAGCTCAAAGATGAGGGGCTGCTCAAGTTCATCGGCCTCACGACGCACGTCGCCTTTGAGAACGTCGCCAAAATGATCGCCACCGGCGGGTTCGACCAGGTATTGCTGGCCTACGCCTATTTCAACCGCGGCCTCGATACGCTGCTGTCGCACCGCAACCTGCAGCATCGCGCCGTCTGCATGGCGAAAGCTCACGAATTGAAAATGGGAATCGTGGCCATGAAAGTCATGGGGGCGGGCGTGTTCAGCCACAATTCCGGCAACGTCGTCCCCGAATTCGAGAAACATCGGCTCAACAAACTGCCGGGCGCCGCAATGCGGTGGGTGCTCGACGACGAGCGGGTTTCGATGCTGAATATCGGCATTTCGATTCCGAAGGATATCGACGACAACATCGCCGAGTTGAGCAAGGCGACGACGCTCACCAACGAAGACCGCAGCCTGCTGGCGGAGTTCTCCGGCAAGGCGTATGAGGCGAAGCCGTTTAGCGAGATGAAAACGGTGTAAGTGGTGGTGAGGAGTGAGGGGAGAGGAGTGAGAATAGAGACTCTCGCGGCACGTATTGCCGAGTGAATGTGCGGTCGCAGCATGGTCACCCAGAGAAACTCTCACTCCTCTCCCCTCACTCCTCTACAACGTATCTTTGTGAACGCGAACATCAACCGTGGCCGATCTCCAACCAACCCTGCACACCGATCACTCGCGGCATTGGCGCGAGAACAAGTTCGTCTATCCCGTGCTTTCGCGGCGGAGCAAGGGGATTTCGATCGGTGTGAATCTCAATCCAGACAAAGTCTGCAACTTCGACTGCATTTACTGCCAGGTCGACCGCCGCAGCGAAGCGGTGACGCGGTTCGTCGAAACGGATCGGCTGTTGGACGAAGTGGCCGGGATGTTGGATTTGGTCGTGAGCGGCAAGTTGTTCACGGAGGCGCCGTTCAGCGAAGTTTCGCAGGAACTACAGCGGCTCAACGACATCGCGTTTTCGGGCGACGGCGAACCGACGACCTATCGCAATTTCGATGAGATCGTCCGTCAAGTCGCAGTGCTCAAGAATGACCGCGGGCTGAACGACGTAAAACTCGTGCTGATCACCAATGCCAGCATGTTCCACCGTGGATATTGCCGCAAAGCGCTGCGGATTCTCGACGAGAACAACGGCGAAATCTGGGCCAAGCTTGATGCGGGGACGGATGAGTATTACCAACTCGTCGAGCGGACCAAGATTCCCTTCCAACAGATCCTCGACAACATCACCGCCGCCGCGCAGTTGCGGCCGCTCGTGCTGCAAAGCCTGTTCATGCGGATCAACGGCGATCCGCCGCCGCCCAGCGAGATTAACGCCTATTGCGACCGGATCAACGAGATCCTCGCCGCCGGCGGACAACTCAAACTGGCCCAAATCTACACCGTCGCCCGCCAGCCTGCGGAGAGTTTCGTCACTCCGCTGACCGACGAAGAGGTCGACGCCATCGCCCGCCAGGTCCGCGAGACGACCGGCGTTGCGGCAGAGTGCTACTACGGCGATTTAGGAGTGAGTGGAGAGGAGTGAGAGGTGAGAGAGCTTGGCCGTTGGACATCTTACTCCTCACTTCTCTTCCCTCTCTTCTCGTCGCTCCGCAATCAGCCGCCCAAGCAGAGGTTGATTTGCTGGAGGGAATTTCAGCTGCGATAACTCCCCCGCGGTCACCCAGCGATACCCGTCCGGCGCGTGATTGCGTTGGCCCTGATCCGCCGGGCGGCAGAGATAGAAATGCAGATCAACATCGCCGTGATCGTAGCTGAAGGGCTGCCGCATGAGTAATTCGACAGCTTCCACGATTAAGCCGGCCTCTTCTTCGCATTCGCGAACGGCGCATGCCGCCGGCGATTCAGCCGCTTTGCATTTGCCACCGGGGAATTCGTCGAACCCGGCCAACGGACCATCACCGTCGCGGCGGCCCACCAGATAACACCCGCCCGATTCCACCACGGCAATGCCAATGATTTGCGGCGTATCGGACATCGCTGTCAATTCACGTCGTCCCACAAGACCAAGCCGACCGCTTGCGGTCGCATCGTCGCGCCGGCACTATTGGCCCTGCAACTCCGCCGGCGGCGCGCCCATAATGTGATAGCCGCCGTCGACATGCAGCGTCTCGCCGGTCACCCCGCTCGCCAGGTCGCTCAACAGGTACATCCCGGTCTTGCCGACTTCTTCGGGACTGACGCCCCGCCGTAGCGGCGAGAACTCTTCGTACAACTTGAGCATCAAGTCAAAATCGCCGACCGCTGAGGAACTGAGCGTCTTCAGCGGACCGGCGCTGAGGGCGTTGACGCGAATCCCTTTCGGGCCGAGTTCGCTGGCCAGATATTCCGTGCTGCTCTCCAGCGCCGCTTTGCAGATGCCCATCATGTTATAGCCGGGAATCACCTTTTCGCCGCCCAGGTAGGTGAGCGTCAGCAGACTTCCGCCCGGCTTAAGAATATGCTGTGCCCGTTGGGCCAGTGCGATCAGGCTGTAAGCGCTGATGTCGATCGACAGCAAGAACCCCTCCCGGCTGCAATTGACGACGTCCCCTTTGAGGTCGTCCATGGGAGCGTAGGCGATGCTGTGCAGGACGAAATCGAGTTCGCCGAATGTCTCCTTCGCCGCCGCGAACGCCGCGTCAATGTCTTCGTCCTTTTGAACGTCGCAAGGCATGATGATCTTCGCGCCGATCGGCTCGACCAGTTTGCGCAACCGCCGTTCCATCCGCGGCCGCTCGGGGTCCTTGTCGGGGATGTGCGTGAACCCCATTTCGGCCCCTTCGTCGTGCAGCTTTTGAGTAATTGCCCAGGCAATGGAATGGTCGTTGGCGATTCCGAAGACCATTCCCTTCTTTCCGTCGAACATTCCCATCAGTAAAAACCCTTCCCGCATGGCTCAGAAAACGTGGAATGGTCCGAGAATAGCCGCTTCGGTAAGCCGTATCAACTGCGAAGAACCGCTGCGGCAGTAATTCTCGGTTCACGCCCGAACCCGCTATGCTATACTGAAAATAGAAGCGGGGCAGGTGAATCTTCAATCCAATTTCGCAGTGACGCTCATGACGATTCTATTCGCCGCCGTTCCGGTTGGGCTTTTCATGTCCGCTGTCGCTTCGGCCGTCTTCCTAGGAGTCGCGGTGGTTGCGACCCGTTCAGACAAGACCGCCGCTCTTGGAGTGTACCTCAGCATGGGGGCGTTCTGCTTGTTAATGGGCTGCCTGTTTTCGCCTGTCATCCTGTTGAATTGGGTGGCTCTGCTTGTTTTGACCTTCACCGCCTCCTCAAATCGATGGGCGACAAAACGGACGCTGCTAAGCGGACTTGCGTTGACGGCAGCTGTGTATCTTGTAGTCGCAATCGTATTCATTCCCTCATATTGGGAACGAATCGTATTACGAGAGAAATACCCGCAACAATCGTTGGTCGAGCGACTCGCCTATGAACGACGCACGAAGGATAACGATCGGTCAGAACAGTTAGCCTACACCCGTGTCGAATTGCTGCACGAGGGTCGCCTGCAAAGACTCAATCAAGAAATTGGCCGCGCAGCCTATGAACAGGGAGGGTTTGGGCGGTACGACGCGCTCGCATCCTTAAATCGTCCAGACTTTGATGAAATCCATCGAGAGTTTGTACACCGATTCATTTCGGCAGAGGGATTCGGAAAGCGGCGCGTACCTTACGTGCCGCCCGCCATGGAATCGATCGAAATCCCAGAGACTAAACCTGTATTGATTCCCAAGCCGATGCCAAAGTCGACTCCTGCGGACCGCACTGAACCGGTTCCCGGCTCCAAACATCCTCATAAGAACAGACTGGAAATGGCGGCGGAATGGCGCAGTTTTTTGAATCTTAACACGAAAGGTGTCGCTGATTTTGTTAATGAGCGTGGATTCGGCCACGTCGATCATGAATCGGTCGAATCCAGATGGGGTGGCACGACGCGTGTCCGACGGCTCGACCGTGTAACCGGCTTTCAAGCACACGCCTTCCGCAAGCTGCCCGAGCCGCCCGCCAACTCCGACAAGTCCGTCCGCTGGTTGATCGAAAAACTGGAACTGGTCAGTCTGCTCAAACATGACACGCCGTGCGTTTACGAATCGAAGAACCTGCCGCGGATGGACGAACTCCGTGACGCGCCGACGCGGGCGCTCGATGATTTTGAAACCGGCGCGCTGGCCAAACTTCGCGCCGGCGAGGAATTAGTGCTTCACCAAGAGCGAAACAGCATGCGTATGTTAGGCCCGATTTTGGCCGTCTGGCAGTGCCAGGAATGCCACAGCGTCAAGCGCGGGGCGCTGTTGGGGGCGTTTAGTTACCGTCTGGTCCGCGACCCACAGTTGCCCGAACCGATCGACAACTCTGTTTCTTGGTTGCGGTAGATTCTACACCTTTGGATTCAACAATGACTGTGCAACGAATTACACGATTACCCGATCCGCCCCATCGAATTCCTGATGCCCACAAAGGGAGTTTTGGACGAGTCTTAATCATCGCCGGCAGCCGGGGCATGAGCGGCGCCGCTGCGCTTTCCGGATTGGGTGCGTTGCGGGGAGGGGCGGGGCTGGTGTTTGTGGCGGTGCCCTCCGGAATTCTGCCGATCGTCGCCGCCGTCGAACCGTCCTATCTGACGATCCCGCTTCCCGACGACTCATCCGGCGGAATCGACGAGTCCGCATTTCCGCAACTTCAGGAGGAGGCGGCAAAGGCTGACGTCGTCGCCATTGGACCCGGTTGCGGGCAGTCAGACGGATTCGCAAGAATCGTGCAGCAACTCTATTGCGATCTCGAGAAACCGATGGTGGTTGATGCCGACGGTCTCAACGCACTCTCCGCGCTCGACCAATTGCCGCCGGCGGCCGGACCGCGGGTTCTCACGCCACATCCCGGCGAGTTCGCGCGACTGACCGGCAGCGACGTCGAAACCGTACAGAGCAATCGGGAAGAAGCAGCGGCGGAGTTCGCGAAAGCGCACGATTGCGTGCTGCTGCTCAAAGGCGCCGGTACGGTGATCACCGACGGCATGCGGCTCGCGGTCAACGCGACCGGAAACAGCGGCATGGCCACCGGCGGCTCCGGCGATGTGCTGACGGGGCTGATTGCCGCGTTGCTGGCACAGGGCATGGACTCGCTCGAAGCGGCGCAATTTGGCGCTCATCTGCACGGCGTGGCGGGCGATCTCGCTGCCCGGGAATTGAGCCAACCGGGCCTGATCGCTTCTGATTTGCCCCGTTTCCTCACGCAGGCCTGGAACTATCCGGTCATCACCGGTCCGCGAGACCCCGTTTCGTAGTGCCGGTAACAAGAATCCATTCACTCGACTTTGTAGGAAAAGTCGTTTGAGGGTGTTTGGGGTCGGACTTTAGTCCGCCCCCAGGTTCAATATCCGGGGGCTCGCTTTGCTCGACCCCGGCCACCCATCGTCGATTCGGAGTTTTCCGACGGAACCAAGGCTCAACTTACTCTCTCGCGGTTGTTCGACGTCAATCCGCCGGCACACACCGCCGGTCGGCCCACGCTCGCAACTGATCGACGCGCTCCGCCATGAGCACCGACAGCGGCTGCGTCTGGCCGATCTCCTTGATGATGTGTTCCGTGTTCAACTCCTGATTGGCGGAGAACGCGCGGTACAGGCCGCAGACGATCGCCTGTTCAATCTCCGCCCCGCTGAATCCGTCGGCCGCCTTGCTGAGTTTCTTGAGGTCGAAATCGTCCGGATCCCGTTTGCGGCGCTGCAAGTGCACTTTGAAGATATCGCGCCGTGCTTCGGCATCGGGCAGATCAACAAAAAAGACCTCGTCGAACCGCCCCTTACGCATCAGTTCCGGAGGCAACGCGGAAATGTCGTTGGCGGTCGCCACGATAAAGATCGGATGCCGATGGTCCTGCATCCAGGAGAGCAGGGTCCCGAACATCCGCTGCGAGAGTCCGCCGTCCGCCGAGGACGCCGCCGCCGAGGCAAACGCCTTTTCAATTTCGTCGATCCACAACACGACCGGCGCCATCGCTTCGGCTTGCTGCAGTGCCTGCCGCAATTGGCTTTCCGTCTCGCCGACAAATTTTTGATACAGCACGCTCGGATCCAGCCGCAGCAGCGGCATCGTCCAATCGGCGGCGATCACCTTGGCGCACAGGCTCTTGCCGCAACCTTGGACGCCCAGCATCAGAATACCGCGCGGCGTATCCAGGCCGAATTCCCGCGCCTTGCCCGAAAACCCGCCCCGCCGTTGTTTGAGCCATGCCTTGAGCCGACGCAGACCGCCGATATCATCCGCTGCGACGTCGGCGGCAATCGGTTCCAGACATCCGGTGGAACCGAGCATAGTCCGTTTGGCCTCCACGATCCGCGGCAGGTCGTCGGCGTCGAGCATATAATCATCGTGAACCGCCATCGAGACCACGCGCTCCGCCTCGCCGAGATTCAACCCCCGCAAGCTCTGCACAAGTTGTTCCAACTGCCGTTTGCTGAGCTTCGCGGTCACTTTTTGCAGGCTGTCGTACTTGATGTCGCGAAAGGTTGCTTTGACGCAATCGGTCAATTCCTCAACCGTCGGCCAGGGAAGATCCCAGGGAACGGAAAAACGCCGCACCGCCGGCGGCAGCGGATCGACTCCGGTGGCAATCAACGTCGATTGGTGCCGGTCGCAGGCGGCGTGGAGATCGCGGACCATTCGCTGAATGTACGGATCGCCGCAATGGGCTCCCAAATCGCGAAACAGATAGAGCGACTTTTCATCCGATTCGATCACATAGGAGAGCGCGGGAGGCACCTTGCCGGCGTTGACGACGGTTGCGGTCGTTCCCCGCTCCGTCCGCTGCATCCCCCCGGTGATCGACCAGTCGTAGAGGGGACGGCCCAGCTCGTCGGCCAAATCGGACACGATCGCAGCCACCCGCTGTTCATCGGCCGACGTGACAGAGATGATCGGATTCCCCGCCCGGATCAATAAGCTCAAACGATGGGGCATAGCGCAACCTCCGGGTGATTTGTGGGCAAGAATTGCGGCGCTGATCGCACACGACCGCAAGCGGTCGGCTTGGGAGTCATCCCCATCCGTGTTTCATCCTTGTGAATCTGTGGCCAACGACCGTGCCCTGAGCATAAAACTCCCGCTCCACGAACAGCAAGTCACCGGCACGATTTTGGGTGCGGCACTTCCCCGCATCTTCGAATCGCGTCCGGACGCAACCTCCTGCACACCAAACGCTAGCGCCGCCGCTACGGATCACGTAGTGGAGTCGATTTCACGGGCCGACCATCTGCAGGTGATCGGGTGGAGCGGAGCGGGGGAATTCGGTATCCTGGGTCCAGCTCGAACCGGTAGGCGGCTCACCTGCTACGTGCAAGCGAACTTCCTGAATCGCCCATGCCCACTGCGCTCTCGCCGCTGTCGTAAAGCGCTTCAAACTGCCAGAAGGTCGATTTCATGAGTGATCGCATCAAACTGTCGGTTGACTCCAAGTATCCCATGCTTCCGCGCAGGGGATACGATTCTGTCCAGCTTCTTGGTGTGGGCCCGAACGAGGCCGTCGTCTACGGCCGGGACCACGATTCGGCCATCTACCGCCTAGTCCATCTGCATGACGGGATTGCCGAACAGCACAAACTCCAACTCGACCCCGCTGATCTTATAGACGGTCCATTTGGTAAGGAGAAGCCGGTCCTCATCACGGTGGGCGGCCAACTCGTACTGCTTCTGAATTTGCGGTTACTCTTTCTCATCGATCCAACTCTCGCGGTGACGGGACAACTCGAAGTGGAAAAGGACATTCCCGAATTGCAGAATCTGCCTTACGAGATCACATGTCCATATCCCGACAGGAACACAGGAATGTCCGACACGTCAGTCATTCCTCTTCTGTTTGTCGGCACCTGGGACGGTCCAGGGCAGGACTTATCTGCGGTCTATGCGATGGCAATGCTCGATGTCGACGTGGAGGGCAAACATGCCCGGTGGGTGCCCTGCGGCGGTGAGCACATATTCCAGTTCGACAGCGAGAGTTTTCCGGAAACGCACCTCGGTGACTCGAAACCAGTCCTTCATCATGCGGCTCTTCGCAAGGGCAAACTGCACGTTTACACACTTGGAAACTCGCCCCGTTACGTCAAGTGGGGGATGCCATATTTCGGGATTGCGACATACGATCAAGAACGTAAACTTCTAGGGTGCCCCTATCTCGAGGTCCCGTCACCTGAAGACCCAAAGAAGAGGGGGCGGTATGGTCAATTCTCATCGTCGCTGCAGTACTGCATCATTACGCCGGTATTCCGAACGTCCGACCCATGGAAACGAAAACAACGGCTGTTCAATCTCGACACAAATGAACTGATCAAAGTCGGTCTGCCCCGGGGATATTCCAAGCACGATGTTGTTGATCATGCCCATGGAACGTACTGGCTGATGTCGACTGACATTTTTAACGAGATTCATATTGCTTCATGTTCCGCGCAATAGTGCCGTGCGGAAATGAAGCACTTCCGTTCCACCCACAGCGGGTCAATTCAGCAATTCCGTCGCCTGTTCGCCGGCGACAACTTGGCCGATTACGTAGCTGCCGACCTGTTGTGATTGGAGCGTGTGTTGAATCTGCTCTGCAGCGTCTGCCGGAGATATCACGACGTACCCGATCCCCATGTTGAACACCTTAAACATCTCTGCGCGGTCGATTTGGCCGAATTACTGCGGCCAAGTAAACTCTGCCTGAGGTTGCCAGGAGGCGCGATCGATCAACGCACGACTGCCTTGGGGCAAAGTCCGCGTCACGTTTTCCTCCAATCCCCCTCCGGTATTGTGTGCCATCCCGTCAACGTCGGCGCCAGATTGCGTCACGGCGGAAATCGCCGAGACAAAGAACAAGGGTTCCGCACCCAGGCACAGACAATCGTTGACGCACATCGCCACCAGGTCGATGCCGATCGTATCATAGCGTCCGATGGCAATGGCGACTTTGATCTTGGTACCGACGCCGTCCGTTCCGGAAATGAGCACCGGGTCGCTGTAGGAAGAGCCATCGCTATTGAGGCGAAACACCCCCCAAATCCTCCCGGCAGATCGAGTACGCGCACGTCTCCCGTCCGCTGGATCAACTGCGGCAGACGCCCCATCATCTGTTGATACAACTCAAGATCGACACCGGCATCCTTGTAAATCGCGGGCAGCTCTACTGTGGTACGACACACCAATTTTTCAGACTTTACGACGCGACCGCGAACCGATAGACTCCCCATGTGCTCATAAGAGTGGAGAGTCTGCGAAGATCCTTCTCTCCAATCCGAGCGCCCCGACGCCGCCGTAGCTCAGTTGGTAGAGCGACGCATTCGTAATGCGTAGGTCAAGAGTTCAAGTCTCTTCGGCGGCTCTTTCTTTTCACGGAGCGATTCCGGATTTCCGGTCTGGTGGTCGTTTTGAGTCCCCTGCAGGTCGATTCATAGGTGATCGAGTTGGCCTGCGACGACAGCAAGAGCGGGGCCGGCGATCGCTTATTATGAGATCGACCGGGTTTCACCGTGCGCGCCGGTCCGCGGAGGTTAGCGCAGGTCGATCACAAGGCTGCGCTGGTCTTTGTGAATCCTCAGCCGACAATCGGGCAGAGCCTGTTTGAGCGACTTCATGCCCTGCGCTGTCACGTTGGTTTTCAAGACTCCAAAACGGCGCAGCTGAGTCATTCGCTCAAGGTGCACCAGATCGGCGTCTGAGATGTCGGCCTGCTCAATGTAGAGTTGCCTGAGTTCGTCGAGTTTCGACAAATGCTCCAGTCCACGACCGGTCAGCTTGGATGATCCAATGTTAAGCCGTCTAAGCGGAGCCGCTCTGACAATTTGCTTGACGCCCTGGTCGCTGATGGTTGTGCCGAGGAGGTCTAAGGTTCGCAGCCCGGGCATGTAAGTGAGCTGAGCAATGTGCTCATCGCCGACGCCGGTATGGTTGAGATTCAGACTCGTCAATTCGGTCATCTTCCTCAGATGACTCAATCCCTGTTCGCCAATCTGTACTCTCTCAAGGCTGAGATGATCGAGGTAAAACGAATCGGCAAGGAGTCGAAAAGCATCGGCTGAGAGATTCGTTCCAGCCAGATCAAGGTTGCTCAACTCCCGCAACTGCGCAAGATGGGTGAGACCGGATCCCGTAATCTTTGTGTTCGATAAATCAAGGCGGGCCAACTTCTCGAGTGCGGATAGTTCTGCGAGTCCCGCATCAGTCAGGTTTGTACCGCTGAGAGTCAAACTTTCCAGCGGCAATTGCCGCAAGTGCTTCATCCCGCCGTCTGTGATGGCTGTCCCACTTAGTGACAAGTAATTGAGGCCGGATAGATTTCGGAGCACGTCGTCTGTGACTGGTGTTCGATCAAGCCCAAGAGAAACGAGCGGCATCCGACTGGTGATTTCCTTGACACCCGCATCTCCGATTGATGTTCCATTCAGCGACAAACGCTGAAGTGACTGAAGCTGCAACAGGCGGGGCACTGATGCGTCTGTGATTTGCTTCCCGGAGATCGCCAACGACTTTAGACGGGTCATTTCGGCGATCTGTGTGACGTGCGCATCGGTCAACTCACAATCATTCAGCGACAGACTTTGCAGTTTGGGCAACCGCCTGATCTCCACCATGCTCGATGCCGGGATTTTGGCCCGAATGATCGTCAGCCGCCGCACATCCGGCAGGTGTCCCAAAAGCGGCAACGCCTCGGCCGCTCGTGCATACTCGTCGAAGGATACCGACGAATTGTGCCGGCTCGATCGTATGCGGCCTCCCAGTTTGCGGATCTGTGCGGAGGCATCCCTGGCGGTGATCGTCTCTTGGGCGGTCAGCGACACCGGAGCGAATACCAGGAGCAGGACGAAACCGCAAATTCGACGCGCTGTCATGACGTCCGCTCCGATCAACTTGTCTCGATGATTTGTGTTGGCAGTGTCGTGTGCCCGCACGTCCCTACGGACTTTGAGCGTGCTACTTGTAATACGGTTGACGCTTACCCATTGTAGCAGTTGCTAGGCAAATCCGGCATTTCCCCGGCGAAGCCAGCGCGATGGGCCACGCCGGCTGGGGGCCGATTTGATTGGAGGTGACTTGTTCTCCTCTGGACGATGAATTCCTTACAAAAAAGTGTCAGCGTCGGGAATCATTCCTCGTCGGCACGTGCAAACGGGCGGTCGGGATTGACCAGCAGCCAACTCAGGGCCGCGCAGACGTAAAACCCCACGTGAATCAGTATCACCACGTCCCAGTTGCCGTCGTGCTTGCGAATCCAGTCGATGAGGATCCCCAGCCCGTTGGGCACGGTAAAACCGCTCACGGAGCCGACCATATTCATCAGACCCATCGTGACGGCCGTGTGCGGGCCGGCGATGTCCATTGTGGCCGCCCAGGCGCTGGGGCTGGCCAGACCCGACAGAAACGCCCCCGTCGCGAGCAGCGCTACGAATTGCGGCGGAGAGTTGGCAAACGTCGAAGCATAGGTCGACGCCGCGCACAGGCTCAAGGCCACAACTGCCAGCCCGGTCCGGCTCAGTTTGCGGCTGCCGGTGCGGCGGAACACGAAATCCAAGATCAGCCCGCCCGACATTGTCCCCAAGATCACGCCCACCAGCGGCCAGACGGTGTACGTAGCCGCCTCTTTCACCGAAAGCTCAAACGAGTACTCCAAATAGGCAGGCAGCCAGGTGACAAACAGCAAATAGCCCGCGGCACGAAAATAGGATTGAATGCAGATCCCCCACAGCGGCAGATTCCGGACCATCCTGCCCGTCAATGACCTCCCCTCGTCAGGCGGTTCGGCCGGTACGTCGTTGTCGATTTCACGTACGTCGTGCTGGGGCGTTCCCCGAATCAGTGCCAGTTCGGCGTCATTGACCCACGGATGCCGACGGGGGTTCGTTCGAAAATACCAGTAGAACGCCGCCGCCCAGACGACCCCGACGGCTGCATATGCCTGAAAGATATGCCGCCAGCTGAGTTTGTATTCCCCGAGCAATTCACCGGTCAGTTTCATAGTGATCACTCCGCCCAGCGACATGGCGGCCGTGATACATGCGCTGGCAAACCCCCGGCGCGACGCGGGGATCCAGCTTTTCACGACGGCCGCCAGATTGGGGACCATACCCGCTTGGGCCAAGCCGAAGGTGAAGCGGGACGTCCACAGTGGAAGAAACGACCGTGTCAGCGACGTCCAGACCGTAAGCGCTGACCAGAGCACGCTCAACGCCGCCAAAGTTTTCCGCGTGCCGATCCAATTGCCGATCCAGCCGCCGGGAACCTGGCAGACGAAATAACCCAAGCCCCAAGCGGCGATCACTTGGCCCATTTGAGCGTCATTGAGATTGAGATCGCGGCCGATCGTCGTGTTGGCGACCGAAAGGCAATATCGAGTCAAATAGGCGCTGCCCGCCGCGGCGGAGATCAACACCAGCACGCCGTACCGTACGACTGTCGGGGAAGATTTCTCCGCATCCGAATGAAGAGCCATCGCACTGTCCTGTGTCGGGACTTCGTCACTGCAATGAAAGTCTAACAAAAGCAGTGCGACGATGCGTGTTTGCTCTGCGAATGCCTCGCGGGGAATGAGCGTGCCTGATTATTGCGGCAGACCCCCTGAGAAACGGACCATCATTCCGACGCAGCCTTGTCTTGCCAATAGTCGGGAAGGTCGCGTTTGGTGTCCCTGAGAATCTCCAGGATTACACTCCGGCTTTCCTGATTGAGATGCCGGAAATCTTCGCTGTTGTCTTGCCCGCTGAGTACTTCCCACAAGCGGCGATACAGCGGCGATTTGATCTCACCAGGAAGTTGGTCGAACGCCTCGCTATAGATCAAATAACTGCACTGGTATTGAAAGAGCCCGTTTTTGAGGTCGAAATCGCGCAGCGAGCGGCCGTGTCGATCTCGCGGTCCTTGCTGTGAGAACTCCTGCGAAAACTTGTTTGTCCCCTTCACCGGCTGCTCGAGACCCGCCATGTTTGAAAACAGCAAATATCGCAACAGCCGCTCGACCGCCTTGCGAATCCGCCGTTCGGTGCTGGGGCTGCGGTAGTCGGCGTCACGCTCTAGGGCGCGATTCATGATGCCGTTGCTGTGCAGCGCTTGGCGGCACTGAAAACCGGCCGCCGCGATGTGGTTGTGCATCTGAGCCTGGTGAGCCATGACCATCATCGCCACGATGTCGCTGTGCGGGGACAGGTAGGGCTTCGTGTCGAACAATGAATCTAATTTTTTCACATTGGCGCCGGCGTCGCGATTGATGTCTTGCGGCTTCTCGCGATCGATTACCAGTACATTTCCCATATGCCGCTGTTTGCCATGCTGCCCCGTCACATACCAGCCGCCCCAGCGTTCTTCCAGAGGGCTGGTGTGGTCGGTATTGAACGACCCGGCACTGAAGACCGGCCGCCCGTCGTAGGCCGTATACAACGAGCGAACGACGTGACCCGGAACGTCTTGTGTACGTCGCGACGAATGGCACTGCAGGCAACGATGTGTCTCCCGGCGGAATTGCGGTTGTTGCGACTCCTTTTGTTCCAGCGAGTAGAACACCGCACCGAGCCGCGGATCCGCTACTGACACCTCAAGCACATCGCCCCCTTGCACCCACCCGACATAAACGTCGTCGTTAAAGTAGATCGCACGCGGCGAACGGGGCTCGATATGGCGAATCTGCAGGCTCGTCTTGGAAAACACGAGCATCTGCGAGGAGATGGGCACGTTCAACTGTTTCAGCACCGACTTCAAATATCCGTGCTGGTCGTCGTAAACGAGCTGCGATTTGCGTTCATCGAGTCGCGTCTGCAGCTTGGAAACCGAGTTCTGTGGTTCGGTCTTGCTGTAAAGAATCGGCGCGGATTCATATTCGTCGCGGGCCACGACATTATCGCAAAGGAGACATAGCACAACCGCCGGCAGCACGGCGAAGAATCGTAACAGAGATCGTCGTTGGATTGCGATTTGCATTGAGATTCCGACCTGTTCAATTCGTATATTCAGACATGTATATCCTAACATGTCGGGCGACTCCGTTGCTATGCCGTCGAAGTAGCACGGGAACAGTACGTCAGCCTTTTGTGCGATATCCCAGCCGCTGCAGTTCCGTGCGGACTTGATCCAATTGCCGGCCTTGGATTTCGATCGCCCCTTCCTTGATCGTCCCTCCAGCGCCGCAAACAGACTTTAACCGGGTCAACAGCTCGCTGAGATGACTCCCCTCGTCGATGAGTCTGCGCACAACAGTGACGAATTTTCCCTTGCGGCGTTTTTCAACCGCCAGCAGCGCGGTCTGTTCTTGCGGCGAAGTTCTTTCAACTTCGACTGCCGGACAGGCGCACTCCTCCTCAAGCTCGTCGCACCGCTCGCAACGGGGAGGCCGGTCCCACTCAGTTCCTTCGAATAGCCGCATCCTGCCTCCCTTGCTTCGGAAAACCGAGGTTTACGCATCTCCACAATTGTTGAAGCCCTCAATGAACAACCTTGGCTGACGACTCCATCCCGCCTGTCTGGGAACTCTGTTCACAGACTGTGCGGTAATCGACCGAGAAACGCGCAACCAAACAATCCGAGAAAACCGCTGCCATGCGCATAACCATGCACAAATCGAAAATCACCGATATTACAGCAGGCCGGGAGATAATCTGACAACCGTTGCAATCGTGCAACCTTTCGCGATTGGTGACAATAAGCAACATTTTCGCGGCATTTATACGACGCTGACTGAGAACTTGTACTTAGATTATCGTGGATGAACAACAAGTGAACTGAAACAACGCCAGTTGAGGTGACTCAGAAATCGTCGCCTCAGAATCAATTAACTAGGGGGCAGAAAGCAACAATGACTTGTCAAGCCGCCGGGCACTTTGGAGGTCCGGGGCGCAGCTCAAGTTGTAAGGAATGATTCATGTCCGGAAGCACCATGACGCTCAGTGAGCAGATGGCGGCGTTGGAGAGGCTGGTAAAGCGGATCGACGAGGTCTCCAGCCTTCCCGACATCGCCATGCGCGTGATTGAGGTCGCCAATTCCCCCGACACGTCGGTTGCCGATTTGCGGGTGATTGTGGAGAGCGACCCATCGCTTGCTGCGCGCATCTTGCGGACATCCAATTCTTCGGCCTACGGCCTTCGCTCGAAAGTCGACAGTATTCATCGTGCCATTGCCTTGTTGGGCTTCAGCACGGTCAAGGATATTGCGGTCACGGCATCGATTGCACAGATCTTCAGGGACACGACGAGTATCGGCCCTTATCAGCGCGCCGGCTTGTGGAAGCACTTGGTCTGCGTGGCGGTCGCCGCTCGGATGATCGCCTCGCGGAGCGGCCTGCAGCAGTTTGATGAGGCATACATGTGCGGGCTGCTGCACGACATCGGAATCGTCCTGCTGGATCAGCACAATCATGCCCAGTTCAAGAAGGTCGCCGAGTCTATCACTTCTGACGAACCGACGTTCGAAACGGAGCGGCGGGTGCTCGGGTTCGATCACACCCAACTTGGCTCGGAGGTCGCTGCCAAGTGGGGTTTTCCCGACAGCGTTGTTCAGACGATTCGGCATCACCATCAATGCGAACGGTGCGAGGAGTCCATTCGCCCGATCGCCCAGGCGGTGGAAGTCGGCAACTTCTTGTGCACCAAGAAAAACATCACGGCGATGGGTGTCGCGAGTCTGCCGGCGCCCGCCGGTGAGACATTTGCGGCTCTCTCCATCGGACGCAACGAACTGAAAATCCTGTTTCAAGACCTGGACGAAGAGCTCGAAAAGTCCCGGGACCTTTACGAACTGTGAGCGGTTCATCCATGTTGAATGTCGATTTGCTATCCGACGAAATCTTCGGCTGCGAGCCCGACGATGACGAGTGCATCGTCTGCTTGAAGATGCTGTCGGCCGCGCTGGAGCCGCTGACGGCCGTGCAGGCCGTCGTTTTTGACGGCGATCGCCGCCGTCTGGCCGCTTGGTCCAAACAGAATGTTGAATTGAGCGAACTCCGCGTGACCGATGGTGCCGTTGCTGCCTTGATCGGCAGCGGGGAGCCGCTTTGGATCACGGAATCTCAGGCAGCACGCTGGACTGTGACGGTCGCCTTTAATGCCGAGAAAATACCGTGTGGTTTTCTGATGGTGGAGTTTCAAGCAAGTGACGCTGCTGTCGACAGCGAGCGGCACGTGAAGGAGCAAGTTGGCTGGTTACGTGCGCTGGGAGCAGCCATGTTAGCCCTCAATTCGCGGACAGCCGTAGCGATCGAGTCGGAAGCGCGCATGAAGCAGATGGAACAGCAACACCGCGCGTTTCAAGAAGAACACTTTCGCATCGTCGAGACCAATCTGGAGGAAAGCGACGGCCGCATCCAAGAACAGCGGCGTTACGCGATGCAATTGGAGAAGGAAGTCGAGAAGCGGACCCGCGACTTGATGGCGAGCGAAGCCGAGATCCGCGTCATTCTGGACACCGCTCCGGACGGCATCATCACGTTCGATCGCAACGGCCTGATCCAATCGTGCAACCGCGTGGCGAGCAAGATGTTCGGATATGAGGACGATCAGGTCATCGGTCTGCATGCCTCGATGCTGCTGGGGAAAGCGGTGATGTGGGTGGTTGGCGATGCCAATCAGAAAAAACCCGCTTCCAGCCGCGTGAAATGCGTCGATCACGAATTCATGGCGCGGCGGCTCGATGGCCAGCAGTTTCCCGTCCATTTCGCCGTGAGTTCGGCGCTGATGGAGAGCGGACCGATGTACACCGTCATTATGCGGGATGTGTCGGACCTGAAGGAAACCGAACAACTCATTCGGTTGCAGACGGAACGCTTAACCGCAATGAACAAGGCGAAAAGCGAGTTCCTGGCGAATATGAGCCATGAGATTCGCACACCGATGACCGCAATCCTGGGCTACGCTGAGATTTTGCGAAGCGGCAACGCGCACTCGGAACAGACGGAGGCCATCGACACGATTCTGCGCAATGGGAATTTCCTGTTGGAAATCATCAATGACATTCTCGATCTTTCGAAAATCGAATCGGGCAAGATCGAAGTCGAGAACATCGAAGTCGCGCCGGTGCAGATTGTGCAAGACGTCGCCGACTTGATGAAGGTGCGGGCAGCACCGAAGAATCTGTCCCTGGATGTCGAATTCCGCGGTCCCATTCCAGACACGATCCATTCCGACCCGACGCGGCTGCGGCAAATCTTGGTGAATCTGACCGGCAATGCGATCAAGTTTACCGAGAACGGCGGCGTCAAGATCATCGCTGAATTGTTAGTCGCCGACCCGCAACAACCCGAACTTCAATTTGAGATCGTCGACACCGGCATCGGAATTCGCCCGGACTTGATCGACAAGCTCTTTCACCCGTTTGCGCAGGCAGATTCCTCGACCACTCGGAAATTCGGTGGCAGCGGGTTGGGGTTGGCGATTTGCCATCGCCTGACCGAAATGCTTGGAGGCACAATCGAGGTCGAAAGCTCACCCGGGTCGGGAAGCACATTTCGATTTACGGTTGCCACGGGCGACCTGACCGGGATCCGGCTTCGGGAGAATCCGGATGTGACGATTGCGGCCGCCCCGTCGACCACTGAGCGCGAAAAACGCCTGAAAACAGATGTTCAACGTCGTATTCTGCTGGCCGAGGACGGGCCGGACAACCAGCGTTTGATTAAGTTTATTCTGCAGAAGGCCGGACTGGACGTCACGGTTGTTGACAACGGCGAAATTGCGCTGAACAGCGCACTCGAGGCGGAACGCGCCGGCGAGCCGTTCGACGTCATCCTGATGGACATGCAAATGCCCGTAATGGATGGATATACCGCGACCGGTAAACTTCGAGAGGCCGACTATCGGCGGCCGATTATCGCGCTCACGGCTCACGCCATGAAATCGGATCGCGGCAAATGCCTGGATGCCGGGTGCGACGAGTACACGACCAAACCGATCAAACGGGAAGAGCTGTTGTCGCTGATTGCGGAGCTCAGCGCGGCGAACGACGAATAGCATCGCCATTCAGATACCGGCATCGTTGGCAGCGCGTGGGCTGAAGAGCCCCGGAAATCGCTTTTTCCAAAACGCGGGCGAAGCGGCGACTCGAAATCGGGGCAGATACAGCCGTGAAAGAATGGAACAGGCACGCTTTCGACGTCGGTCGATTCCATCGAGCGTATGTGGAAAGATTGCCGCATCGACCAGTCGATCCATGACGGCAACCGGCGGCCAAATCGGCTGCCAGGACTGAGTCTGCTGAGAGACCTCTGCTGGGATCGAGAATTCAAAATATCGCTCGACATACCGCAGCGCATAAAAACAGGGGCCCGTTAGGTCGAGCGCTGAGGCACGCTGGAGCAGGTCGCTCCAAAAGCCCTCCGCTTGGGAATACTCGGTCAGCATTCCCCACAGATCGGCCAAGTCGCGCAGGCCCTTCGTATAATCACCGTTGCGAAACAAATGCACCGCGGCGTGCAGTAGCATATCCGCCGGGCAGAGGACCAAGAACTGCTCGTCATCCTCCTGGAAGGGCACCGCTTCGTCGAACAGCAGTTCCGGCCGCAAATTGAGCCGATCGGTTCGCGGCAAGATCGTGTGATGCACGTCGAGCATCGTTTGCCGGCTGTAATGAACCATGGGCGGCAGTTCGTGCAGCCATTGGCGGTAATAGACCTCGTCCAGGGGATTCTTCTCGTCGATTGTCCATCCCCAACGCTGCAGTTGCTGTTCGGCCAGCGACAATTTGTGGTGCGGTAGCAGGAGATCAACGTCGGTGATGACCCGTCCCCGGGCGAACCGGCAACCCGACAGCAAGTAGGCCGCTCCCTTTAAGAAGATCACCGGCGACTCAATCGCTCTGAGCGCGCGTTTGACGCGATTGACCTCCCACAGAGCACTCCGTTCATGCTGCAGAGCCACAACGCGCGCCGCTTCCAAATGGGGGCGCACCGGTTCGGGAATGTCGTCCCACAGCCCCTGTTGCTCGACCGCAACGGCCAATGAAGAAATCAGATTGGACGAACGGGCAATTCGCAACAGCACGTCCCACTCGGCCATCTGTCGTTCGCGCAACTGTGCAGGCTTGTTCATCGCGTCGAGAATCAGTTGGCGAATTCGCGGCGGCGAATCAGCAATTGCCGCAGGGATGAGCTTCCCGTTGCTGGATGCCGACTCGGTGATTCGCGGCACGGTGGCGGGCGAAGGATGCTGCGGTTTCGGATCGTTCGGTTCGATTCGTACCTGTTGATCGACGGCTTGTATGGCGTGTTCCAAATCGCCGTAGCTGAGTTCATAGCAATCACACGCATCGACCAGCCTTGTCAACGCATCAAACCCTTGACGGCCGAGGACGCTGTAATTGAACGAGTCGGCCGCCGCATGGACCAGCGCGCGGGGTTTTGAAATCGGCGTCAGCTGCGTCTCCGCGCCGCGATCAAACGTAGGAAAGATGATCCAGCGTGGCTGAGCGGTCTCGTCGGCGCGCTCAATGCTCTCTTGCGGAGGGAGACAGTGTGCAACGGTGCCTTTGGGCGTGCCGGGCCAACTGGGGCCGAGGACCGCATCGGGCGCGAATTGCTTGATGACGTCGATGGATGCGTCTTTGAGACCAATCGGCCTCGTGGCGGGAATCACCCGCCCATCATCCCGGCGCAAGATCGCCACCTCGTCGGAGAGCAGCCTCCATCCACGGTGCACCAGCGCGGCACAAAATGTACTCTTGCCCGATCCGGGCAACGCGGGCAGGATCAACGCATGTCCGCCCCGTTCAACCACAGCGGCATGAAGAATTAGGTTCGTGCTCGGCTGATGAAACACGCACAGATTGAGCGTCCACTCCAGTAAGGGGACGGCGATCGACCGTGGCTCGCACGGATAAGTGACACGGCCGTCGGCGATGATACTGACCTTTTGCGAGCGGAGGCCGCGCGGTTGGACGGAGACTTCATGATCGGCGTAGCTCTCGTCGTCGGCGAGTGGAAAACCGGCATAAAGAAACGCGATTTGCTCGACGACGTCGCGCAGCGGCGTGCGGACGCGTACGATAAACGGACCGACCCGCCAACAGAGTCCGGCGCCAGACGCACGTTCAAACAATTGTGTCGTCGACAGATCGCTGAGCTTCACGTCACCGGCTCAATCAGCCCTAAATGATCAAACTCTTCCAGGAGTTGCCCGATTCGTTCGGGTAGAGTCTCTTCCTGGACGTCATTGAGGGAGATCGTAACGCGCCGCACGATTTCGTCGAAGTCCAAACTGGAATGTTCCAATTCCTTGAGGACGGCGACCGCGAGCGGATTCAGGACGTGCGTATTCCCGGACGCGGTGTGAAATACGACGGTTTCTTCGTCGTCCCAGCGCTGCCAGTGAAAGGTTCCCAAGCTGGACGCTGACCACTGAGAGACTGGCTGGGTCATAGAGCAAATCAGCACTTCATGGGCCGTTGGGAAAACGACGCAAAAGGGCTTACGGCTGGAGTCTACTGCGCGACGTCGTTGTTACGCGCTTCGTCTTGAGTGCGCCAACGCGTGCCGGTCTGCTCGCCGGTAATGACGCCGTTGTCGGTGAAGTAACTGGCGTAGCCGTTGATTCCGTAAGTGATTTCTTCCGCTGCGGCGGGTCGAGCGTGGAGTGTAAAGACGACAGGTGCCAGCAGGGCGCCTCGCTTCAACAGTTGACGTCGTTGATTCCGTGTGACGTCTTGCTCGGCCGTCTCACCTATCTGATTGTCGCTACATTCATTGTTGTGCGTCATGGAAAACTACTCGCTTGCCCCAATCTTACCGGAACTATAGTTTCGAGTTGATCAACGAGTGCAGAGTGCAAAATGTCGTCTGGGACGACACAGACCTTCTTCGGACTAACCCTGGTAAATTTCCCCAATTATCAGAGATAAATTGGGCAATGTCAACAAATTACTGCCGGGCAGACCTGAAAAGAGAGAGAATTGAGGAAAACCCCACTGCTTCATAGGCGCCCTCGCTCAGTGTCCCCTGTTCACAGCGTTCCCGGCGAAGGATTTCAGAGTGAATTGCGGCTGTTGCAACTGTTGTGACCGTTACGATTATGGCGGCATCTCACCCCCGGAGGCAACAGGACGGACAATCGCGATTGAGTTCGGCCGAAGCGCCGATATGATGCATTTGTTCCCCCAAACCCCGCTGATTCCCGGGTAATACCGACCGTTTGAATTCTTGATGAACCGCGAGTGGCGCGATCTTCATCGAAGATTCATCAATGATTCGCGAAGATCGAGCCCCGTTCATGCAGGACACGCCGCAGAATCCGTCCCCCAAACCAGGACCTCGGCCGCAGCCGTTCCAGGCGCCGCAAGGTGATCTGACGTTGCTGGCCGGGACCGGAAATCCGCAGTTGGCGGCCGATATCGCCGCTGAACTGGGGGTGCGGCTGCTTCCTTCCGAAGCGCCCCGCTTCAGCGAGGGGAATGTGTTCGTCCGCGTGCTGGAAAACGTGCGTGGGCGGGACGTCTATGTGATTCAGGGGGTGCACCTCCCGGTCAACGACAATTTTATGGAACTGCTGTTCTGGATCGACGCCCTCAAGCGGGCCAGCGCCCAGCAGGTGACCGCAGTGATCCCTTTCTTCAGCTATTCCAAAGGGGACAAGAAAGACGAGCCGCGCGTCTCGATTCGCGCCCGGGTCTGTGCCGACGCGCTTGAGGTCGCCGGAGCGGACCGCGTCCTAACTATGGACTTGCACAGCCCGCAGATCCAGGGCTTTTTCCGCATTCCGGTCGATCACCTCTACGGGCGGCACATCATCTGTGAGCACGTGCGAAAACTCAATCTGCCCGATCTGGTCGTCTGCAGCCCGGATATCGGTTTCGCCAAAGACGCCTCCGCCTATGCCGACTTGTTGGGTGCTCCAGTGGTCATCGGTAACAAGCAGCGGTCGGGTCATGATGAAACCGTCCAAGCCCTCGAGGTCATCGGCGACGTGCGAGACAAGAACGTGCTGTTGGTCGATGATTTTACGATCTCCGGCGGGACGTTGATCGCGATGGCAGACATTCTCAAGCAGCGGGGCGCCAAAGACATCTACGCCGCCGTTTCACACGGTGTGCTCTCCAAAGGAGCGGCGCCGCGGATCGGAGCGAGCGTGATCAAGCGTCTGTTTATGACCGACACGATCGAATATCGCTTGGACGAGTTTCCCGACAACATCGAAGTGATTCCGGTCGCGCCGGTGTTCGCAGAGGCGATCCGGTCCGTCCACGACCGCACCAGCGTCAGCCGGCTGTTTCCGGAGAAGACGTAGCGTGGAGACTCACAACTCTCCCGGCTGCGAGCCGACATCGACGATGCTGCAAGCGATGATCGGCTCCAATCCGAGTTCCGCGGCGCGGGTGATCAATTCCTCACTCTCACTACCGGGGTTGAACCAGACTTCGTCGGCCCCGGCGGCTTGAATCTCTTCCAACAATGAGATTCCGATTTCGGGCGGCAGGTAAACGCTGATGCGATCGAGCTTTTCGACCGGTACGTCAGCCAGCGACGGGTAGGACTTCAGGCCTTCGATTTCGTCCGCACGCGGGTTGACGGGATAGACGTCGTAGCCCTGTTCGATATAAGCCCGCACCGCTTTGTTGCCGAATTTGCTGCGGTCGGTGCTCGCGCCCAGAATGGCGATGGTGGGATTGGTCATTGTGCTTGCTTTCCTTGTCCTGTTGACTTTTTGTTCTTGTGAGCGAGCCAATCCATTTTGCGCAAACGGGCAAACTCGGCCTCGATATCGGTCCCCTCGTAAAACGACAACCACCCATGCAGTGTTTTCTTCTCGCCTGGCGCACAGTCGGGAAACTTGGGATCGGAATGCAGGCAGGGGCAGCGGTCGTTGGCCCATGGGCGGTGGCAGTGATCCCAGGCGGTGATGATCCAGCGGTTGACGGCGGCATTGCGGGCGGCGCAAAACGGCTTGGAGAGGACTTTGTTGTCGTTCGTCTGTTCCGCAAACCCGGCCGCCCCTTTGAGCATCACACAATTCTGCACGCGGAGATCGGTCAGAGTCTTGTCGGTCCCGTTCTTCAGCCAGAGCGACATCTTGACTCCCTCGCGGCCGGGCATCACCTTCGCGCCGAAGGAGATCTTGTTCGGGAGCGTTCGCACGATGTCGAACGTGCCATCCTCACGGCGATGCCACTCCAACGGCGGCAGTTTGATCCCTTGTTTCGTCCACACCGTGTCGATGTGCGTGTGCGCCAGATAGGTCAGCCCCAGATTCGACCAAATCGCTTCCGGAACGTCGACCACTACATAACTCTTGTCGTCCCAGGGGGTAAACACACTGATTTTCGTCTCACGCTGCGGCCGGATCGCGCCTTCCAAAAACCCGATCCGCGGATGCCGTCCGCCCGGGTAGGGGAGCGTCAGCAGCGGCGCGCCAGGTTTCCGCCGAGGCTTCGTCGCGGCGGAAATCTCGAACTTGCGGAGAGATTTCGAAATGTCCTCTTCGTTCAGGCCGGTCGCGGCGGAGATTTCGGACAAAGTGTATCCGTGGTGCCAGACCATGTTCTCCAGCCAATAGCGGAGTTCCCGGTCATTCGTGGGCTTTCGAGAGTTGTCCGCCGGTTGTTCGGCGGCGTCGATTTGCCCGGTGAGGAGAAATAAACCGGCGGCGAGCAGTGTGAGCTGTCGGGTGATTTTCATGGTACTTGCGGCGACTCTCAACTGAGCCGTCGTCCATCGGGGCATAAGTTGGAGAACCTGGGAGGTCTATTGTGAACAAATGAACATAATAGACAAGAGACGTCTTGCCTTGAATCGAGATTCGCTTAAAATTAACGGGTTGAACCGTCTTGGTTTACGCCCGGGGAATCGCGCGGTTGAATGTCGACGGATCGGCGAGAATCGACACACATTTTGATTGAGGTGAGTTATCTGTTGTGGCGAGGATTGCGAACGGCTTCACTACTTCAGACAATTTGACTTTGTCGGAAAACCTCCGATCTGCTCCTGTTTAATTGTGATTGATACGTAGTTTTCCGGAGTGGAGAGTGACGCGTGGCATTAACGCAAATTGACCGCACTTTGCTATCCCGCTGCCTCGACAGAGAGCCGGGCGCTTGGAAAGACTTCGTTGACCGGTTCATGGGTCTGTTCGTGCACGTTGTGACACACACGGCCCATTCCCGGAGTGTGCGAGTCTCGCAGGAAGACATCGACGATCTCTGTGCTGAAGTCTTCGTGACCCTGTTGGCCAACGACTTTGCAGTGCTGCGGCAGTTCGGCGGCAAGAGTTCCTTGGCGACTTATTTGACGGTGGTCGCCCGCCGGGTGGTCGTTCGCGAAATGTCGCAACGCCGGATGGCTCAAGCGATGGGCCACACCAATGCCGGGCCCGACACATTGGAGAAGAGCGAACATAGCGAAGCGGCCCGCGTGGCGGATCGCGAGGAAGTCGAGCGGATGCTGGACGGGCTCGATTCGAAAGAAGCCGATATCGTCCGCCAATTCCACCTCGAAGGGCGTTCGTATCGCGAAATCAGTTCCGGGTTGGGCGTCCCGCAGAACACTATCGGTCCCACATTGACCCGCGCCCGCGCGAAGCTTCGCCGCGAAGTGCAGCAATAGCAGCGACTAACGCTTGCGTTTGACGGTGGGCGACAGACTCGGCAGTTCTTGCCGCATGCGAAATTCCACCGCGGTCGGTTTTCCGAGTTTGCAATCGATCTCGCGCCCATCTGTGTCAATCTGCTTGTAGCCTTTCGGAAAATTATCTTTTCCGACGCCGATGCAGTGTTTCCCCGGCTCGATGAAGACCTGCATCTTGCCGTCATTGTCCGAACGGGGCCTTGTGTAGTGCGAGAGACGGGTCTCGACCTCCCAGCTCTTATATCCATGCACGTTTCGATACGTGTTTGGCGTCCCCGAATTGATTTCGCGCCAGACATCGACCCCTTCCAGCGGCGTGCCGGTGTCCGCGTCGCGGACGGTGATGTCCAAGACCGCCGCCGGGCGGAGCTTGAGCGTGATCGTCTCCTTGGCCGTCTCTTCAGAGACGACGACATCCACATCGGTATTGAGGTAGGGTGTCTGATATCTCGGAGAGATTGCAAGCCGATAATTGCCGTCGGGCAGCGGCACTTCGATCATTCCGTTCTTGTCGGTCGTTTTCCAGAATCCTGCCTTGACGACACGGCCACCCACGCCGACCTTGTGTGCCGGTTTCCCGGTCTCCTCGTAGACCACGCGAAACTTCATATTGCGCGGCGTTTGAAACACGACATCGAAGTCGCCGTTATAAACGCGATTTCCCTTTTCGTCGAAATTGGCTCGATTGCGCGTGACCGCCCAGATCATTCGCGGCGGGTGCCCCGGCGGACGGACGTCGATCCAGAACCGGCAATTCGCCGGCAGTTTGTTGAATTCAAATCGCCCCTGGGCATCGGTGGTGCGGACTTTGATGCGGGGCGGGACAAGCGCGCGTTCGTTCAAACTTTCGAATTCGCGGGGTGAGCTAAAGACGTTAAAATTCGCCTGATCCCATTCCGGATCACACGAACGGAGTGCCAGTTTTGTGTCCGCGATCGGCCGTCCCTGCTCATCGATAATGCGGCCGCGAACCTTCGCTTCTCGGCTGAAGACTAAATCGAGATTAATGGGATCATCGCGTCCGAATCGAGACGGCAGATCGCGTTTTTCCATGTTGTACCAATTAGGCTCTTCTTCGTGTTTTGAACCCGGGTAGACCCATTTCAGCGATCGCCAGGCGAAACCGTAGCCATCCGCCTCCGCGAAGAGTTCAAACGCCCCCGCATCACGCCCCCTGGTTGTCCTGGCAGGTTGAATCGGGAGCGGGACGTCTTCAAAACGGAAGTTGCCGTCTTCATCAGTTTTGACGACGGCCAGCGGCTGCTTATTTGTGCGCGGCGACAACAGGTAAACCTTGGCACCCCAGATCGCTTTCCCCGTTCCGTCGGTCGCACGTCCTGCCACGGTAATCGGAAGTTTGTCTTGCTTGGGCTTAGGCTGTTTTTGGGGAGGATCGCTCTTGGTAGTCTTCGTCGGAGTGGAATCCGGTTTGGGTTTGGGCTCTTTCTTCCGCTTCTTGAGCTCGAGTTTGTCTTTGCCTGTCTCGCCGGATTGCGCGGCGGCGGTTCCGTCTTCCGACTGCCAAGCGGCGGGTGCGACAAGCAGCCCGATCACGACGATCATGGGAACCAGCGCGGTCCAACGCGACAGCGGAAACGGCTCTCGCAACGGTTCGCCGAACAGCCGTGCGACCCGACGCCGGAGTTCCGAGGGAGAACGCCCGCTTGCCGCTAACGTGGCTAACTCGGCGGTCGGACTTCTTCGCCGGCTTAACTCCGCGACACGTAACAAGGCCGTTGCGTAGCGCGTCCGTGATTGCTGCTGCGCGTCTTGGAGCGTCGTGCAAACCGCTTCGTCGCAGCAAAATTCGCGGAGCGTGCTGATCCGCCGGCTAAGGTACCAGATGGCCGGATTGAAAAAGTACAGGGTTTCCGCGAGGCGCTGCAGCAGGTTAATCCACATGTCGTGGCGGCGGATATGCGCCAACTCGTGGGCCAGAATCATAGCCAGTTCGTCGGTCGTCAAACCAGTGCCGGCCGACATCGGCAGTAGGATCGTCGGTCGGAGCAGGCCGACGACCTTGGGCACGATGATTTCCTCCGCCCGGGCCAATCTCGGCACGATCCGCATCGACCAACTGTCGGCGGCTCGCTGCAGCAGTTCATAGAGCGGGCCTGATTCGATCGCCTCGGCCCGTCCGCACAACCGTCGCGCAGCGACAACACCCCGCAAAAACCGGGCGAGCATCAATAGGACGCCCAGGGTGTACACAAGGACAAATATCTGCGACCAGCGGTTGAAGCTCAGCCCCTCCGCAGTGCGTGGTTCGAGTGTTGGATTTGCAATCAGCTGTGCTACTGGCGTAGTCGCGGGAATGACGGTCGATGTCGATTCGGCCGGTTGACGGTCATTCTGTGCAGCAGTCGCTGCGGCAGTGGGGACCGGTATTGGCGCAGGAGCGGTGTCTGCGTCGCCATACAGCACAAGCACAGCCGGCAGTACGCAGAAACTGAGGCAGAGCCCCATCGTCATTACGACGTACCGAATTCGGACCGCATGCCGGCGCAATCCGTAGTCGATTGCCGCGACGGCGAGAACGATGACCGCGACAATCCATAGCGAATGGAGCAATGCCAGCGACAAGCGGCTGCACAACTGAGGAGTAAAAAGGTCTTGCCAGTTCATTGCTGCTCCTTTGACTTGCGATTGATGAGTTTGCGCACCTCACTCAATTCATCCGCATCAAGCTCTGCGGACTCCAGCAGGTTCAAAATCATGGCCGACGGCTCGTCGTCGAACAGCCGCGCCATCAGGTCGCCCAACAATCCCCCGCTGATTTGCTGCTTGTCGACTTTGGGGGAGTAGAAGAATGCCTTCCCTTGCTTTTGCCGCCGCAAATAACCTTTGCGGACCATGATATTCAGCATGGTAATCACGCTGCTGTAGGTCAGCTTGCGGCCGGCTTGTTCGGCAAGCCGCCCCTGCACTTCGCGGACCGGCAGCGGAGCCTCCTCCCAAAGCACTTTGAGGATTTCCAATTCCAGTGCCGTGGGGTGTTCTGATTGGGGACGCGTCATCGACTTGCGGGTGTTATTGTTGATCGGCAGCGTAAAGTTTTAATTCATTCAATGATGCTACCGGTTCGTTCCCCAAGTGTCAACGATTGTTTTAAGGAATTAAAAAATATGCGGCAGAGACCACGATTGACATCTTCGTGGAAGGAAAGGGGAATTCCTCAGGCCTTGACCTTGGCCCCTTGCTTGTCCAGCCGCTGCGGCGAGACCGTGATGCACGTTCCCAGTTCCTGGGCGAACAGCGAGACGCGGAGTTCTTCGAGCATCCAGCGATAATGGATCAACTCCGGGTCGTGCACGCCCCGTGTTTGATGTTCGCCGGCCCGCGTCAAATAGGCTCGCCAGCGCGGAGCGATCACGGCCAGATGTTGACGGTCTTTCGCACTGCCGCCGTCGGCGAGCTTTTGGATGCGGCGGCACATCGCATCAAAATAGCGCGGGTATTGCTGCAGCCAATTCCAGGGTGTGCGGGTCAGGAATCCGGCAGCGGTGAGCTGCTGGAGTTGCGATGTCATGTCCTGCGCCGCATCAGAGGCCGCGTGCGCCGATAGCGCCTCGACTCTGGACAGCGCCCGTTGATAGGCGGCCAGTAGCGGCGGGAGCAGAGCCGAGACTTCCTGGACGGCTGGCAACATCCGTTCGCGCCCGGCGGCGAGTTGCTGTTCGAATTGGTCCGCGGTGCGCGGCACATTGTCCGCTGCCAAGAATGCCCGATCCGCCAGCAGATCACCGATCGCCCGGCGAAATTTCGCGCCGTCCGGCAATGTCGCCGCCTGCAATAAGATGCGATCAATCTCAGGCAGCCAGTCGGCCTGTGCTTTGAGTTCCCGGCGCTGCGCGAGGCAATACAATCGCCGCAGTCCGGCGCGGGTCTCAAACGCAGCGCGGTGCGGACAATCCAATAATCGCAGCGAAACACTCCCGCCACGGTCCAACAGGGCGGGATAGGCGTGCAGCGTGATTCCGTTGCGCTCGATACCGACCTTCGCTGGAAACTGCTCCAGATCCCATTTCACGATTTCGTCGCGATGAAAGCGGTCGTCGTCCGCAGCGGAATAATTGTCGGCCGATGGCCTGAGCTGTTTGCGGATTTCGTTTAGATTGCGGCCTTCGCCGAGTGTTTCGCCGTCGCTGCCGACCACACGGACGTTCATCATCAAGTGTTTGGGCAAACTGACTTGGGCAAACTCGGCCGGATCGATCCGCGCGCCGGCGATCTCCGCGAGTTTCTCAGCTACCGTTTCGGTGAACGAACCATGGGCGAAGGACAGTTCGGCGGCCACTCTTTGAGCGGTCTCGGCAATGGGGGTCAGATTCCTGCGGGTCGATTTGGGAAGTGCCTTGATCAGCGCGGCGATTTTCTCCTCCAACAGTCCGGGGACCAGCCATTGGAGCCGGCTTGCCTGGAGTTGATTGAGTCCTTCCGGCGGAATGGTCAGCGTTACGCCGTCTTCGTCGCTGCCCGGTTCGAGGTGGTATTCCAGCGGCAGCCGCATCTGGCCGATCGAAATCGCATCCGGGAAATCCGCCTGATTGACGGCGTCCGACTCTTCGCGCAGCAGATCCTGGTGCGACATGTGCAACAGCTGCGGCTGAGTTCGCTCCGCTTTTTTCAGCCATTTGCTAAGCCGCGCGCCGTCGTAGGCATGAGCGGGGATCCGGCGATCGTAGAACTCGTACCGGGCCTCTTCCCCCAAGAGAAAATCACGCCGGCGCGATTTGGCGGCGAGTTCCTCCAACTGTTCGACCAATTGCTGGTTGTGAGCGAAGAACTTGGCCGGCGTTTGCCAATCCCCCTCGACCAGACCGTTTTGAATCAACATCTCGCGGGCCTTGACGGCGTCGACGCGTCCATACGGAACTCGGCGGCGGGGGACGATCGGCATCCCGAACAGCGAGACCTTTTCGTAGACCATCGCCGAGCCGCTCTCGCCGACCCAATGCGGTTCGCTGTAGGAGCGGTTCACGAGGTGCTCGGCCAACGGTTCGATCCAGTTCGGATTGACGCGGGCGACGGTGCGGGCGTAACGCTTGGCCGTTTCGACCAGTTCGGCAGCGACGATCCACTTCGGTTTCGCGGCGAAAGTTCCCGAGCCGGGCCAGAGGTGCAGTTTTTGCCCGCCGGCGCCGGTGTACTCATACGTATCACTGCGAAATGCCAAGCCGGAGAGCAGACCGGGCAACAGCGCCCGATGGACGGCGTCGTAGTCGTCCCGCCGATCGTGCTGTTTGAACCGTTGCTGGTCGGTGATTCGCAGCAGTTGCCGATGGATTTCCTGCCATTCCCGCATGCGGTTGTAGGAGAGAAAGTTCTGCCGGCAGGCCTTGCGGAGTTTGCCGCGGGACAGGTCGCTCTTGAGCCGTTCGTAGAAGTCCCACAGTTTCAAGTAGCTGAAGAAGTCGGAGTCTTCGTGGGCGAATTGTGCGTGGGCTTCGTCGGCCGCTTGTTGTTTGTCGAACAGACGTTCACGCGGATCCTGCAGTTCGAGTGCGGCGGCAATGATCAGGACTTCACGCAGGCAATTCTCTTCGACCGCTGCCAGGATCATGCGTCCCACACGCGGATCGACAGGCAGGCGGCTGAGTTGTTTGCCGATGTCGGTGAGTTTCTCATGCTCGTCGATCGCGCCTAATTCAAACAGCGTCTTGTAACCTTCACGGACGGCCGTCGGTTTGGGCGGATCGAGGAATGGAAAATCCTCAATCGCGCCCAGCTTCAGCGCCAGCGTTTGCAGGATGACGGCCGCCAGGTTTGTGCGCTGGATTTCCGGCGCGGTGTATTCGTCGCGGGAGAGATAATCCTCTTCGCTGTACAATCGGATGCAGATTCCCGGCCCCAAACGGCCGCAGCGTCCCTTGCGCTGATCGGCGGACGCGCGGGAAATCGGCTCAATCGGCAGGCGTTGGACCTTGGAACGGGCCGAGTAGCGGCTGATTCGCGCGGTGCCGGAATCGACGACGCAGCGGATGCCCGGCACGGTCAATGAGGACTCGGCGACGTTGGTGGCGATGACGATTCGCCGCTTGGAGTGGGAATCGAAGATGCGGTTTTGCTCCGCCGTCGACAGCCGTCCGTACAACGGCAACACTTCGGCTGCGCGATCCAGACCGCCGCCGGAGACCTGTCGGCCCCGCAATGCTTTGGCCGTTTCGCGAATGTCGCGTTCGGTCGGCATGAACACCAAGACGTCCCCTTCGCCCTCGGCCGCCAATTCGGCAACGGCATCGACCACGCCGCGTTCGACGTCGATTTCCGCCGCATCATCTTCGCCGGCCAATGGACGATACCGCACCTCGACGGGGTAGGACCGACCGGAGACTTCAATCACCGGGGCAGGACCCTTCTCGGTTGCGAAGTGTTCGCTGAACCGGGCCGCATCGATAGTTGCGGAGGTGATAATTAACCGCAGATCCTTTCGCTTTGGCAACAGCCGTTTTACGTATCCGAGCAGGAAGTCGATGTTCATCGAGCGCTCATGTGCCTCGTCGATGATGATCGTGTCGTACTGGTTGAGAAACGGATCGCTCTGCGTCTCGGCTAACAAGATCCCGTCGGTCATCAGCTTGACGTAGGTGCGAGGATTGGTCGTATCGGTGAAACGAATCTTGAACCCGACGTCGCCGCCGAGCGTGGAGTTCATTTCCTCGGCCAGCCGGGCGGCGACTGAGCGGGCGGCGATTCGCCTGGGCTGGGTGTGGCCGATCATGCCGTCGATGCCGCGACCCATCTCGAGGCAGATCTTGGGCAACTGCGTCGATTTGCCGGAACCGGTTTCTCCGCAGACGACGACCGCTTGATGGCCCTGAATCGCCTCACGAACCTCCGCCGCTTTTGCGGCAATCGGCAGCGTCTCGTCGCAGGTGACGATCGGCTTTCGCTCCAAACGGATCTGTTGCAATTCAACGGATTTTTGCAACTCGTTTGCTAACTTGGCGAGATTACGGTCAAACGGCTTGCGTTGTTTCTGCGCCTGTCGAATCGATCGCACAAGGCGGCGCAGCCGATGTCGGTCGCCGGCCATAGCCTGCTGGATTTGGCGTTCAAGATCGGCGAGTGAGGGAGGTGGGGGCATATAAACGTAACAACAGGACGTGGCACAGACAGATCAACGCAGATAAACCGCATCAGATCAACAGCGGTTTAGCCACGGATTGACACGGATTAAACACGGATGTTGAGGTATCCCAAGCGGCCCGCATACGGTCTGTCGCGACGATCGGAAAACCACCGCCATGTTAGTTGCGCCGTCTCAGGTGGACAATTCGGGCGGGAGGTTGGAATTGCAAAGTTGGCACAAACCGATTAACACAAAATGAGCGTCGCTCCTTCATGCGACACCGATCATGGCCAAGCGGTTCGTCCCCTCGAGTATCCCCATGCCGATTCAAGTTGAGTTGTTCGGAATTCCGCGGCAGCGAGCCGGTGCATCTGAGGTCGAACTGGATGCGCAGGACCTGGGGACGCTGCTGGTGAAGTTGGGCGACCGTTTTCCGCAATTAGAGCATGTCTGTGTGGAGGGTGGGCGGCTTAAACAAGGTTACCTCGCCAACCTCAACGGCCGGCAGTTCGTGTCTGATCCCGAAACTATCCTTTCCAACGGCGATGCAGTGTTGATCCTGTCGGCAGATGCCGGCGGATGACTGGCCGAATGGAACGCTCATGACCGATGTTCCCCCAGGTTACCACGGCCGCTACTTGCGAGTGGAACTCTCCACGCGCCGCGCATCGGACGTGCCGATCCCTCCGGACGTGCTGCGGCGATTTATAGGTGGGAGCGGTCTGGGAACCTGGATTCTGCTGCAAGAGACCCCCGACGGGATCGACCCGTACGCGGAGTCGGCACCGCTGCTGTTTGTATTCAGCCCGCTGGTCGGCAGTCCGCTCACGACTTCGGCGAAATTTGTCGTGCTGGCCAAATCGCCGCTGACTGAGCGGATCAATGACTCTCTCTCCTCGTCCCATTTTGCGATCGCTGGCAAAAAGACGGGATACGATGCCATTGTGGTCGTCGGAATCGCCGACGAACCGACTTGTCTCGTGATCGATGAGAACGGGGTGCGTTACGAATCCGCGGGGGAAGCATGGGGCTTGAGCAGTGCGGCGGCAACGGAAGTCTTGAAACGCCAGCTTGGTGCCGGGTTTCGCTACGCAGCAATTGGGCCGGCGGGAGAGAATCTCGTCCGCTACGCCACCATTTCACACGACGGCCGTCATGCGGGCCGGGGCGGGATGGGCGCCGTCATGGGCTCGAAGCGGCTCAAAGCCGTTGCCGTGCGGGGCGAGGCGACCGTCTCGTATCACGATGCGAACGGCTTGGTGGAGTACAGCAAGAGGCTTTCGCACGAGTCGTTCGGACCGGCGACGGCCAAATATCGCGAATTGGGAACAGCGGCAAATCTACTGGCGTTCAATCGTCTGGCGGTGTTGCCGACGCGGAATTTTCAATCGTCGACGTTCGCAGGGGCCGCCCAACTCGCCCCTGAGGCATTGGCCGTGACGCATGAAAAGACCCGTGCGTCGTGCGCTGCCTGTACGATCGGCTGCGAGCACATCTATCAGCTCGGCGGCCAGCAAACGGGCGTGCGGATGGAATACGAGAATCTGTTCGCGCTCGGTCCGTTGTGCGGGATTGCCGTTCCGGATGTCGTGCTGGCAGCATCGCAGCTTTGCGATGAGCTTGGGCTCGATACGATTAGTGCCGGAGCCTCGATCGCCTTCGCCATGGAGTGCGCGGACCGCGGTTACCTGGCGGCTCCCGAATTGAGGTTTGGTAACGGCGATGTCGTGTTAAGAACTCTCCAGCAAATCGGCCATCGGGAAGAACTCGGAGACTTGCTGGCCGAAGGGACGAGGATTGCCGCTGGACAGATCGGCTATGATGCGGCGGACTTTGCTCCGCACGTGAAGGGCCTGGAGATTCCCGGCTACGAACCGCGGGCATTGCAGGCAATGGCGCTCGGATTCGCCGTCGGCACGCGCGGCGCCGACCACAACCGCTCCGGCGCGTATGAAGTCGACTTTAGCGAGGAGTACGACCGTCTCAATGCCGGAGAAGAGATTGTCGGCCCGGCGATTGAAAAAGAAGACCGCGCCGCGCTGATGGACTCGCTGATTCTGTGCAAATTTCTGAGAGGCGTGCTGACGGACTATTACGAAGACATGGCCGAGATGCTGCAACTTGTGGCGGGATTCGACGTGACCGCTGCGGAGTTGCAACAGACGGCGAAACGGATCGTGACCGCCAAGAAATGGTACAATATTCGACAAGGTTGGACTCCGGAGGAGGACACCTTGCCCAAGCGGTTCTTGACGGACCGGCTACCGGACGACTCCGGCCCTAGCGCGGGAGCGGTGTTGTCGGCGGAGCGATTACAAGCTTTGATCGAAGCATATAATGTGGCACGGGGCTGGGAGCCGACCGGCTTTGTTCCGGATCGCAGTTTGCGGGAATTCCATTTGGGGTGAACCTGAGCGATGACATTCGATCTCATCTTCTGGTTTCTTCTGATCGCCGGAATCATCACGATTCTGGCAGCGCTGGTCAGTCTCATCGTCAAGTCGATGCGGATATACCAGCGCGACAACTGTCCGGATTGCAATTGTCTGATTTCCCGAGTCGTCGATTTTTGCCCCGACTGCGGCAAGCCGTGGCCGTTCGGCGGCCACTGAGTCCCGGATCTCGTTAGAGCGGGATCTTGCACTCGGCACCCGGCACTTCCCGGACATATTGCGGAACGGCGTATCCGGGTAACCGCGCGCGGAGTTCATCGATCATGCGGCGACCGAGTTCTTCGTCCACTTCAAAATGGGCAGCGCCGCTTACTCGATCGAGTTGGTGCAGGTAGTAGGGGATTACGCCCAAATCGACCAGGCGCTCACAAAGATCGAGCTGGGCTGAGACGTTGTCGTTGATGCCCTTGAGCAGCACCGCCTGATTGAGCGTGGTGATTCCGCTGCGGACAATGCGATTGACTGCTTGGGCGCAATCATGCTGGAGTTCCTGTGCATGATTTGCATGTAGTACCATGATCGGCGTCAACCGCAGCGTTGTGAGCATCTGCAGCAATTCCACGCTGACTCGCTGCGGGAGCACGATCGGCAGTCGGGTATGAATGCGAAGACGCCGAAGATGGCCGATGCTCTCCAATCGATTCAACAAATCCGCCAATCGCGCGTCGGTCAGCATCAGCGGATCGCCGCCGCTGAGAATGATTTCGTGAATTGAGGAGTCGGCTTCGAGCGTGTCGAGGGCGGGTTGCCACTCCTCAATGCGCCGCGGCTCGTCGCCGTAGGGATAGTCCCGCCGGAAGCAATAGCGGCAATGAACGGCGCAGGCGCCCGTCGTGATCAGGAGCGCACGGCCGGTGTATTTCTGGAGCAGCCCAGGTGCACGGTGCGCGGCCGCATCGGCAACGGCGTCGCTTGAAAAACCGGGGTGCACTTGCAGTTCCGCGCCGAGCGGAAGCACCTGCCGCAAGAGCGGATCGTGCGGATTTCCCCGTTCGATACGGGCCAAATAACTGTGCGGGACCAGCAGCGGGAACTGCGAAGCCGCACGATGCGCAGGCTCGCGGAGTCGGTCGTCGAGTTCCAATAAGTCAAGCAGGTGATCCGGATCGCGGACCGCTTCGGCCAGTCCTCGGTGCCAGTTTTCGGAGTCGCCGCGCTCAAGAGTTGGCTGCGGTGCAGAAATGTGGGGGGAGTTCATGGACCTGCGGAGATCTGTTCAGGAGGATCTGGGGACATCGAGCGAAACCGCGGGGGAGTTGAGGGTCGCGAGGATCACGGTAGCGGGCGATTTATCGATTTGCTATTCTCGCGTCGCTATGACGTGACGCGTCGCCGGGAGCGTGCAGAATTCAGCGACACTCCCTGTGAATCTGCCGTCCGATCGCAAGCAAGTATCCTATAGCTTATCGAATCCATTGAGTCGATTTCATGCCGCAGATCAATGCTGGAGATTTTCGTAAGGGCATCAAGGTCATCATTGACGGTGAGCCCTATCATATGCTCGAGTGCAACTTTGTGAAACCGGGCAAAGGGCAGGCGCTGTACAAGACGCGACTCAAGCACTTGTTCAAGGGCACGATTCTGGATCGCACGTACAAGAGCGGTGAGAGTCTCGAAGGAGCGGACGTCCATAAGGGAGAAGGGCAGTTCACGTATCGGGACGGCGAGAATCTGGTGTTCATGGACAACGAGACGTTCGAGCAGTACCCGCTCAGCGAAGAAGCGTGCGGGGATGCGGCGCAATATTTGCTCGAAGGGATGACGTGCGGATTGCTCTATTGGAACGAACAGTTGATCGATATCACCGCGCCGCCGCACGTGGTGTTGGAAGTCACCTACACTGAACCGGCGGCGCGCGGCAACACGGCCAGTTCGCTGACGAAACCGGCGACGGTGGAAACCGGAGCGACGGTGACGGTGCCGGCGTTCGTCGAGAACGGCGAAAAGATCAAAATCGACACCCGTACGGGCGACTACGTGGAACGGGTCCGGGACTAGAATCCTTCTGCTTGCTTAGAGGGTCACGCCGTTTCCGGCACGACTCGGCCCCCGCCCGGCTTTGAAGAATTCGCAGAGGCAGCGGTTTTTGGGGGTTGCATTTCCCGGGGAAACAAGCAGACAACCGACAATGCCAGGCCGGCGGCGACCAGTTCGGTGATCTCTTCAAAAGCGCGGCCGGCAAATGTGTCGTTCAGCCAGGTGCGGTCAGAGATCTGGGAGATGGTGAGCGACACCAGCCATACCAGCGCTAAGATCGCCCACGGCTGAGAGGACCGAAAATCGCGCAGGAACGGTCCGGTCATGCGGTACAGGAACAGTCCGACTACGGCAATCACGCCGCAAATGACCAGCCCGAAGCCGATCTTTTGCGATGTCGTGACCGCGTCCATCGTATAGAACTGCCAGCGCGTAAAGTGTTCCGGCAAGAACGACAGGCGGTGCAGATCGTGTTCGCGCCCGGCGTAAATGGTCATCCCGCAGGCCAGCAAGGCGAGATTGAAGCGGTTTTCGCGAAACCGGAACGCCAGAACGCCGGCCGTTGCAGCGGCGACTACTAGTACCAACAACGTCAGATTTTGCACCAGGCCCTGGTCTGAAATATAAGCCTCCCCCTCAGCGGCGCCGGCATTGGTCAACACCAAGAGAGCGCCCGCGCCGAGCACGAACCAAGCGGTCGTTGCGTGCAAAACACGTTCTCGAAGAGACTTTTCTCGATGATGCAAGATGGACGACCCAGATTTGAGAATGGGGAATGCCGAAGATTGGCGAAATGAAGTGGCTGCGGATGATAATGGAGGGGCAGTTGGGCAACAAGATGGAATTCGCGGGCGGAAATCACATCTCAGAACCGCCCTTCGCGCGTCACGGATTCACCCACCATGGTAGCGCCGTAGCCAAAATCCACTGAAGACTAAGCCACAGATTCACACGGATGAAACACTGTGTCTTACCGGATCCGAACCCGTTGGGTTACGCGACTACGGCAAGAACCCCCGCTCGCGTAACTCCTGGACATTGTGCGGCTGGCTTTCGATGACCCGTTCCAGCGCGTATCGCAGCAGCGCCATGCCGGCCAGTTCGCGCGGCGACGTCAGCACCGCCACACGATCTTCCTCTTCCGCATCCAGCTTGCGGTTGATCAACGAGACGGCTTCTTCCACGCTGTCGCTACGAATCTGAGAGTCGTGGCTGCTGTTGTCGAATTTGAGCTGCGGAATGACTGTCCGCTTCATCAAGAACTGAACCATTTCCTGCTCTTCCTGACTTTGGAAGAAATTCAGGAACTCCGGCTCCAAATTGTCGGGGGTGATGAGCATCGGCCGGGTCACTTTGATCTCGCCTTCGGTCACCGACACGGTCGAATTCGGCTGTGAAGGATGACACACGAGATAATAAGGCAGGTCGGTCTCGCCGAAGGTGAATAACGAAAAACTAACCGGCCGGGCGATTTGGACGGATTCCCAGGCCTGGTGAAACCGACGTTCCAGATCGAAATCTTCAAAATTCATGGAGGCCCATCGTTAGGTCGGGGCAGGCGGCAACTGGGACCTCAGCAGGAGATTCCTCGCGGACGGCCGAACAAATTCAACGCTCCTCTGATTGTAGTCAACCAAGTGGAGCAGATTCAAACGGCTCCCAAACGCCCCAGCCGGAAATGTTGACTCTCTCTGCCTAGGTTGACAAAGGGGTTTGCGACTTGTCAAAATCCCGGCCTGTTGAAGGATCACGAAATGGACCGGACCGTGTGATGATGGCCGTCGCACGAGGAGTTTTGTCACTTATAGGAGCGTTCACCTTACCGGTCAAACACTGCGGGCCCTAATTGTTGCTGATTGCCCTCGCTGGGCGTCGTGGCCTCTGTTTCGTCGACACACGGAACTTGCTCATTTTCATCGCTGGTCGCTCCGGCGTCCCCGGCCATGTCCCGCACGTGCTGCATTCGGGTTCTTCTTTCATGTTCGACACCCATGTTTTGTTTTTTATGGAGGAAATTACGCAATGAAGTACCAACTTCTAGGGTTGCTCGCTGTGGCCGCGGTCTGTCTCGGCGTGGAATCAACATCATCGGTTACGGCTGCGGAAGCGTTAGCGCTGAACAAGAAACGGGATTACTATTCTGCCTATCGTGATGCCGAGCGTCAGAACAAGCAGTTGTTGATCTTCTTTCGCGACGACAGCCAGAAAAACGTCGCAAACAGCTATGAGTCCAATGAATTGACGGACGAGAAGTTGCGGCCTGCATTGGAGGATTTCGTGTTGGCGGTACTGCCCCTGGATACGACGGTCAACGGGGGCGATGACCGGCTGCTGGAACACAAGGCGTTTCGCCATCTGCAGAACCGACAGGGAATTGTCGTCGTCGACTTGGTCGATCCCGACAGCGACCTGCACGGAAAAGTTGTTTCCGCACATCCCTTTACCGAGGGCCGGCACATGACGGCCGAGTCGACGAAGATCGTGCTGGAGTTGCCGCGAGGAACGATCACGCAGCGTTCGATGATTTATGCCGCACGGCTGAATCCGTATCAACCGGCGGGCGTTAAAGGAAAGGCGACCACAGAGTTGCTCGATTTCGCACAAGGGCATTGCCACACGATGGCGAACTGGGGATCGATGCATCACTCCAGTTTCGGCGGACCGGAAATCGTCGCGAACAATGGAGGCAGTGCGACGATCGTCGAAACGGCGAAATCGATGATCAGAATGTGGCAGGGTTCGCCGCCGCACTGGGGGATCCTGACCGGCAGCCATCGCAGCTTTGCGTTGGACATGAAGCGCTCGTCCTCAGGACACTGGTATGCAACCGGCGTCTTCCGCAACTAGCGGCATCTGAAACGTTTGGGAGAGCGCAATCTAGCGCCCTCCCATTACTTTTCGTTGCAGACGGATAGCGGGCGGTGTCAGCTGGCCGTGTTACCGTTGGTAAATCGGCAACAGCTGATAGGGCGGAGTCAGCGCCAGGATCGCGAACGACGTCGAGTAGCAGAACCCGAGCGGGCCGTCCTGATTGGCTTCGCGGTCCCACGATCCGTTGCCGCGCTGGTTCGACGCGAATGTGTCGAGCAGGCCGGGGTAGAACTCTTGCCAGTGCTTGCCGCCCAATTGAAACATGGCCTGGCTGCAGTAGTAGGCTCCATAGTAGTACCGGTCTTCGGTCGTCAACCCTCCCCGATTGAATCGGTTGAACGGATGTCTGAGGATGAACCGGGCGGTGTTCTGCGCCATCTCCGAATTGTGTTCGCCCGCCAGTGACAACGAGAGAATGCCCGCCCCCGCCATCGAGCGGCTGAACAGAGATCGGCGGTGGCCGCTCAGCCCGTACGAGAAGCTTCCCCGACGAGGACTGTAGCAGCGTTTGACGTACGACACAGCATCTTCAATGTGATCGGCGGGGATATCAAACTCCGCATTTTTTGCGGAGCGGAGAAACATCAACTGCCAGGCGGTAACCGATAGATCGGCGTTGCAGCCGCTGGAACGGAGATATCGCCAGCCTCCCCGTTCCTTCGCCGGGCGGCTGTAGGCAAGCTGACGTTGGCGCGTGTAAACCAACGCGCGTTGAATCGCCGTGCGGATTCGGTCGTCTTGCGGCGTCTCGGTCATGCCGTACACTTCGCCCAGCATGAGACCAGCGATGGGGTGATGGTAGGCCCCATAGATCATCCACTCTCGATTCTGCGGCAGATCACAAAACAAGCCGTTGGGTTGCTGCGTCGAGACGACGTAATCGATGGCCCGGCTCAACTGGCGCCCGTAGGGGCCTTGATCGGGAGTGTGTCCCCGAGAGAGAAAGGCCATCACGCAAAAACTCGTGACCGCCGGTTGCCCCAAAGGGGGCGCTTCAAACGATCCGTCGGGACGTTGATGATCGGCAAGATACTCCAGTCCGCTGTCGACGCATTCGTCCAACTGCTGCCATTGCGCGGGTGTGAGCACGATCCCGCGAGACTCGGTTCCGGCTGAGCCGATTTTCTCGGCCGCTTGTGAGGTCCCTTTCACACCGCCTAGGGGGAGCACGAGGGCGAAGACAATGGAAAGCGCGACGATTCTCGACCGGTCTTGGATGCGCACAAGACTGTTCCTTTACAAGAGGGCTCAGCGTTACGGCGCTACGGTCTCAGATTATCACCTGCTGGGAGCAGATTCAATCTGTTGAACAAACAGGCACTCGGTGGAGTGACGTGCACGTCAGATGTGATCGTTTTGGGTTGCCTAGTGTGGTAATGAGCTGGGTTGTGGGCGCTCCAGTCCTCTTGAGCGGCTGAGTTGATGCGGGCGGTGTGAGAACGGAGAGGTGCGGATGCTATTGCGGCGAGGAAAAAGTGAACTTTTTCGCAGATTCGCCGTTCAAATAAGATAGGTACCTTCCATTGTTGCCAATTCAGTCAACCCGCCAAATCGGCAGACGATTGGGGCCTCACGTCCGCATCTCCGTTCAATATATCGATTCCGTAACTTATGAGATAGAAGTGACTTAAGGAGATTGAATAAAGATGCTCGTGATTTGTGGAGCAACAATCGCACTTTTTGCGTCTGGCAACGAGCGGAATTACCGAATTCTAAGATAAATCTCCACGGATCGAAGATCCCTACATTGCGTGCGGTATCGCAGCGCGTAATCACGAACTGTTCGGCTCAAAAAAGCGTTTTGGAGGCTGTTTGTTCTCGATGATTGTCCGGCAAAACCGGCGTGAAATCCACTTAACAGTATACTGAGTATAAAGTTATGGGAATTGACACGAGTTTTTGTTGAAATTAGTTCGTATGCGAACTTTTTTTCCGCAATTGACGTCTAAAAAGTCGTAAACAGTAGTAGTCAGTCGCAGTACGCCCCTGATAGTGTTGATTGGGGATACATCGGGCAGCGATGGAGGTGACGCGGTCTAGTGATGTTCACCGGGAGGAACTGTGCGAGTAGCTGAAGCGTCTCGGCATACTAATTGCACTTACCATCTGTAGAGGCAGTTTTTCTTTTGGTTCCAATTGAGGAGAGGTCACCATTGAGCAGGGAAATCGGATATTCGACATTGAGTTACGAACGATATCTCTGACCAAAACAAAGAGTACGAGAGACCATTTGACACCTGCGCTTATACTCCATCGAGAAACGGAGGACGTTGGAAATGTCCCGCTATAAAAACCCGGCCATTCGACAACTCGCAGACCAGCAAGTGCGGTACGCGCCGCGCGACGTGCGACTGCAGCAGATTGAGCGGGCTGAGAAGTTGCTCGAAGAGATCGACCTGGATCGAGAGTATCAATACAACGACCTCTGCCAGTCGATCACAACATACAAGTCGGAGATGTACCCGCAATTGATGATCTCCGGGGTGGACGCTGCGCATGACGTGCGCCTGTTTGTCGAGGACCTTTCCGACAGCGCCGACATTTCGGTCGAAAGTCTGGAAGAGCCTGTGTTGACCGTCGGCGACGTCAGCAAGCAGTACAACGTCTCAACCAAGACTGTGGACCGCTGGCGGAGCAAAGGCTTGGTGAGCCGCCGCTTCAAGTTCGGCAACCGCAAGCGAATCGGCTTCCTCAAGTCGAGCGTCGACCGGTTTGTTCACCGGCATTCCGACGACGTGCACCGCAGCACACGATTTAGCCAGCTGACGCTGGAGGAGCGTGAAGAGATCGTTTCGCGGGCGCGGCGTTATGCCCGCGCGGGCGGGTGCCCCGCTGAAATCAGCCGCCGGATTGCGAAGAAACTGGGCCGTTCGCCCGAAACGATTCGCTACACGCTCAAACACTATGACGCCGAGCATCCGGAGTCGGCGGTCTTTCCGCACGCGAGCGGACCGCTGACGGAAGAGGGCAAAAAGCAGATCTTTCGTGGATTCCGTCGAGGGATCCCCGTTGAGCGTTTGGCGAAGCAGTTTTGCCGGACCAAAGCGAGCATCTACCGCATTGTGTCGGAGATGCGGGCGCAGCGGTTGATCGATCAGCCGATCGACTACATCGACAGCGACGATTTTCGCCGCGAGGATGCTGACGATCTGATTCTCGGTCCGGAACCGGAAGTCGAAGCCAAGGCGAGTTCCTTCAAGCCGCCGCCGGGGCTGCCGCCCTACTTGGCCAGTCTGTATCGCGTGCCGCTGCTCACCAAAGAGCAGGAGGTGTACTATTTCCGCAAGATGAATTACCTGAAGCACAAGGCCGCTCAGTTGCGGGACGGTCTCGATGTGCGGAAGGCGAAGTCGAAGGAGATGGACACGATCGAAAAACTGCTCAATGAGAGCGTGGTGGTGAAGAATCTGCTGATTCGCAGCAATCTGCGGTTGGTCGTGTCGATCGCGAAACGCCACTTCCGGCCAAACACCAACTTTTTTGAGATGGTCAGCGATGGGAACATGTCCTTGATGCGAGCCATTGAGAAGTTCGACTACAGCAAGGGGAACAAGTTCTCCACGTATGCCACGTGGGCGATCATGAAGAACTTTGCGCGGTCGATTCCGGCAGAGCATACGCGGCTCGACCGGTTCCGTACCGGTAACGAAGAGGTGTTCCAAGCCAAGCCGGATGTCCGCAGCGTGCCGTTTGAACAGGAGTTGAACAACAAACGTCAGCACGAAGCAATCATGAGCATCTTGGAGCAACTGGATGACCGTGAGAAAGACATCATTTTGTTCCGCTACGGCCTGAATCAGGGGACGGAACCGCAAACGCTCGAACAGGTGGGATTCCATTTCGGCGTCACCAAGGAGCGGATCAGGCAATTGGAAGCGCGGGCACTGAATAAACTCCGAAAGATTGCTCAGGAGGCGCGACTGGACATTCCAGGCGTGTAACGCGGCGCGAACTGAGAGTCTGCACCGTGAACCGATCCACGTACCGCGTGTCTCGGTTTGCGGTGTTTTTTTGTAAGGAGCCGGTGGGGAGCGTCGCGTGGATCGGAGGGCCAAACACGATTCCGACGCTGCGAGTGTGAGCAAAAATCGCCAATTTCGGGCCGCCAGCGTTGAAATCGGAAGTTTTCGTGTGTTAAATACGCCGTTGACGGCTGCCGCATTGTGCTATGAAGGTTCGCGGCGGTCGTTTCGCATTAGTGAGACGGGAAGTGGCGTTGAGGTTGCTCGAGGCGGTTTTCCTCGATCCCGGTTCGTTTCGGCTTGCACGAACAGGCGGGGATGCTATATTGAGCAACTTGTTTGCGGGAAAGTTTTAACGTCGAGTGAGAAACCGCTAGCGTAGCTCAATGGCAGAGCCCCGGTTTTGTAAACCGGAGGTTGTGGGTTCGAGTCCCACCGCTAGCTCCAGCGTACAAGTGTTTGCGAGTTTGCCGGTTGAGTGCGCATCGCCGCTGGATCGGTCGGCCGTTGCTCGCCATTCGATCAATATCGGGGGGAATTCCCGAGCGGTCAAAGGGGCCAGACTGTAAATCTGGTGGCTCAGCCTTCGCAGGTTCGAATCCTGCTTCCCCCAATCCAGGGTGGCGGGTGTGTGGTGAGGGCCACAACCGGCGGGCGGCCCCGGAAGTTTGCGGGCGTCGTATAATGGTATTACCCCAGCCTTCCAAGCTGGTGACGTGGGTTCGATTCCCATCGCCCGCTTTTTCAGCAGCGCATCGTGCGGCGAGTGCCGCCGGTCGCGGGAGCAATCAGGTGTCGAGTCCGGTTTGGGCGGATTGGGGAACAACGAGACAGGCGGCGGTATTTGCTGCTGTAGCTCAGCCGGTAGAGCGCGTCCTTGGTAAGGACGAGGTCGCGGGTTCAAGTCCCGCCAGCAGCTCTTTGTCGGGACCGACAAAATGAAGCTTTTTAAGGGGCGGCCTCGATTTGCCGGTCCTTTCGGATACCGAGTTGTGACTTAACAATTGTCCCGGGAGTATTGAACAAGTAGGGAGAAGAAATGGCCAAAGAGGTCTTTGAGCGTACAAAGCCGCACGTGAATGTCGGGACCATCGGACACATCGACCACGGTAAGACAACGCTGACCGCCGCACTGCTGATCGTTCAGGGCGAAAAGGGGTTGGCGACGGTGAAGAGCTACGCCGACATTGCCAAGGGCGGCACGGTCCGCGACGAAACCAAGACCGTTACGATTGCCGTGAGCCACGTGGAGTACGAGTCGGCAACGCGGCACTATGCCCATATCGACTGTCCGGGGCACGCGGACTATATCAAGAACATGATCACCGGCGCCGCTCAAATGGACGGTGCGATCTTGGTGGTTTCGGCCGCGGACGGCCCGATGCCGCAAACGCGGGAGCACATCCTGTTGGCCCGTCAGGTGGACGTGCCGGCGTTGGTGGTGTTCCTCAACAAGTGCGACCTCGTCGACGACGAAGAGTTGCTGGAACTGGTTGAAATGGAAGTCCGCGAGCTGTTGAGCAAGTACGATTTTCCGGGTGACGACATTCCGGTCATTCGTGGAAACGCCAAAGGCGCGCTCGATCACCCGGCCGATCCTGAGTACAACGGCTGTATCGGCAACTTGATGGATGCACTGGATGAGTACATTCCAGAGCCCGCACGCGAGTCAGACAAGCCGTTCTTGATGGCCGTCGAAGACGTGTTCTCGATTGAAGGCCGTGGAACGGTGGCCACCGGGCGGATCGAGCAGGGCGTGGTCAACGTCGGCGAAAAGGTTGAAATTGTCGGTCTGAAAGAGACGCAAGAAACGACCTGTACCGGCGTAGAGATGTTCAACAAGACGCTGGAAACCGGCATGGCGGGCGACAACGTCGGCTTGCTGTTGCGGGGCGTCAAGCGGGAGGAAATCGAGCGGGGTCAGGTCTTGGCCAAGCCGGGTTCGATCACCCCGCACACGAAGTTCGAGGCGGAAGTCTATGTGTTGAGCAAGGAGGAAGGCGGGCGGCACACGCCGTTCTTCAGCGGCTATCGGCCGCAGTTTTACTTCCGGACCACGGACGTGACCGGCGCTGCGAAGCTGCTGGGCGACGCGGAAATGTGCATGCCGGGTGACAACGTGAAGCTGGAGGTCGAAATGGGCCAGCCGATCGCGTTGACCGACGGCAGCCGTTTCGCCATTCGCGAAGGCGGCAAGACCGTTGGTTCGGGCGTCGTCACCAAGATTCTCGAATAACGGCAGGGATTATGGCGCCCGCCGGTGGTAATCCGGCGGGTGCTTTTTTCATTCGTTCAGGGCGGCTGTCTTTGGCGCGCCGCTGGGCAGAGAGTTGGAGTCACGGTCATGGCACGGGAATACGTTTGGCTGGAATGCACCGAGACCGGAGATCGCAATTACCGTGTCCAGAAGGAGACGCGGGGGGCGGAGCGATTGGAGCTGCGTAAGTACTGTCCCCGGCTGCGGCGTCACACGGTGCACAAAGAGTCTCGCAAGAAGTAGTCCGCTGGCGGGCGCATCGACTGGGATTTGGGAAAATCCGGCGAATCACCATGGTTTTAGGGGTGTAGCTCAATTGGCAGAGCACTGGATTCCAAATCCAGCGGTTGGGGGTTCAAGTCCCTCCGCCCCTGTATTGAAGTTTTCCGGTTCGGCCGTCGACGATCGGGACGGTTGATCGATACAATGGCTCGCTGGGCCGTCGCGGGACGGGAATCGTGAGTCCATTTACATCATAACTGCGGCCCGTCCGGCAACACGCGTCGTTCAAGGTTGTCCCCGATTGTGTGGGATCCGTGCCGCTGAGTTCAGTTACTTTTCGAGCAGGTTTTTCCTTCCCTGGCGGCGAAGTCCACCTTGGGGGGAATCTTGATGATTCAATCTCCGTTCGCCACGAGGCGTGGTGTATGTCCAACGCGAAAAAGAGCAAGACATTCTGGGCTGACCTCCTGAGTTTTCAGCCCTACAAACGCAGTCAGGGACGGTTGGTCCGGCAAGCGACAACGGCCGGCATTGCCTTGGTGTCGCTGCTGGGGTGTTATTCGCTCTCGCAGGGGCCGTTGATTGATACCGGCAAGATTATTCAGACGGGTGTTCCGACAGTCTTGTTTTTGGTCGGCCTGGTGTTGGCGTTTCGCGTGGTGCATACGACGACGTTTGCCGATTTCTTGATTTCGGTGCAAGGCGAGTTGGGCAAGGTCTCTTGGCCGAGCAAGCAGGAACTGCACACCTCGACCATCGTGGTTGTGGTGACCATGTTTTTTCTGGGAGGGTTGTTGCTGCTGTTTGATATGGGATGGTGGTACATCATGACCCAAACGGGAGTGTTGAAGTCGTAGCACGCCCAGTTGACCTCCGCCGCGCTCGCTGAATCGGAAGCAGATCATCGGCAATAGCGCGGCTGAGTGTGAAACGTTTCAGCCGGAGACCGCCCGGCCAAGACCGAGAAGATAGCGAAGTGCGGCCGCTTGAGGGGGAGCCGTCATGACAGATGAAACGACGAGCGGCGATGTGTCCGCTGAGCCGAGCGAAGGCGAAATGTTCTGGTACGTGCTCAAGATCCAGAGCAATCGCGAGAACTCCATTAAAAAGTCCCTGGAGCGCCGTATTAAGCGCGAAGGGCTGGAGCGATTCTTCGGCGAGATCATCATCCCCACCGAGAAGGTTTCGGAAGTCAAGAACGGCAAGAAGAAGGTGATCGAGCACAAGCTCTTTCCCGGATACTTAATGGTGCACATGATTCTCAACGACGAGACATGGTTCTTGGTGCGGGAGACGAGTGGCGTGGGCGATTTTACCGGCGCTGCCGGGAAGCCGATTCCCATGCAGGAGCATGAAATCTCTCGGATGCTGGGCCGCGAGGAGCAGAAAGAGGAAGAACAACCCCGTGTCGCGCTGACATTTGCAGTGAACGATACGGTCAAGATCAAAGAAGGGCCGTTCGAGGGATTCGAGGGAACCATCGACAGCGTCGACGAGACCAGTGGCCGGTTGACCGTGTTGGTCGAAATCTTCGGCCGCACAACGCCGGTTGAAGATTTGGAACACTGGCAGGTGGAAGCGGTCTGAACGTCGCGTCGCGGAGGGCGTGCGATTCGCAGTCGACGGATCTCAAAGACGGCGGATGAAATCACTGACAATGTCCGACTTCCCGACGGGGCGTGCACCTGTTTGCACACCGGCCGCGGGATGGCAAGAACAAGAGCAGACGAACAATGGCGAAGGAAGAGGTCGCGAAGATCAAAGTTCAGGTGGTGGGCGGCCAGGCGACGCCCGCGCCGCCGGTCGGTACCGCGCTGGGTCCGCACGGTGTGAACATCGGCCAGTTTGTAATGCAGTTTAATGATAAGACCAAGGACCTGAACGGCACGACCGTGCCGGTGATCATTACGGTCTATAACGACCGGTCCTTCGACTTCGTCCTTAAGAGCCCGCCGGCAGCGGTGCTGTTGAAGCAGGCGGCGCAAATCGCAAAAGGGTCCGGCAGCCCGAAAGCAGAAAAGGTCGGGAAGGTCACTCAGGCGCAATTGGAAGAAATCGCCAAAACCAAGTTCGAGGATTTGAACGCTCCGAACATTGAGCATGCGGCACGGATCATTGCCGGGACCGCGCGCAGCATGGGTTTGGAAGTCGAAGGCTAATGGATTGGATGAGCGTGAACCGGTCGCTAGCGCGACGCGGCTGATCGAGTTGGCGTCCGATCACTGTGTTGCTGCAAGGCACTCAAGTCAGCGGCGAAATATCAGCAAATCAAATCGCAACATTGAACAGCGGGATTGAGGCAGACGAATGGCGAAGCATTCGAAGCGGATTAACTTTCAGTTGAAGAAGGTGGAGAACTTGGGCGAGGTCCAACTGGCCGAGGCCGTCTCTGAGTTGAAGGGCATGCAAGAGGATCTCCCAAAGGATGTCAAACCTTGCCGCTTTGACCAGACGGTCGAAGTCGTGATGCGGTTGGGTATCGATGTTCGTCAAGCGGATCAAATGGTGCGCGGCTCGATCGTGCTTCCTCATGGAATCGGAAAGTCAAAGACCGTTTTGGTGTTCGCGCAGGGAGAGCATGCGGCCACCGCAGAGGAAGCCGGAGCGGATTTTGTGGGCGGCAAAGAATTGGCGGACAAGATCAAGGATGGGTGGCTTGAGTTCGATGCCGCCATCGCAACACCCGACATGATGGGCGTCGTCGGGCCGCTGGGACGTGTTCTCGGACCGCGGGGTTTGATGCCCTCGCCGCGAGCGGGGACGGTCACTCAGGATGTCGCCGGCACCGTTAAGGAATACAAGGCGGGCAAGGTGGAGTTTCGGGCGGATGCAGGCGGAAACGTGCATTGTGTTGTCGGAAAGCTCTCGTTTTCCGCCGAGCAGTTAACTGAGAATGCGGAAGCGTTTATCAAGCAGATTCGCGCAATGAAACCTGCCGCTGCAAAAGGAGTTTACGTCAGGAACATCAGCATTTCGGCCACGATGAGTCCGGGGATCCGGATCGCCGTCTGATCGCAATCCGCTGCCGCTGCTCGAGGATTGGTGGTCGTTTTTCTCGGGGAATCCTGCAATTTTCAGCCAATCGGCATAAGAATCGCTCCGGTCGCGTGACATTTGTCGCGGATTGGATTACTGTACACGGGATATCATGAGCAAGTATATCAAAGAAATGATCGCGAGCGATGTGCGGAGTCGGCTGGGGGAGACGCAAGAGCTCTTGGTCGTCGATTCGTCGCGAATTGACGCGATCACGACGAACCGCCTGCGTCTGGATCTTCGCGAAAAAGAGATCACGCTGCTGGCGGTGAAGAATTCGCTGGCGCGGATGGCGCTCAACGAGGCCGGGATTTCGGCGTTGGATCCAATTCTGGCCGGCCCCTCAGCGTTAGTGTGGGGCGGCGAAGATATTGTGGCCCTCTCCAAAGAGATGGCGAAGTGGGCCAAGGAAATTGATGGACTGGAGATCAAAGGGGGGACAGTCGACGGTACGACTCTCTCGGCGAGCGACGTCGACGCCCTCAGCAAGAGTCCGGGACGCTTAGAATTGATCGGCCAAATCGCGGGTCTGGCACTCAGTCCCGGCGGCAGGCTGGCCGGCGCCTTGTTGGGGCCTGGCGGAAAGGTTTCCGGTCAGGTCAAGAAGCATTCAGAGAGAGACGAGTAAGACACAAACGCTCATGTAGCGGGCTATTGAGAAGCGGGATGCTTCATCGGTTGAATGCTGAATCCACATTCTCGGACGGGCAGCTCGCAGGGCGAACCTCATAGAATTCCATCCCTCTTAAACTCGAGACATTCCTCCAAAGTTTGGAAGTGCTGAGAAAGGACGACTGATTATGGCGACGGCGGTAGAGTACGACGAGCCCACCGTGGAATTGGGCGACAAGATTGCCAACCTGACGTTGTTGCAGGCGAAGGCGCTGGCCGATTACCTCAAAGACCACCATGGTATCGAACCGGCCGGCGGCGGCGCGGTGGTCATGGCCCCGGCAGGTGGTGACGGCGGCGGTGAGGCGGCGGAAGAAAAGACCGAATTTGACGTGATTATTACCGGGTTTGGCGACAGCAAGATTCCGGTGATCAAAGTTGTGCGGGCGGCGACCGGCCTGGGCCTGAAAGAGGCGAAGGAGTTGGTCGAGAATGCGCCGAAGCCGCTCAAGGAAGGAATTCCCGAAGACGAGGCCAACAAGCTGAAGGAAGAAGTGGAAGCGGCCGGCGGAACCGCCGAAGTCAAGTAGCCGCGTCATTTTTCCTCTGAAGAGCTGCGCAAAAGCCAGGGCGGTCCGACACGAGGTTTTGGGCCGACCCTGTGATGTCGGATGAGCGTTTGAATCGCGTTTCGCGAGAAAGTTTTGGTCCCGGCGATTGATGCTATCCCGTTGCTTTCAACGTCGAATTCGATCACGCATGGAATGTCGAGGTGGTTGCCGTGCCGGTTGGAACCGGCGCGGTGTCGAGAGTTTTGCACGCGCGACGCGGCTGCAACCGGGCCGCGATCCGTTCCGCCACACCCGCCAACGTCATGGATCTCCCGCCATATTCGCTGTTGCTCGTAAGTCCCGCCTAGCGACTTTCGCTGTGAGCGCGTCTGCTCACAGCCGAAAGAGTGCGCAGTTTGAGGCCCCTCGCTTCTGTGAGGCGGTGAGCGGTCCGTCCACTTCCGCAGGCGAACGCGATTCTCAGAGACTTGGCATCAGGCGGCGGAAGTCACGACAGATTCTCAAGCCCACCGATTCACGCCGCACCACACTTCCGGCCCAACCACTGGAAAACCAGGAATAGACAGAGAGTCACGCATGCCCATTCCTCACCAGCGTACGTTGATTTTTGATGAAATCCGCAACTATGGTGAAATCTCAGACGAGTTTGAGTTGCCGGATTTGACGCAGATCCAGACTGCGTCATATGCATCGTTTCTGCAGACGGGGGTCGCAACGCGTCAGCGTAAGGACCAGGGTCTGGAAGGAATTCTGCGTGAGATTTTTCCTGTCGAAAGTTACGACGGCCAGTATTCACTGGACTACGTCAAATACGAACTGGGCAAGCCCCGTTATACGCCGACCGAATGCATGCAGCTGCGGCTGACCTATGGCCGGCCGTTTCGCGTCTGGTTGCGGCTCAACAAGGAGCAGCCGATCGAGGAGGAAGTCTATCTGGGCGATATGCCGATCATGCTCGGCGGCGGCGAATTCATTATCAATGGCGCCGAACGGGTTGTGGTGAGCCAGTTGCACCGCTCGCCCGGCGTGGACTTCGTTTCCAGTTCGGAATTGGGCGAGAAGCCGACGTACTCCTGCCGCGTAATCCCCGAGCGGGGCAGTTGGATCGAATTGAACATCACCAAGAAGGACGGTCTGGGCGTCCGGATTGACCAGAGTGGAAAGTTTTCGTCGTTGACGCTGTTGCGGGCGATGGATGAGAGCTACTCGAGCGACGCCCAGTTGCTCAGTCTGTTCTACGACGTGACCGAGGCCAAAACGAGTCCGGCCAGTTTGGAAAAGACGCTGGGTAAGGTCGCGGCCGACGACATCGTGTTTCCCGCAGGCCACGAACGGTGTGGGGAGATCATCGCCGAGACCGGCGAGACCTTGACCGAAAAGATGCACGAGGAGATCAAGGAGTCGGGGCTCAAGGCAATACCGGTCATCGAAGAGGTCGGCGACCCGCTGATTCTCAACAGTCTTGAAGAAGACAACACCTGCAGCCACCAAGAGGCGCTGTTGCGAATCTACCAGCGGTTGCGGCCGGGCAATCCCCCGCAGCTCGACAAGGCGGTCGATCTGTTTCGTGAAAAGTTCTATGACGTGAACCGCTACCGGTTGGGCCGGGTGGGACGGTTTCGGATCAATCGCAAATTCGACCAGGATGTGCCCGACACGGAGATGACGCTCCGTGCCGAAGACTTTATCAACGCCATCCGCTACATCATCCGGTTGCGGCTGGACGATCCGAGTGCGTACGTGGACGACATCGATAACTTGGGGAATCGCCGGCTGCGGACGATCGACGAGTTGGCGGCCGACGAAATCCGCAAGGGGTTTCTAAAACTGCGGCGAACGGTCCAGGAGCGGATGACGCACAAGGATGTCGAAGAAATGACTCCGCGGACGCTGGTGAATCCCAAGAGCGTCTCCGCGGCGATCGAGTTTTTCTTCGGCCGCAGCGAACTGTCTCAGGTGGTGGACCAGACGAATCCACTGTCGATGCTGACTCACGAGCGGCGCTTGAGCGCGTTGGGTCCGGGAGGACTGAACCGCAAACGGGCCGGGTTTGAAGTGCGGGACGTGCACATTTCACACTATGGCCGCATCTGCCCGATTGAGACGCCGGAAGGGACGAATATCGGGCTGATTTCGAGCCTGAGCATGTATTCGAAGGTCGACCACTACGGATTTCTGACGACCCCCTATCGCAAAGTGAAAAAGGGGAAGCTGACTGACGAGATTCATTGGTTGCGGGCCGACGAGGAGTCGTCATCGTTTCTGGCGCCCGCCGATACACCGGTGGAAAAGGGCCGGCTGACCAACGACCGCGTGATCGCCCGCCACCGCAGCGACTTCGTGTGGGTGAATGCGGACGAGATTGACTACATCGACATCTCCCCCTGCCAAATGGTGGGTGTTTCGGCCGGGCTGATTCCGTTCTTGGAGCACGACGACGCCAACCGGGCCTTGATGGGTTCGAACATGCAGCGGCAAGCGGTGCCGTTGCTCGTGGCGGAGCCGCCGCTTGTGGGCACCGGCATTGAGGCGGCCGTCGCGCAGAATTCGGGCATGTTGGTCCAATCCGAAAAGGCGGGCACGGTCAACTACGTCGACGCGAACATCGTGGAAGTGGACGGCAAGAAGTATCCGCTGCGGAAATTCACCGGCCTGAATGAGCGGACTTGCTTGAACCAGAAGCCGATCGTCAAGGTGGGGCAGCGGGTGAAGCGCGGCGAAGTCCTGTGCGACGGAGCCGCGACCGTCAAAGGTGAACTGGCGCTGGGACGCAATGTGCTGGTCGCTTTCATGTCCTGGGAGGGTTACAACTTCGAGGACGCGATTATCCTCTCAGAACGCATGGTCAAGTCGGACACGTATACTTCGATCCACATCGACGAATTTGACGTGGAGATCCGTGAGACGAAGCTGGGCCGGGAGGAATTCACTCGCGACATTCCCAACGTGAGCGAGAAAGCGCTGCGGCACTTGGGTGAGGATGGGATCGTGCAGATCGGCACCCGCGTCCGCGCGGGCGACATCTTGGTCGGCAAAGTCTCGCCGAAAGCCAAATCGGAATTAACGCCGGAAGAGAAACTGTTGCACGCGATTTTCGGCCGGGCGGGAGAAGACGTCAAAAACGAAAGTCTGGAAGTTTCCTCCGGCGTCGAAGGAATCGTGATCGACACGCAGCGGTTCTCCCGCAAGATGAGCTTGACGGAGGCCGAGCGCAAGAAGTTCGACTCGGAGCTGAAGAAGAAGGAGGAGGAAGGCCACTCCACGATTGCCGAGGCGTTTCGAGTCTTTTTGAAGGAGTTTGAATCGGCATTGGGAAGGAAGCTGGCCGACGACGACGGCCAGAACGTTTCCAGCAACGACAACGACAAGGCGGTCGCCGAATTTGCGGAAGGGTTTTTGGCGCATTATGAAGGACTGGACATTCGCAGTCCGCAGAAGAAGTCCGACTGCAATTCAGTCATCAAGAGTTCATGGTCCGCCGTGGAAGACGCAATCGACGCCCGCGATCAGATGCTGAATTCGCTCAAACGGGGCGATGAACTCCCCAGCGGTGTTCTGCAGATGGTCAAGGTGTATGTCGCCTCGAAACGCCAGATTTCCGTTGGCGACAAGATGGCGGGCCGTCACGGCAACAAGGGCGTGATCTCGAAGATTCTGCCGGAAGAGGACATGCCGTTTCTGGAAGACGGAACTCCGATCGACATCATCCTCAATCCGCTCGGCGTGCCGAGTCGGATGAACGTGGGCCAGATTCTGGAGACCCACCTGGGCTGGGCGGCGGAAAAGCTGGGTTATCGCGCCGTCTGTCCCGTCTTCGACGGGGCGACGGAAGAGGCGCTGCGTGACGAGTTGAAAGCTGCGGGACTGCCCGAAGACGGCAAGTCGGTCTTGTTTGACGGTCGGACCGGCGATCGGCTGGACCAAAAGGTGACGGTGGGGCGGATTTACATGCTGAAGCTACACCACCTGGTCGACGACAAGGTCCACGCGCGGGCGACCGGACCGTATTCGTTGATCACGCAGCAACCGTTGGGCGGCAAGGCGCGATTCGGCGGTCAGCGGTTCGGAGAGATGGAAGTCTGGGCGTTGGAAGCGTACGGCGCCGCTTACATTCTGCAAGAATTGTTGACGGTCAAGAGTGACGACGTGGAAGGCAGGACCAAGATTTACGAATCGATGGTCAAAGGAGAAAACACGTTGGAGGCGGGCACGCCGGCGAGTTTCGACGTGCTCAACAACGAGATTCGCGGATTGGCGTTGAATTTGCAGTTGGAGAAGAACTAACACATTAACACCGGAAGCCACGCCCGGTCGTCCTGCCGTTGTGGGTTAAACTCTACGGTAGACGCAGCGGCTGGTTTTTCGCTCGGCGTTCCGCGAGGAACCGAGATTGGGAAGGGGAGTCCTGCCAAGAGCCGGCGGCGGCAGGTCGATCCCATCGAGTCCGACTCATCCCTCGATTTTAAGGAGTCTGTGCAGTGAGCAGCGGCGATACAGCTTACGATCGGATCAACGACTACGGCGCGGTGAAAATCGGTCTGGCGAGTCCCCACGACATTCGCAGTTGGTCGTTTGGGGAGGTCAAGAAACCGGAGACGATCAACTACCGTACCTATCGTCCCGAGCGCGACGGCCTGTTTTGCGAGCGGATTTTCGGTCCGGAAAAGGACTGGGAGTGCGCATGCGGCAAATATCGCGGCATGAAATACAAGGGGATGATCTGCGATCGCTGCGGCGTGAAGGTGACCCACAGCCGCGTCCGCCGCAAGCGGATGGGGCACATTGAATTGGCGGCGCCGGTGGTGCACATCTGGTTCTTCAAATCGATGCCGAGCCGACTTGGTTCGCTGCTGAATATGAAGACCACCAGCCTGGAGAAAGTGATTTATTTCCAGGATTACGTGGTAATCGATCCGGGCGACACCCCGCTGCGGGAACGTCAGCTCCTGACCGAAGACGAAGCGCGCCAGGCCCGCGCCAAGTATGGCGAAGACTCGTTCGAAATCGACATGGGGGCGGAGGCGGTCAAGAAGCTGCTGGGCAAGTTGAATCTCGTCGACCTGTCGCAGCAACTGCGCGAAGAGCTTAAGGAGACCGGCAGCCAGCAAAAGATCAAGGATTTGATCAAGCGCTTGAAGACGGTCGAGAGTTTGCGCGACAGCGACAACCGCCCGGAATGGATGGTCCTGGACGTGATTCCGGTGATCCCGCCCGATTTGCGGCCGTTGGTGCTGCTCGATTCGGGCAACTTCGCCACAAGCGACCTTAATGATCTGTATCGGCGGATCATCAACCGCAATACCCGGTTGAAGAAGCTGGTGGATCTGAATGCGCCGGAAGTGATCGTCCGCAACGAGAAGCGGATGCTGCAACAGTCCGTCGACGCCCTCTTTGACAATAACCGCTGCAAGCGGCCGGTGCTCGGTTCGTCGAACCGTCCGCTGAAGTCACTGACCGACATGATCAAAGGCAAGCAGGGCCGGTTCCGGGAGAATCTGCTCGGTAAACGTGTCGATTATTCGGCCCGGAGCGTGATCGTTGTCGGCCCGGAGCTCAAACTGCATCAATGCGGACTGCCTAAGAAGATTGCGCTGGAACTGTTCCAGCCGTTTGTGATCCGGCGGCTGAAGGATCTGGGGCACGCGGACACGATCAAGAGTGCCAAGCGGATGTTGGAGCGCAAGGATGAGGATGTCTGGGACATTCTCGATGAGGTGATTCACAATCACCCAGTGCTGCTCAACCGGGCGCCGACGCTGCACCGGATGGGGATTCAGGCCTTCGAGCCGACCTTGATCGAAGGCAACGCGATTATGGTTCACCCGCTGGTCTGCAAAGGATTCAATGCCGACTTCGACGGCGACCAAATGGCGGTACACTTGCCGCTGTCGATCGAAGCGCAGGTTGAAGCGACGACGTTGATGATGTCGACGAACAACATCTTCAGCCCGGCCAACGGCGCGCCGATTATCAGCCCGTCTCAAGATATTGTGATGGGGTGCTACTATCTGACGCTTTCCAAGCCGGACCGTCCCGGTGAAGGGACAGTCTTCGCGTCGGTGACGGAATTGCACATGGCCTATGCGCAAGGCAAAGTCGCGACCCATGCGCGGATCAAACTGAGGCTGCCGGCGGAGACTCAGGTCAAAGGAGACGGCTCGGACGATTTCCATCCGGGCGGCCTGATCGACACGACGGTGGGCCGCGTCATCTTCAACGATGACATCGTGGCTCAGGGGATGCCGTTTTATAACATCACCATGCGGAGTAAGAATCTGGCGAACGTGATTTCCGATTGCTACCAGATGCTCGGCCGGCGGGAGACGATCGAACTGCTGGACCGCATGAAAGCCCGCGGATTTCAGGAGTCGACGCGGAGCGGCCTTTCTTTCGCCACCAGCGATTTGAAGATTCCGCCCAACAAAGAAAAAGTCATCACCGACGCCGAGAAGACGGTGTTGCAAAAGCAAAAGTTGTTCGACCGCGGCATCATCACCAACCAGGAGCGGTACAATCAGGTGCTGGATACCTGGACGCACGCCCGTGAGCAGATCACAACAGCGATGATGTCGGAGTTGAAGGACGACGTCCGCGAAGGCGGCGCGTACGTCAATCCGATCTTTTTGATGGCCGAGTCCGGTGCCCGTGGCGGCGTCGAGCAGATTCGCCAGTTGGCCGGCATGCGGGGTCTGATGGCCAAGCCGAGCGGCGAGATCATCGAAACGCCGATCAAAGCCAACTTCTGTGAGGGCCTGACGGTGCTGGAATACTTCAGTTCCACGCACGGTGCTCGTAAGGGTTTGGCCGACACCGCGTTGAAGACCGCCGACAGCGGCTATCTCACGCGAAAGCTGGCCGACGTCGCACAGAACATGGTGGTGACCAGCGACGACTGCGGCACGATTCAAGGCATCACGCGGGGTGTGGTTTATCGCGGCGAAAAGGTGGAAGTCAGTCTGACCGACGCGATCTTGGGCCGGGTCAGCCGGACCAACATCGTCAACCCCATCACCGACGAAGTGATTGTCAAGGAAGGCGAACTGATCACGGTTGCGATCGCCCGTAAGATTGAGGACTTGGGACTGGAAAAGATCCAAGTCCGCAGCCCGATGACGTGCGAAGCACAATTGGGGATTTGCCGGCTCTGTTACGGTATGGACCTGGCGACGGGCTCACTTGTCGAGGAGGGTATGGCGGTCGGGATTATCGCCGCGCAGAGTATCGGCGAGCCGGGCACGCAATTGACGATGCGGACATTCCACATCGGCGGCACGGCGTCGCGCGAAATCGAAGAGAGCGAGATCAGGACCAAGCGGGGCGGTAAGGTGCGTTTCGCGCGAATCCGCAGCGTGGTCAATAACGAGGGCCAGAACGTCGTTTTGGCGCGGAACGGCGAGATCATTCTGTTGGACCCCAAGGAGCGCGAACTCGAGAAATACACCGTGCCGAACGGGGCGGTGATCCTGGTTAAAGAGGAGCAAGAAGTCGAACCCGGCGCCATTCTCTGTAATTGGGATCCGCACTCGGTGCCGATTCTGGCCGAAGTGGGCGGAAAAGTCCGTTTGGAGGAATGTGTCGAGGGTCTTTCGGTTCGGTCCGAAACCGAAGCCAGCGGCAAGGTTCGCCGTACGGTGATCGAACACAAGAGCGATTTGCACCCGCAAATTATCCTGGAAGACGGCACCGGAAAGATTTTGGACTTCTACTACTTGCCTGAGCGAGCACACATCGAGGTCGATCCGGACGAGCAAGTCAGTGCCGGTGCCATTCTCGCGAAGACGCCTCGGGAAGCGGGCGGAACCCAGGACATCACCGGCGGTTTGCCGCGGGTAACGGAACTGTTCGAAGCGCGGCGCCCCAAAGATCCGTCGGTAGTTGCCGAGATCGACGGCGAAGTCGATCTGGTCAGCGAGAAGAAACGGGGCAAGCGGGTCATCTTGGTTCGCGGTGAAGACGGAACCGAGATCGAACATATCATTCCGCACGGCAAGCACTTGCGGGTGCACGCCAAGGACTTCGTCAACGCGGGCGACCAGTTGGTCGACGGCCCGCTGGTTCCGCACGATATTCTGCGCGTCAGCGGCGAGGAGGCGGTTCAACAATACTTGCTGCGGGAAGTGCAGAACGTCTACCGGTCGCAGCGCGTCGAGATCGACGATAAGCATATCGAGATCATCGTGGCTCAGATGCTCCGCAAGGTGGGGATCGAGAGCGTTGGCGATACCAACTTGCTGCCCGGAATCGTCATCGACAAATTCCAATTCCGCAGGATCAACGAGCGGTTGATGGAGTGCGTCCGCGTGGCCGATCCTGGAGAAACGGAGTTTCACGAAGGTGACATTGTGCCTGCCGAAACCTTTGAAGAGGTGAATGGGCAGGTGGAAGCGGCCGGTGCTGCACCCGCCACGTCGGCCAAACCACGGCCGGCGACCGCCAACACGATGCTGCTGGGCATCACGAAAGCGGCTGTTCAGAGCGAGAGCTTCATTTCTGCTGCGAGCTTCCAAGAGACGACCAAGGTGTTGACTGAGGCGGCACTGGCCGGCAAGGTCGATCAGTTGGTCGGCCTGAAGGAGAATGTGATCTTGGGACACCTCGTCCCGGCCGGAACCGGTTTCCACACGCACCAAGAGTCGGACGTCCGCATCAAGCCCGAAGCGCTGCAGGAATTGAAGGAGGAGAAAGAACGCATCCTCCAGGCACGAATGACTTTGCTCAACGAAGGCGACGGCGAGCCCGACGCATCCACGGCGGAAGGAAACGGCGACCCGTCACCAGGTACCGGTGGCAGCATTTTAGATGTCACGCCAAGCGAACCTGGGGAGGAGGAGCCTGTCTAAGACTCTCAGTCGCTTTGCCGGCACGAGAGCGGCAGTTACAGGGCGACAATGAATAATGAGGAATCGCCTCGCTGGTGTCGGCGGAATCGGCCGCAAACCGGTCGCGACTATTGACGTTAGGTCGGCTGAACTATAAATTGCAACGTTCCGCATTTGAGCCGACGAGGCGGAAGCTGGAAACGAACGAACGCTATCCGAGATGAACCCCACAAAGGGTGCCGAGAACATAATTTATGCCGACGATTAATCAGCTGATTCGCAAACCGCGCAAGAAGCAGACTCAAAAGAGCAAGACTCCGCTGTTGGAAACTTGCCCTCAGAAGAAGGGAGTCTGTCTGCAGGTCAAAACGATTACTCCGAAGAAGCCGAATTCCGCGTTGCGGAAGGTGGCCCGTGTGCGGTTGTCGAACGGCAAGGAAGTCACGGCGTACATTCCCGGCGAGGGACACAATCTTCAGGAGCACTCGATTGTGCTCGTACGCGGCGGGCGTGTTCGCGACTTGCCGGGCGTGCGGTATAAGATCATTCGCGGCGTCCTGGATACATTGGGCGTCTCGGACCGCAAGCAGGCCCGCAGCCGTTACGGTGCGAAGCGCCCGAAGTAGTCACACTCGGTCGCCGCCGTTCCTCGAATCATTTAAGTCACCAACGCGTCGATTTCAGTTGTAGAAAGCTGCATACGAACAATGGCCACCCGTTTTACCGCCAGTGCCTCCCAATTACGGCCCGATCCCGTGCACGGGTCGCTGCTGGCGTCGAAGTTCATCAATTGTCTGATGTGGGACGGTAAGAAAAGCGTCGCGCAGCGGGTGTTTTACGGCGCGTTGGATCTCATCAAAGACCGGGTGCCCGAGCAAGAACCATTGGAGGTCTTCACGTCAGCGGTCGAAAACGTGAAGCCGGCGGTTGAAGTCCGTTCCAAGCGGGTCGGCGGGGCGACGTATCAGGTCCCGACTCCGGTCAGTCCCAAGCGGCAACAAACGTTGGCAATCCGCTGGATCCTTGAAGTCACCCGCGGCAAGAAGGGACGTCCAATGTCCACCCGGCTGGCCGACGAGTTGCTGGCGGCCTACCGGCGTGAAGGCGCCGCAATGACCAAGCGGGAGAATGTGCACCGTATGGCGGAAGCGAACAAGGCGTTTGCGCACTTCGGCTACAGCCGCCGATAAAATCGAATCTAACCGTCCGGCAACACCGGCCGGGCATCACGAGGCGCGGGACTCTCAATGCGGTCCCGCGTTGCTTTTTGCGCGGAGAGATGTCCTCAGAACCTGTTTCAACACCACCATCAGACCCGAGCGAGGTCTGCCGGGAAAACCCCCGACCGGTCCCATGTCCAGAACGATCGAAAAACTACGAAACATCGGCATCATTGCCCACATCGATGCGGGAAAAACGACGACCACGGAACGCATTCTGTTCTACACCGGCGCGTCGCATCGGATGGGCAACGTCGATGACGGTACGACCGAGACCGACTTTAATCCGGAAGAGCAGGAGCGGGGGATCACGATCTTTTCCGCGGCGGTGACCTGCCAGTGGGGCGACACGACGATCAACATCATCGACACGCCGGGCCACGTCGATTTCACGGCCGAAGTGGAGCGAAGTCTGCGCGTGCTGGACGGTGGGGTCGTGATCTTCAGCGCGCGGGAAGGTGTCGAAGCGCAAAGCGAAACGGTTTGGCGGCAAGCGGACAAATATGGCGTGCCGCGGATTTGCTTTATCAACAAGATGGACCGCATCGGCGCGGATTTTGAGCGAACGCTTGAGCAAATCAGGTCGCGGCTGAACGCCAAGCCCCTGCCGATTCAACTTCCCATTGGCAGCGGCTCGCCGCCTGATCCGAAGGCGGTTCAGGGAATCATTGATCTCATCGAGCAAAAAGCGGTTTACTTTGATCCGGAATCGAAAGGTGAGAAATTTCGGACCGATGAGATCCCGGAGGAGTTCCGTGCGGACGCTGAGACCGCGCGCAGCGAGATGTTGGAAACACTGGCAGAGTTGGATGAGGCGGTCTTAGAAGAGTACCTGGAAACTGAAGACATTGCGGTCGACGATATTCACCGCTTGCTGCGGATGGGGACGCTCTCGGGCGATATGCAGCCTGTGCTGTGCGGCTCGTCGTTGGACTACATCGGTGTTCAACCTGTGCTCGACGCGGTGGCGCGATACCTGCCCAGCCCGCTCGACCGGCCGCCGGTCGAGGGTGAGAACCCAAACCCGAAGAAGAAGGGGCAGCGGGAGTCCCGCAAACCGTCGGCGAACGATCCGTTTTGCGGGCTGGTCTTCAAGATCCAAAGCGATCAGCATGGCGACTTGTGCTTTGTGCGCGTCTATTCGGGCGTATTAAAAAACCGTTCGCGCGTGCTCCTGCCCCGCACGGGAAAGAAAGAACTTGTCAATCAGTTGTGGCACCTGCAGGCGGACCGCCGCGAAAAGGTGGAAGAGGTCTTGGCAGGTGATATTGTCGGGGTCGTTGGGTTAAAGGAGGCGGTCACTGGGGACACGCTTTGTGCTCAGCAACACCCTCTGTTGCTGGAGAGCATCGCTTTCCCGGAAACGGTGATATCGACGGCAATCGAACCGGAGTCGAGCGCGGACCGCAAGAAACTGGCCGAAACGCTCCGCGTTTTGGCCCGTGAGGATCCGACTTTTACAGCCACAACGAGCGAGGACACTGGGCAGACAATCATCAGCGGGATGGGCGAACTGCATCTGGAGGTGATTCAGCATCGTCTGGAGCGGGATTTCAATCTCAAGATTCGCACGCATAAACCGCGCGTCAGCTACCGCGAAACAATCCGCTCGGCTGTGGATGTCTCAGGGAAGTTTGACCATCAGATTGCCGGCGTCGCCCAGTTTGCACAGGTGGAACTGAAGGCGGAGCCGTTTCGAGGAGACGAAAGCCTCACCTTTGTCGACGGGATGAAGCCGCAGGAGATTCCGTCAGAACTTGCCAATTTGGCCCGCCAGGCGGTTATCGATGAGGCGAAAGGGGGCGGAGTGATGGGATTCCCCCTCATGGACGTCAAATTGACCCTCTCGAACGTGAAGTATAGCGATTCTGAGGATGTCGAATCGGCGATTCACGCTGCGGCAATCGATGCCGTGCGGGCGGCGCTGACCGATGAGAACGTCGTCTTGCTGGAGCCGATTATGAGGCTGGAAGTGGTGACACCCGAGGAGTTTCTGGGGAATATCACGGCCGATTTGCACTCCCGGCGGGCGACGATTGCCAGCAGCGAGCAGCGGGGACACCTGCGGGTGGTCAATGCCGAAGCTCCGCTGGCGGAAATGTTCGGCTATTCGACCAGCGTTCGCAGCCTGTCGACCGGCCGGGCGTCGTATTCGATGGAGCCGCTGAAGTATGCGGAAGCGCCGCCGAACGTCCTGAAGGCGATGCTCGGCTAGTGTACGTCAAACTTGAGAATTGGTGTGGCACTGGCTTTACCAGTGCAAATTTCGGTGCCTCAAATACGTATGAGGCACTGGCGGAGCCAGTGGCACACAGCCCGGGAACTAAAGTGTGACAACACACAAGCGCTGTGACAGGGCTTCGTTTTCGGGGGGCGTGTGAGGTTGTTAAACCGGGGATTTGAGCGCAAAATGGCAAACCATTGAAAGTTTGTGAAAGTCGCGTGCCACATCGTTGACAAAAGCGGCACGCCGCACTACCATTGCAAAATTTCCCGCCTTGCGCGGGGAGTCTATGTATAGTACGTCAGATGTAAGCTGTTTGTGAAGGGCGAGTTACGTGGCCGGCAAGAAGCAGGATAAAATCCGGATCCGCATGGAGGCTTATGACCATTCGGTGTTGGATCAGTCAGCATCGGAGATCGTGAATACCGCCAAGCGGACGGGGGCTGATGTGCACGGTCCGATTCCCCTTCCGACGCGGATTGAACGTTATACCGTGCTGCGAAGTCCGCACGTCAACAAGAAGTCCCGCGAGCAGTTTGAGATCCGGACGCATAAGCGTTTGGTGGACATAGTCCAGCCGACGGGAAAGACAATTGACGCCTTGAACAAGTTGTCGCTCCCGGCTGGTGTAGATATCAAGATCAAGGCTGCCGCCTCGAGTCACTAGCTGGTCGAGTCCTTCGATCGGCGGTGCTCAGTGCTGTGTCTTGTCAAACCGGTTAGCTTGGGGTGCGTCCGGCAATTGTCGTTGTTGGAACGCGGGCCGGCCGCCGGATTTATCCGGACCTGCTTCCCAGGACAGTCAGTGGCGTTGCGATCGTGGTGCCGTTGCATTGTTCCGGGGTGCTGCCCGCCGCGTCGCCTTCTTGGCGTGGCAGGACAAATTGGCGGTTACTGCAGGTTGAAAGCGTAGCGTGCCCAATTGGCGGGCCGGCGAGTTGTGAAGAAAGAGAAGAGTCGTTCGGGTCGAGCGGTCACGTAAATCGAGTCAGAGGCGGAATCATGGGTGTGGGTCTGTTAGGGCGAAAGATCGGGATGACGCAAGTCTACGACGGCGACGGGAACATTACGCCCGTAACTGTCATTCAGGCCGGCCCCTGCGTGGTGCTGCAGATTCGCACGTTGGACCGCGACGGTTATGAGGCCGTTCAGATCGGCTTCGACGACAAGCCGCGCCGGTTGGCCCGCCAATCGGAACGGGGGCATGTGGCAAACTTAAAGAGTAAGCGTTCGCGGGCACGTGCGGCGGCCGGGCATGAAGCCGTTCCGAAGGCGGATTGCGAGCCGAAGCGGTTTGTGCGCGAATTTCGGACTGACGGCGAGGAATGTGATTGCGAAGTCGGCCAGGAATTGACGGTCGATCTGTTCGCGGAGGTCTCCAATGTCGACGTGATCGCGACATGCAAAGGCCGGGGGACGGCTGGCGTAATGAAGCGGCACAATTTTGCCGGTCAGCGGGCGAGCCACGGCGTGAAGCGGGTGCATCGTCATCCCGGTTCGATTGGTCAAAGTGCCGATCCGGCTCGGGTGCTCAAGGGTACGAAAATGGCGGGCCGTTACGGGAATTCGCGGGTGACCGTGCGGAATTTGGCTTTGGCTCGCGTGGATAGCGAAAACGGTTTGTTGATTGTGAAAGGGGCGGTGCCCGGCCCTAAAGGCGGCTACGTCGTGATTCGCAAGACGAACAAGCTGGGTTAGAGGCGGATTGTTTTGCGGGCAGGTGTGGGCGAAGTTGGTTTTCTAAAAGTGATTGTTAATCCCGGTCGAGACTGTCATTGGCAGGCGGCCGGTCATCATCGCGAGAGTTGCAAGTCATGATCTCTCTTCCGATACGCGACAAAACGGGAAATGAAGTGGGGACGTACGAGTTCGACCCCGCCGAATTGGCCCCCGGTGTCAACCGGCAGTTGTTGCACGATGTTGTGGTAATGTACGAGGCCAATCGCAGGGTTGGCACCTCGGCCACCAAGTCGCGCGGCATGGTCAAGGGGAGCACCAAAAAGTTGTACCGCCAGAAGGGAACCGGCCGTGCACGTGCCGGGGCCAAGCGGACTCCGGTGCGCCGCGGCGGGGGTGTGACGTTCGCGAAGGTTGCGCGGGACTTTCATTACCGGCTGCCTCGCAAGGCTGTGCGGTTGGCGACGCGGATGGCGCTGTTGAGCAAATTTCTCGACGACGAGGCAACAGTCCTTGAGGAGTTGAAAATGGATACTCCCAAGACGAAGGACGTTGTTGAGATTCTCAAGTCGTTGGGGTTGAGCGGCGAGTCATGCCTGGTGGCAATTGATCGTCATGATCCGGTGGTGTGGAAGTCCATTCGGAACGTGGCCGATGTTCGCGTCGCTCCCGCGGGAGACTTGAACGCGTACGATCTGTTGCACAAACGCCGGCTGTTGGTCACGAAAGCGGCGCTCGATAAGCTCCGCGGAATCGGCGGCGATGACGAAGAGTCGTAGCGGGGTGTGACTGAGCGGCCGGTCGCGGTGGCGATTTCAAACTGAAGGTGGATGTGGCGATGGCAAAAACGGAGACAAAGGAAAAATCAGGACTGGCGCTCGAGCCGTATCAGATTGTCTTCCGTCCGTTGATTACGGAGAAGGGCACTCACATTTCGACGCGGTTCAACGCCTATCCCTTTGAGGTCAATCCGCGGGCGACGAAGACCGAGATCAAACAAGCGGTCGAGTCGCTGTGGGGTGTCAGGGTGCTGGCGGTGCGGACGCAAAACCGGCTGGGCAAGCCGCGGCGGACGCGGAATCAATACGGGCGGACAAGGAGTTGGAAGAAGGCGATCGTGCAATTGCACGACGAAGATCGGATCGCCTTCTTTTAGGAGCTGGGCGGCGCGGGATTTTGTACAGCTGATTCATAACGAGCAAATATCATGGGTATTCGATTTTACAAGCCGACCACGCCGGGGCGCCGCGGTGCATCGGTCAGTGACTTTGCGGAGATCACTGATCGTAAGAAGAAGCCTGAGAAGTCGCTGCTGGTGCGTTACAAGAAAAAGGGCGGCCGCAACAATCAGGGGAAGATCACCGTTCGTCACCGGGGCGGCGGCCACAAGCGGATGTATCGCATTATTGACTTTAAGCGTCAGCGGGACGGCATTGCCGCGCGCGTGAAGTCGATCGAGTACGATCCCAACCGGTCGGCGCGAATCGCGTTGTTGCACTATGTCGACGGGGTCAAGGCCTACATCTTGGCGCCGGAGGGGATTAAGGCGGGCGACGTGGTGGAAAGCGGTCCGCAAGCAGAGCCGAAGCTGGGCAATTGCCTGCCGCTGTCGGCGATTCCCGCGGGAACAGAGATTCACAACATCGAAATGCAGCCGGGACGGGGCGGGCAACTATGCCGTAGTGCCGGGACGAGCGCGGTCATGAACGCTCGCGAGGCGGACTGGGCGCAGATTACACTGCCGTCGGGCGAAGTGAGGCGTTTGCCCAGTAAGTGCCGGGCGACGATCGGCGTGATCGGCAACAGCGAACACAGTAAGATCAATCTCGGCAAGGCGGGGCGGAAACGCTGGAAGGGACGCCGTCCGCATGTGCGGGGAACGGCGATGAACCCTGTCGCCCACCCGATGGGTGGTGGCGAAGGCCGCAATTCGGGCGGCCGTCATCCGTGCAGCCCAACGGGTAAGTTGGCCAAGGGTGGCCACACGCGGAAGAAGAATAAGTCCTCTTCGGCAGCGATCATTCGCCGCCGCAAGTCGCGCCGTTACGGGCAATTGAAGTTGTAATGGCGGTTGCCATAAGTCGCGGTTGATTTCCGCGGTCAGTTCATCGAGAAATCAGAGACAAGCAGGACGACAATATGGGTCGCTCACTAAAAAAAGGGCCTTATGTGGACGCCAAGCTGCTCAAGAAGATTGAGCGGTTGGACGAATCGGGACGGAAAGATCCGATACGAACGTGGTGCCGCCGGTCGACGATCGCGCCGGAGTTTATCGGCCACACGTTCCTGGTCCACAATGGGCGGGCGCATATTAACGTGTATGTGACTGAGGAAATGGTGGGTCACAAGTTGGGCGAGTTTGCCCCGACGCGGACGTTTCGGGGACACGGCGGTAAAGGGAAGAAGTAAGAGCTGGGACGAGCGGCCATGAAATACAAAGCATCGCATCGATTTGCGAGGATTTCCGCAACCAAGGTGCGTCCATTCACGCAGCTGATTCAGGGCAAGACCGCTGGTGAAGGCCTGGATCTGTTGCGTTACGTCCCCAATCGGGGTGCGCGGTTTTTGGAAAAGGTGCTCCGCAGCGCGATGGCCAATGCCGAACAGGCGGGTGCCCGGAACGTTGAGGGGCTGTTGATTCACGATGCCCGCGCTGACGGCGGACCGATGTTCAAGCGCCTCCAGCCCCGTGCCCGGGGAATGGCGTTTTTGGTGCGTAAGCGGTTCGCGCATATTCATGTCGGCATCGAAGGTCCCGACGTCGTCTGATCGGCAGCGGCGGCAAGCGGCACGCGGGTTAAGGATTGGTTTTTCAGCGGATTGGTTTCAATAAAGGCATCGAGACAATGGGTCAGAAAGTTCGACCGACCGGGTATCGCATCGGAATCGTGGAGGATTGGCGGAGCCGGTGGTATGCCTCGAAGCAGGAGTTCGGCGACCTGTTGATCGAGGACTTCAAGATCCGCCAGTTCATCAAAGACAAATATCAGTTTGCCGGCATCTCGAAGGTCGAGGTTGAGCGGACACGGGATCAAGTCGTGGTGCATCTGAATACGGCACGCCCAGGCATCATCATCGGCCGCAAAGGCCAGGAAGTGGACCGCCTCAAGGCGGAGTTGGAGGATTTGACCGGACGGCGGATGGAATTGAAGATCGTTGAGATCAACAATGCCATGCGAAACGCCGTGCTGGTAGCGGAGGACATCGCGCAGCAATTGTCGAAGCGGTCAAGTTTTCGGCGGACGATCAAACGGGCGCTCGACGCGGTGATGGAAGCGGGTGCACTGGGAGTGAAGGTCGTGTTGTCGGGCCGGTTGGGCGGGGCGGAGATGTCCCGGACCGAGAAGGCGATGCGGGGTTCGATCCCGTTGTCCACGATTCAAAAACATATCGATTACGGATTTGCCAAGGCCCGCACGGCCCAAGGGATTATTGGGGTGAAAGTGTGGATCGACCTGGGCCTGTACACAGACGAGGAGAGCGGCGATGGCGCTAATGCCCAAGCGGGTCAAGCACCGAAAAAGCCAAAGAAAACGTATAAAAGGTAACGCCACTCGCGGGAATACCGTGGTGCTGGGCGACTGGGGACTGCAGTCGCTTGACGGCGGATACATTAAAGCGAACGTGATCGAGGCGTGTCGGATCGCGGCGACGCAATACGTTCGCGGCGAAGGCAAATTGTATATTCGGATTTTTCCGGACAAGCCCTGTACGTCCCGGCCGTTGGAAACACGGATGGGTAAGGGTAAGGGAGAACCGGATCACTGGGTCGCCGTGGTCAAGCCGGGCACGGTGTTATTCGAGTTGGCGGGCGTGTCCCAAGACGCGGCCAAAGACTGTTTTAACCGGGTGGCGCACAAACTGCCGGTCCGTGTCCGTCTGGTCGGGCGTCGGCCGGGAACCTAGTCTCTTGGTTTCGGCACTTAGTGTGTTGGGTTTGACAGAGTACTGAAAGGATTGGCGGATTCCATCCGACGATTGAGTTGATTTTTGCCTGAAGACGAACCGTCATGACAAAACCACAAGAACTTCGCGAGATGAGCGACGATCAGTTGCAGTTCACGCTGAACGAGGCGCGGCAGGAGCTGTTTAATCTTCGGTTCCAGTCGGCGACCGAGCGTCTGGATGCTCCGAGCGCGCTGCGGAAATTGCGGCGGGACATCGCCCGGATCAAGACGATCACTCGCGAACGCGAAATCGCACAGCAAGCCAAGTCATCAACATAATTGAATCGATCACTAACCGGTGCGGTCATCGGGGCCGCGAACTGAGGGTCACAACGAGATGCGTAAGAGACTAATCGGGGTCGTAACGAGCGACAAAATGGATAAGTCGCTGCGCGTAGAAGTGCAGAAGAACTACCAGCACCCTCGCTACGGAAAAATCATTCGTAGCAAGACGGTCTGCCATGTACACGATGAGCAGAATCAGGCCCAAGAGGGTGACAGCGTCGAAATTATTGAATGCCGGCCGATGTCGAAGACGAAGTGCTGGAATTTGGTGCGGATCATAGAACGCGCCCCGGAAGTGAAGTAGTGGAAGATGCCGTCCCGAACCGATCAGGACGGTATTTTGATTTGGCGAACGAACACGATTTGAGTTTGACGATCGAGACGAGGCGGCGGCGATGATACAGATGCAAACCCTTTTGGACGTCTGCGACAACACAGGGGCGAAAGTCGCCTGTTGCATCAAAGTGTTGGGCGGAACCGGCCGGCGGACGGCGGGTCTGGGCGACGTGATTGTCGTGAGCATCAAGAAGGCGATTCCCGGCAGTTCGGTCAAACCGGGCGAAGTCGTTCGGGGCGTGATTGTCCGCTGCAAGAAGGCGACACGCCGCAGCGACGGTAGTTACGTCCGTTTCGACCGCAACGCGATTGTCCTGATTGACAAGGACGCCAATCCGCGGGGGACGCGGATTTTCGGCGCCGTCGCTCGCGAATTGCGGGAGCGGCGTTTCATGAGAATCATCAGCTTGGCGAGTGAGGTGGTGTGAGCAATGAAGATCCGACGCGGAGATATGGTGCAAGTGATGACCGGGGAGGACAAAGGTCCGACCGCGCGAAAGGTGCTGTCGATTGTCCCGGGCGGCAAAAAGGTCCTCGTCGAGGGGGTCAACCGGGTCTATAAGCACGTGAAACGTGGGCATCCCCGCAGCCCTCAAGGGGGGCGGTTGTCGAAAGAGATGCCGATTGACATTTCAAATGTGCTGCTCTACTGTGATTCGTGCGGCCGCGGAGTGCGGGTCGGCTATCGCTACACCACAGACGGTGCCAAAGAGCGCTACTGCAAGATCTGTGAAAGCCAAATGGGCAACGTGAGCCCGCCGAAATCTCGATATGCCAAATCGTGAGCAGCGGCGTACCACGACTTAGGAATGGTCGCCACTCTTTCGCGATTGACCTCATTAAAACCGATTGACTATCTAATATTTCCACGTCGCACTTGAAGGCGGCAGACTGACGACCGAGCAGAAACCATGGCCAGGTTATTGGAGCGATACCGCAGTGAGATTCGACCGGCGCTCGCCACAGCGTTGGGCCGAACCAATCCGCATTCCCTACCACGTTTAGAGAAGATCGTGGTGAACATGGGAGTCGGCGCGGCGACACAGGATCGGAAGAAACTGGAAGAGGCCGTCGAGCATTTGACGACTCTGAGCGGTCAAAAACCGGTCGTCCGCCGGGCCCGCAAGTCAGTGTCGGGATTTAAGCTGCGTGAAGGAATGGAAATCGGCTGCATGGTGACGTTGCGGTCGAAGCGGATGTATGAGTTTTTGGATCGATTGATCTCGTTGACCTTGCCGCGGGTTCGCGACTTCCGAGGACTGAGCCCCAAGGCGTTCGACGGCCGCGGCAATTACAGCCTGGGCATCAGCGATCAAATGGTGTTTCCGGAAATCAACCCCGATCGCGTGCACAACCAGCAAGGGATGACGATCACGTTGGTCACTTCGGCGGCGAACAACGACGAGGGCCGGCTGTTGTTGAAGGAGTTGGGCATTCCCTTCCGGGAGAATTGACGTTGATGCTGCGAGCGGCCGGGCGGTTTTGTCGCGTCGTCGGGCCGTGATTGGAATGCGAATCAAAGGCACAAAAGCGTCGCGGATCGCCGCGGGGTGATTTGAACCGACCAGTAGAAAATCGAGAGAGATGGCAAGCAAAGCAAAGATTGAAAAGGCCAATCGGCGCCCCAAATTCAGCACGCGTCAAGAGCGGCGCTGTGCATTGTGCGGGCGTCCCCGGGCCGTTTATCGCAAATTCAAACTCTGCCGGATCTGCTTTCGCGACCTGTGCTTGGACGGGATGATTCCGGGAGCCAAGAAGTCGAGTTGGTAATCGACAGAATCCTCAATCAGCCGACGCGGCGCCGCAGACCGTGGCAGGTGTCATAAGTAACGCCGGAGCAGTTTCGCTGCGGGCCGGCAATCAGGAGTTGTGCTCCTGGGAGTAAGAAACGCTATGATGACAGATCCGATTGCCGACATGTTGACACGCATCCGCAATGCGGTGGCGATTGAACGTGCATATGTCGATGTTCCGCACTCCAAGGAAAAGAAGGGGATTGCGGACGTGCTGCAGCGGGAAGGATATATTTGGGATTACGAAGAGGTGGAGCAGCAGCCGCGCAATCAGCTGCGGATCCATTTGAAATACGGCCCGAATGGCGAGCGGGTGATCCAGCGGATCGACCGCGTCAGCAAGCCGGGTCGGCGAATTTATTCAGGCGTGGCGGACCTCCCCGAGGTTCTGCAAGGGATGGGAATCAGCATTGTCTCGACAAACAAAGGGCTGTTGAGCAATCGCGAAGCAAAGGAACAATCGGTCGGCGGCGAAATCCTCTGTACGATTTGGTAGATGTCGCGGCGGACAGTCGTTGTCGGTAGGAAAGCAGGCGAGAGAAATGTCCAGAATCGGAAAGAAGCCGGTCGCCGTCCCGGACGGAGTGGACGTGACCATTAATGACGGCGTGGTCACCGTCAAAGGGACGAACGGCGAACTCACGTTGGCGCATCACCCGTCCGTCACCGTCGAATTCGACGCGGACGCGCGGCAGATTAAGGTCGAAAACCCTGGCGAGCTGCGAGAGAACCGAAAATTCCACGGCCTCACGCGCAGTCTGATCAACAACATGGTCCAGGGAGTGACGAAGTACTTCGAACGAAAGCTGGATATCGTCGGCGTGGGGTACCAGGCGACGATCGACGGCACCAAGCTCTGTTTGCAGGTTGGATTTGCCAACACGGTCGAGTTGCCGATTCCGCCGAATGTGGTCTGCGAACTGCCGAGCAATATTCAGATCGCCCTCAAGAGCGCCGACAAGCAAGCGGTGGGGCAATTCGCCGCGGAGATCCGCCGCGTCCGCCCGCCGGAGCCGTATAAGGGCAAGGGAATTCGGTATCAGAATGAGCAGGTTCGCCGCAAGGCGGGCAAGGCATTGGCCAGCGGATGATGCTCCCCGCCGGCGAAGGTGAAGAATTCGCCGGGTCGCATGGAGTCGCAGCGTCTGTGGCCGCGACGAGATGTCTTGTGTAATAGGTGGAATGAGAGATGAAATACACCACACGAATCAACAATCAGCGGAGCCGGCGGCGTTATCGCGTGCGGAACAAGATTCGCGCCACGGCGACGCATCCCCGGCTGTCTGTGCATCGCAGCAACAAGCACATTTACGCCCAGATTATCGACGACGCTGCCGGCCGGTCGATCGTGGCTGCCAGCACACGTGAAGCGGACGTTTGCGGATCCGACACAAACGGCGGTAATACGGCCTCAGCCGCAAAAGTCGGTCAGGCTTTGGCAAAGAAGGCGGTCGCGGCGGGTATCAAACAGGTGACATTCGACCGGGGTAATTATAAGTATCACGGTCGTGTCGCGGCGCTTGCGGATGCGGCACGCGAGGGCGGCTTGGAATTTTGACCGGGTTGCAGACGCGCTGCCAGCATATTGGCCGAGCGCGTTTCACAACGACCTATGATTGATTAACTGGTATTGGAGTCTTACACCGTGTCGACAGACAGCCGATCTGAGGGACGAGAAAAGGTGGTGCAAATCCGCCGTTGTGCGTGCGTCGTGAAGGGCGGACGGCGATTCAGTTTTACCGCGCTGGTGGTGAATGGCGACGGCAACGGGTCGGTCTCGTACGGTTATGGGAAAGCCATCGAAGTTCCTTTGGCGGTGGAGAAAGCCACGAAGAATTCCAACCGGAACTCGCACCGGGTCAATTTGACCGGCACCACGATTCCGCATCAGGTGGTTGGCCGTTACGGGGCCGCCCGCGTGTTGCTCATGCCGGCGCGTCCGGGAACGGGCGTGATCGCCGGAGCCAGCGTGCGGGCAGTGGTCGAGGCGGCGGGAATCCAGGACATTTTGACGAAGAGCCGGGGCTCGAATAACCCCATGAATTTGGTGAAAGCGACGATCGACGGATTGAAGCAGCTTCGCACGCGTGAAGATGTCGCGCGGCTGCGGGGTGTGACGGTTTAAACATCTGATCGTCAACGTGACAGAAAACCGGTCTGACATGAGAGAATCCGGCGCTGAGGCCGGTCGTCTCGTGAAACACAGAGACCGATTGCCATTGGTGAAAGAGGGAGTGTCCTGATGATACTCGACGACGTCCATCGCGGAATCAAAAAGTTTAAGAAGCGTAAGCGGATCGGCCGCGGACCGGGATCGGGTCACGGCAAGACGAGCGGTCGCGGGCACAAAGGGTACGGCAGTCGCGCCGGATCGTCGCGAAGAACGTCGTTCGAGGGCGGTCAATCTCCGCTCGCACGCCGGATCGCCAAGCGGGGGTTCAACAACAAGAAGTTTGCCGCGAAAGTCACGATCGTGAATTTGGGCGACTTAGAGAAACGTTTTGAATCGGGCGCGACAATTGATCCCCAAGTGTTGCTGGCCAGCGGGCTGGTCAAGGGCCGCTTCGACGAGATCAAGATTTTAGCGAACGGCGACCTTTCGAAGAAGTTGACCGTTCGCGCCCATCGTTGTTCCCAATCAGCCGCCGAGAAGATTCAGGCGGCAGGCGGCAGCATCGAACTGATCCACGAGCGCAGTGCGTCTGCGGCGGCCGACTCGGAATGAACCGGCTGCTCGTCGGACGCGGGCGGGATCGAATCTGGTCTTCCCACTGCGCGGGAGTCGGACTAAGGTTCAATTTCGCCGGGAGTTGCGTTGCCGGCGGAGTTTGCGGCGATCATCGAGTCACTATCAGTTTTGAGAGGCGGCTTTCGAAGTGCCGTAGGCCGACGTTTTCCTGCGCGGAGGACGTGAAATCGCCATCACCCTTGACTGCCGGCCCCTTCAGAGTTCAAACTGCGGCGGGGCCGAACGACATTATTTCTCGGAGCGGAAGCGGATACGATGATTGAAAAATTGGTCACTGTATTCAAGATCCCGGAGTTGCGCCGCAAGATTTTGCTGACTCTGACTTTGTTGGCGGTCTACCGGATGGGGTTCTGGGTGCCGCTGCCGATTGTCGATCAACAGCAACTGCAGGACACGATTCAAGGCATGGAGCAGCAGGGCGGCCTCGGGCAGGCGCTGCAAGTCGTGCAACTGTTTTCCGCATCCAATATCGGCATGAGCACGATCTTCGGATTGGGCATCATGCCATATATCTCCGCGTCGATTATCTTCCAATTATTGGGCAGTGTTTATCCGCCGTTGGAAAAGCTGCAAAAGGAAGGTGAATCGGGCCGGAAAAAGATCAATGAATATACGCGCTACGCAACGGTCGTGCTCTGTCTGGTGCAAAGCTATTTGTGGATACAGACGATATCTGGCTGGAATACAATCATTGACGGATACAACAACGTCTTCGGCCACGCCGTAGCGACGGTTACGATGACCGCCGGTACGATTTTTCTGATGTGGATCGGAGAGCAAATCGACGAGTATGGGATCGGCAACGGCATCAGCCTGTTGATCATGGCTGGAATCTTGGCCCGCATGCCCGACGCAGCGATTAAGCTGCTGCAGCCGGCACTCCAAAATGGTGTGCAACTGGGCAGCGAGGCGGGCGTCGAGCGGTTACTTGTGCTGGCGGGACTCTTCGTCGCGGTGGTCTGTTCGGTAATATTCATGACACAGGGCCAGCGGAAGATCCCGACCCAAAGCGCCAAGCACGTCCGGGGTCGAAAGGTCTATGGCGGACAACGTCAATACTTGCCGTTGCGGGTGAACCAAGCAGGTGTGATGCCGATCATCTTCGCGTCGAGCCTGTTGATGATTCCGATGGTGGTCTTCGGCTGGGCGGACAAGCGGTGGGATTCGGACGTCCTGCACGGCTTGGCCAACGCGTTTAACTTCTCCGGCCGCGGCTTTCTGTACAACATTTCGTACGTGGGCCTGATCTATTTCTTCTGCTACTTCTGGACGGCGATTACGTTCAATCCCAAGGATATGGCCAATAACTTGAAGGACTACGGGAGTTTCATTCCAGGGTATCGCCCGGGCAAGCGGACTGCCGAGTACCTGGAAAAAGTGATGGTGCGGATCACATACGTAGGGGCCGCGTTCTTGGCGGTGGTCGCGGTGATTCCGACCGTGATCGCTTCGGTGATGGGTATCGACTTCATGGTGGCGAGTTTCTTCGGCGGCACCGGATTGCTGATCGTGGTGTCAGTGGCGTTGGACCTCGTGCAGAAGATTGACAGCCACTTAGTCATGCGGAATTACTCAGGTTTGCTGGAATCTGATGAATCGCGATCGATGTCGTGATCTGCGTGTGCTGATTCCGCCACTGCTGCGACGGCGCTGTCTGGCAATCCAATTCGTTGATGTGGCGCGGCGGCCGGTGAAGAGCGATGATTGTACTGAAGAGTCCCGCCGAAATTGAATTGATGCGTGAGGCGGGGCGGCTGGTCGCGCAGGCACATCAGCTGGCCGGCGCGATGATGGTGCCGGGTGTCACGACGCGCGAGATTGACCAGGCCGTGGACGAACTGTTTGCGCAGCGCGGCGCCGCGCCGCTATTTAAGGGGGTGCCCGGCCCGGTTCCGTTTCCGGCGGCAACGTGCATTTCCATCAATGACGAGGTGGTCCATGGCATCCCCTCCGACCGCAAACTGCTCGAGGGGGACATCGTGAGCCTGGACACCGGTTGCCGGCTCAATGGCTGGTGCGGAGACTCCGCGTGGACCTATGCCGTGGGACAGATCGACGCTGAAAAGCAGCGATTGATGGAGGTCGGCGAAGCGACATTGGCAATCGCCGTGGAGGAGATGTCGCGGCAACCGACGTGGTCCAAGGTGGCAGCTCGGATGGAATCGACTGTCCTCGATGCGGGGTTCTTCGTGGTCGAGGATTTAGTGGGCCACGGCATCGGACGCGAAATGCACGAGGATCCGCAGGTGCCTAATTTCGTCACGTCGGAACTGGCCGAGCACGATTTTCGGCTTGCGGCGGGGCTGACGGTTGCGGTCGAGCCGATGGTCAATGCCGGCACTGCCGACGTGTTGCTCACTGAGGACCACTGGACGATCGTTACCGCGGATGGGAGTCCGAGCGTCCATTTTGAACATACGTTGGCGGTCTGCGAGAAGGGCGTCGTGGTCCTGACCGCCCTCTGACCACGCCCACCTTTTGTGGAAACTTGGTCAACATTTGCCGTGATGGATTTGCAGTGCGCGGTTGGACGGTCACACGAGCCGAGATCGCGCAACAATTCACGGGCGGGACGTGTGAAAGTTGACGAAAAGCTGCTGGCGTCACTTGTTTACAACGGCGACGCCTGATTATAATCCGGAACGCATTTTTGGTCCCGCCTCGATAACTCCTCAGTTTGCTGATGGAGTCGTTCGCAGTCCATGTGAATTCGATTCAGGTTCGGTTGGTGCGTCTTTGATGCCGTACGGTTTGTCCGTCGTCGCCTGACACCCTTCAACTGTGACTTGAAACGAGCTTAAGCCTTTGGCGTTGAGGGAATTGGTCGAAGCTATGAAAGTCCGCGCGAGCGTTAAACGTATCTGCGAGAACTGTAAAATCGTGCGCCGCAAGGGCAAGATTTATGTGATCTGCTCATCAAATCCCCGCCACAAACAGCGGCAGGGATAGGCGTGAGAAGTTGGTGAATCGGGATGCGAAATCCCGTCCACTTAACATCTCGCTGATGCCAATTGATACCGTTGTCCCAACTGCGGACAGTGATCATTTTTGTAACCAAATCCAGAGTCGACTCGCGAAAGCATGAGGGTCGCAACCATTGCGACACGTGAGACGATTCTGAAGTCTTTCCAGCGGAGCGATTGATTTATGCCTCGTATTCAGGGTGTCGACATTCCGAACGACAAGCCGGTCTACGTATCGTTGACCTACTTGTACGGGATCGGCCGCGCGACGGCGATTCAGATCTGTTACCAATTGGATCTGGATCCGCAGTCGAAAGCCAAGGATCTCACCGAAGACGACATCACACGAATCGCGAAGTTGTTGGATCAGGAGTACGTGATCGAGGGGCAGTTGCGACGCAAGGTGCAGCAGGATATCGCCCGCTTGCGGGATATCGGTTGCTATCGCGGCTTGCGGCACCGGCGGGGCCTTCCCGCACGCGGGCAACGCACAAAGACGAATGCCCGTACGAGAAAGGGAGTTCGCAAAACGGTCGCCGGCAAGAAGGGCGTCAAGGACATGCGGCACTAAGTTGTGAGGTGTGCCGGGCGACGTTCTGTTTTACGGCCGGTGTGCGGTAATCAGGTTGAGCAATCAGCTGCAGTTAAGAGACGGGAGAGTTTGAATTGGCAAAGTCAAAGCGACGCAAAGTCCGCCGGAACGTCACGCGGGCGATTGCGCATATCAAGGCGACCTTTAACAATACCACCGTCACCGTGACGGACGTCAACGGCGACGTGCTCTGTTGGGCGACCGCGGGCACGAGCGGGTTTAAGGGGAGCCGCAAGAGCACCCCGTTCGCGGCCCAGCGCGCCGCGGAGACGTGTGCGGAGCGGGCTGCAAAATTTGGTGTGAAAGAAATCGAAGTGCGGGTGAAGGGTCCCGGTTCGGGCCGGGAGAGCGCGATCACGGGCCTGCAGTCATCCGGCCTGACAATCAAAGCGATCGAAGATGTCACGCCGCTGCCTCACAACGGCTGCCGCCCGCCGAAACGGCGTCGCGTTTGATGACGCGACTGAGTGAGTGCAAATCGACGGCGTAAAGTTGTTCTTTTAGAAGTTCGTCCGCCTTTGACCACGCAGGCGGACATGGGCATTGTAGGAAGCGGCCCTTCATTTCCGGTGGGCCCCAAAGACCGGCTGCGGTCGGCACCGACAATTTTTTGTCCCTGTTGGAGAAAACCAGATGCGAATTCGTTGGCGAGGTTTGGAACTTCCCAGTAAGGTCAGTCCAGATCTGGATGTCGCGAGTCCAACTTACGGGCGGTTTACCGCCGAGCCGTTTGAACGCGGCTTCGGTGTGACGATCGGGAATAGCCTCAGGCGCATTTTGCTCTCCAGCCTGGAGGGTGCTGCGCTGACCAAGGTCAAGATTCAGGGCGTCCAGCACGAGTTCACCACGATTCCCGGTGTCGTCGAAGATGTGACCGACGTCGTGCTGAACCTGAAGTCTCTGGTCATCAAGAACTACACCGGCGAGACCAAGACACTACGAATCGAACGCCACGAGCGGGGCGTTGTGACGGGCGGCGATATTATTACCGACGACAACGTCGAGGTGATTAACAAGGACTTGGTGATCGCCACGATGACCGACGACGTTCCGCTGGTGATGGAACTGACGGCGCAGACCGGCCGCGGTTATGTCCCGGCCAGCGAACAGTACGAAATGGAGACGGAAGTCGGCGTCATTCCGCTCGATGCGCTTTATTCGCCCGTAGTACGCGTGCGATACAAGATCGAAGATACGCGGGTCGGCCAGAAAACGAACTATGATAAGTTGATCTTGGAGATCTGGACCGACGGGACCGTCACGCCGGAAATGGCGCTGGTCGAAGCGGCCAAGATTCTCCGCAAGCACCTCAATCCGTTCGTCACCTACCGCGAGCCGGGTCCCGAGTTGCCGCCGGACGCGAACTTGAAGCAAATGATGGAAGCGACCGGTTACGCGCCCGTTGACACGGAGTTGGAAGAGAAGCTGAATCAGTCGCTGGCGGAATTGAATCTGTCGGTGCGGGCGACCAACTGCCTGGAATCGGAGGGGATCAACACAGTCCGCGATTTGGTCTCTCGGACCGAAGATCAGTTGCTGCAGGTCCGCAATTTCGGCGAAACGACACTCACCGAAGTCCGGGAGCGTCTGGACGCGATCAATTTGCGATTGGGCATGCGGGTTCCCCTGGGCTCCGGTTCGGCGCCTGGAGGCATGGCTTAATGGCCTGCATCTTCACTTGAGTTTGCGACACGAGAGTTTGGCAGCGCGGCAGCCCGATGCGACCGCCTGGCACTTACGATCATTGACGGAAAGTTTAAGACAGTCCCATGCGTCACCGAATGAAAGGCCGGAAGCTCGGCCGCAACGCCTCTCACCGCCGCGCGATGTTTCGCAACATGGCCAGCAGTTTGATCTGTTCGGTCGCCGTGGATGAGGACGATTCCCAGGCCCCCAAGGTTCCGGGGCGGATTGTCACGACGTTGGCCAAAGCGAAGGAGCTGCGGCCGTTCGTGGAGCGGTTGGTCACCATGGCCCGCAAGTCGCTGGAGCACACCGAACGGGCCAGTGAGTTTGCGACGACCGCCAACCGACATACCGACGAATACGAGAGTTGGCGAAAATCAGAAACCTGGAACCAGTGGAACCAGGCAATCGCCCCGGCTGTTGCGTACCGCCGCCGCGCCTTTGCGCTGCTGCGTAATCAGGAAGCGGTGGACATTTTGTTTTCAGAGTTGGCAGAGCGATTTCAGGATCGTCCCGGCGGTTACACGCGCGTTGTGCGGCTGGCAGACGTCCGACTGGGTGACGCCGGCGAGCAAGCCCTGATCGAGTTCGTCGGAGAGCGTGATCGGGTCACGACCAAACGGGCGGCACCAGCGGTCGTCGATGACGACGAAGCAGCAGAGGACCAGGAACAAGAATCCGCTGAAGACGACGCTCCTGATGACGAGTCGGCAACTGCCGAAGCTGACGCTGAAACCGACGCCGAAGCAGGTGATGCGACGGATGACGAACAAGCGGCCGACGAACAAGCCGAAGATGAAAAGAAGGCTCAGGAGTAGCTTTTCGCGATGGCTCGCGCTGTGCGAGCGCCCTCTGGTTGGGAAAGGAATCTCAACGAACATGGCGAGTCAGGGGTTCGACTTCAGCAGCGCCATGGACCGGCTTTGCCGCGACATCACCACCCGTGTTGGTGAGTTCGCCCATGTGCGGATGGATCAGGTCGCGGTCACTTTCGCTCAGGCCCGCCGTCACGTTTCCTATGGTTTGCAGGCTAAGCTGACGCCGATGCGCTTCGAAGCCGGCTCCCTGACCACGACGCGCTACGGGCGGCAATGGACGGTGCAGCGGCTTTTCGACCGCAGCGGCGAGAATGAAATCTTGTACATTCTCACGTTTTATCTGCCGCGGTTTTTGAATCACGATTTCCGTGAAAAGATGATCACCGTCGTTCACGAACTACACCACATCAGTCCGCATTTCGACGGCGATATCCGCCGCCATCCTGGCCGCTACCACGTCCACTCGCACAGCCAAAAGGAATACGACGCCCTGTGCGAGTCGTTTGTCGACGAGTATTTGCGGCAAGGTCCCCCCAAAGAGTGCTACCGGTTTCTCAAGTCGGACTTCCGCACGCTTGTCAAACAGCATGGCGGAGTGAAAGGGATGCGCCTGCCGGTGCCGAAGCTGATTCCGCTGGAGGAATCGGCCTGAGCAGGGCGGTGATCCGGCGTTTGCTGTCGGCTGGACCCGTCGATACATTACGGACATGTCCATCCCATGGAATTTAGACGTTCCTCGATTCGGAGACTCTGCGCGGGTTGCCGAATGGCTTGAGAAGCAACTAGCTCGATGCGATGACGACGTCTTCGCTCGAAGGTTCGCTGCGTCGTGTCCCATCTCCGAATTGAGCTGCAGTGCATACCAGCACCGAAAACTAAGCGTCGACGGAGAAACTCTTCTTGCTGGTATTCGTTTCAAAGGCGGAGATGTCGCTCAACCGTTCGTTGACTTGTTGGCGTGGACCGGCGCGCCGTGTCCACGCTGGATTGTTGCCATCGAAGAAGCCTTCGCGTCCTTTGCTCCTCGGGCCATTCGATTCCGCTGGTCGAGAAATACACCCCCGCCATGGCCGGGAGAGGTCGATCAGCAACTGTTCGCAGGTCCCGCCGCCGGAGCACCACACGCGAGCGTGGCGCCGGCTTGTGACCTGTCGTGGTTTGAAGAATTCCGCCAGGCAATTGAACTTTGGCAGCAGTCGAGTCCCCTTGGACAAGAAGTGTCGCCATGCGACGCAGACGAATTGAATGCGTACCTCGACGACGGCCACATTGTAGTGGCGACCGATGGCGGCAAGTTCCTGGGCCTCGCCGCCTGCCAGTGGCAGACAGAGCGGGCCTTTGACGGTTGGTCGATCATGGAAGAGTTCGTTGTGCTTGAAGCCCAAGGACGCGGCCTGGGCACAGCACTTCAGCTTGGTCTAATGCACGTGCTGCCTCCGGGCGATCTGGTTTGGGGAACGATCCATGGCAGTAACGCCGCGTCACTAGCGACCGCCGCTCGATGCGGGCGCGAGCCCGTTGAGACATGGTGGTTTGTGCCGCTTGGCGGGCCGAATTAGCAGGCCGCGGAAGGCACCAATCACCAACGGAGAAAGAACAAGCCAACCCCGCGATTGGTACAGTGTTCCGCCGAACGTCCGTTTGAGGAATCAGCCAATGTGGGCGGAAGCCCTTCGAATTCACACGGCGCCGTGCATCTTCAGCAATTCGGCGATTTCGTTGTGCCCTCCTTTTCGCGCCCAAGCGATCGGTGTGGCCCAGGCGTCCGCATCGGATTCGACCGCGTCGGCGCCTTGCTCGAGGTAGAACTGTACAAGTTGGCGGCGGCCCCAACGGCAGGCCCAGCCCAGCGGCGTTGAGCGGAGCAGTTCATCGCGCCGGTCGAGCTTTGCTCCCGCATCGAGCAACATCTGGGCAAAACTCAGGTCACGCTCTTCAGTGGCCAAATGGTGCAGCGGAGTTTGACCCGCTTCGGAACATACGTTCGGATCGACTCCGTGGTCGAGAATCAGCTTGAAACTCGCCGGTAAAGTTGCCCGCATCAGTGCGTAATGCCACCACGCATCATCCAGTACTCGGCAAGCGTGCGCCAAGCAGAGCCGGACAATCTCGGCATCGGTTCCTGCGGCCGCTGTGAGCATTTGCTCCGCCAGTTTCTCGCGCGACGGGTCGTCGATATCCAAACTTCGCGCCGGCATTTTTCCATCCAACACATCTGCCGCAGCTCGCCGGTCTCCGCGGCCGCCAATGTGTTCGACGGCGACCTGCGCGCCGCGCTGCAACAGCAATTGACGCATCCGTTCGTCGTTTGTCAGGTCGGTGATGCTTAGCGCGTCACCGCAGGCGTGGACTACGGCGTTCACGTCCGCCCCGCGATCCAGCAGCAAGTTCGCGAGATCATGCCGACCGCACAACGCAGCAAACCAGAGCGGCATGCCCCAACTCTCTTCGCCGTTTTCCGTAGGGGAGGCCGGTTCGTCGGGATCGAATCCCCAATCCAACAACAGTTCGACGATCTGCCTGCGGTTGACGCGTACCGCGATCGACAGCAACCCGCCCCGTCGAAAGTGGATCTGGTTGATGAGTCGTCCCTCGCGGTGCATTCGCGAGACCAATTCCACGGGGCCAAACGCGACGGCGGCGCGCGGCGTCCACTCGGCTCCGCGATCCAGGAGTAATGTCATGGTTTGTTCGAATCGGTCGCGGCCAAGATTCGCGTTTTCCAGAAACGGCAAAACGCGACCGCCGACCGACCAGCCGGCGACGATTGCCGCGTAATCGAGCGGCGTTGTACCACCGCCTCGCCCGGCTCTTGAGGGGCGAGTGGGAACGTAATACGGGGAGCGGGGATCGACCGGCGTCCCATGATCGAGCAGCCAGGCGGCTGTTTCCGGATCGTGCTTCCACGCCGCCATGTGCAGCGGAGTTACCCCATAGCTATTGCACGCCCCCGCGAGCGCGAGGTCGCCTTCCAGGAGACTGATCGCCTCTGATCCGCGGTCTTCTAGGATCGCCGTGAGAATCTGATCCGTTCTGGAATCGACGGTTGCTTGCGGTGGGTTGGCGGCCAGAAGCCGGCGCTGTTCCGCCCGCTCGATGATCTCCACGATGTCGTCGTACCCTCTCTCGGCGGCGATGGTCGTCGCCGACGTCGCGTCGCGATACGGCCAAAAACCTTTCCGTGCGTCGGAACCGAGTTGCATCAGCAAGGCGGTCATTTTTCGATCACGATTGAGCACGGCGAAGTGCAGCGCAATCCTTTCACCCCAAATGCCGCCACATTCAATTCCGACGAAATCAGGACGCTGTTCGGCCAGGTCGCGAACGCGATCGAGATCGCCGGACTCGACAGCGTCACGAAACGCATCGATCGTCAGACCTTCGACGTGCTGCTTAAGCTTGGTCCAACTGGCGAACCCGTGTGCCCGCGCCAAGACGCGCTGGGCGTCGGCCAACTTGAAGTCTGCGGGATCGGGCCGTTTCTCGAATTGCGCGACCTCGGCGGCTGCGGCCTGGTCCCCGGCTCTGTAGGATTTGAGCAGTTCCTTGGCCAGTTTTCGAAGCTGAACGAGGCTCGGGCCTGCGGGCAGCGACCGCGTCGACGGTGACTGTTGGCGTGGCATGACGCCCTCCTTTCCGCGGCAGATTGCCGCCAGGCTCGGTGTCCGCGTCGCGAACCGAAAGAAGGTGCGCAGTCAGTCGTCAACTTAAAACCGGTCAGGTGGACTCAGCCCTTTCCGCGGACACAGCAGCGCCCTGCACGCTGAGGTCTAGTGTACCACAGCTTGGGCTGGTTTGAACGGCAGACATCGTTTTTCAAAAGGGACCGCCCACTGCATCTGCATGAATGTTACGGTCCCTGCCGACCAGTTTACTCGCCACAAACTTGAAAACCTTTTCATGAGCCGTTCCGCATGCCGCTCCTGGACCCGCTTCCAGAAAGTACCAGTCGCCCCGTACATCTCTGACGAAATCAGCGGCGATCAGACGTGAGCGAAACGGCTTGGCGACCCGCGCCGCGAGGGATCGCAGTTCCTTGAGATCGTCGTGTGACGGCGGAAACCCTGCGGGATCCGAAATGGCATGCAGGTAATGAAAACTCCACGCGACGGGAGTTCCATCGACGATCCAGGTGCGAACCTCCTGTGGAGCGTCACCGAACATCCATCTCCCTGCCACTGCGATGTCCAGCCACTCGCGAACGATGATTGGTGCATCCCAGCCAAACGTTCGTCGTAATAGCTCTGCCTCGTCGGCAAGTTCTTTGAGCGTGTCGACCTTGGCTTGTCCGCCTCCACGTTTCCATGACGACTTTCGCGTCCGAACAAATAGTGGAAACTTCAGATCACCCAGCCACTCATTGTCCATTTCAATCAACCAGGTTCTCGGAGTCGGAACCTCGATGTTGTGGTCTTGAAGAGCCTTCAGGACTTCATCGAGATTGACCAGTGCTTGACGTTCGTCGGGTTGGTCATGAATTGCGGGGTGGGCGCCAACCTGCCGCAGCAGTTTCTCAGTACCCTGTTCATAGCCGAACAAAAATCCAGCTGCTTCTTCGTCAACCGCGGCCAGTTCCAGGGCCCCGAGTTCCTGTAGCCACCGGAACCTTGGATCTCTGAGTTTGGCGGCTGAAGCAAGGTCCGCGCCGTCGTAAAACAGATTCATCGTTCACGCCAACGACTTAAACCGCGTTTCATGCACGAAGAAGATCGAAGTGACCAAGGAGACGGCGCCGGCGGCGCTGACCCACCAAGCGGGTGATATCGGATCGCCAGTCGTTGAGATCAGCAGCGCCGCGGTCAGTGGGGTCGTGCCTCCGAAAAAACCGACGGAGGCATTGTAGGCGAACGCGAGCCCCGTGCAGCGAATCGCGGAGGGCATCAGCTCGACATTGGCGGCCACTACGCCGCCGGTCATGATGCCGATTGACGCGACAAATCCCAATTCGCCGCAAAAAATGGTGGCCTGATTTGTGGAGTGCATCAGATGAAAGAATCCGATCGACCCGAAAGTGAGTAGGCTGTTCCCGATGATCATTAGCGGTTTGCGGCCGAAGCGGTCGGAAAGCCAAGCCGAGATCGGCAATAGCACCAGCAGCAGCACCATGCTGGCGGTATTGAGATCCAGGGCGACGCTCTCGGGCAGCTTGTCGATTTCCTTGATGTACGTCACCGCGTACACAAACGCTGTGTAAAAGCCAACGCCCAGACTGACGTTGATCGCGGCGACTTTGAGCACTTCAACGCGGTGTTTGCCGAACGTGTCGCGAACCGGGTTCTTGCTGGAACTGGAAATCGGCTGGGCATGAATCCCGTGTCGCAGCAGATAGCCGGTTCCCGCGACGACGGCGCCGGCAATAAACGGCAACCGCCAGCCCCAACTCACCAATTGGTCTTCGCTCAGAATATTGGAAATCAACGCGCCCAGGGCTGATCCGAGCAATATTCCCGCCGTCGCGCCCCACGCCCCCCAAACGGCTGTCTGAGCGCGGCGGTCGGGGTGTGCATGCTCGGCCAGGAACACCAAGGAACTTGTGTATTCACCGCCGACGGAGAGCCCCTGCACGATACGCAACAACACGATCATCACCGGCGCCAGAATTCCGACGGTTTGGTAAGTCGGCAGCAGTCCGATCAGCACGGTGGGGATCGCCATCGCCAGTACGGAGATCGTCAACGCCCGCTGCCGCCCGACCAGATCGCCGATGCGGCCAAACAGCAGCCCACCCAGCGGCCGCACGAGAAACCCGGCGGCGAAAGCGCCAAAGGCGGAGATCACTGAGACTGAGGGATCGTCAGCGGGAAAAAACTGCCGGCCGATCACCGTTGCGAAGTAGCCGTAGACGGCAAAGTCATACCACTCCATTACGTTGCCGATGAGGCCGGCGAGAATCACGCGGCGCTGTGAGACTGCGGGCAAGGGATCGGTCATGTTGGCCGGCGCAAAGGTGCAAGGAATGAACAAGCGGCGCCGGCGACAAGCGATTGGCGTCCTAATGCGTGGGTAGTGTAGTGGACGGTTATTTTGAGAGCAAGAACCGCCCTCGCATCAGCCCCCGGCTCTGCCGGGGGTTTGATGATTGCTGGGCACAACAAAAAACCCCCCGGCGATCAGAGGATGGCCGGGAGGCCGTTATGTGCATGGTTGGAGAGCCGGTCAGTGCCGGTGTTGTCTTGTTTGGTGGCGGTGCTTTGTTGGGGTTAAGTTTTGACTCGCTGGTCCCGTCCTGGCAGACGGGTGGGCGAGTTGGATAATCATTCCTTAGAAAGGAGG